>JBBRYS010000005.1:0-416360 GCA_038237475.1 Pyrinomonadales bacterium | reverse complement strand
CCAGACTTCGCAACCGGTGAATGTCACCGTCAATGGCGACACGACGTTCGAGGCTAATGAGACCTATAACGTAAATCTTTCCGGCGCGAGCAACGCTACGATCAGCGACAACCAGGGCGTAGGAACGATTACCAACGATGACTTGCAGCCGACGATCTCGATCAATGATGTGTCGGTGACTGAGGGCAACAGCGGCACCTCGACAGCCGGATTCACGGTCTCGTTGTCGAATCCGAGCTACCAGACGATAACGGTCAACTACGCTACGGCAGACAACACTGCGACGGCGGGGAGCGATTACGTCGCCGCCAGTGGAACGCTGACGTTTACTGCAGGCCAGACTTCGCAACCCCTCAATGTGACTGTCAACGGTGACTTGTTGAATGAAATCAATGAAACGTTCAATGTGAACCTGTCAGGCGCTACCAATGCCACCATCAGCGATAATCAGGGTGTCGGCACGATTAATAATGACGATGCGCAACCAGCGCTTTCAATCAATGACGTTTCAATTATCGAGGGCAATTCCGGCACCACCACCCTCGTCTTTACAGTTAGTTTATCGGCAGCGAGTGGACAGACCGTCACGGTAAATTATGCCACTGCAGATGGCACCGCGACCGCAGGCAGCGATTACGCAGCCGCGTCGGGAACGTTAACCTTTACAGGCGGCATGACTTCGCAGCCAATCAACATCACCATCTATGGAGATGTAATCAACGAACCAAATGAGACCTTCGTGGTTAACCTGTCCGGCGCCGGCAACGCGACCATCTCCGACAGCCAGGGCGTGGGCACCATCACCGATGATGATTCGCAGCCTACACTTTCGCTCAACGATGTGGCGGTCACGGAAGGTAACTCAGGAACAGTCAACGCCACGTTCACCATCACCCTTTCGCCGGCCAGTGGACAAACGGTGACCGTTCAGTATGCGACTGCTAATGGAACTGCATTAGCAGGCATCGATTATGTAGCGACCTCAGGTACTGCGACCTTCACGGCTGGGCAGACGACACAGCAGGTTTCCGTCGCGGTGAATGGCGATCTCCTTGATGAGGCAGACGAGACTTTTCAGCTGAATCTCTCGAGCCCGACCAACGCCATCATCGGGGATAGCCAGGGTATTGGAACCATCAACGATGACGACGACCCGGTGAGTGTTTCAATCAATGATGTTTCGACCGCTGAAGGCAACTCGGGTACAACCAGCGCGAACTTCACAGTGAGCCTGTCGGCCTTAAGTGGCAAGACCGTGACTGTGAATTACGCTACTGCCGACGGCACTGCGACGGCGGGTGCTGACTATATTGCCGGTGGCGGCACTGTCACCTTTGCCCCCGGAGAAACGAGCAAACCTCTCGCAATTACCATCAATGGCGACACGGCGCTGGAGGCAGACGAGACTTTCTTTGTGAATCTGTCCGGCGCGACCAATGCCACAATCAGCGATGCCCAGGGCCAGGGCACCATTCTTAACGACGACCTGGCGCCTCAGTTTGAGTTCACCCAGGCCAACTTTGATCATAATGAGAGCGCGCTGAGTCTGAGGATCACCGTGAAGAGAACGGGCGATCCTGCGCCGGCGGCAGCAGTCGATTTTCAAACTGTCGACGGCCCCGGGTTTGTTGAATGCAGCGCGGTGAGTGGCCTAGCGAATCAGCGTTGTGATTACCTGTCGACCAGCGGGACCCTGGCATTTGCGGCGAACGAACTCGAAAAATCGTTCCGGCTGATTATTTACAACGACCTCTACGCGGAAGGCAACGAGACGATTAATCTGAGCTTGAGCAATCCGGTCGGCGGCAGTGCGGTGCTGGGTCCGCAAAGCACGGCGACAGTGACGGTCCTTGACGATGACTCAGGTCCCTCCGCATCAAATCCAATCGATGACGCGCGCTATTTTGTCAGGCAACACTACTATGACTTTCTGCAGCGCTTGTCCGATCAGGCGGGTGAAGACTACTGGACCGGATTGATCACAGCCTGCGGAGCGGACCCGGTCTGTATCCACAACAATCGAATCACCGCGTCCGACGCATTCTTCTTCGAGCCGGAGTATCAACAGACTGCCGGTTATGTGTTGCGCCTTTACCGGGGCGTTTATGGAAACGATCAGCCATTCCCCAATCCGGGACCGAATGTGACTGAAGCCAAAAAGCTTCCGTCCTATGCCGTCTTTGTGAAGGATAGGGCGCGGGTGGTGGGCGGTGCGAACCTGGCCACGTCTCAGGCAAGCCTGGGCGATGCGTTTGTTAATCGTCCTGAGTTTCTCAACAAGTATCCCGCGAGTTTGAGCGGGCCGGAATTTGTCGACGCGCTGCTCGCCACCATTCGGAATGATCTGGGCGTAGAACTGGTCAGCCAACGCAACGCCCTCATTGGTCTTTTCAATTCCGGCGGCCGCGGAGCAGTTGTTTATCGTTTGGCAGATGACAATGCTTCCAATCCAGTCAATAACCGAGCTTTGATTGATGCGGAATACAATCGCTCGTTAGTGTTGAGTCAGTACTTCGGTTATCTGCGCCGCAATCCCGATATTCCGGGATTTCTGTTCTGGCTGGGGCAGATCAACAGTGGTCCATTGCGAGACATCGGCAAGCAGCACGCAATGGTTTGTTCGTTTATTACTTCTCAGGAGTATCAGCAGCGCTTCAGCGCTATCTTTACGAGTAGCAACGCGAGCTGTCAGTAAGATCTGAATATCAACAATCCGAGTTCAGAAGACTATGCGTCACCATGTTTCCGCCAAAGCAGGTTCCTTCA
Source organism: Pyrinomonadales bacterium (assembly GCA_038237475.1). GTDB lineage: Bacteria > Acidobacteriota > Blastocatellia > Pyrinomonadales > Pyrinomonadaceae > JAOAPY01. The sequence goes on along the minus strand of JBBRYS010000005.1, from coordinate 413,594 downwards.
CTGAGTCAGTAATTCGTGAGATGACTCGCGAAGCCATGAAGTATGGCGCTGTCAATCTGTCCCAGGGCTTTCCTGATTTTGCCGCGCCCGAGGATATCAAGCGTGTGGCCATGCAAGCCATCGCTGATGACATCAATCAATATGCGATTACCTGGGGAGCTCGCGATTTTCGCGAAGCCATTGCGCGCAAGACCAAATGGTATCTGGGCCTGGACGTCGATCCTGAAACAGAAATCACCGTAACCTGCGGCTCAACGGAAGGAATGATCGCGGCCATGATGGCCACCGTCGATCCCGGCGAGGAAGTCGTTATCTTTGAGCCGTTCTACGAAAACTATTCTCCGGACGCGATCCTTTCTGACGCTCGTCCGCGCCATGTGCCGCTGCGGGCGCCTGATTGGACGTTTGATCGCGAAGAACTGCGGGCCGCATTTAGCGAGCGGACTCGCGCGATCATCATCTGCAATCCCAACAACCCGACCGGCAAAGTCTTTACACGTGACGAACTGGAGTTCATCGCCGCGCTCTGTAAGGAATTCGATGTGCTCTGTTTTACTGACGAGATTTATGAGCACATTCTTTATCCGCGCGATGGAGCCGAGATTGGACATATTTCGATGGCTCAGCTTGAGGGTATGCGCGAGCGAACCGTGATTGTAAATTCGATGTCCAAAACTTACTCAGTCACCGGTTGGCGAGTTGGTTATTGTATCGGCCCGCCCGAGATCACGAGCGCCATCCGTAAGGTCCATGACTTTCTGACAGTGGGTGCTGCAGCGCCATTACAAGCCGCCGGCGCATACGCGTTGTCGCTGCCACCGGCATATTATGCGGCGCTGGAAACAGAGTATCGCGCGCGGCGAGATATGCTAATGCCGGTGCTGGAGCAAGCCGGCTTTCGCGCCTATGTCCCCGATGGCGCTTATTACATTATGACGGATATCAGCGATTTTGGTTTTAGCGACGATGTTGCTTTTACCCGCCACTTGATCCGCGAGGTTGGAGTGGCTTGTGTTCCGGGTTCGAGCTTTTACAGCGTGCCGCAACGTGGCGCCCAGCAAGTCAGATTTTGTTTTTGCAAGAGGGATCAGACGCTGCAATTAGCGGCAGAACGGCTGGAGAAGTTGCATGCCCGGGTCTGAGTGTCCCATTGAGCCAGTCACTCCATCGCATTAGCCACCAAAGGTTTCAAACGTGCTCGCCAGGATTTCTCTCATTATTAGCGTATTAGTTTTGCTGGCAGCCGCAAATCAGGCCCAGGAAACCGCCGACCCGTCCTTCAAGGCGATTGTCGAGCACCCTGCCTACAGCAAAGGCTTTCCACGCGTTCTGTTTGATGAAGGGCATAACAATCTGCATACACGGATGGGACGCTATAAGCCTTTCGCTGATTTGATCGAAATGGACGGCTATCAAGTGGTGCTCAGCCGCAAACCGTTTACAAAAGAATCTCTGGATAGTTTTAAAATCATGGTGGTCGCGGATCCACTCGGCGCGGAAGAGGCCGACGACGAAGGCGCAGGAAATTCTGCCTTCACCGATAGCGAATGCGACATCGTGCGCGAATGGGTCAAAAATGGAGGCTCCCTGTTGTTGATTGCCGACGAAGCTCCTTTTGGATCCGCGGCGGAGAATCTGGCGAAACGCTTCGGCGTCATTATGAGCCAGGGCACAGTCCGAGATCCGGCTCACCACGAAACGGACAACGATGCCTGGATCGTTTATTCACGAGACAACAAATTGCTGATGGACCACCCCATTACATCCGGACGCGATGATGCCGAGAAACTTAATCGCGTCGTTACCTTTGCCGGACAGTCGCTGCAGGGACCAGAGGGCAGCTCGATTCTGTTTAGACTCAGCGAGACGGCCGTGGATAGCGCAACTCCTGCCGCGGCTAAGGATTCTTCCGCAGTCGGACGCGCTCAAGGCATCGCGCTAAAATTCGGCAAGGGACGTGTAGCGGTCCTGGGCGACGCTGCGATGCTTTCCGCGCAGCTCAGCGGTCGCGAGCAAAGTCCGGTAGGCATAAACTATCCCGGCATCGATAATGAACGACTGGTATTGAACCTCATGCACTGGTTGTCCGGCTTGTTGAAGGATCGCTGATGCGTGGCAACGTCACTTCAGGTGATATCGCGCACGAGACTACTTTTCATCCAGCAGCCGGGTGGTGTTTTCTGTGACACTCGCTCTGGGAGCGATTTCCTTCGTATTGGGGCGCAAAGGATAGTCGCTGATCGCCGAGTGTGTTTGAGACGGGAGAGCGGCACGATTAGCTCCTGCGGGAAATGATTGTGGCGCGGAAATATCGGAAGGGACGCCTACCCCGGATCCGCTTTCTTTGCCGAACAAGAAGCCATATAGAAACCTGAATAGCCCAACCAGCCCGAGCAGGAAAAACAACAGCCCTGCGAATTTCGCGATTCCTTCACCGATGCCGCTGGCATTGAACCAAAACGTAGAAGCGAAAGCGATGGCCCAGGCGAATACGGCCAGGACGCTGCCTTCGAGCATGATCCGGTTGCGTGAGAGTCCGGTTGTTTGCCCCGCCACCTGAGGAAGCATCCCGTTGTTTTCCATGATCATGACAATGCCGCCGAGGTTGAAACCGCAGCGCGAACAGTATCGCGTTGTCTCAGCGGGCTGCTGTTGACTGCATTTTGGACAGAACATGAAAAGATTCTCCCAGAGGGTTATACTGCCCGATCTTACGACACGTGTGTAAACAAAGTTCGGCAACCTGGGCGGATTAGGCTGAGAAGATTTTTATGGCGTGGGATGCGAAACGACAATTCATCTGGCTGGCGACCGGTATCGGTGTCGGCACTGTGGTGGTTTATCTGGACGCTCGTGACGAAAACGGGGTCTTTGACCCAATGGTTTTTATTCCCATTGAAATTTTGCTGCTGGTGATTATTTCGGTGATGTTCTACTTGTATTCGCGCCGGAAGGATTGAGGACTAAACTCTAATTCGAGGGCTGCATGGTTTTTGAGCGGACGATGATCCCCTGATCTCCCAACACCAGCAGACGGCGGGGCTCGCCAAAGGGTCTGCTGCTTGGCAGGTAAGAAAGCACGTAACGGCTCCTGCGCAACTCGTCACAGATGGCGTTGGCAGCTTCGCGTGGCTCGTCGATGTTAAAGATTACGCCGCCGGTTCCTTCCGTCAGTTTTTCAATCACTCGTTTTGGTTTCGGCACGTCGCGGCGAATGGCGCCACGAGTGCGATCCGGAGCTTGAATGCAATAGACGGTGACGTCCTGTAACTGTAATTCAGCCAGGATCTGTTCAAATGTAGTCTTGCTGCCGCGGTCAAGGCCGTCACTAATAACTACGATGACCCGTTTCTGTCCAATCAGCGGCCGCAGATGATCGGCAATCGCGTAGAGGGCGTCGAATAAGTGCGGCTCGCCTTTCTTACGAAAGCCCTTCAGCGCTACTTCGATTCCCTGTGCGTTGTCGGTCCAGTCCGCTACAATCTCGGCCTCTTCGTCATAGCCAACAATCAGTAGCTTATCGCCTTCAAAAATTTCATAGGAAAACTCGCGCGCGGCCGTTTCCAGCTTTTCCACGTCGGCACGCAGCGTCAACGAGTTGTCCACCAGCAGCACGATACGCGCGGGTGAAGGATCGCGTGAGAAATTCCGAATGTCCTGCTGAATGCCATTGTCAAAAACGGCGAGCTGTTTGCCAGTAATGGCAGCCGTGGATTCACGTTCGCGTTTGGCGACGACGCTAAGCAACACTCCACCCTGAGCTGATGCGTCTGATCTGCGACCGGCTTGCCCCAGCACGATGGCATGCGAAGCGACGATCAGCAGGCAGGCAACCAGGGACGATGACACCGCCGGTAAACGGAGAAGTACCCTCTTACCTCGTCCGAACCAGGTTCCCTCGAGAATTAGCGGATACATCGTTTTAGTGCTGCTAATATCAGTCAGCCGTTTTTTTAGGTGTCGAAGTACTCTCGGAAGATTTCTTTGCAGGGGAGGTTTCTTTAGTATCTGATTTCGAGCTACTGGTTGTCTTGCTGGTATCGCTCTTTTCTTCAGACGACTTTTCCTTCTTGCCATTCTTGCCGGCGTAGTCCGTAACGTACCACCCGGTTCCTTTGAACTGGATGGCGGGAGCGGACGCAAGTCGTTCCAGCCGGCCACCACATTTACTGCACTTAACGGGTTGTTTGTCGTTCAGCTTCTGCAAAACCTCGCTACGAGCTTTGCACTTCCGGCATTCAAATTCATAAATTGGCATAGGGTTGGATAACTCCGGTGGTCCGTAGATGACGACCGCTTGAATTATACGAACGGGGTTACTGCCTTGCAAACGAGGCTATGAGCGAGTGTGCCCCCGGCGGACTGGTGCTGAGTTCTGGGATTGCTTTGCAACTTCATCGGGGCTTCGCTATGATCGGTCCTCAAAAAAGGTAGAAGGGAAGGGCCAATCGGCTGCCACAGCAATCTCCTCCCAGCGTCTAATGATGTCAGAAACCGTACAAGCATTATCTCTCGAACGCAAGATGAAGATGCACGAAGCGCGTGAAGCTATCATCGATCGCCTCGCGCTCGATCTGCCGACGGCCATTAATCTCGATCGCTTTTTGAACGTGATCGTGTCTGAGCTGGGCCGCATGATGAATGTTGATCGCTGCGATGTGATCCAGTTGACCTCGTCCAGCGAATTGCGCATCAGCCATGAATGGCGCGCAGCTGAGGACGTTCCCTCTAGCCTCGGGACCGCCATCCCTCTGGATCTGAAACAACTTTCCGAGCACGTGGACATCACTCAACCGATCCGCCTGGACGACACCACGGCGCCTGGTCTCGATCACAAAGTCCGCTTTCTGGCAGCGAGTTTAAAGACCCGTTCACTACTGGTGGTGCCGGTGGTGCGCGGGGAAGACGTGCTGGGACTGGTCGGATTGCACATGACCCGTTCGCTGCGGGCCTGGGGAGACGACGAAGTCTTGTTTCTGCGCTCGATCGCCAGACATATCGCCGTCGGCTACCAGTACACGCGGTTGTTTATTGACCAGCAACGAGAGGCGGAAACCCGGCGGGCGTTGCTGGAAATCGCCAACGCGCTCAACGCTCGTTCTGATTTTCGTGAAGTCAGTTCGCTGGTGCTGGAACGGGCCATTGCCCTCGTGGGTGCTGACTACTCTGCGCTCGGCGTGCTCGATCCCGCTGGTGGCCGCATCAGCCTTGCCGCTTTCAAGGCTGCTCCGCATGCGCCTACGGACACAGTCCGCGGTTTGATTGACGAGTATGGCCAGTCGCTCGATGTCACTGCGTTTCCCGCCATCATGGAAGTGCTGGCTGAAGACAAGACGTTGAAGCTGCTGGAGACAGATCTTCCTTTCGCATTCCGGTTGATGTTCAACGCCACTCTGGGTGGCCGCGCTGCTTTGGTGGCCCCGGTGCGAGTCGCAGGCCAGACCTTTGGCTTGCTCGGCCTGGTGTGGAGCGCCGCCCGCGAGGGTTTTCAGGAGCATGAGGTAGAACTCGTCGAAGGCATCGCTGATCAGGTCGGCACCGCGCTCGAGCGTGATCAGCTTTCGGCGGAGATCATGCACCTGCGGAGCGCCCTGCATGAACGCTATGGCGAGGAAAGAATCATCGGCCAGACACCGATCATTCGCCGGGCCATTCAGCTGGGCTTGAGCGTGGCTGATACGCAGACCACGGTATTGATTCAAGGCGAATCGGGTACCGGAAAAGAGTTGCTGGCCAACCTTATTCACTACAACTCCGGCCGTGAAGATCAGCCTTATGTAAAGTTGAACTGCGGCGCGATTCCGGAAACGCTGCTCGAATCGGAGCTGTTCGGGCATGAGAAAGGCGCTTTTACCGATGCGCGCGCGCGGCGCCGCGGCCGTTATGAAGAGGCCAATGGCGGCACGTTGTTTTTGGACGAAGTCGGAGAAATGAGTTTGTCTGCGCAAGTCAGGTTGCTGCGCGTTCTTCAAGATGGCGAGTTTACGCGCGTCGGCGGCAACGAAGTGATTAAGACAGACGTGCGCGTGATAGCGGCTTCGAATATCGATCTCAAGCGCGCCGTCGAGCTGGGACGGTTCCGCCAGGATCTTTATTATCGGCTTTCAGTCTTTCCCATCGTGCTGCCTCCGCTGCGTGAACGGGCCGAAGACATTCATCCCCTCGTCATTCATTTTCTCGAACACTACAAACAAAAGACCGGGCGATTTATTTCCGGAATCTCGAAAGATGCTCTCCAGGCATTGATGACCTATGAGTGGTTAGGCAATGTGCGCGAGTTGGAGAATGCGATCGAGCGAGCCGTGATCATTGCGTCGGGTCGCCAGATCGAACTCGAAGATCTACCTGAGGCAATCAGCAAGACCGTATTGCAGGAGCAGGATCGGATCAAGGTGGAACGTGCCAAGGCAGCCAGCGAAGGACGCACGACTACTTTTGCCGTGACTGTGCCTTCGTCGATGGATGAAATTGAGCGAGCGGCAATCGAGGCGACCCTGGACTACACGCAGGGCGATAAGACTCACGCAGCCCGGGCATTGGGGATCGGCCGCAAGACACTCTATCGTAAATTGGAACAGTACAATGGCAAGGCAGGAGATGCGCCGGACGATGCGCCGGAAGAGGCAGGCGCTTAGAGTACCGCCTTTAGGCGGGCTTTAGCTTCTGCGCGCTGGCCCGCCATCAAAGTTCAAAAGCCCGGCTAAAGCCGGTACACTCAGCGCTTGTTACTTCTCAGTAACTTCCAGCCAAGCGGAAGCGCAGCGGCGGCAAGCATTATCTTCACAATGTCACCGATGATGAAAGGTGCTATACCCACGCGCAGCGCCGCAGCCGGTCCCATAAACTGAGCTAAGACCGCCCACCCGCTTAACAGAATCACGAGCGAGCCAACCAACATCGCAGCTGTCGCCGACCAGAAGCGCTTGTCCCAGCCATGCTCAGCAAAGGCACCGGTGATGAAAGCCGCAGCCGGAAATGCAATCAGGTAACCGGCTGATGGTCCCAGCAAGTGCGCAAAGCCCCCACTGAAGTTGCGAAAGAACGGCAAGCCGCTCGCACCCTCAACTAGATAAACGATCATCGTAATCGCGCCTAGACGCGAGCCCAACAGCGCTCCCGTCAACAGGACCGCAAAGGTCTGCCCGGTAATGGGAATTGGACCAACCGGGATTACCAGTTGCGCCGACGCAGCGGTCAGCAAGCTAAAGCCGAGAACCAGACCCACGGATCTGGTCCAATCAAGCGGCGCCAGGGCAGCGCCGAGCAGGGTGTCTGGTTTAGGGTACGTAGTATCCATCGTTATCTTCCCTTAGCGCTTCAAATCCAGAATCAGCCGGTTTCGGTCCCGGCGCAGAATCAGTGATTGATGTTAATCCCAAAAGACCTTTAATTGAAAGGGGACCCTGCACCAGGGCCCCCAATTCAACCAGATCTACTCTCCGTGCGAGTCATGCCTCGGCGGCAAGGGCTGTGGATTAAGTTCCACATCATCAGCCGGAATAGTAACACCCGGCATCGCCACTCCCGGTGGTTCCGGTTGCGGATTGAGGCTGACTGCAGTGCCATAACCCGGGAGTGTGTTTGAGCCCGCTGCGGCTGCGTCTTCGATCGCTGCGCCGATACGCATTCCGTAGAACGAACGCCATACAAACACCACCGACACCATAAAGAATGCCAGTGACAGGCCTGGAGTCAACCAGGGTCGGGCGTCAGCGTTATCGGCTGCAAGCTTCACCGCCAGTTCAACGGCCAGCAGTCCAAACAGCGTCGTGAACTTAATCACCGGGTTCAACGCCACTGACGACGTATCCTTGAAAGGATCGCCAACCGTGTCGCCGACAACCGTCGCGTCGTGCAGCGGAGTTCCTTTTTGTTTCAGATCAACTTCGACGACCTTCTTGGCGTTGTCCCAGGCGCCGCCGGCGTTGGCCATGTAAATCGCCTGATACAAACCGAAGATGGCGATGGAGATTAAATAGCCGATAAAGAAAAAGGGTTCGAAGAAAGCAAAAGCGAGGGTCGAGAAGAAGACCGTCATGAAGATATTGAACATGCCCTTCTGCGCGTACTTGGTGCAGATTTCAACTACCTTCTTGCTGTCTTCGACTGAAGCCTTCTCCACGCCGTCGAGTTTGATGTTGGCCTTGATAAATTCCACCGCGCGATAGGCGCCGGTGGTCACGGCTTGCATCGAAGCTCCGGTGAACCAGTAAATGACCGAGCCACCGGTAATCAACCCCAGAACAAAGGGCGCGTGCAGCAGCGAGAGGTTCTCAGTATTTCTGGTAAGACCATCCGTCAGTGTCATCATGATCGAGAAGATCATGGTGGTAGCTCCAACCACCGCAGTTCCGATCAGCACCGGCTTGGCCGTGGCTTTGAACGTATTGCCGGCGCCATCGTTTTCTTCCAGCAGGTGCTTGGCACGCGCAAAATTCACGTTCATCTTGAAGTCGCGTTTGACCTCAGCTTCGATGTTGGGAATTGTTTCGATCAAGGATAACTCGTAAACGGACTGTGCATTGTCCGTCACTGGACCATATGAATCGACCGCGATGGTCACAGGGCCCATACCCAGGAATCCAAACGCCACCAGACCGAAAGCAAACACGGGCGCGGCTACCATCAGGTTACCCAGCCCCATGGTGCTGAACAGGTAAGCGATAGACATCAATATCACGATGCTGATGCCCAGCCAGTAGGCTGAAAAATTTCCGGCTACCAGGCCGGACAGGATGTTAAGTGATGGTCCACCTTCTCGAGATGAGGTGACCACTTCCTGAACGTGGATTGATTCCGTCGAGGTAAAGACTTTGACGAGTTCGGGAATAATCGCGCCCGCTAGCGTTCCGCACGAAATGATTGTCGCCAGCATCCACCACAAATCCGAGTTTCCGCTCAGCGTTGGCACGATTAGTTTCGACACCACAAAGGTCAGCACCACCGAAACCAGCGAGGTGATCCAGACCAATGACGTTAGCGGCGCTTCGAAATTCATGTTATCTGAATTGCGATAGCGCGCTTTGGCGATGGCATCGTTAATGAAGTAAGAGATGGCGCTGGCGATGATCATCATGATGCGCATGACGAAGATCCAGACCAGCAATTGCACCTGCACGCGCGGCTGATGCACACCCAGCAGGATGAAAGTGATCAGCGCCACACCGGTAACGCCGTAGGTTTCAAAACCGTCTGCGCTGGGGCCGACCGAGTCGCCCGCATTGTCGCCGGTGCAGTCGGCAATCACGCCCGGATTGCGCGCATCGTCTTCCTTGATCTTGAAGACGATCTTCATCAGGTCGGACCCGATGTCGGCAATCTTGGTAAAGATACCGCCCGCGATTCTCAGCGCCGCAGCTCCCAGCGATTCGCCGATCGCAAAACCGATAAAGCAGGGCCCGGCGTAATCACCGGGAATGAATAAAAGGATGCACAGCATGATCAGCAACTCCACGCTGATCAGCATCATGCCGATACTCATGCCCGCCTTGAGCGGGATGGCGTAGAGCGGAAAAGGCTTGCCCTCGAGACTGGCGAAGGCCGTGCGCGAGTTGGCGAATGTATTGACGCGAATACCAAACCAGGCGACGCCATAGCTGCCGGCAATACCCACTAGACTGAAAAAGAGAATAATGCCGACGCGAAACGGTTCCATCTTGGAAAGGACACCGAAATACAGCACGATAATGACGGCGATGAACGCTTCCAGGATCAGGATGAACTTGCCCTGCGTGATCAGATAGGTCTTGCAGGTTTCATAGATCAGCTCAGAGATTTCCCGCATCGCTTTATGCACCGGGAGGTTCTTCAAATTCATGAAGATGGCGAGGCCGAAGACCAGCCCGAGCACGCAGATCACAATGCCCCCCAGCAGCAACCGGTGACCATCCATCCCGCCGATAAAAATCACATCGGACAGATCCGGCAGTTTGAGACTGGCTTCGCCACCCTCGTGCGATTGCGCGAGTACCGGTGAAGCGCCCAGCAGCAGCGCAAAAGCGCCAGCAGCGACAGTTAAAGCTGAGCGGCGCACAGCGGCCCACCCTTTGGAGATTTGGTTAGTATTTTTCATAGCCCTTTTAATTATGAGCGCTGCCGAGCAAACTGCCAGCAGGCTGATGATTGAGATCAGCGATAGTGCCACGATGGACATTCCTTTCCGGACTTGGATACAGGCGAGACTTAGCTGCCTTAAACGCGCGTAGCCGACCCTTAACAAGCAAAAACCCTCAGCTGTTTGCGAGAACTGACGAGGGAGGCGGCGCGAAACCCGGTATTATTGCCGATTCGCTGCCAACCTGTCCAACGTAGAGGCGCTTGCATAGGCCGGTTGGCCAGTTTCCAGGATTCAAAGTTCGATCATCGCCGCCACGGTGTGCTCAGTGACGTTAGAAGTGAACTTCGCTTACCTCAGGCGCTAATCGAGGGGAGCGGCGCCTCGGGGGCGATTGGTTCCAGGCGGCGGCTTCCTCCTAACCAGCGATAAATAGAATCAGCGAGGATAATGACGGCAGCAGTCATGATGAGTGCAGTCAGTGAAGTGTTGATATACCCCTGCACGGCGGTTTCGGGCTTTTGCGTGAGCGGCCAGAAGATGTCCGTAATCGATTCCCACCCGGCCACCAGTGTCGTGCTGCCGACGAAACTAAGCGGCAGAATAGTGATCCATGCATAACGCGCTTTGCCCGAATTGATGATGATGGTGGTCGCAACGCAGAGTGCTACCGAGGCCAGCAGTTGATTGGCAATTCCAAACATGGGCCAGATGGTCGAAATTGATCCCGACCAGATGAATGCAGCCCAGGCCAGCACAACTGTTGCGGTGGTGATGATCGCTCCGGGTTGCCAGTTGGGTTCGTCAAATTTGCGATAGATTCGTCCGCCAAACTCACCCATCAGAAATCGGGCCACACGTGTGCCCGTATCGATGGTAGTAAGGATAAAAAGCGCCTCGAACATAATCGCGAAGTGATACCAGTACTTCATCAGGCCGCGCAGACCCGGGATCGCGTCAAAGATTTTGGCGATGCCTAGCGCCAGCGTAACCGCGCCGCCGGTACGGCCACGCAGGTTCTTCTCACCTGACTCCTGCTCGAGGCGATCGATTTCCTGCGGCTTAAGATCGAAACCTGCGGCGGAATGATCATCAACCAATTTCACGTAAGCAGCCTTTTGCGCATCGGTTTTTTGCAACGTGTTGATGGCGAAATAGTCTCCCGGAAAAAGTGAGGTCGCTGCGATCAGTGCCACGATGCCGACCACACCTTCCATCAGCATGCTGCCATAGCCGATCATGCGCGCGTCGGACTCTTTCGCGATCATTTTGGGAGTGGTGCCTGACGAGATCAGCGCGTGAAAACCGCTAATGGCGCCGCAGGCGATGGTAATGAACACGAATGGGTAGACCTTACCGGGAATCACCGGGCCGCCACCGGAAACGAACGGAGTGAATGCCGGCATGTTCAGATTTGGATGGACCAGAATCACGCCGATGATCAAAAACGCGACGGTCCCGATTTTGAGATATGACGAGAGATAGTCGCGCGGGCACAACAACATCCACACCGGCAGCACTGAAGCGATAAAGCCGTATCCTGCCATGAGAATGATGAGCGTGTTGCGCGAGAGGGTGAATGCGCTGGCCCAGGACGAATCCGCAATCCTTCCGCCGAGATACACTGCAAGCAAAAGTCCTACGACTCCGATGATGGTCGCTTCCGTTATGCGGCCTTTGCGAAAGCGATACATGTAAAGACCCATGAAGAGCGCTAGCGGTATCGTGAAGCCGACCGTAAAGGTGCCCCACGGTGATTCCGCGAGAGCGTTTACGACCACCAACCCTAATCCTGCTAAAGCGATCACGACGATGAAAAGGATGGCGATGGCGGCGACCAAACCGGACAGCGGACTGATCTCCGTGCGGGCGATTTCAGCCAGCGACTTTCCCTTGCGCCTGATGCTGGCGACCAGAATCATGAAGTCGTGCACGGCGCCGCCAAGACAGACGCCGATGACGAGCCACAACAATCCCGGGAGGAATCCGAACTGCGCTGCCAGCACGGGACCAATTAAAGGACCGGCGCCTGAGATGGCGGCGAAATGGTGCCCAAACAACACCCATTTGTTGGTTGGATAATAGTTGTGACCATCGTACATGGTCTGTGATGGCACCGGTCGCGAGTCATCGAGCGCCAGCACTTTGGCCGCGATAAAGGCAGAGTAGTAGCGGTACGAGATGGCGATTACGCATAAGGCGCCAACAATTATCGGCAGGGCATTCATAGAGATTAGCGTTTGATTTAGCGTGCGGGATCAGTTCAAAGGCCGCAGTCACCAGGCAAAACGGTTGCAACCACTGGCCAGGCTTTCACTAATGGGACACCTCATCGGCTCAATTGATCTTCACTTCTCTCCCTTAACCAATCCCATGATAAATCCTGCGATTCCCAGCACCAGGCCAATGCCAATACAACCAACGGCAATGATAGTACGTCCACCTTCGGCCAGGCCCGCTGACAATTTTTCCGAAAGTTCAGACATGTCGGCGTGGTGTGGAATGACGAGGATGCCCACGGCTATCAAAAACGCGGCGAAGCCCAACAGCGAAAGCCAGCCGGGAGTGATGCGGGAACGACCGGACTTGGCTCCCAACACGCTGCGCGCGTAACCATACGAAAGATAGATCGATAGGCCAATCATCAGCCAGGCTACGAAGCGCCACCAGGACGTCGGCGGCAGATAGTACATCAGGAACAGACACGAGACGGCGCCGAGCATCGGGAGCAGCCAGGCCCCGAAGGGAACTTTGAATGGCCTGGCGCGGTTGGGATCCTTGTAGCGCAGAATCGTGATGCCGATGCAGACGAGGGTGAAAGCGAAGAGAGTCCCGATGTTGGTCAGATCCACCATCTCGTCAATGCTCATGACGGCCGCGAACAAGCCGACTATCACGCCAGTCAGAATGGTCGTAACGTGCGGCGTTTTGAATTTGGGATGAACCTTCGCAAAGACAGGTGGCAGCAGACCGTCGCGGGCCATTGAAAAGAAGATGCGCGGCTGTCCCAGTTGAAACACGAGCAGCACCGCCGTGTGCGCGACCACCGAACCAAAGTCGACCAGACCGGCTGCCCAGCGAGCATTGGGCGCCACAAATCTCAGCGCCATCGTCAGTGGCTCAGCTTGTTCAGTGGCCAGTTTGTCTTTCAGCACGTCATAAGGCATCACGCCGGTAAAGACCGCGGCTACGACCACGTAAAACACGGTGCAAATAATTAGCGAGGCAATGATACCGATTGGCAGATCTCTGGCTGGGTTCTTCGTTTCTTCAGCCACGGTCGAGACAGCGTCAAACCCGATGTAGGCAAAGAAAACCACCGCGGCCCCAGCCAAAGTGCCGCCCCACCCCATTGGTTGAAAGGGGTGCCAGTTGGTTGCCATCTTTGACGGCGTGACCATGTAAAGGAGGAAGCCGATGAAAAACAACAGCACGATGATCTTGACACCGACCATCGCAGCGTTGAACTCAGCTGACTCTTTAATACCCCAGACTAAAACGATCGTGATCAGCGCGACGATGCCGAAGGCGAGCAGGTTGAAGACTATCGGCACGCCAAAAATATGCGGGGCACTATCAACCAGTCCGGGAATCTTTCGGGCAGTGCGAAAGTCCGTGGACAGCCATTGAGGGATATCGACTCCGAACACGTCATGCATAAACGAGCGAAAGTAATTGGCCCAGCTAATGGCCACCGCCACGTTCCCGATTGCATATTCAAGGATCAAATCCCAGCCGATAATCCAGGCGACCAATTCACCCAGAGTTGCATAGGAATACGTGTACGCCGATCCGGAAATCGGAACCATAGCCGCCATCTCTGCATAGCAGAGCGCAGTGAAGGCGCAAACTACAGCCGTAATCCCGAAGCTAAGCATCAGCGATGGACCAGCACCTGGTCGCGCCGCATCGCCTGCGGCTGCCGTGCCGACAGTCGCGAAAATGCCGGCGCCAATAATTGCGCCAATTCCCAGCAGCGTAATATTCAATGGTCCAAGCGTCCGCTTCAGGCGATTCTTTTCCTCGCCCAGCGACGCCAAAATGTCGTCAAGATTTTTGGTGCGAAAAATTCCTTTCAGCAAAGTTTTTCGACCTCCGCAAGCTGATGAATAGAGCGCGACTGCCGGGACAGGAAAGTAGATGCGGAGTTTGGCACGGAACACCGATGCAGGTAAAGAAAAAACTGGAACTAATGGGAACCTGAAAGCCTCACGACGGCGAAGCAATGGCAGTACGAATTCGCACGGGTTCCGGCCACGTGACGGTGGCGGGCGATCTGTTGTCCCTCGTCTTTTTTTGTTAGACTTCGATTCCGATTCAGCTTGTCATCCGGACTTTCAACGCACTGCGGTAATGAACACCATTAAGAAATTCGCTAACCTGAACACGAGCTATGTGAATCTGGCGGGATTACTTCGGCAGCTGCGCGAGGAGCAGTTTATCGGTACAGTGCATCTGGTCCTGGATCAATATGAGGCTGAAGTGCATTTGAGTGCGGCGAGCGAGCCAACCGTCCTCGAAATAAATCGCAGCAACGGGCGTTCATCGGAAAGCCACGGCGCCATGGAACGCCTGCTGGTTCATGCGCGCGAACCCGGAGGGAAGATTACGGTCTACGAACCGACACCCCTGGGGACAGCGGAAGCGGACGACAGGTCAATGGCGGTCAAGCCCAGGAGTGCCCCCGGATCTCCTCCGGCTTTTGCGACTGCGTTCCCTGCTCCGGCTGAGGCAGCCACGGAAGAACCGGCCAGCGAAGTGGACTGGGCAGATTTGTTGGAAGCCGGTGGCAAACTCATCGGCGCTGTGGAAAGGGCTGTCACTCATATGGGTGCCGACTTTACTGCAGCCTTTCGCGCAGCCAGGCTCGAACTCGGTGACGATTATCCATTTCTGGATCCAACCCTGGATGGGATGGATTACAGAGACAAAATGATCACCCTCAAGGCACAACCGGCGCCACGTACTTTCGTAACCGCCCTGGCTGAGTGCCTGCGTCGAGTCATTAACAAACTGGCGATTGGAAATGACGGCAAGCGCTTTCGCGAAACCGTGGCAATTGAACTTGCTGTGGCCGCACGCATGCGCGCTAATGGCTTGAGTCAATTTACAGAGAAGCTCAGTCTGATTGCGGGCACGCAAGTTCTTTAAAGAAGAACTTGGTTCTTTGTACTTGGTTCTTTGTGCTTTGGTCTTGGGGTTCTCGGCGATCGGTTGATCGAA
This sequence comes from Pyrinomonadales bacterium, assembly GCA_038237475.1. GTDB lineage: Bacteria > Acidobacteriota > Blastocatellia > Pyrinomonadales > Pyrinomonadaceae > JAOAPY01. The sequence goes on along the minus strand of JBBRYS010000005.1, from coordinate 398,317 downwards.
GAATCCAGACTATCGGACAGCAAAGCACAAAGCACAAAGATCATCTTCCCATGTACCCATTCCGCAACATCCTCCTGCCTACTGATTTCACAGCGCACGCGCGCGCAGCGCTGAAGTACGCGGCGGCCTTTGCTCGCAGCGGCGGCGGTCGAGTGGTGTTATTTAGTGTCCAAAGCGCTCCAGTCCCACCCAACCTGATGACTCTCCCGGAGCGCGTTTTCAACGAACAGGAGAATAAATGGTTGCTGCAGCTGCGCGCTGGAGTGGAAGAAATCCTGGCCGATCCATTGTTGAGCGGCCTGGAAGTTGAGCCGGTGATTGTGGAAGGTGAGCCCGCTCCGGAAATCGCACGCGCTGTGCGCGACTATGACATCGACCTGGTAACCGTCGTGACGCATGGTCGCAAGGGAATTGCCCGCGCCCTCTGGGGGTCGACTGCGGAAGAGATCATCGCCGAAGCTCCGTGCCCCGTGTTAACGATTCGCCCGCCTCAGCATGATTTTGTAGAACACCGGGGCATCCACTCTGAAATTCATTTGAATCGCATTCTACTGGCCACTAATTTCCGGCCATCGTCGGCGGCGGCAACGCAGGTGGCCCATAAACTTGCCAACCTTACGGGAGCAGAGTTGCACGCCGTCTATGTGATCGGCGACTACCTCGAGCAGATTTCAGTGATGTTTCCGGAAGGTGGGTTGGGTGCCTTGAATCAACTGCGCAAGTATGTTCAGGAAAAAATGGCCTTGCCTCAGCCTGAAGGTGGGCGGCCGCCAATTTCGCACATTGCTGAAGGGCGCCCTTATGAAGAGATTGTCTCGCTGGCAGCAGAAAAGGATGCGGACTTGATCGTCATTGGCACCAACGTGCATGCGTCATTGTTTGGCGGCACTCCGGTACTCGGTGCGGAGATCGAACGCGTCGTTCGCAATTCACCCTGCCCGGTCCTGTGCGTGCCTTCGGGCAAGGCAGCGACACCGTTGCCCGCGCGTATATCCACGCCGGTTCCCCAAACGTGATCAGAACTGCGAAGTAAGACTGAAAATCCCGACGCCACTGTTCAGCGACGTCGGGATTATTGATAGTCATGCCGGAAGTTAAAAGCTCGTCCCGGCGTCTACTTTCTGCTACTTGCTTCCATTCGGGTCGGAACCAGTCACCACTTCAAAGCCGGCTTTGATCATGGCGTCATAGCCACCGAGGACTGCTGCAGCGTTATCGATTCCTTTAGTTTTGAGATTGACCACCGAACTGGCGGACGTGTGTTCAGCCGGTCAAGAGCAGTACGTGACAATCATCTTGTCACGCGGCAGTTCATCGACATGGGCCAGGATTTCCGTTGAAGGAATCAACCTGGAGCCTTTGATATGCCCAGCCTTATAAGCTGCTTCACCGCGCACGTCGACGATGACCACGTCATTCTTGGAAATTTCTTCTTTGAGCTCTGCCGGCGTGATCCGTCTGACGTTGTCGCCGGCCGGAACCGGAGAGTTTTGCGCCGTGGCTTTGGCTGTCTTGGGAGTTGATTCTTTGGAATTGCAGGCAGTCAGCACGACAATGCCAATAAGCATCGCCGCTGCCAGCCAGATAAGAGGACGCATGAACAAACCTCCAACCGAATGAATCACTTGAAATGACTTACTTTGTTACTTGATTGGTCGCGAGCTTGTCAAATGCCTAGTTACTCGTCTCAGTGGCGAAGCCAGCCTTGATCAGGCCGTCATAGCCGCCCAGGACGGCTGCCGCATTAGTAATTCCCACCTCTTTCAGGGTCAGCACCGCACCGGCGCTGGAATGTTCGGCCGGTCAAGAGCAGTAAGTGAGAATCATCTTGTCGGCCGGCAACTCCCTGGCTCGGTCCCGCATATCGGGCGCCGGAATGTTAAGGGCGCCCTTAATATGCCCGGCCTTGTACGAGGCTTCGCCGCGCACGTCAACCAAAACCGCCTTGCCTTTGGACAGCAATTCCCGAGCTTCTTCAGGCTTGATGCGGCGCGCCCCATCGCTGCTTTCCTGCAAACTCGTCCCTGCGGCCGATATTTGCCAGTCCAGGATTTGAGGCGCCATCACCACCAACAGGGAGAAAACGAGCAGCGTGCTGCCAATTAAATATTTATGAGAAAACATAAGTTAATGTCCTTCGAAAAAGAATTTTTCCGCACTCTTTCTAACACTTTTCCACGAGCCGCACAAAACCCGTTTTTACAGACTGAGAAAATTGGAAAGCTGAACTTTCGTATCTGAGACTCCGCCGATCTCTTTCATGTTTCCAGCGTCGTCTGCCGTGATATAGTTTCGAAGCTCCAAAACAAGTAATGTAAATCCCTTAATAAAGCGCGCGAGCCATGCCCGCCAGATTATGATCGAAGACAGCAGCAACCAAATTAAGTGGGCCAAAGTCATTGACCAGACTCGTTGCATTGGTTGCCACGCCTGCACGACGGCCTGTAAATCTGAAAACGAAGTGCCGCTGTCGGTCACGCGCACATACGTTAAGCACGTGGACGTCGGCGAATTCCCGCAAACGCGACGCGCGCACCAGGTGACACGCTGCAATCAATGCGCGCATGCACCCTGTGTGACGGCCTGTCCCACCTCGGCTATGTTCAAGCGTCAGGACGGCATTGTAGATTTTGACAAATCGATCTGCATCGGCTGCAAGGCCTGCATGGCTGCCTGCCCATACGATGCCATCTTTATCAATCCGGAGGACCATTCGGCTGAGAAGTGCAATTTTTGTGCGCACCGGATCGACATCGGACTCGAGCCTGCCTGCGTCGTCGTCTGTCCCACCGAAGCAATTCTGGTTGGTGACATGAACGACACCGATTCAAAAGTCGCCCGCATCATTAATCGCGAGCCAGTTGCCGTGCGCCGGCCTGAGAAGGAGACGCTACCTAAACTCTTTTACAAAGGCGCGCATCAGGCAACACTGGATCCGCTCGCAGCCCGCCGGCCTGAAGGTGGTCTGTTCATGTGGAGCGAACAGCTGATTTCAAACGATCACGTAGTAGCGGGAAATCCAAACTTTAACAATTCGTCCGCGGCTGCCTTATTGAGCTATGACGTACCGCATACCATCCCCTGGGATTGGCGAGTCAGTCTTTACACGTGGACGAAGGGACTCGCGGCGGGTGTTTATCTGGTGGCGGCGTTGCTGATGTTGTTTGGTGTTAGTTCACCTGCGAGTAGCGTCATTTGGATTTGGATAACTCCGGTCCTGTCCGGAGTATTTCTGGCGCTGACCGGCGGACTCCTGCTTTGGGATCTGGAGCATCCCGGCCGTTTTTATCTCATCTTTACGCGACCACAGTGGAAGAGTTGGCTGGTTAAGGGCGCATTTATCATTGCCGGGTATTCCCTGGTTTTGCTGATCCACTTTGTAGTCAGTTTAACGGGTCACAGGTCAGCTGCCGCAGACAATCTGATAGGTTTCTCTGCCGGCCTGGCTCCCTGGGCAGCCACGTTCCTGACCTGGCTGTCAGCCGCCGGTGTTCCTCTGGCAATCCTCAGCGCGGTCTACACAGCGTATTTGTTTGCGCAGGCAAAGGCGCGCGACCTCTGGCAAAACCCCTTGCTGCCGCCTCATTTATTCGTCCAGGCTTTATTATTGGGAGCGGCTGCCTTGCTGCCTTTTGCTGCATGGTATGAACTCGAACTTGTATTGCCACTCGCAGGGATTCTCGCATTGAGCACGCTCGTTCATCTGTTGATGATCTGGGGCGAGGTATCACTGACGCACCCGACGGCGCACGCACGGCTGGCGATTTGGGAAATGGTTCGAGGACGTTACCGCAGCGACTTCTGGATGGGAATATCGTTATCAGCACTCGGCGGATTGCTGCCGGCGCTGGCGATCTTGGGTTTCAGCAATCCCGTGATCGCTATTGGTGGAGCACCGCTGGCCTTGATTGGCATGATGTTGTTTGAGAATGCCTATGTTCAGGCTGGTCAGTCGGTACCATTGGCGTAGACTCGTGGAGCGTACGAATCGAAGTCGAGGTCGAGCATATTTGGAAGCAAGATCAACGGGGGTCGTTACTACTTGAATAGTCATCCGACTTGATTAGATAGGAGAAGAAATGATTATCAGGAAGATAAACCAGCTCAGGTCAGGTCCGGTCATCGCCGGGTTCTTATTACTCTCGGCTGTTTTGGCCTGCAGCGTCGGCGACGAAACATCCAAAGCAAATAAAATCGTTCAGGAAGGGAACGCAGCTGTCCAGGAGGCAAAGGCTTTCGTTACCGAAGCTGAAGAGCTCAAGCAGAAAATGCTCCAGATGGACGTCGCTCAATTAGCCGACGCGCGCGCGACCGCCAAAGAAGCAGTCACGGCCTATGACAAGGCGAAGGACAAGTGTAAGGAGGCCTCAAGCAAGTACGAAGAAGCCAGCAAGCTGAAGATCGGTGACAAGTTCAAGGAATATTTGTCGTTCAAGGTTAAAGAGTATGACAAACGGGCCGAGCTGGTTGAGACAGCCAAAGGCACGCCGCAGGCTTTGATCGACTCCGAGAACCGTGCCAGTTTTGTGGAGCAGGCAAATGCTACCAATGCGAAGGTGGAGAAACTCTCCAAAGAGGCTGATGATTTTGCCACTCAGGCCGACAAGGTCCAGAAAGAAAATCCGGACATCTTTAAATAGATAAACACCCGGGCGGAAAATAGATAAACACCCGGGCGGACCTGATGGTGGGTACGAATCTGGGCGATGTCCCTCGCGTGCAGATCGATGACAAATCTTTGGCCTGGTGAATACATGTGTCTATGACTGATGATGAGTTGAGTGAAAAGGTAAGCGCTGCCCGCCCTGACACTGAAGGGCGGGGCGAGACTTTCTATCCGGGGCCGAGCTGTAATCATCTGGCATCGTATCCACCGAGGGAGCGCTGGGATGACTGGGTGGAGCTGGATTCAAAAGCCTGGCCCAAACGCAAAGAGCGTCATTTCTCCCTGGTGCCCACCACCTGCTTCAACTGCGAGTCAGCCTGCGGCTTACTTGCTTACATCGACAAGACGACCGGCGAAGTCCGGAAGTTTGAAGGGAACCCCGAACACCCCGGCTCCCGTGGGCGGAACTGCGCCAAGGGTCCCGCGACTCTCAATCAAATCACCGATCCGGACCGCATTCTTTACCCGTTGAAACGTGGTGGCAAACGCGGAGAAGGCAAGTGGCAAAGGGTCGACTGGGATGAAGTGCTCGATGACGTGGCCGGGCGTATTCGCAAAGCGATTGTCGAAGACCGGCGACAGGAGATCATGTATCACGTGGGTCGTCCGGGCGAGGATGGCTTCACGGAGCGAATCCTGGCCGCCTGGGGCATCGACGGACATAACTCGCACACGAACATCTGCTCTTCCGGCAGCCGCGAAGGTTACCAGCTTTGGATGGGTCTCGATCGGCCCAGTCCCGACCATGCCAACGCGAAGGTCATTCTCTTAATCAGCGCGCACCTTGAGTCGGGGCATTACTTTAATCCGCATGCTCAGCGCGTCATAGATGGCAAGACCAACGGCGCAAAGCTGATTGTTTTCGACACGCGACTTTCCAACACGGCTACGCACGCAGATCATTTCATCTCGCCCATTCCCGGTTCAGAAGCGGCTATCCTGCTGGCCATCGCGAACTATTTGATTCAGAACAATCTCTACAACCGCGAGTTCGTGCGGCGTTGGTGGAATTGGGAAGAGTACCTGAACTCTGAGTTTCAAGTTTCAAGTTCCAATACTAAGTCTGTAGAAGTCGGCGCGAAGAATGATTCGGCGGAGGCTCGCTTCGAAGAGTTTGAACAGTGTTTGAAGGACCTCTATGGGACTTACACTTTTGCCTACGCAGCAAGTGAATCAGGTGTCGACGCCAAAGCGCTGGAAGAAATCGCGAAGCTGGTGGCAACAGCGGGCACTCGCTTCAGCAGTCACAACTGGCGCAGCGCTTCGTCAGGAGTCAGCGGCGGCTGGGCCGTAGCGCGCACACTATTCATGTTGAATGCGCTGCTGGGAGCGATCGCAACTGAGGGCGGCGTGTTCCCGAATGCCTGGAACAAGTTCGTGCCTCGTCCCATCTACACACCGCCCCACCCGAAGATGTGGAACGAAGTGACCTGGCCGAAGGAATATCCCCTGGCGATGAATGAGATGTCGTTCCTGCTGCCGCACTTTCTCAAAGACGGCCGCGCGAAACTCGATGTTTATTTCACACGCGTCTACAATCCGGTCTGGACCAATCCCGACGGGTTCTCCTGGATCGAAGCGCTTACCGATCCGGATTTGATCGGTTGTTACATAGCGATGACGCCTACCTGGAACGAGACTGCCTACTTTGCCGACTACGTCCTGCCGATGGGCCACGGTTCGGAACGCCACGATATCCATTCCTACGAAACACACGACGCTCAATGGGTGGGCTTTCGCCAACCGGTGTTGCGCGCTGCGCGTGAGCGAGACGGCGAAAAGATCGATGACACCCGCATGGTGAACCCCGGCGAAGTTTGGGAAGAGAATGAGTTCTGGCTGGAATTGACCTGGCGCATAGATCCCGACGGCAGCCTCGGAATTCGGCAACATGTGGAATCGAAGAAGCAGCCGGGCCAGCGCCTCGGTATAGACGAATATTACGAATGGATCTTTAATAATTCGCTGCCGGGTCTGCCTGAGAAAGCGGCAGCGGAAAATCTGACGCCGCTGGAATTCATGCGGCGCTATGGCGCCTTTGAAGTGAAACGAAAGGTGGGCGCGCTCTATGAAGAAACGGTGCCGGCCGCAGAGCTCGAAGACATCAGCGTCGACGACAGCGGTCGCGTGTTCTCCCACGCTCCTAAACCTGCTTCGCAGAACATTGTGCCTCTGCCAACGCCTGATGGAGACGCAGCCGGCCGGCGTCTGGCCGGACTGAATCTGGATGGGGAGGTCAAGCGCGGTTTTCCGACTCCGAGTGGCCGGCTGGAGTTCTTTTCACGCACGTTGGCCGACTGGGGCTGGCCCGAGTACGCGCTGCCCACCTACATCAAGAGTCACGTGCACAGAGATAACCTGGCAGACGATCAAATGATTCTGATCTCGACCTTCCGCCTGCCGGTGCAGATCCACACTCGGAGCGCCAACGCCAAATGGCTGGATGAAATTGCGCATACCAACCCGCTCTGGATCCATCCGAAATTTGCCGGGAAGTTGGGAGTGAGAACCGGCGAGCTGCTGAGAGTCGAGACCGAGATCGGATATTTTGTCGTAGCCGCCTGGGTGACCGAGGGAATTCGTCCCGACGTGGTCGCGTGCAGTCATCATATGGGCCGCTGGAAATTGACAGACGAAGGACAACGACAGCTGATGGCCACAGTCAAGCTCGATCATCACGAAAGTGAGTGGGGGCTGAAACGAGAGAAGGGCGTCGAAGCTTACGAATCGTCCGACGCTGACAGCTTGCGCATCTGGTGGAAGGACGCCGGGATTCATCAAAACCTGACCTTCCCCGTTCATCCCGATCCTATTTCCGGAATGCATTGCTGGCACCAGGCGGTGCGGGTGAAGCGTGCCGAGGCCGATGACAAACCGGGTGATATTTTTGTCGACACTAAAAAGTCGCGCGAGGTATATCTCAAGTGGCTGGCCATGACGCGCCCGGCGGATCAACATTCACCGGATGGTACGCGCCGCCCCTATTGGATGCTACGACCATTGAAGCCGGCGAAAGAGTTTTATAGACTACCCGCTGCGGAGTAGTCAGATTTCCCTGCGCCAGCTACGACGCGTAAGCTCGTCGTAATCGGTAAGGAACTCAATTATGTATTTCAAACAGTTCTATCTCGGCTGCCTGGCCCACGCTTCTTACCTGATTGGCTCTACAGGCGAAGCCGCTGTTGTCGACCCGCAACGCGATGTGGACCAGTACATTCAGGAAGCGGCAGCGCAGGGACTGCAGATCAGGTATGTGATCGAGACGCATCTGCACGCGGATTTTGTGAGCGGCCATCGCGAGCTGGCTAACCGTACGGGAGCAGAAATCGTTTTCAGCGCCCAGGCCGGCGTTGATTTTCCACACCGGGCCGTGCGCGACGGCGATGAAATTAAAGTCGGCAAGGTGAAATTGCGTGTGCTGGAAACACCGGGACACACGCCGGAGAGTATTTGCCTGCTTGTCATCGATCCTGAAACCTCTGCCCAGCCCGTCAAAGTTCTGACCGGAGACACTCTGTTCATAGGAGACGTAGGCCGTCCCGATTTGGCTGGCGGCAAGGGCTACACGGCAGAGACCATGGCCGGCATGATGTACGAGAGTCTTCATCAAAAACTGCTTAAGCTTGATGACAGCGTCGAAGTTTTTCCCGCGCACGGTGCGGGCTCGATGTGCGGACGCAGCATGTCTAAAGAGACCTCATCAACGATTGGCGAACAGCGTAAAGTGAATTACGCGCTGAAGGCCATGCCCAAAGATCAATTTGTGAAGTTGATGACCACCGACCTGCCCGCCGCGCCGGATTATTTTCCGCTCGACGCCGAAATCAATCGCACTGGCGCAACGCCTCTTGACGCTTTACCGCGTCCCGCTTCCTTAGCACCGGCTGAGGTTGCCAGTTTGGCTGCTGGAGGCGCTGTCCTTTTGGATGTGCGAACGGCGGCAGAGTTTGGCGCCGGTCATGTTGAGGGTTCTTTGAACATTGGTCTGAACGGACAATTCGCCATCTGGGCCGGCAGTCTGATTCCTTTAAGTGCGCCGATAGTAATCGTGGCCGAGTCCGAAGAAACAGTTGGAGAAGCGGCGGTCCGCCTGGCTCGCGTAGGAATAGAAAATGTGAAAGGGTACCTGAGCGGGGGCGTCCTGGAGTGGGCCGCAGACGGCCGCGAGCTGGTGACGGTAGCCCAGATTTCAGTCAGCGACCTGCACGGGATGCTGGCCGAGAGTGAGATTCAGATAGTCGATGTGCGGCGGCCGGCTGAGTACGACACTGGTCATGTGCCCGGAGCGGAGTCGGTGCCGCTGGCGGACCTGAAAAAATCCTCGCTGCTGCCGGACCTGGATCGAGCTGAAACCACTGCAGTCATTTGCGCGGGTGGCTATCGCTCCAGCGCCGCTGCGAGCATCCTGCAGCAGTTGGGATATAAGAACCTGCTAAATGTGATGGGTGGCACTGGGGCCTGGATCGAAGCCGGCTTTGAAGTTGAGAAACCGCCGACCCAAAACTGAGTGCGAGTTGAACTCACCACTCAGGGACTTAGTTCCTGCCCCGCGGCCTGACGGCGCAGTTGTTCGATGATTGATCGCACCGCGGGCGCCAGGTTACCAGCCGGCGCAAGCTTCAAATACTTCTCATAAGCCGTCACTGCTTCCTTATACTTCTCCAACCTCTCGTAAACTGCACCCACCAGTTGATAGATGACCGGCTCGGAATCTGACAGCTGTTTAAGAGCAACCTCAAATTCAGTTGCAGCCGACTCGTACTGACCGCGATCTTCATAGACTCGGGCCAGACCGACGTGTGCTTCCGGCTGAAACCCACGCGCTTCCCGAATCGCACGCTGAAAGGACTTGCTTGCTTCGTCGGTGAAAGCCATCTCCCGATAGATGCGTCCCTCGACTGCCGAAGCTTCCGGATAAACGGGTCGTGAACGCCGGGCCGCTTCGATGGCGGCCAGCGCCTCTTCGTGCTTATTCAGATCGAACAGAACGCGCGCCAATCCAACCTGTGCCTGGGGAAATGCGGGCCGCAGTTTCAAAGCGCTGCGATAAAGATCTACCGCTTGCGTGCGGGTAGCATCGTCTCTCGCTGTTTCGCGAACAGTTTCGGCTTGTTGAAAAGTCAGTTCGGTAGAGTCGGTGGTGCGAATGAGTCGCACTGAAAGTTGGTTGCTTCGTCCAGGAATCCACGTGGTAGAAACTTCCTTGAAGCCGTTCGCGCGCACGCGAACGACATGGCGACCTGGTGAAACCTTATCGAGCACCAGCTCGCCTGAGGCGTCGATGGCGCCGCGACGGATCTCATCAATCCAGACGATAGCATTTGGTTCTGCTTTAATTGTGAGCGAGGCACTCGCGCGCGACGTCGGCGCCGGGCGTTTCTGAGGGACAGTGGCCGCCGTGGAACTGCCTACCAAGGCTGTGGAAAGAAGCAGGCCGCCGGCGAATCTTTCTAACATTGTCTTGATCAAAACAAACACATTGATCCGTCGCCTGACGCGCACAAGCCGCGGCAATCTCTAAGGCCGCACCGATCACTCTTCGTCTTCGCTGATCACACGGCGCTTGCGCACGGTCGGATTGGCCGGCTCTGCGGTCGGCGTTGCATTCGCCTCCGGACGAGGAGGATTGACTGGATGTGCTCCAACTTCCGGTCGAAATTTTCCGTCTTTGTCGTAAAGCCGCTCATACTGCAACCGGTTGCGCACCACTCCCTGGATGTAGCCACGCGTTTCCTTGAAGGGCACGGCCTCAGCCCATTCATCCATCTCCGCGGGCAAAGAGGCCCGCCACTGGGGCACGCGCATTGGTCCGGCGTTGTAAGCAGCAGCGACGTATTCGATGCGGCCAAATTTATCGATCTGCTCGCGCAGGTAAGCGGTTCCCAGCTGAATGTTGAGCCGGGGTTCGTAGAGCGAGTCCGCTGTGATCGCGCGATCTACACCGTATTTCTTTGCGGTGAGCTTACCAGTCGGCACCAGCACCTGCATTAATCCATAAGCCGCAGCAGCGGAGCGCGAGCGCGGATTGAAAACTGTTTCCTGGCGGATCAACCCTGCTACCTGAAAAGGATCAAGATTTCGCGCGCGTGATTCCTGGGAAATGATATCCCAGTAAGCGAGTGGATAGAACACGTCCCACTCTTCGCGCGTGAGCTCTGCTGGTTTCATCTGCGAGTAATCGGGGTAGCTCTTTTTTAGCGTGTTCAGCGCGCGAACGTTGTCTTCCTGGTTGCGATAGATGCGAGCGGTGGCCAGATTAATGCGCGGGCTGAACGGGGCCGCTTGCGATGCCTTGGCCATTTCAGCCAGGGCCCAATCGTCCAAACCGATGTTCGAAAGTTGATCTGCTTTTGTAATCGCGGTATCTGCTTCGGGACCGGCTGTTTCCTCTGCTACCGTCACCGTTTGCAGATTCGCAACTGCGCGCCCAAGTAACGAGTCTGCAGCAAAACTTTGCTGCGGTGTGGCGCCGCCGCGCGTCATGGCATCGAGACGCTGCTGGGCGAGATAACCGTACCAGTTGGCGTCGTAGCGTCCCAGCATTGCCGTGTAGAGAGCACGCGCTTCTGCCAGTTTTCCGGCGCGTTCTGAATCCCGTGCAGCCCAATAACCCGCGCGCCCACGATTATCAGTGTTTCGATCGGCATAGAACGCAAGATGCTCGGTCAGTCTTCGTGAAGACTCCTGAAAGTTCTTTGCGTCGTGTGCGGCCCACGCAAGATTGAATTGGGCCTGCGCCACTTCGATGGAATCGGGGAAGTACCGCACCGCAGTCTGATAAAAATTCGTCGCCTGAGCTGAGTTTTTGGCTTCATCGGCGGCCAGCCCGGCACTCGTAATGGCGCGCGGGGTCCAGGCACTGCGCGGGAAGTCACGTCGCAATTCTTCCAGGGTCGTTTGCGCCTGAGGCCATTGGCGCGCACGCGCATAAGCCTGCGCCAAATTGTAGAGAGCTTCAGCGCGAGTTTCGCCTGCGGAAGTGGGAATGCTGTTCAGTGCCGTGGCTGCGTCGCTAGTCTTTCTCAGCATGGCAGCAGCGATACCGCGGCGCAATAGTCTTTGCGGATTGACGCTGGCGGGGAAACCGGCGAAAGCCTGGCCATAGGAGTCAAAAGCGTCAACATATCGTTTAGCTTCATAAAGCTGGTCGGCGCGCGTGATCGCTTCCGCAGCATTGCCCGCCGCACTGGTCCCACCCAGGCGAGTAATAGCCCCCGCCGCGTTACTCGCTTCGGCCGCGGCTGGTGCATAAAAATAAATCTGGCGGTAAGCAGCCAGCGCCGCGGAGTTGTTCCCCTGCTGTTCCTCGGCTTTGGCTGTTAGCGCCAAAGCTCCCGCGTCATTCTTAGCTGCCAGATCCCGCAGCGCTGAAGACGCTGCGGCCGGTGGACCACTCTGGAGCATTAGGTTGCCAATCCGCACTGACGCATCGCGCGCGCGGAATGATGACGGATAATCGTGCAGCAGCTTTTCAAATGCGCTGCGCGCCTCCGACGTCTTGCCTGCCTGCTCCAACGCGTCGCCGCGCATGAACAGAGCATAATCACCAAGCGCCGTATGATCTCTTATCATTCCGCTGTCGAGTAGCGCTGCGGCGCCGGCAAAATCTTTGTTGCTTAGTTTGATGCGGGCCCGAAGTATGCGAGCGAGACCAGCGGTTCGCGTGCGCGGGTAATCGGATTCGATGCGTGCGACGGCATCCTCAGCCGGCAGGGCGCCATTGCGAGTCATGGTGCGCAGATTTTCGAGTGCTCTAAGTTCAGCGGATGTTTGCTGCCTGGTGAAGCAACTGGCGCTCATGAACGGGGGGAGAGAAGCACCGACGACGATCGCAATCCCAATGATGATCAGTAACCAATGACGCTTGGTAATTCCTTTTAACAAAACCTCTGACTCCCCTGGACCAACTTCTATGCTGACACGACCGCGCCCGGGTAGGCTTCGCCGAGCTTGGCTGCGTTGCCTTCCGCCAACGTATTAACTAATTCGTGATGGAAGTAATCGTAACGGCTCGATACCTCAGGTTTTACGCGCTTGTCGTACATCTCGCGTGAGCGGTCGATATATTCGCGCAACCGCACGTAGAGATTTCCGTCCGCGCGCCCTTCTACTACTTTCTGTTCGTTATAGAGTTTTATCTCCGAGACCAGCAACCGCGCGAATCTGCGCGCATCATGATGTTGACGGTTTTCTTCCTCGTCCGTGACTTCGACCGGAAGCGCAGCGTCGTAGCTGCCGCGGCGGCGGACGGGCGCAGGAACAGGAGTGGGTTCAGGCTCTACAGCCGGAAGTCCAGCAGCGGATTCATGAGCCACGGAAGTGGAATCGGCGGCGTCCGACTGCAGCGAAGGAGGCGGCGCCGACTCTTCCTCCGCTGGAGGAGATACAACTTCCGCTTCATCGTCAACGGGCTCAGCCGTGGGCAGCGCCTCCGGCAGTGATTCATAGGTGGACTCTGCGGCGGCCGGTTCGTCGTAAACACGCACCGGTGTGTAAGTGGAGGTGTCGGTTGCAGGATCAGCTCCAGCTTGCAGCGGTGCGGCTGGTTGTGGTGTTGCCGCCGCTTGCGACATTAAGAGAAGGGCCACTGCCATTCCCGATACGCGAACCAGAGTTTCCAGTGCTTCAAGATTGATGGCGTCGCTGTCGAGGGCTGCAGAGTCCGCGTAAAGTACGGCAACGGTGCGACCGCGCACCACCAGGGGGACCGCTACGATTCGCTGCGGGGCCTGTTCGCTGAGGCGATCCAGGATCAGGTGATCTTCAGTGTGCGAGTTTGGATTGCCACTCCAGGTCGAGCGCGATCTTAAAACTTCGCTAATCATCGTATCTGCCGACGATGAGAAGGAGATTTGCTGGACCGCAGCGTCGCCAATGGAGCCTTCCAGGCCGCGGGCGCGCCAGCCCCGGATCTGTTCGCCCTTGACGGCAAAGAACACCACGCGTGGGGCGAAAGACGAGGCACGGTTTACCAGTGTCTTCAGAATTTCCGACTGCGATTTTTGTCCCTCAATTTCTTCGATCGCGGATTTCACAAGCGCCATGTCGCTCGAGGCCTGGGTGCGCGCCGAGGCGGAGGCAGCGAACTCGACACCTCGCTCGTGGGCGGCACGCAAATGTTCGGCAATCGAAGCCGCCAGCGATCCGTCCCATTGTGCCTCCCCCTCGCTCTCGAGGACGCGCTTGAGTGATTCGTTAATCTGGGTCTGCAACTGAGCAATTTCCTGTTTAATTACGCTCAGGCGACTCTCGACAAAGCCTTCGATCTCGCGACGCAAGCTTTCTTCCATTTGTTCACTGACCACGTTGTCGTTCCTCCGTTAATTTACTGCTGTTGGATTCATTAGTGTGCCGGCCAGGACTGCAACCAGGATTGTCTCATGTTTCCCAAGACATTGAGGGCAGAACGTCTCGTGACCGATTATGGACGTGCCGCACGAAGTGAGTCAAGAAAAGGCTCTTCCACACGCCGGTAGTGGTCCGACTGAAGAGTTTTTAGCCCGAGATGAACGCGGAAAGGCGCGGATTTGAAAAAGAGCGGGGATGAGCTCGGCGGGCCCTAACCGTACTATCTGTGTGGCCTCCTTTGAATCCTGATCCGCGGCCGTCCGAAATAGTCCGCGGCTGCTTCTCTATTTACTCCCAAAACTATTGACCACCCTGGATATTAGTCAATTGACACGGCATTGCCGCTGGGCTATAAATTTTTCGGCTGCTTACTGATATGCCCGCCTCAATTTTCATCTCAGACGACTATGATGACAACCGCGCGCTTTTGCGTCTGCTCCTGGCGCTCAGGGTACCGCTTTCAGACGGGCTTTTTCTGTCCCACAAATTTCCGGGTAATAAAACAACAGCCCGCCTAAGGCGGTATTCTGAACGCGCGGCTTCACGCCAGCGAGAGAATTAATGGGAGTTGCAAAATTAACTGATCTAAACACCCTGCTGCCTGAAAGCGAACACGCGTTGCTCAAGCGAACACGACGCTTTCTGCTTCAGGACTTGCCGGAGGGTCTGACGCGCGCCAGTCCTCACCTGCAAATCACTGACAACTACCTCACCGGCACACGCCTCCGCCTGCGAAAGGTACGTGACCCGCAAACAAACAAATGGACCGTGGCCTTCACGCAGGAGTATGCTCCCAACCCGACCGAACTTTCGCGGACCTTAATCACTACGACTTATCTGACGGCGCACGAGTATGAAATGCTTTCGATCTTCGAAGCGAATGAGATCAGGAAAAATCGTTATCAATGCGAATACGCCGAGAGAAAGGTTGTCGTCGACATGTTTATCGGCGATCTGCTCGGGCTGGTGCTGGCAGAGGTGGGTTTCGAAAGCGACGAAGAGCTTGAAGGCTTTGAGCCGCCATCGTTCGCGCTGGCTGAAATTACCAACGACGAGACTTTCAGTGGTGGCAGTTTAGCCTGTCTTAACTTTGACCATATTCGCGCGGAAGTGAAGCGGCTGGGATTGTTCTCCGGTGCTGGCGCCTGATGCGTACGATTTCATGAAAATAATGATCTTCCGACAACGTCAGGTTCTTCTGGTCATCCTTGTGCTGATGATAGGCGCCGGCGCTGCCTGCAAACGGAATTCGGGCGTGACTTCAGCGCCGCCCGCGGGAACTGTTGCCAGCCCGGCTGCACCTGAGACTTATCATCAGTCGGATTCCGCTCCGGTCATTCCCCAAACCAAATTCTTCAAAGGATCAATCGGAACCCGTCTGGGTTTGCAGATGAAACTCACGCGCGAGGGCGACAGAGTAACCGGAAGCTATTCCTATCAAAAAGTTGGAGGCCGGATCGATCTTAAAGGCACGATCGATCGGGACGGGAATCTTAGCCTGGAAGAATTTGATTCCGCCGGCCAACAGAGCGGCCTGTTCAAGGGCAGTTGGTTAATTAATAAAGACGACGGTCTGATAAACCTCGCCGGAAACTGGTCGAAGCCCAACAGCGACAAACGAACCTCATTTTCACTGCACGAAGAGCCAATCGAGTTTTCCGGCGGTGTTGAATTGACCGCCAAACAGATTAAGGAAAATAATAAAAAACTGCATTACCAGATTAGCGCCGACTATCCGCAAGCCACCGGCGGATTGGACAATCGCTTTGACAAATTCAATCAGGAAGCGAGAAGCGTGGTCGGCAGGCAAATCAGCGAATTCAAAAAACAGATGTCTGTCGAAGCACAGTCTGACGAAAGCGCGCCGCCTGCGACTCCCCAGGCTGAGGCTTCGCCGTCATCTGAGAGTACTTTGGATATCAGCTACGACATTGCGCTGGCGAATGACGAAATGATTAGTCTACGGTTTGCGGTGGGAACCTTCAGCACTGGCGCGGCGCATCCCAATTCCAGTTCGACGGTATTGAATTATGACGTGAAAGCCGGCAAAGCGCTCAAGCTGGCAGATTTGTTCAATCCCGGAGCTAAATACCTGCAATCGCTGGCGTCCTACTGCATTAAGGATCTCAAGCAACAAGTGAAAAGCAAAGGCGCATTCCTGGACGACGCTACCATCGAGAGTGGCGCGGCAGCGCAGGCGAAGAACTATCAGAGTTGGACCATTACCCGGAAGGGTTTGGAGATAACTTTTGATGCCTATCAGGTTGGGCCCTACGCCGCGGGTCCCCAATACGTTTTAATCCCTTACGCGTCATTGAAGGACATCATCAAGTCCGACGGCCCGCTCGCCCGTTTCTTAAAATAAGCACTACGCCCTTAAGTTTTCGCGATGGGATCAGCTGGCTCCGGTCAGTTCACCGCTGCGCTGCGGCTCGGCATAGGTACGCATAAAATAGACAGCCAGCAGGCACGCCATAAACATGATCGCAGCCCCGGTCCAGAAGGTTACCATCAGGGAATGATCGCTCATGTTGTGGGGCCGTCCATCGGCTCCCAGTTGCAGCAACGCACTGTGAATCAACAAAGCGGCTACCGACGGTCCGATGGCCCGCGCGAGGCTCGCCGCCGACTGGGTGACACCCAGGACGCCTCCCTGTTCGGCGGCGCTGACGCTCTTCGATGCGAGGCTGGTGAGCGCCGGCATGGCCAGCGAGTTTCCCATTGAAAAGATCCCGCCGCCTACCAGCAAGGCCATTAAGCCGCCCGCCTGTGGCCCAACGAAAGGGATGGCAAACAGGCTCGCGCTGAAACAGAGCGCCCCAAATATTACCAGCGGCAATTCGCCGAACTTCTTGACCAGTCTGCCGATTAATCCGCCCTGAATGATGACGGCGATCAAGCCCACGTATGCGAACAGATAGCCGGTATGACGGGCGTCGTAACCAAAGCGGAACATCGTGTAGAGCGAGAATGAAGTCGTCATGATGGAGAATGCGACGACAAACAGGAAATAGATAACGAGCACAAATCCCAGCCGCGGCTGTCTCAATGAAGTCAGCAATTGACTGAGACCACGACCCCCAGCGGCGGAGACCCGGGCTGGATGATCGGCAGTAACGGTTTCCGGCAGAGTGAAATAAAGTAGCGCAGAATTCGCAAAGCACAACCCGGCCGCAAAGAAGAAAGGCACGCCAATACCCCAAACGCTAAGTATGCCGCCGATTGCAGGGCCCAGAATAAATCCCAGTCCAAAAGCCGCACCTATGAGGCCCATCCCCTTGGCACGATCTTCCTTGGTGGTGATGTCGGCAATGTAAGCCTGCGCAGTGGAGATGTTGCCACCGGTAATACCATCAAGAATCCGTCCGAGAAAGAGCATCCACAGTGTGGTCGCAAACCCGAGTATCAGAAATCCTATGCCGGTGCCGATGATTGAAATCAGGAGCACGGGACGGCGGCCATGCTTATCCGATAGCTTCCCCAGAATCGGAGAAAACACAAGCTGCAGAATTGAGTACGAGGCGAAGAGTAAACCGACGGTGCGCGGCGTGGCATTGAAGGTGGTGCCCTCAGCATAGAACGGGAGCACCGGGATGACGATACCGAAACCAATAAGATCGATAAAGACAGTCGTGAAGATAACTACGAGTGGAGAGCGCTTCATGAAATGTGGCACGCGCATCCTGCGCGTGTGTCATCGATTAAGTCTTGAGGATTAAATTGTTAGTTTCCTGATCGAGATTCACCGTCATCAAAGAAGGCAAGATCAAAAAACCAGAACCTAGCGCCGTCTGCCGCCTGGGCTGTTCAATCCCAAATCAACTGAAAGAGCGCCACCGCCTGAGATCAGCAAAGCGAGGCAGCACGCTAACAATATCAATGGATACTCGAACCCCTTCGGAGCGAAAAAGATGGGCCAGTGCACGCCGGCAATCGCTACCGCCATTGTAAAGCCCAGAAAGAAGGCCGCCGGCCGCGTAAGCAATCCAAGTATTATGAGTACACCGCCAATCAATTCTGAGAAAGCGGCCACACCCATCCAAAGCCCTGCAGGACGCATAAAGGAATAAGGCGCTGGATATGAAGTGAAGGTTGTCAGCCCCGGACCGCCAAAGCTGCCCAGGACTTTTTGCAATCCGTGAGCGAGAAAAATTGCTCCCAACGCCAGGCGAATTGGAACGGTAAACCAAACCGAAGAAGTGGCAATCAATCTTCTAAACATCAGCGGACCCTCTTTAACAATGTGTCTTCAGGAACGCGATGATATTAGTTTATCTCGAGCCAAATGTCGCGATGAAAGACTCCGTCAGCCGTACTGCGGCTGCGGCGCACGCATTCGTCTTCTCCAACCGGGCACCAGCGGCAGCAACTCCACTACACTAGTTTGCGACCCTTCGGGTATAGTAACTCAGTCCAAAGCCTCAAGAAGCGTTTGTGCCTCTGTTAGAAAGCACGCGATGCCCTCAATCGAGACTGCCAGGTTGCACTTGCGAATGTTCCGCCCCGACGATCTGGACAATCTTGCGACTCTACTCGCTGACGCTGAGGTAGTGCGTTACGTCGGCAATGGGCTACCCATTCCGCGCTCCGAATCAGAGGCTGCATTGCTCAGCATCATTCGCCATTGGGAGACTTATGCGTTTGGACGTTGGGCCATCACTGACAAGCAGACACATGAGTTCATCGGGTTTGGCGGCCTGCGCTCTCTGATGGGTACGCCGGAAGTGGTCTATCATCTGAGCCGGGCCGTCTGGGGTAGGGGATTGGCCACGGAGATGGCGCGCGCGAGCTTGCGGTTCGGGTTTGTTGATCGTGAATTCGAGCGCATCGTCGCCGTGGCAAAGCCTGAGAACGCGGCGTCGATTCATGTGATGGAAAAAGTCGGTATGAAGTATGAAATGCACACCGCCTATTACAATATGAACGTCATCCAGTACGACATATTGCGGTCCGATTTTAAGATCGATGAGTCGCCCTATGTTCTGCGAGCCTAACAAGCTCACCAGGTTCGCTGCGGCGCATCCTGGCTTCTATCTATTCACCTTCGAATCTCCTACTCAAGAGGAAACACAGAAATGAGATACACCGTTGCCGCGACCGTTTTCTTACTGCTTACTCTTTGCGCAACTAATAAAGCCCAGCAGTCCCTCGATCCGTTGATTGACCAGCAGATCGGATCGCTGGTGGCGACCTATAAGACCCTGCATGCGGCGCCTGAGCTTTCGCATTACGAAGAGAAGACGGCGGCGCTCTTCGCGAAAGAGCTTCGCTCGCTCGGTTACACGGTTACGGAACGGTTCGGCAAGTACAGCAAGCCTGAATGGACCAGCTATGGCGTCGTAGCTGTTTTGAAGAATGGCGGCGGACCCACCATCTACATCCGCACCGATCTTGACGCACTGCCGGTAGAAGAAAAGACGAATTTACCTTATGCCAGCACCGCGCACATGAAAAACGATGCCGGTCAGCTGGTCCCGGTGATGCATGCCTGCGGACATGACATTCACATCACTACAATGCTGGGAACGGCCAGGGTTCTGAGCCAGTTAAAGGACCGTTGGAGCGGCACACTCGTCATCATCGGTCAGCCTTCAGAGGAGGTTACCGGAGGCGCGAGAGCAATGCTGGACGATGGGCTCTACGAAAAATTTCCCCGCCCGGACTTTGTGATCGCGCTCCATGACAGCGCAGATTTGGAAGCCGGCAGGATCAATTTTGTGGCGGGCTACGCGATGGCGAGCGCAACTTCGGTCGATATGAAGATTCGCGGCATCGGCGGACACGGATCGCGTCCCGATGCCACTAAAGATCCCGTAGTGGTGGCGGCGCAGGTAATCCTTGGATTGCAAACGATTGTCAGCCGGGAAAATTCTCCGCTTGATCCAGCGGTCATCACAGTCGGCTCAATCCATGGCGGTACCAAACACAACATCATCCCCGATGAGGTAAATCTGCAGATCACGGTCAGGGCTTATCGCGAAGAGGCGCGCAAAAAATTGCTCGCCGGAATTGAGCGAGTCGCGCGGGGAACAGCCATAGCAGCCGGCATTCCAGCCGAGTTGGCGCCTATCGTTTCGTTTCAAAACGAGTACACGCCGTCGATGTACAACGATCCGGCCCTCACCGAACGGCTCAATGCAGTGTTTGTGAAGGCTCTGGGTCAGGATAATGTTGTGAAGACCGATCCGATCATGGCCAGCGAGGATTTCGCGATGTATTCATTGGAGGGACACAAGATTCCCACCATGATCTTCTGGGTTGGAGCCGTTGATCCGGCAAAGGTGAAACAGAGTAAAGAGTCCGGAAGCGCATTACCTTCACTCCATTCAGCGCTGTTTGCGCCAGTCCCCGAGCCCACCATTCGCACCGGCATCAAAGCCATGACCTCAGCTGTGTTGGATTTGATGAATAAGTGAGAGGCCGGTAAGTGATTACCCTGCCAATCTCTGCGGTGGTTTTTGTTAAGCGTGATCTTTGAATTCCCCCTGCGTCAGCAGGGGGAAGTTTCAGATCCAACCTACGTCAATCGAACTCCCCTTCGCTAATAATCCCCCAAAGCGGCCCGGCAGGCTTAGGTCGTCGCAAAGACTGGTTCGCGTGTGAGTTGAATCGGTGGCATCAGGTTCTCTTCGCCTTTGACTCTGACGCGCGACGTGAAATCATTTTCCAGCCTACCCTCTTGTCGCAACTGCCGAATACTGTCGGGCGGCAGTGAAGGTAAGGCTCGCAGTTCATCAAAAGGCGGAGGCATCGGCGCACCCGCAAGCCGCGCAGGACGTTGCAGGTCAATCGGTTTTTTTCGCCGCGGTGCAAGGTAACGCACTACTTCGCCAATACCTTCTTCCGGATGCGTGATCGCAGTCGAGCCTTCGGTGTAACAGCCCACGTGACAGCGCGCATCGCAATAGGGAATCGGTCCGTGTTTCTGCTCGCCCAATTCCATCGCCTTAAAGTAGTCCCCGATTTCCAGGAGATTGCCGGCCACGAGGTTAAGTGGCGAGCAGGGATAGTAAATGTCGCCGTGCGGGTAAACGATCGGATGCGTAGTGGGATAGCACTCAAAGCGTTTGAAATCCCTGATGGTCCGCAGCGCTTCCAGGTTCCCGTAGACTCGGGCGCCACGGCGTTTGGCTTTCATCACTTCATCAATCAGCTGCTGCCAGCGCGGGTTGTCTATCAATCCCGGGTTCGGATACTTGCCCACGATGTAAGGCATCGGAGTCCAGTAAAAATCGTTCGCGATGCAGTATTCGAAAACGTCCCAGGCATCGTCGATTGTCTCCGGAAAAATCACCGTGTTAATGATGAAGTCGAACTTCAGCTTCTGATCGCGGCGATAGTCCTTCGCCACCTGAATATTTCGTTTGACGCGCTCTGTCTGGCCGCCCTTGCTGAGATTGATCAAGTCATCGCTGCGCTGCTCATGCGGCGAATCCAAGCTGATCACCAGGTAATCGATGTTGTGCAGAATCGCAAGATGCTTTTCCAGCAGGAACGCATTGGTATTGAAGGTGACTGGGGAAAAATTGAGCCGGCCGATGTTTTCAAAAATCTCGTCGATGTCGGGCCGGAGGGTTGGTTCTCCGCCCGTAATATTCAGGCCCGGTGAAGCGCGGCGTAGAATCTCAAGCACTTCAATTGTCTTTTCGGTCTTTAAGCGCTGCTCGGGAATGTCCGGATACATCAGGCCGGATCCGTCATCGCAATAGGTGCAGCGGAAGTTGCACTTCATGGTTACGTACATGCCTGCGATCATCGGCTTGACGAGTTTCTTATTTTGACCACGACCATAGCGAGCCCGGATGACGTTAGCGGTGTACCGCAACAGGAATTGGTATGGGATTCGGCGCATGAGTATCGTTTAGAAACCCGGACTCTTTAAGTTGAATTGATTAATATACCGACTCAGTCCAGCACAGGGTGGCGGCTATTGTGGACTGCCCGTGGGCGGTAGTCAATCAGTTTTAAGTTTCAGCCTGTTAATGGGGGTTTTCGGGCCGGCTACGGCTCGCGACATGGCTCTTTGAGACTGAATTGCAAAGCGTTTTTGCAGTCGCCGGGCCAGCGGATAGCCGAGCCTGACTAATAGTTTTCCAGGACGGGAAAAGGCGAGGATGTCATACCACACAGAGTCGTCTGCTGCGTTCCATTCCACTAGAAATCGCTCTTCACCGCACTCCACATGATCGCTGAGGGTGCCGTATGCAAAACCGAACCTCGCGACGGGTGGCGGCTCATCGATGAGGTAAACGATGCGGCAGGCGCTCAGCGACCAGAAACCAAAAGCCTTCGCCTTGATTACCACCGGGGTGCCGGCTTCAAGTGGTGTCGTGTCAGGCACAATACGAACCCAACCGAGATCAAACTGCTGCCACCGCTTGAGAGCGGCACGAGCGCGCTCATAAGCTTCCGAGCCTGACCCGAGCTTGATGCGGTGGTGATCCACAACGAAATTTCCGGGCGGCTGGCGGTGAGTAGCTCCGACCGCAGCGTAAGAAAAAGATTTCTCCTGCTGCGAACTGAGAAATCCTCGGATCGCTTCAGCGGAAGGTTCGTTAAGAAAGAACACCAGGCTTCACCCTCATTCTTTTTCCCGTTTGCGTCCGGTCACTCGAGAGCGCGGGTGATGGCGATCATATGCAGCGCGCAGGTGTCGATTCGTGATGTGCGTGTAGATCTGTGTAGTGGAGATGTCGCTGTGGCCCAGCAGTGCCTGGACAGATCGCGAGTCGGCACCACGCTGCATCAAGTGCGTAGCAAAGCTGTGACGCAGGGTGTGTGGTGATACATCTTTCAAGCCGGCCGCCTCCGCGTGACGCTTGACCGCCGTCCAGACGAATTGTCTCGATAAAGGCCGGCCTGCATGCAGAAATAGGTATGGCGAAACGGATCGACCGTAACCAGCCTTAATGGCTGCATACTGTTGCAGCCAGTGAATGGCACTCTTGCCGATTGGCACGCGGCGCTCTTTGCTTCCCTTGCCATGCGCTTTGACGAGACCGGCATGCAGTTCGAGATCCGCTTCCTTCAACGACGTCAACTCCGAGACGCGCAGGCCCGCTGCGTACAGCAATTCAAACATGGCGCGATCCCGCACGCCCTCGGCCGTCGAGATGTCGGGCATGGCGAACAGGCGATTGATTTCGTCTTCCGTCAGAAATTTTGGCAGGTAGCTAAACCGTTGCGGCGTGTCGAGGCCTTCAGTGGGCTGCTGCCGGCGGTGGCCGTCGAGCATCAGAAAGCGAAAGAATCCTCGCGCGGCACTCACCGCCCGGGCCACCGACGAAGGCGCCAGTCCATCACGCGAAAGTTGCGCAATCCACTTCCTCAGGTCTGGCTGCGTGAGATCGTCAACGGCCGTGCCGGACTTCAGCGCCCACTGGTCCAAGCGTCTCAGGTCGTGACGATAACTATCGACTGTGTGCCGTGCGAGTCCCTTCTCAACCTGAATGTAGGCGAGAAACTCTTTAATTAGATCGCGTGGTTGAGTTTCGCTAGCCAAGAGACTGTTTGCCCTTTCGTGGAACCTATTTCGCTTCCAGTTCGCAAACACAAACTGCCACAGAACTTTATCCGATCCAGATTGATAATAGTAGCAGGACTCGACGCCAGGAGAGACTATTCGTAGCGCAGGCATTCGATCGGATCGAGCCGCGACGCTTTGCGGGCGGGCCAGACACCAAAGATCAATCCCACTCCGACTGAGACGGTCAGACCGGTGACGACGGCCCACGTGGGAACGGAAGCAGGCAGGCTGGGAACCAGGAACATGATCAGCTTACTGACTCCAACGGCGACCACTACTCCGAGAATGCCGCCAAAGAAGGTCAGCATCATCGCTTCCAGCAGGAACTGCCGCACAATATCCTTACGCCGCGCGCCGAGGGCTTTGCGTACTCCAATCTCTTTAGTACGTTCGGTGACGCTGACCAGCATGATATTCATCACGCCGATGCCGCCTACCAGCAGACCGAGGCAGGAGATAGCGATGGCTATCAGGCCTACCATCGCGGTGATGGAATCAAACTGCTGCACGAATTTGTCGGCCGTCTTGATGTCAAAGTTGTCCGGCTCACCAAACTTGACGTTGCGGCGTCGCCGCAGTATGTCTTCCGCCTGCTCCAACGCCTCGTTCAACTGCCCGGACTTTCCACGCATGACGATCATCATCCAACCGCGAGCGGGTGCGACTTTCTGCGCTGTGCGGAACGGAATGAAGACAGCGTTGTCCTCTTCGTTCTCACCAAAGAAGCCGGCTTTTCTTTTTTCCAATACACCGATAATTTCAAAGTTGAGACCACCCATGCGCACCTGCGTCCCGGCAATGTGATTGGCCTGGCCGGGGAAAAGCGCATCCGCAGCATTGACGCCGATCACTACCACGTTGCTGCGTTGCTGATCGTCCATCTCGGTGATAAAGCGACCTTCGCTGACGGCGACGTTCGTAATGCCGGCGTAGTTAGGCGTCACCCCTGAAGTGTTTCCCCAGCGATAGTTGTGACCCTCATAAGTGATGTTGTCATCGAATGGACCACCGGAGTAGCCCACATTGGGAGCCATCCAGGCTATCTCTTCGACCGCGGATGCCTGGGCGCGAATTGCCTCGGCGTCGGCTACGGTCAGAGGTTTGCGCAATCGCTCGGCGCGATCCACATTCGTGCGCGGTCCCGTAGAAAGGTGAAAAGCGTAAATGTTGTTGGTGCCGTACTCTTCAATGATCGAGATGATGCTCTGGCGCATGCCGGTGAGGATCGAGGCAATTACGATAGCGGTAAAAACGCCAATGACGATTCCCAGTACCGTTAGAAAACTACGGAACTTGTGACCGCGGACGCTATCAAACGACATCGCCAGGGTCTCTTTGAATACTGCTCTGGGAATTTTGATCTTAATCAGCTGCATTTCCTACGTATGCGCTAAGGCGACGATGGGATCCAGTCGCGCAGCTTTGAATGCCGGATAAATCCCGGCAACCATGCCGACCATGGTCGAGACGATCAGCGCCAGCAGCACATAGCCAATGGTAATTGTCATCGTAATGCCGGCCAGCGTAGTGATCGTGAAACAAACAGCCCAGGCCAGCATCAGACCCAGTACTCCCCCCAACGCACACAGCAATCCCGATTCAATCAGAAATTGCATCAGTATCTGTTTGCGCGTGGCCCCTACGGCCTTGCGCAGCCCGACCTCAAAAGTGCGTTCCGTGACACTGACGAGCATGATGTTCATGACGACTATGCCGCCGACGATCAGCGTGATCAGGGTGATCGGGACGACCACCGAGGCTATGCTGCCGGTAAACTGATCGATTTGCTTGTTCAGTTCTTCGACATTCACCAGGCCGAAGTTGTCCTCCTCATTTCCCAACAAACGGCGCTTGTTGCGCATCGAGACTCGGGCGTCTTCGATTACAGCTTGAAAGTTCTCGCGATTGGGAGCCTTGCCATGAACCTGTAAATTGCCGCGGCCGAAAATCTGCAGATGAGTCGTGACCGGAATATAGACATGACGATCGATCGAGTCACCAAAAAACGAACCGCGTTTCTCTTCAACCCCGACTACCCGCATAGGCAGGCCGCGGACTTTGAGAAACTTGCCCAGGGCGTCGACGTTGGGGAAATACTTTTCCTTAATATCATTCCCCAACACCACCACCAGGGCTGAGCGCTGCACTTCATCCGCTGAAACAAAACGGCCCTCGGCGATCGTCTTATCTTCGATCTCTGCCATGTTGGCGGTCACGCCAAAGATAAGCGCTCCCGGAAATTCAATTCCATCCTGGGAAAGATCGGCTTGTCCCTGCGAGACCGCACCGACTTCTGCACAAGTGGCGCAGTGATCGCGCACCCATTCATAGTCGTCCCAGTTCATACGCTTATTGCGGCGGTTCATTCGTTCGTATTGGTCGTCTGAGAGATGGCTGGACGAGGCCATACGCGCCATCATGAAATGATTAGCTCCCAGTACCTTAGCCACGCGATCGATAACGTAAGTGTTCAAGCCGCTGATTGAAGCGCCTACTGCTACCACCGAGGCAACCCCGATGATGATGCCGATCAGAGTCAGAAACGCCCGCAGTTTATGGGCAAAGATCGACTGTACGGCAATCTTCAAAGCATCAGTGTAAAAAGAAATCAGAGCTTTCATTGGGAGTCCCGCGCACCGCCTGCTGCCATGCAAGTCGCTGTACGAAGTAGCTAACGCGAAAGTTTAGGAAGAATGAGACCGGTGGTGAGGACCGCCTAATCCCCTCGGCGTCAGCTGGGGGATTGGTTCAGGTTCAACCGTGGAAGGAGATGAAAAGCCTCTAGCTGGAATCGAAGCTTCCCTCTGCTCATTCAGAGGGGACTTTCTAAGTTTCATGATTCCTGATGGGTAGGCACCGATTGAACAATCCCCTGGCTCACGCCAGGGGAATTGCCGACTCAGTACTTAGCTCACCTGTGCCGTAGGTTCGGGCGTCTTGACGGTAAATTTGTCTGCCCAGCGGATGCGGCCCGTGACCTGCATTACCACAAACAAAGTTATGATCGAACCGCTGGTAATGGCCAAGCCGGTAAAGCCTTTCAGGAAAAACGCATAAGAGAACAGCACGAGGTAAATAAATTGCGCGATGGCCGCTTCGCGACTGGCAAACTGGAGCCCCACCACCAGACGAAGGTAACTGACGACGAGAAACACTGAAACCACCGCAGCAATGGCAAAGGCAGCATGAATCGACACGTGATCGACCAGATACGCAAGCAACAAGTGGAAGGCGAAAAAGGCTGTCGCCAGAAAGAAATAGTTCATCGGATGCAATTCAATACCGCGCATGGTGGTAATAATGAACATCAGAAAGAAGAAGAAGAAAAGCGATACCGGGGCGAAGAAACTGATCTTGCCGGCCAGTGGCCCGGGCTGCAGCTTTTCCGGCATGACCATGGCGATCTGATACCCCGAGAGTAAATTCTTGTAAGACCAATTGAGATCCCAGCCAGTTGCCGTCTCATGTTTCTCAGTCGGCGAGATCGTGTTGTCCGGGAAGTCGATATCTTTGAAGTTTGTCTTCATGTTGAGAACGAAGTCGCGTACCTGTGCGACATCATTGCTGCCGAAGCTATAGCGCCATTCATTCAAGCCCTGCGAGTGATAACCCACTTTGAGCGTAACCGCTTTCCCGGCGCCGAGCTTCGCGACACCGCTCACAAAATTCTTTTCATTCGTGACCGTGACGGGAATGTCATCGAGACTGAAAATCAAATCGTCATAGAGAGCCTGCGAAGCCGGGAACCCGAGCGTAAAGTTAACCACCTGTTCCTTGTCGCTGGTGTTGTGAAAAGTGTAGAAACCTCCATAGTTCACTTTATAAGTGCTATACCAGAGCAATCCTTTCTGCCGGTGCTCAAGGTCGAGAGTGACATCGACACGACTGCTGTCGAGCGGCAATGGAACTTCAACCTTCGCTTCGACCTTGCGCAGGATCTTAGTACCGTCCTCGACGCTTTCTTCATTCTTCACATTCACCTGAACATAAGTCGCTTTTGGTGGGGTCTGATTCTGAGGCGTGCCCCAGAGCGATTCCACCTGTCCCGACGAACGGCTGCTCGAATCGTAGGTGCGAGAGAAAATAGTGCCACCCAGAATGGCCCAGGCTACCGAGGCACACACGAAGATGAAAGCGATGGCTGCGATACGCTTGACCATTGAGACACTCCTTACAGTGGTTGAGTTACTGGTTGAATTCTCTTGCGATTGAAATTGATTGAATGATGTGAACATTTATTTTGACCAATCTTTGCCTGGTTGGAGACAAGCCTCAATGTGGGCAACCACGGAGCCCGCCTGTACCGAGCTACATGGGTCGAGGTTGCCCGCTGATGTGTCGACTACCGGAATCATGATGAGCGGATCAAAGTTGGAACCTCGTTTTCTTGTGCAGGGGACTGTTTTCATGGCCGATAATTAGATGGGTCACCCATTCGCCTTCATGCACCAGCAGGGTTGGATTATGGGCTTCGGCCGGCAAGTCAAAGGCTACAGTGGTGGTATAGGACTCGCCGGGCCGCAACGGAGTTGTCAGCACAGTGCCGGCTTCTCCGGCTGTCTCCAGCGCCCGTTGTCCCCCGGCCGATGGTGCGTAGACGCGGCCCTGGTCATCAACGATTGAGAGCTCGCGGCTATTGGGATAGAGGAGACTGTCGCCGCGGTTGGCTCCGACAGTGGTTTCGTCAAACCGGCTTTTGATCGTCACAAGTGTGAAGAGACCTCGAGCCGTGACGGCTGCGGCGGCCGGCCCGAGAGTCATTGCTGTCCTGCTTTCAACGACCGAATAAGCGAGATGACAATCGATCTCACAGAAATGCTTTTCGCCGCCGCGCGCAATCACCGTGTCGCGGCTGGAGAGAGAAAGTAACAACAGCAGTCCCAGATAAAGGCCGCCGCAAACGATGAGCGCCAGGGTTGCGAGCCTGACAAGGGCCCGGCGCCGGGCCACTATTGCATAAACCGCGATTAGTACGATCAGTGCCATTGTTAATCCGGTGCCCAGAAAGGCGAGCACGCCAAGCGGCGCCGAAAAATTTACGTTGGTATACATTCGCGAGCTCACTCTTCCTTTCGTTCTTGTCTTAAAGCAAAGCGCTTTATTTCGCAAAGTCCGGAAACAAAAAAAGAGAGACGCGATCCTAGCGCCCCCGCATTTGCTTGATGAGACTCTCCATGTGACTGAGATAGCCTTCGAGCGCACGACGACCCGAAGCGGTTAACTTGTATTCCGTCCGCGGAACGCGGCCGTCGAAAGACTTGTTACAGTTGATATAGCCTGCGTCTTCGAGCTTGCGCGCATGAACACTCAAATTTCCGTCCGTGATGTGCATCAGGTTCTTGAGATCGTTGAAAGTCAGCGACTCATTGGCAGCCAGCGCGCTGACAATTCCCAATCTCAGCCGCTCATGAATCAAGCGATCGAGCGCTTCGGGCGCCGCCGCCCTTGCTTTCAAGGCCCTGGAACTTTGCGGACCCGCCTCTTGTTTGCCGTCATGCCGGCGTGCTTGTTTTAGTGCAGATGATTTAGCCACCATACCTCCTTGCGATTACCACTCCGAACGCGATGTGCAGCACTCCAAAGCCCAAAGCCAGAAACCAGTCACCCATGAATGCCGGTGCGAACAGTGCTGCCGCGCCCAGGGCCATAAAGCAGAGGCCCATCACCGGTACGAGACTCACTGAGAACATGCCGCCGGTCACGACGCCGGTTCCATACAAGAGCAACCAGGTGCCGGGAATCGCGTGCACAAGATTCGTTCGATAGAGCATTGCCGTCAGCATGGCGCCGGCCACCAGCGGCGGTGACAAGCTAAAGGCCACTTTCCGGGCCGGTCCCGAAAATAACGGCACGCGTGTAGCGCGAGCTTTCCGGTCCATTGACCAACCGGCGAGCAAAAGCGAAAACAGTGCCGCGGCAATCCAGACCGTCAACCAGGCCTTAACCGAACCTTGTTGTGCGCCCAGGAAAGCAGCAGCCAGCGCGGTGACACCTATGGCGACCTGGCCCCAGCCGGATATGCCGGTAAAAGCGGAGGCCCGTTCCATGGTCTCCCGGATGTAGCGGAGGTTATCCATGGCCCGCTCGTGCAGAGCGGGAGGGCCGTCGGTTTCTGCTCGATCACGTGCTGCTGGGGCTACCTGGACTGGCGGCATGGGGAGATGTTGGCACGACTCCGAATTCGTGTCAAGTACTTTGCGCTATAAAGCCACTAATCTTTCCGGCCGTCGGGCGAGCCGCACGCCATAGAATTTTGTGAAATATTTCGCGGCTGGGTGATATTATGCCTCGCCTTACTCTGGAGAGTCTGGAGGGTCCTTTCATGAAGCGGTATTCCCTGAGCACTATCATTCTAATCTTTCTATTCGCGCTGAGTGTGGCTGCTCAGCTGCCGGCCAGCGCCGCTGGTGAAGGCTCCGTTGACTTCAAACGCGACATCCAACCGCTCTTTAAGGCGAATTGTGTCGGGTGTCATGGGCCTTCTGTGCAGAAAAATTCATTTCGCCTCGATCGCCGTCATGACGCAATGAGAGGTGGGACCATCAGCGTGATTGGACCAGGGAACAGTTCAGGCAGCCGCCTCTACCTCCGTTTAATTGGGAGCGAAGTCGGCATGCAAATGCCGCCGACTGGCGCACTCCCTCCCGACAAAATCGACCTCATCAAAAAATGGATCGATCAGGGAGCCCGGTGGCCTGACGACGCCTCAGGCGAAGCGCCGCCATTGCCTCAGGATGCACATGCAGCTGCGATGATGGAGGCTTTGCGCAATAACGATCAGCGTGCCTTTCTCAGATTGCTAACACGTTATCCGGAGGCCGTGAAGCTCCGTGGTCCGGGAGGCTCAACGCCGCTTATGTATGCCGCGTTCTATGGCGATGACGAAATGTTGCGCAGACTGCTGGGCAAGGGAGCAGATCCCAACGCCCGGAACAGCGCGGGGGCAACGGCATTAATGTGGGCCGTTACTGATTTACCAAAGACTCAAAGGCTGATTGAAGCCGGGGCGGACGTCAATGCCCATTCCGATGATGGGCTAACACCTTTGTTGATAGCAGCCAGCCAATACGGGTCCAGTGCGATCGTCAAGCTCCTGCTTGATCGAGGCGCAGATCCGTCGATAAAAGTGAGCAGTGCTACCGGCGAAATGACTCCACTCAGCCAGGCCGCTTATGCCGGGGATGCCGACATGATACAGCTTCTGCTTGAGCGCGGCGCCTCCGTGAAGAAGGCCGGGTTTTTCCCGCTTACATTTGCAGCCCTATCTCTCTGCCTCAGGTGCGTCGATCTGCTGGTGAAGCAGGCGGAACCAGCCGATCTGAATATGGCGATGTTCTTCGGTGCTCCTCCCTTCGCCGATCCCAGATCAGCCAGGCTGTTGATTGACCGGGGTGCTGACATTAAGGCAACCGATCCTGAAGGCCGCACAATTCTGATGTTAGCGGCAGGCTCCGCAACAGCTCCGGTCGATACCATCAAGGCTCTCCTCGACCACGGCGCCGACGTTAACGCAAAAACATCAAAAGGCGATACGGCACTCGACTTCGCCAGGCGCCACGGACAAACGCCTGTTGTCGATCTCTTAGTTCGTGCCGGCGCTAGAGGAGGGAACCCGGCAAAGGAGTGGTTTGCCAAGCCTGCGCCGGCCAAATCGATCGCAGCAGCAATCAACCGGAGTATTCCTCTTTTACAGCGTACCGATGTTTCTTTTCTACAAAAGACCGGCTGCGTTTCCTGTCATAACAACACATTGACGGCGATGACCTTAGCGGCAGCTCGCAAGAGTGGCTACGCAGTTGACGAACAAATTGCCCGCAACCAGCTAACGGCAACCTCAAGATATCTTGACGACTGGAGTGAGCGGGCCCGCCAGAGCGTCGGAATTCCGGGTGACGCCGATACCGTTGGTTACATCCTGCTTGGTCTGGCTGCTGAGAATCACCAGGCGAATGCAACTACAGATGCCATGGTGCGTTTTCTTAAGAGCAAGCAGACGCCGAATGGACGCTGGATAATATTCGCTCACCGGCCGCCAATTGAATCCAGCGACTTTGAGGTCACTGCTGTTTCGCTGCGAGCTCTGCAGCTGTATGCGCCTTCACAAGAACGCACTGAATATCAAAAGGCCATTCAACTGGCTGCCGGCTGGCTGCGCACCGCCGAGCCAAAAGAAAACGAGGATTATGTCTTTAAGTTACTCGGATTGAAGTGGGCTGGTGCGAATCGGACCGTACTTATGAAAGTCGCCGCTGGGTTACTAGCCGAGCAAAGAGCCGATGGTGGCTGGGCCCAACTCTCTACGCTCGCGAGCGATGCCTACGCCACCGGACAGGCTCTGGTGGCCTTGAAAGAAGCGGGAGTGATTACTGCAGGAGATGCGGCTTATCAACGCGGCATACACTTTCTCATGAACAACCAGCTTGAGGATGGTTCATGGTATGTGCGTAGCCGAGCTCTGCCAATCCAGCCTTTTTTTGAGAGCGGCTTCCCGCACGGACGCGATCAATTTGTATCAGCGGCGGCCACCAACTGGGCCACCATGGCGCTCGTCCAAGCGCGGCCGGCGGCATTAGCTCAGGTGCGTTGATCGTCCTGAGACGGAACGCTCCGGCGTGCCCGTGCGAACAATGAGACTGCTCATCAATTCCCATCTTCTCCTCCGGCGATTGGCACGCTGACCACTGCCTGATTCAAGACAAGGTCAGCGCCTCATGAACCAGTTGGGCTTGCTCCAACTGATGAATCGCATAGGAGCCCGTGGCCGGGCTGGCCGAGGCGTCGCGGCCGGCGTAACGCGGGCGGCCTAACTGGGGCAGCAGACTTTCAAGACGTGGCTCGACAAAAGTCCAGCCACCCATGTTCTTTGGTTCTTCCTGGCACCAAACCAACTCCCTGGCATTCGTATAACGGGCCGCTATTTCCGTCAACAAGCCGGCGGGAAAAGGATAAAACTGCTCGAGCCGGATGATCGCGACACGACCCTTGGCTGAATCCTCGGCTGCTTTCGTATGCGCTTCGATGAGATCGTAGTACACCTTGCCGCTGCAGATGACGAGGCGCTGTACCTGGGTTGGGTCTTCGCTGGTCAGGTCATCGAGCACCGAGCTGAACCCGCCGGTTGTCAGTTCCTCAACTGACGAAGTAGCGGCCGGCAATCGCAACAGACTCTTGGGAGTCATCACAATCAGAGGACGTTCAAATCCCGGTCTTACTTGCCGGCGCAATAGGTGAAAGTACTGGGCCGGCGTGGTCGGATTACAGACCGCCAGATTATTCTCGGCGCAGAGTTGCAGGTATCTTTCCAGACGAGCGCTGGAATGCTCCGGACCCTGGCCTTCGTAACCATGTGGCAACAACATTCCCAGCCGCGCTGTCTGTTTCCACTTGTCTTCGCCAGCGGAAATGTATTGATCGATGTCCACCTGGGCGCCGTTGCCAAAATCGCCAAACTGCGCCTCCCACAATACGAGTGCGTCTTTGGCAACCACCGAGTATCCATATTCAAATCCCAGCACACCCTCTTCAGATAGAGAACTGTCAAACACATCGAAGCGGGCGGCGGCGTCTTTTTCTGAACGAAGCTCGGACAGTGGTGCCCACGGTCTGCCGGTCTGAGTGTCGTAGAGAACCGCGTGGCGCTGGCTGAAGGTGCCGCGTCCTGAGTCCTGGCCACTCAAGCGCACTCTGCATCCCTCGAACACCAGCGAGCCAAAGGCTACGGCCTCGGCGAAAGCCCAATCGAGTGGCAACGTGCCCTCGCCCATTTTTGCGCGCCGCGCCAGTTGGCCCACCATCTTGGGATTAATGTTAAAGCCTTCGGGAATGACGGCAATCTTGTGCGCGATATCGCGAATGATTTCGGCGTTCACCCCGGTGTCGATAACCTCAGAGCCATCGAGTTCCTCGAGCGGGGGCGCGAGCCGCACAGGCGGCTTTTGCGCTACTACTTCCTTGGCCCGTGTTTGGGAAGCTTCGAGTCTGCGGGTTCGCTCGGCCAGCATCTCATCCAGCTCAGCTTCATCAATCACACCTTCCTTGATTAAGCGCCTCGCATAAATAGTGCGTACTCCGGGGTGGGCTTTAACTCGCGCGTACATCAGGGGCTGCGTATAACTGGGCTCGTCTGTTTCGTTGTGGCCGAGCTTTCTGAAGCCAACTACGTCCAGTACCACATCCTTATTGAACTCCTGGCGGTAGTCGAAGGCTATCTGCAGGACTCGATAAGCGGCTTCCGGATCGTCGCCGTTGATGTGAAAAATCGGCAGCTGCGTCATGCGAGCGATATCGGTCGAGTAAATTGTCGAACGCCCGGCGTCCGGTGAAGTAGTAAATCCGATCTGATTGTTAATGATGATGTGAATGGTGCCGCCGGTCGAATAGCCGCGCAGGCCGGCAAAATTCAAGGTCTCCATCACCACACCCTGTCCGGCAAAGGCTGCGTCGCCGTGCAGCAACACCGGCAGGACGCGATCGATA
Organism: Pyrinomonadales bacterium; assembly: GCA_038237475.1. Lineage (GTDB taxonomy): Bacteria > Acidobacteriota > Blastocatellia > Pyrinomonadales > Pyrinomonadaceae > JAOAPY01. The sequence goes on along the minus strand of JBBRYS010000005.1, from coordinate 364,301 downwards.
ACTTCTTCGCGCGCAGCGCCAGCGCCGTGCTCAAGCAGATCCTGGCGTGCTCGCACCATGCCTTCGACCACGGGATCGACTGCCTCCAGGTGGCTGGGATTCGGTGACAGAGTAATCTTCACCTTTCTGCCCTCCGGCGTTTCCCGTTCACCCACTGCGCCCTGATGATATTTCACATCGCCTTCGTCGGCGGGGAAAGAAGGATGCGTTGATCCTTCAAAGGCGGCAAAGATGCGTTCGCAGAATTGGCCCACAACATTTGCCAGCACATTCAAGCGGCCGCGATGGGCCATGCCCATGGTGATTTCTTCCACGCCGCGGGCGCCTGCACCCAGCACCAGCTGATCAAGGAGTGGAATGATGGTCTCGCATCCCTCCAGAGAAAAACGTTTCTGACCCAGGTACCGAGTACCCAGGAAGCGTTCGAACTGCTCGGCCGAAATCAGTTTCCAGAGCAATTTTTTGCGGATTTCCGGCGCCAGCGGTTCAGGGCTGACAAAGTGCTTGCGGATTGCCTCGCGGATCCAAATCTTTTCTTCCTTGCTTTGGATGTGGCGGTATTCAGTGCCGACCTTGCCACAGTAGGCGCGCCGCAGAATATCCAGAATTTCGCGCAGAGTGGCGCTTTCTGTTCCGCCCAGACCGCCGGTAATGAACAGACGATCCAGGTCCCAGATTGAGAGATTGTAGGTTTCGATATCCAGTTCCGGGTGGTAGAGCACCGGCATGGCGTGCAATGGATCGATGTCCGCAATCAGGTGCCCTCGCACTCGATAAGCGTTGATCAGTTCCATGACCCGGGCCTGCCGTACGGTTTGCTCGTGCGTTTGATCGCCGCCGAGAAAGAACGGATTGTGATCGATGTTCCAGCGGAGCGGTGGATAAGGTATGCCGAGGTCCGCGAAGATTTTGTCGTAGAAATTGTGCTTGCCTACCAGCAGTTCATGCATGAGCGCCAGAAAGGCGCCGGATTCGGCTCCCTGGACCACGCGGTGATCGTAAGTGCTGCTGATTGTGATGGCCTTGCTGATACCCAGTTGCGAAAGCGCGATAGGCGCCATGGCCTGGTACTCGGCCGGGTATTCAATCGCTCCGGTGGCGACGATCAACGACTGTCCCACCATCAGGCGCGGCATCGAAGCCACGGTGCCGATGGTGCCGGGATTAGTCAGCGAAATAGTAGTGCCCTGAAAGTCGGACAATTGAAGTTTCCCGGTGCGGGCACGCTTGACCACATCGTCGTAGGCGTCCACAAATTGTGAAAAGCTGAGAGTGTTTGCGCTCTTCACATTCGGCACCAGCAGCGAACGCGTGCCGTCTTTCTTTTCGAGATCAATAGCCACACCGAAATTTACTTCCGGCCGGCGCAGACGGACTGACTTGCCTTCCTGCTCGGCATACCCATCGTTGAGCTGCGGAAATTTTTCCAGAGCGCGCAGGATGGCCCACGCAATCAAATGCGTGTACGAGGCTTTACCGCGATCCTTTTCCTTGAGATGGTGGTTGATGGTGCGCCGGTTTTCATCGAGGAGCTTGACCGGAATTCTTCTTTGGGAGGTTGCCGTAGGTACCGCCAGGCTCGCGGCCATGTTTTCTACTATTTTCAGCGCCGCGCCGCGGATGGGAATTGCTTCTTCATGAGCTTGCCCGTCTACAGCAGCGGCGGCAGGCTGTGGTTGCGGAGCTGGTGCGGCAGCGCTCGTCGCTGGAGCGGTCTGCGAGGCGTTAGTTGCAGCGGGCGTAACAGTGGTGGCGACCGGTGCAGCATGACGCCCGTTTTCAGATGGTGGAGGAGCAGGCGCCGGGGTCGCGTTATCGCCCAGTAATTCTCCGAAATATGAGCGCCAGGACTCGTCGACTGACTGAGGGTTGCTGCGAAAACGGCTCAATAATCCTTCCACATAAGTGGCATTCGCGCCAAAATTTTCGGCGATTAATTCTGAAAGATCTTGTGGTTCTCTGATACTCAACTCGCTGTCACCTCATCAAGAGCGTCTGTGCCAAAAGACTATCATCTTCGCAATTCGTTTGCACACTACGGGTCGGCAGCATCCACAGATTACGCCGATTGCGCAGATACAGAAAACATGAGCGACTGAATCACCTGTTTCTCTTACCGCCTCGTGCTCAAGCAATTGAAGCCGCGACACTTTTCAGGTTTGTCTTCCGGTCTTTGTGTAATGGGCGTAATCTGTGGATATCTTCTTCCTGGAAAAATTTCTCGAAATTATAGGGCTCAGGTGGTATGGTTTACCGCCCTGCAACGCCACGCAACCAGGACATTACAAAATGGATCCAACGCCTGAACCGCGAACCCGGCTCAGAACTATCGTCGTCTTCTCGATGTTCTTTGCCGTGCTCGGCGCAATCGTTGTCTTTGCTTACTTCTCAACCTTTTCGCATCCGTTGACAACTGTGATCCTGGTGCGGCATGCCGAGAAAAATATCGAACCCAACAATCCTGATCCCGAGCTCAGTCCCGCCGGACAGGCTCGGGCGCAGGAACTGGTGCGCGTCCTTGGCAACGCCGGCATTAATGCGATCTACAGCACGCAGTATAAACGCACACAAGAGACTGCCAAGCCTCTCGCCGACAAGTTGCAGGTGTCCCTGAACGTGATTGAGGCAAAGAAAACAGAGGATCTTATTAACAGTATTCGCACTACTAATCGTGGCCAGACGATCCTGGTGGTGGGCCACAGCAATACTGTGCCCGAGATCGTGACTGCTTTAGGTGGCGCAAGTGTTCCTGAGATTCCCGATAGCGATTACGACAACATGTTTATCGTCAGTATCTACAAATCGGGGAGCGCGAAAGTAACCAGGATCAAATTTGGTAGCGCCATCCAGTCAGGCAATCCAACTAACGTACCAATGATGCGATAACTTTCGGCGAGTCAGCGCCACCCCGCACTGTGAGGCAGCTGCAAAGCCGCTGGGACAAGAGGAGAAACATGAAGAAGCAGGGAACCGAAGACAGCCAGCCGGCGATTCCGGTTGAAAATAACTCGGGCGTTGATCGCCGATCGTTTGTGAAGCTGTTGCCGGCACTCGGAGCCGCCGGGCTCGCGGCCTCGAAGCTGCCGCTTTCGGTGAACGCGCAAACGACGACCCCCGTGCCTTCGCCTTCACCTTCGCCCACTCCCGCAGCTCGCATCACGAAGGAGATGCTGCATACTGCCGAGAAGGTAGTGGGACTCGACTTCACCGAGGCGCAGGAGACGATGGCGCTGCCAAACGTGAATCGGCTGTTGGACAATTACGAGACGGTGCGGAAGATTGAGATACCGCTCGATACCGAACCAGCTATCGCCTTTCATCCCGCGCGCGCGCGCAGGGACTTATATCGAGCCGGCGGCAAATTTCGTTTCGGCAGGATTGAACCCGCGCCCTACAAGACGGTCGACGATCTTGCCTTTGCGACTGTGCCCCAGCTCGCAGAGTTGGTGCGAACCCGCAGGCTTTCTTCTGTCGACCTGACGAAGATGTACCTGGCGCGTCTGAAACGCTTTGGTCCAAAACTCCGGTGCGTGGTGACGCTGACTGAAGATTTAGCTTTGAAACAAGCTGCTGCGGCGGATGAAGAAATCAAGCGCGGTAAATATCGCGGGCCGCTGCATGGAATTCCCTGGGGCGCCAAGGATCTGTTTGCGACCAAAGGCATCAGGACCACCTGGGGCGCAGAGCCCTTTCGCGATCAGGTCATCGATTACGACGCGGCCGTGGTCGAGCGTTTGCAGCGAGCCGGCGCAGTGCTGCTGGCAAAGCTCTCGATGGGAGCGTTGGCTCAGGGACCGAAGTGGTTTGGTGGCGTCACTCGCAATCCCTGGATCCCTGATGAAGATCGTTTGGGATCCAGCGGCTCATCAGCCGGCCCGGCTTCGGCTACGTCCGCTGGTCTGGTTGGCTTCTCAATCGGCACTGAGACCCTTGGCTCGATCGTTTCGCCGTCTTCAAGATGTGGCGTAACAGGTCTGCGTCCAACCTACGGTCGTGTCAGTCGCTATGGAGCGATGGGACTGAGTTGGACGATGGATAAGATTGGACCAATCTGCCGCGGTGTGGAAGATTGTGCAGCGGTGTTGAGCGCTATCTATGGTCCGGATAGTCGCGATATCACGGTCGGAGATGCGCCGTTCAATTGGGAGCCGGAGAGAAAACTGGCCGGCATGCGCATCGGCTATCTCAAAACCGAATTTGAGGGCGCGGGGTTTACTCCGACCACAGACGCGCAAAAACAGCAGCAGGCACAGCGCACCGCACTCTATAAAGAAGCGATCGATGCTCTGGAGAAGGCCGGTGTAAAGCTGACCGCGATTGAGCTGCCAAAGTTTTCCACCGCAGCATTGCGTTACATCCTGACGGCAGAAGCGGCGGCGGCTTTCGATGACATCACTCGCGATGGGCGCGTCAACCAACTCTCCGGCCAGGATGCTGGCGATTGGCCCAACTCGTTTCGCAGTTCGCGCTTCGTTCCGGCTGTTGAGTACCTCAGGGCCCAACGCGCGCGCACGCTGCTGATGCACGAAATGGAAAAATTAATGGCGCAGTGGGATGTTTTTGTTTCACCAGCGCCGGGCAGCGCCAGCCTGCTCGTCACCAATCTCACCGGGCACCCGGCAGTCTGCGTTCCCTGCGGCTTTATCAACGAGCTGCCGCAGGCGATCATGTTTACAGGTGGCGTCTATGACGAGTCGGCGCCGTTGCGAGTGGCGCTCGCTTATGAGCAGGCGACTAAGTGGCACACCATGCACCCGAAGGTTGACTGGGCGTGAAGAGGCAGCGGCGTTGTTGCTGGTTGCAATATTATTTTGAGTTACAGGAAAGTGCAGGCGCTATTATCGTGCAGCGCCTGGACGAGAAGCGCGGAAACCAATTCTTAGTCAGTCCATTTCGTCAGGTCCGTAACCTTCGAGGTCACATTATGCGTGTCCTACTTACCATCCTCCTGTCTTTGGCGACTCTTTTTTCTTCCGCAGTGTCTGCCCAAACACCTGCGCCCATGGCGGCGCAATCGGAAACAGTCTTCCTGCTCAGGCCGGCGCACATTTTTGATGGAGAGGCGGCGCAGTTGCATGACGACTGGGTGGTGCTGGTGCGCGGAGAAAAGATTGAAGCAGTGGGACCTGCCAGTGAGATCAAGGCTCCGGCTGCTGCGAAGATCATAGACCTGCCTGGACTGACGCTGCTGCCGGGTTTGATCGAAGCTCACTCACACGTGCTGTTGCATCCATACAGTGAAACCCTCTGGAACGATCAGGTGGCCCACGAGTCGCTCACCCTGCGCGTGGCCCGGGCCACCAATCATTTGCGGAACACCCTCATGGCCGGCTTCACTACCATTCGCGATCTGGGCACCGAAGGCGCGGGTTATGCGGACGTGGGGCTGAAGCAGGCAGTGGAGCAGGGAATAATTCCCGGACCGCGCATGTTTGTAGTCACGCGCGCGATAGTGGCCACCGGCAGTTATGGTCCGAAGGGCTATGCCGCGGAGTGGCGCGTGCCGCAGGGCGCCGAAGAAGCTGATGGCGTCGATAGCCTCACGCGGGTCGTGCGCGATCAAATTGGCCACGGGGCCGATTGGATCAAGGTGTACGCCGATTATCGCTGGGGTACGCAGGGCGCAGCGCCCACATTTTCGCTCGACGAGTTGAAGCTGATCGTGGCCACCGCACGCAGCGCCAATGTTCCCGTAACAGCGCACGCGACAACCACCGAAGGAATGCGTCGCGCGACCCTGGCCGGTGTGGAAACGATCGAGCACGGCGACGGCGGCACGCCTGAAGTATTTCGGCTGATGAAAGAGCACGGTGTGGCGTTGTGTCCGACGCTCGCCATCGCGGGCGCTAATGCTGAAAAGAAGAAAGCTGTATTCAAGGCGGCGCTGGCGGCGGGAGTCACGATTGCGAGCGGCAGCGATGTGGGCGTCTTTGCTCACGGTGACAACGCAAAAGAGATCGAAACGATGATCGACTTTGGGATGCCGATAGTTGATGCGTTGCGATCGGCTACTTCGGTTGACGCGCGCGTGCTGCATCAGGAAGACAAGATTGGCCGGGTGAGCAAGGGACTACTGGCGGATCTGATCGCAGTCGAGGGAGATCCAACGCGAAACATTTCAGCCTTGCGCCGGGTGCGCTTTGTGATGAAGGGCGGAGTGATCTACAAGCAGCCCGGCTAAAACTGAAACCGCTTGCAGCAAAACTTAGAAGTCGAAAACTCGTCGATTGTTGGACCACCGCCAGGCGGATTGTTCAAGATGAAGGCGAAGAGGTCTGCGAGAGCAGCAACGGCAGATCCAAAACCAGAGCAACTTCTCCGTTCCAGAGTTCAGCCGCGCCCGCCACGCCGGTCCACATGGCTGCATGCCGGCCGAGACCACGCACCAATACCTCCTGGCTTTCCTCAACACCTTCGATGAGAATAGCGTAACGGCTGGTTCCCGAACCCACACCCTCAAGGGGAAGGTCGCAGATCAGCGCCCGGAGGTAGTTGCGGGGCTGCACTTCTATTTGTAGCGCGCGATCCAAGTCAATCGAGGGCAGTATTTGACCACGCCAGTGAATGCCTTGTCCGGCGTCATGGCTGCGTCTCTCGCCCGGCCCAAGGTCGCAGCGATCCACGATCAAGCTGCTATCCACACAGTAGCGATGGCCATTACCAACAACCACGAGCGCATGCAAAACGCCCAACGTAGCCGGTAAGCGAATCTCAAATTCCGAACCCTCACCCAACTGCGTACGCACGCGTACTGCGCCGCCGACGCGCTCGATATCTCTTTCTACAATATCCAGCCCGACGCCCCGGCCTGAGACTTCGCTCACCACACCGGTAGTCGAAAACCCGGGACGGAAAATCATTCGCAAACTCATTTCATCGTTCAACACAGTCCCTTCTTCGATGAATCCATGCTTCAAAGCGGCTGCCGTCACCACTTTGGGATCGATGCCGCGGCCATCGTCGAAGACTGACAGCCACACGCGACCACCGGCTGAGTTCGCCTGAATCCGCACCTGCCCGGCCGGTGGCTTGCCTGCCTGAACTCGTTCAGCTGGCGATTCAATCCCCTGATCGACCGCATTGCGCACGAGGTGCAGTAGAGGATCGGCGATGGCATCACAGATGAGCTTGTCAATGCGCAGTTCGTGGCCGGCGACGCTGATCTCGACTTCCCTGCCGACGACGCGAGCAGCTACATGTCCCGCGCGCACAGCCCGCTGCAGTACTCGATCCAGCGAGACCATGCGCAGCTGGATGATTTTCTCCTCCAGTGAAAACAGAGATTCCCGGATCTGCGCGTCGAGATTTCTCAGTTCGATTTGAGAGTCATCTGCCAGCCGGTCAGAAACCAGATGCAGCGCCCGCGCTGTCTGCCCAAAGAGTTCGTGAGCGTTTGAGATTAGCCGGTCGAGTTCTTCGATCTCGATGCGCACAAAGCCGGCCGGATCCGCAACGGTATCCCGGCGTTCGGACTGAGGCGCCGTAATAAGAGGAGCGCTTGCTGTCGTGATTGAGTGCGGTTCCGCTGTTGCCAGTGCCGCGATGGTTACCTGAGTGAAAGGCTCCAGCAGTTCTTGTAACTGGAGCAGTGAAAGGTCGCTGGAATATAGAACGCGAAAGCTGACGCGGTCAGGTAGTGAGAGATTCAAGCTTGGCAGCGATGAGATTACCGCCCCTTGCTGCGCCAGTGTCGCGCGCAGCTTATTGAACTCCTGATCAAAGAGGGCAAGACTGAAATCGGCCGTGACAAGGTACGTCTTTTCGTTTCGTTGCAGCGCCAGGAGCAGCGCTTGCTTTTCGTTTTCATTCAACGACGAAGAAAAATCAGGCGGTAAGTCTGGTGGCAGCCGGTTCGTCTCCGGGGGCAATTCACGCTGATCCCATTCCTGCATTCTTTGGATCAACTCAACATGTGAAGTGGGGCTGGGTACTGCAGCCGCAAGACTCAGACTTTCCGAAAGAGCTGAGGCAGCTTCTTCGAGCAGTTCCACAAAGCCCGCTTCAATTGGAATACGACCCGCCCGCGCGCTGTCCAGCAAGTTCTCAATTTGATGGGCCAGCTTGCTTACGTCTTTGAAATCCGCGGTAGCAGCCACGCCCTTGATACTGTGCACATGCCGGAAAATGCCGTCGAGCAGTTCGCGTCGCAGCGATCCCTGGGCGTCCAGCCGGCGTAATTCCTCCGTATCGGAAAAGAGTTGTTCGACCAGGTCTTCGATGTCGATGAGAAATTCGCGTTGCGTTTGCCGATCCACGGCAAGATAGTAAGGGGCAAAGGGCCAAGGGCCAAGGGCCAAGGGGAAAAAGGCAAGAGGTAAGAGGTAAGAGCGAAGAGTCAAGAGCAAAGCACAAAGCACCAAGCACCAAGCTCAAAGCACCAAGCTCAGAGGCCTCGTCAGCTTTCCGCGCCTTTCGCCCCTTCGACCGGTTCCTCTTCAACGTCCGCCGTCAGATCGATGTTCGTCTGCGGTTGATGCTCGTCCAAATCCCGTTTGATGGCGTCGAGGATGCCGTTGATAAATTGAGTGGCTTCGTAGGTTGAGAAGCGGCGGGCTATTTCCAGGGCTTCGTTGATGGCGACGGTGCGAGGAGTAGGTTCGTGGAGGAATTCATACACTGCCAGCCGCAGTATGTTGCGATCAACAATGGCCATCCTCGAGATGCGCCAGTGTTCCGCACGCAAACGGATTCTTTCATCGAGCTCGATTGTGTTCGCGAGGGTGCCCAGCGCCAGGCGAGTGGCAAAGTCACGCGCAGGTGCTTCAATTTCAGTTTCTCCAAGCTCCGCCCAGTACGTCCTTACGAGATCGTCCGGAGCAGTCTGTGAAACATCAGCCGCAAAGAGCATTTGCAAGGCGCATTCGCGCGCCTTACGACGAGAACCCATAATGCATTAGAAAAAAAGGGTGAAGGCTGAAGAATGAAGCTGGTCATCCGGCGCTCAACCTTAACCCTTTATCCTTTATCCTTTTTAAAAACTTCCCTGTAAAGATTAACCAGTTCGACTGCCGTCATCGCTGCTTCGAATCCCTTGTTACCCTGTTTGGCCCCTGCGCGATCGATGGCTTGCTCGAGTGTATCCGCGGTCACGACACCATAGACCACGGGCACACCGGTCTGCATGCCCGCCTGGGCGATTCCTTTCGTGACTTCACCGGCAATGTAGTCAAAATGCGGGGTCTGTCCCCGGATGACTGTTCCCACGCAAATCACCGCATCGAACTTTCCCGACTCTGCCACCTTCAGAGCCAGCAGAGGAATCTCGAAAGAGCCGGGCACTTTAAAGAGCTCTACAGATTTGTCAGCCACGCCTAAACGCTCCAGGGCATCCATAGCGCCTTCGACCAGTCTCCCGGTGATGAAATCATTCCAGCGACTGGCGATGATGGCGAAGCGGAACCCTTCAGCGTTCAATCGTCCCTGATGTGTGACTGTCTGCAATGTTGATGCAAGCTCCTAAGTGATCATGACCCCTGGGCCTTTGCAGTATAGGGGATTGCTGGAATCGTCTCAAGTCACATATCCAAGAGAAGCGGAAAACGCTAACCGCAGATTTCGCCGATTACACAGAATGAAAAGACAGTTGACCTCGATCCACTCTTTTTCATCTGCAATAGCGTAATCTCCGTCCGTGATTGATGATGGAACACTGGCTTCATCAGTCGATTTCACGAGACCGCGTTAACTCCGACTAGTCTACTGGTCCCTCTGGATCCCCTCACGATTAGCGCGGCAGTGATTGAGGCAGATTGGCCAGGGTATAGGCGAGCACACTCATCGCTGCCGCATTTTCTGCCAATTCTCGCGGCACAACTTTGTCGAATGTGTCGGCTGCGGTGTGATGAAAATCAAAGTAGGTGCGGGTGTCCTGCCAAAGGCCAAAGGACGGCACGCCGGCCGCGCCCAGGAATGAAATATCCGTCTCAGTTCCATTAGTGAGTTTCAGCAGACCCGCGCCTGACGGCTGCAGAACAGTCGACATCGGCCCCAGCAACGGCAGCACTTCGGATTTGCCTTTGACTTCAAATCCGAGTGGATGTCCAGCTCCGCGATCGCTTTCGATAGCCGCAAAGTGATTGCCGAGTTCGGCCTCGTGTTCTTTCGCGTACGTACGGCCGCCAACTACACCATTCTCTTCGTTCATCCAGGCGATAAAACGAATGGTCCGTTTGGGACGCAGATGCAGTTGCTTCATAAGCTGAACAGTCTGCATGGCTATTACCACGCCGGCGCCGTCATCAATGGCACCGGTTCCCAGATCCCATGAATCAAGATGTCCCGAAACAATAATGACCTGCTCGGGGTGTTCGCTGCCCTTGAGATCGGCGATCACGTTGTAACTCTCCGCGTCCGGTAACTGTTTGGGAGTCAGCAGCAATTGCATCCGCACTGGACCCTGGGCGGCAAGGCGAGCAATCAAATCTCCGTCTTCCGCGGCGACGGACGCGGCTGGAATTTTTGGCGCATCGTCGGCGTAGCGCATCGCGCCGGTATGCGGCAAGCGGTACTCAGCCCCTCCGGCGGAGCGATTAAGCGCAGCGACTGCTCCCAGGCGCGCAGCAGCGCTGGCACCCAGGCCGCGATAAGCAACGGCTTGCCCGTATGCTTCACCGCCAAAACCCTGAGCGGCCATCTGACGATCGAAGCGCGGATTGAAGAGTACGATTTTCCCGGCGACCTTCTCCCGGCCCAATGATTTCAACTCATCAAAGTTATCGACGACGACGACCTCAGCGTTGAGACCTTCGCCGGGGGTTGCCACGCTGCCGCCGAGGGCGGTGAGAATGATTTTCTGCCTGGTTCCTTCAGCCTGGCCGGGATAAACCACCAACTCTGCCTTTTCTTCACCGCGCACCCAGTGGGGCACTGAAAGCTTTTCCAGTTTGACCTCTAATCCCAGCCTTCGCATTTCCTGGGCCAGGTAGGAAACCGCGGCCGCAGCCTGCGGCGAGCCGCTCAGCCGTGGACCAATGCTGTCGCTCAGATGGGCAAGTTGGCGATAGGCATAGTCGCTCGCCAGCGCCGCGTTCTGCAGCTTGCGCAAATCAGCCATGAGTTGCGGCGGGTAGGTAACCGGCGGCGCCGTTTGCTGAGCATGTTGTGGCCTGGTTCATGAAGAACCGAGCAGGATCACCAAAAGCCCCACCGCCAGCAGGCTTCTGCGGGTTGAGGTTGCGGCCGCACAGTTACTCGACATCACGGTATTACCCTCCAGAGGAAGCCTCAATTTGCGATCCGGCAGTCTCATCCCCGCACCGCGATCGGAATCGTCACTAAACCAGGTTCATCGGTGTAGGGTTTTTAGGATCGCTCGTGTAGTCATAAAACCCGCGGCCGGATTTGCGGCCATACAAACCGGCGAGGACCATGCGCTTCAAAAGTGGCGGCGGAGCAAAGCGCTTTTCGCGAAATTCATTAAACATGATCTCGGCTATGTAATACGTCGTATCCAGTCCCACGAAATCTCCAAGTGTGAATGGTCCCATGGGGTATCCGAGGCCAAGTTTCATCGCCGCATCAATATCAACGATCGAACCCACTCCCTCTTCAAGCGCGCGAATCGCGTCCAGCATGTAAGGAACCAACAGACGATTGACAATGAAACCGGTCTTGTCGCTGGTGCGCACGGTGGTCTTGCCCAGCTTTTTGCCGAACTCAATTGCAGTTTCGTAGACAGCTTCGTCAGTCAGAATCGTGCGCACCACTTCAACCAGTTTCATCAACGGTACCGGATTGAAAAAGTGCAGCCCCACAAATCGCTTTTGCCGTTCCGGCGCAGTCGCCGTCATCATCTCGGTGATTGAGATTGATGAGGTGTTGGAAGCGAAAATTGTCTCGGGCTTGCAGATGCGATCGAGTTCAGCGTAAGTCTTCCGTTTTTCGTCCAGGTTCTCGATGATTGCTTCAATGATGATGTCGCAATCAGCCAACGCCTCAAAGCTTGTAGTGCCCGACAGCCGGCCCCGAATCTCTTTTTGCTGCTCACCGGTGATGGCGCCTTTTTCGGCGAACTTCGCCAACGATTTTTCGACACCCGCAAAGCCGCGCTGAATTAACTCATCAGAGACTTCTTTAACAACGGTTTCAAAACCCGCGCTGGCAGCGACCTGTGCGATGCCCGATCCCATCAGGCCGCAGCCAAGCACGCCTACCTTCTTGATTTCCATTTTTAATACTCTCCTTACGAAATGTTTTGATTGCTATTGCGGCTCATCCTTAGAGGTTTTGTTGGCTGTCTTCAGCCAGTTTTCGTATTCTTGGTCCCAGGCACCCAGGTCAGTTTGTAACTGCGTCTTTTGGCTGGGAGTACTATCAGTCACTTTGGCGCGCAGCAACAGCGCCTGCAACTTGCGCTTCAACTGATCGGACTTTACGTCGGGGGCGTTGACTTGTTCCAGCGTGGCATTGGCTGCGTCAAGCCCGCTTGCGTCACCCTCGGCTGATTTCACCAAAGCATCCTGAGCCCCATTAATTGCTTTGACAAAGGTCAGAAAATCCTGGGCCTTGACGCTGGGCGCAACGACTTGTTCTTCAGTTGCTCCGTCGAATGGGGTGGGCTCGCCTGCATGCTGGACCACTCGCGCGAAACTGAAAAGAACCAGTGCCAGGGAAGCTGCCTGCAGTATCTTCCACACGAGCGACATACTCGAGCTCTCACCGGGCCGGCGATAACCCACCACCAAAGCAAGCGCTGCTCCTGAAGCGAGTCCGCCCAGATGCGCGGCGTTGTCAATGAATCCCCGGCCCATAAAGCCGATGAAAAGATTGATCATTATGACAGGCAGCAGACCGGTACCAAAAGCGCGCTTGAAGCCTTCGGGCAATTCGTTGCGAAACTTGATACCAAAGACAAACAGCACACCGACAAGTCCGAATAAAGCGCCGGACGCCCCCACCGAAGGATCGTCATGCGCCTTGAGCACAAATCGCCCCAGGCTTCCTACGTTCGTACTCGGACCAACCACCGTCAGATAGCTGGCCACCACTCCAGCAATACCGGTGACGACCCAGAAGAAAACGAACCTGGCTGAGCCGTAAAGTTTTTCCACATACGGCCCAATCATCCACAGGCTATACATGTTCACCAGCAAGTGCAGCAGGCTGCCATGCAGGAACATGGGAGTGACGAACCGCCACCATTGGTGCGGCTGTTGGTTAATCAACAAGTTAAGCTTGGCCCCATAGCGGATCAGGACCGGACCGGGAAAAACCCACAGGGCATTAGTCGACATACCGCTCGCATGCCACATCAGAAGAAAGACAAAGAAGTTGGCGATTAGAAAGACGATCGTGAAGAGATAGGGACGGTCGAGCACTGCGCGCGCAAACCGCATCGTTTCGTTATCTAAGGCGGGGGCGGGAACTGCGGTCCGCGCCGGTGCTGCATTCAGCGGCACGTTACAAACGGCACAGGTGTCCTCTCCGGCGCCGACAATCGCGCCGCAGCTACGACAAACGCTGGGCCGTCCCGGCTGAGTTGTTTTTGATTTGCGTGCAAACAAGGGTTGTTACGTTAATAAGCGTGATGCCTTCATTGAAAGCATCACGCTGGCTATTCGAGACGCAAGGTTGTTTTCAGAGCAGCAACCTATGAACCTTAAGTTAACTGACGGCGCCCTGCGACAAGTCTCGTGGGGTATACCCCTCGAGCAGGCTGACGAGGTCATCGGCGTGCTCTTCTTCCATCGCCAGAATACCTTCCAGCATGCGCCGGGTCGTAGGATCGTCATTACCTACGTAAGTGATCATCTCGCGATAGCTGTCAATCGCGATGCGTTCGGCTACGAGGTCTTCCTTAATCATGTCCAACAGCGAATCGCCTTCGACATACTCAGCGTGACTGCGGGTCAGCAAACCTTCTGGCGACAGATTCGGCTCGCCTCCGAGTTGCACAATGCGCTGGCCAATCAGGTCTGCGTGGCCCTGTTCTTCATTGGCGTGCTGTAGGAACTCTGCGGCTACACTCTCAGCGTTGATGCCGGTAGCCATGAAAAAGTGACGTTTGTAACGCAGTACACAAACGATTTCAGTCGCCAGCGCTTCATTTAAAAGCTTGATTACTGTTTTGCGGTCGGCCGAATACCCTTCGGTTATCGCCCCGTTTTCGATGTGCTTGCGCGCGCGCTCTCTCAGCGTTTTGATGTCGGTAAGAAATGGTTTAGCAGCCACAATGGCCTCCTTGAAAAACTAAGATTCCGGGGGGGTGAGGTGATATTACTCGGCTGGTTGTGCAGGGGCAAGTAGACCACCTCACCGGTCGAGCTCCGTTAGCGCACGGTGCTTTCCTTCCCCAATTACTCGGCGCCTAACCTGCCTGCAATCTTTAATTCACTGGTTGCAGTTGCGTCATCGGTGATTTCGACTGGCGCGCGCCAGGCCAGCGTCTGGATGCGACAGGTGCCGGTGTTGTCGACGCGACAATAGACGAGCGTCAGTCGCACCATTAGTTCCGCCTCACCGGGCGCAAAAGTGTGAATCGCGAAACGCAGCGGAAGCTCGAGCCGCTTCACCGATTGGACAAGTTCGTAGCTGCGCGCGGCCCCGCTGCTGCCCGGTGGGCCGAAGCCGAGTTGCTGCTGGCCGCTCTCAATCGTGATGCGATAGCGCTGAGGCGCCATCGGGTTCAGGTGATAGCCGGCCGGTAATGCGACGTCCAGGTTCAGCGTGCCTTCTGCATTGGCGCGGACCCTTTGCGGGGCGAGTGTGACTTCTTTTGTGTCGGGCCCGTCGTTCTCAGGAGGTGCAATCGTCACGGGAGGTTCGAGACCACGGAGCTGCAAAGTGGATGTCTGCTTCGTCTTGAGATCGACCACGCGAATGGCATGATTGTTGGTGTCGGCGATGAAAAGTTTTCCGTTCGCCAGGCTCAGTCCGCCGGGTTCATAGAATGATGGCTGGCCGCCGTCGGCCTGGCCCGGCTTGCCGGTGCCAAACAAAGTCCTGACGTGACGGCGCTTTGTATCGAGCTCTTTGATCTTGTGATTGTAAGTGTCCGCCACCAGCAACTTGTCGCCGAACGCGACAATGCCGAGTGGGTGTTGCAGGCGTACTTCATCGCCCTGTCCGTCTATATCGCCAAATTCAAACAGGTCTCCGCCTGCCAGCGTGCTTACTTCATGCTTGTCCAGGTCGATCGCGCGAATAGTGTTCGCTTCACTATCGGCGGTATAAAGTCTCTGCCCATCAAACGTAATTCCCGAGGGCTGCGCAAAACCGGCCGCGAGCAACTCTCCGTCGAGCCGGGCTTCGCGGCCTGAACCCGCGAACGTCGAGATAACATTTTTCTCGAGATCAAGTTGCCAAATTTGATGTGGACCCGCCATTGCGATGTAGAGCGTGCGTCCCACCAACTGCAGGTCCCAGGGCGAGTTCAATCCGACGGTTAGACCCGGGCCCGTTTGGAAATACTCGTGTGATTGCTGGCCGGTACCGGCCACCGTCTGCACCGTGTGCTGCTTCAAATCGAGGCGACGGATGAGGTGATTTTCAGTGTCGGCCACGTAAAGCGAGTCCCCCTCGAGCGCCATTCCCTGTGGCCGATAGAAAGTCGCTGTTTGAAAAGGACCATCGGCCACGCCGCGCTCACCGGTGCCGGCGACTTCCAGCAATTTGCCGTCAAGCCTCGTGATGACGATGCGGTTGTGAACCGAGTCGGCGATGAAAAGTCGATCGCCTTTTCTATCTGCCAATACTTTGCCGGGAAACGCGAGTGGTAGCTCACCGACTTTCGCGCGCTCGAGTGAGAGTTTCAAAGGCTCTTCATTTAGCTCGCCCCGCTTGCGAAAGTCTGAGACCGTTTGCGCCACGACTCGATCGATTGCGTCATAGTTTCCTTCCCCGGAGACACCGCCGATGACATAGCCGGCCGGATCAATCAGCACTTGGGTGGGCCAGACTTTGACGGCATAACTGCGCCAGACAGCGAAATCCGCGTCGTTGTAAACGGGATGCTCGATCTCGTAGCGCAGAATGATACGGCGAATGTTCTCCGTCTCTTTCTCATTCTCGAACTTGGCCGAATGCACTCCAATGACTACCAACTGGTTCGGGTATTTATGTTCGAGTCGTTTGAGGTCGGGGATGATATGCATGCAGTTGATGCAGCCATAGGTCCAGAAATCAAGCAGGACAACCTTGCCCCTGAGGGCTGCGAGTGAAAGCGGTTTATCGGTATTCAGCCAGCCGCGGCCTCCCTTTATTTCCGGCGCACGAACCCGTGCATTGTCCTGAATGGGCATGAATAAACCTCTACTGAAATAATCTGATGATTGAGGAATAACCTTCGCACGGCCCGAAGCTGGGATGCCTGCAAGTAAGGAGGCTCCCACCATAAATAGAGAAAAGATTTTGTGATTCCTAATCATGAGATTTTTAGATCCGAATGCGGAGCAGCCGGTGCGATGACAGATCTGCCTCAGCAGTTCAGCGAGACACGGCGCGGCACCTCGAATAACAGGGCCGACACTCAGGCTTCTGTGGTCGTTCCCAGCGCCGTGTCCACCCGTTCAATGGCGCGTCGCAAGTGCGGGATGGTGATCGATCCCCCGACCACCAGCGCCACATTGAACGCATCCAGAAACTCAGCGCGCGTGACTCCCACTTCCGCACACTGCTTGATGTGATAGGTAACGCAATCATCGCAACGCAATACGATTGAAGCCGTCAAGCCCATCAATTCTTTCGTCCGTTTGTCGAGCGCGCCTTCTTCGTAGGCCTGTGTGTCCAGGGCAAAAAAGCGCTTAATACCCAAATGATTGCTGCCCAGCAAACGCTCGTTCATTTCCGCGCGGTAACTGTCGAATTCATCCATTGTTGCTGTCCTTTTGAGTTGAGCCGGTACCACCGGTTGACCCGCTGCATTAGTCGTACCTGATAGAATAACCTTACACTGGATTCTATCGTGCCGTGATTGAGGGTAGCAAAAACGTCAGCTCACCCGGACCCTAACAATTGAATGATGGAAGCTCCGGCACGATCGCCGGAAGTTCCGCCCCTGATTAGAGAGTCGATGAAGAAGTAATGCCAAGTGATTCCACTCTGGCCCCTGACGGTCCCGGATCGGCGCGTGCCGTGCAAACGATGTTTGCCGGCTCGAACTGTCTCGGCCTGTTCGTCGATGACATCGAGAGCATAGCTGAATGGCGCATACCAACACCGATACCAGGAGCGCCTGCGGCAATACTTGGCGTCGTTTGCATTAAGAGCCGGATGTTGACGGTGCTGGATGCAAATGTCCTGCTGGGGCAGGATTCGTCGCCGGCCGGTGGGAAACTGGTCATCCTGCAGGGCGATGAGCAGATCGCGCTGGCCATCGATCAGGCGGGCGATATGATTGAGGGGCCAGTTTCTCTAGCCGCTGACAAAGACATGAACCCGCTAATTCTCGGCTGCGTGGAAAAGAATGAGCTACCTGTCTCCGTTCTCGACGCAACGCAATTGTTTGCGACGGCGATGCGTGGCCGCGAGCGGCGCCACCGTAGTTTCTAGACCCTAGATGTAAATGTTATGAACGATCAATCTTTTAAGATTCTTGAATACGTCGAACTTCTGACATTGGTGCAGCGCGGCGCACAAACACCCATGGGCCGGGAACAGGTCGCGGCCCTGCAGCCGCTGGCCAACCCGGGTATGCTGCGCCAGGCACTGACAGCTTTGGCTGAATGCATCGAACTGCGTCAGCGTGGAGTCGCCTGGTCCTTTGCGGAGCTGACTGACCCGGCGGAAACGCTGGCGCGCTTACATATTGCCGGAACCGGTCTTGAGCCACTCGCCATCCTTGAACTGGCACGTCTTTGCGAACGGGCTATGACAGCACGCGCGGCAGTCCAGGCTGAGCGCGAGGCGGCGCCGGTAATCTGGGGCCGGCTGGCGCAACTGCCGAATGAATTGAACAGCCTCGTCGCGCGCATCAGAAACAAGATCCTTCCCAGCGGCGAAATTGACGACCGCGCCAGCCCCGAACTTGCCCGCGTACGTCATGAGATTGGACGGCTGCGCTCAAACATAACTCGCAGCCTGGAAAATCTAATGCGGCGTTCAGAAGAAGCAATCCAGGACGAACTCGTAACGGTGCGGAACGATCGCTTTGTGATACCGGTGCGCTCGGACCATCGCGGTCGAGTCCAGGGAGTGGCCCATGGTTTTTCGTCTTCCGGAGCGACAACTTTTATAGAGCCATTGGAAACGATCGAAGCCAACAACGAGCTGCAAAACCTGCGCGAGCTGGAGCTCCAGGAAGTCGCCAAAATACTCTTCGCACTCGCGGAAGAATTGCGCACACAGCTGCCCGCACTGGAAATGGCCCGCAGCGCAATTGCCGAGTTGGATTTCATCGGCGCCAAGGCCGACTTCCAGCGCCGCTTCAATTGTGTGGTGCCCGAGATTGACCTATCGCCCGCAGACGGCACAGGCGCGCTGCAATTGGAACTTGCCGACGCTCGTCACCCGCTTTTGGAAGAGAATCTGCGCGGGTCTGAGGCTCAAGTCGTGCCCATCTCCTTCGCGCTCGGCGCGCCGCAATCAACGATGGTCATCTCCGGTGCGAACGCTGGAGGCAAAACCGTCGTCCTGAAAACCGCCGGCCTGCTGTCGCTGATGGCGCTGTCGGGACTGCCGGTGCCGGCTCGCCTTGCTCGCGTGCCGTTCTACGCTTCCGTGCTGGCCGATATCGGCGATCATCAATCGCTGGCGGCCAACCTTTCCACTTTCACTTCGCATGTAGCGAACATCGCTCGCATGATCGAGCTCTGTAAAACGCCTTCGCTGGTGTTGCTCGACGAAGTGGGCACGGGCACCGATCCGGAAGAAGGCTCAGCCCTCGGGGTAGCCGTGGTGGACCACTTTCGCAGGGCTGGTGGCGCACAAGTTATGGCCACGACCCACTACGCCGGGCTGAAAATGTATGCTGCGAATGATGAGAGCGTTTTGAATGCGAGTGTGGAGTTTGATGAAAAGACCCTGCGGCCGACTTACAAGCTGCTGGTCGGCCTGGCCGGATCTTCCTCCGGTCTGGAGATCGCCAGACGCTTTGGTATTCCGGCGCCGATTATTAGCCGCGCGATTGCGGAGGTAACTGAGTCGAGCCGTAACGCAACCGAATATCTGCGTCGCATCAAAAGCGAATCCGAATCAGCCACTGCGCAGCGCGCTGCTTTGGAAGAGGAGCGGGCCGCGGTCGCAGAGAAATTCGCGACCCTGGAGAGGCAGGCCGACCGTCGCGAGCTGGAACGGCAAACCACTTTTAAGAGGGAGTCTGAGCAGTTGGTTGCCGAACTGGAAAAGCAGTCGCGCGAGTTAATAGCCACCATCCAGGATCGCTCGACACGTCTGAAGCTGGAGCGCGAGTCGCACCGTCGTGTCGCCGAGATGAAGCGCGCGGCCAATCGTGTTGCTGAGGTCGGTGGGCCGCGCCTGGCAGAGGCTGCTAAGCCGGACAAAAGCGATGACGCTCGCGGCATTCGTATTCTTCGGGAAGGCGAGGTCGTGTCTCGCGTCCCTACCCCAGCTGCTGGTCCAGGCCGGACAACTTCACCGGATGATGAACGCTACGTGACAGCCGCTCCGCGCGAGATAGTCGCCGGCGATCGCGTGCGCCTGCGCTCATTTGGATCGATAGGCATCGTCGACAGCGTGAAGGGTGTCGACGTCGAGGTGCGAGTGAAGTCACTGCACCTGCGCGAAAAGCTCGAGAACCTGGAGCTGGTCGAAGCCGCGCCGACGGAGACTCGCCGGGCTCAGAAGTTACGTTTGGCACGCGGTACTGAGGTCAAGCTGGCCGCGTCTGATGAATCAGCTCGCTCGGAACTAAACGTGATCGGCCAGACGACCGACGAAGCGGTCGACGCAGTTGATAAATTTCTCGACGCTGCTTCTTTGAACAACCTGCGGGAGTTGCGCATCATTCATGGCCACGGCACGGGTGCGCTGCGCCGCGCCATTGCCGATCTGCTGGCAGGTCATCCACACGTCGAGCGGTTTGCGCCTGCACCTCCCGGCAAAGGCGGCGGCGGTGCCACGGTAGTCGAATTGAAAGAATAGCTGTAAGGCAGGTTGCCCGGGTGCTGCTTCGCTAACCGTGGGGTTGTTTCACTGAGAGTTCCTTCGCGACTCGCAAAAACGCGCGAGCTGCATGCGAAAGAGTTGCGCCCTTGCGATAGATCAAATACAGCCGGCGCTCAAGCTTCATCTCCCTGACTGACAGGGCAACCAGTTGCCCCCGTGAGATCTCCGCCTGCGCGGTCAAGCGCGGCACGAGCGCCACACCCATGCCTCGCTCCACGAATCGCTTAATGGCCTCGAGCGTCGGCATCTCCATCGAGATGTTCAGGGGCGTCTGATATTTCTGAAAGGTGTGCACCACTCGATCGCGGTAAGGTGAGGGAACGTTGTGCGCAATGAACGATTCTGCTCCCAGGTCGCGTACCGAGACATCAGCCTGTTGGGCCAGTGGATGCTCGGGCGCCACGATCAGCGCGAGTTCGTCCATCAAAACCGGCAGGGCCGTGACAGTGGGATCGTTTGGCTTGAAAGACACGATGCCCAGTTCGGTTTCCCGACCGAGAATTTCCGACGCGATGCGGCTTGCCAGGCTGCGTTTGACGTCGATCTTAATGTGCGGATGGCGCGCGCGAAAAACGGGAATCAAAGGCAGCAGGTACATGACCGTGTACTCGTTGGCGCTCAGCGTGAGCTTGCCGCGGTGCAGGTCTTTTAGTTCACGCAGCGCGGAATGAGCATGTTGCCGCAGATTCAGCATTTGCTGCGCATACTCCAACAACACCACTCCCGCGGCTGTCAGCGTTCCATCTTTTGAAGAGCGATCGAAAAGAGGCTCGCCCAGCTCTGCCTCCAGCCGCCGAATCGCCTGGCTGACTGCCGGTTGGGTCCGGTGCAGAGTTTCAGCCGCGCGCGAAAAACTTTTTTCCTGGGCCACTGCCACAACTACTTCAAGTTGATTGATATCCATCCTGATCTCCAGGCTTTTTCGCCCGCTCCCGCCGGCCGCCGCGGCCCTCTACGCTTCAGTAACTTGACTCCTGTAATGCCGCCAAGGTTATTAAGCACCAAAGCCGAGGTTATGCTATCACGAGAGATTATTTTTTCATAGAAATTATAACTTTGACTTTCAGGCGACTCCGCCCCTACCATTGGGTTTCGGTTGAGGGAGGTCTCTATGTCTGCTGAACGAATTGCTGTTTTTGATACCACCTTGCGCGATGGCGAGCAGTCTCCGGGCTGTTCCATGGACCTGGTGGAAAAAGTTCGCATGGCTCATCAGCTGGAAACGCTGGGCGCGGACATCATTGAGGCCGGATTTCCGATTGCCTCGGATGGGGATTTCGAGGCCGTTGCCGCAGTGGCGCGGGAGTGTCGCGAGGTGACGGTAGCGGCGCTTTGCCGTACGGCCGAGCCCGATGTTCTGCGAGCTGCAACCGCGCTCAAGGATGCGGCCCACCCGCGCATTCATACATTTGTGGCGACTTCAGATATTCATCTTCAATACAAATTGAAAAAGACGCGGGCTGAGGTAATTGAGATGACGCGCCGGGCGGTGTCGCTGGCGCGCAACTATGTGGATGAAGTTGAGTTCTCCGCCGAAGACGCCACGCGCAGCGATGTCGACTACCTGTGCGAGGTGCTGGCC
Organism: Pyrinomonadales bacterium; assembly: GCA_038237475.1. Lineage (GTDB taxonomy): Bacteria > Acidobacteriota > Blastocatellia > Pyrinomonadales > Pyrinomonadaceae > JAOAPY01. The sequence continues at coordinate 342,658 of JBBRYS010000005.1, read as the reverse complement.
ACAGCGATTGAAGCCGGTGCTTCGATCGTCAATATCCCCGATACGGTCGGTTACACCCTGCCCACGGAGTTCTCGCGTTTGATCAGGACGATCCACGAGCGCGTGGTCGGCGATCGCAAAGTGATGATCAGCGTCCACTGTCACAATGATCTGGGCCTGGCCGTCGCTAATAGTCTGGCAGCCGTCGAAGCCGGCGCGCGCCAGGTCGAATGCACCATCAACGGCATTGGTGAGCGAGCCGGGAACGCCTCGTTGGAAGAGATTGTGATGGCGCTGAAGGTGCGTGCGGACAGCTTACCTTTTACCACCGGGATCAAAACGCACGAGCTGTATCCAGCCAGTCAACTGCTGTCATCAATCATTGGCTCCGAAGTGCAACCCAACAAGGCGATTGTCGGACGCAATGCTTTTGCGCATGAGGCCGGCATCCATCAGCACGGAGTGATCAGCAATCCGTTGTGTTATGAAATCATGACTCCGGAATCGGTTGGCGTGCCGGCTAACAGTTTGGTGTTGGGTAAGCATTCGGGACGTCACGCCCTGGCTTTACGCTACACAGAACTGGGCTACACGCTGGGGGCGACAGAAATTGAAGCTGCTTATGAAAGATTCAGCGAGCTCGCCGATCGCAAGAAGCGCATTTACGATCAGGATCTGATTGCTTTACTGGCGCTGGCTGCGCGTGCGAATGATCCGCTTCCGGTAAAGACGCCTGCAGCCGTTTGGGCCACTCCCAGTTACAGCTGACAAAATTTCAGTGCGCCGTCGACTCTGTGGCGACAGCGCCAGCTTTATTTCTTTGCCAGTTCCGCCCGGGTCCGGTTGTGCTACGCTAACTCCGCGTTTGAACTCCTACTGACGTAATTTCAAAAGAACATGGATCTAAAAATAGCGGTTCTGGAAGGCGACGGCATTGGTCCGGAAGTAACTCGTGAAGCAGTCGCTGTTTTGCAGACAGTCGCCGATAGTTTCGGGCATCATTTTGAATTCGCGCAGCGGACGATCGGCGGGGCCGCGATTAGACAACGCGATTCACCCTTGCCGGAAAAGACGCTTGAGACTTGTCTGGCAAGTGATGCCGTCCTGCTGGGCGCCGTGGGTGCGCCGGAATTTGATGCCTTGCCGCCACACCGGCGTCCGGAAGCAGGCTTGCTGGCGCTGCGCAAATCGCTGGGTGATTTTGCGAATCTGCGGCCGGCGATTGCATACGAGGTGATTGCCGCAGCGTCACCATTGCGTCCGGAGATTACCGCCGGCGTCGATATTCTGATTGTGCGCGAGTTGCTGGGTGGACTCTATTTCGGTGAACCTCGCGGTATCGAAGGCAGTGAAGCCCGGAACACAATGCGTTACTCCGTTGCGGAGGTGGAACGTGTCGCGCGCACTGCGTTTGCTGCCGCCGCCAAACGACGGCGGAAAGTCACTTCAGTCGACAAGGCAAATGTGCTTGAGACTTCGCAGTTATGGCGGCAGACCGTTACGCGGATCGCACAGGACTATCCCGAGGTCACGCTCGAACATCTTTATGTTGACGCTTGCGCCATGCATCTGATCACGACCCCGAACCGTTTCGACGTGATCCTGACTGAGAACCTTTTTGGCGACATCCTTTCGGACGAAGCAGCGGTGATTACGGGATCGTTGGGTATGTTGGGCTCGGCAAGCATTGGCGGAGCGGTGGGCTTGTACGAGCCAGTGCATGGTTCTGCACCTGATATAGCCGGGCAGGGAGTTGCGAATCCTTTTGGGGCGATTGCTTCGGCCGCACTGTTACTGCGCTACAGTGCCGGTCTGGAACAAGAGGCGGCGGCTATCGAGGGCGCGATTAGCTCAGTTCTCAAGGCTGGTTATCGCACACCCGATATCAACGCCGGTGGTGACGGAGTATTGGCCAGCACGTCGGAGATTGGACAATTTGTTGTGAAGGAGTTGATCTGTTGATCATTTGAAGCAGTGTTCTTTGAGCTTTGTACTTTGTATTTTGTGCTTTGTACTTTGCTTTTCTTATCGTAAGAAATTTGTAGACTCCACAAAGCACCGAGTACAAAGCAGCTACTGACTACTGACAACTGACCCCTAACCAATTCATGCCAACACTATTCGACAAACTATGGCAGGCGCATCTAGTCCGCGCCCCTGAAGGCCAGCCGGCCCTGCTTTACATCGATCTGCATTTGGTGCATGAGGTAACTTCACCGCAAGCGTTTGAAGGGTTGCGGGTGGCCGGCCGTCGCGTGCGTCGCCCCGAGCTCACCGTAGCCACCATCGATCACAATGTCCCGACCACGGATCGCAGTCTGCCCCTCGCTGACCCTATCGCTGCCAAACAAATTGAGACGCTTCGTCAGAACTGTCAGGAATTTGGCGTCCAGCTTTTTGATGTCGGCTCAAAGGAACAGGGGATCGTGCATGTCATCGGCCCCGAACTCGGACTCACCCAGCCGGGGATGACGATTGTCTGTGGCGACAGTCACACCAGCACGCACGGTGCTTTTGGCGCCCTGGCTTTCGGCATCGGTACGAGCGAAGTGGAACACGTTCTGGCCACTCAATGCCTGCCCCAAAATAAACCCCGCACCATGCTGATCGACGTGCGCGGATCGCTGCCTGAAGGAGTCACAGCCAAAGATCTGGCGCTGGGAATCATCGGGCAGATTGGCACTGATGGCGCCGGCGGTTATGTAATCGAATACAGCGGCGAGGCTGTGCGGCCGCTGTCGATGGAAGGGCGCATGACGCTCTGCAATATGAGCATCGAAGCAGGCGCGCGTGCCGGCATGATCGCGCCGGACGAGGTCACTTTCGAATATTTGAAAGGCCGCCGCTTTGCTCCAGCCGCTGATGATTGGGACAAAAGCGTCGCCCACTGGAAGGCTTTTGTCAGCGACGATGGAGCTGCATTTGACCGCCGCGTTGAGATCGATGCCGGCTCACTGGAGCCGCATGTTACCTGGGGCACGAGCCCGGGAATGGTGGTCCCTGTCACTGGCATCGTTCCCGATCCCGGCGTGATTGTGAACGAAGCGGACCGGCAGGCAGCCGAACGCGCCCTTGGCTATATGGGTCTGGCACCGAGTACTCCGATTGAAAGGATCTCGATTGATCGAGTCTTTATTGGTTCGTGCACCAACGCACGTCTTGAAGACCTGCGAGCGGCAGCGCGTGTGTTGCGCGGTTATCACGTCAGCGATTCTGTTCGAGCAATGGTTGTGCCCGGCTCACAGGCAGTCAAGTTGAGCGCGGAAGCCGAAGGCATCGATGATGTCTTTCGCGCGGCTGGCTTCGAATGGCGCGAGACCGGCTGCTCGATGTGTCTGGGAATGAATCCGGACATTTTACAGCCCGGCGAGCGTTGTGCTTCGACTAGCAATCGCAATTTCGAAGGGCGGCAGGGGCGGGGTGGCCGCACACATCTGGTGAGTCCGGCCATGGCCGCCGCGGCTGCAGTCGCCGGCCACTTCACCGACGTAAGGAAGTGGCGGTATAAGTAGTTTCAAGTTTCAAGTTCCAGGTTTCAAGTTAGGAAATCGAACATTGAATCTGGAACGCAACTTGGCGAACTTGAAACACGAAACTTGGCACTTGAAACTCAAACTCAAAACTCAAAACTTGAAACTTGAAACTTGAAACTTGAAACTTGAAACTTGAAACTTGAAACTTGAAACTTAGAACTTGAGACGACCGTTATGATTCCTTTTCGCAAGCATACGGGCCTGGTGGCTCCGCTCGACAGTGCCAACGTCGACACTGATCAGATTATTCCCAAACAGTTTCTGAAGCGCATTGAGCGCACTGGTTTTGGTGAGTTCTTATTTTATGACTGGCGCTACCGGCCGAGTGGGGAACTGAACGAAGAGTTTTCTTTAAACCAGCCGCGCTATCGCGGCGCCTCTATTTTGCTGGCGGGCAAGAATTTTGGTTGTGGTTCCTCACGCGAGCATGCCCCCTGGGCACTCGGTGATTTTGGCTTTCGAGCGATCATTGCCCGCTCGTTCGCAGACATATTCGCGAACAATTGTCAGAAGAATGGCCTCCTGCCGGTAGTTCTTGCCGATGCTGAAGTCGACGAGTTGCTGCAAAGGGTGCGTGCCGTCGAGCAGTTTCAGTTGACAGTCGATCTTGAGCGCCGGCTGGTGAGCACCGCGGACGGGTTCAGCGCGAACTTTGCCGTCGCTGACTTCCAACGCTATTGCCTGCTGGAAGGTCTGGATGACATCGACCTCACCCTAAAGCACGCAGTAGACATTACCGACTTTGAATCTCGTCACCCGCCACTGAAACCGAACGCTTCCAGCGTGCCGTAGCTCGGCGGCCAGACCTGTCATATTGTGACCGGACAGATGTAGACTCTCAGCCTCTCGACAATCTCTGCCGGCAAAAAGCCGGCAGGCAGCACGCGGAAGGCTGCGGTTCCAGGCGCTGTCTCAGTTCGACCCGAAAGGAGTGCTCATGAAACGCTCGAATCGGTTCCTCGCGATATCTTTCTTCCTCTTACTCATATTTTCGTTCGGCGCAGTCGTCTCGGCGAAAGATTCCTGGACCAGCGTGCGCTCAAAAAATTTCCTGCTGATCGGCAATGGCAGCGAAAAGGAAATCAAGCAGGTGGCCGTGAAGCTGGAGCAGTTTCGCGAAGTTGCCTCGCGTCTCTTTGCGAATGCGAACTTTAACTCGCCGGTGCCGACGACCGTGATCGTTTTCAAAAGCGACAGCTCTTATCGTCCGTTCAAGCCGAATGCCAATACCGCAGGTTATTTTCAACCTGGGCCGGACGTGAATTACATCACGTTGAAGACAGAAGTAAACGACACTCAGAATCCCTTCAACGTCATTTTCCACGAATACACTCACCTGCTGATTAATAATACGAATGGGAATGTCCCGACCTGGTTCAATGAGGGCCTGGCAGAGTACTACAGCACTTTCAGTATTACCGACGACCGCAAAGTAGTGCTGGGCAAACCGATCGCGAACCATGTCTATCTTCTGCGGCAAAGTAAAATGCTGCCGCTGCGCACGCTTTTCAAGGTGGACCAGCGGTCCCCTTACTATAACGAGCGGGAAAAGCAGAGCATCTTCTACGCCCAGTCGTGGGCACTGATGCATTACCTGATCGGCAACAACAAAGGTGAGCGACTGCAGCAACTCGGCAAGTTTATCGAGTTGGGCGAAGCGAACGTTCCGATGGAGGAGGCTTTTCAGCGAGCTTTTCAAACCAGCTTTGAAAGCATGGAAACGGCGTTGCGCGAGTACGTCAAACGCGACAGCTATCCGGTAACGACCGGCCACTTTGAAAACAAACTGCAGCTGGATACCGAGATGCAGGTGGCCCCCGTCAGTGAAGCTGAAGCTAACGCCTATCTCGGCGACCTGTTGCTGCACAGTCAACGAGCCGAAGCCGAGAACTATTTGCACAAGGCGCTCGAGCTGGAACCAAATCTCGCAGCGGCACATGCATCACTGGGAATGTTGTTGGTGCGCCAGGGCAAGCTCGCAGAAGCCCGGCAGAGCCTGGAACGGGCGGCGGCGACCGCTTCACAAAATTACCTGATTCACTACTACACAGCTTTTGTGCTCAGTCGCGCAGGCATGGACCAGCTCCGAATTTCTGAGTATGACCCGGCCACGCTGGCAAAGATGCGCGCAGAATTAAACCGGGCCATCGAACTGAGGCCTGACTTTCCCGAGTCCTACAATCTCCTCGCGTTCATAAATCTGGTAACGCATACGCAGCTTGATGAATCGATTGTTTTGCTCAAGCGGGTCCTGGCGACGTCGCCGGGAAGGAATGATCTGCTCTTCACGCTCGCGCAGATCTACGTGGCGAAAGAAGATTTCAATACCGCGCGCCCGCTGCTCGAACGCCTGAGTCAGAACGGCAGTGATCAGCAATTGCGGAACCATGCTCAGAACCTGATTAGCCAGCTGAAGGCTAATGAAGAACAAAGGGCGCGCTTCGAGGCCATGAGCAAAGAGGCGCCGGAGTTGAGAAGAACCCGGCCGTCATTCTCTGGAGCGGAGCAGACCAGTGTGGATACCCCTTCGGATCCCTCTGCGATACTACGCCAGTCGCTTAGGCCTGTTGCGGCGGGTGAAAAACGCGTTCAGGGATTGCTGGTGCGCCTTGAATGCGACGCGAAGGGCATTACGTTCATTATCAAGGTTGACGATCGCCTGGTGAGACTGCACACACAAAATTTTGAGAAAGTAGAAATGATCTCGTTCAGTGCAGATGCGGGAATGGAAATCAACTGTGGTCCACGCAAGATCCAGAATGCGATCGTCGTCTGCTATCTGCCGCTGCCGGATCCAAAAGGAAAGATCGAAGGGACTGTCACCTCCGTTGAATTCGTGCCGCAGGATTTCAAGCTGCAGGGTTGATCAATTAAGCGGCCCGAACAAAATCGCAAACAACCACGTATAGCCCCGCGGAGGTTAATAACTATGCGCGATCCTATGCTGGCCGGCATTCTCAGTCTGTTAATTCCTGGAGTGGGCCAGATTTACAATGGCCGCGTGCTGATTGGGATTATCTGGCTAATCGTGACCGGAGTTTCCTGGATTGGGTCGGCAGGCATGCTGGGCTGGGTGGTCCATTTAATCTCTGCCTGGTGCGCTTATAGTTACGCCAAAGATCACCCTGTCCGCACCCAACGCAAACTTTAATTTGCACTCCTGCCCGCGCTCTCTAAAGCTCAGTTCTTCTCCTGAAGTTGATGTGAGTTATGTCGTTCCCGTGCGTGGGGCGTGACCCTCACTGTGGCGGTGCGGGTTTCTTCACCGGTGGCTGTGCGAGCGGGATGTCGCCATCGTCGGTGATCGCGTTTTCCACCGGCGGCTTTAATTTGGGAGCGCCGCCGCGAAGCGCGGGTGGTAATTTGGGTGCGGCAACTTTCACGGTCGCAATCGCTTCGTTGCGTTTCAGGATCGCGCCGCCACGCCCGGCTACCCAGAAATTCATGCCGCCGCGGTAGACCACTGAGAATAACGATGAACTGGTGATCGATGGTTGTACTTCCCAGGTTTCGCCGGCGTCCCGGCTGCGGAGAATCAGGCCGTGGTCGCCGGTGACCACGACATCGTCGCGATCGGCGACAGCTACGGCAAACAGGTTTGAGGTCACATCGCTTTCAATGTCTTTCCACGTCACTCCGCCATCATCGGTGCGCAGGATGACTCCCTTCTCACCCACCGCGTAACCTCGCAGTTGATCGGCAAAGGCAAGCGCATAGAGCCACTCTTTCAGATTCCGATCAATGCGTTTCCAATTCGCACCGCCATCTTCAGTGCGCAGGATGGTGCCGTTCGAGCCGATGGCGATGCCGTGGTTTTCATCGGTGAAGTGCACCTCTTCGAGCCAGCTGAAAGTGTTGGCGAGCTGTGCCTGCCATGTTTGGCCCGCATCTTCAGTGTGCAGGATGAGCCCCCGCGCTCCCACGATCCAGCCTTTCTCCTGCGTCAGGAATTCGATGTCCAGCAGTTCCTCTGGCGCTTCGATCTTAATGGGTTCCCAGGTAATGCCGCCGTTCAGCGTATGCAAAACCGTGCCGCGATCGCCCGCGATCCAGCCTTCGTTTTCGTTAACAAAAGAGATTGAGTTTAATCTCGCAGTGGTTCCCGAAGGCCGCACTGTCCAATGTTTCCCGCCTGAACTGGTGAAAAGAATTCTACCGCGCGAGCCAACCGCCCAGCCATGCGAGTTATCCGGGAAATAAATGTGCGCCAGGTCTTCGCGTCCGCCCTCGGTTAAGCGACGCCAGGAGAGTCCGCCGTCGTCCGAACGAACCACCAGGCCATCGCTGCCCGCAGCCCAGCCCGTCACCTCGTCGGCGAAATACACGGTTACGAGTCGCGGACTGGTGCGAATGTTGACCGGCAACCAGATCTTACCGCCGTCTCCGGTGGTCAGCACCATGCCGTTGTCACCCGCAGCCCAACCATGCTTAGCGTCGCTGAAGAAGACCGAGAGCAGATCCGTTGTCTGAAAGGTCTTGACGAGCGTCCAGGTTGTACCGGCATCTTCGGTCTCCAGGATTGTCCCGTTGTATCCAACCGCTACCGCTGTTTTGTCTCCAGTAAAGGTGACGTCAGTCAGCAGGTTGTCTGTCTGGTTCTGGACCGTCCATTCAGCGCCGCCGTCATCTGTCGTTAACACGGTGCCGCGGGATCCGACCGCAATGCCGGATTTTCGATTAATAAAGGAAACAGAAAAGAGATGAAGTGATGTATGGCTCGGCTGCTTTTTCCAGTTGAGGCCGCCATCGGTCGTGCTGACAATACATCCAAAGGTGCCGACCGCCCACCCGACCAGAGGGGCATCGGGAGCAAAAGTTACTCCAAACAAATGATCCTTGACGTCGGTATTGCGCTGGACCCAGCGTTTGCCGCCGTTCGTGGTACTCATTACCACCCCACTCGCGCCCACGGCCACTGCGCGATTCCTGTCGCTGATGTAGAGCCCGTAGAGAGTGGTGTTGGCGGCAGAGATTTGTTCCTTCCACTCAAAGCCGCCGTCATCAGTGTGCAGGATTGCTGAATCAGTGCCCACGGCCCATCCATGCCGTTTGTCTTTGGCAAAGCGAATCGAATTAATTAGATTTCCCTGCGGGAGAGGGTTTTGCCATTCCCAGCCTCGAAAATCCTGGGCTGCTAACGAATGGCTCGGACCCGCAGCGGCGCTCAGCAACAGCGCGAGGATTAGACCGAGGCACGCAGCGAAGGGCGATCGAGGTGAGGCAGTATTGGAGATGACTTCTGGCACAGTTTCTTTATTTCGGGGTATGCGTTCCGATGACCCTGGGAAATGAATTCGTGGATTATAAAGGGGAGAGGACCGGAAAGCGAATAAACGCCCGTGCCTGACCTCGTTCCGGTCCCTTAAAACTCATTCCTGGTCAGCGATTGAACAATTTCCATCCGCCGATTACGCCGATTACATAGAACTCAAAAGCATGGTGCCAGCTCCTCAGCATCTGTGTAATTCGCAGTCCTTCCGTTTCGGGTCGACCACGCAAAAAGGCGCCCAGGACTGGAACCAATGACCTGCAACAGAAGAAATTAGACGAATGCCCCGACGCTATCGGACGCCTCGCGCAGGACGCTCTCGTCGACGCGGCCGGATTTGGCGATTGTGCGAGCGGCCAGATCGCAGGCTTCCTGAACTATGTGCCCGGAGTGTCCTTCGACCCACTCCCAGGTGACCTGATGCCGCCCTGCAGCTTTGTCAAGGCGTTCCCACCAGGCGTGATTGGTTTTGCGTCGAAACCGGCCGCTCATGGTCTCGATGACATAACGAGAATCAGAGTGCAGGTGCACGCGGCAGGGCTCGAGCAGGTTTTCGAGCGCGATGGCTGCAGCCGCTACTTCGGCCTGCTGGTTAGTGGCTGAGCCAAGGTACTCGCCAAACGCGCGCCACAGCCCACGATATCCCAACAGGGCCACAGCTGCGGCTCGCATTTCCGCGCGTCCATTTCCAAGGCTCGAGCCGTCACAGTAAACAGTAACTTCTTTCATAACCAGGTGTTCAGAGTATCGACTTCAGTCGGGCTCTTAATAATTTAGTCGGGCCCTTAGTCTCTCAATACCAAAGGTCTTTAACTGTCAATTTAACGTCGGCATTCTTCCATGCCATTTCGTACTCGCGTTGGACCAGCCCGGCCGCATACTCTTTCTTCTGCGCCTTCAAGCTTTCCATCAGCCCAAACAACGAGCGTCCATTGCGTTTGTTATTTTCAAGATCAGTTCGGAAAACCTGTTCGGCGCCGGCAAAGTCTCCATACTGCAGCAGCGCTCCGCCAAGCATCTCTCGCACTGGATGAATCCAGGTCTGCGGCTCGTCATAAGCGAGCGAGTCTTCAACTGCGACAGCCCTGCGCAACATGTCGAGCGCGGTCTTGCGATCATCCTTTGTGGCAGCTATCCGTGAAGACAAAACTGCAGTCCCGATACTCATTACTTTGCTGGCGGGATTAAGTCCAAAAGAAGCATCGGCGGGGATCTTACTGACAGCTTCAGCGAACAACTTTTGCTGCTCGTCAGCATGGGCGGAATCGTTAAGAGAAGCGTAAGCCATACCGCGCGCGAAGTGATCGATCGCCGTCAGTCCAAAGTATGCCGGATCGGGCGGATGCATTTTCAGAATGTCATCCCAGCGGCCAAATTGTTCAAGGATTAGAGGCCTCACGGTCATGAATCCTTCCAGCATGGGCATCTCTTTGAGTGCCGGGGAAACATTTTCTTCCAGCAACCTGGCTGCCAGCAACGAGTCAGTCAGGCGTCCCTCCATGGTATTCGCGATGGCCAAAAAGTGAAGGTTGTGGCTGTAATACATCAGGGGATAGAGGCCGTGCGCTCCACTCTCTTTGATATAGGCACGATCGGCAGCGGCCGCATCGCGATTGCTCTGTGCCGCCTTTTCATAATCGCCGGTGCGTTCATAGATGTGAGCCGGCATATGCACGATGTGACCGGCGGCGGGCATTAGTTCGCCGAGCCTGGGTGCGTAGGCGAGCGCCCGTTCGGGATTAGGCGAAGCCTCGATCGTGTGAATGTAATAGTGAATCGCGCCCGCATGATTCGGATTGCGCTTCAGCACCGACTCAAGTACGGCGACGATCTCTTCAGTGTCCGGCGCCGGCTTGCCCTCAGGCGTCCAAAGCTTCCAGGGACGCAAATCCATTGATGCCTCGGCATAAAGCACGGCCGCATCAAGATCGTCCGGATAAATCTTGGCCAGCTCGCTCATGGCGTGCTTGTAATCAGCGTCAAGCTTTTTCAGATCGGCTTTGGGGTCTATTGAATAGCGCTTGGCCAGCGCCGCGATGTAAGTCCGCTCGTTTTCGGAGGCTGCCGGCGCCAGAGCGAGAGCTTTTTGCACTGCTTCATATGCAGCTTTCTCACGGACCGGATCGATCTCCTGGTTTATGTTGGGTCCCAAAGCCAGCGCTTCCCCCCAATGGGCCATCGCCAGCTTCGGATCAAGCTCGGCAGCTCGTTTGAACGAGCGCACCGCTTCGTCGTGATTGAAAGCAAAGACCAGCGCCATGCCCTGGTCGAACCAGCGCTGCGCTTCCGGGTTGTTAGTTGTGACTGGATGATGGAGCGAGCCCAATCCGGAGTTCAGCGCGGGTGGTTTTTCCGCCGCATCCATCTTCATCCCACTATGCTGAGCAAAGACAGGGCCGCTGAGACAGACCAGCAAGATGATCGTCAGGAGGTGAAATCGTCGCATTTCTAATGTCTCCTTTATGGAATTAATGATTTCGAGAGCACTGACTGGCAATTAAATTCTTCACTTGGACGAAGCGCGGTCACCAGAGGTTGCGTCCCTGCCGGGGAGAGAGGGGATAAACTCAACAGAGATCACTCATTGATTTTCAGCACGGCGAGAAACGCTTCCTGCGGGATCTCGACGCGGCCGACTTTTTTCATGCGCTTTTTGCCTTCCTTCTGCTTTTCGAGCAGCTTGCGCTTGCGCGAGATGTCGCCGCCATAACACTTGGCAATCACATTCTTGCCGAGGGCTTTCACCGTTTCGCGCGCGATTACCTTGTTCCCGATGGCAGCCTGGATAGGCACTTCGAATAACTGGCGCGGAATCAGTTGTTTCATCTTCTCGGTCAGGATGCGCCCCTTAGCCTGGGCCGTATCCCGATGGAGAATCAGCGAAAGCGCATCGACAGGCTCCCCTGCAACCAGCACATCGAGCTTCACCAGATCGCTTTCCCAATAGCCGGACAAATTGTAGTCAAGCGAAGCATAACCGCGGGAGACGGATTTAAGGCGATCGTAAAAATCCATCACGATCTCGTTCAAAGGCAATTCATACGTGAGCATCACGCGATTGCCCGAGATGTACTCGAATCCTTTTTGCACCCCGCGCTTTTCTTCCAATAAGGGCAGGATGCCACCCAGATAATCATCCGGGGTGAGGATGATCGCGTGGATGACCGGTTCCTCTATTTTGGTAATGCGTCCGGGGTCGGGCATCTTGGCGGGTGAATCAATTTCGGTGACTACGCCATCCGTGGTCGTGACCACATAGCGAACACTTGGCGCGGTGGTGATCAGTTCCAGATTGAACTCGCGCTCGAGTCTCTCCTGCACGATCTCCATGTGCAGCAAGCCGAGAAAGCCGCAGCGAAAGCCGAAGCCGAGCGCAGTTGACGATTCCGGTTCATAAAAAAAAGAAGCGTCGTTCAAACGCAAACGATCCAGCGCGTCCCGCAGTTCTTCGTACTGGTTCGTATCCGTCGGATAGAGACCGGCGAAGACCATTGGTTTGATTTCCTGAAAGCCGGGAAAAGGTTCGGTCGTCGGCCGGGCGGCTTCGGTAATCGTGTCGCCGATCTGAACGTCCGCTACTTCCTTGATCGAGGCAGTCAAAAAACCAACTTCACCTACGCTTAGTTCCTTGATGGGAGTCGGACGTGGCCGGTTGACTCCCAAAGTTTCCACCTGATAGTCGCGGCCGGTGTTGAAGAAGCGAATCTTCATGCCCGGACGAATGATGCCGTCGATCACGCGAAACAAGACAATCACTCCGCGATAAGAGTCGTACCATGAATCGAAGATCAGGGCCTTCAATGGACCACTCGGATCTCCCTGCGGCGGCGGCACATCGCGGACAATTGCTTCGAGCACTTCATGCACGCCCATGCCGGTCTTGGCACTCGTAAAAACAGCATTGTGCGTTTCCAGGCCGATCAGGTGTTCAATTTGCTCCACCGCCCGATCCGGTTCTGCTCCCGGCAGGTCGATCTTATTGATGACGGGAATCAGTTCCAGATTATTTTCGATGGCGAGATAGGTATTGGCCAGGGTCTGCGCCTCGACTCCCTGCGACGCGTCAACCACCAGCAGAGCCCCTTCACAAGCCGATAATGAGCGCGAGACTTCGTAGGTGAAGTCCACGTGGCCGGGTGTGTCGATGAGGTTAAGTAAATACGTTTGGCCATCTTCGGCGGTGTAGTCCAGGCGGACGGCGTGCGATTTGATGGTAATGCCACGCTCGCGCTCGAGATCCATGTTATCGAGTATTTGCTCGGACATGTCGCGGCCGGTCACGGCGCCGGTAAGCTCGAGCAGGCGATCGGCGAGCGTCGACTTCCCGTGGTCGATGTGCGCAATGATCGAAAAATTTCTGATGCGGTCTGAATTCATTTGCAGCTGGTTAGTTGTCGGTAGTTGGTAGTCAATTGGTAAGCGGCAAAGCGTCGACTTCTGACCACCGGCAAAATGACTACCCTGAAAATAACAAAACGGGCGCGAAACAGCACGCGCCCATCTAATCAAAAGTTCCAGCCAGTAGTTTATTGACGGCCGGCTTTTCGGAAAGTCTAAAACTTCCTCGCTCAGACCCCAGGCAAATGATCCTCTACATAAGCCCTGGCCTTTTCGGGTGTATCGAGAGAATTAATGAAGTCCGTGTTGCTTGCACCCCACGTAATATGGTCCTTAATGAACTGTGCATAGTCATCAACCGGCATCCCGCTGGCGGTGAACAATCCCAGTTTCTTCATGACGCGCGACAGCAGGTCCGCGTCCTGTGACATGCTGGCTGCCTGAAACAACTTGTGTTTGTCATCATCAGAGTATGACCCCGGCTTACTGTCCGAGGATGAATTGGTGGAAGTGCTGTTCTCATTCGTGGAACTGCTGTTCGCATTCTCAGATGAATTCGAATTCTGATTGCGATTCGAGCTGGTATTAGAGTTGGAATTAATTTGCAGTGGGGATAGCGTGGATTTTTGCTGCGATCGTAGATAAACAAATATCCCGACCGCGAGAGCGATCACGAGTAAACCGAGACACCCCACTGCGCCACAGCCTATGGCAATCTTCTGATTCTTGTTCATTACTCTCCTCTTAGCGTAGGTTGAAAATCGAATCGTTAATTAACGGCGCGCCTTCATCCAGCCAATGCAGCGCTCCAGATGCGCGCGCATATTCTCCGCGGTGTCGTGATGTATGCGGCCATGGCCGGGCAAGACCCACTCAAAATCATAATTCAACAACAGCTCCATCGACTGAATCTGTTCGTCCCATGAATACCAGCATACGCTGCGAAAGGCAGTCAGCGTTTCGCGCTCAACGGACCATGCCAGATGATCGCCGGTAAATAGATAACGGTTTCTGTAAAGCAACACCGCGTGTCCACGAGTGTGTCCCGGAGTCGGAATGGCAACTAGTTCGTGATCGATCCGGGTCGCCTCACGGCCTTTGAAGATCCAGTCGATGCCGAGCCTGGTCGCGCCATCATCAGCGTGCATGATCCGTTCGCAGGCAAACTCTTCGGCAAACCTGACGTGATCGGCCACGTCGTCGCTGTGGCTCAGAAACATTTTTCGCACGCCGCCCATCAGGGCAATCTTCTTTGCCAGTTGAGTCGCAAAACGTGGCGAGTCTATCAGAACGTTGCCACCTTCAACTTGGGGCCGCAGGATTAGGTAACTCCAGGCGCCGAAACTTGATTCGGCAGTGAAGCCACAGAAGTAGACATTTTCGGCGATGGATAGCGGGAACGCGTCGATGCCCGCGCGATAATCCTGAGCGCGCTGGCTGCCAATCGAACCGGTAGGACAGGCCACTAACGCCATCAAGGTGCTGCGCGTCTCGGCGATGCTGACGGGCTGGCGGAAGACGATTGAGGCATCGCCGGTGTCGCGGAAGACCTCGGGCGCCAGTTGGCGACAGGTATCACAGTCGATACATGATGTATCAACAAAGAAGTCTCCAGGCACGTTTCCGGCTAAACGCTTTTCGAGGTTGGCCATCTTTGAGTCCTGGACCAGATAATGGCCCAAGCAGCGTGCAGGTTCAAGCATGAAGTTTTCAGCGGCAGTGCCTGACGCTTGCGTGTGCCACTCGAGGGGCATAAGATTTCACGGCCCTTCATGATTGCTCTTAACTTTTTCAGGAGACACTCGATGCAAACTCGTTCCCTGCTGCCCTCGGTTTCGTTCCTCGTGACCGCAATCCTGGCCTTCAGCTTCACCTCAGTAACTGCCCAAACTCGGGCGGCGAAGACGGTTGAGATTTCATCACCACAGGCTGAATATGAGGTCGGTCAGCACGTCAAGTTTTCGGCGAGGGTAAAGGATGACAAGGGAAACACCACTGGCGACAAGCCGGCGAGCTGGAGTGCTTCCCCATTCGATCAGGTAGCCATTGACGAAGGTGGCACCGCTACTTTTTATCAGCCGGGGGCAGTAACTGTTGGTGTAGTCATCGGTGGCAAACCTTTCTTCACGAAAATCAAGGTGAAGCCCGCGCCGGTGAAGTCAGTTGTAATAGATCCGCTTCCCGCTCAGTTGGTGACAGGTGGAACGCTTCCGCTAACCGCCACCGCGCATATCTTCAATGGCGACCCGCGCACGGATGTCCGGATCTCATGGAGTTCGGACACTCCCGCGGTGGCGACTGTTGATGCGGCGGGAATTGCGACGGGCATCGCACCCGGAATGGCGACCCTGCGTGCTACTGCCGGCCAGGCTAGCAACACCATCAGGATCGAAGTGGTGCACAACACCGTCACTGGATTGCGGCTGGAACCAGGATCCAGTGCAGCGCGCACCGGCGATGTAATTCGATTCAAGGCTATCGCCGCGGAATCAACCGGCACGCTGGCTCCGCGTTGGTCAGTCAGTGGCGCCGGCGCTGTGGTTGATCAGGATGGGGGATTTGTAGCCGAGAAGCCGGGCACGTATTTGGTTACCGCCAGCATTGGAGATCGCACCGCTGCCGCATCGATAATCGTCCAGGCGCGGAACGTCGAACGGTCTTTGGAAATAGTTGGGCGCGCGTCGCTGAAGGATGTCCAGGTGTCCGAAGAATGGATCGTTGGCAATTACGCGTATGTTTCAACGATCTCGGATCATTTTCTCGTTTATGACGTTTCCGATCCGGCTCACCCTAAACTGACAGACACCATTAAGGTTGATGCGCGGCTCATAAACGACCTCAGCACCACTGCTGATGGCCGCATCCTGGTTATCTCCCGCGAAGAGGCTTCGAACCGCCGCAATGGGATCGCTTTCTATGACACTGCGGATCCGGCCCATCCGAAATTGATTTCGGAGTACACGGCGACAGTAACCGGCGGCGTGCACAGTGCCTTTGTCGATGGTCACTATGTTTATCTCACCGATGATGCAACCGGATCGATGCGGGTAATCGATTTTGGCGATGTGAAGCACCCCAAAGAAGTGGCGCGCTGGGAAGTAAATAACGAAGTCGCCACTACCATCAAGTCTGGCGGTGTCGACGCCATCCACGGACGCTATCTACACGATCTACAGGTCAAGGACGGTTTGGCTTATCTCGCTTACTGGCGTGATGGCCTGATTGTCCTGGACGTAGGCAATGGTGTTAAAGGAGGAAGCCCTGAGCATCCGGCCCTGGTGAGCCAACTTCGTTTCAATCATAACGAAATGTATGGCGATGGCTGGCTGGCGGGCACGCACTCGGTCTTTCGTTACAAGAATTATCTGTTTGTGGGGGATGAAGTATTTCCCGCCACTTTCGATATTGACTCTCGCTCGCGCATAGCGGTGCGCGGCATTATGCATGTAGTTGATGTCTCTGACATTGCTCACCCGCGCAAGGTCGCTGAGTACGAGGTTCCGGAAGGCGGCGCGCACAATATGTGGGTTGATAACGACCTGCTATACATCGGTTACTATAGCGGTGGCGGCCGGGTGCTGGATGTCTCGGGCGAGTTGCGCGGCGATCTTTACCGGCAGGGACGCGAAGTAGGCCGTCTCTGGACCGGAGACCCGACCGGCTTTCGTCCCAACCTGCCATTTTGCTGGGGGGCGCAACCGCACCAGGGTCTGATCTATTTCAACGATATAAACTCGGGTTTGTGGATTGTGAAACTTGGCGAGCTGATCGATAAGGGCTCGACAACCGCGCCAGGCAAATAACACCTGGGACCACCTCTGGGACCGCACGCATCCTGCGTGCTCACCTGGCGCTACCATTCTCCGCGAGTTGCACGAGAGACTTAAGTCTACAAGTCATACTCGTTGATCAACCGGTGCAGATACGAACGGCTGATCCCAAGGCGCTTTGCCGCGTTCACCTTATTATCGTTTTCGCTCTTTAAGGCGCCACGTATCAAACTGCGTTTGAGGGCCGTGACTGCTCCCTCAAAAGTAGTTTCATCGGTAACGCTGGCCTCGGGTAGCGTGCGCAACATCTTCTCCGGCAGAAACTCGAGTCCCAGCACCGGCCCGCTGCTCAATACCACGATTCGCTCCATCAAATTCTCGAGCTCCCGCACATTGCCGGGCCATTCATACTCCTGCAGTGCTTCGAGCAGGGCGGGATCCAGATCTGAATTCGGCCGGCCATGCTTGTCCGCGGCTTTGGCCGCAAAATGTGCCGCGAGCACGGGAATGTCTTCCTGTCGATCGCGCAATGGCGGCAACGCCAGCGGTACCACATTCAATCGATAATAGAGATCGCGCCGAAAGGTGCCGGCCTCGACGGCTTTTTCCAGATCGCTGTTGCTGGCTGCGATCAAGCGGATATCAACCATCAAGGTCTTGCTGCTGCCCACGCGCTCAAAGGCGCGTTCCTGCAAAACTCTGAGCAGCTTGACCTGAACCGGAAGGCTGAGTTCGCCAATCTCATCGAGCAACAATGTGCCACCATCTGCGAGCTCGAAACGCCCCTTGCGCATCTGGCGGGCATCGGTGAAGGATCCCTTTTCGTGACCGAAAAGTTCGGACTCGATTAGTGATTCAGGCAAAGCCGCGCAACTGACGGCAATGAACGGCGCTTCAGCACGCGGACTCTCATCGTGAATGGCCTGGGCCAACATCTCTTTGCCAGTACCGTTCTCGCCGATGAGGAGCACGGTAGCGCTGGTGGCGGCGACAGCGCGGGCTTGCTTGAGAATCTTTTCCAGCGACGGACTGGTTCCGACCAAATGGGCAAAGCCGCGCCCGGCAGAGTAGCTGCGCAGCCGCATGATTTCCCGCTCAAGCCGCCGCATGCGCGCTGCCTGCCTGGTCAGATGCAGCACCTCAGTACTGTCCAGTGGTTTTTCCAGAAAACAATAGGCGCCACGTTTCACGGCTTCCAGGGCTGCATGCCGGGCGTTGCTGCCAGTAATAACCACTACGGGAACCGGAGGACGTTCGCGTCGCGCAGCTTCGATAATTGCCAGCCCTTCCGAAAGATCGTTGACGTGAGGTGGCAGGTGCAGGTCGCTGAGAATTACTTCGATCGTTTCCTGCCCGAGCAGCTTCATGGCCTCGGATCGCGAGCTTGCCTCGATCACGCGAAACTGTTCACTAAGAGCCCAGAACAGTCCCCGCCGTACAGTCTCGTCATCCTCTACTACAAGGACGGTTGGTTTGCTACCGGCTGGTTCGACCATAAATTGTTATCAGGGCGTTGCAGTAAGCTAAAATTCTTTTTACCAGCAAATGCAAAGACCAGGACGCTGGTTACATGAGTTCAGCACTAGCCGCTCTTTGCCGGCGATGCTAGCACGACGCGGAAAGTAGTGCCATAGCCCGGTTTTGAATCGACCTCGATCGCTCCCTGATGGGCCCTGACTACTTCGCGGCAGGTATAAAGTCCCAGACCAACCCCGCGAACTTTGGTAGTCGAGAAAGGCCGAAACAACTTCTCGCGGACGAACTCAGGGCTCATGCCCGCACCCGTATCCGAGATGCTGAAAAAAACTTTTCCTACCCCCGCGGGTCCACCTTCAATGGTAAGTTTGCCGGGCCGGTCGCCTATCGCTTCGATCGCATTGAGCAGGAGATTCTCCATTATTTTCTCGATTCTTTCTCCATCAGCCAGCGCCGGCAAGGCAGGCGGCAGCTTAATCTCTACTTCGTACAGGCCACGCACTGGATCAACGATCTGAGCCATCACGCGTTCCAGCAGCGGAATCAGATCGGTTGGGCGCGGCAGCTTAAATTCTCCACTCAGAGTGTTTACCGGATTGCTAAGCCGCGACACGATCTGACGTAATTTGTCGGTGGCGGTGGTCAGCCCCTGCATGGCATCGGCACGAAATTCAGGATTATCAAAGTGGCGTTCCATGTTACCGACCAGCAGCGACAAGCCCTCGATCGCATTTTTCAAATCATGTGTCAGCAGGGCGGACAATTTAGTAAAAGATTCAAACTGGCTCGCCTCAGCTTCACGCGCCAGCTGTTCTCGCAGGCGTTCGGTTACCAGGTTGACGCCATCAGCGATGAGACGCATGTCGTCATTTGAGCGGACTAACAGCTCCTGATCGAGTTGTCCATGAGCGATAGCAGTGACGCTCTCAGTGACTCGTTGCAGACTCTGCATCTTGCGCTGGTAGAGGAAGTTGAGCAAAAACGCCAGCGCCATTCCGAGCAAAAGCGACCAGGCTGCCCCGCGCCAGCCCGCTTGCCGCGCTGCCTGCGTGGCGGCCGTATAGTTGCGCGCCACCGACACCCAGAGACCGGGAGCATCGACTGCGCGGAAACCTACCAGCCACTGCTCGCCATCAACAGAGACGTATTCTCGTATGCCGCTGTTCCGGCTCGAGACTATATCAGCGGCGACCGGAGCAAAGTCCGGCATTGCGTTCTTTACAAATTGATTTCTGAAAGCGGCATTATCGTGGTAGACAAGTTTTCCCTCCGCGTCCAATACGATCACACGACGATTTCCTGAAGTGCTATTCGCAAGGCTGCCACCGGGCCCTTCGTCAAACAGATCCGCAACTCGCAAGTCAGCCACCAGAACACCCTGAAGTGAACCCTGTTCCATTGCCGAGGAGAAGACGGGCAGATTGCAGCGCCGGAGGTAACCGAACGAGGGTGCTGAAATGATTGAGCACTGCGGCGTTGAACCAGGCTTTTGGCGCCAGATGGACTCGTCCGGCGCAATCAAGCCTGGAAGAAAATCCTTCGTGCGGAATTTTGGCTTGGCTTCTCCTTTCGGCTGAATGAGAAACAGCGGCAGTCGGCTGGAATCAAAGCAGGCAATGTTGGCGTAATAGCCGGGCAGGTTAATTATTGCCTCACGGGCTGCGTACGCAGAGGCGAAGCTTGCCGGCCCGACCTGAGATTGAGAGGAATCGATTAGAGCAACTTCCTCAGGTGTGCGGGCGTTCCGCAGGTATTCAGGGAGTGGTCCATTGGCGATGACTGTTAGTTCGCGCTCACGTTCCTTGATGAACAACACATAGTGGTGCGCTAACTCATCTACTTCGTCATTTAAATTGCTGCGCAGGATGGCGTCGATGTTTTGCGTCGCGCTGCGAAAACTCAACCAGTTGAGGACGAGCAGAGGCAGGACGCAAAACAAGGCAAAGGTAAGAAAGGATTTTAAGCGGTTAGTCAAAGCTCGGGTGCTCCGAACAGCTTCAACTCATTGAAGCCGATTTTGCTTCCCAAACAGGATCAGAGAACAGTTCAGAACTAAACCGGCACGCGCCCGAACTCTGCCAACAAAGGTTCCAGGGCGCCGATGACATGGCCGTGAACCACGCCATTGGTGGCTACCAGGCCATTACGGTGCTGTACATCTGCAGAGTTGTAAGTGATGGGGTTGCCAAACAAATCACTGAATAAACCACCGGCTTCATTGAGAATTATCTGCGGCGCGCATGAGTCCCACTGTTTGGTGCGCGGCGAAAGATGCACATAGAGATCGCATTGCTGCTCAATAATCAAGCCAACTTTGATTCCAACCGAGCCGCGCTGAATCTCGTCCCTGACTCCGAACGCCTTCACCACGCGATCCATGCGCGGACTGCGATGAGAGCGGCTGGCGGCCAGACGCATCCGAGAGAAATCACTTTGACGGGAAACGTGCGCCCGAGATGGCTCGGCGTTGGCACGTTCAATCCAGGTCCCCTCGTTCCGCACTGCGCGATATAACAAATCCGGCAGCGGCTGGTAGACAACTCCCAGAACTGCTGCGCCATCTTCGGCAAGACCAATCTGTACGGCAAAGTCGCCGTTGCCATCGATGAAGCCATTGGTGCCATCGAGGGGATCGATCATCCATACTCGACGTTTGGACAAGCGGCGATCAGTATCAATCGACTCTTCGGCGAGAATGCCGTCAGCGGGAAAGTGCTGCTGGATTCCGGTCACGATCATTTCGTTGGCGACCCTGTCCGCGATCGTGACGGGTTCGCGATCTCCATGCCCGGTTTTTTGTACCACCTCGATCGGTCGATCGTAGTATTCAAGAATGGCGGCTCCGGCCTGACGCGCCAGCTGCACAGCAACTTTTAATTCTTTCTCGTAAGATGGGGTCACTGGTTTGAAGTCCGGTCAAAACCATGACCCGGCACCGCTTCGGTTAAAATTCTGATACACATAACAGTTTCTCGACCGGCTCGTCTTCAAAAAAAGTGGCGGCACCTCAGGCGTTACCAGTCTCTCTCGCGACCTTCCTCACGATGTCGAGCAATGCATCGATGTCATCGCGGGTGGTACGAAAATTCGTGATGCAGGCGCGCAAGGCAAAGGTTCCTTTAACAGTTGCGTTGGAAATGTAAGCTTCGCCGCCCCGTTGTACAGCGTGCATGATGCGCGCGTTCGACTCATCCAGTTCAGCGCGAAGTTCAGCGAGTTCTTCCGCGGACGCGCCAGCCATTCTCGCGCGCACCGCAGTTGGCAGATAGCGAAAGCAACAAATACTCAACTCGACGGGAGCCAGTAATTCAAAATCCTCTGCAGCGGAAACCTGCTGGCCCAGGTACTCCGCCAGCGCCAGGTCTTCGCTAATGGCCGCGCCAATTTTCCCCGAACCGTAATAACGCAGCGTCAGCCAGATTTTTAGTGCGCGAAAACGCCGGGAGAGTTCGACACCATAGTCCCAGAACGCAAATGACTCGTCTGACGTTTCGTGTACCTTGATATAGTCCGCTTCCTTTGCTGAGAAGGCGGTGCGCGCCGAGCTTTCATCGCGAAACAACAAACAACCCGCATCAATGGGCGTGTACAGCCATTTGTGACAATCCAGCGAAAGTGAATCGGCTCGTTCGAGCCCTTTGAACAACGGTCGCTTGCGACGGTCCATGGCAGCCAGGGCCCCATAGGCTCCGTCGACATGAAACCACAATCCAAACTCCTGCGCGATCGAGGCGATTTCAGAAAGGTCATCGACTGCACCTGTGTTCACTGTGCCGGCGCTGGCCACAACGCAAAATGGCTTGCGCTTAGTCTTCAGATCTTTTTCGATCAGTTTACGCAAGGCCCCCACGTCCATGCGGAAGTGGTCATCTGATGCGACCAGCCGCACCTGTTTGCGACCCAGCCCCAGGACATCCGCCGCTTTCGGTATCGACATGTGAATTTGATCCGAGGCGTAGATTGTCATCGGCGAGCCGGTCTGCCAAAGACCGTCTTGGGCCGGATCTCCTTTCGTCTTCGCCCGCTGCGCGATCAGGATGGCAGTCAGGTTTGCCAGCGACCCGCCGCTGGTGAGCAGGCCGCAGGCGTCTTCGCTGAATCCGGTTAGCGATCCCAACCAGCGCACAACCAGCTTTTCAACTTCCGTCGCAGCCGGCCCGGAACGCCATGAGGTGACGTTAGCGTTGAGTGATGAACTGATAAGGTCGGCAAAAGCACCGGGAGCGGTTGCCGGCGATGCGACGTAACCGAAGAAGCGCGGATGTCCACTATGCCGGCTGGCATCAAACATCGCGCGACAATCATTTAAAAGTTTTTGGATCGGCTCGCCTTCGTCCGGCAACTCTGTGCCCAGCCGGCGCGTGATCGTGCCGGCCGAGGTTTCGGGAAAGACCGGCAAGTCCGATACACGCGCAAAGTAATCCAATACCAGCGACGTCGTGTACTCTGCGAGCTCGCTCATGGCCTCGTCTGACAACTCAAGCGAAGAAGCGCGAACTCGACCTGATTTTTCCGATGGGGTGGGATCCGATGCCTTCATTTAATTCCGGGCGCTATCGCGACCAATAGCGAAAGACGCTCACTGCCTGTATTGATTACTCCATGGGGAACACCCGCAGGCGCAATAACAAGGCTGCCGCTGCCTGCTTCCTGCTCTACTTCGCCAATGGTAAAGCGGCCGCTGCCTGCAAGGACGAAATAAACCTTGTCCGCGCCTTCGTGTGCATGCACGCTCTGCGTCTGGCCCGGATCCAGACAGTTCAAACCGACAGTAACGTATTCGCCCTGCCATAAATTAGTCTTGAAAAACCTGGCCGGATTGCTGCCGGCTTGATCACGCCAGTCGATGAAGTTGTCCATGATTCATTCCCGGTCCGGATGCTTCTTAGTGCTCGTTCCGCGGCCGCGGCCCTTTTTGAACTGCAAAACTAACACATCGGACTGTTTCCACCGAACCAGCCGGACGCTGTCTTGCGACAGGGAATGACAGCCGCGTATAGTCTGAACTCACGAACAAGGGGCCATTATGACAATGATCGGAAACGCAACGCTTCCAGGAACGACGCATTACCGCGAACGTTTCAGCGACATCACCGCGGCGAACCATTTTCGTCTCGAACAGAATCTGTGGTTGTCGTCCATCGGCCTCGGCACTTATCTCGGTAACCCCGATGAAGAGACCGATACTCGTTACAGTGCGTCTGTCGCTCGAGCGGTCGAGCTGGGCGCCAACGTCATCGACAGCGCCGCAAATTATCGGTTCCAGAGAAGTGAACGAGCCATTGGAAACGCGCTCGCCGAATTACAAAAGGTCGGTTTTGCGCGCAGCGAGATCGTCATTTGTACCAAGGGAGGTTACCTGCCGTTTGATGGCGGTCCCCCGACCGATGTCCGGCGCTATGTCGAAGAGACATTCGTAAAGCCCGGCATCGCCGGTTTTGCGGACATCGTGGGCGGAAGCCATTGCATGACGCCTGCTTACCTGCAGAATCAGCTGGACCAGTCGTTGCGGAACATGGATCTCGAAGCGGTGGATGTCTACTACATTCACAATCCGGAGTCGCAACTCCCTTTTGTGTCCGGCGACGAATTTTATGAGCGTCTGCGCGCTGCCTTTGAGCGCTTGGAACAGAATGTGGCGGCAGGAAAAATCCTTCGCTATGGCGTCGCCAGCTGGAACGGCTTTCGTGTCGCGCCAAATGCGCGCGATTATCACTCACTGGAAAAGATGGTGGCGGCCGCGCGCGCAGTCGCCGGTGATCAGCACGGCTTTCGCTTTATCCAACTGCCGATCAATCTTGGGATGCCGGAAGCCCTTAATCTCGAAAATCAATCTGTCGCAGGCAAGTGGATGACAGTGTTGGAAGCCGCGGCAGCACTGGAAGTTACTGTTGTTTCCAGCGCGTCGATCCTGCAGGGCAGGGTGGCCAGTGGATTGCCCGAGACAATTCGGGAACCTTTGGGTTCACTTGGCTCGGACGCGTTGACTGCGATTCAATTTGTGCGCTCGACACCTGGGGTAGCCACGGCGCTTGTCGGCATGAGTCATCGCGAGCACGTCGAAGAGAATCTGCAACTGGCGAAGATCGAACCGACCGCGCCTGAAGATTTCATGAAGTTGTTTAATAATGGTTAGTTGTCAGTTGTCAGTTGTCAGTTGAGCTTTGTACCTTGCGCTTTGTACTTGGAGCTTTGTGCTTTGCTCCTTTAGCCAAGGTTGACTGTTGCACGGCACAGGGCCTCATTGTTAACGAAGTACAAGGCACCAAGTACAAAGCACCAATTACAAGCACTGAGATAGCGATGTGACAGACGACCGCTTCAAATCGTTTCGGGAGTTCTGGCCCTACTACCTTTCCGAACACAGCCGGCCAGCCACGCGTGCCCTTCACCTGATTGGCAGCGTCGCGGCATTGGCATCCCTGGCGGCTTGTCTGGTTATGCAGCGCTGGCTCCTCATTCCGCTCGCTTTCATACCCGGCTATGGGGCAGCCTGGATAGCGCACTTCTTTATTGAGAAGAACAAGCCCGCTACTTTCAAGTATCCGCTCTGGTCGTTCCTCGCCGATTACAAGATGGTGGGACTGATGCTGCTGGGGAAGATCAATGCGGAAGTTGCAGCGAATGACGGTCCGCAGAAAAGCGGCGGCCGGCCAGCGGACCATGAACCGTCAGCACCTAGTCACTGACAGCCATCGCCAAAGTTGGGACATGCTGGTGGTGCAGTTTTGCTGCTGAAGATTTCAAACACTGTCCTCGAAATCCCAGCGCCCGTTAGAGAATGAAGTTCTCAATGACGACGCCAAACGAAAGGTGTTAATGAAAGGCAATATTCCAATTCCTGAACTCGCTTACGGTGAGGAAACCTGGCTGATGGTGGCCGTGACGTCGGTGCGTGAAAGGCGCACGCAACAGGGAAAAGTATTTTTAGAAGCTCACGCGCGAAATGCCAGCGGCAAGCTCTCTCTGCGCATCTGGAGCGAAGTCCTGGAGACCTGGAATAAGATTACGCCAGGCTTGTGGGGCCTCACCGGACATCTTGAAACTTACCAGGATCGCGCGCAGTTCGTCCTTGCGGAATACCGGCCAATCTCGCTTGAGCAGTACCGCGAGCAGCAGCACTCTGATCCGATTTTGCCGCGCGCCTTCACCATGGATATTGAGACCCTTGCGTTGCCGGATTTTCGCGAGCGAGTCGGGGCGCAATTGGAACGGACGATGCGCCTGGGCAACCTGCGTGTCGAACAGCAGCAGCGCTATCTCGAGGACATCGCCGCTGAGGAGGAACGTTGTTATCAACTGGGCGCGCTGAGTGCAGCATCGGGCCGGGTGCTGTGCATCGCGGTCCAGTTGGGGCCAATCGCGGGACTAGATTTTGCCGGAGCGCAGTTGGGTGAGAGCGAGCATGTCTTCGGCATCGATGGAGAGGGAAACGAGCAGGATGAGAAGCAATTGCTTTCGGCTTTTCTGGATTTTATGAAAGGATTCGATCCCGAGGTCGACGAAATAATCGGCCACAACGTGATCGGCTTTGATCTGCCGTTCATCTTTCAGCGTTGTTTGGCGCAAGGACTCGCCGCGTCTCCCTTTGTAAATCTCTCCGACTTTCATGCGCGTGGTGTGTTCGACACAATGCATCACTGGTGGCTGGGGGCGAAACGAAACATCAGCCTGGATGATATTGCGTGGGCTTTGGGCCTGGAATCCAGCAAGACAACCGAGGTCGAAGGCAGCAAGGTGTTTGACCTTTATAACGCGGGCAAGCTGGCCGCAATTCGCGAATATTGTCTCAACGACGTGCGCCTCACGCGCCAGGTCTACGAACGAATGGTCGCTTGTTTCGGCCGCAAGACGGGCTAACCCCGGTTAAGTTCTGGGCAGTTTATCCAGCTGCGGGACACCGTTTCATTTCCGCAACGCGGTTTGTTAAACTTCATCACGAATGGACACCAACTTAATATCGATTTTGATCCTGTTCATCGGCATCGGTGTCGGCGCGGCGGCGGTGTGGCTGGCGCTGCGAGCCAGATCCGCTGCGACATATCATGCCGCCAAAGCAGAAGAGTCAGCCCGCCTTGCTTCGCTGCAGGAACGGCTGGCGGCGCGCGATCAGGATCTGCGGCGGCTCGAACTCGGGCTGGAAAAAGAAATACATGAACGTGAAAGCCTGAGAGAAACAAACTCGCAATTGAAGGCGGAACTCGAAGGCGAGCGACGTGCTGCCAGCGAGCGCCGTGAGTCGTTCAGGCAAGCTGCCGAAGAACTGACTGAGAAATTCAAGGCACTGTCGCGCGACGCGCTCAAGGACAACAACCAATCGTTTTTGGAACTCGCGAAGAGCAGGCTCGATCAGGTGCAGGAGGCAGCGAAGGGCGATCTTGAATTGCGACAGCAGGCGATCAATCAGCTCGTCAAGCCGCTCAAGGAATCGCTGGAGAGAGTCGACGGCAAGATTGGAGAGCTCGAAAAAACGCGGGCCGGAGCCTACTCCGAATTGCGTGAGCAGGTGCGTGCCCTCGCCACCTCGCAGTCTCAACTGCAGGCTGAAACCGGTAACCTGGTCAAGGCCCTGCGCGCACCCCATGTGCGCGGACGTTGGGGCGAGATTCAGTTGCGCCGGGTCGTTGAGATGGCGGGCATGCTGCAATACTGCGACTTCCAGGAGCAGAGCACGGTGATGACTGAAGACAGTCGTATCCGTCCGGACTTGATTGTGCGTTTGCCGGGCAATCGCACGATCGTGGTCGACGCCAAGGTGCCCTTCGAAGCATTTTACGAATCCATCACCACCACAGACGAGGTCACGCGGAGCGCGCGTTTGAAAGATCACGCGCGCCTGGTGCGTACGCACATCGGCGCGCTCAGCAAGAAATCATATTGGGAAACCGTGCAGCCGACTCCGGAGTTTGTCTTACTGTTTTTGCCGGGCGAGAGTTTTTATAGCGCGGCGCTGGAAAACGATCCCAAGCTGATCGAAGACGGAGTCAATCAGGGTGTGATCATCGCGACGCCGACGACATTGATTGCCTTACTCAAAGCTGTTTCTTACGGCTGGCGCCAGGAACAGATGGCGGCGAATGCACAGGAAGTCAGCAAGCTCGGCAAGGACCTTTATGATCGCCTGCGCACCTTCACTAATTATTTTGCTGACATCGGCCGAGGCCTGGATCGCGCGCTTGAGTCTTACAACAAAGGTGTCGGCTCACTCGAAGCGCGCGTACTTGTAACGGCGCGCAAGTTCAAGGAGCGGGGCGCGCTCGCTGGTATTGAAATTGACACTCTCGAACCGATTGACAAAGCGACCCGGCCACTGAGTTTGGATGAAGGGGGTTTGTTTCCGGATCTGGTGGCGGACGAAACGGAAGATACTGGCGATGATTCGCTGCCATTGCTGAGTTCCAGAAGCGCTTACGGTGGCGAGAAGCAGTGAGAGGGCTAACCGCAGATTTCGCTAATTCCGCAGATGACTTCGGTACGGCCGAGTTAGGTGGGTCATCAAGTACCAAAAAGCCATTTCTGAATCTGTGAAATCTGCGTAATCGGTGGATACTCGTAGTAGCAGTGAGATGGTTATCCGCAGATTCCGCAGACTAAGGTAGGTATGAGACCGGCGGCATCTTCGCTATTCCTAAAAATCATCTCCCAAGTTCTGCAAAATCGGTGGAATCTGCGTAATCGGTGGATAGTATCTTGGCAAAGGAAATCTGGTTAGGACCATTACTCGGCAACAATCGAGCGCGTTTGATTGAGCGTTGTGCCGAGCTTGTCTCACAAAACAAAGCCCAGCAATTCCTCTACCTCGCAGCCTCGCATCCACTGCTGGAACTCGTGACACAGGGAATTCTGGACGGCAACAGAAATCGCGGTGTCTGGGGTGAGTTGCCCGTTTACCTCTTCCGCGGTTTTGTGCGCCGGCTGCTTTCGACAGCTGTAACTGACAACGGTCAGCCGCTGCCCTCACGTCTCGCGATCGATCGTGAAGAACTGCCGCTGAAGCGAAGTCTCGTTTCACAAATACTGACGACGCTGATGACAGCCGGTCATTTGAAAGCGATCGCGCCGCTCGCCGGGCGTGAGGGCTGTGTCAGCACCATCGCAACGCTGCTGGGTGAAATTGAACGCGCCACGATGACACCTGCGGAGCTGCAACGCATCGTCACAGAGCGCTCCCACGAACAAAGCAGTTCCGGGCCAGCCGGGATTCCACGGCAAATTGATTTCGATCACGAAGTCGCGCTCATTTACTCAACCTACTGCGACCTGTTGGAACAACATCAACTCACTGAGGCTGATGCCGATCAATTACGAGCGCTGGCAGTTCTAAAAGGTGAGACGAGAGCTGAGACCTGGCAGTTGCCGTCACTGGCGGATGTGCGTCTGCTGGTGCTTGATGGTTTCTTTGACTTCACGCCGGTGCAGGGCGAGATTTTGCGCCAGCTGATTCCGCGCATTCCGGAAGTGCTGGTCAATCTGAATTACGATGGGCGCAATCCGGAAATCTTTCTACCGTTTCAACAAACGATACAACAACTTTCATCCGTGGCTGACTTTGAAATAAAGACCAGCGCTGTGGAAGTCCTCCCCACCCCCGGCGCGCTCTCGGCGTTACGCGAGAGACTGTTCAATCCAGTGCCTGGGAGCGCAGGCATCCTGCCTGCCAGTCACAGCAGCTCTCGAGCCGGTACTGAAAGTTCTAACTCTGAGAACGAGGCGCCGCCACTTGAGAGCACGCAGGATGCTCCTGGGAGCGCAGGCATCCTGCCTGCCAGTCACAGCAGCTCTCAGGCCAGTACTGAGAGTTCTAATTCTGAGAACGAGACGCCGGAACTTGAGAGCACGCTGGATGCGTGCGGTCCCAGGCAAGAGGAGATCAGGTACTGGGAGTGTGGCGATCGTGATGTGGAGATCCACGCCATCGCAAAAGAAGTAAAGCGCCTTGTCCTGCAGGAAGAATTCAATCTCGCAGACATCGCATTAGTGGTCCGGCAGCGAGCCGCTTACGCGGAAACGATCGCGCGCGTTATGCGCGAAGAATTGTTGCCCTGCAATCTGGAATTGCGCCTCGATGCCAACGACATCCCTGCAAATCGCGCCGCCCTCAAGCTCTTCAATATTCTCGAAGGACTGGCCGGCTCTGAGGGCGCCGATCCGCGCACGTCAGACCTCGCTGATTTGATCAAGTCAGAATATTTCCGACTGAACGCAGGGGTTCTGGCGGAGTTGTCCGCGCGCTTCGATGGAGAGTATGGCCACCTGCTGATTGAGGACGATCAGGCGCCGGATGCAAAGCGAGTCGCCTTACTGAAACGCCGTTACCGGATCGGGCTTTGGGACGCTGACGCGCTGGAGAATGCTTTCGCTTACGTCGGCAGCGAACTGCGACTCAGCGATTGGCAGGCGCGCGCGCGCAAACTGATCACTGAACTTCCCGCAGCCGAGGCTACCAGGCAATTACTCAACATCGACGCCAACGAGCAGGCGCGCGATCCCGATGAAGCCGATCAGATTGAGAACGCGGAAACTGCCAAAGTTGACAACGCCGAGGTGGAAAAGAAACGTCGCCCCTCGCGGGACATTCACCCGGCAGCTTTGGCCTGGACCTCCCTTGTCCTGCAGGCCTTCGCGGAGCGCATTAATTCCATCCCACGCGCTGGAGGGCCCTCCGAACTGCGTATGGCGCTGACGCAAATGCTCGAGCAGTTGAATTTTCGTGAACAAATTGCCGGCCCCATCAGAGATGCTGTGGATGACGAGGAATTGCCGGCTGCGACCCTCAACTACAACAGTCTTGAAGCGCTGCGCCGCGCCATGATCGCGGCGGTCAAGAGTATTGAATTTGCCGGACCTGGGGCTGCACGCATCCTGCGTGCTCCAAGTGACGACCTCTCTCAAGCACCGGTTGAAAGTCTCGCTTTGGAAGACGAGGCGCCGCTGCCTGGAAGCACCCAGGATGCGTGTGGTCCCAAAGTCGAAACCGATCTGACAACCTTCATCGAGGAAGTACGGCGGTGTCTCAGTTCCCAGACGCAGGTAGTTGGCGCTGCGGCCGCGGGTGGGTTGCGTGTGCTGGAAGTCACCGATGTGCGCGGCTTGCGTTTTCGGGCCATCTTCATCGCGGGTCTGGTGGAAGGCGGCTTCCCCATGCGGGCTGCACGCGATTGGATCTATCCCCACGAAGAGCGCGAGCGTCTAAAGCAATACGGCCTGTTGCTCGAGGACATCTCGCCTGCGACTCTGCTAAAGGAAGAACATTATTTCTATCAGGCTGCCTGCCGCGCGACGGAACGTCTTTACCTCAGCCGGCCCCTGTTGCTGGAAGACGATA
Organism: Pyrinomonadales bacterium; assembly: GCA_038237475.1. GTDB lineage: Bacteria > Acidobacteriota > Blastocatellia > Pyrinomonadales > Pyrinomonadaceae > JAOAPY01. The sequence continues at coordinate 311,968 of JBBRYS010000005.1, read as the reverse complement.
CTGAAACGGTAGCCTCTTACTATGTCGATGAATTGCGGCGCGCCATCGCACCGCTCGAACTCGAAGCGGAGCCGATTCGCCGTGACTATGAAGGACGAAATCTCGCAGGGGTTTCGCGCGCTACCGGCTTGAATGTAGGACTGGTGCGGCAGCAGGAGCGTCATCTGCAGCGCGGCGCGAAAAGTGAACTGCTGCCGGAATCGCGCCTGAAGCGTTTCCTGACACTCTCGCGCAATGACGGTTTGCTGAGTAACTCCGCTTTGCGCCGGATCGAGATCGAGCGAGAGCGTGCCGGAGACTTCTTCGGCCCATATGATGGCCAGATTACCGAACCCCATCTGTTAGCTTTACTGAGGCAGAGACTGGGTGCGGAGATGGTTCACAGCGCGAGCGGCTTGAGCACGTTTGGGAACTGCGCCTATCGATTTTTTGGCCAGCGCGTGTTGAAGCTGGAGCCGCGTGGTGAGGCAGCGCTTGATCTGCAGGCGATCGATGCGGGCAAGCTGCTGCATGATATTCTGCGCCGCTTTTTTGAGCAGCACCGGCGCCAGGCCCTCTACTTACTGGATCGCGAAGCTCTCCAGACTGAGCTGAGAGAGCTGGCTGATAGTGTCTTCGATGAACACGAGCGCGTTGTGCCGCCGCTGAACCGGCAGATCTGGAAAATTGATCGTGAGATTCGCAAGATTCTGCTGGACCAGGTGCTGCTATATGAGCTCGGGATTCAGGAGGAGGCGGCGGCGCACAACGTCGTGCCGGCTTATTTTGAAGTTGGGTTTGGCATGAAGACGGGCACTCGCGATCCGCACTCGTCGGTCGAGCCGCTGGAATTATCACGCTCGACTTTTGTTGGTGAAGAGAGCCTCAAGCTCAGCGGCCAGATTGATCGCGTTGACGTGTCCGCCGACAAAACGCTGATTGCCTACGACTATAAATTGTCAATCGGATCAAGCCTCGAAGACATCAAGTCCGGGCGCAGTTTGCAGCTGCCGATTTATCTCGAAGCGTTGGAGCGGTTGATTCTGCCGGACCACACCATCGCGGGTGGGGGATACTACGTGATTCGCGGCGGCACAGACCGTCGCAACAAGGGGCTGCACCGCGTCGAGGCCGTCAAATATTCCGGCATCGGCAGCCGGGTCAGCAGCGTCATCGCCGACGATGAGTGGCAACGGATTCGTGAAGATGTAATCGCGAAAATTTGGGAGTTCCTGGATCGCATGCGCGCCGGCGACTTCAGTGTCAACCCTTCTGAGAAACAGAAGACTTGCCGATTTTGTGACTTCGCAGCAGTGTGCCGGTATGATCGCTATCGAATTGATCGAAAGAGAGTATCCGCAGATTACTCCGCCGATTACACAGACGAAGAAGACAAAACCAAATAAGAGCATTTGGGTGCTGATTAAAATAAGAGAGGCTACATAGCTTTCAGTGAAGTTCTAATCGTAATCTGTGTAATCGGTATAATCGGATAGTTATTTCTTAATGGCATCATCGGAACTCAGACGTCAACTTCTCCCGGAACAAGCAGCGGCCGCCTATGAGATAGACCGGCACATCTCTGTGACGGCGGGGCCGGGTTCGGGTAAGACCACGGTGCTGGTCGAACGTTACCTGCACATCCTGCGCGAAAAAAAACTTTCCATCGATCAGATCGTCGCCATCACATTCACCAACCGTGCCGCCAACGAAATGCGGGAACGCCTGCGCGCGCAACTCAATCTTATTCTCGAGACGGCGGCCCCCGATGAACGGCGACACTGGCTTGCCTACAAGCGTACGCTCGACGGTGCGGTCATCACTACCATTCACGGTTTCTGTGCCCGGCTGCTGCGAGAGTTTCCAGTCGAAGCTCGAGTCGATCCGCAGTTTCTGTTGCTTGATGAACATCGCTCTGCGATGTTGCTGGAGGGCGTGGTGGAAGCTGCCCTGACTGAGTTCATCAGTTCCGGGCATGTTGAGATATCGCGCCTGACGCTCGGCGTCGGCAGAGGCAAGCTGGCGGCCGCGCTGGCTCAGTTGTATCGCGATGTTCGCGGGCAGGGTCTGACGCTTCCGGAGTTGGCGCGGCAAACTGCCCGCAGCCATGCTACTGAAGAAGACTATGAACGCGCGCTCGCCGATCTGGACCGCGCCATGAAAGATTTCCTGTCGTTCCCGCGGACGACTCCCTCTCAACGTCTGAAGCTAGCCGAAGTCGCTGCCGCCTGGACCCAGTTTCAGCCCCGGCTGAAAATACTGCCTGAGCCGGCGGGTCTCGCCGATTACTGCCGCCTCGTCGAAGGTTTTCGTTCGCTGCGGCCCCAGGCGCGCGGTGAACTCAAGCCCCTGGTGAATGCCGTCGATAAACTGATCTGGGAAAAAGATTTGGCTGGCCTGGTGCCGCAGATTAGTCTGGATCTCTTTGCCAAACAATATGCGCTGGAAGTAGTAAACGTGCTTAGCCGCATCGATGAGCGGTTGAAAGAAGAGAAGCAAAAGCTTTCAGCTCTCGACTTCGACGATCTCGAGGTGCGGACCCTCGAGTTACTAGAACGTCCGGAAGTAATCGCCAGGGCTGCCGAGCGCTACAAATTTTTTCTGGTTGACGAGTTTCAGGACACTAATGGTCTGCAGCGCCGTCTGCTCGAACGCTTAGCTTTGCGAGCGAACCTGCGGCAGAGCGCAAACCTTTTCGTCGTCGGCGATCGCAAGCAGTCAGTCTACGGGTTTCGCGGCGCTGACGTTGATGTCTTTCGCGAGATGACCAGCACCCTGCTCGCCAACAGTGGAGAAGAGAGACCGCTACGCCTGAATTTCCGCAGCCAGCCGCAGCTCATTCATTTCTTCAACTATCTTTTTGCCCGCCTGTTTTGGCCCGGGGATGAAATAAGTGCGGACGAGCTGAAGCAGTTGGGCTATGTGGAACACGAGCCCAGCGAAGCGAAACGCGAGCCGCGCGATAGTGGGCCGCTGGTTGAATTGCTGGTGACTACTGAAGCGAGCGGTGACGATGATCCCAAGGCCGAGCAATCGTCGCGCGAACTGGATGCAAGACAGGTGGCGCAACGAATTCTCGCGCTCACAAAGCCTGGGACCGACCCTGGGACCGCACGCATCCTGCGTGCTGCCAGTCCTGATCTTCAACCCGGCACTGGACTTCTCAACTTAGACAACGAGGCAGAGAAAGTTGAGTGCACGCAGGATGCGTGCGGTCCCAGAGCCGTTTCCAGGTATAGCGACATCGCATTGTTGTTTCGCGCTATGACCAACGTGCAGGTGTACGAGTCAGAGTTTCGCCGGGCACACATCCCCTATCAGACCGTGCTTGGGCGTGGCTTCTATGAGCGCGAAGAGATCACCGACCTGATCCAACTGCTGCGGTTTCTTGACAACAAGACAGACGAGCTGGCTCTTGCCGCGGTTTTGCGCTCACCCCTGGGTGGTATCTCTGACAACGCCTTGCTGGCGCTGCGTTGCGGACCCACTCTGAACGAGGTGGAGGCCGGCGATGCGTTGCGCCACTTCACGCAAGTGCGACGCTTGCTGACCGGTTTACAGGACCATCAAGAGTTGGCCTTTGTGAGCGCTGAGGAACACGACCTGCTCGATCGCGCTGCTTATTTGATCAATTCTCTGATGGCGCGACGGCACCACTACTCGCTCAGTAGCCTGTTGCGGTTTGCGGTCGCACAGTCGGAATATCAGACAGTTATCGCCGCAACCTATGATGGGGCGCAACGTCTGGCGAACGTGGAGCGATTGTTCACGCTGGCCGAACGTTTCGAGCGTTCAGGCGCGCATTTGATTCGCGACTTTGTGCGCTACGTAGAAGAGTTCGAAGCGATCGGCAGTCGCGAAAGCGAAGGCCAGATCGACGAAGCGGCCAATGCGGTGCGCCTCATGACAATCCATCAGGTCAAGGGTCTGGAATTTCCGATCGTCATTCTTCCCGAACTGCAGCGAGTTTCCCGTGTGCCTGACAACTGGATGCTGCTGGATCGACATCAGGGTCTTACTTTGAAAGTGCCCGACGGCCGCAGCAAACAGGTCGCCGGCTCGACCTTTAGCCGCTTCGAGCAGCGACATGCCTGGCGCGAACAATTCGAAAGTATGCGGCTGCTTTACGTCGCGGCGACTCGAGCTGAAGATCGTCTGATTCTTTCAGGCACGACGAGGGACCTCGCGACTTTTGGCGGCCGGGGAGATACCTGGCTGAGATGGATATGGCAGTCACTCGATCTGTTGCCGCAGACGCAAAGCGGAACCATTGATTTGTCAGACGAGCTTCAGCTTCAACTAACGATAAATCTTGAGGGAGTTTCGGAAACTGGCGTCCGCGCAGAAGTCGATGAAACTGCGCCTGAGCTTGCCGCGCATGCAGATATGCTTGCCGACGCCTTCCCATTACTGAGCGCGATTGCTCCGGAAACTACCCGCTCGGTCAATCGCTTTAGCGTCACCCAGTTGATCAACTTTCAGCGCTGTCAGCGTCAATACTATTTCGATCGCGTCCTGCACGCGCCTACTGCCGAGGCCATTGCCGTCTGGAACAACGCGGAAGCTCCGGAGCCGCCGGCCAATCTCACTGCTACGCTGAAGGGCGCAGTCATGCACCGCTTTTGCGAAGCCTATCGCGCCGGGGAAGATCCGCGTGAGCGGCTGCGGCAGAGTTTTCAGGATGTCACGGCCGCGCGTCAGGCCGAGCTGGCAGAACGCTTGTTGGAAATCAAAACCGACAAGGTAATCGAAGACTTGCTGCCACTGGCGGAGAACTATTTGGCGAGTGCGGTTTTTCAACGCGTCGACGCGGCGCAGCGAAAATCATTAAGCGCTGAGGTTTCAAGGCCTGGTAAAGAAGCCGGGCTCTGGAGCGAGTTGCCGTTTCAATTGCGACGCCCGGCGGGAGTGCTCACCGGCGCTATCGACAAACTTTTGATTTCCCAGGCGCCGGCGGGCGAGGGTTATGAAATCGAGATCATCGATTTCAAGACCAACAGATTGCGGATAAAGAATTCCGGGCCCGCGCCAGACGGCTTGGACGTAAAGGGAAAGGGGACCTCAACCAGAGACGGCGCCCAACAGATCGCTTTCGATTTTTCCGCTGACGTAGCGGTTAAAAGCGACCCTAAAACTGTTGATGGGGAAGTTGATTCGATAGTTAGTCGTGCGGCATTCGATTATCAACTGCAGCTGCAGGCCTACGCCCTGGCCGTGCGCGAATTGCTGCCCGGTCCGCTCGCAGGCCACCGCCTCAAGGTGACGCTGCACTTTCTCGATCCCAATGTCGAAGTTCAATTGAGCGAGCAGTTGCTTGAGCCGGCCGCGTGTGGGCGCGCTATTGATGAAGCCATGCTCGCGATTGTCGCTGCTCGCGAACCCGCAGAGTTTCCGGTCAAGCCCGGCCTCCATTGCCGCATGTGCAACTTTCTTGATTTGTGCTCAGCCGGCCGGGAGTGGTTAAGGAATCGGAAGTAAGGACATCCGCAGCTTACGTGATTACACAGATTCAAAAACATCAGAACTGAAGCTCCGCAGAAGAAAGGGCTTATGCGCCCTCTTGTTATTCGTTCTGCGTAATCGGTGTAATCTGCGGATTTTTTTTCGGCCGGACTAGTGCACCAGCTTGGTTGAGTAGAGCACTCCGTAAATCGCATCCTGATGTCTGGGATAATCTTTGCCGTCGGTCGAGATAATGATATTGACCTGCTGCAACTGGCCGGCGTATTTACGGAAAGTAATCCATTGAGTACGGCGGAAGCCGTCAGGCTTGTCCGGGTTCGACTCGCGAAACTGCACTCCCTTGACGCCATCCAGCTCCAACCAGCGCACCTCGTCCACCTCGCCGTTTTTTATCCTTGTCTTCTGCTGATCATAAGTCGCCTTCAGACTTATCTCACTGGGGAAGTCTTCGGCCATAGGGGAGATCGAAACGATCAGATTAGCGGCATCGAAACCGCCGGGTGACCGGGCCGTGAAGCTGTTGCGATCTTCTGAAACCTTGGTCCATTTGGGCGGGATGGTCCAGGACATTCCCTGCTGGTCCCATTTGACGGTTTCGCCGCCGGCAAGAGCTGCTGTTTGCGCGGCAGTAGGCGCTGCCTTCTCTGCGCTAATGGTGTTGGCTGAAGTAGAAGAAGATGATGTGCCCGATCCTCCGGCACTGCTATTCGCGTTCTTTGATTTCAATAAATTGCAGAGAGAAAGGGCAAGACTTAGCAGGAGTAGAGCTGGAAATAGTTTCATGATTGGCGACTCGCAAGAGTAGGCTGAAAGAACGGAATGCTTCTATGCCAGAACGAGTCCTCAAGTCAATGCTCGGCGGGATGAGAAGTTGAGGGCACGCACATTTGTTCTTCGAAAGCCCTTTCTGGTGACCGGCGGCACGCTGGAAGCGTGCGGTCCCAGGGCCATAGTTTGCCGAGTGGGCCATGCGTGCTATGCTACGGCCTCCCCTGCAACTAAAGACGCCCGTTAATTTTCGATCGCCGGCGCCCAGGCGCTTGCATTCGACCATGGAGATTCCTATGCGCAGCACTTCGTCAAAACTCTTTTCACTTACTTATTTGTTGGGAGCCCTGGGTCTGGCCGCTATGTTGAGCGGCTGCGGGACACCGGCTACTTCCAATGCGAATGCAAACACGACTATCGCCAATGTCAACACGTCGACCGCGAACATCAATGCCGAGCCACCGGTTACGGCCTCGGGAATCAGCGCACGCGAACCCGAGAAGTACCGGGCGACACTCGTACTCAGTGCGGAAACCGAAGGGGGAGACAAAGCCATCGGTATCCCCACGCTCTCTGCCGCCATCGCTCGCGATGGTGCGGCCCGACGCGTTGCCTTTAAGTTACCGGACGGGTCGGATTTGATTTACCTCGACAAAGGCCAGCAACACTATGTCCTGCTGCCCGGTCGCAAGCAGTACGCCGAGCTTACTCAGGAAGCAGTCGGGTTTCAGATTCATAAGCTGATGACGCCCGGACAAATCGTGAGTCACCTGGAACAGCTCAAGGGTGTGGAGCGGGTTGGTGAAGAACAGTTCAACGGCCGCACCGCTATCAAGTACAGCTACAATTCAGCTGTTAAGACTGAGACTCAGGCTGGCGACGTCAAGAACCAGGGCTTTGTCTACATTGATAAGGACACTGGCCTGCCACTGCGCTCAGAGCTGCATGCTCAGGCGAGCGGCGATGTTAAAGGTGTGAAAGAGGCGCGAATTGTGGCCGAGATGCGTGATATCAATACTGACGTTGACGCCACCATGTTTGAAGTGCCGACCGGTCTGAGCAAAATTCCACCCGAGCAAATCCGCGGTCAGATCGACGCCATCACGAATACCGCAACAGCGCTGATCAAAGCCTTACTGTCGAACATGAATACAGCGCCGGCGCCCGGAGCTTCATCGGCACCAGCTACGACTCCGTCACCCGTCAAGCCCTAAGCAACCGAGGACCAGGGAATGAAATACATAATCCTGTTGATAGTGGGAATAATTCTGGGTGGCGGTGCAGCCATCTATTTTCTTGGAACCCCGCGGGCGCGCCAGTCGCCGGGGACGGTAGTGCAGGCGCCCGCGCCTGGCGGCGATGCGCCGGGTACTTTAGTCATGTCCCTGGACGACAAGTTTTTTGATCAGGTGCTGGCCAGCATTTTTCGCGACCTGGCTGCGCCTGCTTTCAAATTGTCGCAAAACAACTCGCAGCCGGGTGATTCACCGATGCGCCCGGCTGTTTTTCAAAGTGGCTGCACGAACACCATTACGCTTTTATCTGAAGGCGATAACGTCAAGACACGCGTGCAGTTTTCCGGGGGCCGCATAACTCTGCCGCTCGCATTCAGCGGCAGCTATAACGCGCTTGGCAACTGCATGCAGTTTAAAGGCTGGGCCCAGTCCAGCATCCAGCTGTCATTCGATCAAGCGAAGCAGACTCTTTATGGTCAGCTCAATGTCGAAGGCGTCAACCTTGAAGGAGTAGCACCGGTGGCGAACAGCTTCGTCACGGTGTTTGTGCAGAATGCTATCAACGAACGCGTCAATCCGTTGGAGATTTTGCGCGCGCCACAGTTGGTGCCTGAGATTCCGATAAAAGCCAGCGGAGGTGTGTTGAAAGCTACCGTCAAAGACTTGCGCGCTGAAGTACTGGAAGGCTCACTGCGTCTGCACATCACTTATGAGTTTAAGGGAGAGCGCACCAGCGCAGCCGGAGGATAACGCGATTGGACAATTCCCCGGGTGAGTCTGGGGATTCTTCAATCCCAGCCCAAGTTCCGAAGTTCTTACACTTATAAGAATCCCCTTTTGCGTGAGCAGGGGGAGGCTTCAGATCCAACCGGATGTTGTCATTGGTCCTCCAAGGTTGGATCTGATCCCCCAGCGGACGCCGAGAGGATTAGCGAGGGCGATTCATTTTTCTGTCTTAGGTTGGATCTGAACCGATCCCCAGTTGACACTGGGGGGATTTGCGAATGTATCGAGAACCAAAGCACAAAGTACTAGGCACAAGCACAACGCCCCAACCCGTCAGGTTTGCGTTCCCCCGGCTTCGGCGAGCGCGCGTTGACGCGCAAAGTGCTCGACTATCTCTGCCGCTGTCTTACGTCCCACGAACGGAGTCAATTCCAAAACACTAGCCTGCGCAATTCGCTGAATCGAACCCAGGTTTCTCAATAACCTGTTCTTCCGCTTGTCACCCACGCCGGGAATGGCGGTCAATTCAGAGGTGAAGTCTCGCAGCTCGCGCCGTTTCCTGTGATAGGTGACCGCATAGCGATGGGTCTCGTCGCGAATCATCTGCAGCAGACGAAGTATCAGCGAATGTGAGTCCATGTAAACCGGCTCATCCTCACGGCCCTTGACCAGCAAGTGTGAGACTTCGTTGTGGCGGTGTAGCGGCTTCACCACGCCCACCATTGGGATGGCTTCCAGCTCGAGTTCGCGCATGGCGCTGGCGGCTGCCCCCAACTGTCCCTTGCCTCCATCGATCATGATCAGATCCGGCAGAGGCTGGCCTTCGTCGAGCACTCGCCGGTAGCGTCTGAAAACGGCTTCGCGCATCGAGGCCACATCGTTTGATCCTTCAACCGTCCGGATTTTGAACTTGCGATATTGCTGGCGATTCATCTTGCCGTTTTCGCAGACGACCATGCCCGCGACATTTTCGGCTCCCTGGATATTCGAGATATCGAATGATTCGATGCGCGCCGGAAAGTGCGGCAGTTCGAGTGTTTCCTGCAAGTCCTCCAGTACGAGTTTCATGTCCGGCTTGAGCACGCGAAAACGCTGTTCGAAGGCGAGCTTAGCGTTCTTCTCGACCAGATCGATCAGGTCGCGCTTTTCTCCGCGTTGCGGAGTAATGATGCGTACGCGCCTCGCTTTTCTGGTCCTGAGCGCTTTCTCCAGCAAGTCGCGATCGTCAAAGTCGACCGGCACGTAGACTTCCTTCGGCACATAGTCCGAAGAGTAATACTGTGCGAGTACTTCACTCAGAAAGGGCGCGGGATTGAAATCATCTTTAGGCAGATCTTCCCAGAAGAACTCGCGCCGGCCGACGATTTGGCCTTCGCGCAGGGTAAATAGCTGCAGCGCCAGCCGCTGGCCCTCGCGATAGTAGCCAAAGATATCCACATCGCGTTCGGGCGAGCTGGCCATTTTTTGTTGCTCAGAAAGTTTGATGACTGTCTGGCGCAGATCGCGATACTTGGCTGCCAGCTCGTAGCGCATGTCTTCCGAAGCCTGGGCCATGCGTCCTTCGAGCGTATTTGCAAGTTCAGTGTTTCTGCCCTCGAGCAACAGCCGCACATCACGCACCGATTCCTGGTATTGCTGCGAAGTGCAAAGGCCTTTGACACATGGGCCAAGGCAGCGCTTGATGTGATATTCAAGACACGGCCGGGGCGCTTTGCCGTCGATCTCAATGTCACAGGTGCGCAACTGGAAAGTGCGATTGATCAAATCAATCGTTTTCCGCGCCAGACTCGCCGGCAGGAATGGACCAAAGTAGAGTGCGCCATCTTTTTGAATGCGGCGCGTGATGACGACCTTGGGAAAAGGCTCGTTGACGGTCAGCTTCAGATGTGGATAGGTCTTGTCGTCTTTTAATTTGTAATTGAAGCGCGGCTGGTGCTGTTTGACGAGCGTAGCTTCGAGGATCAATGCCTCAACTTCGTTGTCGGTGACAATAAACTCGACGTCCGCGATCTGCCGCACCAGCTCCACGGTTTTGATGTCATAGCCGAAGCGAACGGGACCGCCGGCCTGGAAGTACTGTCGCACGCGGCTGCGCAGACTCTTGGCTTTGCCGATATAGAGAATCTTGCCGGCAGCGTCTTTGTGCAGGTAAACGCCCGGCGCTGCGGGAATCTCTTTGAGCTTTTGTTCCAGGTTCATTAGTGGATCAGCGGGGAAGCAGTGTTATTTTATCCGACGATACTGGCGAAGGCTATTGAGGATGAGGCTGCAGCGCGCGTTGACTCATCCCAAAAGACACGCCGGCTCCGCAGCCAAACGTCAAACATTGGTTCAGTGAGATAAAAATGCGCTTTCCCTTTTTAGTGCCGGATGACCGGGAATTCGACGCTGTAGGCTTTGGCCTGAATGCCGTCGATCATCTGATCGTCGTGCCGGAGTATCCCGAGTTCGATGTCAAATTGCGTCTGCTCGAGCATCAGCAGGAAGCCGGCGGACAGAGTGCCAGCGCCATGGTCGGACTGCAGCGCCTGGGTTTGAGAACTGCTTATGCGGGGCGGTTTGGGTCAGACGCCGAAGGAGTGTTCGGCCTCGAGTCGCTGAAATCCGAAGGCGTCAATCTGGAATTTGCCGAGGTCGTTGAGGGCGCGCGTAATCAGGTGGCCTTCATCATCATTGATGTTCGCAACGGCGAGCGCACGATCATTTGGGATCGCGATGATCGCGTCGGTTATCTCGCCGCAGAGGCGCCGGTTGAATTAACTTCACGCGGGCGAATGCTGCATTTGGACGCGCACGATCCGCCGGCTGGTGCGAGGATGGCCCAGGCAGCGCGCGCTGCGGGTACACTTGTCTCGGCCGATGTCGACACGATCTACGAAGGCTTGCCTGAGTTGCTGCCTCTTGTCGATCTGCTGATTGTCTCCAGAGGTTTTCCCAATCGCCTGACGGGTATAGCCGATGAAAGGACAGCGTTGCTGGAGCTCAAAGCGCGTTATGGTTGCGGGGTTGTTGGCATGACGCTCGGGTCCCAGGGGGCGCTCATTTATTGTGGTGAGCAATTCTTCGCAGCGCCCGCCTTTGAAGTACCCGGTGGCTGTCGTGATACGACCGGGGCTGGTGATGCCTTTCATGCGGGATTTATCTATGGCCTGTTGCGAGGCGAAGATATCGAAGCCACCTTGCGCTTCGCCAATGCCACCGCAGCTTTGAAATGTCGATCGCTGGGTGCGCGGAATTCGCTACCGACTGCAACGGAGTTGGAGGAATTTCTGGTGATAAACCCGCCGGCACAGTGATCGCTAATCCCGCCGGCGTAAGCCGGGGGATGATTCAGATCCTCGACGAACACGCAGTACGTTAGAATCCCCTTAAGTCCGCGTTTAGCGGACTACTGAAAATAGCCCAGCGATTTATCCCTGGGACCATAGCGGCACCCGAGAGTAAGTCCGTGTGACGGACGACTGAAAGGTGCACGTGCAAAATCAGTTCAGCCGTGCCGCTTCACGGACTACGAGTCATCGCGCGCCTATCCCCAGCAGTGAACTGCTGGGCTATTATCATGCGTCCGCTCGGACTGCTTGGCCACACCCCTTAGGTTGGAACTGAACGATCCCCAGCGCACGCTGAGGGGATTTAGAAAACTATGTGACCTGTGGGAAATGAAGCACGTATATTACCGAGGCAAATTTCTTTTAAAGAGGTCGAGCACTCTCTGCCACGAATCATTGGAAGCTTCAGCGTCATAAACTGCGGGGCGCATGTCGTTGAAGAATGCGTGATCCGCTTCGTAGCTGACTACCTCAACCGGCAAATGATATTTGCTCGCTGCGTCTCTTACTTCGTCTGCTTTTTCTGGTGTGATCCAGGTATCGCGACTGGCCACCACAAACAACGTGGGAACCTTCAAGTTAGCCAGCACTGATTCGCTGGGAATATCTCCATAGAAAGCAGCGGCCGACGCCAACTCATCAATCTCGCACGCAGCGCGCAAGGCGAACGTGCCGCCCATGCAAAAGCCAATGATGCCGAACTTTTTTACGCCGCATGTTTCCGTCGCAGCTTCCATGGCTTTGCGAATCGTTTCCATCCCGTCCTCAATCGCCAGCGCAGCCATCATTGCGGCAGCTTCTTTGGGATCCCTGGCGAGGCGGCCCCGGTAGAGGTCGGGTGCTACACACAGGTATCCTTCGTTCGCGAAACGACCGGCGAGATCGCGAATGTGATCGTTAATGCCCCAATATTCCTGTATCAAAAGAACGGCGGCCGAAACCTCATTATTTGGCCGCGCCACGTAAGCCGTGGTAGCGCCATTCGTTGTCATCAGATCCAATGTCTCAATATTCATGTATCCGCCTTGTCATTCAATTTGAATTTGGTGGTTGGATTATAGAGCGGGTGCCGCTCATATGCATTGTGATCAGGGCGAGGCAATTAAAACTCGTGAAATCACTGAGCAGCATCCCAGGGTATTTGAGAAACGCCGCGCTGTGATATAACTCCATTGTTTTCCATTCCAGAAGGCTTTCGTTAACTAAGGACTATCATGAAAACCATGCTAGCTTCGCTGAGCATTCTGCTGCTTGGCTTGTTCGCCACACCAAAACCTGAACCTGCCGATCTCGTGCTGAAGAATGGCAATGTCTACACCGTCAATGAGAAGCAGGCGCATGCGGAAGCCGTTGCGATCAAAGGAGACCGCATTGTCTTTGTTGGTTCTTCTGCTGCGGCCCAGGCATATGTAGGCAAAGGCACGCGGGTTGTGGATCTTCATGGCCGCACAGTTGTGCCGGGTTTGACCGACGCTCATCACCATCTTTCCGGGGTGGGTTTTCGCGAAATGACTTTGAATCTCGAGGGAGTCACCAGCCTCGCGGACTTCCTTGCCAAAGTTAAGGCAGGCGTTGCGCAGGCGAAGCCGGGCGAGTGGGTTACCGGTCGTGGCTGGATTGAAACGTTCTGGACGCCGCAGGTATTTCCCACCCGCTGGGATCTCGACAAGATCGCTCCTGACAATCCTGTCATCCTTACGCGCGCTGACGGGCACGGCACGGTAGTCAACAGTGCGGCGCTGAAGATTGCCGGCCTCGGCCGCAACACAGCGAATCCATTTGGCGGTGAGATCTCAAAAGACAAAAGCGGCGAACCCAATGGGATGCTGCTGGATGCAGCCCAGGGGTTGGTACGGCGCCATCTGCCCCCAACCTCGCCTGAGGACGAAGAGCGGGCGGTGGTCCTCGGAGTGAAGCGCGATATAGAACTCGGTTGGTGTCAGATCGGAGACCCGGGCGGCAGTTATGAGGATGTAGAGATCTTCAAGAAGCTTTACGGCGCAGGGAAGATTAGGCTGCGCATCTACAAAGCGCTGTCGGGCCCCGGCCCGGACGCGCAGCGGCTAATGCAGGAAGGGCCAATCATCGGCGCCTTCGGCAACCGCCTGACCGTGCGTTCCATCAAGCTCTACGCTGATGGTTCGCTGGGTTCGCGCAGCGCTGCCTTGCTCGATCCCTACTCTGATGCGCCCGAGACGTCAGGATTTCTCACCATCAAGGAAAACGATCTCAGGCCGCTGCTTTTGGAAGCTCTGCGCAAGGGGATTCAGATTGAGACTCATGCGATTGGGGATCGTGCCAACCGTTTTATCCTCGACGAGTACGAAAGGGCTCTCAAGGCTGTGCCGCCGGAAGAGCGGAAGGTGCGCGAGCCGCGCTGGCGCGATGAACATTCGCAGATTATCAACCCGATTGACATTCCCCGGTTCGCCGCTTTAGGTGTGATCCCTTCGATGCAGCCTTCGCATGCGATTGGCGATCTGCACTTCGCACCCAGCCGCCTGGGTCTCAAGCGTTTGGCCGGCGCGTACGCCTGGCATAGCTTGATCAAAAGCGGATCTCCCATAGCGGGCGGTTCGGACGCGCCGGTCGAGAGAGGGGAACCGATGATCGAATTCTATGCCGCCGTCGCACGCAAAGACATGAAAGGTTTTACGGGAGAGGGCTGGCATCCGGAGGAAGCAGCGACCCGTGAACAGGCGCTCAGAATGTTTACCAGTTGGGCGGCTTATGCGGCATTTGAAGAGCACCTGCGCGGCTCGATCGAGATCGGCAAGCTCGCTGACTTCACCGTGCTGTCCGCCGACATCATGAAAATTCCTGAGGCTGAGATATTGAAAACGCATTGTGTGATGACCATTATCGGCGGCGAGGTGGTCTACGAAGGGAAGTGACCCGAGCCCGGCGGCGGTTCGGTGAAGGATGGCATGATGAGACAACATTCCGAGACGACCAGACGGAATTTTCTTGCGCAGGCCGGCTCGGGCCTGGGACTGGCTGCGCTATCTTCGGCGACGATTGCTTCGCTGTTGCGGGAGGTACAGGCAGCGACAAAAAGCGTTGCTCACCTGACACCGCAGCAGGTGGCCATGGACGAAGATTACTGGGCCGTGATTCAGAATTCTTTCTCGGTAACGCGAGGAACGGTCCTGCGCCATCGCCAACGTACAAATCGAAGGCTTGAATCCGAGCGCGATTGGCAGCTATCTCTTCAGCAAGCACCACATTTTTACGACGCCTCTCATTCACGAAGAGTTCCAGGGCATTCGGATCACACCGAATGTCTACACGACGCTGAACGAGCTGGATCGTTTTTCTGAGCAGATGGAGATGATCGCGCGCCACGGCTTGCCGGCAGCATAAATTCGGGATAACGCAGAGTCGGCGCGATGTTAGGAAGACTCGTAATCGGTATAATCTGCGGATTAAATACTTTCTTCCAAAGGAGCATTAATCAATGTCAAGTCCGGTAACACAGCAACCAACTCCCCAACTCTTTTTCCAGACCATCAACGCTTACCAGCAGAGTGAAGCGTTGCGAGCTGCAATTGAGCTTGAGGTTTTCACAGCGATCGCGGAGGACAAAGCTACCGTCGCTGAAATGGCCCGTCACTGCAACGCGTCCGAACGCGGCCTGCGCATCCTCTGCGACTACCTCTGCATCATGGGCTTTCTCAAGAAAGATGGACTTCGTTACAGTCTGACTCAGGATTCAACAGTTTTTCTCAATAAGCATTCGCCCGCCTATCTCGGCGGTATGACTGAGTTCCTGTTGTCCCCGGAACTGACGGCTGGATTCAACGATCTGGCGGCGGCAGTCAGAAAGGGTGGCACTGTGATTCCGGAGGAGGGCACAGTGGCCCCCGAAAACCCGATCTGGGTTAAGTTCGCGCGTGCGATGGGTGCGATGATGGCAATGCCGGCACAATTGATTGCCCATCTGGTCGACAAAGACGCCGATCAAAAATTGAAGATCCTGGATATTGCCGCCGGCCACGGGCTGTTCGGGCTCGCTTTTGCAAAGCGAAATCCCAACGTAGAGATTGTGGCGCTTGATTGGTCTAATGTGTTGGAAGTAGCGAAGGAGAATGCGGCGAAAGCAGGCGTGAGCGATCGCTACAGCACTATTGCCGGCAGTGCCTTCGATGTCGACTTTGGCAGTGGCTATGACATTGTGCTATTGACAAACTTTCTGCATCACTTCGATCCCGCTACTAACGAGACTTTGCTGCGGAAGGTCCATGCAGCCCTGGCAGATGGTGGCCGGGCGGTCACGCTGGAATTTGTGCCGAATGACGATCGCATTTCGCCTCCAGAGGCAGCCGGGTTCAGCCTGATGATGTTGGGAAGCACGCCGAACGGCGATGCCTATACCTTTGCTGAGTTGGATCGAATGGCGGCCAACGCGGGATTTACGCACAGCGAAATTCACCCGCTGCCCCCAACGATTCAGCAGGTAGTCCTATCGAAGAAGTAGGGAGCCAAATAGCGGGATGTCAAAGCCCGCCTAAAGGCGGTACTCTGAACACCTGTTAGCGGGTCGGGGCTTTGCCGGGTTGCCAGTGCGGGCGGAATGATGTGTTGGCCAACCAACGCACGGGGGCAACCAGCGAACTAATCGCGCTGGTCATAAAGACGAAATCAATCTTTGCGGCTTCATCGCTCGGCCGGTGATAGTCGGCGTGCAAGCCAAAGCTTGACACTGTATGGGCCACGACACCCCGTAGTGCCAAAGTATAGTTGTCTGATCGCTGGAAGAAATTCTGTTCCGGGTGCGGATCAGCCACCAGCCGCGCGCCGCGGCGGGCGAGTTCAGCTCCGAGGTTCGACCGATCAAAGCCCGTGAACCAGAGTGTGTTCGCGGCTACTTTTGCATCAGGTCGTCCCAGCATTTCAAAGTTCAGATCGGCAACCATCATGTCGAGCGGTACTGGTGCATGAGCAACAAAGTATTGCGCGCCCCAGCCTCCGCGTTCCTCACTGCCAAAGCACACAAAATAAATTGTCCGCTTCGGCCGTGGCCCGGCAGCGAGGACGCGGGCCAGCTCCATTACGCTGATACATCCCGAGGCATCATCATCAGCGCCATTAAAAATAGAATCGCCGCCAGCGCCCTCGTCGGCGACACCCAAATGGTCAAGATGGGCGCTTAAAAAGATCGCCTGCCGCGACAGCGTTGGATCAGCTCCGCGTATCATACCCACTGCGTTCCAGGTGGCTGCCGCCTCATCTGCCTGCACGGGCGCGCCGAAATCAATCCTGGCGCCTGGCGGTATGGCACTCAATTCTGCGAAGGCTTCCGGTCGCAGAGTGATTGCCGCAAAGCCGTTATCCCGAGCTGAGGCGCCTTCGTTTGAGAAGCGAGGCGGCAACTCCGGCATTCGCGCCTTGCCTGATTCACGCATCTGTTTGTTCGCCTCATTCTCAAGTAACGCGATGGCCACCGCCCCTGCGGTACGCGCTCGTCTCGTGATGTCCTGACGCGATTGACGGGTCGCATCCGACGGAGTTCTCACTACGACAAACGCACCCCTGGCTGGAGTCTCATCAGCGTTGATGATCTGCAAATCTCCGCTCACTTGCGATCCACGCATTAGCGAGACCAGCAGATCGCGACCATGCTCCCAGCGGTGAGTGGCGCCGCCCGTCGTGGCAGTTAACGCGGGTGCCTCCTTGTATTTAAGAGATTGCAGCGGCACGCGCTGAACGAAACCGGGAGCTCCGGAAGCGTCCTGGTCCCCGGCCGGCTCAAGCCCGACCTGCCGAAACTGCGCGGCGATGTACTCCGCCGCAATCCGTTCAAATCCTGTAGCACTGCCGCGCCCCTGCATCGCATCGCCGGCAAGGAAGTTCATTTCCGCGCGAATGTTTCGTTCAAGAATGACTTCCCTCGGCGCGCGCCGCTGGCCCATCACGAAACCGCTCTGCATCGAGATCGCCAAAACCAGAACAAAGAAACGCGTCATAAGCGGGCGGCGCATGGTCATGTGTACTCCGATGCTGGGTCTGATTGATTTGCCGGGCGGGCGATTGTAGCACTGTGGCGAGCGCGGAAAGAGCAGCTGCGGAGGGAAGGCGAGAAAAAAAGGGAACTAAATGGGCGCGCGAGAGTAAAGAGAACATAGATTGAGAGTAATCGACTTCGTGATCCGAAAACCGTTGCTGCAGCGTTGCTCAGAAAAAGGGAACGGTCCAACTCCCTGGACTGAATAGAAGACAGGCAACTGGTTCGACAGCCTGATGTCAACAAATGAGTTGGAGGCAGACACCTGCCAGGGGACTATTTCCCATGGCCACCTACCGAATATCACCCACTGGAGAACAACAATGAGCAATGCTGGAAGTTGGGGAGCGGAAACACAAGCGTCTCCCTTGATCAGGGGTCATGCGGCCACGCTTCTGCGAGAGGCGACGCTTGATCATCGCCTGAGCGCGCTCAGGGAAGTTGCGCTGCAGGTGTTGAATGAGGTCGAGTCCCTGGGTAACGCTCAACTATCTCCGGCCAGCCATGAGCTGCGGTTGCATGATGAAGTGAGGCAATTCGAGATCGATCTTATTCGCATCGCCCTGGACCGGACTCATGGGAACCAGACTCAGGCGGCGAGTTTGCTGGGTGTCAAGCTAACCACGCTGAATACGAAGATCAAGCGTTACAAGATCGAGTACGCCGGTCAGAAGATTGAGTGTGACGAACCTCGCTAACGCGTCTCCTGAATTCAGCTAAAGACGTTTAGATAAGTTCCCTGGATTCTGTTCGCCGTCAACCTCAATGCCGCGGGAGTCCACCGATAAATGTTTTCGTCGTCCGCTAAAGCACTCACTGAATGCGACGTTGGACAACGCGACTGAGAAACTTATCTATTCTCGCGGGCGCCGTTCATGTCCTTCATCGGCACCGGCAAGTGTCCATCAGCGCCACTAGTGAGAGCCAGGAACTTTGGATCCTGACGCAGAGAGTCAAACACTGCATCCACGCGCGCTTCCATCATCTCTTTCGAACGCACTGCCTGATTGCGTTCATACCGATAGAAGTGCCGCCTTAGCAGAGCCAGCGCCTGCTGACGTTGTCCGGCTAACGCATAGATTCCTGCCAGGTTGTACGAAGCCGGCAACAAGTTGATATGCGCGCGCGCGATTTTCAACGCCTTTTCCTGTTCGCCCCCGGCGGCCATGAAGACAGCAGCAAAAACGACGTTGTAGGGGTCCTTCGGATTCAAAGCCAAAGCCTGCTTCGTGTACTCGTTAGCTTTCTTCGCATCGCCTTCGGAGTTCCAATACACAGCGAGATTTCTGAACGTCAGCGCCAGCGGGAATTCCGCTATCGACTGTTCCATGAGTGACAGACCTCGCTTGAACTCACCTTCATGAATCGTAATTTTTCCCAGACCATGTAAAGCGACCGCCCGCGACAGCGGATCAGCAGGCATCTCCAGAATGGCGTCGAAGGTGACTCGCGCCTTGTCCCAATCGCCGATGTGATGCCGATAGAGTTCGCCAAGATAGCGCAGTGGCGTCGCATCCGCCGGATCCATTCTGCTCGCCGCGAGGTAGAACTTCTCCGCTGCGAGATAGCGGGCATTGATCTCTGCTCGCAGCCCTTGCCTCATCGTTCGCTCGATTAAAGCGCTCTTCTGTTTTTCAAATACCGGGGCGAACTCAGGAATGCTACCCACCTCGCCGGCGCCCAGCTTTTTCAATTCCTTCGCGGCCTCTTTGGCCTTTTTGGGGAACATGCACTTTTCGCCGGCGACGGCCTGAAAGAGCTTGATGGCCGCAGTATTATCCCCGGCTTTTGTTTTCTCCCTCGCCTCTTTCAATTCCGCCTCGAGAGCAGTCTCGCGTTGCCTGAACTCGCTCTCAACCAATTTCTCAACCTGCTCGACCTTGAGAAAATTATTCTTGCCTTCGGCCTTGTTGATGACCGACCCGTCCGGTGCAGCCAGGACCGCAACTGGTGGTTTGGCGCCGCCCAATACCTTCTGCGCTTCCGGCACCCGATAATCAGCCACCTTCATCGAGATGCATTGCGCGGCATACAAAGATAGCGGGCGCGAGTTCAGCAAGCTCGACTTCTTTAATTCCTCCTGGCTGGCCGGAAACCAATAGAGCACCAACCCTGCGGGAGCCGGATCGCTGGCGGTCCAGTTTTTCCATGGGACGAAATAGACTTCCGGTTTCGCGCCGCCGCCTCCACCTCCGGACATTCCTCCAACGCCTCCGCCACCACCGCCACCGCAGGTAGCCCAGGTTGATTGCACGGAAAAAAGAACTGTCAGAAGGACGGCAACGAAACGAGCGGTGGAGGTTTTCATAGTGAGTGGAGGTAGCAGGGTCACGCCGGCTACGACAGCGATACAGAGTTACGAATCAGTGTTCCAGCCCGCAACCGGGACGATTGAAAATAGCCCAGCGATTTAACGCTGGGATCGGAACGGAATTGAGAGGAAATCCGTGAAGCGGACGGCTGAAAAGGTCTGGGGATCTGATGACTATCATTCAGCCGTCCGTTTCACAGACTACCAAACGTGGGCTCCAATCCACCAGCAGTAAACTGCTGGGCTACTATCAGTCGCCGGCTTCACGGACTGATAACTCTACTTTTCAGGTCCGGTTACATCTTTGCGGCCTTCAACTCCGCCACCCGCTTTTCGAAAGCGGCGGTGTCTTTCTTGTCAGCCTTACCGCGAGCGATCGCCAGGTCGGCTGCTTTCGCTCCATCTTCGCTGCGACCGGCACGAAATAATAGTATCGCGCGAGTACGCAGGGTGTCGTAGTTTTCCTGAGCCTTGATCGACCGCTCGGACCAGTTTAAAGCTTCGTCCCATTTGCCGGCGTCGGCATACGCCCCGGCGACGCTCAGGGGAGTGTTCCAATCGCTGGGATTGGCGGCCACTGCAGCCTCTGCCTTTGCTCGCCATACAGCTTCCACGTTTGGAACTTCCACAGTGAATGGCACTCGGATCTTTTCCCAACGCAGGACTACCTGAGCAGAGTTCGGTCCTACAACCGGGATACTGTATTCGAGCCATTCCTGATTATCGGCTACCCACTCAGGCTTGACCTTGACCCGCAGAGTGTCTTTGGCAGGATCGTAGCTGAAACTGCCCCATTGGTTTGCATCGTTGTTGAAAACGATCGTCCATTCATCTTTGGTAGGAATCGTGTGCAGGCTGTATTTGCCTGCTGCCAGCTTCTGGCCGTTGATCGTAACGTCGTCAGTGACCTCAAACCGGGTAGCCTCGTTTGCACCGGCACGCCAGACGTGGCCCCAGGGAACAATTGCAGCACCCTTGGGGCGATTGTTTTGATTGTCCAGAGTAGCCTCGCCTTTCGCGTCCGCTTGTGACGGCAGGGGGTCGCCCCAGATGACCCGGCCCTTCACACCCGGGCGGCTATAGGTGATTGTAACGTCGGTGACGCCGACAGTTTGCATGACACTGGCTTTCTGACTGGGCCGGGGCAGGCGCATAGGTGCGTTCTGCGCTGAAGCCTGCTCAAAAGCACCGGCGACAAACACCAAAAGTGCGAGACCGGTGGTGTAAAAGTATTTCTGGGAAATCATGTGTGTTTCTCCTCTCTGATTTAGCGACCGCATTATGTACCCGGCGTTGTGGATCAACAACAATGCGGAGCCTGCCTGGTTCTTGCTGGGGAGCAAAATAGTTTGTTCCGTTAATGCACGGTCCTGTCAAAAAAAACGCGGGGCTGCGATCTTGCGAGCGCAACCCCACCCTGAAAGACAACCTCACTCAGGTGTAAGTGCGCTTACCAGATCTGGCAACGCTCTTTTTCGGGCCGCACCATTGTGTCGCTTGCCTTGCATTGAAAGGCTGCGGCAAATTCCGTCATGTTCGAAAGCGGACCATTGACCCGGAATTTATTCAGCGGATGCGGGTCGGTGTTAGCCACCAAACGCGCCAGCTCCGGTCGCATGTTTGTGGCCCAGCCGCGCGCATACCCCAGGAAAAAACGCTGCTCAGGAGTGAAGCCATCAATCACCACATGTGGTTTGCCTTCCTGTGATTTTTCGAACGCCGCATAAGCAACCACCAGACCGCCGAGATCTGCGATGGATTCACCGACTACCAGATTGCCGTTCATGTTCAGGCCCTTTTCGACTTCAAAGCTGCTGAACTGATCGATGACACACTGCGCCCGTTCCTTGAAAGCCTTGAGATCGGCTTCGCTCCACCAGTTGGCGAGGTTGCCGGTCGCGTCGAATTGCCGGCCTTGATCGTCAAAGCCATGCGTCATTTCATGACCGATAACCGCGCCAATGCCACCGTAGTTGAACGCATCGTCAGCTGAGGCGTCGAAGAAGGGCGGCTGCAGAATGCCGGCCGGGAAAACGATCTCATTGATCTGCGGGTTGTAGTAAGCGTTTAAGGTCGGCGGTGACATGCCCCACTCCATGCGGTCCACCGGCTGTCCGACTTTTGCGAGGTTTCTCAGATTTTCAAAAGCCCGCGCGCGCGTGCGATTGGCGACATAGGACGAGCGGTCGACCTGCAGTGAAGAATAGTCGCGCCACTTGTCGGGATAACCTATTTTGTTAAGGAAGGCGTCGAGCTTGACGGTAGCTTGTTTGCGCGTCGCCTCGCTCATCCAGCTAAGAGTCGAGATGTCGCTTTTCAATGCCGCCTCAAGATTGTGCACCATCTGGACTGCACGGGTTTTAGCCGCCGGCGGGAATGCGGTCTTCACGTAAACTTCTCCCAGGGCCTCACCCAGCGCGCCGTCAGCTCCGGAAACACAACGCTTCCAGCGTGGCAGATTCTCTTTCCTGCCCTGCAGGATCGTTCCTTTGAAGTTAAAATCTTCATCCACAAACTTCGACGATAGCGCGGCCGCAGTCGAGTTGATCACGTTCCAGCGAAGGTAAGTCTGCCAATCAGCGATCGACGTTGCAGTCAACCATTCTCCCAGGCCCTTAAAGAAATTCGGCGTGGCGACATTCACATCAGTCTTCTTTTTCAGGCCGGTGTTTTGGAAGTAGTTGGGCCAGTCGAAACCCGGCGTTACGTCCTTCATCTGGACCATGGTCATGCGATGATAGAGTTTTTCCGGATCCCTTAACTCGACTCTTGTAAGGGAAGCTTCAGCAAGCTTTGTTTCGAGCGCCATGATCGTTTGGGCTGCGGCGGCTGCCTTAGCCGGATCATTTCCCAGCAGTTCGAACATCTTAGCGACGTGCTTGACATATTCGTCGCGCACTTTTGCCTTATCGGCAGCTATGTAATAGTCACGATCGGGGAGCCCCAATCCGCCCTGGATTACACCCTCGGTGACTTCGGCACTGTTTTTGAAATCCTGGGTCGCACCCGAGCTGAAGACCGCGTTAATGCCGATCGAATGCAGGTGTCCAATCTCGTCCTGCAGCGATTTCTGATTGCTGATCTTGTCGATCCTCGCGAACTCAGGCTCGAGCGGCTTAATGCCTTCTGCCTCGATCTTCGCCTCATCCATACAGCTGGCGTAGTAGTCGCCAACTTTCTGCTCGCTGCTGCCTTTGACAGCTTTGGTGTTTTTTGCAGCCGACTCGAGGATTTCATGTAGTTGATCGCGGGTCTTCTCATTCAGGATATTCGCGACTCCCCAGCTCGAGTATGCTGCGGGGATCGGATTGGCAGCCAACCAGCCGCCATTGGCGTACTGGTAAAAATCAGTGCAGGCCGGAGTGTCCTTGTCTAAACTCCCCAGGTCATAGCCATGGCCACTTTGGCCAACAGTAGTCGCTACACTAATCGCAATGAGGAGCGTGAAGGCGACAAAGTATTTATTCCAAATCTTCATATGCATCTCCAATTAATTGTTAGTACAACGAGGCCGCCCGTTGTCGATGTGATTGGGCTCAGTACAATCGCTGCAAGGTTTCAGTAATCTTAGCCAGAGAACTAGATGGTTCTGTCCGCGAAACCAAAGCCGAACTGCCATTCGCACTTAGTACGTTAGAAGCCAGAATTAGTTTCTGATTCCTTGGCGTAGCGGGCCATAACGAAATTATGTTCCGCAACTGATCAGGAACTCCGGCTTTTCGGATTGCTCGCCTCATGATCTTCATGCTACAAGGATTGCGCAAATCATCGCGTTTTCTCGGAGGAACAACTCAATGCAGATGCTCTCTTTCCCAGCGGAGCCTTGCCGAAGTCTGATCGTCTTCCGTTCCACTGTCATTGCCGCCTTTGTCATGCTGGCGGCAATATCCAGTTCGGCGAGCGCTCAAACTCGTCTGTTGCGATCGCCGGCGGTTAGCGCTACGCAGATTTCGTTTGCCTATGCTAACAATATCTGGACCGTGCCCAGAAGTGGAGGCAGCGCTCGCCGCATAACGAGTTTTCAGGGACAGACACTGAACCCCGAATTTTCCCCAGATGGAAAATGGATCGCTTTCAGCGGCGAGTACGCGGGCAATCTCGATGTCTATGTTGTGAGCGCCGATGGTGGAGAGCCGCGTCGACTTACGTGGCATCCAGGCGCCGATCAGGCACAGGGATGGACCCCCGATGGCAGGTCGATAGTCTTCTCCTCGGGCCGTGCGAGCTGGGCTCCCAGTGGGGCACCGCGCTTTTGGACGGTCCCGGCCGAAGGCGGTGTCGAAGAACCGATGCCTTTGCCGCGAGCCTACCAGGGAAAAATCTCCGCCGACGGGAGCCACATCGCTTATCGCATGAACAACTCATGGGACGAAGAGCGCCGCAATTATCGTGGTGGCCAGAATCGGCCCATCTGGATCGTCGATCTCAAGAGTTTCGATCTCGTCTCACCGCCGTGGACCGATTCAAAGGACATGGATCCGGTTTGGCTGGATGACGCAGTCTGTTTCATCTCAGATCGCGATGGCGTGGCGAACGTGTGGAGCTGGCAGACAAAAACCAAGAAGCTCACGCAGCTTACAAAGTTCACTGACTTTGATGTGAAAGCGCTCAACTCGGGAGCGGGCACGCTCGTCTTTGAACAAGCCGGATACGTTCACGAGTTGGATCCAAAGACCGGCAAAGATCAAGTCGTCAGTATCACGGCCGTCGGCGACTTCCCCTGGATGATGCCGAATTGGCAGGATGTGACGAATCGCATTGCCAACATCGCGCTCTCGCCCACCGGCAAGAGGGTTGTAGTCGAAGCCCGCGGCGAAATTTTTACAATTCCGGCGGACAAGGGCGATGTGCGCAACCTGACAAATTCCAGCGGCTCCGCTGAGCGCGATCCGGCCTGGTCGCCCGATGGCAAATACGTCTCTTACTTCAGTGATAAATCCGGCGAGTATAAAGTGGTGATCGAAGCGCAGGATGGACTCACGCCGCCAAGAGAAATCGCGCTCAGGAATCCCACTCATTACTACACGCCTTCCTGGTCACCCGATTCAAAGAAGCTGCTTTTCAGCGACACCAATCTGCGCGTATGGGTGCTCGATATCGAGAGCGGCGTCGCAAAAGTTGTCGGCAACGATCCCTGGATGGTGCCGCAGCGCACACTCAACCCGGTTTGGAGTCCGGATTCGAAGTGGGTGGCGTATGCCAGCCGTCTCAAGTCGATGTATCACGCCATCTTCGTCAGCAATGTTGAGACCGGAGAAAGTAAACAGGTCACCGATGGTTTGGCTGACGCAGTCTGGCCGGTTTGGGATGCAAGCGGCAAGTATCTTTGGTTCCTGGCTTCGACTGATTTTGGCCTGCGCTCGCAATGGCTCGACATGACTTCCTATGACCATGATGAAAACTTCGGACTCTACCTGGCAGTCTTGAAGAAAGGCGAAGCGAGTCCGTTACTGCCGGAGAGCGATGAAGACAAGGGGGTAGGCAGCGCCGCGCCAAACACCAGCGGCAATCGGCCAGCTCGCGGCGGCGCGGAAGAGACTCCTGCAGAACCGCAGACGGGTGAGCAACCCCAGGCTCGGCGTCCCCGTCCACCAGTTTCAGTGCCAATTGATTTCGACGGCATAACTGAGCGCGTCGTTTCGATCGCCGGCGTTCCCGAACGGCAATACTCGCAGCTGCAATCAGGTGCTGACGGCACGGTCTATTACCTCGAAGCAACTCGCACTGGCCCGGGCGGCAGCGATCTGCAGCGTTACCGGCTCAGCGATCGAAAAGCGGCGACCTTTGTAAGCGGCGTCGCCGCGTATGAAGTCAGTGCCGACGGTCATAAGCTCGTCTATCGAGCCGCACCTCCGGCAGGCGCCGGGCAGGGGCCAGGTGGCCCGGGCGGCACGCCGCCGGCTCCATCGCTGTTCCTGGTGGATGCTGATCGAATGCCGCCGCAGGCAGGGCTGGGCAGGCTGAATATAAGACTGCGGATGTATCTCGATCCCCGCGAAGAGTTCAAACAGATATTTAACGAAGGCTGGCGTAATCAACGCGACTATCTGTACGTTCCGAACATGCACGGATCCGACTGGCCGCGGATGAAAGAAATGTATGGCCGGTTCTTGCCCTACGTAATGCATCGCGCTGACCTGAATTACCTGCTCGACATGATGGGGTCTGAGATCGCCATCGGGCACTCTTACGTGCGTGGCGGCGATATGCCAGGTGTGCCGCAATCGCAGGGTGGACTATTAGGAGCAGACTTCACTATCGAGAACGGCCGCTACCGAGTGGCGCGGATTTACGACAATGAAAATTGGAACCCCGAACTACGCGCGCCGCTGGCCACGCCTGGCGTCAACGTCGCAGTTGGCGATTACATCCTGGCGATAAACGGCGTTGAGTTGAAAGCGCCGGACAATATCTATCGACTGCTCGACGGCACTGCCTCGCGGCAGACTGCCTTGACCGTCAATGCGAAGCCGACGATGGAAGGAGCGCGCCAGGTGACAGTCGTGCCGGTCGCGAATGAACAGGGCTTGCGCACGCGTGCCTGGGTCGAAGCCAATCGCAGGCTGGTCGACAAGTTGTCGGATGGTCAACTGGCTTACGTCTATTTACCCAACACCGGGCAGCCGGGCTACACCAGTTTCAATCGCTATTACTTTTCGCAGCAGGATAAGCAGGGCGCGGTTGTCGACGAACGATTTAACGGTGGCGGTTCGGCGGCTGATTACATCATCGACGTACTGCAGCGTGATTACGATGGCTACTTCAATAATGTGGCCGGCGATCGCTATCCCTTCACCAGTCCGGCGGCGGGAATCTGGGGTCCCAAGGTGATGATCATTAACGAGATGGCGGGATCAGGAGGAGACCTGATGCCTTACATGTTCAAGCGCCGCAAGATCGGATTACTGGTGGGCAAGCGCACCTGGGGTGGCCTGGTCCACACAGCCGATACGCCGACGTTTGTGGATGGTGGGTCGATGATTGCTCCCCGCGGAGGGTTCTTCACCAGGGACAACCGGTGGGCCGTTGAGAATGAAGGAGTCGGCCCCGACATCGATGTCGAGAACTGGCCGAAGGACGTCATCGCCGGTCACGATCCGCAACTCGAACGAGCGGTTGCTGAGGCCATGCGCCAGTTGAAGGATCATCCGGTAGATCGAGCGACAAAGGAACCGCCTTCGCCCACCTGGGGCAAACGACCGTAAGCATTGGAGAAAACTATGAAGATAGGCTGTTTGGTCATCGCCATCGTAGTAACGGCTTTGTCGGGTATTGGCTTTGTCGTCTGTTTGCTGCTGCCTGCGATGACCAGCAATCGCGTAAGCTTTGACGAATCCGTACCCGGACTTATAGCTTCAGGAGTTATTTTCTTCCTGTCATTTGTGGGCACCGTGATCGCCGCGATACTTGTAATTAAGGGAAGGAAGAAATCAGTCTAAGTCGGCTGCTCACCTCGAAAAAGAGTCTTATTTTGCACTGAGCTGAACTTCTCCGAAAACCTGGTGCGTTGCGCCGGCTCGGTTCCACTGATCAGCTAAGCGGGGATTAACTCTTCTTCGCGATCGCCCAGAAATTCAAGCGGTTCTACGATCTTCCCGGCGATGGCTGAGGCGGCGACGACGTAGGGTGACGCAAGATATAACTGGCCGGGTCCGCTGCGGCCGGGAAAGTTTCTGTTCTGCGCACTGACGGTGACGGTTTCGGCGGATGGCGAAGCGCCCGGCCCGGCGTTGATACAAGCGCCGCAGCTGGGATCGATCATCTCCGCGCCGGCACGCTCAAAGATCTCGATATAACCTTTCTCGCGTGCGTACTGCTTGATCTTCTGCGAACCAAACTGCAGGTAGAGATGGACTCCGGGCGCGACACGCTTACCCTGTGCAAGCGCGTTCTGCAGCACTTCGGCATACATATCCATGTCGGCCATCTTGCCGCCGGTGCAGGAACCGCCATAAGCGGCATCGATGCGCACTTCGTCACTCAGCGAGTCAATAGGAATACCATTGCGCGGATCTCCCGGCAGCGCGACCATAGGCCTAATCTCATCCAGATCGATTTCAAACACAGCTGCATATTCCGCATCCGGATCGCTGAACGTAAAGCCCTTGCGCACTTCTTTGGGATCGAGATCGCGCGTGCGCACGATGTAGTCGAGCGTCACTTCGTCTGGCTCGATGATTCCGGTCGTGCCGCCCGCTTCAACTGCCATATTCGTCAGGGTAGCGCGTTCATCCATCGCCCAGTTCTTCAGATCCTCGCCGGCAAACTCGAGCACCTTACCAATGCCCTTGCTGGTCTTCATATAGTCGCTGGCCAGGATGACGAGCATGACGTCCTTGGCAGCGACATCGGCGCGTTTCTTTCCTTTCAAGACATAGCGGACAGTTTCAGGAACGCGGATGCGAATGTCTTTCGTGAACCACGCGTTCGCCATATCGGTTGAGCCCACGCCGAAGGCAAAACATCCCAGCACGCCCGCCATGCAGGTATGCGAGTCGGTGCCAATAACGATCTGTCCGGGCAGCGCCAGGTCTTCGACCACCGCGTTGTGACAGATTGCTTCCGACCCCCCGTCGGGACTCTCGCCATAAAGTCTGATGCCCTGGTTGGTAGTGAAATTCTCCTGCGTCGTAGCGAGCCCATCGGCTTTTTCCAGCAGTCCCATCTCACGATGTTTCGGAGACATAACTTTACTGAGAAATGTAAGGTGGTCGCGGAAGGCAAAGACCGACTCTGCTTCCGTCACGCGTGCCTCAACTCCGAGCGCCTGCTTGAAGAGGGCTTCGGCCATGGGAGTCACATATTCATGCGAGAAGCGCACATCGGCGACGGCAAACAGCGAGTCGCCCGGTTTGACTGCTGCTACTCCGATCTCGCTGGCGCGCACAAAAGCGTGTCGCGCAATGATCTTTTCCACGATGGTCATCGGGCGCGGTTTGGTCTCGAGCGGCGGCGGCGCGATCTCACCGGCCAGGCGGGCCTTGTTGTAATTAAACAACCCGCCATATTCGACGATGTCTTTGGAAATGGGATCGAGACCGTTGGTGAATTCTGTTAGAGCGATCTCTTCGCCAGCGCGAATTCGTTGGACCAGGTTCAGATCGGTCGAAGTAAGCAGTCCGATGTTCTGTGAATTCTGGCCGTAGATCTTTTCGATACTCTGAGCGATTACCAGTTGAATGCCGGCCCATTTCTCTGCGTACGGCGCGGTCTCGCGTGACGAACCACAACCTTTAGACAAGCCGGAAACAACTACCGCAAAGCCGCCGTTCTTAACCTCGTCCTTCTTGACAGCGCCCTCTCGCATGCCGACATAGACGTATTGGCCCAGAGTTTCGTCGTAGTAAAAGCAAACCCAGCCCGGCGTGATCTCGTCGGTCGAGATGTTGCTCATTAGCGGCAATTCACCCGCAGCGAGTTTGGCTGCGAGTTCTCCCTCAAGGTCTTCGCCCTCGAGTTGCCGCCGAATTAGGGAAGTGTCTTCGGTAAGAAACAGTATGCGTCCGACAAAGCGGTTCAGTTCCGGGCGCCGGAAATTCTTGTCATCAGTCATTAACGATCCTCTACTACGTCTGATTGCGATCTATCGATAGATGAGTATAACCTCAGGGTGAGAAAAACTTTAGTGGTCGATGGATTAACTGCTGCCGCCACCCCTGGCTTGCAGCTTTCAGGAGAGAAAATGAGATCAACTCCTTTGCCCGATAACGAACCAGCCCGCCTGGAAGCGTTGCGCCAATATGAGATTCTTGACACAGACGAGGAGGGAGCTTTTGACGATTTGACTCGCATCGCGGCTTATATTTGTCAGACTCCCATAGCCATAATTTCCCTGGTTGACAAGGATCGTCAGTGGTTCAAGGCCAGACTTGGTCTGGGCCCATCAGAAACATCGCGGGACGTAGCATTTTGTTCTCACACGATTTTGCAGGGGGCCCCGATGGTGGTTCCTGACGCACTCGTGGACGAACGTTTTGCCGCCAACCCGCTGGTGACTTCCGAGCCCTACATCCGGCTGTACGCTGGTGCTCCACTTATCACGCCTGAGGGATTCCGCCTCGGAAGTCTGTGTGTCATTGACCGTGTGCCACGCAATCTGAGCCCCGACCAGATTGCCGTGCTGCGGATGCTGAGTAATCAGGTGATGACGCTGTTGGATCTAAGGAGGGAGAAGGCGGCTCTGCAGCGTTCGCTAAATGAACACAAGCGATTGCTGCGAGAGTCGAGTGCGCACCCAGCGCAGAATGGGGCAGAGATCTGAGAGTCTTAGGCGAATTGACCGATAATCGGCGAACCCTGGAGTCATTTGGCGCTTCTTAGTGTCCGTCGGCAGTTGTCATATTTGCTCAGACGTTCGTTCCCCGCAAATAATGAGGATGGAGGGAAAATGAGGATTCGGAAATCTGGTAATTATTTGGTGATGGGCCTACTGCTGGCACTGGTGAGTATTTCTGGCTTTGCGCAGCCGCAGTCGCAAACGAAGACGACGAATCCGCACGAGACGGACGATAAGGTGAAAGTCGACCTTTATACGAAATTCGTCGACAACTATAAAAGCAACGAAGCGATAGCCTACGCCACAGCCCAGGA
Source organism: Pyrinomonadales bacterium (assembly GCA_038237475.1). Lineage (GTDB taxonomy): Bacteria > Acidobacteriota > Blastocatellia > Pyrinomonadales > Pyrinomonadaceae > JAOAPY01. The sequence continues at coordinate 281,563 of JBBRYS010000005.1, read as the reverse complement.
TTACCTGCAGCGTTACCTGAAAGAGAATGATGAATATGCCAAATATATTCAAATGTGGGCTGCCGACTATGAAAGGCGGCAGCGGTTCGTCCAGCTCCGGGACGTAGTCTACAACGACCGAAACTTTGTTGAAGGTTTCAAGATCGGCAAGCAGGTGATGGCTGAAGATCCCAATCACCTCGACAGCCTGATTGCGCTGGGCAACGCGGGATACCTGGCGGCCAGCGCTCGCAATGAAAATTTTAATGCCGAAGCAATCGGCTACGCGCACAAGGCCATTCAGATGATTGAGACTGGGAAAGCTCCGGATAGCTGGACTCCGTTCAAAGGCAAGAACGATACGCTGGCTTATCTTTACAGCACCATCGGACTGTTGAAGTTGAAGACAGCGCCGGATGAGTCGATCGATGCTCTGCTGAAAACTGCAGGGTTCGACAGCGATCTAAAAAAGCTCCCGACGCTTTATTATTATCTGGCGCGGGCTTACGAGACTGGTCCTTACGCGAAGTTGTCCGCTGAATATCAGAAGAATTTTGCCGGTAAAGCGGAGTCACCAGAAAGCAAGTTGCAGCTGGAAAAATTAAACCAGGTGATAGACCGCATTGTTGACGCCTATGCGCGCGCTGTAGCCGCAGCGGGCACCGATGCGCAACAGGCCGCGAACAAGGCCACCTGGTTAACGACCTTGACGAACTTTTATAAGTTTCGTCACGGTGATTCAGATGCCGGCCTGACGGAGTACATCGCCGGTGCTTTGGCGAGACCACTGCCCGCCAAGCCGTAACCAATAGACTCGGAAAACAATAGCCGCGGATTACGCGGACCGGCGCGGATCAGGAGCTTTTTGTGGGCTTATTGATCCGCGCCTATCCGCGTAATCCGCGGCTAAATTTCTTAGTCTGCTTCGCCTGCTTCAAACTGCATGGCACCGGCCACATTCCCTTCCGTATCTTCAAAGAAAATTAAGGTGCCGACAGTCGGAATGTGAAACTTCGGCATCACGATTTTCCCTCCGTTGGCTTCGACCGCGGCGATCGTGTCATCCACCGAAGCAACTCCGATAGTGCACTCAAAGCCGAACGTGGGCTTTCCTTTCACAATCTCCCGGCGTCCCTGCAGCGCGCCATGGATGCCGGGCTCTGCTTCGCTGCCGGTTTTGATCAAATAAAAATCAGGTGGCCCCCAGGGGGTGAACTGCCAGCCGAATGTACCTTCGTAAAATCGTCGCGCTCGCGAAACGTCATCGGCGTTGATTGAGAAATGTTCGACGTTGTTGATGTTGTTGGACATTGTGACTCCTTTGAAGGATTCAGATTCACTAATCAGGATGAGTCGCTGGAGAGAAATACTAGTACCAATTGCCGCGGCAGTCTTGCGCTATAATGCCAACCTATGCCTGTAAAACGACAGTTAGGATCGGCGGCTGCCTCCTCGGAAGACGGTCTCGAGATTCGCAGTCTGGCGTCCGGGTACTCGACTGGTTTCATGATTGACTCTCACCGGCATGAGTGGCATCAGCTGGTCTATGCGGTTCGCGGCGTGATGAATGTCAACACGGCGCTAAGTTCGTGGGTGGTCCCTTCGCACCGGGCCGTCTGGGTGCCGGCGGGGACTGAGCACTCAATTGAAATGGTCGGCGCGGTTTCTCTGCGCACGCTGTACCTCAAGGCCTCTCTATCGGCGGCGTTCCCGCGAGAATGTTGCGTCGTTAATGTTTCTCCACTGTTGCGCGAGTTGATCCTGCGGACAATTCACATTGGAATGCTGGATCGGAAGGTGCCCGTGCAGAAGCGGTTGACAGGGGTGATACTTGATCAGCTGGAAACGCTACGCACGGTTCCCCTGAGACTTCCCATGCCTCGCGACCGGCGCGCGCTCCGAGTCGTTGAGTTACTACGTGAGGATCCATCTGAAACTCATTCATTAGATCAGCTTGGCCCGCGGATCGGAGCGAGCAAACGAACGATCGAACGTCTGTTTCAGGTCGAAACTGAAATGAGTTTTGGTAAATGGCGCCAGCAGTTTCGCATGCTGCACGCACTACGCTTGCTCGCAGCCGGCGAGTCGGTGACAACGGTGGCGTTCGCAGTTGGTTATGACAGCACCAGCGCTTTCATTTCAGCGTTTAAGACGACTTTAGGAACTACTCCGGGACGTTATTATGCTGATGCATTGTCGAAAAGGTGACCGAACATAAATGTCGAAGAACGGGGATGAGCTTCGCTTGTTTAAGCAGCGGCGGCAGCTCTGGTGAGCCGATCCGCCAGTGCCGGCTTTGGCAGGGCACCGACTATGCGATCGATTAGCTGTCCGTTTTTGAAGATGAGCATCGTAGGAATGCTCTGAATTTGAAACTGACTGGCGACCTGCGGGTTCTCGTCTACGTTAAGCTTGGCAATCAGATATTTGCCCGCTGATTCCGCTGCGAGTTGATCCAGTACCGGAGCAACCGCACGGCAGGGGCCGCACCAGGGGGCCCAACAGTCCAGCAATACAGCGAGATCTTTTGCGCCCAACACATCATGAGCAAATGATGAATCGGTAACGCGCAAAGTTTTGCTGGTATCAACCGAAGGTCCGCCTGAAAGATTAAGTTCGTTACCACAGCGTCCGCATTTCGGCAGAAGCTTTTCTGCCTTTTGCGGTTCAACTCGATTCTTCGCGCCACATTTAGCGCAAGCTACGATCTGCATCCCCTTGCACCCCTCAGTATAGGTCTTAGATATGAGCGCATAGTAACATGGTGGGGCAGCCATTCAATCGGACGCCGCGTGAAGCGGGGTTAAGGAGATGCATTGTCACCAGGCTTGAAACCTGAAGGTATCAAAGAGGGCTCTACTATGCGTCGAATGATTTTGCTGGCCGCGGGCGCGGCGCTGTTGATATTTCTCACAGGCCCACTGGGGCGCGCGCGGGAGAAAGATAGCGGTGGAATTAGCTTTACGGTGTCCATGCCCAGGCCGCAGACCCATTTATTCGAAGTTGAAATCAGGATCCGCCACGAAGGAAATGCTCCGCGCGAGGCAGTCCTGGTGCTGCCGGTCTGGCAGCCGGGCTCGTATTTGATCCGTGAATTCGAGCGGAACGTTCAGGACTTTGAGGCGGTCGATGTCAGCGGCCACCCTTTGAAATGGGAAAAGATCAACAAGAACTCATGGCGCATCATGGCGGCCGGCTCGCGCGAGTGGCGAGCGACTTACCGCGTCTATGCTAACGAACTTTCAGTTCGTACCAGCGAACTGAATTCTGATCATGCGTTCTGGAACAACACGAATCTGTTGATGTATCCCGAAGGCCGGCTGGGCGAGTCCGCCATTTTGAAAGTAAATGCCCCTGAGGGTTGGAAAGTGGCTACGGGCCTGCCACCGGTGCCACGTCAGTCAAATACATTTCACGCTGAAAACTTTGACGTGCTCTACGATTCGCCGGTCGAGGTGAGCGACTTCAAGGTGCTGGTGTTTACCGTCAAGGGTGTGCCACACCGCCTTGTCATTGACGGCGCGGGCAATTATGACGCTGAGCGCATGCGAGCTGATGTGCAGAAGATCGTAGAGACCGAAGTGGAGTTGATGGGGGGTGAAGTCCCCTATCACGATTACACTTTTATTCTTCACCTGAGGTCGAATACGGGCGGCGGTCTCGAACACTTGAATTCAACTGCGCTCGGCTATCCACGTTTCGGGTTTGGCAAAGCAGTCGTGGGTGGCAGTAACTCAGCGGCGCCGTTCGCCAACACTCGCGAGCGCGACTATGGCGGTTTTCTCTCACTCGTAGCGCATGAGTTTTTCCATCTCTGGAACGTGAAACGTATACGTCCGGATGCGCTTGGTCCATTCGATTACACAAAAGAAAACTACACCAAACTACTCTGGGTAGCCGAGGGTATCACTGATTACTACGCAGAAATTGTCCTGCGCCGGGCCGGCTTGATATCGGAGCAGGACTACCTCAAGGCGCGGGCTAGCGAGATACGGGCATTACAGGAGACGCCCGGGCGTCTGGTCCAATCCGTTGAAGAGGCGAGTTTCGATAGCTGGATTAAGTATTACCGTCAGGACGAGAACGCAGTCAACTCGCAGATCTCTTACTATGACAAGGGTGGCGTGCTCGGCGTGCTGCTTGATTTGGAGATTCGCCGTCACAGCCGGGGGACGAAATCGCTGGACGATGTTATGCGCTATCTTTATCGCGAGTTTTATAAGCAAAACCGGAACTACACACCGCAGGACTTTCAAAAGACCTGTGAGCTGATGGCAAGCGAGAGTCTGGACAGGTTCTTCTTGCGTTATGTCAGCGGGCGCGAAGAACTCGATTACGATGCGTCGTTGCAGGTGGCCGGCTTACGGCTGGATAAGAATAGCCCACCGGAATCCACCACTGCGCTGCAGGGGCCGCGGCCTGAGTTTTTTGGGGCCGATCTTTCGCAACAGGCAGAACGCCTGTTGGTCACGAAAGTCATGGCCGGCTCACCGGCTTATGAGCAGGGCTTGAATGCCGGCGATCAGATTGTGGCGCTCGACGGCATGCGCGTCTCGAAAGAGTTTTTCATGGCTCGTATGGCTGAAAAGAAGCCGGGCGATCTGGCCCAGCTCGCGATTTTTCGTTCAGATGATTTGCGGACGCTGAATATCAAATTGGGCGCCCGCAACGCCGGGAATTACCGTATCATCCAGGTGGACCAGCCAACGATCGAGCAACAGAAAATCTACGGCGCCTGGTTAGGCGCACCGTTAGTGAGATAAAAGTCATCTATCATGTAGCGAATGTTTGCAAGCAACTGCAGCAGCGAAACAGTTTTGAGCATATACCAACACATCAAATTCAGCCTCGAGGATAGAGTAGCGCGCATTACCTTCGCGCGTCCTCCGCTCAATGTTTTTGACATTGCCATGATGCGCGAGATTGGCGCTGCGCTCGCGGAGTGCACAGATCGTCGCGAGATCGTCGCAATCGTCTTCGATGCCGATCCGGGCACCCGAGCCTTCAGCGCCGGCGTCGCGATCGAAGAGCATGCGACGGAGACTATCTTTCAAATGCTCGAGTCATTTCACGCCATTTTTCGCAGCCTTGAGCAGTTGGCGAAACCGACCATCGCGGTAGTTGACGGCGCAGCGTTGGGGGGCGGTTGCGAGTTGGTGGCCGGATGCGACATTGTGGTAGCCAGTGAGCGCGCCCGTTTTGGCCAGCCGGAGATCAAGCTGGGTGTATTTCCCCCCGTGGCGTGCGTGCTCTTACCGTCCATCATCGGCGACAAGGCGGCTCGTGAGCTTATTCTGACCGGCGAGTTAATTAGCGCGACTCAGGCTGCTTCTCTCGGTTTGGTAAATTACGTAGTTCCGATTGAGCAACTGCAGGCCAAGACCAACGAACTGCTGGGAAAGTTTCGTGAACTGTCCGGCGTCTCTCTGCAGGCTACGAGGCGAGCGCTCGATCTAAGCCGGGGCCGTTCCCTGGCGACTGCGCTGGCCGAGGTGGAAGACATCTACTTGCACGAGTTGATGAAGACAGAAGATGCTAACGAGGGTGTAAAGGCTTTTATGGAGAAACGTAAGCCGGCTTGGCGGAGCCGCTAGCAGGAAGAACTAAGCTGCCGTGACGAAAAGGATTTGGGTATGCGGGACTACGGTTTGGGAACTTGTGAATCAGGCGAACACGCAGATGGAAAGGCGCCGGCAGAAATTCGCCCGCGCCTGAGTGTCTCGCACTCCCGGCGCATAGCTCTGTTCTTTGTCCTTGCGATCCTGCTGTCTACCATCGCGGCCTTCGCCCAAAAGGATCGGAAGAACGGATCGCACAGCAGCCGTCCACGCGCGTCGCTCTCCGAGTCTGATCGGGAAATGGTGGAGGATGCGATCGTCGCGGTGTGTCATGAGCGGTTGAAGGACGATCGCGGCAGTCTGCCGATCGATGACATGCAGAGACGCCCATCGCTGCCGTTACAGGCACCCGAGGTAATAACCGGCGCGGAGCGCGCGCAGCGATTGCTTCCGGTTGCGAGGGAGTTGGTTATCGCGTCACTGCGCGAGCTATCGGCAACCTACGGGATTGACAAGAGCAGGTCTCACGAGGGGCGTTTCAAACGCGCGATTTCTCACATCCAGTCAGTACGCAAGATCAAGCCCGACATCGAAGCTCGCGACAATGCTTCGGTCTACCTTAAGAGTCCGCATACCATTACCTTTGGCACGATTTTTCTGGCCGGTCTCCGCTCCGATGAAGGTATGGTCAGCGTGCTAGCTCATGAGTTGGTCCACATCGGCGATGGCGATTCAGATTCGTTGCGGCCCCTATTTCGTGCGGTTGGCGATCAGGCCTCAAACCTGACCAAACTCCGCATTCACGAACAGCGGGCAGAAGAGTTGACCTGCGATCTGGTGGGAAGCCTGGCGGTACAGTCATTCATTCTGAGTTCACCCAACTATGATCCACTGCCGCGACGATTAGCGCGCTCGATCGAACATAACTGCGTGGAAGAAGATGACTCAGACGAGGAGCACCTCTCGCCCCGGAACACTTTGCGCGCCATTCTGACCATTGACGAGAAACTAAGGCGGGGAGTTATTTTCGGAAAGTGAAAGCGAAATTATCCAGGATGCCAGCGGCCTATTAAAAGGTAGTTCGTTGACAAGCCCACTGTCGCTTCCTATGATCTAGCGCCCGCATGAATCTCAAAACACCCAGATCGCTCGAACCCTGTGGCCATCAGCACGGATCGCAGAGCTCAATCAGGCACATGCCGTTCAGGTTGGCTGCGATTTTCATTGTCAGCCTGATAATTGTTGGCTGTGCCGGCGCCTGCGACAAAATAATCGAGCGGCGGGATGTGCGGCCGCTGGTGATGCGGGATGTCCCTGCGCAACGGCTGGCGTTTCGTCTGGAAGCCGACACCGGCTTGCCTTCTGAAATCAAGGCCGACGATCTGAATGAGAAGGCGGCAGCGATTCAGACAGACTTTAATACGAATCGCAAAGATGACGCATTGCTGCGAACCGTAGTCTCTCCTGACGGCCAGCGTGTGCTTGCGCTTTACGGCACTGCCGACGAGCCCACTGAATCATTTCGCATTGACCTGTATGCCGCGGAAGGAAAATTTCTCCGTAACCTGACACCGCCCGAACTTGTCTGCGCTTTCCCCGAATCTGCGAGTTGGTCGCCGGATGGAAACTACATAACTTTCATTGCGCACCGGAGCTTCAAACCAAGCCCTTCACCGACTCCTCCCGATGACATTCCACTCAGCGCGCCTCCCGCAGGTTCACCACTGCCGTCTGCACCAAGGGCGGCGCCCGTATTTGCACCTGTGCCGGTATTTAGTACCGAACAGATCTACATCTGTAATCGAGACGGTTTTGAACTGAAGCCGCTGCTCGCACGTGAGGGCTTGATTTACTTCTACGCGGACTGGGCCCCCGACAGTCATGCCCTCGTGGCCCTGGCCTGCAAGGAAGAGGAATGGAATGCGCGCGAGAAGGAGTACAAGCTTCCCGCCGGCAGGCCGCGCTTGATTACGCCGGAAGGACAAGAGCGATTGTTGGACGATCAACTGACGGAGGCATTGCCGGTCTGGTCCCCGGACGCATCCAAGGTTGCCACAGCATTTGATAGCGACATAGGTATTTACGATACGGCAACGAACAAGCCTACGCAGGCTCGGGCTGCCTTGCGAGACGCGCTGATTTCCGCTTCGCGAACATTCGAGCAAAAAGGCGTTCCGGCTGCCAATGCCAATGAGGCAACATCGCCGACCCCGCAGGCGACGGAAGAAACGCCGCCTTCATTCAATCCAATTGTGCGACTCATGTGGCCTCTGCCGGAAAAACTCTACGTCAAGACAGCTTACGTGCGGCTGATGGCGCACGACACGATTAACACTTTCCAGCGCTGGCACCTGGTCGTCCTCAGTCCCCAGGCCGCGATACTCAAATAGAGTTTGGACACAGCTCAGTCCCGGCTTTACTCTGCAGCCGCAGACCGAAAAGCAAATCGAAAGAACGGAGCTCAAAATCCAACCTCCCTCCGAGTTCTCGTATTTGTTTCGAAAGTGGGATTCCCTTATCCCGTAAGCGAAACCATTTGTAGTCCAGGTCAGTAGTCACTAAGGTTACGGAGTTTCTTCCGAAAGAACTCATCTATCTGAAATCTTCAGCAAATGTGCAGTGGTTTTGGAATTTCAGAACCAGACCTTACTTCATAGATTGTTCTGGCACGAGCATTGAAGTGTCATTGAGCGGAGAACTGTACCGTTGCCCGCAAAGTTGTTATGCAAGAACCAAGCATACTTTCCGCGCAAGTTCGCCGCTCTCTCAAGTTTGGCTGGTGCGGTTCTCCTGTCATTGTTCCGGTTAATTTGTTGTCGCGCATTCTGTTCAGTATTCACCAAAGCAAATGGTAGATATCAAGCGCCCGGCAAAATCAAAATTTAAGAAACGCATCCGCACCGTTGTGGTCATCGTCGCCGGATTAATCGCCGTGGGCGGAATCACCTACGGACTCGCCAAATTAAAACCCGCACCACCTACGCTTGATCGAGCCACCGCCGTCATCGAAACAGTGAAGCGGGGACAGATGCTGCGTGAAGTGCGTGGCATCGGGACACTGGTGCCCCAGTTGACACGTCAGATTCCCGCGCCGGCTGACGGGCGCGTGGAAAAGATCCTGATCCAGGCCGGGGTTGAAGTCGGAGCGGCTACGGTGATCGTAGAACTCTCGAACCCGCAGATGGAACAGCAAGCCATGGACGCGGAATTTCAGGTCAAGGCCGCCCAGGCCGATGAGGAAAATCTGCGCGTGCGTCTGGAAAGTGAGAACATGACCCAGCAATCGGCGATTGCGACGATCAATTCCGAATATAGCCAGGCCAAGTTACAACTCGATACTGACGAGGTGCTCGCAAAACAGGGATTGGTGCCCGAGTTGTTGCTGAAAATTTCGCGCAGCAAGGTCCAGGATCTGGCCAACCGTCTCAAAGTCGAGCAGCAGCGACTGCTAATCAGTGGCAAATCAACCAAGGCTCAAATCAACGCCCAGGAGTCGCGGCTGCAGCAACTTCGTGCGCTTGCCAAACTGAAAAAAGATCAGGTGGATGCCTTGAAAGTGCGTGCCGGCACCAATGGAGTGCTGCAGCAGGTCTCGGTGCAGGTGGGCCAGCAAGTAACGCCTGGTTTCAACATTGCTCGGGTGGCCGATCCTGCTTCGCTGAAGGCGGAGTTGAAGATCGCCGAAACGCAAATCAAAGATGTGAAGTTAGGCCAACCGGTGGCGGTGGACACTCGCAACGGCATTATCCAGGGTCGCGTGTCGCGCATCGATCCGGCAGCGCGTGAAGGCACGTTTGTTGTTGACGCTGAGTTGACAGGCCCGATTCCATCGAGTGCGCGTCCGGATCTGAGCGTTGACGGCACAATTGAACTGGAAAGGCTGACAAACGTCTTGTACGTGGGCCGGCCGGCCTTCGGGCAGGGACAATCGACTGTAAGTCTGTTTCGCCTGACGCCGGATCGACAGGAAGCGGTTCGCACACCTGTGATGCTCGGTCGCAGTTCAGTGAGCACGATTGAAATCATCAGCGGATTAAAAGAAGGGGATCAGGTCATACTCTCCGACACGTCGGCGCTGGATAACTACACGCAGATCCGCGTGCGGTGAAGGGCAAGGGGTAAGGGGTAAGAGGTAAGAGGCGAAGGGGTGGCAGCCGCCAACGGCGTTGACCAATGCCAGCCCAGGGCAACGCCCTGGGAACGGGAAGATGTTTTTAGATCCGCGAACCTGAAGGGGTTCACCAACGGCTGGAGAGCGCAGGAAAGTTGGCAACGCTTCAGCGTGAGAAATGTTAACCGCCCCTTAACCCCAGGGCGCTGCGCTTGGCTGAAATTTGATAGCGCCTTCGGCGTTAAGCGATTCGCAAGAGCAAAATCTAAAGCACAAAGCACCAAACTCAAAATTCGCCATAGAGGGTCCAGCCGCGGTGTTCATTAGGCGAAGCATTCTCAAAAAATTTCTCAAGGAGACTTCAATGAGTTCAACCGATCCTCTGATTCACCTTTCGGACGTGAAGAAGGTCTTCTACACCGATGAGGTCGAAACGCATGCCCTCTCGGGAATTCATCTCGACATTCAAAAGGGCGAATATCTCTCGATTGCCGGGCCATCGGGCTGTGGTAAATCGACGCTGTTGTCAATCCTGGGATTGCTGGATACACCCACCGATGGCGTCTATGTCCTGAATGAACATCCGGTCGAGAATTTGTCTCTTTCAGAGCGAGCCAGAATTCGCAACCGCGAGGTTGGCTTCATCTTCCAAAGTTTTAATCTGATTGGCGACCTCACTGTCTATGAAAACGTTGAATTGCCACTCACTTATCGCGGCATGAATTCCACTGATCGCAAAAAGCGTGTCACCGATGCCCTGGAGCGTGTGGGCATGGCCCATCGTGCCAAGCACCTGCCCAGTCAGTTATCCGGCGGCCAACAACAGCGCGTCGCAGTTGCCCGCGCCGTCGGGGGGCAGCCCAGCATCCTGCTCGCCGATGAGCCCACGGGTAATCTCGACTCGACCAACGGCGAGTCGGTGATGGAACTGTTGCGCGAGCTGCATCGCGGCGGCGCTACCATCTGCATGGTGACACACGACCCTCGCTACGCTCAGCACGCCGACCGCATCGTGCACATGTTCGACGGCTTAATAGTTGAAGAAGAGCAGGGCGCGGACCGCCGCGAGATTGCCGAAGCGAGGCGCGAATTGAAGGAGAGTGGCTTTGGAGCCATCGGATGATCACCCTACGGAATGTGGAAAGGTCTTTTGCTCAGGGTCCGGCCAGGACCTATGTCCTGCGCCGCGTAGATCTGGATATCAAACAGGGCGAGTTCGTTTCAATCATGGGGCCATCCGGCGCCGGCAAGTCGACCCTGCTGCACATACTCGGCATGCACGATCAAGCCTGGACCGGCGAATACCTTTTCGATGAGGTTGCGGTCCACTCGCTCAATCCCAGGAAACGCGCCGACTTGCGCAACCGCAATGTTGGTTTTGTCTTTCAAAGCTATCACCTGCTGGATGACCAGACGGTCTTCGAGAATCTCGAGCTGCCACTCTCGTATCGCGACGTCGGCAAGAAAGAACGCCAGTCAATCGTGTGCGACATCCTTGATCGTTTCCAAATCGTGGGCAAGAAAGATTTGTTTCCGAGCCAGCTCTCGGGCGGACAACAGCAATTAGTCGGTATCGCGCGCGCCGTCGTCGCCAATCCGCGCATCATCCTGGCCGACGAACCCACCGGCAATCTTCACTCCGGGCAGGGCAAAGAGATCATGGAACTGTTCAAGCGGCTCAACGAGGAAGGGACCACTATCGTGCAGGTGACGCATTCAGAAGTGAACGCCGAATACGGGAACCGGATAGTACGACTGGAAGACGGCTGGGTGGTCAAGGACTGATCAGGCAGGGAGGCACGCTGGTGCTGCACAGTTCCTGGGGGGGGAACATGGAAAACTTGATCAAAGACGCGAGATACGCGGTGCGCATGATGCTCAAGCATCGCAGTTTTACTTTCGTGGCTGTGCTCGCGCTGGCGCTGGGCATTGGCGCGAACACCGCCATCTTTTCTGTAGTCAACGCAGTCCTGTTGCGGCCGCTGCCTTATCAGGATCCAGCGCAATTAATGACCATCCTCCATGAGGACTCGAATCCGGTGTCGCCGGCAAACTTTTTCGACCTCGCCAGGCAAAGTCAAAGCTTCTCATCGATTGCAGCCGCACAATGGTGGGAACCGAATCTGACCGGCAAAGATCAGCCTGAACATCTGCGCGGCTTGCAAATGACCGGCGACATGTTTCGCTTGCTGGGTGTTAATCCGTTGCTGGGCCGGACGTTTCATGCCGGCGAAGATCAAACCGGCAACGATCATGTAGTGGTGCTCAGCCATCGTTTGTGGCAGCGACGCTTTGGTGGAAATCCAGGCATCGTTGGACAACAGATCACGTTTGACGGAGAGAGCTACAGCGTTGTCGGCGTGATGCCGGAGGAATTTCAATTCGCACCGTTCTGGGCCACTCGCGCAGAACTCTGGACGCCGTTGAACCTCGGCGTACGCGCGACAGATCGCGGCGGACAATCCCTGCGGGTTTTTGGCCGGCTTAAATCAGGCGTTACACCTGCACGGGCCCAGGCGGAAACAGCAGCCATCTTTCAAAGGCTCGAGCAGGAGTATCCGCGCGCCAACAAAGGGTTGGTCCTGAATGTCGAATCCCTCCATGAAAAGGTTGTCGGCAAAACCAGGCGCGCCCTCCTGATCTTGTTTGGCGCAGTAGGCTTCGTGCTTCTCATTGCCTGCGCAAATGTCGCGAACCTGATGATGGCGCGGGCCAGTGCGCGTCAGAAAGAGATCGCCGTCCGCACTGCTCTCGGGGCCAGCGGTCGCCGCATTGCGCGCCAGTTGTTGACTGAGAGTGTGATGATCGCGCTGGTCGGAGGCGCCTTTGGTTTAGCGCTGGCCCTGCTGGGTGTCAAAGCGTTGGCGGCATTTGGCCCTCAGAATTTACCACGCATTCAGACGGTTGGTCTTGATGGCCGAATTTTGCTCTTCACCTTCGCGGTATCCATCTTGACCGGCATCCTGTTTGGGCTCGCTCCGGTCCTGCAAACTCTGAGGGGAAATTTTAACAACTCGCTCAAGGAAGGCAGCCGCGGTTCGACAGTGGGTAAGCATCGCACTCGCGTTCGCAAGCTGCTGGTGGTTTCTGAGATTGCGATGGCCTTGATGCTGTTGGTTGGCGGCGGACTAATGTTGCGGAGCTTTGCTCGTCTGCTGTCGGTGGATCCAGGGTTCAATCCCGGTGGGCTACTGACTATGACTATCTCGCTGGCGGGCTCGGAGGAATCCACCGCGCCGAAGCGAGTGGCCTTCTTCAATCAACTTTTGGAACGCGTCAGCGCGCTGCCAGGTGTGCAGGCAGCTAGCGCTATCAATCATTTGCCGCTCGGTGGCGATGCCTGGACTCTGCCCTTCACTGTTCAGGGGCGGCCGGAGCCCTTGCCCGGTGAAAAACAGGGGGCTGTTTATCGCATTGTGCGGCCAAACTATTTTCGCACCATGAGCGCCACGTTGCTCGGTGGGCGTGACTTCAGCTTGCGCGACGACGAGTCGGCGCCGGGAGTTGTGATCGTCAACCAGGCATTTGGGAAACGCTACTGGCCGGGTGAAGAGTCGCTCGGTAAAAGAATACTCGTTGCCCATGAGAAAACTCCGCGAGAAGTTGTCGGCGTGGTCAAGGATCTGAAACAGAGTGAGTGGACAGCAGAGCCCCGGGCAGAAATGTACCTGCCGCACCTTCAGCAAACGGACCCGGCCGCGCTGACGCTGGTGGTGCGCAGCACTGGTAATCCTTTACAGCTGGTGACGGCAATCGAGAACGATGTTTGGGCGCTTGATAAGAACCTGCCGGTGGCCGAAATCAGGACTATGAACGAAGTCGTGGCCGCAGGCATCGAGCAACAGCGATTCAACCTGCTGCTGCTGGGCGTGTTCGCGTCGGTGGCGTTGATTCTCGCCGTGGTGGGAATTTACGGCGTCATGAGCGATGCCGTCACGTCACGCACGCATGAGCTTGGGATCAGAATGGCGCTGGGCGCACAGGCTGCAGATGTCCGGCGGATGATCGTGGGTCAGGGGATGACATTGGCGTTGCTGGGGATTGCGATCGGACTAGTTGGCGCTTACTGGCTGACGCAGTTCATGTCGGGTCTACTCTTTGAAGTGAGTCCCACTGATCGGCTGACCTTCATTGTGATTTCGCTGCTGCTGGGCGCCGTCGCTTTGGGCGCATGTTTGATACCCGCGCGCCGGGCGACGCGCGTCGATCCACTGGTAGCGTTGCGATGTGAGTGAGGCAAAGGGGGCAGAGCGAAGGGGGAAGGGCGAAGAGGGAAGAGTCAACGCAAGAGCAAACACGCCAACGGCGTGCGCCAAGTCCAGCCCAGAGCAACGCCCTGGGTCAAAAGCCAATTTGAAATCAGCGAACCCTGAAAGGGTTCGTCAACAGTTGAAGAAGGTTCGCCAAGCAGAATTGGCTAATGCTTTCAGCGTAAGAATCATTCTTAAGGGCCCCGAACCCGGGGCGTTGCCCTGGGCTGAATTTTGAAAGAGCCCTCGGCATAAAAGCAAAGCACAAACCTCAGTGACCTAATCCAATGACCCAGTTGGCGGGAGATATTCATGGATAGCTTCTTAAAAGACCTGCGCTACGGAGCGCGCATGCTGCTCAAGAATCCCGGCATCACGTTCATCGTAATTCTGGCGCTCGCGCTTGGCATCGGCGCCAACACCGCCATCTTCAGCGTCGTCAACGCCGTGCTACTGCGCCCACTCCCTTTTCCGGAACCAGACCGCCTCGTGTTCCTCAATGAAACCAGCAAAACCATGGATGAGATCTCGGTTTCGTATCCCAACTTCACCGATTGGAGAAACCAGAACAAGGTCTTTGAAAAGATCGGCGTCTACAACCGCAGCAGTTACAACCTGACGGGTGCGGGCGAAGCAGAACGCATCACCACCGGGCAGGTCTCGGCCGATCTCTTTTCTGCGTTGCGCGTCAGCCCAGCCCTCGGCCGCGTGTTCACGAACGATGAAGACAAGCCTGGCGGCGAGCCAGTGGTCCTGTTGAGCTACGGCTTGTGGCAAAGACGTTTTGGCGGGCAGACAAGCATCCTGAATCAACCGATCACGCTTAACGGCAAGTCCTACACCGTGATTGGCATCATGTCGCAGGATTATCAAATGCCCACACGCGACGAGATGTGGGTTCCGGTGGGCCAGTTGTCAGGCCAATCGAGCTGGCAACAACGCGGCAACCATCCGGGCTTGTACGGCGTGGCCCGTCTCAAGCCGGGCGTGACATTAGCTGCCGCGCGCTCAGAGATGGATTTGATCGCGAGCAATCTCGAAAAGCAATACATTGACTCCAACGCCGGCAACGGTGTCGGCGTGCGGCCGCTGCTGGAGATTTATGTCAGTGATATCCGGCGTCCGCTCTGGGTCTTGTTTGCTGCCGTCGGTTTTGTGCTGCTCATTGCCTGCGCCAACATTGCAAACCTACTGCTGGCCCGCGCCAGCGCTCGCCAGAAAGAGATGGCAATTCGCGCCGCGATGGGAGCGGGACGTTTGCGCATCGCCCGCCAGTTATTAACCGAAAGTGTTTTGCTGGGGTTAATCGGAGGCGCGCTTGGCTTGTTGTTGGCCCGCTGGGGGATCGCGTTCATTCTCTATATCAGTCCCAACGCCATTCCGCGTGCAAAGGAAATCGGCATGGATTGGCGAGTGATGGCATTCACAATCGGGGTCTCCTTCCTCACTGGTCTTTTGTTCGGACTGGTGCCTGCCTGGCAAGCCGGCGTAGTGGATGTGCACGAGAGGTTGAAAGAAACGGGCCGTGGCACCTCAGGCCGGCACTGGTTGCGTAGTTCTTTAGTGGTGGTAGAGGTCGCTACCACGCTGGTCCTACTGATCGGTGCGGGCTTGATGATTCGCAGCTTCTATCGTCTGCAGCAGGTAAATCCAGGATTCTCCTACGAGCACCTCACCAGCTTCAGCGTGTCGTTGCCCGAAAAGAAATATACTACGATCGACCGGCAGGCAGAGTTTTACAAACGCCTGCTCGAGAATTTGCGCGGGCTGCCGGGGGTCGAGTCTACTGCCGCAGCTTCGGGCCTGCCGCTCGGTAACAACGGCTGGCAGACGTCGTTCATCATCGATGGCCGCCCCAGGCCGCCACGCGATCAAACACCATTGATGGAAGCGTGTCTGGTCACGCCTGATTATTTCAAGGCGATGAATATTCCGCTGCTGAGCGGCCGGTATTTCAACGATCACGACGATCGGTCGTTTCTGGCGGGAAAGGATCTGAGTAAGTACACCGATGATCAGCAGCAGATGGCCGGTCTCAATGCTGTGATCATCGATCAGGAGTTTGCGCGCCGCTACTGGCCTGGTGAAGACGCCGTGGGCAAGCGAATCAAAATGGGTACAGAGAAAAACCCTTTATTACTTACCGTGGTGGGTGTGATTGGACGAGTGAAAATGGAAGGCCTGAGCCAGGATTCCAATCGCGTGCAGGGCTACTTGCCGTTTCTCCAGTCTCCCAACACCGACATGACGGTTATCGTCAAAGGCTCCGCTGACCCCAATCAACTGGTGGGCGCTATTCGCGACCAGGTGAAACAAATCGATCCTGATCAACCGATCTACGCCGTCCGCACCATGGACGAGATCAGATCGGAATCGGTAGCTGGTGAAAAATTGAACCTCACGCTTCTGAGTCTGTTTGCCGGCATTGCTTTAGTGCTGGCCATCGTAGGCATCTACGGAGTGATGTCTTACGCCGTCACCCAGCGAACACATGAGATAGGTATCCGCATGGCGATTGGAGCGCGACCGCGCGACGTTTTCAGGATGATTATGGGTCACGGGATGTCGCTCGCTTTGATCGGCGTGGCGATAGGGCTGGCGGGGGCGTTTGCATTGACGAGGCTGATGGCCTCGATGCTGTTCGGAATTGAACCGACCGATCCGTTCACCTTTGTCAGTATCGCTTTGCTGCTTACCGGCGTGGCCCTGGTGGCTTGTTATGTTCCCGGCAGGCGCGCCACGAAAGTCGATCCGGTGGTGTCGCTGCGATACGAGTGAAAGTAGGGCAAAGAGGTAAGAGGTAAGAGGTAAGAGGAAGCTAAGGGCGCGGAGGCGAAAGGGCGAAGAGCGAAGAGGTCAAAACGCCAACGGCGTTGACCAATTCCAGCCCAGGGCAACGCCCTCGGTTGAGAGTCGATTTTGAAAATCACCGAACCCTGAAAGGGTTCGCCAATCGTTGGCTAACGCTTTCAGCGTAAGCAAACATTCTTAAGGGCCCCAGGGCGTTGCCTGGGCTGAAATTTGGAAACGCCTTCGGCGTAAGAGCAAAGAGCAAGGGCAAAGAGCAAGGGCAAAGAGTGAAGAATGAAGAACGAAGAACGAAGAGCTAAGCACCAAGCACAATGATCCAGCTTTTGGGAGATTTTATGGACAGCTTCTTGAAAGATATTCGCTACGCTATCCGCTCTCTATTGAAACATCCCGGGTTCACAGCCATTGCGGTGCTGACACTGGCGCTCGGTATCGGTGCGAGTACCTCGATCTTTACCGTGGTGAATGCGGGACTGCTCCGCGGTCTTCCCTACAAAGAACCGGGGCGTCTTTATCATCTTTTTGAAACCACGCCGCAAAAAGAATTTGGGCGCCGTGAATTTTCGTATCCCGATTATCAGGACTACCAACAGAACCAGGTTTGCGAAGCTATCGCGGCTTACACGGGCGGCGGCGGGGTGCTCACTGGTCAGGGCGAGCCGCAGCGCGTTGTCAGTCCATCCGTGAGCGCCAACTTCTTTTCATTGCTCGGCATAGCACCAATGCTGGGCCGGACTTTTCTGCCCGGCGAAGACAAACCGGGCGGTGCGCAGGTGACGGTGCTGACTTACCCAACCTGGCAACGCTTGTTTGGTGGTGACGCGGGTATCGTTGGCAAACCGCTGACAATCAACGGCAGAAGCTACACCGTGATCGGTGTGTTGCCCCCGAGTTTTCAGTTTGCCTTTCAGCCGGCCGACCTGTGGTTGCCGTATCAACCCACTGAAGCTCAACTCACGCGTCGGTTCATGCATGGAACGAACCTGATTGCGCGGCTCAAGCCAGGCGTAACCGCCGCCCAGGCCCAATCGGATCTGGGTTTGATTACTGCCCGGATCGCGAAGGACTACGACTCGTCGCACGCGGGGACTGGGCTGGCAGTGGTCCAACTGCAGGAAAGCGTGGTGGGCCAGGTAAAACCCATCCTCTTGATCCTGCTGGGGGCGGTAGGCTTTGTTCTGCTGATTGCCTGCGCCAACGTGGCCAGCCTGTTGTTGACGCGATCACTCGCAAGACAGAAAGAAGTGACGATTCGCGCCGCTCTCGGGGCTACACGCGGGCGCTTGATCCGCCAGTTGTTGACTGAGTCATTGCTGCTGTCTCTCGTAGGCGGTTTGTTTGGTCTCGCGCTTGCCTACTTCGGAGTGGGCGCCATGGTGAAGGCATTGCCCGAGGCTCAACTCAACGCCCTCCCGTTTCTTAGCACTCTGAAAATCGACACCGGCATTCTGGCTTTTTCAATGGGTCTGTCGTTTCTCACAGGGTTCGTGTTTGGTCTGGGCCCCGCGCTGCAGTCTTCGCATTTGGATCTGAACCAGGTGCTGAAGGAGGGCGGGCGCCAGGGCACCGGTGGAGCCGGCCACCGCTTGCGCAGTGCGTTGGTGACGACAGAGATCGCGCTGGCGGTCGTTTTGCTGGTGGGCGCGGGGCTGATGATGAAGAGTCTGCTTCATCTGTTACAGGCCAACGTCGGCTTTAAGACTGATCATCTTTTGACGATGACTGTGATTGCTCCTCCGGCCAAGTACGGGGACGCGATCCGTCAGGAGAGTTTTAATCAGCAACTCACCGAACGCCTGCGATCACTGCCGGGAGTAAAGGACGCCGGGACGGTAAATATTCTCCCAATCAGTCCGGGGAACACCACCCGGTTCAACATCGAGGGCGACCCGAGCCCGCCCCCGGGACAGGAAGTTGAAGCTAACATCAGGAACGTCAGCGATACCTATTTTCAAACGCTTGGCATTTCGCTGGTAGCCGGCCGCGTGTTTGACCAGCGCGACAAGGCGGATGCGCCGGGTGTCGTGATCATTGGCAAGAGTGTCGCCGACAGAATGTTTAGCGGTCGCGATCCGGTGGGAAGACGAATTACTTATACGGGTACTCAAGCACCCTCAGATTTGATCGTCGGCGTAGTTTCCGATGTCAGGATTACAGGGCTGGATGAAGCGATCAAGCCGGTACTTTATTACCCCTTCCGGCAGAGCCCCTCGCCGTTCGCTAACCTGGTGGTGCGTACCAGCGCCGATCCCAATTCACTGGCCGCGACGGTTCGCAATGAGATTCGCAGCGTTGAACCTGACGTAGCGGTTTTCAATGTTTCCTCGATGGACGAACTGATCTCAAGTTCACCTGCATCATTCATGCGTCGCTTCCCGGCGTTGCTGATCAGCATCTTTGCGTGCCTGGCTTTGTTGCTGGCCTCGATCGGTATATACGGGGTGGTCTCGTATTCGGTCAGCCAACAGACCCACCAAATCGGCGTGCGCATGGCCCTGGGCGCTCAGGCGTCGGACATCCTGAAGATGGTGTTGCGACAGGGGCTGGTGCTCGCCCTTGTGGGAGTGGGAATTGGGGTGGCAGCAGCCATGGCGCTGACGAGATTACTAAAGAGCCTGCTCTATGAAGTGCAGGCTACAGATCCGGCTACGTTTGCGATTGTGGCCGGTGTGCTGTTCGCCGTGGCGCTGTTGGCCTGTTACCTGCCGGCGCGGCGCGCGACTAAAGTCGATCCGCTGACTGCGCTGCGGTACGAGTGAAGAAGGGGAAAGAGGTAAGGGCAAAGGGGTAAGAGGGAACGGTTAAGAGGGAAGAAGGCAAAAGGGCGGCAGTGACTTTAGACCGGCAAGCAATGTGAATTGTAACTGGCCCCAGTCGCAAGTGCTGCACGCTGGAAGCGTGCGGTCCCAGGCCAGGAGAGGTGCGATCCCAGGCCAGGAGAGAACTACGTGATGGAGACACTATTGAAGGACATCAGGTACGGCATCCGCGGCCTCTTGAAACACCCGGGCTTCACCGTCATCGCAGTGCTCACTTTGGCGCTTGGCATCGGTGCGAACACCGCAATCTTTTCTGTGGTCCATGCCGTGCTGTTGAGATCTTTGCCATACCGTGCTGCCGACCAGTTGGTGATGGTGTGGGAAGACGCTTCGTTCGCAGGATTTCCGCGCAACACCCCCGCGCCCGCTAACTTCGCGGACTGGAGATCTCAAAACCATGTCTTTGAGGGCATGGCAGCTATCACAACTCAGACCTTCAATCTGACCGGCGAAGGCGAGCCGGAGAAGATCGAAGCCAGCGGCGTTACCGCAAATTTCTTCTCGCTGCTCGGTGTGCCGCCAGCACTGGGCCGGGGCTTCGTTGCCGAAGATGAGCTCCCGCAAAGCAACAAAGTCGCCATCGTCAGTTATGAACTCTGGCAGAGAATATTGAGTGGTGACCCGGCCAGCGTTGGTAGAAACATTCTGCTTAACGGTGAGAAGTACACCGTAGTAGGAATCATGCCATCCGGCTTTCAATTTCTGAACAGCGAGGTCAATCTCTGGGTTCCCGCTGCCTTTAATAGCGAAGACCTCAGCAATCGCGGTGGGCATTACCTGACTGTCTTTGCCCGGCTGAAATCAGGCACCTCGCTGGCCGCAGCACAAGCTGATCTGCAAACCATTATGCAGCGCATTGCGCACGACTATCCTGACGAAGCCGGCAGGCTCGGCGCTTTCGTGGTGCCGCTGCGAGATGAATTCGCGGGAGACATACGGCGTCCGCTGATTTTGTTATTGGGCGCAGTCGGGTTCGTGCTTTTGATCGCGTGCGCGAACATCGCCAGTCTGCTGCTGTCGCGCACAACCGCGCGGCGCAGGGAATTCGCATTACGCGCAGCTCTGGGAGCTGGAAGACTGCGTATCGTGCGCCAGCTTCTGACCGAAAGCGTGGTCCTGTCCGGTGCCGGTGGCGGGCTGGGAATACTCTTCGCAATCTGGAGCTTCTCTTTCCTGCGTCAGATGATCCCTGAGAGCATGGTCCTGACGACAAAGCTCAATCTCGATTGGCAAATGCTCGGATTCACGCTGCTGATTTCGTTACTCACCGGAGTCTTGTTTGGTTTGTTCCCCGCGTTGCAGGCGACAAGTATGAATCTCACTGAAGCTTTGAAGCAGGGAGGTGGACGAGCAGGTTTCAGTCTCAGCGGCACCCGGCTGCGCCATGCACTGGTAGCGGCAGAGGTGGCGCTGGCGCTGGTCCTTTTGATCGGCGCTGCCTTGCTGGTTCAGACATTCTTTTCGCTGCATCAGCAATATTCGATGCTCGCAGCGAACGACGTCCTCACGTTGAGGACGCAGTTGCCGCGCTCGAAATACAAAGAAGCCACAAAGCGTAATGCTTTCTACAGCGAAGTGCTCGATCGAGTCCAGGCCCTGCCGGGAGTGGTCTCGGCCGGATATACCACCACTATTCCACTGGTATGGAAAGGTGGCACCAGCGGCTTCTATCCGGAGGGTCTGACGCTGCAGCAGGCACAAGCGGGCGGTCTCTCGTATGACGCCAACCACCGGCAGATCAGTTCCGGTTATTTGCAGACGATGGGCATTCCAGTCTTGCGAGGCCGGGCGTTTGCCGAGACTGATAACGCATCAGCGCCACTCGTCGCGATCGTTAATGAGACGATGGCACGGCAATACTGGCCCGGCCAGGATGTAATCGGCAAACGATTTAATTCGGATGGACCAGACAGTAGGGAACCCTGGATTACGATTGTCGGCGTTGCCGCAGATGTACGGCAGATGGGGCTTGATGTTCCGGTCAAGGCCGAGATGTACTTTCCCTACCAGCAGGGCAGCGTGGACTTTTTTGTTCCGCGCGATCTGACCATTCGCACGTCTGTCGATCCTTTAAGCATTGCCGGTGCGGTGCGGCGCGAGATACGGGCAGTCGATGCGGATCAGCCGGTCTCTGACGTGCGCACGTTGGCTGAAGTGCTGGGCAAGGAAATCGCGCCACGTCGCATCGCCATGACTTTGCTGATGACGTTCGCCGGTCTGGCTTTGTTGCTGGCTTCGATTGGAATCTATGGCGTCCTTTCTTATTTCGTTACCCAGTCAACTCCGGAGATCGGTGTGCGTTTGGCGCTGGGAGCGCGTGCGACAGACGTGCTCAGGCTGGTGGTGTGGCGCGGTCTCAAGCTGACACTTGCCGGGCTGGCTATTGGGTTGGCCGGAGCGCTGATGTTGACGCGGTTAATGACAAGTCTCCTCTTCGGCATTGCAGCGAATGACCTTACTACTTTTGCTGGTGTCTCGATCCTGTTGCTGCTGGTGGCGCTGTTGGCTTGTTACATACCCGCACGCCGCGCCACCAGGGTGGATCCGCTGGTGGCCCTGCGCTACGAGTAAGGCGGCAAAGGGGAAAGTGGTAAGAGGTAAGGGGAAAGAGGTAAGAGGTAAGAGTAAGGATGCTCTGACGCCGAAGCCGCGCGGTAAGAGAAGAGCGGAGGAGCAAGCGCAAAACGCTGACGGCCTTTACCAATTCCAGCCGAGGGCAACGCCCTGGGTCCGAGGCGAATATTTGAAATCGGCGAACCCTGAAGGGGTTCGCCTATCAGATGGAGAGCGCTTCAACTTAATAAAACTAGTCCCAGAGGCAGGCACGCTGGAAGCGTGCGGTCCCAGGGAGTAAAACAACTTAAGGTATCGACCGCACGTGTGTTAGCCTCACAAGACTTTCGTTGGATAACATTGCTCAATGCCTAGAATTCTGATTGCAGACGATCAAGCCGACGTCCTGGCTGCTTTGCGCCTCCTCTTGAAAGGGGACGGTCATGAAATCGAGAGTGCGTCGTCACCAGCGGGTGTGCTGCAGGCAATCGAACAGCAGCCGCTCGATGTAGTGCTGATGGATCTCAATTACGCTCGCGACACTACTTCGGGCAGCGAAGGCCTGGATCTATTGACCAGAATCCAATGTGCAGATCCCACCTTGCCCGTAGTGGTTATGACTGCGTGGGGCAATGTCGACCTGGCGGTTGAAGTGATGCGTCGGGGAGCGCGGGACTTTATTCAAAAGCCCTGGGACAACGCCCGGCTCTTGACGGTGCTGCGAACCCAGGTGGAGTTGGCCCGCGCCTTGCGCCGTGGCCAGCGGCTCGAAGCTGAAAATATGACCTTGCGCGATAACGCTGCGACATCATCCGCGCGGCCGCGCATGATCGCCGAATCAGCGGCAATGAAATCGATCCTCAAAGTCGTAGAACGAATTGGACCAGCCGACGCAAATGTATTGATTACCGGAGAGAACGGATCCGGCAAGGAAGTGATTGCGCGCGCACTGCATAGCAGTTCGTCACGTTCAGCCCGGCCGCTGGTTTCGCTGAACGCGGGGGCGCTGGCCGAAGGCCTTTTTGAGAGTGAATTATTTGGTCACGTGCGCGGAGCGTTTACGGATGCGAAAGCAGATCGCGTCGGCCGATTCGAACTGGCAGACAGCGGCACTCTATTCCTCGATGAGATTGCCAACGTGCCGCTCAATCTGCAGCCGAAACTGCTGCGCGTAATTGAGACGGGTGAATTCGAACGCGTGGGCTCGTCAAGGACAAGGAAGGTGGATGTGCGCTTGCTATCGGCCACCAATGCCGATCTGAATGCAGACGTAGCGCAGGGAAAATTTCGCCAGGATCTGTTGTTCCGTCTCAACACGGTTGAGATCCATCTACCGCCCTTGCGCGAAAGGCGCGAAGATATACCGCCGCTGGCTCAACATTTTCTACGACAGCACAGCGAACGTTACCGGCGCGGCGCCATGGAGCTGACGCCCCAGGCTTTGGAGGCTCTGCGTCAGCACTCGTGGCCAGGCAATGTGCGTGAACTGGACCATGTGATTGAACGGGCAGTGCTGATGAGTTCCAGTAGCGTAGTGACGGCATTCGATCTTGCACTCCAGTCAACTCCCGAGGCCCGCCTGACGGCGCGTTTAGAGGAGATGAGTTTGGAAGAGGCGGAGTGTCTGCTGATTAAAAAGGCCCTGGCCCGCTTCGAAGGCAACGCCAACCGGGCTGCCGAGGCCCTCGGCCTGAGTCGCAGCGCCCTCTATCGGCGCTTACAAAAATACGGCTTGTCGTGAAGGGCAAAGGGGGAAGGGCAAAGGTGGAAGAGGAAAGAGGGTGAGAGGAAATTGGGTATGAGGCAAGGGGCTAACGCCAAGGGCGTTGTCCAATTCCAGCCCAGGGCAACGCCCTGGGTCAGAAGTCAGAGTTTGAATTTACAAACCCCGCCAACCGGATGGTAGTGCGGATTGGCGAACGCTTTCAGTGTAAGAAATATTGTTAGAGGCCGTTAACACAGAGCCTTGCCCTGGACTGGGATTTGCGAACGCCTTCGGCGTAGAGTCCAGACCCACCAAACCTGGGCTGGAGATTTCAATTGGTGGAAACTGGATGCCGGCAAAGACCGCTGCTCCTGAGTCCGGCTTTGCTTATTGAGTTATCATAGCGACGTGAGCACGCCCGCCAAACCGCCAAAGAGTTCCTCCAGCTTTCACAGCCTCGATCCGGCGCTGAAGCATCACCACCTTGGATTTGAAAGAAGAGTAACTTTCCTCGCCCTGGCCGCGGGCTTTCCAGCGGTCGTGCTTTCCGCGATCCTGCTCTGGTACGGCGACTACTCAGGTCGCACGCAATGGACGATAGATCTTTTTCTCGTCCTGATCTGGCTGGGAGTTTCCTTCAATCTCAGGCAACGAGTCGTGCGTCCGCTGCAGACTCTGTCCAACATTCTGGCGGCCATTCGCGAAGGTGATTATTCAATCCGCGGCCGCCGCGCGGAGTTGGGAGATGCGCTGGGCGAGGTCATGCTCGAAGTCAATGATCTTGGCCAAACCTTGCGTGAGCAGCGACTCGGTGCGCTTGAAGCGACGGCGTTGTTACGCACGGTGATGGCTGAAATCGACGTAGCAGTTTTCGCTTTTGATGGAGAGCAGTGCCTGCGCCTCGTGAACCGAGCGGGAGAAAAACTCTTGGCCCAACCGGCCACGAGGTTGCTCGGCCGCACCAGCCGGGAGCTCGGTCTCGCTGCCTGTCTCGAGGGCACGACAGGCAAGGGACCACACACGATGCAGATGGTTTTTCCGGGCGGCGCGGGCCGTTGGGACATGCGTCGCAGCACATTTCGCGAGGGTGGAGTCCAGCATCAACTGCTGGTGCTGACCGATCTCAGTCGAGCCTTGCGCGAAGAAGAGCGTTCGGCCTGGCAGCGACTGTTGCGGGTTCTGGGCCACGAGCTGAACAATTCGCTGGCGCCGATCAAGTCCGTTGCCGGAAGCCTCTCCGACCTGCTCAATCGCGAACCGCCGCCGGCCGATCTCAGCGAAGACATGCAGCACGGCCTTGAGGTTATCTCTTCGCGGGCCGAGTCACTGGCGCGTTTTGTCGAGTCCTACTCCAGACTGGCTCGCCTGCCGCAACCGCGTTTTGAAGCACTTGACATCGGCGTGCTGGTGCAGAGAGTAGTCGATCTGGAAACGCGTTTACTGATTGGCCTGCACCCCGGTCCGGCAGTGACTATCCAGGCTGACAATGTGCAACTGGAGCAACTACTGATCAATCTGGTGCGCAATGCAGTGGATGCGGCAATGGAGACTCAGGGCGGTGTTGAAATCGAGTGGGCTCGGAACAATGGGAATGTAGAAGTATCTATACGTGACGAGGGTTTGGGACTGGCTAATACTGCGAACCTCTTTGTGCCGTTCTTTACGACGAAGACAAACGGGTCCGGCATCGGCCTAGTGTTGTCACGTCAGATAGCGGAGGCGCACGGTGGCACGCTCACGCTTGAAAATCGAATCGACACGCACGGCTGTGAAGCCTTGCTCAGACTACCGCTCTAAATCAGTAGAAGATAATTAGCCGCGGATTACGCGGATAGACGCGAATCAGATTAACTTGATTCAGGTGCCTATCTTATCCCTGGTTATACGGTACTTTCCGTTACCAAAGATTATCGAGCCCGCACGATTAGCATGCTCGCTTAGCCTCTAAATCCCCGCTGCGTCAGCCGGGGCAATTTCAACCTACCACAAAGCACAAAGCTCAAAGCTCAAAGCACACCGTCCTACCTATTCAACACTCTTTCAATCCCATTCATAAACATCTGCACAGCGATCATCACCAGCAACATGCCCATCAAGCGCTCCACCGCAATCAGACCACGCTCCTTCAGTAATCGATACAGCGACGTCGCCGATAACAGAATGACTGCGCTCATGAGCCAGGCGATGGTCACTCCGATCGTCAGTTCCGTCCTGCTGCTGAGACCACCCTGTTGAAATAAAAGCAACGCGGCGAGTGTCGATGGACCGGCAATGAGGGGAATAGCGAGTGGCACCACAAACGGTTCGCCCTCGGGCGTGTCGCCCAGCACACCGCCAACCGGAGGAAAGATCATCCGCAGCGCAATGAGGAACAACACGATGCCGCCGGCGATGCTAATCGTCTCCTGCTGCAGGTGCAGCAGTTTCAATAAATATTTTCCCAGGAATAAAAATGTCAGCAAGGCGACATAGGCGAAAAAGATCTCGCGCACGAGGACGCGCCGCCGCCGCGCCGGATCCACATTCTTCAGCACGGAAAGAAAGAGTGGAATGTTACCCAGCGGATCCATGATCAGGATCAGCGTCAGCACAATCGAGAAGAGTCGCATCGCGCTTCATAGTAACTCATCGCGGCTGGACCAGCGCAGCCTTTGACTGCCTGCCGCGGCGCCTTTGCCAAAATATACCTGAGCGAGGCCACCACCCTTCGCGTTTAACGAAGGATTGCGGCCTCGCTCACTTGAGCGCCCTCCCTGGTTCGCGTGCTACTTCGAAAAGTTGGCCTGCGCGGTCACGCTGCTGCTGACCGTCACCTGACAAGTCAACGCTGAACCTGAACATGCGCCGGACCAGTTTACGAACCTGAAACCGGCCTCAGGCGCCGCTGTTAGTGTGAAGGTAGTTCCGGCGGGTACGGTGGCTGTGCAGGTGCTGCCGCAGTTGATGCCCGCCGGTGCGCTGGTAATTGCGCCTTTACCGCCTGCGGTCTTGACGGAGAGCGTCGGATTCACTGTGCCACCACCGCCGCCGCCGCCACCTGCAGGAGCAGTGGCAAAGGTAGCAGTGGCCGTCACGGCGTCATTGACGTTCAAAGTGCAGGTCAATGCCGACCCGGTGCAAGCTCCACTCCAGCCGCTGAAAACTGAGTTGGAGTTAGGCTTGGCCGTCAAAGTTACCGCAGTGCCGAGCGGGTAGTACGAGAAGCACTTGCTGCCGCAGCTCAACACCTTGTCGGCGGAAGTGACGCCCCCGCCTCCGACAATGGCTACTGTGAGCGACGGAGTATTGATATTCGCCGCAGCGTTTTGCGCGCCTACCGCATCTCCCAGTTCGCCTTCGAGCGGTGCATTGCAGCTGCCGTCGCCGCCGCAGAGTGCTTGGTGCGTGATCGGATCGTAAGCACCGGAGTACTGATAGTACTCGTAGCGCCGGACCACGGCGTGCGAACCGTTGCCGAGGTTACCCGCATTGACTTGCTGGCCCTTGCCCCGCTGTTTTCGTCCCTGCTGCGGATCCTGCTGGAGTAAGTTCCACGACGTTTCCAAATGGGCGGCGTCCTGCGGCACGACTGCCGCGTTGCCGCCGACGAGGTCTTCCAGCTGTACCTCACCCTGATTTTCAGTCTTGTAGATCTTGACCCATTGCGCATCGCCAAACTGGAACACTGGCTCCGGCGCTAGCGGCGCGACGATACGAGCGGCGACGACCGGCGGATTACCCACGACCGCCGGAGGTATGACGGTCCAGGTCGGCGCCGGCAGGGACACATTGGCGTTGCTGGGGATCAACTGGCCGGGGTTACTTGGATCAGCCACCAACCAGCGATAGGTTGTGGTAGTTGGATTCTTATAAGCGCTGATGCCGAAATGCTCGCAGCCGGCTGAGTAATAGGCTGCGCCCATACCGAGCGTCCAACATGATTCTCCCGGAACCGTGGTGCGGTTGCCGGGCAGCGGTGTTGCTAACGTAAAAGTTTGGGTGTTTGGATCCCAGGGGCTGGTCCAGCGAATGTAAACACCGCCGGCATAATCAGTGGCCGTCCCCGCTCCGTAGCGAATGACATTGGTGCCTCCCCAGTTGCCGAAGATGCGATAGATATCCGCGCTATGAACACCTTCGAGTTGAATTTCGAAACCGTGGGTTTCCTCGCCGGTGTTGTTCAGCACATCAAAGTTGCCGAGCGTCCCGACCATTGCGGGGGCTTGTGCCTGCGCCGTTAGTAAGCCGCCCAGAACCACCAGCAGCAACAGCGCTGGAAGCGTAGTTGAAAGTATCTTCTTCATTTTTGCTCCTGTTTAGGAAAGGTTAGTAAGGAAATTTATCCTTCACCGAAGGTGAGACATTCAAGGGCAATGGCTTTTCGCTTCTCACCTGACCAACAGAGCGAGGCCGGCTTCAGAAAATACTTATCAGTGCGAATTAATTTGCGCGGCAAGAGTGGCGAAGCCGTGTTCGACTGCCGGTAGAGATGAATCTACAAGATTGTCCCGGTAAAGCTGGTAATCGCCCATCGGAGATCGCTCATACGAAATGCAGAAATCGATTACCCGGAAATCTAAAAGCCAAGGTGTAACCAGCTTGAAAGCACTTTCGGAGACAACGAACTCCGCCGGTCAAACCGTGCGCCGCGTTCAGGACTCTTCGGGCGGCGTCATTGAGCTGGTGCTGGATACGGCCGGCAAGGTAGTTAGCTCAAAGGTTGTTGAGCCAGGGAAACAGTTCGCGTCCATAGCTCGAACTCAAATCGAACGGGAAAGGGTGAGTGTTCCGGCACTCACCCTCTTTTTTTGACTTTGGGCGATTGGGAAATTGCGTTTGTAGGTTGGATCTGACTGACCGGTGAGATGATTTGTGGAATCGAGTTCTTAGGGCGGAGCGCCAACTGCGTCCTCGATCGCTTCCCTCGTGCTGCGAAGGTGACGAGACTTTGACAATCAGCGCCCGTTGGGTCGGACGTAGTCGGTCCGCCCCCGCTGGCCTTAGAAGTAGAGTGATCAGTCCGCAGAGCGGACGAATGATAGAAGCTCAGCAGTTCACTGCTGGGGCTCCGAGGGAGAAGGTTTGTCGTGAAGCGGACGGCTATATTACAAACAATTAGCCTGCCTACACTTTACCGTGGGGGGATTAAAGAAATCAGCAGACAAATGTCCGCCTCACCGCCTTCGTCTCCATTCCGAGCTCGCCCGGATAAACCACTGGGCAAGTTTCAACGTCTGCTCAGTAAGACCGACTTACTGAGCACGTGTTTAGAGTACCGCCTTTAGGCGGGCTTTTTGGGTGTGGAATGTCTGTTTAAAAGCGACGATAAGGCCGCCCAAAGTTAGGGACTACTCTAAACGCCTGTTAAGAAAGACGACACAATCGTCTGCCACAGGCTCATGCCGCCTGTCACTGGACGCTGAGCAACAGTTGGTTAGTAACGCCTAATACGGAAAGGAGGCCTAACAGTCCCTCACTTTCCTGGCGGGTTGCGGCTTGAACACGGCTGCATGCTAACTCACCGCTCGACAGTCGCGACGCCAGAACGACAGTCGCGACGCGGTTAACACTGAAGTAACACCGAGGACTGGCGCCGTTCTCACTCAACTCTCATAAGTGTGCCCCTGTAGCTCAACGGTTAGAGCAGCAGACTCATAATCTGTTGGTTCGGGGTTCGAATCCCTGCGGGGGCACCAAAAGACATTGCAGATTTCCGATTTCCGATTGTTGATTTTTCTTATGATTGGTTGATATCTGAGTGTCGATTGCCGATTCTTTCTTTGCGAGTCTTAAGCTGCGGCGAATTCACGATGGCGTGATGGGCTGTCGCTAGTGGCATGAGCGTCTCGCTCGTGACTGTCGCGCGATTCGCTTGGTCATGAAGTCAATACCACCTGCGGTAGCAGATGGGTTTTGCCGACACGCTCCTTTGCTTGCATTCACTGATCTAGGTTGCTCCAGATTCACCGGTAACTCGCGGATGACTTGTTGCGAAATGGAGTCTTCCACCGCAAAGATGTTGGTGAAGCGATCATCGAATCTCGCAGCCCAGAGGAATACTCTGTCTTGCACACGCAGAGGCTGTACGGTCAGCCAAATCCGGTCGCCCACTCAAGCAACGAGCCCGTCGCAACCCAACCCATAAGTCTGATCGCGCTGTGCCTGGTGCTGCTCGAAAGCGGAATCTTGCTGGCTGGCATGGATTCAACTACAGTACCACATCATTCAGCACGGTTTCGTGAAGTGAGCCATTCCAGAAGGAAGAGTTCGCGTGAACGCCAAACAAACTTTCAGACCCGGACGGGCAGCGAGAGCCAGTGTCGTCGTCCTGCTCGCTCTGCTCAGCGCCCCGGTGTATGTGGTCCACGCCGAATTTCTGCCCGTCAAGACCTACATTACGACCGAGGGTCTTCTGCGTGATGAAGTCTTTCGCATGAAACAGGACACCCGCGGTTTTCTCTGGTTTTGCACGGCTGATGGATTGTCGCGGTTCGATGGTTATGCGTTCACGAACTACACGACTGACGACGGTTTGCCGCACAAGATCGTCTTCGATTTCACCTCACACCGGACACTCTCGCCTCGAAAGTGGAAAGCGGGACAACGATGATAGATCGCCAGCTTTGAGTCTGATTAAATCTGGCGAGATTACAACGACTGGTCGTCGGCCCTGTTTTCAGATCCTGAAAGAGGAACGATATCAGCCCAATGAACTTCTCCCCGTTTCAATGTGCGGTAGCTTGTTGGAGCAGGTGATCGGTCGCGGCGGTCTCAAGATCAGGATCGATGTTGGCAGCGGTACCCGCGTCTTGAATGGCGTATCGCTGAATGACTGGTGAAGATTCGCTCGATTGCTAATATATTCGCGCCGCGCCAGGAGTCAACAAAACTCTCAAGTTAAGCGACCCGATCCTGCCGAGCTGGGCTGTCACTGGAATTTCGCCAATCGACTTAGACGAAGATTGACCTTATCACTGCCGGGCCATTCGTGCTCGTACTTAGTTTTAACGCCCGTAAGAAAATTTTTTGACGACTTGTCGAATTGCGGTCCGGCCGTTCGTCTATATGATGAAGGTCGGATTTTATGGTGAAGGCCGACTATATCGTCAAGGCAGGGCAATCGAGCCCGCCCAAAGACTTTAGAATCCCAAAAACAATAATAAAGACCGTTACAGGAGAAAAGAAAAATCATGCCGCAATATTTGGTCGCTAACTACCTCCCCGACGATTTCGACCCGTCCAGCGTAACCGAAGCGATGATGGAGGAGATCCACGCGCTCAACCGCGAAATGATTGCTGCCGGTGCCAGGAAGTTCGCTTGCGGAATTTCACCGGCCAGCCACGCCAAGACCGTGCGGAAGCAACCTGATGGTACGGTGCTCGTTACCGATGGACCATACATCGAGACCAGGGAGCATATGGGCGGTTTCTGGATACTGGAAGCTGCCGATATGGACGAGGCGCTGGCGTGGGCACGCAGGGGTGCCATCTCATGCAATGCGCCGGGCGAGGTGCGCGAGCTTCTTTTCTTCCCGGCTCCGGAGGGAGCAACGGAATAGTCTGCCCGCAGCGCACTGGCTGCCGGGAAAAATCATCCACATGTTTTGCGGATTACACAGATTAAATAGCAAGCACAGTTACCTTATTCACCAATCCGTGTAATCTTCGTAATCTGTGGATGATTCTTACTCGAAGGACACAAAATCATGAGAAAAATTACCGTACTTGAACACCTTACTCTTGATGGTGTCATACAAGGAGGAGGCGGGCCGGACGAGGACACGAGCGGCGGGTTTGCGTATGGGGGATGGGCAGCAAACTTTGACGACGACGCGATTGGAGCGGCCGTGAAAAAGATGTTGGATAAGCCGATCGATCTGCTTCTGGGGCGTAAAACTTTTGATATCTGGGCGGCGTTTTGGCCGCAACATGGAGACATTTGGCCGGGGGTCAACACGGCCACTAAATTCGTCGCCTCGAACACGATGACTTCTTCCGCATGGCAACCCTCGGTTTTTTTAGATGGGGATGTTGCGAAAAAAGTCGCCGAACTCAAGCAAGGGGACGGACCCGATCTGCACATTTGGGGAAGCGGTAATCTGCTCCAGACGCTGATGAAACATGATCTGGTCGATAATTTCTGGTTGATGATCTATCCGATAACTTTAGGCGAAGGGAAGCGTCTGTTTGCCGGGGGCACGATCCCGGCCGCGTTCAAGGTGACGGAAAGCATTGTCGGATCGAGCGGCATCATTCTCGTGAACTACGAGCGTGCCGGTGCAGTAAAAACCGGAACAATCGCGGAATAACACTTTGGTGTCGCCGTCGAATTTCTGTTTCCTGAAAGGCTAAGAGTCCGCGGAGCGGACAACTGCATAGAGTCAGAAACGTAAGCCTCAGGATCGCGTCAGGGAAAATGATCAAAGCGCGGCAGCCGAATCATCTGGGCGGAGTTAGGCGCTACGGCTATCACCCGCTGCCCAGGTTCAATTCGCAAGCTGTTACTTCACGTGGGGCTTTACCGCCCCAGGAGATGACCGCAGGTGTTTCCGCCGTTCGTGCTTATCCGAAAGCCTGCGGAGCAGGCGACAGCGTAAAGCTCGGGGTGAAGCGCAGCGAAACCCCGGGTTATGATCCACCGAACATGATCAGCCCGCGGTAGCGGGCGGCAGAGGTGAGGTTTCGAAGATGGATGTGCCCGCGTCAGCAGGCTGGATGTCTTCTGGCTACGGGAACCTGGGGCCCAACCGCCCCGGGCTTATGCTGACACTCGCTCCGCAGACGGAATCCCCCCGCATTAGTCCGCGAACCCCAGGTGAATGCCGCGTTCCTCAGATCGCTACCGCCGGGCTGAGATGGCGAAGCTTCTCGGCTCGCTCCAGGAACTCCTTTGCATCTCGGGCCGTGTTGACTGTCATGGCGCTCAATACCGGGTCGTGAAGATAGAACTTAGCGATGGCTTCAATAATAGATTTTTGCAGCGGGTTCAGCGGCTCAGCGCCCGGATCTACTGCTCGGATCATTGTTGCATCGAGCGTCGACGACGGGCCCGGATAAACTTTCCAGTCAGGCCAAGTCTCGAGGCTTCGTTGGGTCGCATTGAACACCTCCGTAAATGCCGGAGCAGTGTCCTGCCGAGGCCCAAGAGATCCCAGGCCCCACTTCTGTTGCATCGTCTGCAGGAAAGAGCAGTGGTGCATCGGCGTGTTGATGATCGTGTTCGCGGCGATGTTCGCCGACACCATCACCATCGGTACCCGAACGCCCAGCCGGTCGAACTCGAACCCCTCCTGTCCTGTACCGGTATTGAATTCAGACGGATCCGGTGAAGTGACACAGGGCGGCGGAACGTGATCATAGCAGCCGCCATGTTCATCGCAGGTGATGATGAGCAGAGTATTCTTCCAGTTGTTTCCGGTCGTGGATTGGGAATTGCGAATCGCCTGATAGACTTTCCAAACAATCTGGTCACCGAGCAGCACACTGCCGGGGCCGCCATCCGAATAAAGCGTCGAGTCAAACGAAGATGGGTGCATGTCGTCATGCCAGATAACGTCTTCAAAGAAGTTGATAAAGTGCGGCTCGACAAACGAGTACATCGGCAGCTCGCCGGCGGCACAATCGGTGAAGAAATTTCTGAAGAAGGGCCGGCCGCCTTCCAGATAGCGGAAGTAGTCTTCGCCGACTTTGTCTTTCAAATCTCCCCAATGGACCAGCTTGGTCAAAGCCACGGCCAGGTCTTCGTAAATGTGCCAGCTGCCGGCGCCGAACTGCGTTTCCAGCAAGTCGAAGAGGGTTGCGCCCTTGCTCGATTTAGCCCAATTATCGAGGTCCCAGGGAGCATCGCCGCGCAGCGGTGGATTATTAACCCAGCCCCAGGAAGTCGCCGCGTGCCAGAACGCGCGGTTGCACCAGGTCTGGCTCGGTACGGCGCAGAACCAGTGATCAAAAACTGCGAATTGCTGCGCTAGCTGACTCAGCACGGGAAGGGAACTCGGCGCGAAGCACTGCATGATGGCCTTGCTTTGGTCGGCGGCTGAACCCGGCCACTTTGGCAGCGCCGACAGCACATTGAAGTAGTCCTTGATAAAGCCCTGCATTGCCGGAGTGCTTGAAGGGGGAGCTCCCGCAAAGAGTTGCTCTGTGATGTGATCGAATTCTTCGCCCGGATCGGGATAGGGTTGATGAAAGTCAGTTTGGATCGAGACTGGAACCGGATTGCCGTTCTCATCGGGGTTGCTCAGGTTGTTGCCCGGGACGCCGTCAAATTGCTTTCCAGATGGCACGCCGTCCTGATAGAGATAGCCGAGCAGGTTGTCGAACGAACGGTTCTCGAGCATGAGAACCACTACGTGTTCAAAAGTATCCAAAAGTGATTGAGGGTTTTCCATCGTGTCTCCTTCGAGAGTTGCATTCTCCTGGTGAGTAAGTTCCGCTTATGATTTGGGTTCTAACTTGTGAGTTGAGTTCTCCCAGGGAGTTGAGTTTGTCCCGGTCACATTGAGGTGAGTCATACGAGTTCGGCTCTCATCGCGCCCGGAGCTGCTTGCGAACGGTGGTCAATATATCAGGCTGCAGTTTCTCACGTAAGGTTTTTGTTCCTAGCCGTGAAATCCGCCGACATACGCGGGAGTGCCCTGGTTTCGAAACGCACACTCAGATTTCCGGGTGAGACGGTAGATTACCTCAAACGCTGGTCTAACGGTCGCAGGGTTCTCACGATAACGCCGCAAACGCTCCTCGGCCAATTGCAGATGGCTCTCAGGCACGGGAACCTCGCCGGGATTTGCCGAAATCTGATCCCAAAGCGCCTGGAGGTAACGCACTTGTTCGGCTTTCGGTAGCTGGTCGAAACCCGGTGGTGTTTGGATAGAGGCTTCCGGCATGCTCCAGATGATAGCGGAGAACGACGATCACCTGCCAATCGATTCAAGAGCAAACGGTGGGTCAGTTTTGGAGTGCGATAGACTAGTCGCCGCTTTCCAAAACGCTGACGAGTCAGCGCACTCCAAGCATGAGCGGACTGAAGACGCAACCTGCGGAGTGGGGTATCAGTCTGAAGCCTGGGGAGTCCCTCAAAGAAAAATCACTAGGACAGCAACGCGGCACGGCATGAAAGTCCCGATCGTCAAGGCGCGCTCGCAGGCGGAGGAGCGGCGACCTCCCTTCGCGTTACCGTGAAGGCGTAGTGTCCCGGCTCCTTCTGGAAGATCTGCCGCTCGATGCGCTGATCGACCTTGTCGGGATCGGAGCCTTGTGGAACATCGACAGTTACCAATTGGTTCCCAAGCAGGAATCTACCTTTCGTCGCCACCTGCTTCATCGTTCCGACCGTCGTCTCGATCACCAGGAAGCCCCGCACGATATTGGTAGTGCCCGGCTTGAGACCGACGTTTTCGTACGACACCTTGAACACGTCGCCGCGAGGTGCGAAGGAAACGATGGGCCTGCCTTGGTAGACAAGCTCATACACCTTGTCGACGGACGACACCGGCACGACATTCCAAAAGTCCACGTTCGCGACCTCGAACCGCTGTTGAGTCAGGTTGCTGCTTATCGCGCTCATCGGGACTTCGAACGCGATCGCGAACAGACCGGTGATCGGCGGTGCGGCCCACGGACGCAGCTTCGTGCCGTCATCCATCTGCGAGCGCCACAGGAAACGCTTTGAGGAATCTGCAAAGACGTTCAAGTGGTACACCGGCCCCCTGTTGGGGGCATATTCGGTCCACCAAATTTGTTCCGCCGGATGGATCTCAGGATGATCGCAGTGACCGATGTCGTAGATCCACGGTCCGTACACGGCGAGTTGTTTGCCGATTGTGTCCCGTAACAAGCTCGCGAGTTTTTGTTTGACGACTTCTGAGCTATCGATTTCCGCCTCAACCTTGAAGAACTGATCAGTGCACGGATCATGGTCGGAGTCGACCAGGTCTTTCATTCTTTTTTCGGTGCTGCGCGCGGGCGGGTGTGAATCCCTGATCAGGTACATGTAATCGGCGAAGGGTTCGATGTCGATGTTAAGGTCAAAATCCTGATAAGTACCTGAAATGTTCGACACATGCGGCGCGTCCGACAATTCGTAGTCGCCGCTGATCGTCCGAGGCTGGCCGGCTTCCCAAACCTGGAAACTCCAGTTTTTCGTGATCTTGTCGAGGATGACGCCGGTCAACGTTCGCTTGTAATAGACAACCGAACGGTGATCGTTGCGCTGCTTGTTCGGATACCAGAAGTTGAGCCAGTCGGGGATGGCAACGTTGTTCGAAGCCCTCTCGATCGCCGCTGAACCGATCTCCTGCGACCCTCTGAAGTCACTGCCGATCACGCCCATCGTCCTATCGGCGCTGCTCCAGCGTGCGGCGTCGGCGGCCGATTGAGCTCCAAGATTGGTAATGGTCCATCTGGTGCCCTGCTGTTGAATTGAAGTCGGCGCGGCGGGCGCGCGACTAAGCACCGGCGGTGAGGCGACGGCGACTGTGTTTACCGGAGCACCTCCTCCTCCTGCCCTGATGCGCTCCCAGTGCCCGGCGACAAACTGGCCGTTGGTCATGCGGTTGCGCGCCCAAAGTAGGCTGTCACGGGTACTGGGGAATACCGTGATCATCGAGACGTTACCGCTCAGGCCGAACTCGGCAAGATCGGCGTGGTCTTCCATCAAGTCGACCAGGATGCCGTAGCCGCCCGCGGAATCGACGTGTTCGTAGAGGTAAGCTACGAGTCCTGCAGGTACGCGAATCGAACCGGGTTTCAAATTGGTGAGCCGAGTATCACCGGCCGGCAAAACCATGCTTTGACCAGCAAAATTCTTCTGCGCATAAATAACGACGTTAGCATTTGAAAGCTCCGCGACAATCGGCGGCCTCTGGATTCGGATCCGGCCTCCCTGTCGTTCGACCTGGCCGGATATGGCGAGACAGAACAAGAAATTTATGAGGACGGCAATGACGAAGCGATGTCTCCGCATGGTTGTCTCCTATTCGTTGAATGGGGAAGGTGGAAAAAGTCTCGCCCTCGCTAACTCTACCGAAACAATTATGGCGAAAGCAGGTAATCTTGTTCGGCTGAATGAAGTCTGTCAAGGCTTACCGGGCGACACGGGCAGCCCCTGTCCCTGATGAAACGTTTGGTGTAAATCGGCGCCTCAATACGTAGATCGAACTTATGAAAGTCGGTCGACGAGCACTTGAAAAATATTAAAGCCAGCGGAGTGGTCGACAGCCTATGAAGCGGCGATCGATCTAGTCACCCAGGTTACGTGTGGGATCACGTCGGGTTCGGCTATCCACGCCGGAGATTCCGGTTCTGTCAGGCTGTCGCGCGCTATCGCGAGCTCATTTGTTGGTGGTGGCTTGATCCTGGGGTTACGCCGCAAGCTTTACGCTGACGCCTGCGACGCAGGCTGAGGTTTGACGCCGCAACGAAGATCGCGGCCTCACAAGAAAGACTTGCAATATGGCCCAATAACGAATAAAGTCCGCAGCGCCATTCCGACATGGTTTTAGAATCCAGCCCCATGAACACTGGTTGCCATCCTCACATCAGGCACGAACCATCCGACGAGTCTGCGGCGTCAGATGACTGCTGTACTGCTCAATCTATCCGCAGCCTTAACTGAAAAGAGGAGACAAGAGATGAGAAGACTAAGCAGTCTACACCTGAGTGTCATGCTCGCCGCCATCATGTTGGCAGGAGTGAGCTCAGTGGCCGCGCAGGTTATCGAATTTCCGATCCACGCCAACGACCTCAAGCCCGGCGAGAGGATCGTCACTGTAGTCCATGCCACTGGCGGCGGCCCGCAAACGGGCGCTAAGGATTTGCGCATTCTGCGTCGCGTCGCCGACAACAACTGGCAGGTGCTCAAAGATGGGCAGACCGACGACAGCATTAATTCCAACTACCTGATCTATAAACGACCGGTCTACGCGATGGCGAGCGGCACCGTAGTCGCGTGCTGGCGTAATGCCCCCGAAAACACCGGGCACAACCAACGGCCCGAAGTGCTCGGGAGCAAGAAGATCTACCTGCAGGGCAACCATCTTTGGATCAAGCAGACCGACGGGCGCTACGTGCTTTATGCGCATGCGCCCACCGGCGACATCCCCGCGAGCCTGTGCCCGCACAACGGCACGTTCCTGACCGGCACGGCCCAGGGCGGCCCAACCTGGAATGAACCTGAGGCGGCCGTTGCCGGTGGCGCTACCGTCACCGCAGGGCAGTTGCTCTATCATGTCGGCAACAGCGGCAACTCGTCGGAGCCGCACCTGCACATGCATGTCGTCAACTCATCAAATACCTGGCAGCCAATGAAGTTTGCCCGCGGCCAGACTACGCCGTTCAACAACAACACCGCCAGCCTTAACGGGCCCTGGACCGGATTGACGGGGAACGCATTGCCGATGGCGACGATCCTTGTCTGGCCACCCCACCCGATTGGTAACTGGACTTACAACGGCATTGAACTCGCGGCCTATCAACGCGTGTTTGATCATTTCGTCGACTCGGGCGAAATGGCCGATACCGTAAGCTGCAAGAACAATGGCGCCACTTATGATACGACCTGGGTCCCGGCCAAAGGCTATTGGCTGTCGCATCACCACATGAGCATTCCCGAGCATGCGGCGAAGAACCTGGAGTACACCAAACAGGGCTACAAGGAGACTTCGGTATACACATGCGGCTCGGTGATGGCCGCGATTTGGCGTAAGTCTTAAGAGCAGTTGAAAAATAATCAAAGCCAGCGCAGCGGGCGACAGACGTTGAGGCGGGCCGCGATTGTCGCGGTTACCATTCAGCCGTCCATTTCAAGCAACCCGCGGCAGCGGATGGCAGCGTAACGCCGCCCGGTGAGATCGTGCCGCCCGTGTTAGGGAGGCCGCCCGGCGCTATCAACGTAGCAGTGTTGCCGGTCGTCCATTGTCTACCCCCAAGGTCGAGGGGATAACCGTTGTTCGACCGAATCGTCGAATTGTTCTGCATATCAACGGTGAGCTTCTGTATCCGCAGTTGTCCGTCTTCGAGCGTCTGTGGTTTTTCCCCGGCGAAGGCGATTCAAGGCTTTCACTCTTTTTGGTACTGCCTGGCGAGGATAACAAAGACGGGTTCCCGGTCTCCAAATGAAGGCCCTTTTATTTTTCAGAAAGTCGGTATTTCGGAATTTACCCGACTGTCCCACTGACTCAGAAAACTTGTCAGCTCGCGAAAGTTGCCTGCGTAGTAGTCCGCCGGGAAACGCCTGCGATTAATTTCGGTTCCAAAGCCCGCGCCGCCAAGCAGGACCGTCGTGCCAACCCTGGCTGCAGTCTCTCTAAAATCCAGATACTCGCGCGCCGCACGATCCGGGTTGATTAAAACGGTCGAGGAAACACAAACCAAATCCGGCGAGTGCCGTGCGAGAGCCTCACCAAGCGCGAAGAACGGCGTGTTCGCACCCAGACTCAGGACCTGCCAGCCTGCGTATTCCAGAACCATCTGCGTCAAGTGAACTGGTAATTCGTGGAAGTCGCCTTCAGTGCAACAGCAGATCGCCAGGCGTCCGGTCGACTCGGGGAGATCGATAACCAGCTTCAGCAACTGGAGGGCATTAAGCGCCGTCCTCGTCGCGAGGTGCTCCTGATCTATCGACAATTCTGCGGCGTACCATCGGTCGCCGACTAAGCGCATGGCCGCGCAGAGTACGTCGTCAAAAACAACACTGACACTTGCGCCACTAAGATGCGCACTGATTAACAACGCCGCCTCCCGAGAAAAACCGGTCACTAGAACCGTGAAGAGTTCAGGGGCCAAAACCTTCGAGTCTGGTCCGGATTCATTCGCAATGCGCAGAACTCCATTGTCGCGTTTCTTCCGCGCCAGACTATTGGTGTGCTGGAAGCGCGCGACATCTTCGAGCTGAAACCGTCGATGGCCGCCCAAAGTGCGCTCTGAGAGGATCTCCTGTTTTTCCGCCCATCGCTTCACCGTAGCCTCGCCGACACCAATAAGCTGCGCGACCTCTTTTGTTGTAAGATTCTTTTTGGCCAATCTGTCCCCGTTTACCTGTTCAAATCGCTCAAATCGTCTGCAGCCAACCAAAAAACGGACTTCTTGCACAATATAGCAACGCGCGATATACTACAAGTCGCCCAAATCGCTCGTTCCCGATGGTGAGTGTTATAGAGAGGGAGCTCGCGTTCCAGATGGTGAAGGGAAGGTGTTAGGGGGATTTGATGCTAATCGAGAGTCAGATAACACGACCGTCCTGCGGGCCAGGTTCGTCAGCGCTTCCTACGGTAGCGCACGTCGCTACTGCCAGGCTTCCCACCAGGCACGGTTCTCAATTCAAAATTTCTGCGTATCGTTCGCTCACGAGTGCGGAAGAGTTTGTCTGCATCTTCAAGGGAAATCTTCTTCCCGAAGTTCCGACGTTGGTTCGCATTCACTCTCAGTGCTTAACCGGTGACGTGTTCGGCTCGGCGAAATGCGATTGCGGCGCGCAGCTTGAGCAGGCAATGAAACTGATTGCGAAAGCCGGACGCGGTGCAATCGTTTACCAATTTCAGGAAGGCCGTGGAATAGGCATCGTCAACAAGATTCGCGCCTATGCTCTTCAGGATCAGGGCGCCGACACGATTGAGGCCAATGTTCGACTCGGTTTGAAGGTTGATCTGCGCGAGTACGGCCAGTGCGTGGAGGTACTGAAAGCTATGGGACTGCGGCGCGTGCTCGTGATGTCGAACAATCCACTAAAGCTCGAAGCAATAGAGACAGGTGGATTGGAAATTGTCGAGCGAGTTTCCCTGGAGATTGAGCCACCAAGTGAGGCGGCCTTTTATTTAACAACAAAGAAGAATCGCATGGGGCACCTGATCGCAATGGCCGATGAGTTACATCTGGAAAGGAAAGAAAAACACGTGGGGGTAGCTTGAGGATGAAAATGGACAACAAGCCCCAGGTTCTAATTGTTGGCGCCGGACTGGCGGGGTTGAGTTGTGCCTGGGATCTGCACAAGGAGGGAATCTCATTTCAGATACTAGAGGCTTCGGACTCCGTTGGGGGACGCGTTAAGACTGATGTTGTCAAAGGATTTCTACTCGACCGCGGGTTCCAGGTGCTCCTCACCGCTTACCCCGAAGCGCAAGCGA
Source organism: Pyrinomonadales bacterium (assembly GCA_038237475.1). Taxonomy (GTDB): domain Bacteria; phylum Acidobacteriota; class Blastocatellia; order Pyrinomonadales; family Pyrinomonadaceae; genus JAOAPY01. Next base: position 240,678 of record JBBRYS010000005.1, on the reverse strand, counting down.
TATTCGATTATCCAGCGTTAGCACTCAAGAAATTTTATCCCGGTGCACTGGTGCGGGTGGACGAGCGCTGGCACCGCCTGGCAGATCCTTTCCGGCACCCAATCGACGCTGTGAAAGACATCTTTTCGCCGGTTGGCACCCTCGCAGACAAGTTGCGAATAGCACGACTCAGACAGCGGGTAATCTCAGGCAAGAGTGATGAACTTTTTAACCGGCACGAAACATCGACACTTACTGCTTTGCACCGTGACGGTTTCTCTAACTCCTTTATTCAAACTTTCTTCAGGCCTTTTCTGGGCGGTGTTTTTCTCGAGCCGGAACTGAATACTTCAAGCAGGGTGTTTGAATTTCTGTTTCGCATGTTTTCGCTCGGCGATACAGCTCTTCCGGCAAACGGGATGCGAGCGCTGCCGGAACAAATCAGTTCGAGGTTGCCAGCTGATGCCATCACGCTCAATACACCGGTGACGATCGTGACGAAGAATTCCGTCAGCCTCGGTTCAGGCGAGATCTTGCCGGCTGATGCGGTTGTGATCGCCACAGATGGCAACGCCGCAGCTAAATTGCTCGGAAAGCGACCGTCGCGATCGCAACCAGTTGCCTGTCTTTACTTTGCCGCAGATCGCCCCCCATTCGATGATCCATTGCTCGTGCTGAATGGGAACGGCGATGGTCCCATCAACAACTTGTGTGTTCCCAGTCTTGTATCAAGCTCGTATGCGCCGGCTGGTGCAACATTGATATCGGCAACGGTGTTACAACCGGAGAGATTTGCATCCGCTCAGCTTGAGTCTCTGGTGCGGGCACAGTTGTCCGTTTGGTTTGATTATCGAGTGAGTAAGTGGGAACATCTCAAAACTTATTGGATTGATCGCGCCCTGCCTCAGCAGCCCCCAGGCAGACTGGATCATTTCGGTCATCTGGCAAACGGTCTGTACGTTTGCGGGGATCACACCGAAAACTCTTCGATTAACGGCGCCCTTAAGTCAGGGCGTCTTGTAGCTGAAGCCGTTGCTAGTCATCTCTCCAAACCTCCTGTTCAATCGGTCCGACATAGCTTCGGCACAACCCACCGCGCAGAAAGTCAGGGACAAGGAGTATTCGTATGAGCGAAAGAGATGGATTGAAGAGCATTGCCGAGGCGGAGTTTAAGCGCATGTGCGGGCAGGTCTGGGCCGACTCGCTTTCCCGGCTGGATTTACCGTACGCACAACGACCGCAGATTGGTGAGGAGAGCATCTTGCTCCGTCAGGTACTGGGGTTAGTACGGGACCATCTGGGGTTGGGATCAGAGCCGGTTCAGGTGACCAATTCGGGTGCGTATCGCCATGAGATTGACGACCTCATGGAAAGTCATGCCCAACCCAAATTCGATCACAATCGAATCATAGTGCGTCTCTTACGAGAGGTTCTGAAGCAACAGGTTGCTTAGGCGCATTGCACCGCAGAACCGCGGCAGTTGTGCTCAGGACGTAACTTGAAGGACCACATGCCATCACCAAATCGATCGACTGAGTCAGGTGCCATTTGGACGGAAGCTGAATGGCGCTCCAGAGAGAACCGGACTAAGCAGCTGGCTCTAGCCGCCGGCAGTGAAGCGGAAGCGTGGAAGATTATCGTCCGGGAGGACCGGGCGGTGATGAAGAACTACAGCACGAGCTTCTATCTCGTCACGCGTTTTCTGCCACCGCTAAAGCGCGAAAAGGTCGAGGCGATCTACGCGGCCGTGCGTTATCCAGACGAAGTGGTTGATACGTTTCCTCAAAGCGCTGAAGAACGCCAACACAGTCTGAAGTCATGGATGGACCAATACGAGCGCGGGCTGGCTTGCGATTCAATTCGTGCGGCCCTGCGACAGGGCACGTCGGGCTTCCTGGTTGGCTTTACGAAAGTAGTGCACGAGTCGGGCATACCCAGGGAACATTACCGCGCGTTTCTGGAAGCCATGAGACTCGACAGCGAGCCGCGTCCTTTCGCCAGCCTCGACGACTTGATCGACCACTACATTTACGGTAGCGCAATAGTGGTCGGCTACTTTCTCACTTACGTTTATGGATCGACTACGGAGCGTGATTTTCCCCGCGCGCTAACCTGCGCCAGGAACCTTGGCATCGCCCTGCAGCTCACGAATTTTCTTCGCGACGTTGGTGAGGATTTCAAACGCGGACGCGTCTACCTGCCTCTGGACATGCTGCGAGCCAAAGGCATCGTCAAGCCTGACTTTGATAATCCAGAACAGTACGAGGCAGTAGCGGCAGTAGTGGGAGAACTCGTAGACATCGCCGAGGGATTCTACGCGCGTTCGCTGGCTGACCTGGATGCTTTCAGTGTGGACAGCCGCGTTGCCATCCACGCCTGTATCAAGGTCCATCGCAGCTTGAACAATCGTCTGGCCGGCAAACATTTTCGCCCGCAACACCGTGAGAGCGTACCAGCCGCGGAAAAGTTCAGAGCTTTGCCGGCAAGCAAGTACTGGCGCATCCCACTGGCCTACGTAAGAAGGTAATGGGCGGGAGTTAATGAAAGGCAATCACAAACAAGTGACGATCATTGGAGCCGGCCTGGGCGGGTTGAGCGCATCGATCCATTTGCGCCTGGCTGGCTATGACGTCTGCATTCTGGAAGCGAACGAACTTGTCGGCGGACGGGCGAATCTGATCCAGCGTAAAGGGTTTCGTTTCGACACTGGTCCATCGCTGCTCAATTATCCCTGGGTCTTTGAAGATTTGTTCCGCTCAGCCGGTCGCGATTTCCATGATTACGTGCAACTTCTGCGGGTAGATCCGGCCATCAGCTTTCAATGGACCAACGGAACTCATTTCACTCTTTCCAGCCAGTTGCCCGAGTTGATGAAGGAGTGTGAAAGGTTGGAACCTGGCTCTCGTCCGGCGCTACTTGGGTTTCTGCGAGATGCGGGCGCCAAATACCGGATCGCTTTCGACAAACTGATTAGCAGCAATGTTGACAAACCCATGAAGTGGCTGGCTGCGCTATCGCCTGCTGAGCTGTTGCGAACAGGGATCTGGCGTTCGCTCGACAGCGAACTAGGCCGCTATTTCAAGAACCATCACATCCGCGAGGCCCTTGGTTCTTACGCTATGTATTTAGGCGGCTCGCCATTCCAGCTGCCGGGCATGTTCTCGATCCTGCCGTACGGGGAACTTGCCTACGGTTTGTGGCTGCCGCGTGGCGGTGTATACGGTTTGGTTGAAGGCATGGAAAGATTGGCGCTTGAGCTCGGTGTGGAAATACGAACAGGACAGCGCGTCCGGCATATCACGAGTGAGAATGGCCGCGTCACCGGCGTGGAGCTGACTGATGGATGCATTCAAACTTCCTCGCTGGTTGTTTCTAACGTTGATTTGCCAACGACACAAGCCAGTCTCATTCCCTCAAACGGGAAAAAGCATCGGTCGAAAGACGTCACCATGACTCCCGGAGTGGTCACTTTCTATTGGGGCATTAGCGGTGAAGTCGCGAATCTCGGACATCACACAATCTTTTTACCTGACGACTATCAGGCTGCCTTTGCTGATTTGTTTACTCACAAAAGAATCTCGGACGATCCACCCTTTTATGTAAGCGTGCCTTCAGCTACGGATACGACGCTTGCGCCGGCGGGTGACAGCGTTGTCTTTGTGCTGGTGCCGACACCGTTGTTGAGTGAAATGCCTGAAACCGATTGGCAGCTCGAGAGCGGCAAATTGAAAGAGAAAGTGCTGCGGAGATTGACGCGGCACAATATTGAAATCCAACCGGAACAGTTCGTAGTCGAAGAGGTGCTGACACCAGTCGACTGGCAGAATCGGTTTGGTCTATATGACGGGTCAGCCTTTGGCGCGGCGCACACTCTCTCTCAGATCGGTCCCTTTCGCGCACGTAATTACTCTCGTGAAATGGAAGGGCTTTATTACGTTGGGGCCAGCACTACGCCGGGAACGGGAATGCCCATGGTCGTCCTGGGCGGCAAGCGAACTGCCGAGAGGATTGTCAGCCATGCACGTTGAACGGTATGGAGAAGGCCCGGAAGTTTACCTCGGCTTGCACGGGTGGGGCGGGGACCATCGCACGTTTGCTCCGCTGGCTACGCACCTGCCTGCTACCGTTTCGCTGTATAGCGCAGACCTTCCCGGATGTGGCCAGTCGCCGCCGCCTAGAGATTGGGAAGCGGCCACAATTGCCCAAGAGATCATCGCGGCCATTCAAGCGATCGGCGCAGAGCGCATCACTCTGATTGGCAATTGCAGCGGCGCTAATCTCGCGCTGATGGCAGCAATGAAACTCGGATCGCGAATCAGGAGACTGGTGTTGATTGACATGTTTGCTTATATGCCGCGCTACTTCAGGCTCTTCACTAACCCCAACTATGGCCGCTATGCTTACTACTCAACGTTTGCCAATCCCGTGGGGCGCTGGGTGAGTAACCAATCGCTGCGCGGGCATCGTACTGCGAACACGGATCTAACCAGTTCATTCGGCACGGTCGATCACAATGTCGCTTATCAATACCTGCTGATGCTCGGGGAGATCGGAGGGCCGGAGCAGTTCAGCGATCTGACTATGCCGATTGAGATTGTCTACGGCGAGCGCACGTTCGGGGCGGTCAGGAGATCGGTCCCACAATGGCGCGCCGTGTGGCCTCAGTCCCAGGCGGTCGAATTAAAAGGAGCCGGGCATTTGCCCATCGAAGAGGCGACCGAGCAACTCGCGCTGGTTATTTTTGACGACAAGGAAAACTCTTGACACCGGAGCTGACAAATTTCATTGGCGCTTATCATGGGCAGATCGAAACTGCTCTGCACCGGAATCTGCCCGTCAGCCATAAACCGGGCACGGAGCGTTTCAACCAGGCGCTCAGGTATGCCGTCTTTCCCGGTGGTAAACGCCTGCGACCGGTTATCACCCTGCTCGCTGCGAGGCTGGTTGGCGTTGGCCCGGAGGCCCTAAAGAGTGCCTGCGCGATCGAATACCTGCATTCAAGTTCCTTGATACTTGACGATCTGCCTGGCATGGACGATGCCGATGTGCGTCGCAACAAGCGTGCGCTGCATCTTGTTTTTGGCGAAGGCATCGCGGTGCTTGCTGCCGTGGCACTACTGAACCAGGCTTATGCTTTGTTTGGTTCGGGCGCGCGCGAGTTGGCGGGCGGTGCCCGGATCGCCGAACTGTTAGCCGAAGCCACAAATTGCATCGGCGCTGACGGAATGATCGGCGGTCAGGTGATCGACCTCGAGTCCAACGCGACGGCGGTGAATCAGGACGTGCTGGCCCATCGCGATGCCAAGACCATTGCGTTGATGCGCCTGATGATGACCTGTAATGCATTGGCCGCGGGAGCCAGTGAAGATGACTTTGAAGCGCTGGCCGGATTTGGAGAATGTATCGGTGAGGCTTATCAGATTTGTGACGATCTGCTTGATGAGCTGGCAGAGAGTTCGCAGACCGGAAAGCCCGCGGGACAGGACGCTCGTCACTTGCGGCCTTCGGCAATCGTGGAATCGAGCCATTACGAAGCCCAGCGCCGGGCCCTGGCCCAGCTCGAACGTGGCAAGGCCCTGCTTGCCGCTCGCTTCAGTGATGCGCCCGAGCTGCCGCTTCTCTGCGAGGTTGGCGATCTCGTTACCAATGGAGTCAAAAACCTCACGCGGTTTTCTGAGGCTGCGGGCCTCTCCTTTGGTTTGAGTTGATGTACCGAAAGGGAACCCTTTGATTCGCCGCGAGCCAACTTCATGATCTTTGCTCTTCTGCTTCTGGTACCTGAATTAGTCTTGCTGGCCATCGTGCTTTGGAACGTTTTGGCCTGGCCCAGAGTCAACGCGGAAGCCGCTGAGGATGGCAACCTCTCTATCCTAATTCCAGCTCGCAACGAAGCACGAAACCTGGGCGAGTGTCTTTCGTCAGTAGTCACCCAGTGTGCACCCGTCAAAGAGATTTTGATCTACGACGATCATTCCGTTGATTTGACGCCGGCCATAATCGAGGATTACGCCAGCCACGACCAACGTATCAGTCGTGTACCAACGATCGAGTTGCCCGCCGGCTGGGGTGGGAAAAACTTTGCCTGCGCGCAACTCGCAAACTCCGCGCGGGGAGAATGGCTCCTGTTTCTCGACGCCGATGCGCGTCTCTCTGAAAAGGCAGCCGCCAGAATGCTCAGCGAGGCCCGCCGGCGTGAGCTGACTCTGCTTTCGTGCTGGCCAGCTCTCCAACTGGACAGTTTCTGGGAGTGGATGTTGCTGCCGCTGCTAAACTTTCTGGTCTTCACTGTGTACCCGGCGCCACTTTCAATGCAGCGAGACGATCCCTCACTCGGCCTGGCCCATGGGGCTTGCATTCTGGTGCGGCGCAACAAATATTTCGCCGTTGGGGGGCATGCAGCGGTTCGTGATGTCATCACCGAAGACATTCGTTTGGCGCAATTGTGGCGAGCGCGAGGCGAGCGCGGGTTGTGCCTGGATGGAACCGGCACGGTGACTGTCCGCATGTATAGATCATTTTCGGAAATATGGAACGGGTTTCAGAAAAATTTCTTCCCGGGATTTCGCTCGCGGTTTACTTTCTGGAGTTTCATCGCACTGCACTGCACCCTCTTCCTGTTGCCGTTTTGGTTGTTGCCGGTTGTTGTTTGCTCAAGCGCATGGGCCTGGGGACTGGTGCCGGCTGTTGCCTGCGTCCTCTTGATGCGTTTGCTGCTGGCTCTAAGGTTCGATCAGGCACTCTGGTCCATTCTTTTTCATCCGTTCGCTGAAGCCTTCCTTATTTTGTTGGCCCTGTCTTCCTGGTGGCGCTGTCGTGGTGGTTTGGGAGTTGAATGGAAAGGCCGTCGATATTTTCCCGGCACACAAGCGTAGCAGCACTTTCATGAAGCGAAAGAAAGCAATAATCATTGGCGGCGGACTGGGTGGATTGGCCACCGCTCTGCGTCTGGCGGCGAAAGATTGGGATGTCACCGTTCTTGAGCAGGGGCCGACGCTGGGAGGCAAGATGAATCGCTGGGAGCAGGATGGCTTTCGCTTCGACACCGGGCCGTCGCTAATCACGATGAAGTGGATATTTGCAGAGCTATTCAGTGCTGTTGGCAGCAGCATGGATGAACATTTGGAGTTGGTGCAGATGCAGCCGCTGGCAGAGTATGTTTACGACGACGGAACACGCTTTAACTATTCACCGTATTTGCCCGACTGGCTGCGCACGATCGAACAACTCGAGCCTCGTGATGTCGACGGCTTTATGGGATTCATGCAGCTGGGTGCGCGCCTGTTCGAACTCTCGCAGGAGACTTTTCTACGCCGCCCGCCGCAAGCCCCGCCTGATCTGCGCTCTCTAAGAGCACTCCGTCACCTGCCGCTTCGCTATGGCTGGGGCAACTATCACAAGACCGTAGCCGCTCACTTCCGCAGCCGACATCTGCGGCAGTTGTTTGATCGCTATCCCACTTACGTCGGGTCGTCTCCGTATCATTCACCGGCGACGCTGGCGGTGATTCCGTACATCGAATACGCTTTTGGAGGTTGGCACATCAAGGGTGGGCTGTATCGTTTGGTTGAGACTTTGACGATGCTCGCAAGGGAGCTGCAGATCAAGTTGCACACCGGCACGCAAGTGGCCCGCATCCTGCACGAATCAAAGAACGTTAAAGGCGTCGCGCTGGCGGATGGGGGAAAGCTGGAGGCTGATGTCGTGGTGATGAATGGAGACGCTTCATTGACTCAAGCGATGTTGGGTCGTGAGGCTCAACCAATGAAGCCTGCCGATCGTTCGCTCTCGGGACTTGTGTTTCTCCTGGGAGTTAAGCGGGAACTTCCTCAGCTAGCTCAGCACTCAGTTTTCTTTAGCGCCGACTACAAACGCGAATTCTCGCAGTTGTTTGATGACCGGCGCTTTCCCGAAGACCCCACGGTCTATGTCAGCGCGCCCAGCCGCTGTGATCGATCGCTGGTCCCAGGGGCTGGCGAAACACTCTTCATCATGGCGAACGCACCTGCGAACGATGACAATCACTGGACCGACGCAGATATCGAGCGCGCTCGGGAACGCGTGTTTGCCCGCTTGGAAAAGGGCGGCTTTCCAGAACTCGGGCCGGACAACTCAGTCCAGGATGTCTGGACTCCACGGCGCATTGGCCAGCGGTATCTGATGCCCGGTGGTGCTATCTATGGTCTGAACTCGCATGGTTGGCGGCATGCTTTTATGCGTCCGCCGAATAAGGACCGGGGCATCGGTGGTCTATTTCACGTCGGCGGCAGCAGTCATCCGGGAGGCGGCACACCGACCGTGTTAATCTCAGCCCGGATCACATGCGAACTGGTTGAGAAGTACTCTGCTTCCTGAGGCCGAAAGCTTTGAGTTCGATTCACTTAAAATGAATTCCTCCGTTAAGGCCATTCACAATCTTCGAAAAGTTGCGGTGGTTGTTTCCGTAGCGGTCTATGCCGTTCTTTGGCTGGGAGGCGTGGGCCAGCATCTGTTCGGCAATCCAGCAGAGAAAGAGTTCGATTGGACTGCATCTCTTTATCTTTTCCTGGCTGGGGTGATTGTGCTGCTGGGCTCGAAAGCCGCCGCCGATGTAGCCAGCCTGCTCGCAGTCGCGGCGTTTGGCTTTGTCATTGAGGTAATCGGCGTGCGCTCAGGTTTGCCGTTTGGTTCTTACAACTACACAGCCGTACTGCAGCCACAACTCTTCGGCGTACCCATCGTGATGGGGTTTGCCTGGATGGTCCTCGTCGCGGCAATTCATCAGACACTGCACGGATCGGGATTAGGGCGCTGGCTGGCGGTGTTGCTGGCTTCGCTCTGGATGACGGCCATCGATCTGCTCATCGATCCGCTGGCGGCTAATCAGCTCGGCTATTGGCACTGGCGCGCGGCTGGTGTCTATTACGGCATTCCCGCCGTAAATTTCGCCGGTTGGTTTGTTTCAAGCCTGCTGGTTTTTGGTTTTCTCAAGCTCAGAGGAACAAATTTGATCAGCAGCTTTTTGGGTCTGAGTATCGTGATGTTCTTCAGCCTGATTGCGCTGGCCCATCAAATGTTTGTAGTAGCCCTGATCGGGTTTGCGCTTTCGGGAATGCAAATACTTGTTTGGCGGAAAGTGCCGAAGCGGGATTGAGAAGGTTCGCACCGAAGGCGCTGGCTTTGTTTTGATCTCACACTCGGCACACTCTGTCTCACCTTAGAGGTTAGTTACGAGTTATCTCTGCCAACCCAGGGTGAACCCTGAACTGAAATTAGCCAACGCCTGCGGCGAAAAGTTCAGGAGTATGTCTACGTCTATGAAGCCAATAGACTTCTAAGCATCCAGGCAGCTTTTTCATGTACCTGCATCCTTTGCGTCAGCAAGTCTGCGGTTGGCTCATCGCTCGCCTTTCCACCACGGGAAAAACTGACCGCGCTGTCCTTACAACTGCCTCTTGTCCCTCGACCAGGAGCCGGATCATATCGTTGGCTGAAGACACACCCCGCTCTTCTTTAATACTCGAAAGCTCAATGAACTCTCTGTAGGATGCCGGGGCCGGAAATCCCAGGGCTCTAATACGCTCCGCGATCAGATCTACCGCCAAAGCCAGCTCATTGTATTGCTCCTCAAACATGAGGTGGAGCGTCCGGAACATTGGTCCGGTAACGTTCCAGTGGAAGTTGTGGGTTTTCAGGTACAGCGTGTATGTGTCGGCCAGGAGGCTCGAAAGGCCCGCGGCAATAGCCCGCCTGTCCTTTTCGCCGATGCCGATGTTTATGGGCATGGATTTCTTTTTAGTGTCGGTTGCTTTTGGCATTACTTCTCCTTCAATGGTTGTAGTGGTCTTGCCACCTCAGTCTCAGCACTGCGTTTTTTCACGAGCCAAGATCACGATCCAGTAACGGGCGCGGTGCTCAACGCCGCGAATAATTATTTTGAACCCGGCTTCGAAAGCATCCGGCGGGCGAAGCCTCGCAACTGCTCAAAATTTGCGGCATAGAATTCCGATGGAAAACGCTGCCTGAGAGACCGATCCTCCAGACCACTTCCGCCCATAACAATCGCGCAGTATGGTTTGGCAGCCGCCTTACGCACCTGGGCGTAATCGCGGACGAGACGGTCAGGATCCAGGATCAATTTCGCGGAGATGCAGAGCATTTGCGGCCGGTGTTTGGCCAGTGCCTCAACGATCGTGAACAGTGGAGTGTTGGGCCCCAGATTAATCACACCCCACCCCTCGGCCTCAAGCAATGAATGCGCGAGATGCACGGGCAGCTCATGCAGGTCACCTTCGATTCCACAAACGAGCGCACTGGTCTCGGTGGGAGGTGATAAATGGATCACGCTACGCAATTTTTGCAACGCTGCGATGATCGTCTGCGTCGCGAGATGTTCGTCCGCGACCGTCATTTCGCCGCGGCACCAGAGATCGCCAACACGATGCATGGTTGGCGTAATTACTCGATCGAACAAGGAAGCCAAATTTTGCCCGTGTAAATAGGAGCTAATCAAAAGTGCACTTGTTCCGTCTTCATCGCCGGCCGCCAGCCGCTCGAACAACAGCCCGGGCGAAATCTTTTCCGCGGACTTTGCTTTGGCCGCTGCATGATTTGGGTTTTGGGGTGTGTGAGCTCCGCCGCGCTCCCGTTGAAAGCGTGCAACCTCTGCCAGGCCAAAACGCCGGTGACCCCCGGCAGTTTTTTCCGAGTAGATTAGACCGTCGTCAGCCCAGCGTTTGATTGTTGCCTCGCTGACGCTCAGCAACCTGGCTACTTCCTGAGTCGTGAGTGCAGTTCCCGCCATTCGTTTCGCCTCTCACCCCGCTTCAACGAGTTAATTATAATTTAAAACGCTCAAATCGTCCAGTAAATAGGCACTCTAGATTTAATTTGACATTCAACCATCACAGAGTTATATTGAAATCGCTCAAACCGCTCATTCGAAATTATCCAAACCGGAATATTTTCAGGTGCGGAACAAAAAACAGGCTCCTCAGAGAGCCATGGCAATAAAGGAGAAGCATTAAACTTGAAACCGAAAAATTCAGTATTAAGCCAACTAGTGGGCTTTGCCCTGGCCGTGTCGCTATTCGTTGCCATCGGGGTGGCGCCGGGCTTTACTGCCAACGCAAACGTCCGGGCCGCTAACGAGGCGGACAAGACTCCTGCCGGAGACATAGTAGAAACGGCAGTTGCAGCGGGCAGCTTTAACACACTGGCGAAGGCGCTGGCAGCCGCCGGCCTGGTCGACGCTTTAAAAGGCGAGGGGCCGTTCACCGTCTTCGCACCAACCGACGCAGCATTTGCCAAGCTTCCAGCAGGCACCGTTGCTTCACTGCTCAAGCCCGAGAACAAAGAAAAGCTGAAGTCGATTCTGCTTTATCACGTGGTCGCTGGCAAGGTCACTGCCGCCGACGTGATGACACTTAACGGCCATTCGGTCAAGACACTCGAGGGCAGCACGATCATGGTAACCACGAGGCATGGTGTTCGGGTAGACAACGCCAATGTAACTCAGCCTGACATCTTTGTTTCAAATGGTGTCATTCATGTCATCGACACAGTGTTGATGCCAAAAATGTAATTGAGCGATGTGCCGGCCGGCACAATTGTCCGGCGCTGTCGCTTACGCTCAGAAACCGGATTCAAGAATAAGGAGAGAACAAAATGGATAAGAAGATTGATATCGTGGACACCGCCATCGCTGCGGGAAACTTTTCAACCCTGGCCAAGGCGCTGACCGCAGCCGGCCTGGTCGACACACTAAAGGGTGAAGGGCCATTCACCGTATTTGCGCCGACGGACGAAGCGTTCGCCAAATTGCCGCCGCAAACTCTTGCCGATCTGCTGAAACCAGAAAACAAAGCGAAGCTGACGTCAATACTTACCTATCACGTAGTGCCCGGCAAGGTCATGGCGAGCCAGGTAGCCAACATAAGCCAGGCGACTACGGTCCAGGGCCAGTCGCTTAAGCTCGACACCAAAGATGGAGTCAGGATCAATGACGCTAAGGTAATTGCTGCTGACGTCGAGGCGAGCAATGGGGTTATTCATGTGATCGATTCAGTTTTGCTGCCTTCAACGGCCGCAGCTGCCTAAATCAAATTACGAGCAAGGGGGCGGGTAGTGTGGCGTCCGGTGTAATCGGGCGCCGCACCCAAACATTCAGGGAAAGTTTTAGAGGTGAAGAGTAACAATGTTCAAGCTATCTGATGTGTTAATTCTCGGTGCCGCGTTTATTTCGTTTGTATTCTCAGTTTCGTTGTGGTTTGGCGTGTTCGGCGCGACCAACCGGGATACGGCAATTTTTGTGGGACTCTGGGTACCATCGATATTGATCCTGGGGGTGTACGTGAAGACCAGGATAGGAGCTCTTTAAAATGCCTAACTGGATAATTTTCGCAGTGGGCTTATTCGTCACCATGTTACTTGGTGGAGGACTGGTGTTTACTGTCGTTGAGTTCAGAGATATTGATCGCCACCCCGAAGACCACGAGCCAAAGTCATTTCGCGGGAGATCGAAAGCTCAACGAGTACGAACCTAAGCGATTTCATCGGCAATCGCTCTCAGCCTGCGGAGGAGGCGTCAGCGTAAAGCCTGGGTCGGGTCTCGAATCCGAAGCAGCCCTTGCCGCACTCTAAGAAGTCCCACCTCTGACCAGCCGGGAAGCTGCCCGTTTTTAATGCGATTGTTCTGTCAGTAATAGCATCGCAAGCGGTGCAAAAAGTTTCGAGCACCAATGCGGCTGGAACTGGACATTCTCGCGGGAGGCCACTCATAATCCTTCCGGCAATTTCAGAAAAATCACTCGCAGAAACCAGAGAACTTTTTCGTGCGGCAACTCGGCAAGCGGAAAAAGATTCTGCGACTCAAACAGGAGTGCGGCTTTGGGGAAAAAAGTTATCGGCATAGGCATCGTCGGCGCCGGCTTTGCTCGCACGACGCAGATTCCCGGCTTTAAAGATTGTGTCGGCGCGCGCGTGGTGGCCATTGCCAGCGCTCACCGTGAGAATGCTGAAAGTGTGGCGGACGAATTTAAAATCCGGCATGTATACAATGACTGGCGCGAGCTGGTCGCCAGCGAAGATGTAGATCTTGTCAGCGTGGTGACGCCGCCAGCTACACATCTCGAGATCACGTTGGCCGCGCTTGAGCATGGCAAGCATGTTCTTTGTGAAAAGCCAATGGCGCTGAACGCAGCCGAAGCGAAACAAATGACCGAACGCGCCGAAGTGGCGGGCGTGCTGGCCCTCATCGATCATGAACTGCGCTTTTTGAAAAGCCGTCGCATGATGCGAGCGATGCTTCATAACGGCGCCGTTGGTTCGGTGCGTCATTGCAATTACGTATTTCGATCAGATTATCGTGGGGTACTCGAGGGGCCCTGGGACTGGTGGGCCGATGAGACGATGGGCGGCGGCACGCTCGGTGCGATTGGTTCGCACGCGATTGATTCTTTCCGTTCGGTAATCGGCGCCGAAGTCTCTCAGGTCTTCTGCCTGCTCTCTTCCCACATCTCGCAGCGCCCCGAGAAAGAAAGTGGAGCCATGCGCGCGGTCACTTCCGATGATGAGGCAAAGCTGCTGTTTCGTCTCGCAGATTCGGAGCTCACCAAAAATACGACCGGCTCGGCCTCTCTATCAGTGGTGGAATCGGGAGGCCACGAGAACCGCCTGGAAATTTACGGGACGACCGGAGCCTTGATGGTTGAAGAGACCGGAGAGCTCTGGCATTCACCTGCGGGTTCTGGCGCCTGGCGACCGGTGCCGGTTGACCAGGACTCGATGGCCGCCGGCATGCGCGCGGGTAGTTGGTCGCGTGGCTTTACGGCGCTTTCGGGCGCCATCATCGATGCGCTTCACGAAGGTAAGACCACGGTCGAAGGGGCCGCGACGTTTGCTGACGGTTATCGCGCGCAGCTTGTGCTCGACGCGGCGCGTGCCTCCAACCGAAGTGGCTGTTGGGCGAATGTCGGTGAATAGGTTTCTTTCTAATTCTAATTCTTCTTCGTGGCTTTCTCGGTGCCGGTCTTCTCGCTGCCGTAACCACCCCAGACTCCATCGAGCATTCCGTTCGCTTTGATCTCATAAGCAACAAAAGCACAGCGCGAACCGCCGACGCCGACGGTGACAGTCTCGCCGCGGGAAATGCCATAGCCTTCGCTGCCGTTGCTCCAGATAAACTTATAGCCACCGCCCGAAGCGGTCACCGCCAGGGTGCCTCCATAGGCTTTGCCGTCCGGGTTGGCGCCGGAAATTGCATAATCGCCGGTAAGCCCTATTCCTTTCGTGTGTTTTGCTTTTTCGGCGCCGGCCTCATTGACTCCCCAGAAACCCCACTTTCCATCCAGCGTCCCGTCGCCCAAAACCTTATAGGTCACGACTCCGCAGCCTTTGCCATCAGTGCCTTCGGTGAACGTTACTGCCAGCACGCTGCCGTTCTCGACACCGACACCGTCATATTCCTTACCGGCGTTCCAACGAAACTGGTAAGCATCGCCGTGTTTGATGATCTCGAGCGCTCCCTTGTAGGGGCTGCCGTCTTCATTGGTACCGGTAACATCATAATGTCCGGCAACATCGGTGTTGGCGACAGGTTGGTTTGGTGTTGCAGTATTTGCGGGAGCCGTCGATGCCCCGGTTGGCGTTTGGGCGGACTTGCCGCAACCCAGCACACAGACCAGCAAAAAAACTATAGCAATCAACATGGGCCGTCCTGAATTTGTTCTCATTCTAAATATTCCTCTTCTGGAAATCGTATCGCGCCATCTCAAGGCGTTATCCATTCTTGTCAACGTTTTTACTTCTGTCTATATTGACTACTGAAAATCCGAACTCGTCCAACTCGATTCCACGACAGCGGCTATGAAGAAAGTCCGGAAACGCTCAGCCTTGAACCGGCGCCCGGTCGTTCGCGTTGGAGTGGATACCGGCGGCACGTTCACCGACTTCGTGTTCGAAGTCAGCGGCCGGCTGGAAGTTTTCAAACTCGCCTCGACTCCGGCAAATCCCGCCGCAGCAATCATCGAAGGCTTACTACGCATCGGCGAGCTCACAAACAGTGAGCTCAGTAATCTCGAAATGGTCCATGGCACGACCGTAGGCACCAACGCTCTCTTACAAAGACGTGGCGCGCGCACGGCCTTGATCACAACCCGTGGTTTTGAAGACGTGCTGGCTATTGGCCGCCAGGCGCGCCCGGAACTTTATAATTTGAATGCAGTCAAGCCGCCACCACTCGTGCCTGACGAATTGCGTTTTGGGATCTTTGAGCGTGTGACTGCTAATGGGGAAATACTCGAGGCTTTAACTGCCCCCGAGATCGACCGGCTGGTCCGAAAGGTGAAACGCTCGCGAGTCAGGTCCGTAGCCATTTCTCTCTTGTTCTCATTCGCCAACCCCTTGCATGAGCAGCAACTCGCAGCTGCGCTTTCGTCGCTTGGTCTCCCGCTCTCCATTTCGCATGCCATTCTGCCAGAGTACCGCGAGTATGAACGGACGTCGACAGTTGCGATCAATGCGTACCTGCAGCCATTGATGGGTGAGTACCTGAATGCCCTGAATCTCTCCGCGAGTAAGCTTGGGCCGGTCAACAAAAACAATCAAAGTTCAAAGACCAAAGGACAAAGATCCTTTACTTTACGCGTGATGCAGTCTTCCGGCGGCAGCATTTCAGCCGCTGTTGCTGCCGATGAACCAGTGCGTACGATTCTTTCAGGGCCGGCGGGTGGCATCGTCGGTGCTTTGCGCGCGGCCGGCTCAGCAGGATTTCCGAATCTGATTACGTTTGACATGGGCGGCACCTCGACCGACGTAGCGTTGTGCGAACGGGGCGCTCTGCGGATGACTAACGAAGCAATAGTAGCGGGTTTGCCGGTTGCAGTTTCTGTGATGGACATTCACACAGTTGGCGCCGGTGGCGGTTCGATTGCGCGCGTCGACGAAGGTGGCTCGCTGCGCGTAGGCCCGGAATCAGCCGGAGCCGATCCCGGTCCGGCTTGTTACGGTCGCTCGCTGCTGCCCACTGTAACGGATGCACATCTGGTGCTCGGTCATTTTGCCGGTGGCGGTTTGCTGGGTGGCGAATTCAATTTGGATGAAAGCCGCGCTCGCGCAGCGCTGGCCGGGCTCGCCGCGGCAATGTCAAAAGCTGCCGGACGCAAAGTGACTATCACTAAGGCAGCGCAGGGCATGTTGTCCGTTGTGAATACAAATATGGAAAGGGCGTTGCGCAGGATCTCAGTTGAACGCGGCTATGATCCCCGGGGCTTTGCCCTCTTGCCTTTCGGTGGCGCCGGTGGTTTGCATGCGGTCGATCTTGCGCGCGCATTGCGCATACCCACAATTATCGCGCCCGCCGCCGCCGGAGCCCTCTCGGCTATTGGAGTGCTGGCCGCCGACGTGGTGAAGGAGCAGAGCCGCACAGTGATGCTGGCAGTTACCCCCGGCACAGATATCAAACTGGCAAAGATCTTCGGCGCTTTGGAACTGGCAGCGCGCAGAGCACTGCGCCAGGAAGGATTTCCTGATGCGGGACAGCGTCACCAGCGCTCGCTCGCGGCTCGCTATCAGGGCCAGTCCTTTGAATTGGAAATTGCAAAAACCACCGGCGACATCACAGCGGCATTTCATCGCGCACATCTGGCGCGCTATGGCTACGCGCAGGAGGACAACGTGGTGGAGATTGTGGCGGCTCGCTTGCGCTCTGCCGGCGTAGTGCCGAAGTTGAGACAACATCGCTTGCCGAGCGGCAGGCAGCAGTTGGCAAAATGTTTCGGCTCTGTCGAGGTCTTCTTTGACGGACAGAAAACTCGCGCCGCTGTTTACAGGCGCGATGAGTTGGGAGCAGGTGTGAAGCTGGCCTCGCCCTGCATTGTCACTGAGTACTCCGCCACGACATTGATTCCCGGTAATGCGCAGGCCCGAGTTGATGTATTCGGAAACTTGATCATCGATTTGGGGAACTCCTGGAAAACAAAGCTGCAGCCGATTTCAAGGTAGGAAGATGACCCGTTTCGATCCCATCACGCTGGAAATCTATCGCGCGCTCTACACCTCGGTGGCTGAAGAGATGGGCATCGCACTCAGGCGCACCGCGTTCTCGCCGAACATCAAGGAGCGTCGCGATTATTCGTGCGCAGTCTTTGACGCGCAGGGGAGGGTGATCGCGCAGGGGGACCACATGCCGGTGCATCTCGGCTCGATGCCGATGGCGGTAGCCGCCGCTTTAGAAGCGGTCGCGATTCAACCCGGCGATGTTGTGATCCTCAACGATCCATTTGCCGGTGGGACCCATTTGCCGGACGTAACGCTGGTGGCCGGAGTGTTCGCAGAAAACAAGCGAAAACTGAAGGGCTCTCGGAGTGTGATGCAGTCTCGTCCGCTTTTTTATGTTGCCAATCGTGCTCACCATGCGGACATCGGCGGCGCTACCCCGGGATCGATGGGACTGGCCACTGATGTTTATGGCGAGGGAGTGCGCATTCCTCCGCTACGACTGGTTCGCGATGGCCGGTTGGAAGCAGATCTCATGCAGTTGATTCTGGCGAATGTGCGCGGGAATGAAGAACGGCGCGGAGACTTCCAGGCGCAAATTGGCTCTCTGAAAACCGGGGCGACGCGCCTGCTGGAAATTGTCGAACGGCGGGGCGCTCGCGAAGCCGCGGACTATGCTGATCATCTAATCGCATATTCAGCGCGCCTGATGCGTCATGTCATCAAGGCCATACCCGACGGAGAGTACGAAGCTGAGGACGCCCTGGACGATGACGGCATTTCAGACCAGAGACTCTCGATACGCGCACGCATCACCATCAAAGACGATCTGGCGACGGTGGATTTCGCCGGCAGTGCACCGCAGGTGGCAGGAGCTATCAACGCTGTCGAAGCCATCACGGTCTCGGCGGTGGCTTATGTTTTTCGTTCTCTGCTGGAAGGCGATGTTCCCGCCAGCGTCGGACTGATGGATCCGATCAGGGTCATCGCTCCGCCCGGTACCATCGTCAATGCAAATCATCCGGCCTCCGTGGCCGGCGGGAATGTCGAAACATCGCAGCGCACTGTCGATGTGGTGTTCAAAGCATTGGCCCAGGCGCTGCCGCACAGGATACCGGCAGCCAGTCAGGGCACGATGAATAATCTGACCATTGGAGGAATAGATACGCGCACCGGCCGCGAGTTTTCTTATTATGAAACGGTGGCTGGCGGGATGGGCGCGCGCCCGGATCTCGATGGTTCAAGCGCGGTCCACACACACATGACCAACAGTCTTAATACGCCCGCCGAAGCGCTTGAATATGCTTATCCGTTGCGCATACGTGAGTACCGCATTCGCCGCGGGTCGGGAGGGAAGGGAAGGCGCACAGGTGGCGACGGGGTCATCCGCGAAATTGAAACCACGGTACCGGCGCGGATGTCGCTGCTGTCGGATCGAAGAAAGTCGGGACCCTACGGTTTGGATGGCGGCGAGGACGGCATGACAGGCAACGCTAAAATAATTCACGACGGCCGTGCGCGTAAGATCGGATCAAAAGGAAGTTGGGAATTGCAGGCAGGCGATCGTATTCGCATCGAAACGCCGGGCGGCGGTGGACACGGAGTAAAGAAGTAATTATTACTTGAGCGTACGGTCTGGCGGCTCGCAGCGTCCCGGCCTTAGCTATCATGAACCCGTTTAAATAAGAGGAGAAATCACATGCGTCGTTTGGTCCACTGTCTGGTTCTTCTGACTTTGCTGGCCCTCGCTTCATCGCCGGCGGCTGCCCAACTGGGCGAAGATCTGCGGTCGCAGATCGATAAGATCGCCAACGAAACTCTGGCTAAGAGCGGCGTCCCCAGCGCCTCGGTGGCAATCGTCAAAGACGGACAGATTGCCTACGTCAAAGCTTACGGTGAGGCCCGGCTCGAACCGCGCACGCCGGCTACGACGGAGATGCGCTACAGCATCGGCTCAATCAGCAAGCAGTTCACCGCCACGGCAATTCTCCTCTTACAGGAACAGGGCAAACTGTTGCTCGACGACAAGGTCTCGAAGTTCATCCCCAATCTTACGCGCGGAAACGAGGTTACTATTCGCCAGTTGCTTTCACATACTTCCGGATACCAGGACTACTGGCCGCAGGATTACGTCATGCCGATGATGTTGCAGCCAGTCACCGCTCAGAAGATTATGGACCTCTGGGCGCGCAAGCCTTTGGATTTCGATCCGGGCACCAAGTGGCAATACAGCAATACCAATTATGTGATCGCGGGAGTGATTGTTGAGAAGGCCAGCGGTATGCCCTTTTTGAAATTCCTGAGCGAAAAGATCTTTGTGCCGCTGGGCATGAAAAGCGTCATCAATATCGACGAGGAGAAACTGAGTGATACCGACCCGACCGGCTATCTGCGCTATGCGCTCGGTCCACTCCGCCCTGCGCCTAAGGAGGGCAAAGGTTGGCTTTTCGCTGCAGGTGAACTTGCGATGCCGGCACAGGACCTGGCCCGCTGGAACATCGGAATCATGGATCGGAAGGTTCTGAAGCCGGCCTCCTACAACCAGTTCGAAACTGATGTGCTGCTTAAGAACGGGACGAGCACCGGTTACGGATTGGGTGTAGATGTGGGTATGGAAGCGGGTCATCGCGCGCTCTCTCATGGAGGCGAGGTTTCCGGATTCACGGCGGAGAACATCGTCTTCCCGGATGATCGCGTGGCGGTGGTGGTGCTCACCAATCAGGACGCCGCTGCAGCCGCAGGTCCCATCGCCCATGCCATCGCGCCGTTACTGCTGGTAACGGAAGACAAAGCGATGACAGAGAAGCTGGAGCAGGCGCGCAGGATATTTACGGGACTGCAGCAGGGCAAAATCGATCGTTCGCTTTTTACCGACAACGCCAACAGCTACTTTAGTGAGCAGGCCCTGAAAGATTTTGCGAGCGGCCTGGTGACGTTGGGTGATCCACAGGAATTTACACAGGTTCGCCGTGGGCTGCGGGGAGGCATGGTGTTGCGTGTTTACCGAGTCAGGTTTGCGCAGAAGGGATTGCGTGTCTGGACGTATGAGATGCCCGATGGCAAATTAGAGCAGTACCAGATTGCTCCGCAGGATTGAAGGTGTTCTGCGTGAGCCTCCAGGTTCAGGCAATACAGATGGAACTGAACCGCCTTCCGGATTTGTCCGATGGCCGTTGGCCCTAATATTTTAGAGAATTATCTTTCTCGAGTGAATCCAGGCTGGAATCCTTTTTCGTAAGAGTAGCTAAATGCGTGTAACCATCGGGCAAATTAATACCACCAACGGCGACTACGAAGGGAACACTGCGAGTATCATCGGGGCC
Organism: Pyrinomonadales bacterium; assembly: GCA_038237475.1. GTDB lineage: Bacteria > Acidobacteriota > Blastocatellia > Pyrinomonadales > Pyrinomonadaceae > JAOAPY01. Next base: position 220,405 of record JBBRYS010000005.1, on the reverse strand, counting down.
ATCGAGCAGGGGAAAAAGGATCATTCAGATCTGGTGGTGCTGCCGGAGGTCGCCGTTCAGGGCTACACTTCCCTCGACTGGTTTCTGGACCGCGACATGGTGGCGCGCGTCCTTGATCCGCTCCAGTCCATTATCGATGCGACCGAAGGCATCACCGCTGTCGTCGGCACCGTGCGGCCCTCAGAGCAGCCAACCGGCCGGCGGCTCTTCAATTCAGCAGCTATCATCCGCGACCGCAAGTTGGTGGGCTTTGCCGATAAGACGCTGCTGCCCGAGTACGACGTTTTCGACGACCCTCGCTACTTTGAACCCGCCGGCGAGAGGCAGTTATTCAATGTCAATCACTGTGATCTGGGCATCGCTGTCTGCGAAGATTTCTGGAATGACAAGACCTTCTGGCGCGAGCGTCTCTACGCTTCCGATCCTGCCGACGAGTTGATCAATCTGGGCGCGCAAGTGCTGATTTCGATTAATGCTTCGCCATTCAACAAAGGCAAGATGGCCCAGCGCTGCGCGATGGTTTCGCATCGTGCGAGGTTGGCCCGCGTGCCGGTGGTGTTCGTCAATCTGGTGGGTGGAAACGACGGAGTGATTTTTGACGGCGCGAGCATCGTGGCCGACAGTGACGGCCGAATCATCATGCAGGCGCCGCCGTTCGAGGAATTTATTGAGACCGTTGATCTCGAATGCGGCGTTGCTGATGAGCGTTGCCTGCCCGGTGACGATATAGAGACGGTACGGCGAGCCCTCGTGCTCGGAATCAGGGACTACGCGCGCAAGAATCGTTTCAGCCAAGCTCTGCTGGGACTTTCCGGAGGTATCGATTCGGCTCTCGTCGCCGCACTCGCTTGTGAAGCGCTCGGCCCGGAGAATGTGCTTGCCGTCATGATGCCTTCGCCTTATTCGTCGGCCTCCAGCATTGATGATTCGGTAGACCTGGTGCATCGGCTGGGCATGAAGGTGATCGAGCATTCGATCAGCGCGCCATTTGAAGTAATCCTTAAAGAGCTCAAGTTGCCGCCGCCGACACCGGAAAGCAGTTCCGCTGCGGTTGAGAATCTGCAGTCGCGCTTGCGTGGCAATATCCTCATGACTATTTCGAATGCGGAGGGGCGTTTGTTGTTGTCGACCGGAAATAAGTCGGAGCTTGCGCTCGGTTACTGCACTCTTTACGGCGATACCAATGGCGGCCTGGCAGTGATCGGCGATGTGCTGAAGACCGAAGTCTACGCACTCGTTCGCCATATCAATCGAACTCGCGAAATCATTCCACTGAAAATAATTGATAAGCGACCTTCAGCTGAGCTGGCGCCCGGGCAGTTCGACGATCAGTCGCTCCCCGCTTATGACATTTTGGATCCGATCCTGACGATGTACTTCGAACAGAAGGCCACGCCGGAAGAGATCATCGCCAGCGGCAGTGATGCGCGTCTTGTGTATGACATACTGAATCGGGTTGAATCCCCTGCCAACGAATTCAAACGACGCCAGTTGCCGCCGACGCTGATCATCTCGCGCAATGCGATTGGTATTGGACGGCGCCGGCCGGTTACTCATCGCTATCGCCGCCAACGCCCGCAGTAAGTCCGGCACCTTCGTTGCTGTGTGCGCATGCCTGAATATTTCTGCTCGTAACGATAGTGGTGGAGCTTGGTTTCCCAGCACCAGCCGGCGGCAAATGAAGACTTATGGCTTGCCATGAAGAGCGATCCTGAAGCATTATCGGCGCTCGGTATTTTTCCCCAAAATTGAATCCAAACAGACACGGAATTAAAAAGGCGGTCATATGAAAATCAAAACTTTTCTTTCGCGGGCGCTTGTCTTTGGCGCGCTTGCATTGCTTATAAACGGACCTGCGAGGGCGCAGACCACGCAGAACAAGAGCCAAAATAGAGTCCCGGAGGCTGAAGCCAAAGCGGTGAAAGCCATCGAAGCAGCTCCGGACGCTAACGCAAAAGTCGCGGCGGCTGAAGAGTTTGTCAAGAAGTATCCCAAGAGTAGCCTGCGCCAGCACGTGGCTGAATACATGGTGGATCAGATTCTGGCCGTCAAAGATCCGGTGCAGAAATTGGCGCTCGTGCAAAAATTTCCCACAGTATTTCCAGACAAGGCCGAGGCGGCTTTGATTAAGCCGGTCCTGATTGATGCCTATGTTCAGTCGAAAAAATTTGACGAAGCTTTTGCCGAAGGCGCGACGCATTTGGCGGCGAATAGCGACGACATCTCGGTGCTTGTGACCCTGACCGTAGCCGGCGTCGAACAGGCGAAACAGGGCAACCCGAAGTACGCAGCCACCAGCAGACAATACGGCGCCAAAGCCATTGAGCTGTTTGAGGCCAACAAAAAACCAGCCATCATGGATGTTGAGGTTTGGGAAAAAGAGAAGCGAATGTTACCTCAGATATACCAGGAGATGGCGGTCATCTCGCTGATGGAGCGAAACCCGACTGAAGCCATGGCGAAACTGGAAAAGTCGGCGAAGCTCAGCCCCGGCGATCCGTTCACTTATTTATTGATGGGGACTATCACCAACGATGACTACCAGAAGGTGGCGACTTCCTACAAAGCCATGCCAAATGGGAAAGATAAGGATGAAGCACTGGTCAAGGCCAACGTCTTACTTGATAAGGTGATTGATTTATACGCTCGCGCGGTCGGACTCTCCGAAGGCAAGAGTCAGTATCAGCGTTTTCACGACGAACTGCTGGTGGATCTGGCCTCGTATTATCGCTATCGCCACGGCAACTCAACCGACGGTTTACAGAAGATGATCGACGGCTACAAACAGCCGTGAATAGCTTGGCGGGGGACAGTTGTTCCGGCTGTGTCCCAGTCCACAGTTCTTGTTTTGGGGCCGAACCGCTGGGCCGTGTGAACCAGCACCCACGCGGATTGCCTGATCGGGAATGTAACCATCGCCCGCACAACTCAGATCTCAGGCGTCACAACTGAGTCTTGTAGTCACTCGCAGATCAGGGAGGGCATCATGTCCAGGCTTCGCGTAGAGGGATTTACTATTTCAATAGACGGTTTCGGCGCTGGTCCGGATCAGGACGTCAACAATCCATTGGGCGTTGGCGGCACTTCGCTTCATGGTTGGCTGCTTGCCACTCGAACCTTCCAGCAAGGTCACTTCGGTAGCGATAGCGGGGAAACGGGCATCGACGATGAGTTTGCCGCGCGAGGTTTCCAGAACGTCGGCGCATGGATCCTCGGCAGGAACATGTTTGGGCCTGTTCGTGGTCCTTGGCCGGACGAGAGCTGGCGGGGTTGGTGGGGCGAGAACCCTGTGTATCACGTCCCCGTATTCGTGCTCACGAACTATCCGCGCCCACCGCTTGTGATGGAGGGCGGAACGACCTTTTACTTCGTAACGGAAGGTGCTGCCGTCGCACTCGAGCGCGCCCGGGAAGCCGCCGGAGGCAAAGATGTTCGCGTTGGTGGCGGAGTCAATGTCATCCAACAGTATCTTCGCGACCGCCTTATCGATGAGATGCACATAGCCATCTCGCCCGTCCTGCTCGGCTCCGGTGAGCGCCTCTTCGAAGGTGTGAATCTTCCTGCCCTGGGCTATGCCTGCGTCAAGCATGAAGCCACGGCACGGGCTACCCATTTGATTTTGTCCCGGCAGTGACCACGGTGAAGCCTAATCCTTCGCTCAGGCGGAGCGTTGTCACTTGCTTAGCTTGATCGTTGCTCGGCTGTTCGGGCGGTGGGCACTGACCCACATTAAATCTTGGCCCGCACCCGTAGAAAATATCGGATTGCGAATTTCAATGTTGTTAAGAGGCGCTCAGAGTGCCGACTTCAGTGGGGTCTTTCCCTGCGATCAAAAGCCCGCCTTAAGGCGGTACTCTAAGCGCCTCGGTGGCTTGTTGAAAAATACTCGACCCGAGATCGAGTGCGACGTAGACCCCACGAAATCCTTAAGCAGCACCGATTTCATGCCACTCACTGTTGAGGCGGCGTAAATGCGCTTTCTGGTGGATGAATGTACGGGGCGAATTCTCGCCCAATGGTTGCGCGACCAGTCGCACGAAGGCTTCTCTGTGTATGAGGAGGCACGTGAACTCGACGATGACGGCATTATCGAAAAAGCATTGGCAGAGAATTGGATTCTCATTACGAACGACAAAGGCTTCGGAGAACAGGTCTATCGAGAGTTCCATTCTCATCGAGCGCATCTTCATGCGACTCGAAGATGAGCGCGCGGGCAACAAAATTGCGCGGGCAACAAAATTGCCGTTTTGCAAAGATTTCTTGAAGCCGATGCAGCCAGATTACCTGGCGGCTTTGTCGTGGTAACAGAAGCACGAGTGCGTTTTGCGCGGTAGAGGGCTGACCTACCTATACCTTCACAGCCAATTACCTACCAGCGACGGTTGCAATCCCTCGTCGGTATGTCCTACGGCGAGATCCAGTTCGGCTTCCACATCGCCCACCGGTAAGGTGTTCTTAATGAAATCAAAGATACGACGATCAAGCAGGTGAGACGGAACTGTATTGCCGAGCGCGGTCATCATCGAACTGCGGATATTTGGTATCTCGGTCTCGAGTTCCGTAATCAGCCGGTTGATGCGCGCGCGTTTCAAGTTTGACTGTGAACCGCACAGGTCACAGGGAATGATTGGAAATTGTTTGAGCTCAGCGAACTCGGCAATGTCTGCTTCGCGACAATATGCCAGCGGCCGGATTAGCGTGTTGCGTCCATCGTTCGACCGCAGGATGGGCGGCATAGCTTTGAGCTTGCCGACAAAAAAGGAATTCAAAAGAAACGTCGCCAGAATGTCGTCGCCGTGATGGCCCAACGCGACCTTCGTACATTTTTCTTCCACCGCGATGTTGTAAAGAATGCCGCGGCGCAGGCGCGAACAAACTGAGCAGAAGGTTTTGCCTTCCGGCACCAAACGTTTGACGATTGAATAAGTATCCTGCTCAACAATGCGATACGGCACGTCCTGGCGTGCGAGATATTCGGGCAACACGTGAGTGGGGAAGCCGGGTTGCTTTTGATCCAGATTGACCGCCAGCAGTTCAAAGTCGACCGGCGCGCGCCGGCGAATATCCAGCAGCAGATCGAGCAACGTATAGCTGTCTTTGCCGCCGGAAAGACACACCATGATGCGATCGCCTTCGGAGATCATGCCAAAGTCGCTGATGGCTTCGCCCATGTTGTGCAGGAGTTTTGTCTTGATCTTGCTTTCCATAATTCGCCGCCTTCGCGGAGGTCTTAGGATGCCACGCCCTGCGAAAGATTACCAATGACTGTGCCTGATCCTCTTAGAGCTTGACGAAGTACGGATGGCATTACAAAATGCGTTGCGAAAGACTTCACTGAATTCTTACCTCTAAGTTTTTTGTTTCCTGAGAAAGCAATGAATAAAAAATCAATAGCAGCTATCTTGTTTGCTCTGACGATCCTGATGGTCGTTGTGGTTCCTGGCCACGCGGCCGGAGGACGAATCGAAGGCAAAGTCACTGATGCCAAAGGCGGCGCCATCGCCGATGCCGTTATATCGATAACGGATCCGGCCAACAACCAGTCGTTTACCGCCGTAACTGATAAAGACGGAAAGTTCCAGGTCGAAGGGCTGATTGGAAGCTATACCGTCACCTTCTCAGCCAAAGGCTTCTCGACCGGCCGGGTAGAGAATGTGAAAGTTGATGAAGGCGGCGTCGTGCCCCTGAACATCAAGCTTGAGATAGCCCCCGTGGAAGCGGAAGTCACAGTCGCCGGAGGCCTCAAACCCAATACCGATCCTGTCTATCAGAGCCTCCGGCAGCAGGCAAAGAATGAGCAATCTTTCGCCGGCGAATTTGCGACAGTATCCAACCTGGTGCTCAAACGCGACGCCGCGACCTTTGTGCTCAAGAGTGGTGAACTGTATTTCCTGGCGCCCATCGAAGGCCGCTGCCTTGGCGCGGTATTTATCGGAGAGGGGCAAATGAACCTGGCGCCTCCCACCACGACCGAGCAGCAGGCTTTGCAAATCTTCACCGGTGAACCATCGCTGACTGAAGATTTCTCGCGCCTCGTGCTGCGCTTTACCGACAAGACGTTTCAGGAGGTGAAAAGTTCTCCCAATGCGAAATTCGGTACCGGCGGAGCACAGGTAGGTCGCGCTCGCGATGCGTACCGCGACAATGCTCAGCTACTGAAACAACGACAGCGTGACAATCGGGATTTGAGGTCGCTGGTGGATCTTTACTGCAGCGAATGCCAGGGTTACTTCACTGCGTTTATTGACGGCCGGAAACACAGTAAACTGATTTACCTCATGGATCCACTCGGTATCCCGAACGTCTCACCAGAAGAGATATTGTTGCTTAGCTATGGCGATACCGATAGAGGCTTGTGGACCGCGTTTCATCTTGAAGATGAATACCGTAAAGGCACGGCTTCGAGCGCCGAAGACCATCGATTGGTAGATCTCACCAATCATGAGATCGAAACTACGATCAAGGGCGCGCGCATGACGAGCAGCGATCTGCTGACTTTTCGTGCTCGCAAGTCCGGTGTTCGTGCCGTGCCTCTGGATCTGTTTCCGACGTTACGAGTGAACCGGGTCCAGGACGAACAGGGCAATGATTTGAATTTCATCCAGGAGAACAAAGACGAGGATGCAGACTTCGCGGTGATCTTCGCTCAACCTCTGGAAGCAGGCAGGACTTATAAGCTCAAAGTGGAGTACAGCGGCAACGATGCGCTGATTGACTCCGGTGGCGGCAACTTCATTCTCAATCCCTTCGCGCGCGGCAACTGGTATCCCAACAACGCCGGCACTCAGTTCTATGACCGCGCCTTGTTCAATATGACTTTTCGGTTTCCCAAGGGGTTCATGCTGGTGGGAACGGGTGCCCTGGCCGGTCCGGAGACGCGCGACGGCGACACAATCATTGCGAAATGGACCAGCGGGACAAACGAGCTGGCGGTGGCCGGCTTTAATTACGGCAAGTTCAAGAAGAAAGAATTGGCCGATAAAGAAACCGGCTACAACATTGAGTTCTATGCCAACACCGATATCCCTGATGAGTTAAGACGGATTCAATTAATGATAGAACAAGCCGAGGCCCAGGGGATTAAAACGGCGACCACCCTCGGATCGATTTCCACTACCGGCATGGCGGACCAGGCGATTGCTGAAGCGCAGAATGCAACCAGAATCTACAACAATTTCTTCGGCAGGTTGCCCTACACGCGACTCGCGATGACGCAACAACCTGCATCCAATTTTGGCCAGGCATGGCCCACATTGGTATTCATGCCCTACACCGCGTTTATGGATACGACGCAACGGACTCAGCTATTCGGCGTGCAGGGTGGCACAGATAATTTCTGGCGCTACGTCGCCCCACATGAGGTGGCCCATCAATGGTGGGGACACATGGTCGGCTGGGACAGCTATCACGATCAGTGGATGAGCGAAGGCTTTGCCGAGTTCTCAGCCTCGTTGTATGTGCAGTTAACCCGTGGCAATGACAAGTTCATCGATTTCTGGGAAGACCAGCGCAAGCGGATTACCGAAGCCTCTCCTCAGACCCATGATCGCCGGCCCTACACTGTGGGCGCGGTGACGCAGGGCTATCGACTGAATAACGCGAAGACTGGGCGGGTGGCTCAGAACATGATCTACCCCAAGGGCGCTTACATTCTGCACATGATCCGCATGATGATGTTCGAACCCAAAACCGGGGACGAGCGCTTCAAGGCGATGATGCAGGACTTCATCAAAACAAACTTCAACAAAGATATCTCCACCGAAGATCTCAAGCTGGCGGTGGAAAAGCACATGACCAAAGAGATGGACGTCGATGGCAATCATCGCATGAATTGGTTCTTTGACGAGTGGGTCTACGGGACGGAGATGCCGAGTTACAAATTCGACTACCAGATCGCTGCTGATGGTTCACTCAGCGGGCGCATTACACAGTCGGGAGTGTCCGACAAATTCATCATGCGTGTGCCCGTGTATCTCGACTTTGGCAAGGGTTGGCTAAGGCTCGGTTCAGCTACGTTGGCAGGTAATTCGAGTATCTCACTCGGCCCGATTAAATTGCCGGCGGGTCTCAAGCGCGCCGCAGTCTGCGCCTTGAACGACGTGCTCGCTTTGAATATCCAGAACAGCAAATAGAAGCGAGGTTTCCCATATCAATGAGTGGAACTCCGCTCACTTCGGCAGTGGTATTTTCCCAATGGCCGATTCACCGATGCTGCCAAAGTAGAGCACGCCATCCCGCTCAACTACGTTTGCGATCTCAGCGTAGCATTCCTTTGCGCCATCCTGCAGATTCTCGACTATGGTACCGTTGGCATCAAGACCGAGGACAAATGAATAGCGTTTGGGCGCCGGCTGGAGATACTTCGGCAGCCGCGCGACGACCTGGCGCAGAAATGGATGAGGCAGCAGTCGATCGAGAAGCGTGTCGCGCGGAGTCACCAGCGCGAGCCAGAATTTGTCGCGGCCGTTCGAGAGTATGCCGTCGGGAAAGCCCGGCAGGTTATCGATGAAAATTTCTGACTGGCCTTGTTTCGGGCCGCTCAGCCATACGCGATGAATGCGGTACTTGCCGGTTTCCACCACCAGCACGAATGACTGATCCGGACTTACCGCGACGCCATTCGCGAAATGCAGATTGCCGAGTATTACGCGAGTGGTCTTTGATTTTGGATCGTAAGCGAGGAAACGTCCGTTTCCCTGATGCTCCAGAATATCGAGCGTAAAAGTGGCGAGGGGAAATTTGCTGGAAGCATCGGTAAAGTAAATTGTGCCATCCGCAGCAACATCCAAATCGTTGCTGCAACGAAAGGGAACGCCATCAGCCTGAGTGCTTAGCACGCTGATGGATCCATCGGGAGCGATTGCGAGCAGGCCTTTTTCAGCATCAGCGACGATCAAATTTCCGGCCCGATCAAAGACCAATCCCAAGGGCCGTCCATGTGTATTCGCGAAGCCTTCCGCGTGCGTTCCGTCGGGCTGGAGTCTGACGATGCGGCCGTTGTCCATCCCACCATAAATGCGTCCCTGTGAATCGAGTGCTACATCTTCCGGACCAAAGCCACCGCCGGTTTCCAGGCGCTGAATGCCCGCGAGCTTGTTATTCGCCGCGTATGGTCCGGTGAGATCCGGCGCCGCCGGAGGTGTCCAGGCTGCCGGCGAAATGGGCACGGGCCAGAGAAGAAAGTAGAGCAGCACAGCCAGGATGATCAGTCCCAGACCGCGAAGAATTAGCTTTTTACGCATTGCGTATTTGAATGCGACAATCTTCAGTTTGTCGTTTGTGAAAGCAGAGAGTTGGTTTTGAAATTGTGGTACCCGGTCGCATTGATCCGACTTGAATCAATCAGGCTGTAGACTATAAGTTCAAGGTCTAACGAACCTCAGCGCTCCCCGCGCGATAGTTCCACTGCGCTTTCCATGGCCACATTGAGACGGCGGATGCCGGGTCCTCCCATTGGCTCGATTAGACGCAGCGCTTCATCCAGCACGCGGCGTTGTTGCTCAGGGAAATTGGGCCGGCCGGCTACCATTCCGTACTCGCCTATATACAACGCGGCGCGCGGCGGCCGCACACTCTCGACCAATTCTTTGTTGACGGCCAGCATCATCGTGGGAATGCCGGCTGATTCGATAGCGCGGGCCGCCAGCGATAATGATTGATGACAAAGCTCTGAGGCGGGCACCAGCAGCGCCGCCTGTACTTCATAGCGGGTCAGACGCTGGACCAGTTCGGGCAGTAATTGATCGACCAACCGCCCCGCGTTGGGAATGAAACCCTGAATGCTCCAGAAGACAGGATTGAGCTGGCCAATGATTCCGTTTTGCTGGAATTCAATGAGCCGCTGGAGCGGGACCTGACAGTTCAGATCCTGGCGCACTGCCGTAGCGTCGTAACCACGCGCGACGAACTGCAGATCTTCCGCGTCGATTTCGGTTGGGATCTCGCGATAGGTAAGGTCGCCCTCGTCGGCAGCGGCATCGAAGGGCTGCGAGCCATCGAGATAAGCACCCGCCGAGGTGACCAGAGCCAGGTTCAACATCGGCAGTGCGCGCCGCGCCGGCAGAAAGGGCGCGTGGCGGTTACTAATAAATGGATACGCATCGCCGAGATCATCCCGGCCGGCTTTCTGGTCCTGCTTCCAATCGGCGAAGCGCTTGCGCCAATCGTCGATCTGCTCAATTATTTCCACGCGTTTTATTCCACTCCTGGTCAGAACTTTAGCTGGTCAGACGATGTTCGCCGGCTCTGGCAAAGACTGAAAGTCCCTGCTACTTTTTGGTCCAATCCTGTTCCGGCCTCGTAAAGCAGTCCGGGTATTCGGCGAACTTAGCCTGATCAATGGCCACATTATGCTTGATTTCGCTCAAGCTAACCACCACCCCGAAACCCGCTGAAGAATCCTCAGTTATTTTGAAAGGCAATCTCACACCATCGACTTCGCGGTAGTCGTCATAGTAGGTGCTACCCTTGCGCAACAACAGTCCGGTTACCGTATCGAAGTACCAATTGTCCTGCACGCGTGAAGATTGCGCCGCCACGACAAACACCTCGCGTTCTCCGACTTTGCCTTTGCCCATGAGCACCATAACCGGATTCAACTCCTTAATGCGCAACTCGCGTTGGAAAACAGCCTGGTCGTGTAGCCTGGCAGCAGTCGTAGGAGCGAACTTCACGTAGCCGTCGAGCGGATCCTGCATCCATGCCGAGGCTCCATCAAACGTTTGCTGGATAGTTCCCAGACCTTCGACGTTCAGGATCATAGTTGATTTGTTGGGCGCCTGTTCATAAATCTCCGCGGTGCCGCTGAGGCCCATTGACTGCAGCTCAACTTTACCCAGCGAGACGCGGCTGCTTAGTTTCTGAAGTGCGGCGCGGCCGCCAATCGCTTCCAGGTAATGTTCGATTATTTGATCGATCGATGGCAGTCCAGTGGGCGGCGCCGTTGGCGGCTCTCCAACTGCTATGAGCACCTTAGGCGGAGGTGGATTTGAGGAAGCAGGCGAAGCTGGAGTCGCTACGTGCAAGGGTGCAGGAGGTGGCGGTTGCTCGTCGCCTGAAGGCTTCGTAAGTTTCCCCTGAGCCGGCACGCTCCTGACAGGTGGAGCAGTCTTTGTCGGGGGCGGGGCCGTGACGGTCACGTCTGCAATCAGTTCCCTCGGACTACCATTGGCTAAATAGCCGGCGAGCTCACGAATCTTTCGGATGCCTACGGCCAATTGTGGGTCTGGCCCGGCCAGCAGCGATCTACGACTGAGCGCGACGGTTACATCAGGGGTAATGCCGTGTCCTTCCAGCCTTTCTCCGAAGAGTGTTTCGTAATCCGCGAAGCCATATTGAAACAAGGCGCCGGTCGGCAACTTCATGATAGCTGACGGCAAAGTGTTGCCCGCACTCTGTTCGCCAATCACTGTGGCTCTGCCGCTTTCCTGCATGCCACTGGCAAACATTTCGGCGGCCGACTGGGTTGCTCCATCAATTAAGATCACCAGTGGTCCCGAAAAGGGTGAACGTTGTGGATAAGCAATTACCGGAGCCTGGCCGCCGCGAGATTTCATGACACCCAAAGACACTGGGTAGGTTTGCAGGAGACCACTGAGGCCGCCAATCATCCCCAGTAATCCGCCTTGATTCCCACGCAAGTCGAGGATCAAACCGCGCGCGTCATGCTGCGCGCGCAAGGCGGCGCAGACCTTCTTCATCAGGTTCGGCATAAAGGCGTTGAAGCGGATGTAAGCAAAACCCCCGGGCACCTCTCGGGCGGCGAATTCCGTGTACATTGCCGGCAGGTTACCGATGGCCCTCGACATTTCGCCACTGAGTTTTTCGCGCATAATGCGAACGGTGTGTGGGCGATTGCGGCCATCCAGATAGACAATGTTTACGGCTGAGCGGCGCTCGCCATTAATAAAACCTGCCAGCAGGATGAGGGGTAGTTCACCACGGAACACAGACTGAAAGGTGGGATTGGCCTGATACTGAACAATGACATCCGTCAGTTGGCGCCGGCCTACACTCTGGATCACAAATCCTGGCCGCAGGCCCGCGCGCGCCGCGGCTGAGCCCGGTTCAACCTGAGTAATAACTGCCGCTCCCTTAATGATTCGGATGTCGATGCCGATGCCGGTCGAAAGCCGTTCACTCAATTTATAACCGATGCGATCGAGTGGCGAAGTGGAAGCGTCATCAGCAATTTCATCGAGCATCTCCTCTTCATCTTCGTCGGCGCCGTCCGTTGAGTCGTCATTCTTTTTGTCGAGGAGTTTAGGAATCGCTTCTTTGGGAATGATCACAAAGTGCGATTGGTGCAGCTCTCCAATCATTTGCTGGAGCAGGGCGTGCACTGCCTGATCACTCGGCGCGGCAGTCACGAGTGGCGCATAACGTTCTCGCACTTTCTTCCAATCAACGCCACCAAAAGTAGGATCGTAGAAGCGCTCGTTGACTGTGTTCCAGACAATCTCAAAAGACTGCTGGCGCTTCTGAGCGTCTGAAATTGCCTCAGGCGATGGAGTTGGCTGGGGTTCCTGAGCGCGCGCCGTAGTGCCGGCAGTAATCAGCAACAACGAGAAGAGTAGAAGGAATTGTTTCATGGCGAGGACCTTGTTTCTTTTACCTGTCACAAACGAAATCACTTGGGAGTACGATCAATAGCCGAATCTCTCTGCCCCTGCGTTCGCACTCCAAAGAGAACCAGGGCGATGATGGCGGCAATCATAGCGACGCTTAGCAGCACTACTGAATAGTGGTGCAGGTTGGAAAATAACTGGCGCCGCGCGTCATCGACATTGAGTTGATCGATGGTGGTCGTCAGCCCGGCTCGCAGAGCTCGCATCCGGGCAGTTACCAGCCATTGACCCGCAGCAGTCGAAATAGTCAGGACGCCCAGCGACAACAACTGCAGGAAGAAGCCAGCGCGCCTGCGTACTGGTCTCCGCCAGAGGGTCACAGCCAGAGCCACGATGCTTACGGAGAAACCGCTGAGGTTAATGACCGTAAGCGCTCGCGAAACGATGGCGCCGGCTATCTCGTTTGCGTTGCTGACATTGAATTGCCGTAACACACCGAACGCGGCTGGTGCGACGACGGCGCTGAAGAACAACGCCGCGCCCAACCAGACAGCAATCAGACTCGATCGGAAAACATTTCTCATTGGCCTGTGATCCTAGAAAACGCGGGCCGCATGAGTTCTTTGCGCCATTTAATCATAATCGTTAATCTCAGGCAGCAACCTGATCTTTGGAGGGACAATCTCGGGCGGCGCCACGTCACGCGGGTCCGGTGCAGTCAATAGCCATGACAGTGCAGCATCCAATTGGGCCTGGTAATGCTCGATGTCGAGCGACATGAAAACGCCCTTTCCCAGTCGCTCAAATTTTTCCTTTGCCCGCAGATACATTTGGCGCGCTGCCCCCGGTCGACTGATCTGCAAATGGTGAAACGCCACCGCCGACTGAATCATGGCCTGCAGAAAAAGCTTTTCATCTCGTCCGACCTCGCCCATCCAGCGATCTTCCCATGCATCATGAGCAGCGTGGAACTCGCCCGCATTATAGAGATCGATGCCTGCAATATACTCGACCGGATAAGCGAGCAGGTGCGCATCCGAATAATAGGGCTGAACCTCAAGATCTGGCTGGCTGATTTGCAGTTCCATATGTTGTCGGCTCACGATTGGGCGGCGTCAATTCGCGTCATCGGTGCAGTCGTTCGTTATCAGGAGATCAGTGATCACCGGGCAGTCAGGCGCGAGGCGATAACCTTAGCCGCGCTGGCGCCGGCGCCGGTGGCGGAGCTTATCGTTGGCGCCAGAGGACTCGAAACATCACCAGTGGCGAATACATTCTCAACGGCGGTTTCCCGACTACCGTCGGCAATGATGTAGCCTTGCGAATTAAGTTGCAATTGTCCGGCAAACAGTTCGGTGTTTGGTTCGACACCGGCTCGAATTAGAACTCCGCCAACCGCCATCTGAAATGGCTTGATGGCGCCAGCACGCAAAATTTCCACTGCTTCGACTTGATCGCCTCCCAGGATTCGCTTGACCTCGGCCTCTTTAAAAACTGTGAGGCAGTGATTCGCCTGCAAGCGCTCGACAAACTCGCGCCGGGCGCGCAGGGCTTTGCTTCGATGGACCAGCGTCACAGTCGGACAAACTTCAGCGAGCAATAATGCATTCTCAGCCGCCGCATCGCCGCCGCCGATAACACAGATGTCTCTGCCGGCAAAGAGCTGCGCGTCGCGCGCGCCCGACTCCATTATTCCGCGCCCGATAAATTCATCCTCGCCGGGAATGCCGAGTTTTCTGCGGCGTACTCCGGTGGCGATGATGATGGCGATCGCCTGCAGCTCTTCACCGCTGGCGAGCTTGATTCGCCGGGCTCTGAGATCGACCTGATCGATTACTGTATTCGTCCAAAGATCAAAATCCGCTTCGTCTACTCCGGCTGCGAACCGTTCCAGTAATTCCTGCCCATTAGCGGCCGCGACTCCCAGATAGTTATTGATCGGATTGTAGATCTTCAGGAGTTGCCCGCCGACGTTTTCATTTTGCTCGAGTACAAGCGTGTCCAGCCCCAGTTCGTCGCACCAGAATGCCGCCGCCAGGCCGGCTGGTCCGGCGCCAATAATTATTACGTCATGCATCTGGTGTTTTCAGACTCCCGCTAAAGCCCTGGCAGACAGCACTCATAATTGGGCGCAAAAAATGTCAGCTACCTTTTCAGGGGTCAGCTGGGAAGAGCCCAGGTCCCCATCAGCACGCAAAAATTTTGCCGCTGAGGTCAGTTCGCTGGAATCGACTTGCCAGTTACCCTGATTTGTCTCCACTTCGTTCAATGCATTCAGAAGTGCCGACAAGTCGCGGCGTTTTATGTGCGGGCGCACCAGGGTTTCGGCCCAGGAGTAATACGGGTAGTCGATGCGAAAAGTCCAGCCTGCTTCGCCTGGCGTGGCGATGAGAAAGATCTCTCCCCTCGCATGCTTTGCAATCGCAGCGTAGGGGGCCGCGTGTCTGGTGGGCTTAAACCCGGACGGATTCATGAGTTCCGGCGCCAGAGTGACGACAGAGAGTCGTATGTCTGTGAATTCCGTGACGGTCGACTTTCCCTGCGCGAAACTTTCCAGCGCCGCCACAATTCGTTGCCATGGGTCGCGCCAGAGCGGCTCATAGTCATCAATGCGCGTCAGCACTCGCTCAACTTCCGGCAGCAGGAGTTCGTAGGAACCTGCCTCATCAACCTGTTCGCCTGCAAGCTTGAGCGCGAGCGGCGATCCGCTCTCATCGTGGGGCCAGGCCTGGTCTGATCCCTGGAATACGATGCTGGAGCGAACTCCGGTTTCGCTTGAGAATTCTGAAAAATCACCCGCTTCGGCAGCGGCAACCAGTTGATCAGTCAATTCAAGGGCCGGCTCACCTGTCAGCACTGTCCAGACCGACAGTAGCCCATCGGTATCAAAATGATTGTTAGTCACGAGTTCGATGCCGCGCGTCAGTCTATTTCGGTGTGGCGCCCCCACCAGGTTAAGCGCAATCTCGGTCGAAGTGTCGGCCTTCAATTCGGCGGGTGTCTCGTTCCCAGCCCAATGTGAAAAGTGAATGGCATTGTCTACTGTCCCATCGACTGAGAGTTTAGGAACAGTTTCAAGGCCCGGATGGTAGAACTCGAATCTCATGGGGGTGTTCCTCGTTAGAAAGCGATGACGGAAAGTGTAGCCCAGCCTGACGGTCAGTACCACCTCGAGTGGCCAGTGGTGCTGGTAGCGTCCGGCTTACTGTTTCAAGCTGCGCAGTCTTGTGACTCCGCCCGCGCGCGACTAGAATACTCAATCACAAAAAAAAACAAAGACAGCCTGGAGGAATCATGAACGGAGCCACTCAACAGCAAATACCGGAAATTACCGCCACCGAACTAAAACAACGACTGGACAACGGTGACGATATTCAGATTATTGACGTACGAGAAGCCGACGAAGTAGCCATCGCGAAAATCCCAAACGCCATTCACATTCCCCTTGGGCAAGTGATAAATCGCATGTCGGAAATTGACAGTGAAAAAGAAACTGTCGTGCACTGCAAGATGGGTGGACGCAGCGCGCGAGCCATCGACGCCCTCAAGCGTTCCGGCTTTACCGGCAATCTCATCAACCTTGCGGGCGGTATCACCGCCTGGTCAAGAGACGTCGATTCCAGCGTTCCCAGGTACTAATCTGGGCCTTGGGATCCCCGGGCAGAATGATCCGGTCACTATTTGGCCGGCTCCTTTTTGTTGATTCCTTCTAGCTGAATAAAGGCATTCAGCCGGGTGATGACCATTCCTTCGGCTACTTCCATGCGGCAAGCCAGCCCGGGTCGATCGTCACTCTCACTCTGGCCCGGTTGGTGATACCAGATCTGGCAATTCGTGCACTCACCGTTCCAGCAAAAATCACCATAAGAAATAGTCTTCAGAGAGAGATACTGGAAGCAGCGCAGCAGGCGGTTCTTTTCCGGAACCTCGATGCGTTGGCCGAGAAGCTCGATGGTGACGAGTCTCTCATAAGGATCGAGCAGATCGCTTTCCAGCGGTGCGGGCGCGGTAGTTTGAGGAATCTGCTCCGACATGCGCGTGAGTATAACTTTAGATTGACCGCCTGAGAAAGTGCAACGCAGTTCTTAGTTTGCAGGGCAGCGCGCCTTTCCCTGGTTTCGCCCTTCGCATCCAGCGCGCGAGATTGCTAAACTATCGCTTCTCTGGAGGTGAGCGAATGGGTTTAGTGATCTATACGAAGCCGGGTTGTCCGTATTGCCAGCAGGCGCGGGACCATTACGATTCGGAAGGTGTGTCTTTTACCGATTACGATGCGCAAAACGATCGTAGCCGGCGAGCTGAGATGCTGGCCTTTGCGAATGGCGATCCGACGGTGCCTTGTATTGTGCAGGATGGTAAATACCTGCAGTCCGGGTGGGGCGATCCCCTGCGCGGTTGAACAGTGCATGACTGACCGGCCGTGCGCCGGTAATAACTCCCCGCATTGAAGTGAAGTGAACCAGGATGAAGCATCTGTGTTCGAGGTGCGACATCTCGATAAACCGATAGCTGTTTCAGGAAGGTCCAAGTGAAAGTCAAACCCAAACATCTACTGCTGTTATCTTTTGTAGTCTTTCTGTTAATTCTCTCGATTGATAGCGCCGCTCGCGTACGAGCCGAGGGCGGATCGACAAAACCCCAACCACCTATGGCCGAAAAGAAACCCAAAATTACCAAAATTCACGGCGAGGAACTAGTAGACAATTACTTCTGGCTCCGCGAAAAAAACAATCCTGAGGTGCTCAAGTATCTCAAGGCCGAAGACGGATATGCAGAAGTAATGATGATGCCGACCAAAGCTTTGCAGGAAAAGCTTTACCAGGAGATGCTCAGTCACATTAAACAGACGGATGAAAATGTTCCGTACCGGCAGGGCGGGTATTTTTATTACTCGCGGACGGAACAAGGGAAGCAGTACTTAATCTTCTGCCGCCGGCAGGGGAGTCTGACCGCCGCGGAAGAAATTATCCTGGACCAGAACGAACTGGCCAGGGGGCAGGAATTCATGAGCGTCGGCGTCATGGCGCCCAGTGACGACGGCAATCTGCTCGCCTACACGACTGATAATACCGGCTATCGCCAGTACACGCTGCAAATCAAGAATTTGAAAACCGGCCAGCTTTACGCGGAAAAGATTGAACGTGTCGACAACGTAGTCTGGGCGGCGGATAACAAGACGATGTTTTACGTGACTGAAGATGCGGTCACCAAGCGTAGTGACAAGTTTTTCCGGCACGTCCTGGGGACCGACAAAAGTGATTTAGTCTACGAAGAGAAAGACGAACTATTCGACCTCGGTACCGGCCGCACGCGAGACAAGGCGGTCATCCTGCTCCAGGCAGCCAGCAAGACCTCCTCCGAAGTACGCTGGTTGCCGGCGAGCAATCCTCAGGCAGAGTTGAAAACCATTCTGGCGCGACAGCCCGAGCATGAGTACGACGTGGATCATCGTGGGGATCTCTTTTACATTCGCACGAATAAGGGCGCCAAGAATTTTCGCGTGGTCACCGCGCCCGTGGCCGATCCTTCGGAAAAGAATTGGCGGGAATTCATTGCGCACCGACCGCGCGTCAAAGTCGACGATGTAAATCTGTTTGCCGGGCATGCAGTTTTGAACGAATGGGAGAACGGCCTCGAGCAGATCGAAATCGTCGACTTGAAGACCAAGCGGCGCCACCGGATCGAATTTCCCGAACCCGTATATTCAGCTAGTACCAGCAACAACCGTGAGTTCAACACCCGTGTGCTGCGCTACAACTACCAGTCTTTGGTGACGCCTTCGTCGGTGTTTGAGTACGACATGAACACGGAAAAGGCCACGCTGAAGAAGCAGAACGAAGTACCCGGTGGCTTTGATAAAGCGAACTACAAGGCAGAACGACTATTTGCCACCGCCAGTGACGGCACGAAAGTTCCGATGTCGGTTGTTTATCGTCGGAACGTGAAGTTGGATGGCTCGGCGCCACTGCTGCTTTACGGCTACGGATCCTACGGCTACCCGATACCGCCGACTTTCAGCGCGAGCCGTCTGGCCTTATTGGATCGCGGCGTGATTTTTGTGATCGGGCATATTCGCGGTGGCGGCGAGTTGGGCGAAGAGTGGCGCGATCAGGGTCGCATGATGAAGAAGATCACGACCTTTACGGATTTCATTGCCTGCGGCGAACACCTGGTTAAAGAGAAATATACCTCGAAGGATCGGATGGTGATTGAGGGCGGCAGTGCCGGGGGTCTGCTGGTCGGCGCGGTCGCAAACATGCGCCCGGACCTGTTCAAGGCCGTGATTGCGCAGGTCCCGTTTGTCGACGTCATCAATACGATGCTCGACGCTTCTCTGCCCTTGACCACGAGCGAATTTATCGAATGGGGAAATCCGGCCGAGAAGCCCGCCTACGACTACATGAAGACTTATTCGCCTTATGACAACATCAGGAAGATGGACTACCCGACGATGCTGGTGAAAGTTTCCTATAACGATAGTCAGGTGCCCTACTGGGAGGGCGCGAAGTTTGTGGCCAAGCTGCGGGACATGAAGACGGACCAGAATCCACTGTTATTAAAGGTGAACTTTGGCGCCGGTCACGGAGGTTCGTCGGGACGCTATGACGCGCTGAAGGAGACCGCTTTTGAATATGCTTTCATGCTTTGGCAGATGGGGCTGGCGGGCTGAGCCCGTGGGACTTTATGGCCAACCCCTGGTGGGACGGCATCGGGTCACGCCAACGCGCCTTGCGGTCTCTAATAGTTATTATGCTTCAAGCCTGGGGCTCACGCCCCAGGCTTTACGCTGTCGCCGGCTTCGCAGGCTGAGAGCATCCAAGCGTTGCGATTCGACTCTATTGGGAGTTAAATAGAGCCGTCAACGAAAGTGATGATTGGAAGCACGTTGGGAAATTATCGGATCCTCGACAAGCTCGGTGCGGGCGGACAGGGGACTGTTTACAAGGCGCTCGACAACAAGCTGGGCCGCACCGTTGTCATCAAGGTCCTGCCTGCCGAATTAACCGCCAGAGAAGCCAACCTCAAACGCTTCGAACGGGAAGCCAAGCTCGCTTCCGCACTCGATCATCCCAACATCTGCACAATCTTCGATCTCAATAAAATTAATGGCATCAACTTTATTGCCATGCAATATCTCGAGGGCCGCAATGTGCGCGAACTGGTGGCTGGACGGCCCCTGGAGCTCGAGAGCGCACTCTCAATAACCATCCAGGTAACTGAGGCACTAACAGCAGCCCACGCGCGCGGCATTATTCATCGCGATATCAAGGCCGGTAATGTGATGGTAAGCGACACCGGTCAGGCGAAGGTGCTTGATTTTGGTCTCGCGAAGCTGCTGGATGAAGACGCAGCGCGCACCTCCGGAATTCATCAGA
Organism: Pyrinomonadales bacterium; assembly: GCA_038237475.1. Lineage (GTDB taxonomy): Bacteria > Acidobacteriota > Blastocatellia > Pyrinomonadales > Pyrinomonadaceae > JAOAPY01. Next base: position 200,463 of record JBBRYS010000005.1, on the reverse strand, counting down.
CAGAACTGACCGAGGTCGGTGTGCCGTATGGTACCGCCACCTATGCGGCGCCGGAGCAGGCACGCGGCGACCGGGTTGACTCGCGCGCAGATATTTTTTCTACCGGGGTCCTGCTCTACGAAATGTTAACCGGGTTGTGGCCCTTTCGCGGCAAGACTGCCGTCGACGTCCGGCACGCCGTGCTCCATGACACGCCGGTGCCACTGACTGAAGCGCGTCCTGGTTTCACCCCGCCGCGTCTGCAACAGATCCTGGATCGGACGCTGGCCAAGGATCCACGCGATCGCTATCAAAAGGTTGGGGAACTTCGTGACGAACTGAAGGTGGTGCTGAGTCAGATTCGCTCGCCCACAGTTTCACAGTTTGATCAGACTGCTGCCATGGTGGCCCCGCGGCACTTGAATTCACAAGGTCCGATGGCGCGCGCCCTGCGCTGGTTCAAATCGATCACCGGCGGAGAGTCAGCGGGCCCGCCGCCTTCTGTCAGTAGTCATCAGCCTCCGGAAGCGCACGAAACGCCCTCAACCAGCGTAGGTGATAAAGCGCGCACCAGTGTGGCCATCCTCCCCTTCAAAAACCTCAACGACGATCCGGAAATGAACTTTTATGAATTCTCGCTGGCTGACGCTGTCATTACTGAACTCGCCCACGTTCGCTCTTTAATCGTCCGTCCCTCTTCCGCCATTGTTAAGTTCCAAAAGCAGCAGGATGATCCCCTGGAAATTGGCAGGCAGTTGAGTGTGAGCGCGATCCTGACCGCTTCCTTCATCCGCTCGGGCCAGCACATCCGCGTGACGGCGCAGTTGCTCGACGTTCGGACCAGCGAGATTCTCTGGAGCGATCGCATCGATGCCGATGCGGGCGACATCATCGCGGTGCAGGACGCGATCGTGCAGCACATCGTCGACGGTCTCCGTCTCGAGCTTAGTCCCGATGAAAAAGACGAGCTGGCGAAAGGCTTGTCTGCCAATCCTGCCGCAGCCGAAGAATACCTGCGCGGTCGCGATTGCATGGGGCGGTTTATTTACCACACGGTTGCACACGAGCACGTGGATGCAGCCATCGGCCACTTTGAGAAGGCCATCGAACTTGACGAAAGATTTGCACTCGCCTATTCGGCGCTCGGCGGCTGCTATGTGAATCGTGTGCTCAAGGGACTGGGAGAGTCCGGCGACCACGAAATTGCCGAAGCCGCCTTTGACCGTGCCCTGGCTCTTGAGCCACGACTCCTCGAAGCGCGCATGCACATGGTCTTCATCTATCTTTCGCGAAATCAGAAAACCGAAGCGCGTGCCGAAGTTGAGCGGTTGCGTTATGAGTATCCGAATGATGTCGGAGTGCACTTTGTGCGCGGCGTGCTCGCGCGTCTGGATGGCGACTACGAACGTGCCTTGCGAAGCTTCGAACGGATGGTACGCCTGAACCCGGCGGAACGCGTCGTAGCCAGCTATAATCGCGCGCGCATTTACATGTATCAGGGGCGTTGGGAAGACTCGCTGAGTGAGCTTGACGAGGGCGCTGCGATGGAACCCAGTCATCCGCTAATCAAAACTTTTCGCGCCCGCACTCTTTTTTATCGTGGCGAGGTCGACTCAGCCACGCGCTTGCTGGAAAGTGTGCTCGAGGATCATCCGCGGATGGATGGCATTCGGCCAATCCTGGCCATCTGTTTGGCAGGGCAGGGCAAACAGGAAGAGGCCCGCGAATTATTAAACGCGAAAGTTCAGGAAGTCGCGGCGGCCGATCATGACATAGCCTACTGGCTGGCATCGGCCTATTCGCTTCTGGGCGAAGAGATTCAGGCAGTGAACTGGCTCGAGGCGGCGATCAGGTTGGGTAACGAGAACTATCCCTGGTTCGCTTCCGATCCCAACTGGAACCCAGTCAGGGATAATCCGGAATATCGGCGCCTGATGAAGCTGGTGGAAGGTGAATTCAAACTGCGCCAGACGGGTGCCAATGCCGCCTGACAGAGGGTAAAGGCAGTCAAAGCGCAAAGTTCAAAGTTCAAAAGCCAAGGGAACACTGTCGTCGGATCTACTCCGAGCGACCTCCGCTAGACCCCAGACCCCACTCCTGTGCTACGGTAATACATATGAAGACCTTCGTTGTCGGAGACATTCACGGGCGCAACGCACAATTTACTAACCTCCTGGACCTGCTGCCCCGGGATCCCTCTGCCGATAAACTGATCTTTCTCGGCGATCTGATTGACCGCGGTTTCGACGCGCCCGGTTGTGTCCAGCAGGTCTTCAATCTTTGTCGCGGTAATCCCGAACGCGTTATCTGCCTGCGCGGCAATCATGAGCAGATGTTGCTGGATTTCGTCGACGGCTCGGCTGATATCTGGGTGTCTCCGGTAACTGGCGGCGAACGCACTTACGAGCAATACACCGGTCGACTGCTGTCTGCCCGCACTGAAACGGAGCTTGATGAAGCGCGCCGCCTCATTGCTGCCAGCGTGCCCGCCGAGCATCTCGCTTTTTTCCGCGATCTCCCCTTTTATCACGAAGACGAATATGCCTTTTATGTGCATGCGGGATTGGACCAGGGTAAACACCCGCGCGATAGCCGGCCGCAGTCTTTGCTCTGGATGCGGGACATGGAGTTTTACAAGAACTATCGTGGCAAGCCGTGTGTGTTCGGTCATACGCCGACAGCCTTTTTGCCATTGCGCGGTCGTTTGGGGCGGCATGGGATCTACATCGCCAACAGCGCTGTCGGAATCGACAGCGGCTACAACCATCAGTCGCCGCTCAGCTGTCTTTCACTGCCGGACTTCACTTTGTACCAGACCTTTGCTGATGGCCGCGAAGAAACTCACCACATCACCTCGTTCATCCCCGAAGCACTCAAAGCTATGCAAAAGCGCGCCGGCATTGGAGGTGTTTAGAGTACCGCCTTCAGGCGGGCTTTTGAGTGTTGGAAAAGCCCGCCTGAAGGCGGTAACTCTTAACGCCTGTCTCCGCGCTTAGTTGCAAGGAATTCAGACAAGGCGCTCGTCAGGAACTCCGATGCAAAGTGTAATCTGCAATTGAATGCAGTAGCTCGGTCGATCTATTGAGTGACTGCAGACTCGCCCGGGCTTGTTCGTGGATTTGGATCGCTTGCCGCCGCGTTGCTTCAATTCCGTAGAGTGCGGGGTAGGTGGCCTTGTTCGCGCGCGCATCTTTTCCCGGAGTCTTGCCCAGGACATCGGCCGTTGCCGTGACATCCAGCAAATCGTCCGTGATCTGAAATAACAAACCAAGGCGCGCCCCATAGTCGGTGATCGCCGACAATTCAGTGTCTCCGGCATTCCCGATGATTGCTCCGCAACGCGCGGCTGCGACGATCAGCGCCCCGGTTTTAAGGGCGTGGATAGATGCCAGTTCAGCACCACTAACAGCTTTCGATTCGGCATCCAGATCGCAAGCCTGTCCGGCCACCATCCCGTAGGGCGTTCCCGCGCCGCGCGCAATTTCACTGATAATGCGGACTCGAGCCGCGGCCGGCAGTTGCTCGTCTTCAGCGATTGTTTGGAAAGCGAGCGTCTGTAAGGCGTCTCCGGCGAGGATTGCAGTGGCCTCGTCAAAGCGCACATGACAAGTCTCACGTCCGCGCCGCAGTTCATCGTCATCCATCGCTGGTAGATCGTCGTGAATGAGTGAGTAGGTGTGAATCATCTCGAGCGCGCAGACACTTGCCAGCAGATGATCTGCCGGAGCTGAGAACGCTTGGCCGACCGCTAGTAATAATGCCGGACGTAAGCGCTTGCCCCCGCCAAACACGCTCCAGCGCATGGCCTCATGGACCTTGAGAGGAACAGTTGTGGCGGCGGGCAGGAGACGTTCCAAAGCCGCCTCAACGTCGAGGCTGCACTGCGCCAGAAAATCCTGGAGATCGTTTGACACTTTGGCGGGGCGTTTAGAAAGGTTCATCGTCATCGTTGAGCGCAGTCCCGGGAGTGTCGTCAGCGAAAGCCGATACTGTTGGGCGTCCCTGCTGATCGCGCAACAGTATTTCAATCCGACGTTCAGCCTGGCTCAATCGCTCCTGGCATTCACGGGAAAGGCGGATGCCCTGTTCAAACAGTCCCAGGCTTTCTTCCAATGCCAGGTCACCCTGCTCAAGCTTGTGCACGATTTCCTCCAGCGCCTCGAGCGACATCTCAAAAGTTTTTACCTGAGGTTCGTTGTTCTTCATATTTCTTCAAAGCCTCTGGACCAGACCATAGCATCGCTATTGCAGCTTGATCTCAGGCAGCGCCGGCAGCAGCCTGCGATTGCGGCGTGTTTGGGGCGCTTTCTTTTCGCTATCCAGTCCGATAACAGGCAGGCTTTTGATCACCTGATCGATGGCCTTTTGTACGAGAGCATCGTCTTTCATAGCGACAACTTTCCATCTCTCTCCGGCCCGGGCGAGGCCCAGTTCTACTCGTTGGCCACCAACGACAGCTATGGCCTTGGCCGTATCTCCGCTCACGTCGACGTTCACAAAATAGGGGACCGCAAGTGCGATCAGAATAAACGGTTTTTGGTTTGCCTGCTGGGAAATTTCTTTGACTCGGGCGACAAGTGCCGCTTGCGTGGTTTGCTTGATGGCCGGCATCAGCCTGGGTGTCAGCGATTCGATCTGCTGCCGGACAGCCGTGCCGAGTGGACCATACCGTCCCACCGCCTGGTCAGTGATCTCGCCGGCAAAATTCTCGACCACTTTGTCGGTATCGATAATTGAGTCCACCGTGGTCAGGTCATTGCGCTGAGCGCCATCAACCAGCAACGCGAGCGAATAAGACGGAGTTGTCTTGTAATGCTGCCACCCGAAGTAAAGGCCGCCGGCTGCCAGCAATGCGAAGACAATCAGAAGTAGTCCCAGCACTTTCAGGATTCTACCTGCGCGTCCTTTTGCCGGCCGGCTCGAGCGACCACTCCTGGTGCCCTCCGCAGTACCCGATGATTGGTCGCCCAGGGCGATCACGATGCGGCGCCGTGAACCGTCGTTGGGCTGATTTCCGTTAGCCGGCAATTTATTCCTCCACGCCTTCGACGCGACAGTTTAACTTTCCTTTAGCCAAACGCACGCGCACTAACTCGCCGGAAGCAACCGCTTGAGCGTTGCGCACCAGTTGGCCGCTTTCATCCTGGGCGATAGCATACCCACGCTGCAGCACCGCCAACGGCGAAAGCGCGTCGAGCGAAGCAGCAGCTAAACCCAGTCGCTGTTTCGCTGACTCCAGTCCTGCAGCAGTAGCCGCCTGGCAACCAGTATAAGCCGAGTCAAGCCGCGCGCGTGCTTTCGCGAGCCGCTCGAGCAATTGGGCCGGCTCGAGTCGATGCATGACGTGGTCGGCGCAGCGCTGCGCATTCTGAAACAAAACGCTGACCAGTGTTTGTAAATCATGAGTCGCCTGATCCGTATCCCGGCGAGCAGCCCTCAGCGTGCTACGCACTTCGTCGAACACATGTGACAGCGCGTTCTCCTGCACACGGGTGCGAGCACCAATAATCCTGTAGCGCATCAGCCGCTCCAAATTGCGTTGCAGGTCTGCGAGCCTGGTACAGAGCTCACCTTCGTGGGCCGCGACCAGTTCGGCGGCTGCAGACGGAGTGGCCGCGCGCAGGTCGGCGGCAAAATCGGCAATCGTGAAATCAGTCTCGTGGCCCACCGCGGAGATGACGGGAATCGCCGAACTCCGTATGGCACGCGCTACTTCCTCTTCATTGAAAGCCCAGAGATCCTCAGTCGAACCTCCGCCACGTCCCACGATCAGAACGTCAAGCGCATCCTGCGGCCGGCCCTCAGCCAGCGCACGCTGGTGGTGCTGATTGATGAAACGAATCGCCCGTGCAACTTCGCGGCCTGCGCCTTCTCCCTGCACGCGCGCCGGCGTAAACAGCACGTGAACGGTGCGCGTCCGTCGCGAGATGACGTTGAGAATGTCGCGTATCGCTGCGCCAGTAGGCGAAGTTATTACACCCACGCGGCGAGGAAAAATTGGCAGGGGACGCTTCAGTTCGGGTGCAAACAGGCCCTCGGCCTTTAGGCGGTCGCGCAACTGCTCAAACGCGATCCGCAAAGCGCCGGCCCCCACCGGATCGAGTGACTCAACGACCAGTTCATACTCGCCACGCGGCGCGTAAACACTCAAGCGCCCGCGAGCCCTGACGCGCAGACCGTCCTGCGGACGAAAACGAATCCGAGTATTGGAAGAGCGAAAGCATTTGGCGCGCAGTTGCGCCCCTTCATCCTTCAGTGTGAAGTACCAGTGGCCGGATGAATGTGCTTTGAAATTTGAAATCTCGCCTTCAACCCAAATTGAGGCAAAGCGCGCTTCGATGGCGAGGCGCACCGAATTAGTCAGTTCGGATACGCTGAGCGGGCGGCTCTCAGCTTCGTCGAACAGGGCTGCGAATAAAGGTTGGGGCATGTACAGGTGGAAGGATGACGGAGGAAGGATGAAAAATCAACTCACATTAATTCCTTCAGGTAAAAACACCCAGCCCGCCATGGCTGAGCACCAAAATCAGGGGCTCAAGGCGTGGCCGCGGCTACAACCGGGCTCAGGCGTACTGAGGAGCCGTCGCGATGGGCGCGCACCTTAACGCTGCGGTGACTTGGTTCGGAGTTTGATGCATAAGTAATTGTGTAGGCAGTGCGCAACTGGGCTACTACGTCGTCATACGCACGCTGCAGATCTTCGAGTCGATGAATGGGGTAATAGACTCCGCCCGATGCATTAGCCAGCTTGCGACCGTCTTCTTCTGCGCGGGTTGTGAGCGTCAAGTAACGCGACCGCAAAGGGTCGGCGGTGCCTTCAGGTCTGGCCACGCTGCTTTCCGGAATCAAGCCGGAAGGCACGTAAAGCGGATAGATCAAGGCGCCCGATTCGCTGGTCGCCTGCAGCAGAGAAGGCAGGGGTACGAAAGACTTGTTATCGTCACCGTCGGACAGAATGACAATGGCTGTTCGATCACCTCGCAACGGTTTCAACGTGGTCGACAACACATAAGCCAGCGCATCGTAGAGAGCGGTAGCGCCACCCGCGTCGATATCGTCCAGTTTTTTTGCCAACAGCCGCCGGTCGGTGCTGAAGTCAGAGATAACTTGAATGTCGTCGCGAAAACTGACGATGGATATGCGATCCTGCGGGCTCGCGGTCTTTAAAAAGTCGCGAGCTGCTTTGCGAATAAAGTCCAAGCGCTCTTCAACACTGCCGGATACGTCCAGCAGCAGTACCAGGTTGAATGGTTCATTAGCCGGGGCCACGCTCATTACTGTACGTTCGGCCCCGTTTTCCAGCAGGGTGAAATCCGAACTCTTCAGATCGCCAATGGCCCGTCCGTTACGATCCGTGACGCTGGCATTAACGCGCATCATCTGTGGCGCAACCGCTGTCACGAACTGCATGGGCGCCGAACCGCGAGACAAGGTTGGTTCCTTTTCAGGCGGTCGTAGCGTCCTGGCATAGTCGCCGAACATTTTCGGAGAAACCTTGCGAATGGCCTCGATCAAAACTTCGTCGCCACTGCGAACGATGGCCCGGGCCGCTTCGGTTAAAGCGCGTTCATGAAGATCGCTGGGCACCATGGACGGATCGATGTTCAATAAAATCACGCCTCGTTCGGTGCGCAGGTCGAGGCTCACAAGTTCGCGCAGGGTGGGGTGCTCTGCTTCGTCAGATTTGTTCGGCTTCTTTTCCTTCTTCGCTCTCTTCTTGCTTAGTTGCTCTCCGTCCAGACTGCCCGAAATAGTAAAGATACCGCCCGCCTTCTCTTTTACGTCGGGTAGTTCAACGTCACTCAAAAAGCGTGGGCGGCTCGCATGCCAGCTGAAATTGAAATTAAGCTTATCGAGGGGCACGTCCACATGAATCGTGCCGGTGTTAGTCTGCACTTCGGCGAATTCGACATTGCCGACAACATCGACCGAGCCGGCGCCGCTCGAGATCCGCAAACGCGAGCGAGCGGGGAGGTTAACTGTCAGGTCGATTCGATCCTGTTCCCGCCGGGCCCGCACATCGATATCGACATTTCCGCCCCGGACATTTGTTTGCACATCGCCGGGCTCAACCAAAGCACCGGTGGAAGTGGCGTGCACGGTTACCTTGTTTTGTTCCCTGCCGGCGACGACGCTGACGCGGCCGTTGCGAGTCGTGATTGAGACAGAAACTTTGTCGGGTGTAGAAAACTCTCGCGAGGTACTTTGAGCGTGTGTCAGCGGCCCAAATATCGAGCCTGCGAAGCACACGAAAAAGGCAGCAGACAATGAGATACGAAAGGACCTTGCGCGAATGAATTGCGACAGTAGCATAGCGCGCTCGATCTTGCCTGTGAGGCGTGCCGCGGTCAAGCCTTGACAGCGTCGCCGCTGCTGAGCGCAGTCAAATAAGCCTTGCGATGCCGTTCAGAAAGAGAACTTAAGTCCTGGATGCTCGGACGACAACTGCGTCCTAAACCCAACAATCTGTTCCAGTACCGTTCAGCGAGGGTTGCTAATGAAACGCAATCGGCTATCATAGCGCGACACAATCTAGAGCCATCAGGATGGGCCAACCCCCACGGCCAGGTAGATGGAACAAGGAGCACTAATGTCGCAGCCTGAAGCGTCCCGTATCAACGAAGACAGGCTCGTCTTACATAACCTGGTCAAGCGCGATCCGCTGGCGGACTTTGCTGAAGATGTGCGCCGCGGTCTTTCTGCCACGCCCAAACATCTCTTTCCAAAATATCTTTACGACGAATTGGGCTCGCAATTGTTCGAGGCCATCTGTTTGTTGCCCGAGTATTATTTAACGCGCGCTGAAAACGAGATCCTTTCCCGACATGCCGCCGAAATTGTGGGCACGATTGAAACTCCCAACACCTTGATCGAAATGGGCAGCGGGAGTGCTTCAAAGACACGGCTGATCATTGAAGCGCTCCTGGCCAACCAGCCTCAGTTGTTATTCGTGCCGGTGGACATTTCGGCTTCGGCTCTGGAGCGCAGCTCCCGCGTGCTGCTGCAATCATATCCGCGCCTACGGATTGAGGCTTTTGCGGCAGAGTACTTTGTCGCCCTGGCGGAATTAGCTAAAAAACAGCGTGGCCGAACGCTGGCACTTTTTCTCGGATCCAATATCAGCAACTTTGAACCTGATGAAGCCCGCGCCTTCCTGCGCGCTATGCGCAGCGTCCTGCAGAACGGCGACGCTCTCCTGCTTGGCGCCGACTTGAAAAAAGACAAACACATTTTGGAAGCGGCTTACAACGACACGCTGGGCGTCACCGCAGCGTTCAGTCGCAACCTGCTGGTGCGAATCAACCGCACGCTGGACGCTGATTTTGATCTGCCGGCATTCCGCCATCGCGCCGTTTTTAATGAAACGGCCAGTCGCATCGAAATCTGTCTCGAGAGTTTGCGCGACCAACGCGTGACTCTACGTAAGCTGGATCTTGAAATCCAACTTGCGGCTGGGGAGACAATTCATACCGAGAACTCTTACAAGTATGATGTGGACAGCCTGGCGGCGCTGGCAGGCGAAACGGGTTTTGTCTACGGTCGCACCTGGTTTGACGAACGGCAACGCTTCGGTAGTAACCTTCTGCTGGCCCAGAGTTAGCCGTCCTCAATCACGCTTCCACACCTGCATTCTTCCGTTCGCCCAATGGCTGAAGCAAAACATCAAATCCTGGTCGAGTTTCGCGACGTAAGCTATTCAATCCCATCGCTGCCGGCGCCCATCATTTCTCACTTGAATCTCAGCGTACAGAACGGCGAGACTCTGGTCCTGCTGGGCGAATCAGGCTGCGGCAAAACGACAACTCTCAAACTAATAAATCGCATGCTGTTGCCCACCGCCGGAAAGGTGTTGATTGAAGGACAGGCAACGGTTGACTGGGACCCAATCAGTTTGCGCAGGCGGAGCGGCTATGTGATCCAGGAAGGCGGATTGTTCCCGCATTTTACCGTCGAACAAAACATTGCTTTGGTGCCCAGGCTCGAGAGATGGGATGAATCGCGTATCAAAGAACGCGTCGCCGAGTTGCTGGCTCTGGTCGGCCTGGCAGCGGCAGAGTTCGCGGGACGTTACCCGGGCGAATTATCCGGCGGGCAACGACAACGAGTTGGAGTGGCCCGGGCTATGGCAGCTGAGCCGCCTTTGTTGTTGCTTGACGAGCCCTTTGGCGCGCTCGATCCTCTGACTCGCAGCAGCCTGCAGCGGGAATTTCTGAGTCTCTCGAGACGGCTGGGCAAGACCGCGATCTTCGTCACGCACGATGTGCGCGAAGCGCTGTTGCTCGGTACCCGCATCGGCTTGATGGCGAACGGTCGCTTGCTGCTGTTGGAGACTCCCGAAAAGTTTCTGGAGTCAAAAGAGCCACTCGCACAGAGTTATCTGGAGACGATGCAACTGGCAAGACAAAGCTGAGCCGGCCTATGAGAGTTAATTCGATCAAAGACAACCTGTCGAACCTCTAATGAATTTTTTTGAATTCATAAAACAGAATGGCGCTGAGCTGCTGACGCTGCTCGGTCAGCACTTGTGGCTTGTGTTTGCTTCCACAATGGTCGCCGTGGCGATAGGTATTCCCACCGGCATACTGCTAACGCGTAAAAAAGCTTTGCGCGGCCCCGTACTTGGCCTTGCCAACATCATGCAGACTATTCCCAGTCTGGCGCTGTTTGGCTTTCTAATCCCGTTGCCTTTCATCGGTGGCATCGGCGCCCGCACCGCAACTGTAGCCCTGGTCGTCTATGCCTTGCTTCCCATCATTCGAAATACCGTAACGGGAATTTTGGGTGTTGACCAAAACGTGCGCGAAGCAGCGGTGGCGATGGGCATGACGAATAGTCAAATTCTGTGGCAGGTGGAATTGCCCCTGGCTATGTCGGTAATAATAACTGGGGTCCGAGTAGCGACCGTCATCTCGGTAGGCGTCGCCACTATCGCCGCAGCCGTTGGGGCGGGTGGACTTGGTGTTTATATCTTTCGTGGACTCCGTCAATTCGAGAACAACCTGCTGCTGGCGGGAGCAGTGCCCGCAGCCTTGATGGCCCTGCTGGCTGATTTCTCTTTGGGATTACTGGAAAAGCATTTTTCGGTCGAGGCTCGCGGCCGCAAGCGCGACGGAAACCACCGGTTGCGCAATTTCATTCTCGTTGGCGCTGCTCTGGTCATCGCTGCCGGCGGTTATTTGATCTCGCGGGGTTCACGGGCTGGAACCGGAGCTCAGGCAGGTGCTCCAAAGGTGACCGTCAGTTCGAAGGATTTTACCGAATCAGTATTGCTGGCGGAGATTGTGGCCCAGATGCTCGAAGAGCGCGGCGTGACGGTTGATCGGCAGTACGAATTGGGAGGGAATCTCGCTCATGAGGCACTGCTCGCCGGACGCGTGGACCTTTATCCTGAATACACGGGAACGGCCTACACGGCCATCCTGCATCATGCGCCGATTACAGACCCACGCGCGGTCTATGCCCAGGTGCGGCGCGAGTACGCCGAAAAATTCAAGCTGGAGACAAGTCAACCGCTGGGGTTCGACAACACCTTTGCGATTCTTGTGCGCGGCGCCGAGGCCCGGCGTCTTAAATTGAAAACGATTTCCGAGGCTGTGCCTTACGCTCGGAATTGGCGCGCTGGTTTTGGTCAGGATTTCATGTCAAGAGCTGACGGGTACCCCGGCTTCGTGAAAGCCTACGGTTTGCATTTTGCGGATCAGCCCCGCGAGATGGATCTCTCGCTGACGTACATTGCCTTGGCTTCCAATAAAGTTGATCTGATCGCCGGTAATTCGACTGAAGGCCGGATTGCCGCGCTTGATCTGTTTCAACTCGAAGATGATCGCCATTATTTTCCGCCTTACGAAGGTATTTATTTTGTGCGCGCAGAGACGCTGGCTCGTGTACCGGCTCTGCAGGAAGTTCTCTCAAAGCTGGCTGGCGCTCTTTCAACCGCGGAGATGAGACGGCTCAATTATGAGGTCGATGGACAAAAGCGAGGGCAGGCAGAAGTTGCGCGCGAGTGGGTGAAGAGCCGAAACTTCTGAGCAGCAATCAAATTAGCAGCCATACGTTGGCTGCGTGCGGGAAAGGGAGGTAGTTATGGACTTAACTGATCTACTGATTTTGTTGGTGGTGGCAGGTATCTGCGGCGCGATTGGGCGAAGCATCAGCGGCTACTCACACGGTGGCTGTCTGGTGTCGATCGCCTTGGGATTTATTGGCGCGCTGATTGGCATGTGGCTGGCGCGCACACTGCACCTGCCCGAGTTGTTTCCGGTGCGGATCGGTTCCGCCAATTTTCCCATTGTCTGGTCGATTATTGGTGCTGCCCTTTTTGTAGCAGTGATATCGCTTTTAACCAGCCGGCGCCGTTAGCGGATTAGGGATGTGGAGAAAGCAGCAGGTGGTCCCGATGTCATTCGGGGCCACCTGCTTTTGCTGTTCGGGTTATTCGGTGGTGCCCGGAGGATCGATAGCGCCGTCGCCATCTGCGCTCAAAGCAGTGTCAAGACTGGCGCTCGCTTCCGTGCCGGTTGTTCCCGGCGGATCGATAGCACCCGATTCCATATTGACCTCATTTTCTTCGGACATATCGCTTCTCCTTGGTGATGTCTGGGCAAGCTCGACTCGCAATCGCTTAGTCGAGCTGTTTGTAAAGAACCTGAATATCAGGCCGGTTAGTATATCGACTGAACATATCTGCGCCCCACTTCTGTTGGAGCTGACCAACCACCTGCTTTGCTTGGGCCAATTGTATCGTTGCCTCTGCCTTTTCGCCAAGTCGCTGACTGGCCTGGGATGCTATCAACCAGGCTCGCCACTCAGATTCCTGCTGCCCTCCCTGCGCCAACCTGACCTGCGCCCGGGTGGCTAAATCAAGCGCGGCGCGTGCGTCGCCGGCCTCAAGTGAAGCTGCGGCTAGCGCCATCATGGCGCGCGACAACAGGGCTGAATCGCCGGCGTCGGAGGCAAGCTGCAATGCTTCCTCGCAGAGCTTTCTCCCCTCTGCCGCAGAACCATTAAGTGCCTTTACGAGACCGAGGGTGAACTTGGATTCAATCGTGACGCTCTTGTATTGAGTTCCGGCCAGCGCCAGGGAAGTCTCGGCCAGGGTTTTTGCTTCAGCAAACCGGCGTTGCGTCAACGCCATCTGGGCCTGGCTGCGTTGGATCTCCGGGATCAACTGGTTGTAGCCAGTCTCCGGCTGGCGAGCAATCTCCATTGCTTCGGCCAAAGCTTGTTGCGCTTCTTCATAGCGTCCTAATTTCCAGAGAATGTCCCCCCGATTGGCTTGGTTAAAAGCGATATTGATGCTGTTCGCGATGGTCCTGTTGATGGGCAGGGCCCGGTCATAATTTTCCAGCGCTTCGGGAAAGCGCTCTTCTTCGCTAAGCACCGCGCCGACTTCGCCATAGGCTGCAGCGATCTGCGGCTGGTCGCCTCCCTTTTGCGCCAGTTCGAGTTTTTGTCCCAGCGCTGTCAGCGCAGCATGGTACTCGCCTTTGCGCCGATGCGCGCGTGCGATTTGTCCCAGGCAAAGCGAGACCTCACGCCCGTAGTTGCCCAGCCTGAAATATTTCAGTGCCTCCTCGACCAGCGCCAATCCTTCATCAGGTCGCAGTTTCAGGATGTATAGCGAGCCGAGATTGAACTGGCCCATGGCTTCGCGGCGCCTGACCTTGTTGGCGCTGGCTAAATCTATTCCCTGCTTAAAATATTTCTCAGCTTCGTCATATTGGCCCCGGCCAAGGAATGAGTTGCCTAATTCGAGCAAGCCGCCGGCAGCCAGACTTTCCAGATGTTTCTGCTGGGCCAGTCCCACCGCCTGCTCAGCATAGCTCTGTGCTTCGCCGGTCTTACCTTCACTGGATGCCAAATAACTAAGTTCAGTCAGCGCCAGAATCTGCTGGGGTTCATTTCGAGTAGTGCGCGCCGTGTCGAGCGCAGTTTTGAATTGCTCACGTGCTTCGTCATACTTGCCCAGACCGCGATACAGCACTCCACGTTGTCGCAGCACTTCAGCTACTCCCTCGAAATTTCCGAGTGTCCGATAAATGGTTTCTGCTTTGTCGAAGTTAGCCGCAGCGCCTGCTACATCCTGACGACGCACCTGGACCACGCCCGCACGCAGGTAGGCAGTTGCATACTGAGGGTTCAGACTGGCGGCCTTGAGATAATTCTCGCTCGCCTTGTCCGGTTGTTCGTTCTTCTCATAGGCTCGTCCCAGATCGACATAAACTTGGGCCGCGCCCGGTGAGTAGCTGGCGATTTTTGTATAAGCATCGATTGCCTTGCCGAAGTCTCTCGTGATTGTGGCATTGATCGCATCGAGATAAAGCGCATCGACAGGGGCCAGTCCCGATCGATCGCGCACCAAATCGTTGGCGCGCAGCAGTTCATCCTTTGCCTTGTCGCTGTAATCGAGTTCTGTCCAGGCTTCGGCGAGGCGCGCATGCGCCAGTGAAAAATTATTATCAGCCTGGACAGCCTGTTCAAGCGCAGTGCTGGCCTGGTAGTAGGCGCCATTCCTCAGTGCTTCCGTGCCGGTGGTATAGAGTTCTTCCGCAACCCTGGAAGGCTTGTAAGGAGAGGGTTGCCACCAGTGGATCACAGACCAAATCGCGAGGCCGCTCAGGACAATGGCGATGATCAGCGTGAAGAGCGAGACCCGCTTGCGCTTGAGCGTTTGAGTCAAGGTGCCCAGCGCGTTTGTAGGCATCGGCTGGGACACCGGAGTAATGCGATCCGCCAGCAGCAAAGTGCGATGGCCATCGCTGCTGACTGTGGTCAGGACTCCACGCAGGTCCTTCTGCATTTCTGGCGCCGACTGATAACGCGCGTCCACACTCTTCTCCAGCGCCTTCAACGTGATTCGATCCAGCGAAGGCGGAATCGAACGATTGAGTGTCGATGGAGTGGGAGGAGTTACGTGAATAATCTGGGCGCCGATTTCGAGAATGCTATCGCCGGAAAAAGCCGACCGGCCGGTAATGCATTCGTAAAGCATGGCCCCTAAACTGAACAGATCGCTGCGCCCGTCAACCGGCTTGCCCGAAGCCTGTTCAGGCGACAGGTAAAGTGGCGTGCCCACGATGACGTCGCTGCGCGTCCTGGTACTAAAGAGGGTTTTGGCTTCGGGATCGGCGCTGGTCGCAGGATCGTCGACCAGATGCTTGACGAGCCCAAAGTCCAGCACCTTGACCTGCCCGCGATCCGTCAGGATCACGTTTGAGGGTTTAATGTCGCGATGGACGATACCCTGGTGATGGGCCTCTGCGAGCGCTTCGGCGACCGAGGCGCTGATCTCAACCGACTGGGCCAGGGTCAATCCGTCTGTGCGCAGTAGTTCACTGATCGTCTTACCCTTGACGAGTTCCATCACGATGTAAGGGCGTTCCTCTGCCGTCTCGCCATAATCGAAGACAGCCGCGATATTTGCATGGCTGAGCGCTGAGACGGCGCGGGCCTCACGCAAAAATCGAGCGCGGTAATGTTTGTCGGTGGAGGTGAGAAACTTGATGGCCACACGCCGGCCCAGGTGCGTGTCTTCGGCAAGGTAGACCTCGCCCATCCCGCCTTCGCCTAACTTTTCCAGAATTCGATAATGGGAGACTGTTTGGCCTATCAAGTTTAAAGATTCCTTCAAATACTGGATAGGATTAGGACAATCAGGAAGCCCTAGCAGACGCGGCATTCACAGGACAAGCGATTCAATGTGCGCATTGTGATCCAAAATTGCGGATAATTCAAGCCGGAATCTTGCGAAGCGTTCATCACCATAATTTACTACCTGGGCGAATCGCTCTTCGGCGCACACCACGACCTGACCTCCGAGGCCTGGCGTGGCTTAGCACGGCGAGGGAGGGCCGATAGCAGAATCCCAAGTTTCGCTCCCGCGATTACTTGCTGTGAAAAATACTAATCCTGAACTTTCCGTGAGGCGGGATGGGAAGAGCTGTCTCAATTCCGCTAGCCTCGTCGGTGATAGTGACGCGCGTGATGTGGCGATCAGAGGAATAGTGGCGGTCAGCATTTGCGGCATCGCCCGGAAAGCTGTCTTTGGACAGCATGATCTCGATTGAGCCGCCGCCCTTGATGATGATGGGGTCGCCATTAGACATAACAATTACTCCTTGCTGGGTGTGGACTATTTGCTGCAATCAAAGTAGAGCTTTCAACTGCTGGGCATAGCGTTGAATATCCGGCCGGGAATGATAGCTGTTGTACTGCTCGTGGCCCCACTTTTGTTCCAATGCCGCAAGTAAACCGGCGGCCCGATTTGCCAGTTCCTTTGCTTTTCCCTCGTTGCTCATTGATTTTTCGGCGCGCGCGGCAATCAGCAGCGCGCGCCATTCGGAGTCCTGCTTGCCGAGTCTATTGCTGCGCTCCTGCGCCTGAAGAGCATTCTCTAAAGCATGTGGTGCATCGCCCTCTTCAATCAGCGCTTCTGCCAGGGCCAGTTGCGTGGCACAAAGCAACTCCTCGTTCGACAGATGCGATGCAATGGCGAGCGCTGCGATGCATTCACGCCGGCCGGCGTCCTGGTGTCCTGACAGCACCTCGGCCAATCCGATGACAGCCCTGGATTCGGCAGCACGACTGTTGTCCTGAGGGCCTGCCAGAGCTGCCGTTTTTTCTGAGCCGGATATCGCGAGCGGGTAATCACCTTCGCTGAGCGCCATGCGAGCCTGCGTGAGCGACAGCCAAACCATTAGCGCTTTGAAATTCCCTTCGGTCGCGATCTTCAGAGCTTCTGGAAATAGCGCTTTGGCCTCAGCGTAGTGCCCCAGTTGCCAAAGCGCATTGCCACGATTAGTCAGGCTGAATCCGATTCCCTGTGGATTTTTCTGGGATCTGTTTGTTTCGAGGCTGTTCTGAAAATGGCTGAGCGCATCGGGGTATTGTTCCTGTTGGACCAGCGAGATACCGATATCCGTGTGGGCCAACGCAATCTGGGCCACATCACCCGCCTTATCGGCCAGCAGTAATTGCTCTTCCAGGGCCTTGCGGGCTGCCGTGTAATTGCCTTTCAGGGAATTGGAGCGCGCAATCAGGATGAGGGCCTGCGAAGTCTCTTTCAGGTAATTGCCCTGCTGGTAAAAAGGCAGCGCCTGCTCGAGATAACTCAGCGCCTTACCCGGATCGCCAAAACGCAGTACATGGAGACTGCCCAGGGATAGCAGGGCCCGCGCTTCGCTCCGCCGTATTTTATAGCGGCGCGAGATTTCGAGCGCCTGATCGAAATTATTTCTGGCGTCGTCGTAGTCCCCGCGAGCCAGGTAAATATTGCCCTGGTCGTTGAGGCCGTTCGCGACCAGAGTTTCCATACCATTTGCCTGGGCCAGCAGGAGGGCCTGACGGGCAAATTCGTGCGCGGAAGGTGAATCGCCGGCGCTGACCGCCACACTGCTTAACTGCAGCAGAGTTTTGATCCGTTGATACTCGTTGCCCGTGACTGCCGAAGTTTCCAGTGCCTGTCGCAACTGCTCGCGCGCCTGCGGCAGGTTGTTGCGCTGGTTATATAGTGCACCGCGTTGATAGAAAACTTCGGCACGCCCCTCAGGATTGTTTTGTGCCTGATAAAGCGCTTCGGCCTGGCCGAAGGCAGCCTCGGCGCCAGGCAAATTACCTTCTCGGCCGTACAGGTATCCCAGCCGCAAGTATGCAGTCGCGTACTGTGGTCCATTTTTGGTCGCTTCGACATAGCTCTGAATGGCCAGCCTATTTTGATCATTCTTTTCATAAGCCCGGCCCAGGTCGGCATGAACTTCAGGACGGTCGGGCGCGAGCGCGACGATCGCCCGATAGGATTCGATTGCCAAAGAAAAATCACGCGTGACCGTAGCCATGATCCCCTTGAGATACAACGCTTCCTGTGCTGGAAAGATCGAGCGATCCGGCACCAGCGTGCTGAGCCGCAATAACTCATCCTTAGCCCGCTCTGTATTATCAAGTTCGGTGGAGACTTCTGCCAGCCGCGCATGGGCCAGGGCATAGTTGTCGTCAATCTCAATGGCTTGCTCAAAGGCCTTGCGTGCCTGAATCAGGGCCCCGTTCCGCAAAGCCACGGTGCCCAGGTTGTACGCCGCCAGCGCGTTGGCTGGTGGCTGGTGAACTCGAGCGCGCGAGAAATAAACGAATAACCAAACAACGAGGGCCAGCAGCGAAACGCCAAGAAGAAAAGCGGCTACGGAAAGACGCGGGCGCCGCAGCGGCTCGATGAGGCTCAAAGCGCTGGTGCGCATCACGTGCGAGGGCGAGGTCGGCGGCCCGTCTTGTCGCCGGATTGCCGGGCCAGCACTCGAGATTTTCAGACGCATCTCACGCAGCTCCCGGATCAATTCATCAGCAGACTGATAACGCCCGGCAGGTGTCTTTGTCAGGGCGCGCATCGTGATCCGATCCAGTTGCGCTGGCACACGATAATTTAGCTTCGACGGCGGCGGAGGATCAAAATGAATTACTCGCGCGCCGATATCGATGGCGCTGGTTCCAGAGAAAGCGGAACGCCCCGTGAGGCATTCATACAGCAGCGACCCGAGGGCGAAAATATCGGTCCGCTCATCGACTGGTTTGCTGCTCGCCTGCTCGGGAGAGAAATAGAGAGGCGTCCCGACTGTGACGTCGCTTTGGGTATTCTTAAAGAGAGCGGCGCCGGCGACGGCAGACTCTTCGTGAATCTGTTTTGCCAACCCGAAATCGAGGACTTTGACATGACCACGCTCGTTGATCATCACATTGGCCGGCTTGATATCACGATGGATGATACCGTGGCGATGTGCTTCGGCCAGGGCTTCGGCGACTGAGATCGCTGTGTCCACAGACTGCCCGAGCGTCATGCCCGGACCATCCAGAATATCGTCAAGGGTCGAGCCGCTGAGCAATTCCATCACGATGAAGGGCTGGCCATCGTCCATTTCGCCCGAGTCGTAGACGGCGGCGATGTTGGGGTGACTGAATGAGGAGAGGGCCTGTGCTTCGAGTTTAAAGCGACCGCGGTAACGCGGTTCGGTCGAGGTCAGGAATTTAATCGCTACATCGCGTGACAAACGCGTGTCGCGCGCTCGAAAGACCACCCCCATACCGCCCTTACCGAGCTGTTCTATGAGGTCGTAGCGAGAGAGAAGCCGACCAATCACTGTTTAAGTTCCCTTAATTGACGAAATGCGAGTGCGCACGGAATGAGCGAGGCTGCCGGGACCAGTCTTTAACTTCGGACACTTATTGAGATGGCGGTTGCATTGTCGGATAAAGGCGCGGATAGCACAAGAGGCAGGTGTCAGTGGTCAGGAGTCCAGTCGTCAGTGGTCAGTAGTCCAGTCGTCAGTGGTGAGTTTAGCTTTGTACTTGGTACTTTGCTCTTTTACCCGTGGTTGACTGTTGCCCGTGCATAAGGCCCCGAACTAACAAGGCTCAAAGCACAAAGCTCAAAGTACAAAGTACAAAGCTCAGTACTCAGTCGAGCACTGTTGCGAGGATCTTCGCTTCCTGACCGAGACGGAATGCTGTCAACTTTTCCCGCAACTCCGGGCGCGACAGAGCAAGAATGGCAATCGCCAACAAAGCCGCGTTGGTGGCGCCGGCTTTACCGATTGCGAGCGTGCCCACCGGAATACCAGCCGGCATTTGCACTGTCGCCAGCAGGGAGTCGAGACCGTTCAGAGCATCGCTTTTCATGGGAACACCGAGCACCGGCAGAATTGTATGCGCTGCGATAACACCGGCCAGATGTGCTGCTCCGCCAGCTGCCGCGATAATGACTTCAATACCACGTGCGGCTGCTCCTGAGGCGAGTTCAACAGCCAGCGCCGGTGAGCGATGCGCCGAGACGACCCGGCATTCGTGCGCCACGGCAAAATCACTCAGCGTCTGATCGACGTTACGCATCACATCCCAGTCGGACTTGCTGCCCATTAGCACCAGCACGGAAGGGGCGCCGAGTGCTGCATGCTGAGTGGTGACCCCTGAATGTTGGTTGCTGGTTTTTGGCTTACCCACAGTCTGTTTGTTGCCGCTTTTTTTCGCCATCGATTTTCACCCCGGTTACGATTTCGGATTGCTGAATGCTAATTGCCGAACTGAATGGTGAATGCCAGCTGGGATTGCTAAGTGCTGATTGCTGATTGCTGATTTTCGACGTATCCGCATGTTCAGGCCACACGCCAATCTGCATTCCGCAATCATCAATCCGCAATCCCCCTACGCCCCCTGGTCAAGGGAGTAGCCACGTTCACCGTCAAAGTTGTACAGGTTTTCTGTCTTGATTGATTCGTAGCCCGCCTCGGCCAAACGACTCAGCAGCGAGACAATTACCTTATGATCGATGCTGGCGCCAGAACCCTGCAGGAACCGACAGCGCCAGTGATCAGAACAGAATGTTTCCGCATGCCCCGCGGGCCAGACTTTAACGCCGCGATTGCTAATCGTACTGAGCTGTAAATCTGCGTTGTTCATAACACGGATAGCTGTTCCCAGTTCGTTCGCCGAGCCGGCCGTCCATTCGAGAAATACGTCAACGCCGATAAGTTCTTTCTTCGCTTTGGCAGGCGCCGCTGTGTCAGACTTTACTGCCGCCTTTGCGCCCTCAACTTTTTTATATTTTGCACTCTTCAAGATCTGAGGATATTGGCCCAGACGTTCGACTACGGCTGCGGCGAATTCCTTGGTGCCTACTTTCTGCTTGCTGACGCCTTCCTTAAAAATGTCGTAGGTGTGCACGCCGTCTTCAATCGTGCGCAACCAGGCATTGTGAACGCGCTCGGCGGCTTCAGTCTGATTGATGTGGACCAGCATCATAACGGCGCCCAGTAAGAGGCCGGAAGGGTTCGCCAAATTTTGTCCGGCGCGTCGTGGCGCCGAGCCGTGAATGGCTTCGAACATCGCTACGTTTTCGCCGATGTTGGCTGAGCCGGCGAGCCCTACTGAACCCGCAATTTGCGCCGCCACGTCAGACAACACATCGCCATATAGATTAGGCATCACCACCACATCAAAGGCGGTGGGAGTGTCGGCCAGCTTGGCCGCCCCGATGTCTACAATCCAGTGTTCATTTTCCAGATCGGTGAATTGAGCGGCGACTTCGTCAAAGACTTTGTGAAAGAGTCCATCAGTAATCTTCATGATGTTGTCTTTCGTAAAGCAGGTAACCTTCTTGCGATTATTGCGGCGCGCGTACTCAAAGGCGTAACGCACAATTTTTTCCGAGCCGGGCCGCGAGATGAGCTTGAGACATTGCGTCACCTGGTCCGTCTGGCGGTACTCGATACCTCCGTACACGTCTTCTTCATTCTCGCGCACGATGACGACATCCATGTTCGGATGTTTAGTTTCAACGAAGGGATGATAAGAAACGCAGGGACGCACATTGGCGTAGAGACCCAGAGTCTTACGTACGGTGACATTCAAGCTCTTGAAACCGCCGCCCTGGGGCGTCGTAATAGGTGCTTTGAGAAACACTTTGGTGCGCCGCAAAGAGTCCCAGGAACTCTCTTCAATGCCCGAACTGTTGCCGGCGAGATAAACCTTCTCGCCAATTTCAATGGTTTCGATTTTGAGCGACGCGCCGGACTGTTCGAGGATGTGCAGCGTGGCTGCCATGATCTCGGGTCCAATTCCATCGCCGTGCGCTACCGTAATAGATACTGGTTCAGACATCTTGTATTGAGTGCCTCTCTTCGGAAAGTTTCGGGCAAGCTAAGCTCGGGAATGGAGCAATATAAGCGATCGGGCCAGAGCAAGCAATTGGCGCCCAAATCGTTAGAAAATCCCTCTTGCGCAAAGCCGGACTTGTCTTGTACTTTATGGCTCTTAGGTTCCTGCTCTCGCGCAGCAATGAGCTGTGCCTGTCTGTGAGCGTTAGAGCGACGACGTTCGGCCGAGGAGAGAGGAGGTAGTTGTCAACCAGGTTAGAAGCGGCCCTTGCGTTTTGAGGGCTTCGGGCAGGTCGCGCTTCGCGTCATGAGGCTGGCTCACCGTCTGCACACGCGATTACCACATCAGCCCCGCTTCTCCAGTCGGAAATCGAGACCCGGCACTCGATTTAGAGAGGATAGTTATGGCTACGAAACTTTACGTTGGAAATTTATCATTTCGCACCTCCAGCGATGACTTGCGCGAGGCCTTTGCGAGCGTTGGCACGGTCGAATCAGCCACTGTGATCGAAGATCGTGATACGGGGCGTTCGCGCGGCTTTGGATTTGTCGAGATGGCGACGCCGGAAGAAGCGGCGGCAGCGATTGAGCAATTTAATGGCAAGGATCTTGGTGGTCGCAACCTGACCGTAAATGAAGCCAAGCCACGCACTGAACGCTCAGGTGGCGGTGGTGGCTATGGGGGTGGTGGCGGTTATGGCGGCGGGCGTGATCGCGAGAGCGGCGGCGACCGTGAGCCACGCTGGTGAGACTCTGAGAATAATCGTCCAGGGGGAGGGCATGGTTGAACGCTACACCTGTTCAACTATGTTCCCTCCCTCCTTTATTTCGGACTCACTTACGCGCCGCCGGCACCAGCTTCAGCTTTAGCCTTTCACCCGCGCGCTGCACTTCAATCTCATACTCCTGACCGGCTTTCATCTCACCGAGCGCATAGGTGTAATCATAAACATTGCGCACATCGCGTCCGCCCAGTTTGACGATTTTGTCCCCTGCTTTTAATCCGGCTTTTGACGCCGGTGAATCGTCGCGCACCCCGTCAAGCATCAAGCCATCATTCGAGTCGCCATAGTTGGGAATCGTGCCGAGATAGACGCGGAAGCCTGACGAGCGTCCGTTAGCGTCGCTCTTCGCCACTGCGTAGGCCGGTGGCTTGTCGTTCTTATTGATATCGTTCACCAGGCGCGCGACCAGCGCCAGGATGCGAGCTTCATCGACGTAATTTATCTTGTCCGCCGTATCAGAAGGCTTGTGATAGTCATAGTGCGTGCCGGTCCAGAAGAAGAGCACTGGAATTTGTTTGGCGTAGAAAGAAGAGTGATCGCTGGGGCCAAAGCCATCTTCATTCAAGGTTAGTTGGAATTGCTTGCCGGGATCGGAACTTACCGTCGCGCCACCGTTAGCCGATGTTCCCTGCGTCACGACAGCGGCGTCGCCACTAATGACAGTAGCGGAAACCTTAACCCCCTGGAGCACGTTTGCGCCCTCGATCATGGCTCGCCAATCCGGGGCCGTGCCGAGTCCGCCGATAATCAACTTGTTATCCTTCATGCGTCCGATCATGTCCATATTGATCATGGCGATGGTTTTGGTTAAGGGAATAATGGGGTGATTGACATAGTAGTTTGATCCCAGCAGGCCTTCTTCCTCGCCACTGAAGGCAATGAAGACCAAGGTGCGGCGCGGTCGTGTCTCGTGCGAAGAAAAAATACGCGCAAGTTCCAACAGGCCCGCTACACCAGAAGCATTATCGTCAGCTCCATGATGGATCTCGCCTGAACGCGGCGCCAGGCTGCCTTCGCCACCTTCGCCAAGATGATCGTAATGGGCGCCGAGGACAACAACCTGATCCTTCAATTGCGGATCGGATCCGAGCAGGATGCCCACGATGTTAGTAGCCTGGACCTCATTGCGCTTGATGTTGATTGAGAGGGACAGAGAGTTTCCCTTAGGCGGCAAGCTGGCGATCATGGCCGGCGTCATGGCGGCAGGACGCGCGATATTACTTTCCGCCGCTTCGTTCAGATCTGCGATCGTCTTCTTTACGGCCCCGGAAGAAGGGAAAAGAAACACTGCCGTCTGTTGCGAAATCACGGCGACCGGCAAGCCGGCGTCGCCAGCGCTGTTATCGTAAGTTAGACGAGCCAGGCGATCATCTTTCAGGGCTTCCTCACGCGCGATGATGAACAGTGCGCTTGCGCCGGCATTCCGCGCCGCGATAGCTTTCCAGCGTATGTCTTCATAGCGCGAAAACTGCCCATGCGGATTGTCGCCGTCGGGTGTACCGGCCAGCGCAATAGCCACGACACCTTTCATTGTGAGGTCTGCGTAGCTGTCATACTTGAGCTCCGCAGCAGTGATCCCGTAGCCCACAAACACATACGGTGCTTCCCGAATTTGGCCGTTCGCGGAAAAGCCCAGGGGCATCCAGTCTTCCCCAACTTTTGTTTGCGCAGGCCCGGCTGGATGTACCGCGTATATAGAGAGCAGATTGTTGGCTGCGAGTTCGACACCTGCCACATAGGGAAACTCCTGCTGATAACGTCGAGGAGAATCCGCTTCCAGTATCGACATGCCGGGCAAGTCAACGCCAATGCTGCGACGCAGACCATAGCGCGAAAATTCTTTAGCTATGTAATCGGCCGCCAGATTTGCGCCAACGCTCCCGGTGCGGCGCCCATCCAGTTTATCGGAGGCCAGATAAGTGACGTGTTGACGCAGACGCTCAGCGTCTGGAGCAGACTGGGCGAGGGCCACAGAGCACAGGGCCGTCAAAAGGAAATACTGGATTAGATAGCGAAAAATTTTAGGGGTCATAACAGGTTTACCTCACTGGAGATCGGAACGGCCGCTATGTAACGCAACTGGTTTTTCGGCGTTCGTCGTCACCGGCTGCAACACATAAAGCAACTAACAGGTTGACTTAGAGGGGAATCCAAAATCATTGACATTTCAGGCGCGTCGGGATTATTGTCCGGCAGTGACTTGAGAAAAAGGCTGATGCTCACGCGAGAGCGTTCACGCATATTCGAAAATCAGCCCGACAGCCTGTTATCGACAACTTCCACCGGGTTCTCGGTAATTTTATGAAAACTCCCGGACATTTGCCCTGAGACTCGCAGCGTTATCGCTTCCGATTCCATCGCATTGATCTGAATATTCGTCCGCGGCCATCACTCGCAAAATGCTGGTGAATACGAAGGCATTTCTGATCATTCCCCAGGTGGCAGGTGCTGATTCCACCAGCCTTCGGTTTGCGGTCTCAACCGACAAACCGCCACGCCACTCTGGACTCCAGCGGGAGTGAAAGGCTGCTGTCATGGATGGGTGATCTTAAACGACCGGCGACACTCAAGCAATTGAAATCCAACAGGAGATGAGATGGCCGACGCACCCTTTAGTGTCTACTTCGCTTTGGATGGTCCACATCTTGACGGGCTGATTGGCAGCGCGGGTATTTTGCGGTTCGACTGGCCCGAGAAGAAGTTCTATATCAAGCATTATGAGGGAATCAGTTCCGCGCATAACCCCTCGATTGCACCCAACGGCAAGCTGGTCCTGCTGGGTAACTTCAGCCAGACCATCATGTTGCTGGACACCTTTGACCCCAATAACATGCGCGAGGTCGCTCGCCAGTCGACCATGTATTTCGAAGAGTGTCCCTACCGGTTACGCGCCAACACCCATCACCTGTGGTATCCGGACAGCGAGCGATTCATCGGCGCCGTGGGCGATCACCTCTATCGCTTCCACATCGATCACTTAAAGACGCCGGAAAATCTCGGTCCTCATTACCTTGAGAACGCGCACGAACTGCGCTGGGACCCAACCCAGCGATACACTTTGATGGGCGACCTGGGACCAGAGAGACATGACGTGCGGCAGGTGGGCGTGTTCGATTTAGAAGAACCGGTGCCGGAAAAGCGTTCGCGTGTGATTAAGGTGCAGAACAATGTCTGGCATTGCCGGGTTCATCCGCACAAGCCGGTTGGTTACGCGCTGACCTACTCTCTGATCACAGACCACGACGGTTGGGTTAACTGGTCGCCGGGTTTTGTGCGCGAGTACATCTACGAGATCGATCTTCCCACGGCGAAGATCGTGCGCACCTGGAGCGCCGCAGCAGAATATCCGGGCCACCTGAACTCGGACGTGGAAATCTCTGACGACGAGAAGTTGTACATCGCGAGCGGCGGCAGCCATGGTGTGCTCGAAATCCCGCTCGAAAGTTTCGCCGAGAGCCGCTTCTTGCCCTGTAACCCTAAATGGACCACGCGCGCCTTCTCCATCAATGACAAACTGCACACTCTGCTTGGCGCTCTCTCGCGGAAAGCCACGCCGACGGCCACTCACTACATGCTGCAAACTCTGCAGGTAACCGGCCGGCGCATTCTCGACGGTATCTACGCGACTCGAGTGTCTCCCGACGGCAAATACATCGTCACCGGAAATCGCGGCTACAACGTGATAGCAGTTTACGACCGGCAGAATTTCCGGAAGGTGTATGAAAAGCTTCTGCCATTCCGGCGTGACGTCTACGGCAATACTTTTGATCACTACCGCTTCACCAACAGGTTTTTGGGATATCACCTTGGAGTTCACCACAGCGAGCTAATCTCACGAGCCAGCTGAGGGGAGGAAATCGCAATCATGAGGTATGAAATTTCCGGCCGGGTGCAGGAAAAAGAAAGCGCGCTGGGTGTGCCAGGTCTATTTGTGAGCGCTTTTGATAAGGACCTGAAATTCGACGATCTGCTGGGCCAGGTGATCACGGACCGTGAAGGCAACTTCCAGATCGTCTATGACCAGACCGGCTTTGCAGCGTTGTTTGATGGTGCCCCCGACATCTACCTGACAGTCAGGACACCTGCCGGAACCGCGCTCTACACTACAGCCAACGGAGTTCGCTTTAATGCGCAGCCGCATGAAGAATTTGAGATCGAAATTCCCGCAGCCGTTTTGCAGGCGGCTGGACTGCAAAACTCCGCGCCTATGGAAACCATTTCGCGCGAGCAACTCACCACCCTGACCTGCCTGGACGGAGTGCCCGCGGGCGACCAACTCGTCAGTGAGATCAAAGCGGATCTGGCAGCGGCATCTTCGATACTGGAAATGATGAAAGACTACCTGGAGCATATCGAAGGTAACCTGGATAACAACGCGCTCCCCTTTCAAAAGCTGGCCAGACTGTTTGAATTAGGCAAGACCTTTGACGAGTTGAAGGGTCATTACTACGGAGTCGCACCCGGCCTGCGCACTGGTGATCTGCTCGGGATCGCTGCCGAGTACGGCAATCTGCTTGGCTACATCTGGGGTTCGGTAGTGGTTGGGGTCTGTCCCTGGAATGGAAAAAGTTTCACTCCGATGACTGATGGCGATCGCGTGCAGGTGCTGGGAGGAACGGTTCCGGCTCAGGTCAGGGTCATGCGCGGCATCAATCACTTCAACAAGATCGCTCATGCGCCGGTTAATATTGCCGCCAACACCCTGCTCACCTTCATGTGGCACCTGCAACAGGCGCCGGCCGCTGAGCACGCGCAGTATGGTTACGATCTAAACGGAGGACACTTCGCCGCACATCGAGCTCCGTCGGTGTATCCGGGCACGCCGCGCGAGGTGTTTCGCCTGAATTACCGGCATCATGCGCTGGGCAACTTTCCGCCGCTGACTTACTTGATAGATGAGCTGGTGGAGATAGCGGATGGCCTTTACCTGGGCCAGGTTCTATTTGCAACGGACCACATGCTGGAGCGTTACGATCCGCAGGCTGCCCCGGCCCGCTATCACAATCAGCATTTTGGTTATTTCCTGCTTTTTGAAACCGAATGGAACGTCGAAGCAAAACGACTATTTCCATTTTTGGAGATGCCCGGCGCTGCTGTCACTACCCAGGTGGCTGGCCCGGCTAGCCTGGCAAACGGGAAGGCGGACAAGTTCACGACCCTAACATTGAGTACAGCCAGCGATGGCGATGTTGAGGCGGCCAGGTTGCAGGAGGTGCGCGATGACATCAGCGCGTCCGGCGATATCATGCGCACGCTCAAGTCCTACTCTGACGTCCTCATGAAAGAGCACAGGACCGTTTCACCGGTCTTCGATAAACTGCACACGCTCTTCCACGCAGGCATTGCCCCGCAAAGCATGAACGGCTACTACCGCGGCGCTTTGATCTCCTGGCAGAGTCAGGGTCTGCTCGCGGCGTTCGAGCAAAACACGATCAATATTGCCTGGCAGGCTTCGCGTTTTTTCTCGCCCTGGACCGGCAAAAAGTTCAATCCGATAGACGAAGCGGAACTCGCGAAATGGACCGAGGGCGGCGAGCCAATGGGCAGTGATCCTGCTTACAACTGTTCCAACACCGTAGTGTTTCGCACCGCGAAAGAAAAATTTATCAAGTCACTGACGAAACTGGCAGGAGTGCGGACGGAAGAGGCCACACCCGAAGAACGGCAGCGCTACGGTTACGATGCGCACACCTTTTTCTTCATTGGGCGCCCGAATAAAACGAGCATGCTTCCTGAAAACAAAGGGAAAAAAGTTTTCCAATTCAACTATCGCTGGAAGCCCTTGAAAAATATTCCGCCGGACTGCTTTTGCATCGATGAAATCGCACAGATTGCCGACGGTCTCTATCTCGGCTTGTTGATTTACGCGACTGATTGGCTAAAGCTCTGGGACCCGCAGACGCCGAAGGAGGCCTACAAGTATGGCTTGTTCGGATATTTCCTGTTGCTGGACGAGGAGTGGCACCAAAGGCGGCTGCGGATAGGCTTTGATTTGGACAATACTTGATCGGCAGTTCATTGAGCGAGAAAGACTCGCATGAAAGAAATCTACGACGTTGTTGTAATCGGGTCAGGATTTGGCGGAGCTATAAATGCCTGCCGGCTCGCTCAGGCGGGGCGATCGGTGTGCATCCTCGAGCGCGGCAAGCGTTGGGGCAAGAAGGATTTCCCTCGCACCACCGGCCAGGTCGCGCGCTCATTCTGGAACTACAAGGATCTGGGGCTGCTGGATTACCGGGCCTTTGAAAATATCGATGTCATCCAGGCCAGCGGCGTGGGCGGTGGCTCGCTCGTCTACTTCAACGTTCACATCAGAACGCCAAAGGAAATCTTTGAAGACGCGCGTTGGCCAGCGGGCGTCAAGCGTGACGTGCTGGATCCTTATTACGATCTGGCCCGGGAGATGCTGGAAGCGAAACCGCTGACACCTCCCGATGGCTATGACTTGCCTAATCGTACCGACGCCTTTCTGAACGCCGCCGGCAAAGCCGGACGCAAACCGGAGTTGATGGAGATCTGTGTTTACACCGGGCCGGAGAAAACTAATCGGCAGGGAATTACCCAGGACGGTTGTGTCTATTGCGGCAACTGCATGCTGGGCTGCCATGTTCATGCCAAGAATACTCTCGACCTGAACTACATTCCTCTGGCTGAGCAGAATGGCGCTGAGGTTTATCCGCTTCACCTGGTGGAAAAGATCGAGGCGCTCGATCCGGTGGAGACTAGTGGCTATCGCATTAGCTTTCGGCGTTTTAGTCCGGGGCGAGACGGCGATTCGGAGTTGGGGTTCGTCAGCGGCAGGAAAGTGATCATTGCGGCGGGGACGCTCGGATCAACTGAGGTCCTTTTGCGTTGCCGGGACCTGCACGGCTCACTGCCCAGGCTCAGTGCCGCCCTAGGTACGAAGTTTTCCGGCAACGGCGACTTTCTGCTGGCGGGTACTTTTGAAGCGAATCAGGAAGTCGATCCCGGTTGGGGGCCAAGCATTACCGCAGGTGTCGACTATTCGACTAAAAATAACAGGATACTGATTCAGGATCTGGGCTTTCCGGATCCTTTTCTCTGGTATCTCGAGAGTGCGCTGCCCGTACCCAGCCGGCTAAAAAATCTCAAACTCTTTTCAAGAAATACCTGCAGCGGACGTTGGGCTTAAGCCACGCCTCAGCGTTTACAGACGGCGCTGACAAATTATTTCAAGGCGGTGTGACCCCGCGTTTTCTGCCTTACCTCGGGATGGGAACTGATGCTGCTGACGGCCGCATGGGACTGTCGAACGGTAATATCGAAATCAATTGGGACAGCAAACGCAGCCGGGCCATGTTTGCAGAAATGGAAGCAGCATTACAGGAACTATCACTTGGTATCGGCGGGAGGTACCAGACAAGCCTGCTTTGGGGCTGGCCTTTTAGAAAGTTGTTGACGGCCCACCCACTGGGCGGATGTGTGATGGCCGACCAACCGGATCAAGGCGTCGTTAATGAATTTGGCGAAGTATGGAACTATCCGAATCTTTATGTGTCAGACGGCTCTATCATTCCCACGGCGCTTTCCGTGAATCCCTCCGCCACCATTAGCGCTCTGTCCGAACGAATTGCCGAAGCGATTGTAAAAATTCACTAACAATAGAACAGGAGAAAAAAATGCCTGATATCAAATACGTTTGTTTGTCCGATATGCACTTCGGTGCCGAGAACAGCCTGTTAACCAATCTCACTAATGACTGCAGCGACACAGATCCGACCAGGGCCAGTCCGGTGCTGGTGCAATTAATTGAGTGCCTGAAGAGTCTTATTCTGCAGAACGAGA
Organism: Pyrinomonadales bacterium; assembly: GCA_038237475.1. Taxonomy (GTDB): domain Bacteria; phylum Acidobacteriota; class Blastocatellia; order Pyrinomonadales; family Pyrinomonadaceae; genus JAOAPY01. Next base: position 170,258 of record JBBRYS010000005.1, on the reverse strand, counting down.
GTCTTGAAAAACCTACACTGATTCTCAACGGTGACATTCTTGAACTCGCCTTGACCAGTGACAACGAAGCCGCAATGGCCTTTGAGCGCTTCATCGAACTGATTTATCCAGCGCAGGGCGAGCGACTGTTCAAGGAGATCATTTACATGCCGGGTAATCACGATCATCATCTTTGGGAAACCTCTCGCGAAATTCAGTACGTCAACTATATTTCTCATAGTGACAAGCAAAAAACGCCCGGCAGCCTGTTGGACGTTCCCTGGCACACCACCAAGATGTTTAGGCCCGACCCGGTCCCGGCGACATTCCTTAACGGTATCATCCAAAGATTCCCGCACCTCACGCAGGAAACGGTCAATACTGTTTATCCTAATCTTGGATTACTCAGTGAGGATGGCAGGCGCTGCGTTATCTTCAGTCACGGACATTTCATCGAGTCGATGTACATGCTGATGAGTGAGCTCCGCGGTTTGATGTTTCCCGCGAGCAAGCTGCCGGACACGATCTACGGTATTGAAGCCGAAAATTTTGCCTGGATTGATTTCTTCTGGTCCACCATGGGACGTTCCGGAGACGTCGGAAAAGACGTTGAAATAGTTTACGACTCACTGCAGGACGGTAAGGCTACGGCAACTCTGGTTAATAATCTGGTCGACGGTATCGACGCGCGCTTCGACTTGCCCGGCTGGGATCCGGTTTCCAATCGAGTGCTCAAATGGATTGCCCATTTGATACTGAAGACGGTGAAAGACCGGGAACGGTGTACCCCGGAACAGGACCTCAGCCCTGAAGCTGAGGCGGGTCTGAGGAAATACCTGGAGGGAGCGATCCTTAACCAGATAAATCAGGAACGAGGTGGCAACATCCCGCCCCGAGCCACCTTTGTTTTTGGACACACTCACAAACCGCTACAGCGAGACTACGACTACAAAGGTTTTCATCCGGGTATGAGCGTCTATAACAGCGGCGGCTGGGTGGTGGACACTTTGAAGTGTGCGCCGACACACGGGGGCGCGGTAATCCTGGCTGATGAAAACCTCGACACCACGTCGTTGTGTATGTATACCGAGAAGGAAGCTGCCGAGGATTACGAGGTAACTGTGAAAGCAGCGACGCATCCGGGAGCGCCTGCAAATCCTTTTCACGAACGCATCGCCGGGCTGGTTAAGGCCGATCAAAATCCCTGGCGGTTTTTTTCCGAGACTGTCGCGGGCGCCGTCCCGATGCGCTACAAAAATCTCGGGCAGCACGTTCACAAGAAATGAAAGCGGAAAAACTATTCCACCCAATCGGCGATAAACACGTTCGTTTCGCCCTGGGTCGAGCCATGGCGGTTTGAGGCGAAGACCAATTTCCTTCCATCGCTGGAAAACATCGGAAAGCCATCGAAGGTGTCGTTGAATGTAATTTGCTCGAGGCCAGAGCCGTTGACGTTCACTAAAAAGAGATCGAAATTGCGCCCGCGCGGATCGTTCATGTTTGAAGCAAAGATGATCCGCTTGCCATCGGGGAAGAAGTAGGGCGCAAAATTGGCTTTGTTATTGTTCGTGACCTGGCGTTTGTTGGAACCGTCTGCGTTCATCACCCAGATGTCGAGCGTGGTCGGCCGGATCAGATTGTTTTTCAACAGACCTTCGTAATCTGCCTTTTCTTTTTCGGCCTGCGGGTGGTTCGCGCGGTAAACAATCTGCTTGCCATCGTAAGACCAAAAGGGGCCGCCGTCGTAGCCCAATTCGCTGGTCAGACGCTTCACATGACGTCCGTCGGCATCCATCGTGTAAATATCAAGGTCGCCGTCCCGCATTGAGGTGAAGACGATCTTCCTGCCGTCCCGGGTGATCGTGCTTTCTGCATCGTAACCCGGTGTGCTCGTCAAACGTTTGCGATCCGAACCGTCGGGCCGAGCCGTGAAAATGTCGTAGGCCGGATAGATGGCCCAGACATAACCTTTGGAGAAATCGGGATTGGGTGGACATTGCTTAGCTCCGAGATGCGTCGATGAGTACAGGACCCGCGTGCGATTAGGAAAGAAGTAGGAACAGGTAGTGCGTCCATCGCCGCTGGAGATCAGTTTGGTGTTTGAGCCGTCCACGTTCATCGTGTAAATCTGATCGCACTCGCGCCCGTCCCGTTTGGATTGAAAGATCAACTGCTTGTCATCCGCGGAAAAATAAGCCTCAGCATTCTCGCCTCCAAAGGTCAATTGCTTGATATTGTGGAGGTGCTTTTCGCCGGTGACGGAGAGCGTGCTGACCGGGGTTTGCGGGCGGGCTCCCGAAGCTACGAAGAAAAGCAAAAGCGTGATTATGGCGACAGGGATTTTCATCTGGGAGTTTTCCTTGGGGACTTCCGTCGAACTGATTAAAGAACCTGGATTCGTACTAAGGCTGAAGCTTCTCGGACCTTAATACGCGCGCGCTGAAGCCGGGCGGGCTTCGGCCTTATTAATAGATTCTGCGTTGCGCCAGCGTATGATCATCGCGCTGAGCGCCGCCGCTGCCACTACGAGACCGATCATTTGCGAGGTCGAAAGACCCGTGAGCGTTGTCAGGCCCAGAATGTCGCCACGGGGATCGTCCCGGAAAAATTCGATCACAAAACGAATTGCGGCATAGAACAATGCATAAGTAAGAATGACCTGGCCGCTGAACCGGCGATGGCGGTGCAGCCACAACAGAAAGCCAAACACCACCAGCATCGAGATCGATTCATACAACTGCGTCGGGTGCAGCGTCACTCCCACAGGCACGCCGGTAATCTCATGGGCTGCTTCTGTAAAACGCACACCCCAGGATGCAGTGGTTGGTTTGCCCCAGCAACAACCGGCCGAAAAACAGCCCATGCGGCCGAGGACGTTTCCGAGAGCAATACCCGGAGCGCAGGCGTCAGCGGTCTTCCACCAGGGCAGCTTGTAATGACGCATCAGGAAGTAGCCGCTTATTACGGCGCCAATCAGTCCACCGTAAAAAACCCCGCCGGAGCGCAGGAAGTCCAGGGAAAGCAACGCCAGCGGATTACCGCGATATTCAGGCTCGGTAAATAGCATCAGCGCTTTTGAACCCAGCAGGGAAGCCAGCAGCATCCACAAGCAGAGGTCATAAATCCGTTCTCGCGGCAGTCCATCCTTACTTCCGAGGTGGGCGGTTATCAAGATAGCCCCCAGGAAAGCGAGTGCGAGGAACACACCGTAAGTGTGAACGGGGAAGCTGCCGATACGAAAAAGTTCCGGATGCATAAATAAAAAGTGGTCGTGGTCAGTGGTTCGTTGTGAGCTTTGTACTTTGAGCTTTGTACTTTAATTTCTGCCGCTCGTATCTCGCACTTTCGGGAAGACCAAAACCCAATGCCATAAGACAAAGCACAAAGCTCAAAGCTCTAAAATTTGACCAGCTACTGACCATCTTTCTTCCTGCCGCTCAACAATAGATCGATGGCCAATAATGCCGCGCCAAGGGAGATGCTGGCGTCAGCGATATTGAAAGTAGGCCAATGATACGTGTCCGCATGGAAGAGAATAAAGTCAATCACAAATCCAAAGCGAATGCGGTCCGTCAGGTTACCTAATATGCCCGCCAGCAGCAAAGCACATGCACCCAGCACTCGATCGTCGTCGCGCGCTGTGCGCAGGAAGAACACCAGCACTGTCACCGCAGCCGCGCTCGCCAGGCCCACGAAGAACCAGCGCGCGAAAGGCCCGCCGCGTTGCAGTTGACCAAAGGCGATACCAGGATTCTCAGAGTAAACGAAGTCGAGGAAGCGCTTGAAGACAGTCACTTCACCGGTCACGCGCAGGGTGCGCACGGCCCACGCCTTGGTTACTTGATCCGCCATGTAAATGCCGAACGCGGCGAGCAAGTATCCCGCACGCCAGCCAATCCGTTTGGACGGTGTCAAGTCTGTCTGAACATCGCTCATGCGTTTAAGTGCATCAATTAGGTTAAGCCAACCATGCGCTTCCCTTAAGGGAGCGGCAATACTTCAGGGATCTTTGCCTGGGCTTTGCTTGCTTCCTCAATCTCTTCCAATGCGGCAACACATCGTTCACAAACTGTCGCATACTTCTCTGACTCACCCACGCGGATTGAATAGTTCCAGCACCGTTCGCACTTCTGACCATCGGCGCGCGCGACCTTAACTCCGACCTCGCCGGCGCCGCCAGCGTTCAGCAGATTCACTTGCGAGACAATGAAGACATACCGCAGATCCTTTTCGTAACGCTGCAGCAAATTGAAAGTAGCATCGCTCGCCTGTAACTCGACTCGAGCTTCGAGCGAACTGCCTATAGTCTTTGCGACCCGAGCTTCTTCCAACGCACTCAGGACCTGGTCGCGTATTTCGAACAGGCGCTTCCAATCTGCAGCCAGTGCTGCTTCGTCATTGCCACTGCTTTCGGGGAAAGCCGCCAGATGTACCGAAGCAGCGCGTGCGTCCGCGCCGTCTGGGGGTAGATTTTCCCAGATCTCATCGGCAGTAAAAACCAATAAGGGGGCGAGCAGGCGCGCCAAAGCATCGGCGATCTGATAGAGCGCGGTCTGGGCCGAGAGTCGCTCATGATTGCGCGGGGCAAAGGTGTAGAGGCGATCTTTGATGATGTCAAAATAACGCGCCGACAGCGTGACGGTGCAGAAGTCGTAGAGCGTGTGGTAGACGGTGTGAAACTCGTACCCGTCATAGGCCGCCCGAACCTTCCTGATTACCTCATCGAGTTCAACCAGTGCCCATCGGTCAACTTCCAGCAAATTCTCCAGCGCGACGGTATCGCGCGCGGGCTCAAATCCGTAAAGGTTCCCGAGGGCAAAGCGCGCCGTGTTGCGCAACTTACGGTAACCGTCCGTGACTCGCTGCAGGATTTCCGCCGAACAACGCATGTCCTCAAAATAATTGGACGAAGCCGACCACAAACGAAGGATCTCCGCTCCCGAATCCTTAATTACTTCATCAGGAGATACAGCATTGCCCGCGGACTTATGCATCGCGCGCCCTTGAGCATCCAGCGTCCAGCCATGCGTCAGGACGGTTTTGTAAGGGGCGCGATCGTGTATCGCCAGGCCAGCCATCAGCGAAGAGTTGAACCAGCCACGATACTGATCGCCACCTTCGATGTAGACATCAGCTGGCCAGCGCAACTCTGCGCGATTCTCGAGTACGGCAATTGACGAGACGCCGCTGTCGAACCAAACGTCAAGGATGTCGGTTTCCCTGGTCCATTCAGTACCGCCGCACTTGCGGCATTGATAGCCCTCGGGCAGGAGCTCCTGCGCTTCACGCGTGTACCACGCGTCCGCCGATTCCTTTTCAAAGATGTCTGCGACGCGATTAATGATGGCCGGATCAGCGACGGCTTCACTGCAACCGACACAATAAAAAACTGGAATCGAGACGCCCCAGACTCTTTGCCGCGAGACGCACCAATCCGGCCGGCCTTTGAACATGTTGCGCATGCGATCGCGTCCCCATGCAGGCAGCCATTTGACCTGTTCTATTTCGCGCAGCGCTGCATCGCGCAAGCCGAGGTGACTGCCATCACTGAAGTTCTCGGTAAAGTTACTGCGGTCGCGGCCGTCTTCATCTTTTTCAATAACGTCGCCACCGGCCTTGTCCATCGAGATGAACCACTGCGGTGTGGCGCGAAAAATTACCGGATTCTTGCAGCGCCAGCAGTGCGGATAACGGTGGTCGTATTGCTCGGTGAATAACAACACTCCCCGTTCGCGCATGAACTCAACAATCTTCGGGTTGGCTGCAAAGACGCTGAGGCCGGCAAAATGTTCCACCTCAGCGGTGAAGTGGCCGGCGTTGTCTACCGGGCAGTAAATTTCCAGGCCGTACCGCTTGCCGATCACGAAGTCATCGTGGCCGTGCCCGGGCGCTGTGTGAACCAGTCCCGTGCCGGCCTTCCCGGTAGATTTTCTGTCGCGAGCCTCACTGACATCAAGTTCTGTTTCAGCGTCCGCTTCGCCTCCCAAAGTCACGTGCTCTCCAACCATGAACAGCGACGTTCTATCAATCCAGGGGTGACTGCACTCCAACCGATCCAGGGACGATCCGGGGAAGCGGGCCAGCACTCTCGGCTGGCCCAGATCACATTTAGCAGCGACAGCCTCCACCAACTCGCTGGCGACAATTAATACGTCCCCGCCATGTTCCAAAGCGGAGTATTCAAAGTCCGGATGGACCGCTATACCGAGATTTGCCGGCAAGGTCCACGGCGTGGTAGTCCAGATGAGTGCGAACACGTTGCGACCGGCAAGCTGGGGATCGATCAAGGCTGGATCGCTGCGCAAAGGAAACTTGACGTAAACCGAAGGACTACTGTGCTGAGCGTACTCGACTTCCGCTTCGGCCAGGGCCGTCTGATCATGAATACACCAATAGACCGGGCGCGCGCCCTTGTAGACATAGCCGCGCTCGACAAAGCGGCCAAACATGCGCGCCGTTTCAGCCTCGTAGTGATTGGACATGGTGAGATACGGATTGTCCCATGAGCCGAGGATACCCAGTCGCTTGAAGTCGCGCGTTTGATTTTTGAGCGCCGTGGCTGCGTGCTCGCGACAGGCGCGGCGAATGCTGACGGGCGACATATTGGCTTTCTTCGCACCCAGCTTGCGATCCACATACAACTCAATAGGCAAACCATGACAGTCATAACCGGGCACGTACGGAGCGTCATAGCCCATCATGGTGCGCGATTTAACGATAAAGTCTTTGAGGATCTTGTTCATCGCGGTGCCCAGATGAATATCCGCATTGGCGTATGGCGGGCCGTCATGAAGAATGAATTTATCAGCGCCCGCGCGTGACTGGCGGATCAATTGATAGAGATCCATCTCCGTCCATTTTTTGAGGCGGGCGGGTTCGTTCTGCGCCAGATTGGCCTTCTGTGAAAAGCCGGTCCTGGGTAAGTTGACCGTTTTCTTAAGGTCCAGGGGTGTTTCAGTTGATGACATAGGTATTAGATTCTGGGAACAAGATAGTAGCAGTTGATCGGTGCGCTCGCCAAAATGCCTGCACAGCCGGCTCCTGGTTCAGCAAAAACCCGAACCATACATCTCAAGGGAGGTGATGGTTCGGGTTTCGGGAAGGCCCGGAGATAGCGAAGGCAGCTAACCGATAAACATCTCATCCTCTCCATAGGTAGTGTTAATCGGTCTTGGCGCTGGGGCCAGAAGAACTTCCAGCCCCCGGCGAACGCCCGACATGATTGCAGCTACTTCGCGAGCCGGCTCAATCACTTTTGCCTGGATAAAGTCTGTCGTAGTAGTCACCTGGCGGTGCGTGCGGTCGATAGTCTGGCTAACAAGGTCGACCTTGTCGCGCGCTTCTACTGCAGTATGGCTGACTATTTCCTTCAGCTCAGCCACTTCAGTTTTGATGATCGCCAGCGATTCGGAAACGTGCTGAGTCGCCGTCGAGAGGTGCCCGGCCACCGCGTTGAACTGCTCGGCAATTTCCTTGCCCTGCACCGCGATGTGCTTGCTCTGTTCGCTTACAAAAGTCAGCTTTTCGATCAGCGGCTCGAGCCGTTGTTCCAAACGATTGACTGCCTTGACCGCGCGGCTGACGTACATCGCCATGAAGATCATGGCGATGGCGATGGTAAAGAACGACACGGCCACCACTACCAGCACCCAAAAGGCAGGGTCGTTCGTATTCATCTGAAGCGCAAGAGAAGTCATGTTCGATGGCAACCCCGGGATCAGCTGGACTTATCGTTGTAGTTTGGCGCAGCTTCGATGCGGCCCGAAAGCTCTGTCTTTCGCTTCTCGTCCTGATAGGCCTTTTTGCCTGCTTCGATAGCCGCTGAAACGGTGCCCAACTGCCCTGCGGCAGCTTCGCGAGCTTTTTGTGTTACGTCCGTTACCTTTTCAGTAGCGGTCGAATACATGCCAGCGGCGCGATCTTTGGTTACTTCGTAATACTCGCCTGCTCGTTGGCTCAATTCCTGGGCCGTCTCGCGTGATTTGTCGATGCCCTTGCGAGTGGCATCAGCGATATCGCCACGCAATTCCTGCCCCGATTTGGGAGCGAACAAGAGAGCCAAAATGGCCCCGATGCCGCCACCAATTAAAAGATAAGTCAGACGCGTTGAGATGTTGTCGTTGTCGTTTCCCATAATGGGATCCTTTCTGGAAATGGCAAAGTTAGTCTTCGCCGGGGTTTTTACTTAGAAAAAGTCGACTTGAAATATAGCAAATGGACCAGAGCCACGCAACAATGCGATGGACCACGCTCAGCAGGCGACCGCCCGCTGGCAGACTCCCGGCTAGCTACGCCGGCGAGGGCATACGCTGCCCGTTGCGATACAATCCGAGTCATGATTGTTCTCAAAGTTCGCTCAACCCAACGGGAAGAGTTGGTAGAATTCACTCGCGACGTGCAGGAAAAACTGACGGAGGCGAAAGTGACTGCAGGCATCGTGGTGCTTTTTGTACAACACACCACGGCCGGATTGACCGTTAACGAAAACGCCGACCCTGACGTACCGCGCGACCTGTTGCATGCGCTGCGAACGCTGTTGCCACAGCACGGCATGGGCTTTCATCACGGCGAGGAAAATTCCGACGCACACATCAAGGCGAGTCTAGTTGGCTCTGCCGTTACAGTCCCTTTTAGCGAGGGCAGATTACTGCTGGGAAGATGGCAGGGAATCTTTCTTTGCGAGTTCGACGGCGGACGCGAGCGCCAGGTGATCATGACCATTACAGGCGCTTAGAATACCGCTTCAGCCGGGACTTTTCTTTCCGTTTTATTTTAAATTTTCGTTCGGCTTATCAATTCTCTTTGAATCCTAACTTAACCAGAACGTAACCACCTGATGACCCGAGCTGTTTATGACGATTTGGCCTCGCGTTACGAAGCCGCCATCGGCCCGCTCGAGCGCTGGTTCCTGGAGCGTTGGCGACAGGAAGCATTGGGCTACCTGCCTGTGAACGCGCGTATTCTTGAGGTGGGTGCCGGCACCGGTTTGAACTTTCGTTTCTATCCACACGGCGCCCACGGTGTAGCCAGCGAACTCAGTTGTGAGATGCTGAAAATCGCCGCCGGCAAGCCAAGGCCAGCGGGATTGAAGCTGGTGCAGAGTGAAGCAGAACATCTGCCCTTTAAATCGAATTCGTTTCAGGCTGCTTTTGCTTCGCTCGTGTTTTGCTCAGTGGTCTCGCCGGCAGAAGCCTTTGCAGAATTGCAGCGAGTTATTGAGCCTGGCGGCGTCGTAGTGTTGCTGGAACACGTGCGGCCGGCGGGTTTGCTTGGCCCCGTTTTCGATCTGCTTAGTTTCTTTACCAGCCGGCTGTTTGCCGATCATTTCAATCGTCGCACAGCGGAAAGCGCGCAAGCGGCGGGACTGTCGCTGGAACGGGTCGAGCGGCGTTTCCTGGGAATATTCAATCTGATAATCTGCCGCGTTTGATTTGGCGATTATGCCTGGTCGGCGTCGGGGTCGAGTTCTTTCATGAAGGCGGCGAAACGTTCCACGTCCTTTCGTGTCCGTTCCAAAGACCGCCGGCTGTCGAGGTAAGCGGTCCAGACTGGAGTTTGCGTGAGCGCTTTGGTGGTGTCTTCATCGAGCGTCTGGGCCATCAATGCAATCAGATCGCTGAGGACGCTGGTATGCTCGAGCAGAGATGAGATGATTGAGTAAGCAAGTTGCGCCTGCGCGAAATCCAGATCGCGAGGTGGGGATGAAATAATGTCTTCGTTTGTCTCGTTCATCGATTCACTAAAAATTCGGGCCGCGGAGGTATTGGATTAATTGATCGAACCTACAACCGGAAGCTCAATCACCTGGGCCGGCAGTTGTTCGGCACCGGAAGTCACTGTCACCTCTGTCTGCGGCGCCAGGTAGTTGTACTTAACGTATCCCAGTGCAAGCACAGCGCCCAGATGCGGAGAGTAGCTAACCGAGGTGAGGCGGCCGATTTCCTTCCCGTCAGTTGAGCTTATGATTGCGTCTCGCGCTACACTGGCCGGCCCGGCGAACAAAATTCCCGAGAGCCTCTTGGCCACATGGCCGCGATACTTGATGCGCGCAATAATTTCCTGGCCGATGTAGCACCCTTTCGTAAAACTTACCGCATCGTCCAAGCCTGTTTCAGAAACAACGTTGGTTTCATCCATGTCGAGACCGAAAAGCGGCTCACCGGCTTCAACGCGCAGCATCTCAAAAGCATCGAAGCCCACCGGCCGGGCTCCAGCCTCCCGCAAACTCTGCCACAGTACAGCCGCCGAAGGTGCTGCGACGATTAGATCAAACCCATCTGCCGCTGTTTCATGAGTGCGGACAACCGTCAGTTGAGATTCCGTCCAGTCGAAAGTCAGGCTCTGATGCTGACCCAGGGCGGCGGCCGCTTCACCGAAGAGGCGTTTAATTATTTCAGCGGCCATCGTTCCCCGAAGCGAAATTAGCGCCGTCTGCTCGGTTAGATCTGCGACATGAAAATCACCGGCGAGAGTGAATCTTTGAATAGTACTGAGAACACGTGCATGTGTAGCCGGCTCCGTCACGATTAGAAATCCAGCTGGGCTTTCAGCGGTCGCGGGCCGATGAATGATCGAAACGCTGGCCAGCATTCGGCCCTGGACGTTGGGGAATACGGCAGGCATCCAATTGTTTTCCGCCAGCGTTTTCATGTCGTTGGTGATCAGCCCGTTCAGAAACTGTACTGCCTCCGATCCGGTCACCAGCAATCGCCCGCGGCTCGATAAGTCGCTGACACCGGCGCCGCGCTCGCGGATCTGCGCGTATTCAAATAACAGATCGCCATAAGACGCAGGCACCGACCAGCCATCGCGCTCGACCATGGCTGCGCCGGATTGACGATGTACTTCCTCAAGCGTTGATAGCTTTACTTTTGCGGGAGTTGCTTCAGTGATCATGATGGCAATCAATACCTCCGTGAGCCGGGGTCGAAGTAGCACCAGTCCCGGGCTGGATCTGGTGACGGCTGCGCGGCAGCGCAATTTGGCTGATCGCATGTGCCACGACCTGATAGTCAGCCAGTTGCTGGGCTTCGCGCCGATGCGAGGCCAAAACCTGCGGACTCGGATGGTAAATAGGAACCAGTACCCGCCCGTTCCACGAAACAATTTCCCCGGCTTCCTTTAACGTGAATTGATGATAGTGAATGCGTCTCAGGGCATCAAGCGCGACTGACCCGAGCGTAACGATCAGCAGCGGATTAACCAGTTCAATCGTCTGGCGCAGATACTCTGAACAGTTCGCCAACTCTTTCTGGGTGGGCTTTCTGTTTGCTCCCGATGTTGTTTGGGGATTGCAGAGCGCCGCGCTGGTGACGAAAATCCGGTCGCGGCTGAGGTTGATCGAACCCAGAAAACGATCGAAATTCGCGCCTGATTGATCGCCGGAGAAAGGGACCCGCGTACGATCTGCGCCTTTGCGCCCCGGCGCTTCACCGATGAACATGACCCGGGCTGTGAGTAGTCCGTTCAGTTCGCTCAAGACCGCTGACTTCGTGCACATGGCGGGACAAAGCGTGCAGTTAGCCGCAGCTTTTACCAGTTGAGCGAATCGCACTTCATTGTTGTGGAGTTCCATCAGGTCGGCGAGTACAGCGGAGTTTTGCAGCGCCTCCTGCGCACAGAATGCGCAAGAGGCACCCACAGTGTTCACAGGAACACAGGCAACACGCCTGCGTCGCGTCAGGCTTATTTCGTGACTGTAATTTCGCGGCTGGTGGTGTTATAGCCGCCGTTGTCGACAGGCCGCCCATCCTTATCAAGTAATTCAAGCCGCACTGTGTGTTTGCCGCTGGTCCATCCGGCTAACCAGATTGGCTCCCACTTATCGATAAAGCGTGGCTCGTCATTGTCGATGATATAGCGAACTCGATACTCGCCTCCGTCGTCTTTCAGTTTCGCGTGCGACAGCCAGAAATCGATCATGATCGGATCAGCGTCCGCACCCTTATATTCACCCTTGGGACGGCTGTAAGTGAGCAGGGGTTTCGTCGCATCTCCGTCACCTGCGGAACTGGCCGGCATGTCTTTGCCTTCAGCAGCAGCTTGCGGCGAAGCTGCGGGAGTAGCTTTGTTGGTGGCTACGGTTTGTCCCGTACTCGTCGTGGTTGGCTTCGCTGCATCGCCCCCACCCTTCACAGTGAAGACAGCCATTTGAAAGGCGCCTTCATCCTTGAAGCTTTCGTGCCATGGCCGCGAAGGAAACACTCGCAGTGTGTGCTTGCCGGCGACGACGTTACGAAGTTCGAACGGTTGGCCCAGTTCGTAATAAGCCTCGTAGGGTTGGTTATCGAGGATTACGTGGATGTGATTTCCTTTTCCGGTTGCCGGATCCTTGTGCGGCATGTAGCCCATAAGCTCACCGGTCAGGTCGAGCTTCACTTCCACTGTGGACCCGTTGATGGTCGCGTTATTAGCGGGCGAGACTATCCTGAGCACCGGCTTAGCCTCGTCCTGTTCGCCTCGCGACTTCATCAAGTCCATGATTGCCTGAGGGCGAGGTACGACTTTTAATACCTGAGTTGGCGGTGGCGTTACTGCGGTCGTCGCGGTTGTATTGGAGTTTTCAGTGTTGGCTTCACCACAGGCCGCCAGCGCGGCCAGGGATGTGAGCAGGCAGAAGAGCAAAACGGATTTCAGTCGGCGCATAGTCTCCTCCGAGTACTGAATTTTAGAGATTGGAAATATGTGGAGAAGTTTAACCTGACATCGCCTTTAGACCCAATGAGGGCGAACGCGAGAGGGATTAATTTTGTTAACGTCCGGCGCGATAATTACTCAACGCTGGAAGGTAGTGTAGGTGCAGAAGAACGTGCATTGATGATCTCCCGCACCCGGCACCCTGGATTCATATATCTTATTTAGCGCTGACGCTTCGAGCCGCACTACCTTTCACACGGGCCTCGAGGCTGGTCCAATCGATATTTGAAAAGAATGCCTCAATGTACTTGGGCCGCTCGGCCGGCTTGTAGTCGAGCAGATAAGCGTGCTCCCAGACATCCATCACCAGGATCGGGTTAAAGCCGGCGACATTGCCGGTTTCATGCAAACTGATCCAGTGGTTTGATAGCCGGCCATTCGCGGGATTCTCGTAGCAGATGGCCCAGCCCACACCACGCATCTTGCCGATGCCCACAAAATCAGCTTTCCAAATGTCGTAGCTGCCGAAACTCGCCTGGGCTGCTTTCAGAAAGGTTGATTTTTGTTCAGGGTCTCCATTGCCGCCACCGCTCTTGAGGTTCTCGAAATAATACTCGTGCAGCACCATGCCGTTGTACTCAAAGCCGAGGCGGCGGGTCAGTTCTGAATAGGCAGGCATCTCGTCCTGATCGACCTTGCCATCCTGAATAAAGGCCGAAATCTTTTCGCTGAGGAGATTCGTTTGCTTGACATAACCCTCGTAAAGCTTGAAATGCATTTCCAATGTCTGGTCGGAAATGCCCTGTAGTCCACTGAGATTAAAGTCTCTCGCTTGGTAGGAACCGATTGTGTTCATTTAAAGCCTCCTAAAAATTAAAACGTCCGTCGGACTGGGCCTTCCAATTCGTGTTCGGCCCTCGCGACAATGTGGGAATGGGGAACTCCAGATTGTTTGCCCGAAGTGTCCCGAATCAGTTGAGATAGTAAGTCTTTAATGTGGCGAATCGAAAAGAAGGCGAACGAAGCATAGTTAAGTGGGCAAAAGCGAAAAGGCGGAAGTGATTACAACTTCCGCCTTTCGCGACTGCTGTCCGGTTTTAGAGGCTTAGTTCTTGCCGAAGATTACCCAGTCGCCGTGTGCTGAAGCCATAAACAGCAGCAGCGGCAATGAAAGCCAGGTGTTGGTGCGCGAAGCGATAAATGCCTGACGCGGAAGTTCTGGCGCCGCGGCTGGGCCAGTGCCGGCCGTAGCGGCCAGAAGTTTTTTATTGTTGGGCCAGATAATGCCCCACACGTTCAGCATCATGACGATGCCGTAAGCGCCGCCGATGCCGATTGAATAGGTCTTGTTGCTGGCCCAGCTTTCCCCTCCGACCGTCAGGATGCTGCCAAAAAACTTGACCAAACCCCAGGTCACTATAGCCACCAGAATAAACATCACGACCGCGAACCCTCGCCCGTCTTTGATCAGTGCCGGCACCTTCTTGATGATTAGAAACTCAACCAAAAACAAGACAATCGGATATGTCAGCCACGCGCCCAGTACATAGCCCAAACTGATGTGACCGCCGCCAATGTTATTCGCGTTAGCCACGTCCGCCTTCAGCGTGTACATCGCAAAATACCCGAGGCCTGCCAGCACCGTAAAAAGCGCGCCCCAGCGGAAGTACCAAAGGGCTCGCCCCAGCAAGTCCGGATTTACCTTTTTCTTGGTGTCAGCGTCGAGTCCCTTTTGAAAGGGAACGTTGATCAGATTGAAGAAATAGAGCAAGCCGATCCAGGTGATGCCGGCGACAAAGTGTGCCCAGCGCAGAATAATGCGTGTTAATGCCTCGCTGCTGGGGGCGTGAAACATGTCTTGCAGCATCGACAAGCTGACGGGGAGATGGTCAATTGACATATGTCCTCCGAGACTTTGACTAGGTTTAGCTTATTGAATTACGTCGCGAAGATTACACCCGGAACGGGGTGTGAAGCAATTATTTTGCTTTTGAATTTTCGGTTTTTGCTTGTCAGCCTTTATATCTGGCCTGACAAATAATCCGTCACTTCTGCTATTCATCAAGAGGTCGCGGTCCGGCATCCATGCCTCGCACGCTGGCCTGATTGACGACATTGATCGAGAGATTGTCTTTCACACGGATCTGGCAGGAGAGACGGACGTTTTCTGCAAGCCCGCTTTCGACCGCTAAGCGCGTGCGTTCGAGCTCGCCAACTTCGCCGGGATCCCCTGAGAGAACTTCCACTCGGCAAGTCGTGCAACGAGCATTGCCGCCGCAGCGATGCAGGATATCGATCCCCGCGTCTTCGATTGCCAGGACAAGTTTCCCGCCTTCTGCGGCTTCAAAAGTTTGCGGACCGCTGGCGGTTTCAGCTGTGATAGTAGGCATAAAGTAATTACCCCGAAAAAGAATGATTTGAAAGCGCTATGAATTTGTCATAACCGCCAGCGTTGAGCAAGTAGCGGTAACATTTGAAAAGATTTCAGGATCAGAAGCAGCGAGGTGAAAAATTCCGCCTGCGTTCACTCAAGCGATAACTCCATGAAGACAGCGCCCACGACGGGATTATCGAAGTAGGGATCGATTTCACGGAATCCAATCCGTCGGTAGAGCGCCAGCGCCTGGTCCATCTTTCCGGGTAATGTGTCCAGGCGCAGGCGGAGATATCCCCGTGCTTTCGCCTCCTCAATGATGGCGGCCACTAGTTGACGTCCCAGACCCTGTCCGCGAAACCCCGGCCGCACATACAGTCGTTTCATTTCGCAGGCGCCGTGCGATAGCGGTCGCAACGCAATGCAGCCTGCCAACCGCTCGTCGCTGCTTGCTAACAACAAACAGCCGGCGGGCGGTGCGTAGGCACCTGGGAGTCCGGCCAGCTCTTTGTCAAAGTTTTGAAAGCAGAGACTGATCTCGAGCCACGAGGCGTATTCCTCAAAGAGTCCTCGTGCCAGCGCAAGCTCGTCGGGCGTAGTGGCTTGGATCAACTTCATTTCGTTCTGAGCCCCAGATTGCAGATTCCTAATCAATTGCAAACGCGACAAAGGCCCGTAACATCTCTTTCGAGAGTTACCGGGCCTTTGCGGATGCGCGATCCCAAATGACAGGCAGCGCTGTCGCTTACTAATAACTTAAGCTGTAAACGAAGTGCCGCAGCCGCAGCTGCCGGTAGCGTTCGGATTGGTAAAGGTAAAGCCTGAACCCATCACTCCCGTCACATAATCAATCTGCACGCCATTCAGGTACTGGGCGCTGAACATATCGACGAACAGGCGTACGCCCTTTTCATCTAAAATAAAGTCGCCCTGACGCGAATCTTCTTCAATGTTTAAGCTGTATTGAAAACCTGAGCAGCCGCCCGGGACAACCCGCACGCGTAAGCCACTGGTTTCCGGCAGGCCCTCTTCGCTGGACATAAATTTCTTGATTTCCACGACGGCCGGGTCGGTAACATGCAAAGTCACGGTCGGCGCTGAAGTAACGACCCCAGGCTCAGTTGTGGTTGTGCTGCTGGTATTGGCTGACATAATAATCTCTCCTTAAAATCGCTCCATGTTTGATCTCTGTTCTTCGCACTCTGCCCTCGCGAGGGACCAGGCTCTCCGGTATGATGCACAGAACCAGGATCAAAGAACGAAAGAATCTTACTGACCTTTGCCCAAAACGACAAGCTCAGGTTTCATCGCTTCGATTGAGACCTGGCGGGCGACTTCTTCAGCGACATGTCTGAAGGCTATTGCCTGGGGCGAATCGGGATGACTGACGACTACAGGAACTCCTTTGTCGCCGCCTTCACGGACTTCAATACCGAGGGGCACGGCGCCTAAAAAGGGCACCCCATACGCTTCAGCCAGCTTTTGACCGCCTCCTTCACCAAAAATGTCATAGCGATTGCCGGTATCCGGAGCAATGAAATAGCTCATGTTTTCAACCACCCCGAGCACCGGAATGGCCACTGTCTCAAACATGCGCAGGGCCCGCCGCACGTCTGCAACTGCGACATCCTGTGGCGTCGTTACCAGCACGGCGCCCTGTACCGGAACCAACTGCGCGAGGGAAAGCTGCACGTCTCCCGTGCCGGGAGGCATGTCGACAATCAAATAATCGAGCTCGCCCCACTTCACATCGGAAAGAAACTGTTTTACCAGACCATGGAGAATCGGTCCGCGCACAATCATTGGTTTGTCGCCCGGCTGGAGCACCGCCATCGACATCAGCCGCACGCCGTGGGCTTCAATGGGAATGAGTTTATTACCGTCGAGCTCAGGACGCGCCTCGCTCACCCCCAACATGATCGGCACGTTCGGACCGTACACGTCCATATCCATCAAGCCGACCCGCGCGCCGTTCTGAGCCAGGGACACCGCGATATTCACAGCGACAGTTGATTTGCCGACGCCACCCTTGCCTGACGAAACGGCGATAATGTTACGCACGCCGGGAACTGAAACTTTATCGCCGATGCCACGACCCTTGGGGACTTCGGCGTCCATCGTCACCTGAACTGAAGTGACGCCGGGCAATGCACCGACCAATTCCCTGGCGGCACTTTCCATCTCGGCCTTAACCGGGCAGGCAGGCGTCGTCAGTACGATGCGAAACGAGACTGTGCCCCCGTTGATTTTCAGGTCGCGAATAAAGCCGAGCGTTACTATATCTTTGTGGAGATCGGGATCCTTGATTTGGCGCAATGCATCGAGGACCAATGGTTCTGTTAGTTGAGTCATAGTAGGTTTGTGGAAGCCTAGCCGATAGCGAGGCCTTTGACAAATAAGGCGCGGCGACACTAGCCTGCAGACAGCATCAAAATGGCGGAAATCTCAACATTAATCAACCAACACTTTTTGCAGCCACGCAATGTCGGCGACCTCGACAACGTGGGCTTTAGTGGGCGTGCCGGATCCATAACCTGTGGTGCGACTATGCGCGTGCACGTGCAAGTCGATGAGAACCACAGGATTTCTGACGCAAAATTCCAGGCCGCCGGTTGCAGTTTTCTGGTCGCGGCAGCTTCGCTGTTGACCGAAGAGGTTAAGGGGGCGCTAGCCGCTGAGGTGGGAGCTTTATTACAATCACCGGCAACAACGCTCACACGGATATTGGGAGAGTTGCCGCCTGGTAAATCCCATTGTGTGAAGTTAGTTGGCGAAGGTTTCGTGGCGGCGATCAGGGCCTACAGCGATTCGGTGCGCGATGAATGGCACGGCGAAGAAGCGCTAATCTGCACCTGCTTTTGTGTTTCGGAAAAGACCATTGAAACTGTCATCGCGACGCTGGAGTTGCGAACGGTTGGCGAGGTCACCCGCGCTTGTAATGCGGGCGGCGGCTGCCGGTCGTGCCACTCGCTGATTGAAGATATGCTGGCAAGCTCAGGCGATTAGCTTAGTAACATTCAATTCCGGCGCTGCTGTTACACACAGCCCCTCCGGCCAATCTCAAACTGGGATCCAAAAACATGATCTATCTCGATAACAATGCCACTACTCGCGTAGCGCCGGAAGTCTTCGCGGCCATGGAGCCTTTTTTGACCGAGCACTACGGCAATCCTGCCTCGCCGCATACGCTTGGCCGCCAGGTGAAAGCCGCGGTTGAGACGGCGCGCGAGCAGGTCGCAGCCTTGCTGGGCGCGGCTGATCCAAGTGAGATCGTATTTACTTCCTGTGGTTCGGAATCAGACAATTGGGCCATCGGCGGCTGGCTGGAACAGAATCCGACGCGACGACATATCGTCACAACTCGCGTCGAACACGAGGCGGTGCGCAACCTCTGCGAACATCTGGCTGAGATTAACTGTGAAGTTTCATGGCTCGAAGTAGATGGCAATTGCGAACTCAATCTGGACGACTTGCCCAGGGTGCTGCGACGCGATACCGGGATCGTTTCCGTGATGCTCGCCAACAACGAGACCGGAGTCCTGTTTCCAATGAAAGAGCTTGGCGCGATTGTGCGTGAACACTCCGACGCGGTCTTTCATGTTGACGGCGTGCAGGCAGTGGGCAAAGTGCCGCTCGATCTGAAGGAGACTGAGGTGGATTTGTTCGCGTTGTCAGGCCACAAGCTTCATGCGCCACAGGGTATCGGTGCACTTTACGTTCGCAAGGGAGTGACGCTGCCGCCGTTCATCATCGGTGGCGCGCAGGAACACGGACGGCGCGCCGGAACTTCTGCGGTACCGAACATCGTGGGATTGGGTGTGGCTTGCGAACTCGCTCGCAAGGAAGCAGATCACGAACCGATCCTGCGCTTGCGCAATAGACTTGAGGACGAGATTCTGGCCCGGATTCCGAATGCAATCCTGAATGGCGCGAGCGATCGCTCGAAGCGATTGCCGAACACCGCCAATATTTCTTTTCAGTATGTTGAAGGTCAAAACATCATGATGCTGCTTGATGAAGCCGGCATTTGCGTCTCTACAGGATCGGCATGCCACTCAGGCTCGCATCAGGCTTCGCCCACTCTGCGCGCGATGAATGTTCCCTACACAACGGCCCAGGGTTCGATCCGTTTTTCGTTGGGTCGCTACAACACTGATGAAGATATCACTCGCACGCTTGCGGTGTTGCCGGGGATAGTTAATCAACTGATGGAAATGTCGCCTTATCAAGAGGAACTTAAGGCTCTGCGACAGGCAGGATAACAGGCGGTCTAAGTCCCCGCCTTTAGTTGGGCTCTTCACTGGCAGCGAGAGCCCGCCTAAAGGCGGTGCTCTGAACGCCTGTAGACTACTCGACGAAACTGCTGCTTATGCTTTGCGAACTTTGCTGATACAATTTCGTCCGTTGCCACTTAGCAGGGTTTCCTGAACTCCCGAGAACAAAGTAGAGCAATGCGTCCCATGCCAGACACTCATTTGGCGTCGAATCAAGTCAACTCTCTTTCTGTAAAAGAAGCCCGAGCGGAGTCTGCCCGGCGCATTCGAGCTGACAAGGTCAGCCTGATGCAGACCGATGATTACGTGTGCATTGCGCCGGATACGCCGCTGGCATCTGCCATCGAGGTGATGAAGCAGGATGAGGGTGGTTGCGCAATTGTGTGTGAGGGCGAGCACGTGGTGGGGATTTTTACCGAACGCGACCTGTTGACCAAAATCGCCGGCAACGAACTCGACTTGCAGGCTCCAGTCAGTAACTGGATGTCGACCGCAGTTTCTACGCTATCTCCTGACGCGACGATTGGCGACGCTGTCAGCCTGATGAACGAAAAGAGCTTTCGCAATATTCCGCTGGTTAAAGAGGGAAAACTTGTGGGCTCAATCTCCGTCTTTGATGTGATTTTTTATCTTGCGGAAAGCTATCCGAAAGAAACCATGAACCTGCCCCCAGTACCGGACCAGATTATGGCCCAGGAAGAAGGAGGGTAAGGGAATGCGGATTGATGATTGATGAGTGTGGAATTCAGGAAGCTGAGCGAAGACCAGTAGCTGGACGGAACGAAGAGTAACAGCTGAAACGGGAACGAATACATAGCAGCTGGACGGAATGAATACCGGCAACTGGACCGGAAATTATTACCAGAAGCTAAACCGGAACTAATACCAGAAAAGGTTTGATAAAACATCCATGAGCACTGTGATTGAAAACCCCATCCCCCCTTTTGAGAAGAACTTCGAAGAGCTGGAAGCCGTGACCATCAGGTTTGCGGGAGATTCCGGCGATGGCATGCAGTTGACCGGCACCCAGTTCACTAACACCTCCGCCGTTCTGGGTAACGACATTTCTACTCTACCCGATTTTCCTGCTGAGATTCGCGCTCCGGCCGGGAGCTTGCCCGGCGTCAGCGGATTTCAATTGAATTTCTCAAGCCAGGACATCAAGACGCCCGGCGACCAGCCTAACGTGCTGGTGGCGATGAACCCGGCTGCTTTGAAAGTGAACGTCCCGGATCTTGAAGACGGCGGCACCATCATCGTGAACACCGACGGGTTTACGCCAGAGAATTTGAAGTACGCCGCGTACGCTTCCAATCCTTTGGAGGATGGTTCGCTGGCCGGCTACCGCGTGCACAAGCTACCCATCTCCACGCTCAATATGAATGCGCTGAAAGGCACGGTGCAGCTCACTCGTAAGGAGATGGATCGCTGCAAGAACTTTTTTGCGCTCGGTGTTCTTTACTGGCTTTATGACCGGCCGATCGAGCAGACCATCAAGTGGATCAATACAAAGTTCGGCAAGAATCCTGAATTGGCGAAAGCCAATGAGATCGCCGTCCGGACCGGCTACAACTTTGCCGACACCACCGAAGTTTTCACCACTCACTACACGGTCAAGAAAGCCAGGATCGCGCCAGGGAAGTACCGCAAAATTACAGGCAACGAGGCTACCGCGCTTGGCTTTGTGGCTGCATCGCAGCTTGCCGGACGTAATCTTTTCTATGGCTCGTATCCCATCACGCCGGCTTCCGACATCCTGCATGAGCTTGCCCGACACAAGAGTTTTGGCGTCAAGACTTTTCAGGCCGAAGACGAAATCGCCGCTGTCTGCGCAGCCATTGGCGCGAGCTTTACGGGCCACATTGGCTTAACCGGCACGTCCGGTCCTGGCGTAGCTTTGAAGCAGGAAGCAATTGGTCTCGCCGTGATGACCGAGTTGCCACTCGTAATTATCAACGTGCAGCGAGGTGGACCATCGACCGGTTTGCCAACCAAGACTGAACAGGCGGATCTGTTCCAGGCAGTCTGGGGAAGAAATGGCGAGTGTCCTGCGATAGTAGTGGCTCCGGCGACACCCGCTGATTGTTTCCACATGGCCATCGAGGCAGTGCGACTGGCGTTCAAATATATGTCGCCGGTTTTCTATCTCTCGGATGGGTATCTCGCCAACGGCGCCGAGCCCTGGGCCATTCCCGCAATTGATTCTCTTCCCGAAATTCCCGTTTCCTTTGCATCCGATCCAGCGTCCTTCATGCCTTATGCTCGAGATGAAAAGACTCTGGCGCGTCCGTATGCGATTCCAGGTACGCCTGGCCTGGAACATCGTATCGGCGGTATTGAGAAGCAGAACATCACGGGTAACGTGAATTACGATCCTGAGAATCACCATTTGATGGTCAAGCTGCGGCAGGAAAAGGTCGATCGCGTGGTCCAGGATATTCCGCTCGTCGAGGTGATGGGCGAAGCGACCGGCAAGGTGCTGGTACTCGGCTGGGGCTCGACGTATGGTGCGATTAGCACGGCAGTCGAACGTTTGCAGAGCGAAGGTAAGAGCGTGTCGTCGGCGCACCTCAGGCACCTCAATCCTTTTCCGGCCAACCTCGGTGAAGTGCTGGCCGGCTTCGAAACCGTGATCATTCCCGAAATGAATCTGGGCCAACTGTGGACCATGGTTCGAGCCAAATACCTGATCGACGCGGTTGCGTTTTCTAAAGTGAAAGGCCGGCCATTCCAGATTCGCGAGATCATGCGCAAGGTTGAAGAGTATTTATAACGCATGGTGTAAACGTTGAGCTCGACAATTACAAAACCTACCACCGCCGATGAGCTTTTGGCGATGCCTGATGACGGCTGTCGCTATGAACTCATTGAAGGAGAACTGATCCGTATGTCGCCTGCGGGGGCAGAACACGGAGCGGTGATAATGAATATTGTCGGGCCTCTCTTCCAGCATGTGGGGATTAATAATCTGGGGCGGGTTTATGCAGCGGAGACGGGCTTCAAGCTTCGCTCAGATCCGGACACCGTGAGGGCTCCAGCTGTGGCTTTTGTCAGCCGGGAACGCGTGGACCATGCCGGTATGGTGCGAGGCTACTGGATCGGTGCGCCCGATCTTGCCGTTGAAGTCCTCAGTCCCGAAGACAGTCGTCGACAGGCTGACGCTAAAGCCAGGCATTGGCTGGCAGCGGGCGCGAAATTGGTTTGGGTCGTTGATCCGAAAACTCGCCGGGTGACGGTTTATAGTGCCCCGGTTGAGATTATTAATTTGTCTGAGGGAGACAGGCTCAACGGTGAAGATGTAGTTCGAGATTTTCAATTGCCGGTAGCAGATATCTTCAGAACATTAAATTCATAAAACTGGTTGTCAGTCAGGAGTAAATGATGAGCACTGGTACTAATGGTTCAGGCGGTAATGGGAACAATGGGATTGTCGAACACGCGGTTTCTGCCGACAGCGAGGGTGGCTCAGCGGTATCGGGCAAGATAGCCCCGCCGCCGGGACAAATGAAAAAGGCCGACTTCGTTTCAGATCAGGAAGTGCGCTGGTGTCCGGGCTGTGGCGATTACGCGATCCTAAACAATGTGCAGAAAGTGATGCCTGAGCTCGGCATTCCGCGTGAAAAAATCGTGTTCGTGTCCGGTATCGGGTGCTCGTCGCGTTTTCCGTACTACATGAATACATACGGTTT
Source organism: Pyrinomonadales bacterium (assembly GCA_038237475.1). Lineage (GTDB taxonomy): Bacteria > Acidobacteriota > Blastocatellia > Pyrinomonadales > Pyrinomonadaceae > JAOAPY01. Next base: position 147,306 of record JBBRYS010000005.1, on the reverse strand, counting down.
TCATAGTATTCACGGACGCGCCCCAGCGATTGCCACCGGAATAAAGTGCGCTAATCCCGACTTGAGTGTCTGGGTCATCACCGGCGACGGCGATGCTCTTTCGATCGGCGGTAACCACTTCATTCACGCCATTCGGCGCAACCTTGATCTCAATTACATACTCTTCAACAACCGCATCTATGGTCTGACGAAAGGCCAATACAGCCCCACCTCCGAAATGGGCAAGAAGACAAAGTCAGCGCCGATGGGAACGATCGACTATCCCATTAATCCCCTCTCTCTTGCGATTGCCAGCGAGGCTACTTTTGTCGCCCGCTCGATCGACATCGATGTGCGCCATCTGGGCACCATCGTCGAAGCCGGCGCCAGGCACAAGGGCATCTCTTTCATCGAGGTCTATCAGAACTGCAACATCTTTAATGACCATGCCTTTGATTATTTCGCCGACCGCAGCGTCCGCTCTGACAACGTGCTTTATCTCGAAGACGGCAAGCCGATGATCTTCGGCAAAGACCGCAATAAGGGCATTCGTATGAATGGCGCGCATCCTGAGGTGGTGACGATCGGTGAAAATGGCATCAATGAGGCCGACCTGTTGGTCCATGATGTGAATCTCGCGGATCCTTCGGTGGCGTTCATGCTGGCCAGGATGGAGCAACCGGACTTCCCGCAACCTGTCGGCATTTTTCGCGCAGTTGAGCGCGCTACCTACGAAGATCTGCTGGTCGATCAGATTGATGCAGCAATCGCCAAAGGCGGCCCCGGCGATCTCGAAAAACTCATTAACAGCGGCGACACTTGGGTCGTCCAATAGCAACCAGTGAGAGGAAAGGCAACAGTGGGTTGTCTTTCCTTTCGTCTGCTTCTGCCACTCAAACTGACGAGGTGAACTTCATGACTTGTCCTTCCTGCGGCCACGAAAATATCGAAGGGACCGACCGCTGTGAAAACTGCATGACTGGTTTGCAGAAGTTGGACGTGCTACAGACCGGGACCACGCGCGGCCTGGCGCGCTCAGTGATGGAAGACAACCTCAGCCAGCTCAGCTCTGAAGAGACTGTGACGGTGGCGCCTGAAGCTTTGGCATTGGACGTAGTGAAACAAATGTCCTCAGCTCAGTCAGGCTGCGCTCTGGTAGTGGCTGAGGGCAAGTTGGTCGGTATCTTTACTGAGCACGACGTGCTTCATCGCATGTTCGGTGCGGCCGCGAACGCCGGCAAACTCGTCGTCGGAGACTTGATGAGTCCAGACCCGGAGTCGTTGCATGAAACAGATTCCGTAGCCGCCGCGCTCAGCAAGATGTCGCTGGGACGGTATCGCCACATTCCCGTCGCGCGCACAGACGGAAGTTATCGTGTCACTTCAATAAAGAGCGTGTTGGAGTACATTGCCCGAGAAGACTGGTAACCGCAATGCGCAAGGCCTAAACCACTTGGTGCAGCTCGCGCCGTTGAAATCCCTTGAGCACCTGCTCAGTCCGTCTGGTTTTTAAAGGCGCCGCGCACGTTTAGAAATCCCAAACACACCTGCAGAAAGATGAGCGCGTAAGCGTGATCATGCAGTCCCCATACAATCCAAAGGACATTTCCCAATAGAAAAACCAGGAAGCCCCAACTGCGTTTGTATTTTCGTTGGGCCCCCACCAGCCATGCCGCGAGGACAGTGAGCGCCATCGCCGGCCATTGCAGAGCATTCATCCAATCCATCAAATTACCCCTTGTAAGTAACAACGCTGATGGCCCAAGTTTAGAGCCATTCGCCGTTTGCTGGTAATAGCATTTTTGGCCGGCCTCACTTGCAATGCGTCCGCTTCATCAACTAAGGTTCGGCCTCTAAATCGAGATGTTGTCCAACTTGGTTCGCACGCCATTAAACGATTTGCGCGAAAATAACTTGAGCACTCAAAATCAGATGCAGATTAGTGTCATTGTTCCCGTGCGCAACGAGGAAAGCTCGATTGCGGCTCTGCTGGATTCATTGCTTCGGCAGACGCTGCCGCCAGCGGAGATCGCGATCACTGACGGAGGATCGACCGACTCTACGACAACGATAATTCAGCAGTATATCGATCGAGGCGCGCCGGTGCGTTTGATCCGCACGACCAAAGCTTTGCCCGGGCGAGGCCGAAACCTGGCCGTATCTCACTCTGTTTCTGAATGGCTTGCTTTTACCGATGCCGGTATTCAACCGCAGCCGGATTGGCTCGCAGAGTTGGCCGAGCAGGCCAACGGCGATGCAGTCGATGTGGTCTACGGATCCTATGAGCCACGCATCAATTCTTTTTTCAAAGAGTGCGCTGCGATCGCTTACATAACTCCACCGGCCGAAGTTGAAGGGGAATCGATGCGCTCGCGCTTCATCGCTTCAGCTCTAATGCGGCGCCGCGTGTGGGAAGAGGTAGGAGGATTCCCTGAGCATTTGCGTTCAGCCGAAGACCTCCTGTTCATGAACCGGATTGAGCAAGCGAGGTATCGCATCGCCTTTGCGCCGCGGGCAGTGGTCCATTGGGACCTGCAACCGAACTTCAGGCGCACTTTTAAACGCTTCGCCGTCTACTCTCGAAATAACATACGCGCAGGTCTGTGGCGTGACTGGCAAGCGGCGATCTTCAGCCGATATCTCATGCTGGTCCTTTTGATTTTGCCGGCCCTACTACTCGGTCGACGCTGGTTGATCGTTCCCCTGTCACTGTGGCTGCTGCTCTTGCTGGTCCGGGCCGGCGTCTCTTTGTGGCGCAATCGACGTTGTTATGCAGCCGGCCTGCTGCGTCAACTGCTTCGCCTAACTCTGTTACTCCCCTTAATCGCTGTGCTCGATCTGGGCGCTATCGCCGGCACTATTCAATGGCTTTTCACCGATAAGCTAGGGATAGGCGGAACTGCAGCGGGCGTAAAGAATGAGCGCTGAAAACTGGACCAGCCCCGGCACCGGCGAACGGCTTGTGAGCCGCGGCTCGCTGCATGGCAGGCGAGTGCTTTTCATTTCCTATAACGGAATGCTTGATCCGCTAGGTCAAAGCCAGGTACTTCCTTATCTCCGCGAGTTGAGCAAGCTGGGCGTGAAATTTACCCTGCTCAGTTTCGAGCGAGAGTCAGCCCTGGCAACCTATGGACCGGAAGCGATTGAAAGCCTGCGCCGCGAACTGGCTTCGCAGCAGATTGAGTGGCACTGGCTCCGCTATCATCAGACTCCTTCGCTACCGGCGACCGTCTTTGACGTTCTCAATGGAACGCGTTACGCCGCTCGCCTGGTGCGGCGAAATAAAATAGAACTGGTGCATGCTCGAAGCCATATCGCGGCTACTATCGCTCTCAGACTCAAGCGCCGTTTCAAACTCAAAATGATCTTTGATGTGCGGGGACTAATGGCGGACGAATATGTGGACGCAAATCACTGGCAAAAGGGAAGCATTCCCTATCGCCTGACCAAGGCCATGGAGCAGCGAAGTTTCGCTCGAACCGACGGAGTGGTGACTCTGACCAACGCGATCTGGCCCATCATCAAAGAGTGGGACGGCCTGAAAGAAAGAAAGGATTTCGTTCACGCTGTGGTCCCCTGCTGTGCCGACCTCGAATCATTTCAATTCAGGGAGGCCGATCGCGTTCGGCGCCGTCTGGAGTTGGGACTCCCAGGACGTTTCGTACTGGTCTACAGCGGGTCAATCGATGGCTGGTATTTGACCGAGCAGATGGCCGACTTCTTTGCGGCTGCCTTGCAGCGGCGAAATGATGCACACATCCTTTGGCTGACACCTGCCAAACACGAACGAATCCGCAGCTTGATGACAGAGCGCGGCGTTCACGCAGACAAGTTCACTACCATTGCCGCCGCGCCAGCCGACGTGCCATCGTATCTTTCTTCAGCTGACGTGGGAATTGCCTTTATCAAGCCCTGCTTTTCCAAGCTTGCCTCATCACCGACGAAATATGCCGAGTACCTGGCTTGCGGACTTCCACTGGTAATCAACGCCGGCATAGGTGATTCGGATCAATTGATCACGAGTGAACACGCGGGAGCTTTGATTGATGACTTCAGCGCTGATGAATTCGAGCGCGCCGTAATCATAGTCGAGCGCATGGTGGGCGATCAGGAAAGAACGCGCCAGTCGATGCGTGCCGTGGCTGAACGGCTTTTCGATGTCCGCAAGCTTGGCAGAGAGCGCTATGCACGCCTATACGAAGCGCTTTTCACAGCCAGCTTGCCTGAATAATAGTCTTCATGGCGTCGGCCCGCCGTTGAGGTGACCAATGCCGAGGATCATTGGGTCGCTGGTGAGCCCACTGTGAGTAATTCTCACCATGACGTCTCCCACGTCAGTAAGGTCGTCACTGAGACTTACTACGACGGCGATGACGCCTTCCGCTCCGTCAACTTTGCCGGCCCATTCGACTGTACATGAGTAGATCCGATGCTCAGAGTCTTCAACCGTTGCGGTGAGGTTGGCAGCGCCTTCGCCGTGGGTCAGGTCAAAGTGTGTAGCGAACAGCATTAACCTCGTGCGATTGTTGCTTGACCAGTGATAGCTGTAGTCAAGCTCAAAAGGCTCGGCGGTTCTCAAGATTGAATCAAGCGCAATTGCGCGTGTGGGGTCTGGACCTGGGAAATCTGTTATCTTGACTCGGCGCGGGAATATCTATACTGAGATTTGTTAATGAAGGTTCTGGGCTTGGCATCTTATCCGGTCGAGGCTGCGGCGACGCGTTATCGGCTGCAGCAGTTTGTGGCTCCGCTTGCCTCGAGGGACATCGAACTAACAATTCGACCCTTCATGAGCTCCGCGCTCTTTGCACAGTTTTATCGACGCGAAGCGATGGCCAGCACGGCAGCAGGACTAATTAAGTCGGCCCTGCTGCGGCTGGGAGATGTGCTGGCGGCCAATAAATCAGATGTGGTTTTGGTGCAACGCGAGGCGATGTTGTTTGGCCCACCATTGATTGAATGGCTAACCACACGCGCTCTTCATCGTCCGCTGGTGCTTGATTTGGACGACGCAACCTACGTCTCATATACTAGCCCGACCTATGGTCGCGCCGGTAAAGCGTTGAAGTGGTTCAGCAAAACCGACGACTTGATCAATTGGGCGAGCATCGTGACCTGCGGCAACAGGGCGATCGCTGAGTACGTGTCCGGCAAAGGTGCCCGGGCGCGTGTTATCCCCACGGTAGTGGATACCGATATTTTTCGTCCTGACCCTAAACGCTCGAGCGACGTTCCGGTGTTGGGGTGGATTGGGACGCACTCAACTTTTCCCTACCTGGAATCGATTTTTCCGGTCCTTCAGGATTTGGCACAACGATATGATTTCCGGCTAAAAATTGTCGGCTCAGGAAAAGACGAAGTGGCGATTCCGGGAGTGACCATAGAAAACCTGCCGTGGCAATTGCAGCGCGAGATAGCTGACTTTCAGTCAATCGATGTGGGACTGTACCCCATCGACGCGCGCTTGTATTCAGGTAACTGGGCGGCGGGAAAGTCCGGGTTTAAGGCGCTTCAGTACATGGCAGTTGGCGTTCCGTATGTAGCTACACCCGTTGGCGCTTCGGCGGAATTAGGAGTGCCCGGCCTGACCCATTTTGAAGCAGGAAATGACCGTGAATGGCTGGAGGGCCTGACAACACTGATTGCCGATGGAGAGCGCCGCAGAAAGATTGGGGCCGCCGGGAGACAGCACGTCACCGAAAACTACAGCCTGCCGGCGCAGGCGGACAAATTGGCGGCAGCGCTGCGCGAAGCAGCTACGGGCGTGAGCTCGCAGGAGGTCGATGCATCGCACCAGTAAATTCAAGCTCTTTGCGCTTGCCTGCGTAGCTTTGCTGCCATCAATACTCAAGCGCCCCTGTTATAGACTCCTTTTTGGCTATCGCATTGGCAAGCGGGTCAGGGTGGGACTCAGTATTCTCGATGCGGGTGATTGCCGGATTGATGACGATGTGCAGATTGGACATCTCAATATTATTATCGGCGTGCAGAAGGTGACAATCGGAGAACATGTGCGCATCGGGCATTTGAATATTATTCGCGGGGGAGACGAGGTCCGCCTCGGACGCTACGCTGAAATAATTCGCTTGAACGAAATCAACTCGATAGTTAATCCCGACGTGGTTAACGAAGTGGATCCCCGCTTCCTGCTCGGCGACGGAAGTATCATTACCACCGGGCACAAAATTGATTTTACCGATCGGGTGGAAATCGGACGGCGCTCGATCCTCGGCGGCCGAAACTCCTCACTTTGGACCCACAATCGTCAGCGTACCAGGCCGATTGAGATAGGCTCGCTGGCCTATGTTGGTTCTGAGATACGTATGGCACCCGGTGCTTCGTTGCCTTCACGGTGTATCGTTGGGATTGGGTCTGTTATTACCGGCCAGCTTACCGGTGAAAATAAATTAATTGCCGGGGTGCCGGCGAAAGTTCTGAAAGACCTGAGCGAGGAAGATAAATTTTTGGTCGAGCGCAAGACTCGACTCGATTTACCGGACAGCATTTAGAGGAACTGATAGGACCGTGAGTAGCATTCTAACCATCATAAGTATCGTCTTCGCCTGCTTCATCATTCTCTTCGTACCTTCGTTGGTAGCGCAGTACACACCTATCTACGGACAGGTTGGAATGATTGATTGTCTTAAGGCTGTCTTATTTTGTGCTGCCATAGCAGGCGTAGCGGGTTGGTTGATTTATAAGTCGGACAGCGAGGAAGGGACCTTTCTTCTCCGGCTGTTCTTATTTGCCCTGCTGCTACGTGTGCTGATCGCCACCGTGATCTTTGTCTTTAATCTGCAAACCTTTTTTGGCGGCGATGCCTTGACTTACGACTTCGTCGGCGGTGCCCAGTTGGAATCCTGGAATGGGAACTACTCGTCGTTGGCGGTGGTCAACCTGTTCGTCGGTAAGGGGGAAGGGTCGGGTTGGGGAATGGTCTATCTGGTCGCCGCCATCTACGGCGCCATCGGACGGAACATGCTGGCCGTCCAGTTCTTTAACGCCGTCATTGGCGCTGCCACTGCGCCCATAATATTTCTCTGCGCGCAACAGGTTTACGGCAATAGAAAAGTTTCACGTCTGGCTGCCTTTGGTGTCGCTTTTTTCCCGTCACTGGTGCTTTGGTCGTCACAGGGTTTGAAGGACGCTCCGATAGTTTTCCTGCTTGCGTTTTCCATTCTGGCTACTCTGAAGTTGGGCCAGAAACTGGACCTGAAATATCTGGCCTCTCTGGTGGGCGCGCTCTTTTTTCTGCTCAGTTTGCGATTTTACGTCTTCTATATGATTACCGCTGCGATCGGTGGCTCGTTCCTGATTGGCATGCGTGAAGTTTCCGCTAAGAGTTTTCTGCGGCAGTTCATTGTGGTGATCGCTTTAGGACTGTCGCTGACATACCTGGGGGTCACGCGCTATGCGAACGTGCAAATGGAGGCGTTCGGCGGCCTGGAGCAGGTGCAGCGCAGTCGTTTGGATGCGGCCAAATCGGCTAAATCGGGATTCGATAAGGACGTTGACGTCTCGACCACGTCGGGGGCCTTGTCAACCATTCCTGTAGGGCTGCTCTATCTTTTGTTCGCGCCGTTTCCCTGGCAACTCGCATCGTTGCGCCAAAGCATCACGCTGCCGGAAATGATTGTCTGGTGGGCTTCATTTCCCATGTTGATTCTCGGCCTGTGGTTTTCCGTGCGCTATCGACTCAGGCAGATATCGCCCATCCTTGTTTTTTCAGTCATGTTGTCACTGGCGTATTCAGTATTTCAGGGCAATGTCGGCACTGCTTATCGCCAGCGTGCCCAGTTGCTGGTTTTCTATTTTGTTTTTGTCGCAGTTGGCTACGTGCTGATGATGGAAAAGCGCGAAGAGAGAAAGCGAATACGTGATCAGGCCCAGAAGGAGTTGCTGGCAGCAGCCAGCGCGACTGCCGCGTCCCGGCGCCACCGGGCCACGGCGGGCTCCCGCTAAAAGTCAGGGCTGCTGTTCCCAAAGCACGTCGACGGCTGCTTCACGGCTGGTTCTTTTGCAGAGATTGGTTCTCGACGTTCTTCACCGGGGGTGCAGCCGCAGCCAACATCGTCTCGTAGAGCGCTTCATATTCCGCAACCACCGTTGTCAGCGAAAACAATTCGACCACTCGTGCTCGAGCAGCAACGCCAAGCGTGCTTCGCCCCTCCACTCCCAGGGCAAGTAGTTCATTTAAAGCTGCGGCGAGTGCTCCGGCATCCCGCGGGCGCACCACCCGCCCGGTGCCGCTCAGGATCCAGGCTGAGTCGCCAACATCCGTGACGACACAGGGAACGGCCGACGACATGGCTTCCCCTACGATCAGGGGAAAGCTCTCGCCGTGCGAAGAAGACAAGCAATAAATGTCGAGGGCTGCTACCAGGCTCGCGATGTCGGTGCGCTCACCCAGCAAGTGCGTGCGTTCCTCCAGTTTCAACTCACGGATCAATTCCCGCAAAACAGCGTTCTCGCCATCGAGTCCGCGTCCGGCCAGGAGGAAATGCACCTCGGGAAAGACTGTGGAAACCAGTGCTGCTGCTCGCAGGAAGTTTGCGTGGTCTTTCATCGCGTGATAACGACCAATCACACCTATAAGCAGTGTGTCGGGCGGCAGCCGAAGCTCCAAACGCACCGCAGCCCGTGCTGCGGGTGAAGGCGCGAAAACCCCAGTATCAATGCCGTTGGGAAACACGTAGCTCCTGCTCAGATCATATCCCAGCTGTTGATGTTGAGACTGACTGGTGCGGGAGACGAAAATGATACCGGCAGCCATTCGTGACATTAAGGCACATAGTCGCACCACGGCCGCGGTCAACTTCTTTTCGAAAGATAGCGAATAGATCGAGCAGTGAATGCTCCAGAGAGCTGGAACGCGTTTGGCCAGCGCCAGGCTGCCGAGTTGGGCCGCGAGACTGCCGTGATACAGCCAACCCTGGATTAGATCAGGCTTAAGTTTTCTGACGAGCCGGATTAGTCGCCAGATAGACGCGGGGCTGGGCAGGCCCCGATGCATGCGTGCACTGTATACCGGAATGCCCAGAGCTTCGATGCGCTGGCGCAACGAACCACTATCCATCAGCGCTACCACCACTGGATTAAAGCGCCGGCGGCTTTTCTCTGATAACAGGCGGTAAAGCATTATTTCCGCGCCGCCAATCGCCAGGTCATTGATGATGTGCAGAATCGTCACTGGACCGCCGGACGTGGTGGGGGTGGAAGTCTCCTCCGGTTTTGGCTGTGAATCAACACCAATCGCGGGGGCTGCGCCTGCGGTAAGAGTCATCAAGAAGGTCCGAAAGAAAGGGAATTGGTCCGAGCCAAGATAGCTTATCAATGGCGATTGTCCAACTGCTATACCACTGCCGATCGTGAGTAGTATCGCCATACTTCGCAGCCGGCCATCTGTTGTCGTGACGGATTGTATCAAGGCAGGGGTGACATCGTTTTGGTCAGCAATACCTCCGCGGTTCGCTTCGCCAATTGCTGCACGCTGAACTCGGCGACGATACGTGCGCGGCTATTTTTGTCCGGCCCGGTGCCGCTCATTTTTAGTGATTGGACGATCGCCGCAGCCAAAGACTCAGCGTCCTGCGGCGGCACCACAATTCCGCACTCACCCACCAACAGAGCTGAGTCGCCGACGTCTGTGACTACACAAGGCACTCCGCAGGACATCGCTTCCGCAACAGTGTTGGGGAAGCTCTCGCTGCGTGAGGAAGAGACCAATAAATCAAGTGCATTGTACGCAGCTACAACATCGGGCCGAGCGGGAGCCCAGGTAATCTGATCGGACAGTCCTATCTCACGCGCCAATGTTCTAAGCCGTTCAGAGTATGCTGCCGGGCCGCTTCCCACACAGATGAAACGAACGTCAGTAAGTTGGCGCAGGACAATTGCCGCGGCCTCGAGGAACAGCGGCAGATCTTTAACGGGATCAATCCGGCCCAAGATTCCCACCAGGCAAGTATTTTCGGTCACGTTCCACTCACGGCGCAGTTCTGCGCGCGCTGGCGGATCCGGCTTGAAGTATTCGGTGTCGATGCCATTAGGAATCATCACCAGCCGCGCTGCAGGAAAGCCTCGAGCAAGGTGATACTCTCGAGCGGCGACGGAATTGACCAGGATCAAATCTGGAAAGCGAGCCAGCAATCTCTCAACACCGGCGGCCATTTTCTGCAACCATGCATGGCGTTCCAGTTTGAGTTCAGCAGCGCGCACTCCCCAGATCACGCGAGCCCGCACAAAGGGCTTGAGGAAAAGCGCGAGCAGGTTGGGAATATCAAGATAGCCGTGGAGAATATCGGGGTGCAGCAGCTTTACCTCTTTCAACAATCGCCTCAGGAATGAAAACAGATCCCAGCGCCCGCTCTTGCCCAGAAAAATAGTCTGCACACCTGAGCCATCCAAGCCTCTTTCTAATGGCTGGCCGTCATAGAAACTGAGCACGGTGACTTCGAATATTGATTTGTCCAGCGCTTTTGCGAGCGTGATCAACTGCCGTTGCGCGCCACCGTAATCGAGCGAACGTACCAGGAACGCCAGTTTGATTTTTTTCGGCGAATGTTGTGTGACTGGTTCCATGTAGTGACGTGCCGGCACGCTCACGCGAGCTTAATTCCTGCGCCTTACCGAGAGGCGACTGTACAACTTACGCCTTGCGCAAAAAGATCACGCGAGCATAAAACGTGCTGTATAGCCGAGCCAGAGATGGCAATAGCCTGGTCAACGAATAGATGTGCCGAGCCTTGCCATAGGAATGTTTAATCATGTGCTGTTCGGCAAACGTGAGCTCCACAAAATGTTTGGACGCGGCGTTAGTGATTTGCCGGCGGGTCAGATAGTTCGTTTGTTCGCGCAGGTACTGTGAATTTAAATTGACCACCTCTCGCACCTGCTTGCCTTTTTGAAACGAATTTCTGATACCCAGCGCCGCCCACAATGTCAGCCACCAGCGTTGCTGCAGCACGCCGCCAAATGGAATCAGCACATGGGCCTCAGTGGGCTTTAGCCGCGCTGGAAAGATATGCAGACTGATGCCTCCCTGCTTCAACACGCGCGCGAGTTCAGCAAATGCCTGCTCGTGATCCTGCACATGCTCAAGGACCTGGTCAGAGAAAACAAAATCAAATGTCTGATCGGGAAAAGGGATGATCGATTTCCCGGCGTCGATCCGGCGCAGGCGCTCGCTTTCGTTGGCAACGCGAATGTCGCAGCCGAATGCGTCATATCCATTGGCGCAATACTCAGCAACCATTTTCCCCGCACCACACCCGAAGTCCAGCACACGAGCACCCGCTGTTAGCTCGCACTCAAGCTCGCGCAGTATGTCTTGATGCAGCTTCAGATGGCGCGCAGGCAGGGTTGTCGTCATTTGATTAGCCAGGACCTAAACTTCGATGACTCGGGCAAAGAGTGATTCCCATTCCGAGACGATAGTCTGCGTGCCGAAACGGGTGAGCACATCCGGCGCCCGAGCGGCCAGCCGTTCGCGTTCGCCTGGGTTACCCATCAATTCATCCATCGCCTCGGCCAGAGCCGACACGTCTCCGTTCGGGACCAGCCGGCCATCTATACCATCTCTGATAATTTCCGCCGGACCGCTGGGACAGTCCGTGTAAACCACCGGCAGGCCGCAAGCCATTGCCTCCAGCGCTACATACGGGAAACCTTCAAACCTCGAGGCCATGACGAAGAGACTGGCTTTGCGTAGCGTTGGAAAAGGATTAGCCAACTGACCGGCGTATTTTACACGCTGCGCCAGATCAAGTTGAAAGCTGAATTGCTCGAGTTGGCTACGCAGTTTGCCCTCGCCAATGATCATGAGGTTCCAGTCAGGATGACGACCTTTGATCCTGGCAAATGCCTCGAGCAATAGATCAAATCCCTTTTGCTCAGTTAGCCGTCCCATGGCCATCAGCCAGTGTGCAGGCGCGAGCGGCTGGCCCTCAGAAGTATCAAGGGCTACCCCTTCCGCAGGCAATTCCAGCGGGTTGTGAATGACTGAGTGCTGTCCCTTCGGAAGCCATGAAAAGTGCTGGTCGAGACCACGACTGACACTAACAACATGGCGCGCGCGGGGATAAGTCCGATGCCGAAGCATTTCCCAGATCGTTCCCGCCTTATTCATCGCCGGGTCATTGTGCTCAACCACGATCACCGGGACGGATTTCCCAGCGGCCAGAATCGTCATCACGTTAGTGCGATGAATGTGGGAAATGACCACGTCCGGCTGGGAAGCTTTGATGGCCCGCCGCAAAATCCTGACGCGCCGGAGATTATTAGCGAGACCGTGGATGACGGTGGCCGAGACTTTGTCAATGCCGAGTGCGACGCGCTTTGCGCATGCGGGCAGGGCGTAAAAATCAGAGTCTTCGTTGTAGAGGGTGACGACCGTTACGCTGTGACCCTTCGCTAGAAAACCACCTGTCAACAACGTCACGCATCGTTCGGCGCCGCCGCATGCTAGTGAAGGAGTGACAAAAGTTATTCTCACGATACTTGTGGGCCGGCAAACTTCGGGAAGCCGGCGAGTAATTGCTCAGCCACTCGCCGTTGATGGAGAACGAGAATTTCCTGGCGGCAAGCTGAAGTGTGCTTAAAGCCGGGAAGCATGCTTATGCGCGGCAAAGTAAATATTCTCATTGGTTCCATGCACGCCTGCGGACAGCAAAGCTTTCTTGACGACGGCAATCGCCTTTCCTTTCCAATTCAGCGTGGGCCAATCGCAAAAGTAAACAGCGCGCGCCTGCTCGAGCTTTAGCGACGCGGGGAAGATCGCCGCGATGCTTGTCGTATCAAATGATTGTTGGTGGCCGATGCGATGGAAGACGCTACCACAATCGGGACAGACGACCCGGCCTTCAAAGAGATTTTCGTTGAAAGGCACCGTACCCAACAGGGTGCCGCCGGACTTCAAGACGCGAGCGACTTCATTAAGCCCTTGTTGGATCTGTTCACCGCTCAGGTGCTCAATGATTTCTGAGCAGAAAACAACATCAAAAAATTCCGCCGCAAACGGGATTGCTTCGATGTGTCCCACTTCTCCTTTGGCGCCCGCGGCGCGAACACTCTTAACGGCCGCTTCAGTCGGATCCAACGCATAGACTTCCCAGCCCTGCGCGAGCGCTCGCTTCTCAAGCCAGCCGTCCCCGACTCCGATGTTCAAGACTCGCAGTACCCTACTGCGGGCGAGCTTCTGCGCCTGTCGCAGCAGAAAGTTCAAACGCGGCACTGACAAGGAAAACTTTTCCAACCCTTCGGTCTGAAAATAATCCCATACTTTGTCTTGATTCATAGCGATCTTATTCTGCACACCAGTGTGAAAGATCCCGTTTCAGAAGCTCACTGAGACGCCCGACGTCGGCAGCGAAGTGATTCTGCAAATCCTTTCTGAGATCGAGTGGCAGCGGTTGCCGCGGGCGATGCTCCGTATTCAAATCGCGGGCAGTCCGAAAAAGCCTACGGCGCATTTCAGGTGTCGTTAAAGTTCGTGCCAGCTTCCGGGCCAGCGGTGGCGGTGGATCAAGAAGAGAAGCCAGCATGCGGCTCCGAACTCGTTTGCTGGCGTTCACGACGCTTATCTCTAGTGGAGAATCCGGAGCTACGCCAAGAAAAGAAAAGACTTCCCGGCAGGCCGCGGCCGGGTCGATTTTGAAGTCGTCATAGAGTATGACCTGCACCTGGTCGCGTCCAAAGTCGTCAAGATACCGTTTTACCTGCTCGTAATATTGGCCCACTTCACGATAAAAGAGTCCGGCAGCCGGGTAAGGGTTCGCAGGCAATCGTAATCCTGCTTTCCGATCGTCTTCAGCTGCGAGCGCCTCACTAAAATTTTCGATGTCCTCCGAATTGATGTAGAGGCGGTGGCCATGCAGCGAATAGATCATATCTACCGGATTGCGCAGCATAATAATGATGCTGGCCTGAGGACAGAAGTTTTTGATCTCGCGGCTTGCCAGTTTTGAATACAGATACCACACAGAGCCTTCTCCGACTCTTTTTTCGTCGCGGGCTCCGGCAAAGAGTGACCGGTACTTGTCCGGATCACGCGAGTAGTGCGGTGAATAGAGATCGGTGCCAAAGAAGTGGACCTCCTTCTTCTCCGGCAAAAAAATGTCGGGGTGTTGCGAGAGAAACTGGTACATTGCGGTGGTGCCGCACTTGGGTGCTCCTACGATAAAGAAATCAGGTTTTCTCATTTGCATCGACGCTGACTGAAGTCTGGTATTCTAAACGAAATGAGCAGTGGAGTCGTCAACGAACGCGATCGCACGCGGGGAGCGAGGTTCGATCTGGTGGGCGTAACACTGCTCGCGCTTGGGGTGCGGCTGGTTTGGTTGCGATTCGGTTCCTGGGAATCGGGTGACAGCCAATGGTATCTCGCGGCAGCAAGAAACCTCGTTGAGAGGCACTTCTTTAGTGCAGATGGTCTGACGCCAACTGCCTTTAGACCTCCACTTTATCCCGCTGTAATAGCCTCCCTTTGGTTCGGCCACTCCGCTCCTCTGGTTCTCGTGTTACTGCTGCAAGCCATCCTGGGGGCGTTAACCGTGGCGCTCGTGTACGTCATTGCGCGACGTGATTTTTATCGTCCGGTGGCGTTGTTGGCCGGGATTGGGATGGCGCTGGCGCCCATGACCGGAAGATTCACAGCGGTGGTATTGACGGAAACTCTCTTCACGTTTCTCTTAACGCTGGGTGTTTATTTCTGGGATCGCGAGCGCTATGGGGGTACTGGTATCGCTTTGGGGTTGGCCCTGCTGACGAGAGTGACGCTGGCTCCTTTCGTGATCCTCTTGCCACTGCTGACCCTGCTGAGGCCATGGCGCGCCCAGCGTCGAGGTTTTCTTCTGATTGCCATAGTGTCGTGTGCGGTTGCTTCGATCTGGATAGTTCGCAATGCCGTGGTCTTTCATCGCTTTATTCCGGTGGCCGCAGCAGGTTCGGGCACGAATCTACTGATTGGTTCTTTCAGTCTTGCGCAGGCTGATGACGTCTCCAAACGTAAATCATTGCTGACAAGCGTTGACGAAGCCGCGCCGCCGGGGGTTGATGAAACAGAGTTTGATCGCATGAGAATGCGTGCAGCTCTCAAACGCATTCGCGAGAATCCAGGCCAATGGCTACTGGCACGGACCCAACAATACCCGCGCTTGTTCATCGATAGCGGCAGTTATCTGTTTGGCGACGAGGGGGTTCCATTCAGCGTGGCGGTCCATGAGGGTCGCTGGGGCCAGGTGCTGGTGAGGACAGGCTTCATCCTGGGAAACCTGTTGGTTTTCCTGCTGGCGTTGATTGGCGTGGTGGCTCAGCGATCCCGATTTGCGCAGCTAAGCCATCTCACTCTGTTTCCTCTGTTCCTTGTCGTGGTCTCACTACCACTGTGGATCGAACCCCGTTATGGACTGCCGATGATGCCGCTGATAGCTATTCTCAGCGCTTCGGGCACCGCACGCATCCTGCGTGCTGCCTTATGAGAGGCGAGCCTAGTTATTGGAATATTGAGGCGGCGGGATGGATTGTTCGCAGGATGCGTGCGGTCCAAAGTGGAGTCAGGCACGACTGAGATTTCGTTTCCACTTGAGAAAGGGCTGTTCGATTACGTAAAAGGAAAAAGTTGTAATGGCGAACGAAAGGAGGAGCGCAGTAGTAATTTGCCAAGTAGACGGTTGCTGAGTTGAACCAAAGATAAATCCCCGCACCGGCCAGTGCCAGAGGTACAGACCGTATGAGACGCGACCGATCCAAACCAGTGGCGGGAATCTAAGGATGATGTTCGCAAACGATCCAGCCCACACAACCAAAACCAGCAGAGTAATGGCTATCGCCAGCGAAGCCAGCGAGAAAGCACCTCTGAAAAGAATCGAATTACTGCTCTTGATAGTGAAAACAAAATAGCCGAGCAAGGCGGTGCTGGCCAAGGCCAGTACTTTAAATGCCAGCGCCATCATTCGTGACTTCGGTACCAAATCCCAGGCTATCAGGCATCCCACCAAGCACCCCAACAGCAAGCCGTCGGCCCTCGTGTCGGTAGCATAATAGAGGCGATGGAACGAAGCGCCGGCGTGCCAGAGCCAGTTTCGATAGAGCGCGATTCCGATTATTGCCAGGACCAGCAGTAAGAGTATCCAGTGCCGCCGCAGCTTGTTGTGGAGCAATAACAAAAGGATCAATGGCCACAGCAGATAGAACTGCTCTTCAACTGCCAGCGACCACGTGATGGCCATAATGCCGATCGGATACTCCGGCCTCAGCGCGATCACCCAATTGGAAACGTATGACAGCGTCCAGAGAATTCCCGCATAGATCTCCGTCGCGTGCTCTCGTTGCAGAAAAACAAATGCGTAGCCGCCGAGCATAAGCAGATAGAAGACCAGAGCCGGCCCCAACCGTAGCGCCCGTCGCAGGTAAAAGCTCTTGAGACTGACTGATTTAGTTCGTTCAAATTCCTGTAGCAGTAGTGAAGTGATGAGGAACCCACTTAGGACAAAGAATACTTCCACCCCGAAATATCCTCCCGGGATCATCCACGGCGTGAAATGCAGACCCAGAACCATCAGGATCGATAGGCCACGAACACCATCCAGCTCAGCTCTGTAGCCGAGACGAAAAGGTTTGGTTTTGGAATTGGGGATAAGCGTTTGCGGCAGGGGCACGCTGAAGGCTACAGCAGGACTTAAGGAACTGTAAATATGATTCTGCGTCATCCGGCTGGTACCCGGAGACGATATGGCAGTGCACTGCTTTGCTCTAAAGGGAACGACCCGCTAGAGTGGGCGGGCTAATCTGCGAGAAAACATCTGGAGGAACGAAATGCTGCGACGTAACTGCGACACGCTCAAATCACAAACAAGACAGCGCCGAGGGGCGGAAGTGCTTCGTCTGATGCTGTGGGTGACATTGGTTTCTTTCTCAATCTCCTGTGGTTCAAATCAGGGTACGAATAATTCTCCTAACGCGAGTGCGAAGCCGGCGTCGGCTGTGCCGGGAGCGCCGGGGGAACCAATGGCTCCTAAGAAGCTTTTTAAATCTGGTGAAGCGGTCCCCGCGGGTTATCTTGGCTACAAAGTATTTCGCGCGTGGTTCAGCGATAGCGTGCCATTGAATGGTGGGAAAAAGTCGACGCCGGGCAATTACCTCACGATTGAACTCGCCATCGTTAATACGGATAAGAAGGAACGAGCAGTGGCGCCGCTGAAGCTGATCGACGAAACGGGTAAGGAATATTCATTAAGCGAGAAGGCCTCGAGCATGAAAGATGGGGTCGAGCAGCTTGGCAAAGTTGGTCCCACTCAAAGCAAGCGCGCAGTTGCGGTCTTCGAAGCAGCGCCGGGTCACGAGTACAAATTAAAGATTCAGGGATTTTCTACTGACGAGGAAGTTCAGATAGAGTTGACGCCGGCGTCCAATGAGGCGGCGGCTTCACCGACGAACTAATCAAAAAGTGAATGCAACCTGGGACAGGTTGTTCTGAAATGAAAAGGGCGGAACAAGTTAAACTTGTCCCGCCCTTTTTTCTATCGGTGCTATACCCGGAATTACGGGGTACAGGCGGTGCGGCCCGCAGACTCCCAAATTTGGATAACCCCCAGGTCAGCGTATTCTGCCACTGAGCTGCGGAAGATGGTGGCTTCGATCCAATACATGTTGTTAGTGAAATCAAAATCGATCGCCACTGTTTGGGTTGCGGACTTGAAGGTATTACCGCCGCCGCGACCATTACTGCTGAAGCTGTGGATGACGATGTTACCTCCACTGCTGATGTTGCTGGCATGGATTTCGTAGCTTACCTTCGCGACGTTTCCGTTGGTATCAGAATTTCGAAAACGAGTTCTGATGGTTGAAAACTCTGCTGGGCAAAGACGCGAAATACCTTCAACCGCAGTGATGGGGTAACGGATGTGAACTGCGCCTGTGGCTGCGGCTTGCAGGTTCACAGCAAAAGAGTTAAAACGCGCGATGGCCACGCTGTCTTCATCGAGCGCACCAGTCGAACCAGCTGATGTCCATGGTCTTACGGGTGCATCGTCATCGATGCTATAGACGTTGTAGGTGTTCGGGGAAGCGAAGAAAATGGTCGGGCCAGGGTTGGACTCTGCCACAAAACCAGAAGTGGCTGGCGTGTAAGGCGGAAAACAACTGGTATCATTGGGATTGCCTGTATTGCACCCCCGCGAAAACAACTGTATGGAGGTGGTGGCGGCGTTGGTACCATCGCCAAACTTGAGGACATCGCTCCAATTGCTGACATCGCTATCGGCGATTGCTCCGTTATGCTTCAATACAAGGTAGCCTCCCGTAACAGCCGTGGGAAGGGTTATAACATTCGAGATCTCACTGGGATTGCCGGAGGCATCCGTTTCATAGACATTACAGGTATGACCCGGACCCATGTTCAGGGCGCAGTTGGATGTTGGTGGAGGGCCGCCTGGGGCGACTGCCGGAGCGCTCGGTTGCTCTGCTCTTGCATCTGTTGTAGCGCCTCCTGGAACACCTCCGCCGGGCATATTTCTTGTTGTTCCAATACCCTTTTTAGCGGCGCTCTTTGTCCCAGGTTCCTGGGCCTGTTTTTGCGTCTGAAAAACATCGTTATCATCAGCCGCGATTGGGCGTTGGGCATTGGCCATGCTGGCACCAAGAAGCGGCAACAACAACGCACTAGCCGCAATTCCTGCCCAAAGCTTAATGCCATCCAAACGACGATCTTGTCTCATAAATATCAATCCTCCGTATCACGGTAAACCGTATGTTCAAGGGTGCTGGAATTGATCACAATATCCAAAAAAGCTCGATGCTGGTTGAGCGCCCGCCGCACACAAGCTGAAGGGGGGACACGCCTCTCACCACAAAAATCTTATGGGCAAGCCGTTCCGGCTGACTCCCAGATTTGAATCGAACCCAAATCAGCAAACTCACTGCTCACGCTTCGGAAAATTGTTGCGTCGATCCAGTAAACGTTTTGCGAAAAATCAAAATCGATTGCCGGCGTACCCGTGAAAGTAGTGAACGCCTGGCCGGCGCCTTTGGCGTTGCTGTCGAAGTGATAGAGCACCAGGCTGTTGCCTGTAAGCACGTTTGTGTACTTGATATCAAAAGCTACCTGCGCCGTGGTGCCAGTGTTGTCCGAATTGCGAAAGCGCACTTTCACTCTGGACGAGGATGCGGGACAAAACTTATTCATGCCATCGACAGCGGTAATGTTATAGCGAATCCGCGCAGTACCGTTCGCGCCAGGATTAAGCGTGACCGCGAAATTTTTGAATTGAGTTATTGCCGCGCTGTCCTCATCCACGGTTCCAGTAGAACCCGCCGCTGACCAGGATCGATCCGCCTGTCCCATCGCAGTTGACGATACGATTGCTGTTATCCCCGCGATGAGGGCAATAGCCGCCGCCGTGCGCAGCGTGGCAGCCAAAAAATAGTTTCGAGTAATTTGCATAGTTGAGATACCTCCGCCTGATTGAGCTCGAGTGGCCAATTCCTTTTTGTGTCCAAACTGCTGTGTTTTTCACTCGGTAAAATGCTACCGACTGGTTCTATTGGCTAAAATGGCAAGAGAAGCACGCAAAAACTACATCGATTAACCGCAAATGTCAAAGAAAATCTTGCCAAATAAGATTTAATTGACTACCCCTCGGACTCCGGGGGACTCTTTCCCGGCTCTCAAGTACATTCGATCCCGCCGATACATTTAACCACCCGGCACAACACCGGCTCGCCGCCTAAGAATCTGTACGGTGTGGTAGGAAAGAAAACAAAAGGTGAAGACGCTGGCACAGCTCGTGGCCAGCGCTATACCGGGTACCCCAAGCAGCCTGATAAACGTAATGTCCAGGACAATATTGAGACCCAGATTAATTGCCGCTGCCCACATCGTTACCTGACTCGCGAGAAAAGATGAAAGCAGGCGGCTTACCAGCACATTTCCCAGATAGAAAGGTATCTGCAGAGCGTAGAGGGCTTGAATCTGCGATACGACCTGGGTGTCCTTGGCCCGAAATGAGCCCCGTTGAAATATCACCTGTACGATGGGGACTGAAAGAAAGAAAATGAGTATCACGATGGGAATACTGCCCAGAAAAAGAAACAGCAGGTACCGCTTCAGTGTGTGCTGAACTCCGCGCCAATCGCGGTTCGCGATCATTTTTGAATAGTAGGGAGTGATGGCTGAACCAAGCGCGGCTCCAATGACCGTCAGGAGCGTGATGACTACTCGATCTCCATAGTTCAAGGCGGCAACGCTGCCCGCTGGGAGGGTCGCCGCCAATGAACGATCCACCACCACCGAGCCGCTGCGTAAAATACTGGCTCCCACGCGCGGCCCAAATTGGTGCGCTACGAGCCGCAAGTCTGCGTTCAATTCGTGCCATCTGGGCCTGAGAGAAATTCCTCGCAGGCGAAGGGCCACTCCCAACAGAATCATCTCCATCGCCGCTCCGAGGACCATTCCAATCGGAAGCGCCATGATTGAATAGCGGACTACAAAAAGAAGAACGAACACCGTGACAGAGGGCGTAATGATCGGCGCCAGAGCTACCAATGCGAAACGCTCGCCGGCATTCAGGATGGCGCCCCAGATATTGGCGATGCCACTTAGGACAATTAACGGCGAGACAATTAGAAGCAGATGAAAAGTAAGGTCCAGCTTGGTTTGATTGAAGCCGGATGCAATCCACGGTAGATAAAGCTTCGAGGTGACGATGATCAGCAGTGTCACCGCGCTCAACAGGAACAGTCCCCAGACCGTGATCCCGGAAAGCAGCCGTTGGGCCGCCTCTTTTCCATTCCTTTCCCTGACGTTAATGTAGGTTGGTATAAGGGCGATCGAAAGTGAGTTGGAAATGATATTGATCGCCATCATAGGGATCAGGACGGCCACCAGGAAAGCTTCAATGGTAGCGCCCGTGCCAAATCGTCTGGCGACCAGCAACTCCTTGGCAACTGCGGCCAGTTTTGCAAACGAAGTCAGAAACAGGATCAGGGTGGCGGCACGGAAGACCTGTCGATTCGTTGAACCGGTCGTAAACCTCTTCCAAATAGCAAAGAGTCGGCTGAAAATTTTCGGTGTCGTTGCCACTAAGATCGATTGGCTTTCTGGCCAGCTATCAGGCGTTCACGCGTTATGACAAATACAAAATGGAGCCTGTATCGGCGCGCCAGAAGGCAGTCTGGCTAAGCCGATTCCAGGAAGCGATTCTCAATCAGATATTCGAGAATTGCCTTTGCATTGTCTTCCGGCAGCGGCCCAACAGTTTCTAATTTAATCTCCGGATGCTGGGGTGGTTCGTATGGATCGTCAACCCCGGTAAAGTTCTTAATTTCACCACGCCGCGCTTTGGCGTACATGCCCTTGGTATCACGCCGTTCGCACTCTTCAATGGGTGTATCGACGAACACTTCGATGAATCGATCAGGGCCGATCATGTTGCGGACGTCGTTGCGGGTGGCGCGATAAGGGCTGACAGCAGCACATACTACGGTGCCACCATGCCTGACAATTTCAGCCGCCACAAAACCGATGCGGCGAATATTCAGGTCGCGATCCTGCTTGTCAAAACCCAGACCTCGCGATAAATGTGTCCGCACCACATCACCGTCGAGCACAGTTATCTGCCGTCCACGTTCCTGCAAAAGGACGGTCAGGATTTCAGCGGTGGTCGATTTTCCGGCGCCACTCAGTCCGGTAAACCAGATACATACCCCCTGTTTGTGCCGGGGCGGATAAGTTTCGGCCAGGATTTTTGCTACTTCCGGCCGGGTAAACCAGGCTGGCAGAGACTTGCCACGCCCCAGGTAGTCGTCGCGCACCTGCGTTCCCGAGAGTGAAGCGGTCCGCGTATTCGCCGCAACGCGGCTGGACTCTTCATAGCGATCTTCATCGGGCAGGTAAACAAATTCGTTGAAGGCGAGGACTTTCATTCCCAATTCATCACTGAATTCCTGCACCAGTGCCTGGGCGTCGTATGGGCCATAGAATGGATTTCCCTTCGAATCGACACCCGGACTCGCGTGGTCGCGACCGATGATCATGGAGTTCGCGCCGTAGTTGCGGCGAATCAGGGAATGCCACAAAGCTTCGCGGGGGCCGGCCATGCGCATGGCCAGGGGCAGTAGCGACAGCACAATCCGGTCCGCATCGTAATGCTTACTCGCGAGAGTTTTATAAGAGCGCACGCGCGTGTAATGATCGACATCACCCGGCTTGGTAAGTCCGACGACAGGGTGCAGCAGCAAAACACCATCGACCTGTTCTGCCGCGCGCTTGGTGATTTCTTCGTGAGCGCGGTGCAGCGGGTTACGAGTTTGGAAGGCGACTACATTGTCGCGCCCTAATTGGGTCAGACGGGCGCGTGTCTCAAGCGGTGTCAGCCGCAGTTCGCGAAAATCATAGCGGCGGGGCAGGGCCAGCACCCGCAATGAGCCCGAGACGTTCAACCTTCCCCAGCGATTCATTTCCGCCACTAGCGGGTGACGAGCATCTTCCGTTCCAAATACTTGTTGTGACAGCCTGGATTGGTCCCATTCGAAAATATTCGTAACCATCAGCAGGGCCAGCAATTCATTTTGGGAATCTCTCAGCGCAATTTCCTGATCCAGGTGCAATTCAGCGCCGCTGTCGACGGGCAAGGTCACGGGAATAGGAAAGATATGATCGCTGTAGAGCCGCATTTCCTCGAGGACTCGCTCGTAATCGCTCCGGTCCATGAACTTATCGAGCGGAGAAAAAGCTCCGGTGGCCAGGAGTTCCAGGTCGCAAACTGAGCGCTCTGATAATTGAATTGACGGCAGCCGGCTCGCGTAGGCCTTAAGCTCCTGAACTTCCGTCGCGGGGATCATGAGATTGACGAGGCCGCCGCCATAGGGAGTGATCAGGGAAGTGACACGCGACTGGTTGTTGATAGCCAATTCGTTAATTATTCCTTTTGCCTGTGTATAAATGACGGGCCGTGTCGGTGCGAAAGACGCGCGAAGCGAAGCAGCCAGTAGAGCAAAAATGTTAGCACAGATCAGGCTGAGCGACCCACGCGCGGCTCAAAACGAATTTGAAAAGCTCCCCGCCGTCCTCCTTTCTCACAAAACGTCTGTTTGGCCGCGCCCTAATAGTTCGCTAATATAGGGCGCTTTCAATTTCAGCATGTTTAAGCTCGCTTAAGGCTCGCCAGGGGTAAACAATTTAGTGTGTGGAATCGCAGGTATAGTTCGTAGCGACGGACGCGACGTCGACCAGGAATTGGTCCGTCGAATGTCTGATGCTATTCGACATCGCGGCCCCGATGAGGACGGATTTTACTTCAAGGGCCCGGCCGGCCTGGGGATGAGGCGTCTGGCAATCATTGATTTGAAGGGCGGCCAGCAGCCCATTCACAATCAGGACCGCACCGCCTGGATAGTTTTCAACGGCGAGATTTACAACTATCGCGAGCTGCGCGAAAAGCTGGAGAAGCTCGGACACATCTTCTATACCAACAGCGATACGGAAGCGATTATTCATGCCTATGATCGCTACGGCAGCGATTGTCCCAATCATCTGCGCGGCATGTTTGCTTTCGCAATTTGGGACGAACGCACTGACGAGTTGTTCATAGCGCGAGATCGTGTCGGCAAGAAGCCGCTGCTCTACGCACAGGTGAACGGCGACTTCGTTTTTGGATCCGAATTCAGCACGTTGCTACAGCACCCGAGCATCTCGCGCGACATCGAGCCGGAGGCGATTCATCATTACCTCTCGTTCATGTGCGTGCCGGCCCCGCTGACTGCGTATCGCGCTATTCGCAAGCTTGAACCGGGACACAGTCTGAGGCTGCGCAAAGGGGAACTCAGCATTCAACGCTATTGGCAACCGGACTTTTCCCGGAAGCTGAAGATCGACGAACAAGAAGCCGGTGAACGTGCGATTGAGATTCTGCGCGATGCCGTCAAGGTCAGGCTGATGTCGGAAGTGCCATTGGGTGCGTTTCTTTCCGGCGGTATTGATTCAAGCGCCGTGGTGGCGCTGATGAGCGAGGAATCAAGTGAGCCGGTTAAGACCTTCTCGATCGGTTTTGAAGAGCAGGATTTCAGCGAGCTGCATCATGCGCGCCGGGTCGCGGAACACGTGGGCGCCGAGCATCACGAGTTCATCGTCCGTCCCGACGCGTTGGAAGTGCTGCCTCTCCTGGTGGAACACTACGGCGAGCCTTACGCGGATTCTTCCGCGATTCCAACTTATTATGTGGCCCGCGAGACGCGGAAGCATGTGACCGTGGCGCTGAATGGTGACGGCGGAGATGAATGTTTCGCAGGGTACGAACGTTATGCGGCCATGCGCCTGGCGGAGCGGTATCATCGCTTACCAGGCGTGTTGAGATCTGGAGTGATCGATCACGCCGTCGGGATGATACCGACCTCGGAGACCCGTCGTAGTCGCGTGCGCGATGCCAAGCGATTCATCCAGGCTGCGTCGCTTCCCAGGGTTGATCGCTATCTACGCTGGATTAGTGTTTTCGATACTCCAGTCAAGCATGAGATGTACACTGACAGTTTTCGTGACCAGACCGCGCTCAAGAACTCAGCGGCCCTGCTCGAGCCCTGGTTCGCACTGGCCAATGGTGCGGGGATTGTGGATGCCGCACTGCTTGCTGATACGATGACCTACCTTCCCAACGATTTGCTGGTCAAGGTGGACATAGCCACGATGGCAGTATCGCTCGAGGCGCGCTCGCCGTTTTTGGATCACAAGGTCATCGAGTTCGCGGCCAGCCTGCCTGAGAAACTGAAACTGCATGGGCTGACTACGAAATATTTGTTGAAGCGCGTCCTGCGCCAGTTGTTGCCGGCGGAAAACCTATCCCGGCGGAAGATGGGCTTTGGAGTGCCAATTGGGCACTGGTTCCGCGGCAAGCTGGAGCCATTCATGCGCGAGACTATTTTGTCCGAACGGGCCCTCAAGCGTGGTTATTTCCGGCCCGAGGTAATCAGGAACATGGTTGAATTACATGTGCGAGGCGAGCGCGATCACTCGCACCAGCTCTGGACGCTCATGATGCTGGAATTGTGGTTTCAAAGGTTTATTGATTAATCGTTGGGCAGTAGTCAGTCTAACGGGAAGAGCTTTGAACTTTGTACTTTGAACTTTGTACTTTAATTTTCTGACTGCTCCTGCTTTACGCTCTCAGAAACGCTAAAGATGAACGCCGCCCAAAGCACAGAGTACATCGAACAAAATACAAAGGTCACAACTGACCACTGACCAATTTATGGAGGTTCTTTTGTGAAAGGTGTCGTACTTGCAGGAGGATTGGGGTCGCGGTTGCGGCCGTTGACCTCGGTAACGAACAAGCATTTGCTGCCGGTGTACAACCAGCCGATGATCTTTTATCCCATACAAGCGCTGGTAAATGCCGGGATCACCGATATCATGATTGTGACCGGAGGCAACTCGGCAGGTGATTTCCTGAAACTGTTGGGTAATGGCAAGGCTTTCGGTCTCAAACACATCAACTATACCTATCAGGAAGGCGAGGGCGGCATAGCAGAGGCACTCTCGCTGGTTGAGCATTTCACCGCGGGCGATTCGGTGTGTGTCATTCTCGGGGACAATATAGTGGAAGGCAATATCACCAAGGCCGTGCGCGCATACAAGGAACTGGACCGCGGCGCCAAGATAATGCTCAAGCGGGTGCCGGACCCGCAGCGCTTTGGTGTGCCGGTGCTCGATGGCAAGCGGGTGGTGCGGATTGAGGAAAAGCCCGACGATCCCAAATCTGAGTATGCAGTGATTGGGATCTACATGTATGACGCGAACGTCTACGACATCATCCGCACGCTGCGTCCCTCGGGTCGCGGTGAGTTGGAAATCACCGACGTTAACAACGCCTATATTGAACGCGCTGCCATGACCTGGGACGAACTCGAGGGCTGGTGGACAGACGCCGGGACCTTTGAGAGTTTGTTGCTGGCGTCAAATCTGGTGGCCAAAACAGGCGCCAATAATCAGGAGCTTAAGAGTGAATCCGGAAACAGCACAACAGTCTGAGAGTTTTAAAGAGGAGGCGATCGAAGGGGTCGTCGTCAGTGACCTGCGCAAGTTCAACGACGAACGGGGCTGGCTGACAGAATTGTTCCGCCACGATGACCTGGCCGCTGAGTTTCATCCGACCATGGCGTATATCTCCGCTACCAAACCCGGTGTGACTCGGGGGCCGCATGAGCATGTCGATCAGGCCGATTTGTTTTGTTTCATTGGTCCGTCAAATTTTAAAATTCGCATGTGGGACAACCGGCCAGAATCGAAGACCTTTAACCACGTGATGACCCTGGTGGTTGGTGTTGACAGTCCCAGGTCAGTGCTGGTGCCGAAAGGCGTGGTGCATGCTTATCAGAATGTTGGCTCGGAGCAGGGAATCGTCATCAATTGTCCGAACCGTTTGTATGCCGGCGACGGCAAAAAGGAACCCGTCGACGAGATTAGACATGAAGACGATCCGAACACAATCTATCGGATGGATTGAGATTAGCTCCGGGGTTTCGGGTCTTTGAAGTTTTCTGGATTGGTGGTTTTCTGAATAAGCAGGATCACCCGGAAGCCTAAACCCAAAGACCCTTGTTGATTAATGAAAATCGTTCGCATCATTGCTCGTCTGAACGTTGGTGGCCCAGCCAAGCATGTTGTCTGGCTGACGGCAGGTCTGCGGCCGGCCTGCGAGACGGTTCTGGTAGCCGGTGTGGTACCGCCGGGTGAAGACGACATGAGCTACTTTGCTGACGAGCTGGGCGTCACACCGCTCTACTTGCGCCAGATGAGCCGTGAGATCTCGGCCAAGGATGCGCTAACAGCCTGGAAGCTTTACCGTTTATTTGTGCGCGAGCGCCCCGACCTTGTGCACACGCATACAGCTAAAGCCGGCACTGTAGGGCGCGTCGCCGGCCTCATGTATCGTTGGTTGACGCCGCGAGTATTGCTGGGGCGGCCGCGCTCGTGCCGATTTGTGCACACCTATCATGGCCACATCTTTCATAGTTACTATGGGGCGCTGAAGACTCGCCTGTTCGTGACCATCGAGCGAGCGCTAGCGCGGCTGGGAACTGATCGCATTATCGTCATCAGCGAACAACAGCGGAGGGAAATCAATGAAAAATTCCAGGTCGGCCGGGCGCAGCAATTTGCAGTGATACCTCTCGGTCTGGACACGCAGGTCTTTGCCGGCTGGCGCGAGCACCGGCAAAAATTTCGCAGCGAACTAAGTGCGCCGCCGGAAGAAATACTGGTCGGTATCGTCGGGCGTCTGACAGAAATTAAGAACCACGAACTTTTCCTGCAGAGCATAGCTCTGTTCAAGGAGAAAGCATCGGGTTCGGCGCGTCGCGTTCGCTTCATTATTATTGGCGACGGCCATTTGCGCGGGGAACTTGAAGCGTTGTGTCAGTCTTTAGGTCTTGGGAACGACGTAGTCTTCGCGGGCACGCGCAAAGATGCGGAATTCTTTTATCCGGCCTTGGACCTGGTGGCGCTCACTTCGCGAAATGAAGGCACGCCGCTGACGTTGATCGAAGCGATGCTTAACGCGCGACCGGTAATCGCGACTGCTGTCGGTGGCGTGGTTGATTTACTCGGCGAGCCCGGCCGCACGGCTGACGGCTACACAATTTGTGAGCGTGGCATTAGTGTAACTCCCGGTGACGCCGCCGGGTTTGCAGCCGGCCTCGCACATCTGATCGAAGATGACGATCTGCGCACGCGTCTGGGAGAACGAGGCCGGCAGTTTGCCTCGCAGAACTATGCTAAAGAGAGATTACTGAAGGACATTACAGACTTATACGAACAGCTGGTGCTGCCGGAAACTGCTGCAGTTGCCACCGCAGTTCGACAAACTTCGGTCTGCCGCTGACGTCGTCAGGCGTAAGTCTGTGCTACAAAACACTTGAAATCTGTCGGGAACTATTTTCGGACCTAAGGACTAAAAGGAGCTAAACATTTGCGCGTATTGATTACCGGAGGAGCAGGATTCATTGGTTCGCACCTGGCCGATGCCTATCTGAAGCGAGGCGATGAAGTTTTCGCTCTCGACGATCTGTCGACTGGCAGTATTCGAAACATTGAACATCTGAAACAGAACCCACACTTCCATTACACCATTGATGCAGTCCAGAATCAGCCGCTCACTGCCGAATTGATCGATCAATGCGATGTGGTCGTGCATCTGGCGGCGGCCGTCGGGGTCAAGCTCATCGTCGAAAGCCCGGTGCGCACCATTGAGACCAACGTGCACGGGACCGAAGTCGTACTTTCATTGGCCAACAAGAAGAAGAAGAAGGTCCTGATCGCTTCGACTTCCGAGGTTTATGGTCTTAGTACGGAAGTGCCTTTCAAGGAAGACGGCAATCTGGTTATGGGCGCGACCACCAAAGGCCGCTGGAGTTATGCTTGCTCTAAAGCCATCGACGAATTTCTCGCCCTCGCTTACTGGCGCGAACGAAAATTGCCGGCGGTGGTGGTGCGTCTCTTCAATACCGTGGGACCGCGCCAAACCGGACAGTACGGCATGGTAATTCCGAACTTCGTGCGCCAGGCTCTGGCGGGCCGGCCCATTACCGTTTATGGCGATGGCAAGCAGACCCGTTGTTTCGGTTATGTAGGCGATGTGGTTGGCGCCTTGATCAAGTTAATGGACAACGACAAAGCAGTCGGCGAGGTTTTCAACATCGGTTCCAATGAAGAGATCAGCATTGTCGAACTGGCGTCGCGCGTGAGAGAGCTGACGCAGTCAAAATCGGAAATTGTTTTTGTGCCTTACAGCGAAGCGTATGAAGAAGGGTTCGAGGATATGCCGCGCCGGGTTCCCGATATCTCGAAGGTGAATGCGCTGGTTGGCTTTAAGCCCGAGATGAAACTGGACGGCATACTGCAAAGTGTGATCGATTACCAAAGTGGCCGTCCCTCGACTGTTAATGATTAGCGGACGGAGTGCGCCGGTCGAAGCGGCGACGGGCAGTTGGCTCTCTTTGTTGGCTTGACGTTGGTTGGAATTCAAAGCGGCGCCGCGTGAGCAGCCGCCGCACTCCAAAGTGATGCCTTTCCATCCTCTTGAATTAGCGGCGATCGGCGCTTCATTTCTGCTCGCCGTGGTGCTGACTCTGTTGGTGCGCTCCTTCGCTCACCGGCGGGGGATGGTGGCCAAACCCAAAATCGATCGCTGGCACAAGAAGCCGACAGCGATGCTGGGTGGGGTGGCCATCTGGGCCGCAGTCCTCATCACGTACCTCGTCTTTAACTATCTCGGCGTCATTCCAAACTCGACCTACGGCCGCCTCATTATCAATGCCGCGACCTTCATGTTTCTGATCGGGCTGGTGGATGACCTCGTTCACACCAAGCCCTATCAGAAACTGATTGGCCAGATCATGGGCGCGGCCTTTGTAATCTATTACGGGTTGAGCCTTCCCTGGACCAGATCCGTTTCAGTGAACATGGCCATCACGATCTTTTGGCTCATTGGCATCACCAACGCGATCAATCTACTTGACAACATGGATGGCCTGGCGACAGGCATCGCGGCCATTGGTTCGTGTTTTCTCACGCTGAATTTTTTGGTGAGCGGCCAACCGGTGGAAGCTTTGATGATGGCAGTCTTCGCCGCAGCGCTGCTGGGTTTCCTGATCTTTAATTCCTATCCGGCTTCGATCTTCATGGGAGACTGTGGCTCGCTGTTCATCGGCTTCTTTCTGGCCAGTGCCGCTTTGATAAATGTTGCCGGGGGTCGTTCCCGCAGTTTCCTGCCCGTGCTCGTGGTCCCGATCCTGATCCTGTTCATTCCTATCTTTGACACGACGTTTGTCACTATTTTGCGAAAAGTTTCCGGGCGCTCTGTGTCACAGGGTGGGCGCGATCACACTTCGCACCGCCTGGTGGCCCTGGGGATGTCGGAACGACGCGCCGTGTGGATGCTTTACGGCTTTGCCGGCCTGTCGGGAATTCTCGCGGTCCTCGTGGGCTATATGCACCTCGACATGAGCCTGGCAGCGATAGCCGGCTTCACCATCCTGCTGACGTTGCTGGGTGTCTATTTGGCGGGAGTCAAAGTTTACGACGAAAGCGAAGCCGAACTGGCCCTTAAGACGCAGCCATTGCATGCGTTCCTGGTGGATGTCTCGTACAAGCGCCGCATCTTCGAAGTGCTGTTGGATGTAGTACTAATTATCCTCGCTTACTGGAGCGCCTACGCGGTGAAGTTCGGCGCCTTCTCGGAAAGTAATGCCTGGAAACTGTTCCTTCAAACGGTGCCGGTGCTCGTCTTTATTAAGATGGCCACCTTTCTCGTGCTCGGCGTTTATCGTGGCATCTGGCGCTACACCAGCGTGGATGATTTGATTACTTTCGCGAAAGCGGTGGCGATCAGTTCGCTCGCCAGTGTGCTAGTGATTCTGTTTGCGTTTCGTTTCCAGGGTTACTCGCGCACGGTTTTTGTTCTCGACGGACTGTTCATGTTGATGTTGCTGGCGGGAAGCCGGCTGGCCTTTCGACTCTTTCGTAAGGTGTTACCGGTGGCCCATGACGGGACCGGCAGGCGGGTGCTGATTTACGGTGCGGGTGATGGGGGCGAATTATTCCTGCGCGAGCTCAGGAATAACCGAGAGTGGAAATATGCACCCATCGGATTTTTGGACGACGACCCGTCCAAAACAAAAAAAGTGATTCATGGCCTGAAGGTGCTGGGCAACAGCCGCGACCTGCTTACGGTTTGTCGCGAGCAGAATATAGACGAAGTGCTGATTGCGAGTTCCCACCTGCCTGGAGAGCTACTTGAGGAATTACTGGCTGAGTGTGGCCGGGAACAGATTGTTCTAAAGCAGATGCGTGTGCATATTGAGGAATTGACAGCGGGCATTGATTTCTAAAACATCAAAGTGGGTGAGCGGCGAAGTAACGGGAAAGTGGCCGCGGATTGAGCGGATAAAACGGATCTAAAAGTAAATCATTGAGAACCAATGAAGGTGTTGCTTCTATTCACTTTGATCCCGGAAACCTCAGGAGAGTAAAGTCGATGTACCGGCAAAATTTCTATTCCGCGTTCGCCTCGTGACATCCGCGGCTAATATCGCTTCGCTGCAAGTTCTATTTAATGACTGACCAACTAATGCATCTCAGACTGCGCGGCCCGATCCGGCGTGCGCTTTCGCTCCTGCCCCTGTTATTGGTGTTGGCGGGAGGCTGGTTTTCCGTGCGCTGGTTTGTCGGCAACACCATCGCCGAAAATCTTAACAATGATGAGCGCGCTCTGGACACTGCACGCCTGGCCCTGGCACTTGCACCAGACGACCCGCTTACTCACTGGACCCTGGCCGCGGCCGAGCAAAAAAAACTGACACTTGAGCGGTCCCGCATTTCACTGGCCGAATACGATCAGGCTGCCAGACTGGCACCCAACGACTATCGATTTTGGCTGGCGCTGGGACGCGCCCTGGAACAAGCGGGCGACGGTGAAAAGGCCGAACGCGCCATGCGCCGCGCCGTTGCACTTGCTCCAGCCTATTCATATCCACGCTGGTATCTGGGCAATCTCCTCTTGCGCAGGGGCAATGAGGCTGAAGCCTTCGACCAGTTGCGCCAGGCCGGCGAAACCGATCCGGCACTTCAGTCACAAGTTTTCAACCTGGCCTGGGAGGTCTACGGCAAGGAACCTGCAGAGCTCGCCAAAGCAATCGGCTCGGCCGCTGCTGCCCGCGCCGGCTTTGCCAAATATCTGATCGAAAGAAAGGAAATCGCCGCGGGTCTTAACCTTTGGAGCGGATTATCGGCTTCCGAAAAGCAAGCGAACCGGGCGGTTGGGGAGAGCTTGATCAAGGTGATGATCGAGTCGCAGCGCTTTGCTGTAGCACTGCAACTTGCGAACGATCTCGCCGTCAATGAATCGATGAGAGGTGTGGCAGGCCAGCTTATGGATGGCGGGCTCGAACAGAACATAAACGCCGAGGGCGCGGGTACATTCGGCTGGCAAATCAAAGCCGAGCCCCAGGTACAGGCCTCACTGGATCAGGCGAATCCACACGGTGGCGCGCGCAGCCTGCGCCTGGTGTACAAGGCGCGGACGAACATCGATCCGGTCATTTCGCAATTGGTCGTGGTCGAGCCGAACACCCAGTACGATTTTTCCGTGTGGGTGAAAACGAATAAGCTCGAAAGCGCTGGCCTGCCGGTCGTGGAAATTCTGGATGCTGCGAACGGCGCTGTGCTGGTCAGTTCCGAGCAGGCGCCCGGTGGCACTAATGACTGGCAACGAAGCGCAATTTCTTTTAAAAGCGGCAGCAAAAGTGAAGCCGTCGTAATTCGCATCAATCGCGCCTCATGTGGCGACAATCCTGTCTGTCCTATTTTTGGTACTGCCTGGTATGACGACTTTGATCTCAGACGCCGAAGCTAGGTCGCTGGCGCTTAAGGAAAATGCCGCGCTCGATCATCCGCCCGCTGTGGCAGCCGGGGCGCCACGGCTCGTGCCGCATACGATCTTCAGTCGTTTTCTCTTTCTTACTATTTGTATTGCCATAATTTCATCCGCGCTTGCGTATGGCACGGTGCACTACTGGGCCATGGCACTCTTTGCTTTAAGCGGCGTCCTGCTGATCGGGCTTTGGATAGCGGACGGGTGGCGGCTCGGTAGCCTGCGAGTCAGTAAGAACCTGCTCCAACTTCCTCTACTGGGGATGGGGGTGTTGGGAGTGATTCAGCTGTTGCCGCTCCGTGCAGAGAATACCGCGGGTGTGCTGACTGCGTCCGCCGTCAGGACTCTCTCGCTCGACCCATATGCAACGCGTCTGGTGATTGTGCAGGTCATCACTCTTCTGATCTTCTTCGCCGCTTCGCTGGTGTTCATCGACACGCCACACCGGTTGCGCATTATTGTCAGAACGATAGCGATATTTGGCTGCCTGCTGGCAATCTTTGGCATGACGCAATCATTCACCAGCCCGACGAAAGTTTACTGGGTGCGCGAGCTGGCTCAGAGCACGGCCTTTGGTCCCTTCATCAACCGGCATCACTTTGCCGGATACATGGAGCTGACGTTAGCGATACCACTCGGCTTGTTGTTCTCGGGTGCCATCGAAGGCGAGAAAAAACTACTCTATATCTTTGCCGTGGGCATGATGGGTGTGGCGCTGATTCTGACCAACTCGCGCGGCGGCATCATCAGCCTCATTGCCGAAGTGATGTTTTTGGTTCTCATCGGCGGTATTGGAAAAAGACACCGCTCACGCGAGCCCGAAGTGAAAACAAAACGAATTCGCGGAGGGCTGACCCGCGCGGTGCTGGCCCTCGCTTTGATCGTCGGACTGTTGGCAACGACGGTTTTATTTGGTGGCGAGCAGGCCCTGAGCCGCTTTGTCGGTTCCGTGAATGCAGAGGATCCAACTACCGGTCGCGCGCATTTCTGGAATGTCACGCTCGACATCATTCACGCTCACCCCGCGTTGGGAACCGGTCTGGGCGCGTTCGGCGTTGTCTATACAAAGTACGATTCGAACAACGGCCTGTACCGGCTGGAGCAGGCGCATAACGATTATCTGCAAGTGCTCTCTGATGGCGGGATTGTTGGCGCGTTGCTGGGATTGTTTTTCATCATCGCCTTGTTTCGGATGGGATTGCAGCGCCGTGAGACGGGGGACGAGTTTCGTCGCGGCGTCGCCACGGGCGCTCTGGCGGGCTGCTTCGCCGTGCTGGTGCACAGCTTTTTTGACTTCACTTTGCATACGACCGCAAACGCCTTGTTGTTTTTGGTGCTGGCGGCGCTCGCGACTCTGAATGGACGGGTTGAGATGAAGAGTTCACGCCGCCGCCGCAAACGCAGAAGAAGCAGCACCGATCCAGCTGAAGCGTAAGAACCAGTTCGTCGCGGATGAGATCGGAACAGGAAGGCTGATTCCTGATCTGCAACCTGTGCGGCTATCTTTCGACTCACTGCAGTACAGACTGCACTGCCTGCACCGCTCGATCGACATCGGCGCCGGAAGTGCGCCAGTTACAGACGCTGATGCGCATCGCGCGACGGCCGCGCCAGGTGGTGCCGCCAAAGAAGGCCTCTCCGCTCGCCTGGATCTTCGCGATCACTTCATCCGTGCGGCGATCATGATCTGGTTCAGTTGCATCAGGATCCCGATCGAGAAATCGCACCAGCCCCTGGTTGATCACCGGCTCCCACACAACCTCTGCTGCCCCCAGTGCTCCGATGCGCATGGTCAGTGAATGCGCATGCCGGCAACATCTCTCAATCACTTCAGCTAATCCATCTCGTCCCAACTGTCGCAAGGCCGCATAGGCCGGGAAACACCGCGAGCGGCGCGACCATTCCGGATTCCACTCAACCTGATCGCGCGCTTCAGTCGCATGCGTCAGGTAGGAAGCGCGAATCGCCAGCGAACCTCGATGCGCCTCGGGATCGGCTACAAAAGCGAAGCCGGAGTCGAACGGCACGTTCAGCCACTTATGCCCATCCGTCGCCCAGGAATCAGCCTCACCTACTCCGGCTACCAGGTGGCGCAAGCGCGGGCTGGCTGCGGCCCATAATCCAAACGCCCCATCGACATGAACCCACGTCCGGTATTGTTTGGCGAGCGGTATCAGGGTCGTGAACGAATCGTAGGCTCCGATATTGATGTCGCCTGCTTGCAGCAAAACAATCGTGGGCGCTTCAGGCTCGCGCGCCAGTTCCGCTGCCAAAGCTTCCGCCGTCAACCGGCCTGCGGCATCAACTGCGAGGGTCTTTATTTGTGCTCTTCCAATCCCCAGCAGGCGCACAGCACGTTCGATCGAACCATGCAGCTCACTGCTTGATAAGATCCGGATGCGCGGCGCTCCAAACAAGCCATCAGCTTCCACATCCCAACCCTGTTGAGCCAGCACCGCATGACGCGCCGCCGCGAGACAGGTTACGTGGGCCATCTGGCAACCACTGACGAGCGCAAAACTGGCTGCCGGCGGCAGGCCCAGTATGTCCTTGAGCCAGCGGCCGACTGTTTCTTCGACTACGCTTGCGGCCGGCGAGCAGGCGTACATCGCGGCATTCTGTTGCCAGGCGGAGGTGAGCCAGTCCGCAGCCAGCGCCGCCGGCAGCACTCCGCCAATGACCCACCCAAAGAATCGTCCACCCGCGGAACCAAGCAAGCCTCCACTCACGTCACGGACGAGTTCCTCGATCACTTGTTCCGGAGCCATGCTCCCATTCTCGAGCGGCTTGCAGATCTGAGCCCGTAAAGTCTCAAGATTTGATGTGGCGGCCACCGAAGTCTGATCAAGCGTCGCGAGGTGTGACAACGCATGCTTGTGAGCAGCCTCCAGACTCTGACGCAGATCAGAAGTGATGTTTAAAAAAGGCTCGACCTTTGAATTTTTCATGACGGTAGTTTAGGGCCTCAGGGTTAGAGAATCTATCCAAAACCTGCTTCCAAATTGCTGCCCTAATTGCGGCCAGCCTGCTGGTATGCCAGTTTGAACGGGTTGTAGTATTATCTCTCGGCCTGAAACCCCACTCAGATTAGTTTCTATTCTCCCGCGGGGATTCTAAGTCAAGGAGACAGCAAATAAGTGGCTTCGGCGGTAAGAGCCGGCATCGACGCGAGCGGAGACTCCAGTGTACCGGCACGTTCATCTGTAACCGCCGTGTGTTTGCAGGCTGTCCGCAAACACAACAAGGCTGATGCACTCAATCACAAGGTAAGCGGCGAGTGGATCAATATCACTGCTGAATCCTTTATCGCGCGTGTTCGCCATGTAGCGCTGGGCCTGGTGAATCTGGGCATCAAAACCGGCGATCGCGTAGCACTGCTGTCAGAGAATCGCCCGGAATGGTCTATCACCGATCTGGCTATCCTTAGCCTTGGCGCCGTCAACGTCCCTATCTATACCACCCAGGCAGTCGATCAAGTTGCTTTCATCCTCAGCGATTCCGGCGCTCGCGCGCTCTTCGTTTCCGGACGCAAGGTTTATCAGCACGCCGCGAAAGCAATTGAAAGCCTGGCGATGCCGCTAAAGCTGATCTTTTTTGAGGAGCAGGCAGCGAGCGGTTTGGAGCAGGCAATCACTCTGAAGACATTGGAGTCGACGGGTGCGGAGCACGATCGCGAGCAGCCGCGAGCCTTTGACGAACATCTGCAAAATGTTCGCCCGGGAGATCTGGCGACTATCATTTACACCTCGGGGACGACCGGTGAGCCCAAGGGGGTGATGTTGTCGCACGAGAGTTTTATTTCCAACATGATGGCCATCAACGGCGGTCTGCCGATTAACAATCGCGACGTGGCCCTCTCAGTGCTGCCTCTGTCCCACATCTTCGAGCGCACTGGCTTTTACATCTTTTGTTATGGCGGCGTGTCCGTATATTACTGCGGTTCGTTCGATCAGGTTGGCGAGCACCTGCGCGAAGTGCAGCCGACTATCATGACCGCAGTGCCGCGGTTGTTTGAAAAGGTCTATCACCGCATTGTGAAAAAAGGAATGTCGGCCAAAGGCTGGCGCCGCCGCGTGTTCACGCGCGCGATGGAAGTGGGCCAGCGCTATGCGGAGCTTGAGGACAAGCAGCAGGACATCCCCATGCGGTTGACGCTGCAACAGAAAATCGCGGATCGACTTGTGTTCTCGAAATGGCGCGCCGGCGTAGGGGGCAGGCTGCGCTATTTCGTTTCCGGTGGCGCTCCGCTGGCGCCTTCGCTTTCATACGCTTTCCTCGCAGCCGGTATTCCGATCCTTCAGGGCTATGGCGCAACTGAGACCTGCATAGTCGCTGCCAACCGGCCAGGGAAGAATCATGTGGGTTCCGTGGGTATTCCGTTTGAAGGTATTGAGGTCAGGATCGCAGAGGACGGCGAGATCATCATTCGTGGTCCAAACGTGATGCTTGGTTACTATGGACACCCGGAAGCGACAGCACAGGTGCTGCAGGATGGCTGGTTTGCCACTGGCGACGTGGGCCATCTGGACGAGCAGGGCCGGCTTTACATCACCGATCGCAAGAAGGACCTATTCAAGTTATCCAACGGTAAATACATCGCACCGCAGCAGCTCGAAAGCCTGATCAAGGAAAGCGAGTTCGTGGGACAGGTAGTAGTGGTTGGCGCCGGCCGTAAGCAACCTGCAGCTCTCGTCGTTCCGGATTGGGAAGCGCTGCGCCAGCGGCTAAATGACGACGGAGAAAAGTTTCCGAACTCGCGAGCAGAACTTAGTCGATTCGCACCCGCCATCAAGCTGGTGCAGCGCGATGTGGCCAAACTTACCGGCGGACTCACCGACTATGAACGCATCCGTCGTGTCGCTTTGCTGCCGGATGAGTTAACGATCGACAACGGTGAATTGACACCGACCTTAAAAGTTAAGCGCCGCGTGATTGACGAAAAGTTCGGCGCGCTAATCGACGACCTCTACTCCTAACTAAGTAAGCAGTCTGTAGATGCAAAAGGCGATTCTTATCGGACTAGCAGGCTTGGCCGGCACGCTCGGGCGCTACGCGCTCTCCGGCATTATCGCGCGCCGGTACGGCGAAGTGTTCCCCACCGGTACCCTGATTGTAAATATTGCCGGTTGTTTCTTCGCGGGCTTTCTTTTCTATCTGCTGCAGGAAAGATTTCTGGTTAGCGAGACTGTGCGGGCGACGATCATGATCGGTTTACTGGGAGGCTTTACCACCTTTTCTTCCTTTGGCCTGCAGACTTTCACTTTGCTTAGAGACGGTGAGATCTGGTTTGCCGCCATCAACGTTGTGACCTCAAACCTGCTCGGTTTGGTGATGGTCTGGGCCGGCTACACTCTCGCTAAGGCGGTCTAGTCCGAAAGTCGCCAGCGCGAATGCTGATGGCGTGAGATAGTGTTACTTATTCGAAGTAAACTCATCGCTGGTAAGCGATTTCAAAAATTCGATCAAGTCCCGTTGCTCGTCATCGCTGAGATTCACTGCCTGCAATTCCCAATCGCGAATCGCATTCTGATTGCCGCCTTTGACGTAGTAACGAATAACGTCAGCCAAGGTAGCTGCGCTCCCATCATGAAAATAAGGCGCGGTGAGCTCGACGTTTCTCAGCATCGGCGTGCGAAAAGTTCCTATATCGAGTGTGTCGCGCGTCACCATGAATCGCCCCAATTCCAGTTTGCCTTTCTCCTGGTCAAGGGACTGTGAGTCCGCCGCAGACTTCCGGTTGAGCTTTGCCACCCGTCGTAACAGCGAATCGTAATCAGCATAATTTGCGGCCACGCCGGTGTTTCGATAGTTTCCGTCGGTAAACAGCGGAAACGAGTTGTTCAGGCTGTGACAGACACTGCACCGCCCTTTGGTGCGAAACAGATTGAATCCTCTTTGCGCAGCTTCGCTCAGGGCAGCCTGATTGCCCGCCAGAAACTGATCGAAGGGAGCGTTTGCTGCCACCAGTGTTCTTTCGTAAGCGGCAATGGCTTTGCTTATGCCTGCCATGTCGACGGGCGCCGCAAAGACGCTCTGGAATTCGTTTCTGTATTCCGGAATCGCAGCTAATCTGGCGACCACGTCGTCACCTGATAGGTTTCCCATTTCATCCGGATTCAACAACGGCTCAGGCGCTTGCCCTTCGAGCGAAACTGCCCGACCGTCCCAAAACAGCGTCGAACTAAACATCGCATTGAGGAGGGTTGGTGTGTTGCGTGGACCGCGCCGGCCGCCAATGCCTACGGCTGTTTTCCTGCCGTCCGCGAAACCACGTTGCGGCTCGTGACAGCTCGCGCAACTGATAGATCCATCCGCTGACAACCTTTGATCGAAAAAGAGTTGCCGTCCCAACTCGATCTTGGCTGCTGTCAGAGGATTGTCTTTGGGAATAAAGTAGGACCAGACCTCGGCGGGAATTCCGGTGGGCGTCTTCACGTCACCGAAAGAACTGGCAGAGGACGCGCGCGCGAACGCACACAAAGCCGCGGCGAGCATCACGAGCAACAGTCGTAAATGAATGGAAGAGCGCATCTTGTCGCGCGAGCGAAGCCGCTACTGTTCGGCTACGCCCTTAACTACGAACGCAAGATCCAGTTCCGCATTCGCAGAGTTTTTGACTTTGGCAGCAAAAACAAGATGGTTATTTTCATCCATAAACACCGAGGGCCAGTCGCTGATGCCGTCGGGTGATACCAGGCTCAACGGCGACGGATGATTTGTGCCGCTTGCCTTTTTGCTGAGGGCCGTCAATTCTTCAAACTTGGGTTGAGCTGTCGGATCCTGATCGCTTGCTATGGGTACCAGTAACAGAAAATCCCGTATGGGTGAAATACCGATGTGGTTGCCATCCTGCGGATGCACTGCATAGCGCAAAGTGTAGCTACCCGGCTTGATTGTTTGCTTACGAAAGTCGGTACTCGCTTTTGGAAATGTAATGACACCAATGAAAGCTGAGTCGGCGATGGAGGTGTACCTTGCGCCCTGTACGTCGCTCTTCCCCGTGGCAACCGCGGCCGCCAGCCAGATATCGCAGAGCACTGCACCATCTCCCAGTGATACTCGATGGCCCTTTGGCTCGAGCGCTTTTTTCAGTGCTGCAGAGGCGCTTGGCTCCTCGAAGGCGCCGATGACTTCCACTTTGCCTTCGGCGAATGCCGGACCGCCAATTGTCAAAAGCACAAGCAGGACAGAGAGCAGCATGATGAAGCGCATTCGAAGTGGTTCAGAGGTCTTAAGGTTACCGGATGAAACCGCAAGATTTGAGTGTAAAGAAACAAAGATTAGACCAGCTGGCGATGGCATGTATCTATCTTACGAAGCGTCCCACGAAGGCGCTGCGTTTCCCGTGCAGCGTCCAAATGACGCCCAGACCCGGACCGTCATATTCGTCGAGTTCGGCCACCGCCGGCATCGAATGATCCAGACTTACAAGCGGTGAATAGTAAACATTTTCATTGCCACAAAGATGATCATCGCTGCCGAGGCTGCGCGTCTCAACGCCAACGATTGTGCCGGCTCGCAACGAGGCTTGGGCACTGTGGCCCCCGTGACGAGTTGACTGGTTCATAGCCATGGTCATCTCGATTGGCTCGCTGTGAACCGCAACGACATTTTTCAGGAGTTCGCCGCCAGCCAGGGCCTGGGCCATCTCGACGAGGGCCTTTTGCTGCGGAGTACTTGCTTGAGCATCAACGATCATCACAGCCTGCGCGGGGTAAGGATTGTTGTATTGATCGCCGAGCGTCGCGGCGGCTTTGACAACACCAACAACGCTCAGTCCATCAAGGTTCACACCATTCCAGGCGCCCTTACTGACATGCCACGCGAGGATCGCCTGATCGCCGGCAAGGTTAAGCTCGCCGTTGGCGACGCAG
The DNA here is from genome assembly GCA_038237475.1 of Pyrinomonadales bacterium. GTDB lineage: Bacteria > Acidobacteriota > Blastocatellia > Pyrinomonadales > Pyrinomonadaceae > JAOAPY01. The sequence continues at coordinate 107,039 of JBBRYS010000005.1, read as the reverse complement.
GCGCCGGTCCAGACATCGGCATTGCGTGTCTCGATATAGTCGCCTGCGATCTGCTGCGCACTGACCGCAACCGAAAGCAGTAATAAGCTCAAACAGCCGGCACCGATGATTAGAACTTTGCGCATTGCTGGTACTCCTGGAGGTCAAAAAAAGTTGCTTCCAATCTAGCGGCCTGAAAAACCACAGTCAAGCGAGGCAGCTGTGCAAAGATTCCAGGGGCGCCCTTCTGCCTGCCCTGCCGAAATCATCAAAGCGCTGAACTCGCAGTGCAAAAGCCCTCGGCCCCGTCAACTCGCTCTAGCTACCTGACCGGTACCATAACAGGAACGCTGTGTTGAAGTGCAATTCCCCGGCTCAGCTACCTCGCGGTCGGGTCCGAGACAATTGTGCGTATGGACGCACCAGAAATTACCCGAGTTCGTAGGCGGCACTGTGGGATCAATATCGGCCTCGATAAAGAAACTCTTCCAGCGCAGATGCGGACAGAGTGATGGCTGGGTTACGTCGAATCGTTCGGCTTCGGTAATCATACGCACCTCTGGAAACAGAAATCTGAACCGATCATCAAGCTGCGGCTAGTATTGCTCGCTTCACCGCTACTCGCGCAACCTGGATTTTATAGCCATTGCGGCCCAGGCTCTTCGCATTGGCTACTGCAGCCTCGCCCGCGGCCCGCGCCACTGCTTCGCTGATCTGGTTTCCCACCAACGCCGCTTCTGCTTCGGCTGAGCGCCACGGAACCGGAGCAACATGTCCCAGCAGCACGCGCGCGGAGCTCACGGTCTTTCCCTTCATGTTCAGGACCACGGAAGCGAGCGCGAGCGGCCATTCCATGGCTTCCTTGTGCCGCACTTCGTAAGTAGCAGCCCGGGCGCCGCCAAGCAGCGGAATAATGACCTCAGTCACGATCTCATTCGGTTTCAGATCATGCTCGCGTTCACTTTCGGTTTTGGGGATCAGGTAAAACTTCTCAAGGGGAATCTCGCGCGGGCCGCGGGGACCAACCAGACGCACGACGGCGCGCAGCGCGATGAAAAGGGGCGCCAGTGTCGAAGGGCTGACGAAGAAAGCCGGTCCGGTGTTGCCGAGAATCGCGTGATACCGATTATCACCGCCAGGAACGAGCGATTGACCTTTTTCATCGCGGGCCAGCAGGCCATGGCCCGAGCGGTAATACCAACAGCGCGGGCGCTGACAGAGATTGCCTCCGATAGTTGCCATGTTCCTGATTTGCGGACCCGCGATCTCGTTCGCAGTCTTCGCAATCACCGGATAAGCGTGCGCGACTTTAGGGTTGTCAGCCAATTCCTGAATGGTTACCAGCGCGCCAATGCGCAGGCCGCGTTTGGCATCAATGCTGAGTCCGCGCAGCGCCCCAATCTCCTTGATATTTACCAGGCGCCTGGGCGAGACGATATCGTCTTTCATCAGCGCTAAAAGATCGGTGCCGCCGGCCAGCGGCGCTGCGTCTTCCCATGTATTTCCGAGCAGGTGCAGAGCCTGGTCCACATTCTCAGGACTGGTGTACTCAAATGCGCGCATGGTTGCCTCCTTTCTTTTCCAGTGCGGCCAGGACCTGATCCGGCGTTAGTGGCAACGTCGGCACCCGCACTCCGATCGCATTGGCGACGGCGTTCGAGATAACCGCGCCCGGCGAAACCGTGGGTGGCTCACCTAAACCGATGGGTCCTCTTTCGTCGTATCCTTTTCCGGTCATCATGTGCACCACCAACTCACCAATATCACCGAGACCTGCAAGCTTATAGAACTCCATGTTCGGATTGAGCATAGTCCCCGTTTGCTGGTCCATGATCTTTTCTTCGTACAAAGCGTACGTGACACCCATAATTAAGGCGCCGTAGACCTGACTCTCGGCGGTTTTAAGATCGATGATCAGGCCGCAATCCTGAACGGCGACGATCTTGTTAATCTTCACAATGCCGGTTTCGACGTCCACCGAAACATCGGCCATTTGCACGCCGCCGACTCCCTGGTCGTTAAGCTTTTCCGGGCCGGGATTCTTGCCGCGCACCGTGATCGGCATCCCGCCCAGCTTGGCGCAGGCCTGGGCCCAGGTAAGGCTGCGACTCGGATCAGTCTTCACTCGGACCATGCCGCCCCAGGCTTCCAGCTCTTCAGGTTTGGCCTCGAGCGCGGGAGCTGCTTTGGCAAAGATCAAGTCGCGTGCATCGACTGCTCCACGGCGCGAAGAGGCGCTGATGCCGCCGATGGTTGTACTGCCGCCTGACGGGCCGGATACCGGATAGCTGTTATCGCCGATGAGGATCCTGACCCCGGTCAATGGCAAGCCCAGCGTGTCAGCCACCACGATCGCGAGCGCGGTGCGAGTCCCGACTCCCAGATCCTGCGTTCCCATTTTTAATTCGACAGACCCGTCCGGCTGAATCGTTATGTCGCAATCGCTGGCGTGTCCGGCTCCTCCCCAGGTGTGGATTGAAAGCCCCAGCCCGCGCTTAATTGGACCAGCGGTCTTGTCGCCTCGCTGATGCCAATGCTTTTGCCAGCCGATTAAGTCGGCGGCGATCTTTAATTCGTCGCGATAGACCTGTGCCCGTGGTCCGGTCAGGTCGATATTTTTCAAGAAGAAATCAAGCGCGTTCATCTGCAGGTGCGCTGCCATATCCTCGAGCGCACTCATCGTGATTAAGCAGCCTTGTGGGTGATTGGGCGCCCGCCAGGCACGCGCCGGCCCGATATTATTAGCGATGGCCGTATGTTGCTTATGCTGGTGTGGAATGTTGAAGACGTACGGTAGTGGCGGCGAGCCCCCGCCCCCAGGTCCGCCGGTTCCCCATGAGACAGAATCCCAGGCCACGAGGGTGCCGTCTTTTTTTGCGCCGACCTTCACCTGTGCATAACTTGAGGGACGCGCGCCGGCCACCATTAATTCAGCGGCCCGTTCGAGAAAAAGTTTGACGGGCTTACCACCAGCCTGTTTTGAGATCCGGGCGCACTCGATACCCCACGAATCGGGCCCGAACTTACTGCCGAAACCTCCGCCAATATGATCCTGATGCACCCTGATGTTGGTAGCAGGAGTTTCCAGTGGCGTAGCCATCTGGGCCGCGGTACCCGAAACATTTTGCGTGGAGGGATGGACCAGTAGATTTTTGTCGTCACTCCACTCAGTGGTCATCCCGTGTGCTTCCAGACAGCAGTGGGTGATGACGTGGTTACCATAGAAACCTTCGGTGCTGACAACGTCGGCGGCGGCGAAGTTAGCAGCCGGATCTCCCTGGGTGACCGCCGCCGTTGGTTTGGCATTGTCGCCGGCATTCTGTGGATCGGTGTCGATTACCAAATGGGGAAGAATTTCGTATTGGACCTTGATCGCGCGGACGGCGTCTTCAGCCGCAGCCTCATCGATGGCGGCCACGCCGACAATATCATCGCCGGCCCACTTAATCTCCTTACCCACCTCCTGGATGATGCGCACGGCTTTGACCCCGGGCATTTTTTCTGCGGCCGTGATATCGATGCTGACAATTTTCGCATGCGCATGCGGAGAGCGCAGCATGCGTGCATAGAGCACGCCGGGCCGTTTGATGTCGTACGAATATTTGGCGCGGCCGGAGACTTTATCGGGGCCGTCGATTCGAGAAATACGTTTACCAATCAAAGCGCGCTTGTCCGCCTCGGGCCATTTGTACTCAGCCATTCTGCCCTCCTTTGGCCACTTGCATCACCGCAGCGCGGATGCCCATGTAGGTGCCACAGCGACAGAGGTTGCCACCCAGGCCTGTGCCCAACTCTTCCGGGGTCGGATGGGGATGTTTGTCGAGAAAAGCCTTGCAGGCTACAACGAAGCCCGGGGTGCAGAAGCCGCACTGTTGCGCGTCGTTATCGACGAACGCCTGCTGCACGGGGTGCAGGTTCTCGCCGTCCGTCAAACCTTCGACAGTCGTGATCTTTTTGTTTTGCGTATCGATGGCCAATACCGTGCATGAGTAAACCGATTTACCGTCAATGATCACCGTGCAGGCGCCACAGGTTGCCCGGTCACAGACGCGTTTGGCGCCAGTTAGTTCAAACTCATTCCGCAAGGTGTCGAGTAAGGTCATGCGCGGTTCGACTTCCGCTGCATATTTTTTCGCGTTGATGTTTAGCGAAATGGGAACCTTGCCAGGGCCGTAAACTTTGACGTCGCTCCCGGCCACGCGTATTGTCCGTGAACCGATCACCAGTGGTACCGACAAAGAGATTCCTCCAACTTTCAGGAAATCTCTGCGCGAAAAACCGGAATGCGACTGATTCAGGTCTTGGTCGTCATCCTTTTCATCGTCATGCATCGCCTGCCTCCGAAGTAATAATCGTTGGTGCCGGTTATTGAAACCGGTGTCTGGTTCGATTAACGGATAAAGAATTTACTGCAAAGAAAAAGGGATCGGCGGCAGTATAACCTTCTCGGGTGCTCGTTGTGAATGTTTTGCGAAGTGCTTTGTTCGCCAGGTGGCGAAGGTTCCCAACTCATGCTCGCTGGCTTGCGGTCACAACTAAAAGCTGGTTGCCGATAAGTAGTAAAAAACGTTTCCCTTCCTTCACATCGATTTAACATCGCGTTAAGGTGACGTTCATGGCGCGCGCCTAAACTAAGCGATTCCTATTCAGCCACAACTGGAGGACGAGATGCCGCCGATTTCTCAGCGTAATTTGAGCCTGGCTTTTAACGTGCTAGCCCTTTGCCTTTTCTTAGCCACCGACATGCATGGTCAGACCAGGGCGAAAGGTTCGACGACAACTGACAAGTCTTTTACCGGAGCCTCGATCGCACCGCCGGTTGCTGTGCCAATGCATACCGAAGCTCGTGCAAGCGACGCCGTTCGCCTCGCGACGCTCGAAGCTGCCTTGATGGAGCAGGCCACCCAACTCGAACAGATGCGCCAGATGATGCTGGAGCAACAGCAAACTATTAAAGAGCTGGCTGCGAAATTAACCGGCAATGATTTCAAGCCGGCGGCCACAGCTATCTCAGCGCCCGGAGGGGGGAGTGCAGCCGAACTGGCGCCGCAAACCGTCGCGATGGAAGATCGCCTGAAGAAAGTTGAAGGTCGTGTTTCGGAACTGGGCGCGATCAAACTCAGCGGAGATATTCGGTTGCGGGCAGAATCCTTTTTTGGCCTCTCGAATAGTCAGGCCAACGGCAATAATCCCGCGGTGTTGGGAAACGATCTCAGCTCAAGGCATCGCATGCGCATGCGAGCACGGCTGCAGATGCGCGGTTCGGTTAACGACGAATTCGACTGGGGCCTGCGTTTGGCGACCGGTAGCCTGGCCGACAACATTTCTACCAATCAGACGCTGACGGATTTCTTCACACGTAAACCCGTCGCGCTCGATCAGGCGTTTGTTACTTACAAGCCGAAGCGAGTGCCCGGCCTGCGCCTGCAGGGTGGAAAGTTCGAACCGCCCTGGATTTTCACCGAGATGACCATCGACAGCGATTTGATGGTGGAGGGATTTAATGAGTCTTACTCGCGGTCGTTTAAGAAGTCGGCGCTGAAGGATCTGACCTTCGTCGCCTGGCAGTCACCACTGCTGGAACGCAACTCTGCTTTTGTGCGTAACGCGAACGGTACTGTAAACATTGAACAATCTCGTCGCGGCGGGCGCGATCTGGCGCTTTATGGCGGGCAGTTGCGCGCGCACTTCGAACCAAATCCCAGACTAGCCCTGACGGTGTCGGCTGCGGACCTATTCTTCTCAGGCACGCAGTTCATCTCGCCCGTGCAAGTCTTCGGCAGCCAGTTACTATTGCCCGTGACGTTTACGATTCCCGCTTCCGGCGGTACGCCGGCCCAGACCATAACTACTCAAGTCGCCATTTCCAGGGATCAGTTGGTGACCGGCAATGGTAATTTGGGCCTGACAAATGCAAGCAACAATGCGACTAATCGCGACGGGCATCTGTCATCTGGCTACAACCTGGTCGATCTGCTGGGCAAGCTTGAACTCAAGCACAGCAAGCGTTTTCCCGTAACACTGCTGCTTGATTTCGTCACCAACACCCAGACTCACGACGTAGTCGTAGCCGGACCGGGTGGAGCTGATGTACTGCTGCGCAATCACGAGCAGCACGGCTGGTGGGGCGAAGTCCAGGTCGGATCAACGCGAGCGCGGGGTGATATGCAGTTCGGTTACACGTTCATGCGCATTGAAAAGGACGCGGTGTTGACGCCTTTCAACTTCTCAGACATAACGCAGCAATCGGATATGCGCGGGCACCGGATGCAGTTCGCTTATGCAGCCGACCCGCGGGTTATTTTTTCTGTGACCGGGATCGTGACGCAGCGACCCAACGGTTTGCTGGGACCGTTCGCTACTACGCCGCCGGGCTCGTTTAATCGCCCTACTACACGGCTGCAGTTCGATACTGTGATCAAGTTCTGAGATTCACCACTCACTGCAGCACGGGCAGGATGACGTGCGAAGGATAACGGGGGGATTCGTAAATGCGTTGCGTTGCCTTCTGATAATCGGAAGGCTGCGCCTCAAAGATGTTCGCTACGAAAGTTTGCGGGTTGCGGTCGTAAAGAGGGAACCATGAGCTCTGTACCTGGACCATCACGCGGTGTCCCTGCTTGAAACAGTGATTGTTCCCGTAGAGATCGATCGCGTATTCCCTGACCTGGGTGGCTGGGATCGGAGCTGGGTTTTCGAAACTGCGGCGATAGCGGCCGCGAAATATTTCATCCGCGATCATCAGCTGATACCCGGACATCGACTTGTCGTCCGGGTCATGCTCCGGATAAACATCGATGAGTTTAACTACCCAATCGCTGTCTGTACCCGTGGTCGATGCAAACAAGAGCGCGAGAATGTCGCCGCTGATCGTCAGGTCCTGCTCCAGTACTTCACTCTGCCAGCTCACCACGTCAGCGCGGTCCTGAAGGAAACGCTGATCCGCCACCAGCCAGGTGTACCAGAGCGAGCCTGGTCCATAGGTGGCCTGTATCGGGCGCCGGCGATAAGGCGCGGGGTTGGCCGGATCCGAAACATAGCTTTCAAACTCCGTTTCCTTGTTTCCCACCGGCGGTTCAAACGAGAGTTTATTTCCCGGCCGCAGAAAGAGACTGCGTTCAACTGACTCTTTGGGCGGCCAGCGATCTGAACTAATCCACTTGTTGGCGCCAGTTTGAAAAGTCTCAGCCTCGGGCTGAGTGAGCTTCCCTTTGCCTTTCAGATAATATGCAAACCAGGGCGCCTGAATGTCGCGGCGATAATGAAGGCCCGTCGGGCTGCCGAACTCAATCGCACCCAGGCTGGTGCCCATGCCATTCCATCCGCCATGGTTCCAGGGACCCATCACAATAAAGTTCTGGTGTTTCTGATCGTACTTTTCGAGTGCTTTGTAAGTCGCCAGCGCTCCGTAAAAATCTTCCTGATCCCACCATCCACCCACTACGAGAGTAGCCACGTGAGTTCGTCCAAGGTAGCGCTCCGCGGCGCGCGCTTTCCAGTAGTCCGAGTAGTGAGGGTGCGCGACAAATGCGTTCCAGGAGGGCAACTTGCCTTTTAGTTTCTCGGTGATTTTGGCAAGCGTGCCCAATTCCAGATACCAATCGTAAGCGTCCTTTTCAAACGTCACATCGGTATCTTCCTTCGAGGACTCCATCGAGGTTACATATTCATAGCCGTAGCTCTGCCGAAAGGCTCCGTTGTGAAAAAAGTCGTCACCCATCCAGGTGTCAGTCATCGGCGCCTGAGGCGAGGAAGCTTTCAAAGCTGGATGCGCATCGAGCGTGGCTGCGGCTGCCAGCCAGCCATCGTAAGAGACCCCAAAAATTCCCGCTCGTCCATTATTTTTGGGTACGTTCCTGATCAGCCAATCGATCGTATCGTAGGTGTCGGTGCTTTCGTCGATCGCTTTTGCATCTTTCCGATCGCGCGGCGGGCGATTCATCACAAACTGTCCTTCAGAGGCATAGCGTCCGCGAATGTCCTGGCGCACGAAGATGTATCCGTCCTGCACCAGTTCGTGGTAGCGCCGGTTGATACCATCAGAGTTGGTCTGCGCGATGCCATAGGGTGTCCGGTTAATGAGGATCGGCAGATCCCCCTTTTGACCGCGCGGCGCAAAAATCAAGGTATGAAGTCGCACGCCATCGCGCATGGAAATCATCTCTTCGCGTCTATCAAACTGCACCACAGTGTCTGGTCCGGCCGGCTTTACCCGCCGCACTGACCCATTCATGTAAGACTGAGATTTGGCGTTTGACACGAGACGCGCAGAACCTGCCTGGCCGGCCACAGGAGCCGACAGCGTGCACAGCAGGAGAAAGTGAAGCGTTCGCCTCATGACTACCTCCGATTCCTAATCAAGCCCGGATGGTTTTGCGGCTATTTAATTCCCACCAGTTCAACGAGAAAGATGAGTGTTGCGTTTGGTGGGATGACACCCCCGGCGCCGCGGGAGCCGTAACCCAACTCAGGCGGGATAATCAGTGTGGCCTGGTCACCGATATGAAGTTTGGCGATGCCTTCGTCCCAGCCCTTGATGACCCGTCCGGCACCCAGCGGAAACTCGAATGTCTGGCCTCGATCCAGCGAGCTGTCAAATTTAACCCCACTGCCAAGCAGGCCGGTGTAGTTGACGATAACAGTTTCACCAGCGACGGGTTGTCTGCCGTTACCCTGTTTAGTGATGATGTAAGTAAGACCCGATGAAGTTGTGTTTGCTGCTGCAGACATTGGGATCTCTACCTTGTTTTCAAGTGGCGGGCGGCGCCGCACTTTGTGACGTCGTTGTTTGATTCGCCTCGCCCCTGGTTCATCCGGTGTGCCGGCGTTACTTCCGGTTGCCGCAAATAACGGCAGGGAGATCGTGAACAGCAGGATAGCGGCGAACAGTTTTCGAGAGAGTTTCATAAACATTCCTTTGTGACCTGATTGGCGTTCAGCATAACCAAAGACGTGCAGAAGGTAAATTCCCTGCGGGACTATTTCAATTCATGCTCGCAGCACAAGTAACACAACGAACCTCAAATCCACTCGCTGATCCTAGTTCGACTCTCATCACGGGCTGCCGGCGGCAGTGTTCACATACTGTTCAGGTGCAGTTCAGACGGATGTAACACCCCGCTTCTAGAGTTACCAGTTCTTTCGTGGTCAACCGATCATAAATGATGAGGTGAGAAGCAATGTCTCTATCGAAGCTGTCGGCGTGTGCCGTTCTCGCGGTTAGCGTCTTACTCTTATTGATTTCCGTAGCCTGCAGCCCGGGATCTACCGGGACGCAACCGGGTGGCGTGATCGCGCTGCAGGGTGCAGGCGCGACGTTTCCGAATCCGCTTTATCAAAAATGGGTAAGTGAATACGGCAAGGCTAACTCCAATATCAGAATTGACTATCAATCGATTGGCTCGGGCGGGGGCATCAAGCAGATTCAATCAGAAACTGTAGACTTTGGCGCGACTGATGCGCCCATGACCGATGAAGAGCTAAAGGGTGCGCCCGCGGCGCTGCTCCACATTCCCACTGTTCTCGGTGCAGTAGTCCTGACCTATAACCTGCAGGGAGTGTCTGCGCCGCTGCGTTTCTCTGGTGATGTCGTTGCCGATATCTTTCTGGGAAAGATCACCAGGTGGAACGACCCGCGCATCAAGGCAGATAATCCGAGCGCGACGTTGCCGGCTAACAGCATCACTGTGGTCCATCGGGCCGATGGCAGCGGGACCTCGTATGTGTTTACCGACTATCTCGCCAAGGTCAGTCCGGAGTGGAAGACAAAAGTCGGGACGGACAAATCACCCAGGTGGCCCGTGGGCCAGGGTGGCAAGGGAAATGAAGGCGTTACCGGGCAGGTGAAGAGTCAGCCAAATACGATTGGTTACGTCGAGTTGGCTTATGCGAAGCAGAACAGTCTGCCGGTGGCCCTGATCAGGAACGCGGGTGACAGGTTTGTGGAGCCGACTATCGAGGCCGTGACTGCGGCGGCTGCTGCGGCGACAGCGACCACGCCGGACGACCTACGAGTATCGATTACGAATGCTGCCGGGCCCGATGTCTATCCCATTGCGAGCTATACCTACATCCTGGTCTATAAAGAACAGAAGAATGCGATCAAAGGCAAAGCGGTGGTGGATTTTCTTTGGTGGGGAATCCATGATGGCGAAGGCTTTGCGAAGGCTCTGCTGTATGCTCCCCTCCCTGACGAGATAGTGAAGCGAGCAGAAGCGAAGCTTAAGTCCGTCACGGCCGCAGGGCAGCCTTTGCGATGAGCCAGGTTCTCGTTCTGCTCGGTCAAGATTGAATTCCTATGACCAGCCAAATTGTCACTCCTGGGCGCGACAAGCTTAAGTTTGGCGGACGTCTGAGGCGCGTGCTGTCGCCTACGGGAAATGCGGGCGACGCTGCTTTTCGCGTGTTAATGTTTAGCGCGGCGTTGTTGGTCTTGATAGTAGTCGGGGCGATGATCGCTGCCCTGACTTTCAAGTCGTTACCTTCGATACGCCAATTTGGGTTTGGCTTTCTATGGAGCCGCGAGTGGAATCCGGTTACGAGTGAGTTCGGCGCGCTGCCGTTCATTTACGGAACCGTAGTCTCCTCGCTGCTCGCCTTGTTGATTAGCGTGCCCCTCTCCCTGGGAATTGCAGTATTCCTGGTTGAACAGGCGCCGAGCTACATCGCCCGACCGATTACATTCATGGTCGAGCTACTGGCAGCGATTCCATCCGTTGTGTATGGGCTGTGGGGAATTTTTGTGTTGGCGCCTTTTCTGCGCGTCTACGTCGACCCGCCGCTCGCCCACTGGTTCGGGTGGTTGCCTTTATTCCAGGGAACGATCACGGGGATTGGGATGCTGACCGGCGGGATCATTCTCGCGATCATGGTTACACCAATCATCTCGGCAGTGGTACGCGATGTTCTTGCAGCTGTCCCCAATACGCAGCGAGAAGCGGCGCTCGCGCTCGGGGCCACCAGGTGGGAGACAACGCGGGTTGTGCTGATCAATGGAGCCCCGGGAATTGCCGGTGCTGTCATGTTGGGTCTGGGGCGGGCTCTTGGTGAAACGATGGCCGTCACGATGGTGATCGGTAATCGGGCCCACATCAGCACTTCGCTGTTCGCACCGTCATACACAATCGCTTCGGCTATCGCCAACGAGTTCACTGAAGCAACCCAGACTCTTTACTTGAGTGCTCTGATCGAGCTGGGCTTGATTCTCTTTTTAGTGACGTTCGCAGTGAATGGATTGGCACGGTTCCTGGTTTGGCATGTCACGCGCAGGGGCGGGGCAACGGCTTAAGTACATAAAGCGGTAACCCTGAAAGAAAAGGCCCGGATTGAAATCTCAGTTAACAAGATCTCTGAGCCCCGGTGATCGCCAGCGGCGGTTAGCCAGCGCCGTTATGACAGCGCTCACAGCCTCCTGCACAGTCTTCGCGGTGGGAGTGCTGTTGATAATTTTCGCCTACATTGCCTGGCAGGGAATTGGTTCTGTCAGCTTGCGATTCTTACTTGATAGTCCTCGCCCAGTTGGGGAAGGTGGGGGCATTGGCAACGCCATTCTTGGTACGGTCGTATTGCTGGTGCTCTCGTCTGCAGCCGGTATGCCACTGGGAATCGCAGTCGGCGTCTACCTTTCCGAGTTTGGCGGCGGCCGCTTTGCCAGCCTGGTGCGATTTGTTGTGGATACGCTAACGGGCATACCTTCGATTGTCACCGGCGTTTTCGTGTACGCCGTTGTCGTCCTGCCTTTGAAACATTTTTCAGCCTTTGCCGGCGGGATTGCGCTCGGTTTGATCATGATTCCAATCGTTGCGCGCACGACTGAAGAAATGATCAGGCTGGTACCACAAAATTTACGCGAAGGCGCGCTCGCACTCGGAGCGCCGCAGTGGCGCGTTACGCTGGGCGTCGTGATTCCAGCTGCCGCTTCGGGGATCGCGACCGGAGCGATGCTCGCGGTGGCGCGAGTCTCGGGAGAGACGGCGCCGCTCTTGTTCACTGCTTTTGGCAGCCGCTTCTTCAGTCACTACTTGGATCAGCCGATCGCTTCGCTTACAGTACAAATTTACAATTACGCGATTTCGCCGTATGACGAATGGCACAGGCGAGCCTGGGCGGCCACCCTGGTCTTGATGACGTTAATCCTGGGAATAAACATCACCGTGCGATTCTTCACGCGCAAGAAGTTTTGAAGATGTCAGTTACCACGACCAAGGTCCCGCAGCAGTTCAAGCTGCCGGCGAACCTGGCCTCCAGCGCCGGGCTGCCGACCACTGCCGTGATTGCCGTGCGTCATCTGAACTTCTTCTATGGGCGGACGCAGGCGTTGCACGATATTTCACTCGAGATTCCCGGGCGAGTTGTGATAGCCCTGATTGGTCCTTCAGGATGCGGCAAGTCCACTTTCCTGAGAACTCTTAATCGCATGAATGACGTCATTCCCGGGACGCGGGTTGAAGGAGAAGTCTTTATCGATGGCGAGGATATTTATGCGCCCGGTACGGACGTGGTTGATTTGCGCCGGCGCGTGGGTATGGTGTTTCAGAAATCGAATCCCTTCCCTAAGTCCATCTTTGATAACGTCGCTTACGGTCTGCGGATCAATCGGGTAACAAATAGTAAGGCTGAACTGGCCGAACGGGTCGAGCAGGCACTCGAAGACGCCGCGTTATGGGACGAGGTAAAGGACCGATTGCACCAGTCGGCGCTCGGGCTCTCGGGCGGTCAGCAGCAACGCCTTTGCATTGCGCGCGCGTTGGCAATCAGGCCGGAAGTGATCCTCATGGACGAGCCGGCTTCGGCGCTGGATCCGATTGCCACCGCAAAGATTGAAGAGCTCATCGTTGATCTCAAGCAGAAGTACACGATTGTGATCGTGACACACAATATGCAGCAGGCCGCGCGCGTTTCTGACACCACGGCTTTCTTCCTGCTCGGCAAATTGATTGAGGTGAACCCGACCGAGAAGATTTTTACCGCTCCGGATCAGAAGTTGACCGAGGATTACATCACCGGAAGGTTTGGGTGAAAAAGGGTCCGGGGACCAAAGACCAAATTTCTTATGGATCATCATCGCCATCTTGACGACGAATTAAATGAATTGCGCGATCGAGTGCTGTTGCTCGGGGGCGAAGCTGAACGAGCGCTCGAGAGCGCGATGAATGCCCTCGCGCAGCGTGACGACGCGATGGCCCGGGAAGTCCTGGACCACGATGATGAGATTGATCGCCTCGAGGTCGAGATCGACCGGCAATGCGTCGATATCATTGCACTGCGCCAGCCGGCTGCCCGCGACCTTCGTTTTGTCATCGCGGCCGTGAAGATGGCGCCATTACTGGAACGTATCGCCGACCATGCTTGTAATATCGCGCGGGCCACCCTCGATCTCAACACTGAACCTGAGATCAAACTGAGCGGTAGCCTGCAGCGCATGGCCGACCATGCCTCGTCGATGTTGCGTGCTGCGCTCGATGCCTTTACGGCCCGTGATGCCATGGCAGCGCGAGAAGTCATCAAACGGGATAAGGAAATCAACGCCCTTTATAACCAACTTTTTCATGACCTGATCGCGCTGATGGTATCTGAGCCTGCTACCGCAACTAGCGACGCGCGTCTGTTGTTCGTAGCCAAACACATGGAAAGAATCGGGGACTATGTAACTGATATCTGCGAGCTGACCGTTTATATGGCCGAAGCAGCGATCATCAAACACATTCACTGAAGTCATGTCCAGACCTGTCCTGATCATCGAGGACGATGCAGATATCGCCGAAGGTTTGAAATACAACCTTGAACGCGAAGGTCTTGCCACCGTGATTGCCGCCACCGGCGAACAGGGACTGATTGAGGCCCTCAACCAGCGCAACCCGCCGGTCCTTATCATTCTCGATCTAATGCTGCCGGCGATGAGCGGGAGCGAGCTTTGCCGGCGACTGCGCCGGGAACCGCTGACCAGGCGGACGCCGATTCTCATGCTCACTGCCAGGACATCGGAAGCCGATCGGGTGGCCGGACTGGATTTGGGTGCGGACGATTACATTACCAAACCTTTTTCTGTCCGGGAACTGCTGGCTCGAGTGCGAGCAGTTTTGCGGCGCACCGACGAAGGCGCCACTAAAAATTATGAGGACGATCAGTTAGTGATCGATTTCTCTGATGTCCGAGTCGTTTGCAAAGGCACGCGGGTCAAACTCACCAACAAAGAGTTCAACCTCTTGTCAGCGTTGGCCAGGAGTCACGATCGAGTCGTAACCCGCCAGCAGTTACTCGACAACGTTTGGGGTTATAGCTATTACGGCGATGCGCGCACGCTCGACGTTCACATCCGGCGTCTGCGGCAAAAACTAGGGGACTGTGGCGACTGCATTGAGACCGTGGTGGGCGTTGGCTATCGCTTCACAGGCTGCGGCAAAACCCCATAGAGTTTGCAGAAAATGAAGTTTCAATTCTATTGGATGGCAGCGGCAGGAATTGCTCTGCTGGGCGCTTTGGCTCTGGCGCCTGCCGTCACGGCGGCTTTGATCATAACTATCAGCCTGTCGGTGCTGGCCGGCGTTTTCCTTAGATCCTCTCTTTCCAAACAAGCTCAAAAAACAGCTATCGGTTCTTTCGCAATCGATTCACGAACAACAAAAGATGCGGACAGCGAGCAACTTCTCGTTCTGGGAAAACTGTTCGAGGCGACCCTGGGTGGGATGCGCGAAGGCTTGCTGGTAGTGGATAATGACATGCGCGTAGTGGCCTCCAATCCTGCTGCTTTTCAGTTATTCACGCGCGCGGCAAAATCACTGCAGTCGCAGCGTTTGACTGAATTAACGAGGAACCCGGCAATCTATGGGGCCTTCCTTGGCGCTATGAAAGGGGAAGAGCGTTCCGGAATCAAAGTCGAGACCCACGGGCCCGATCGCAAGGTTTTTGATTTGCGTGTCGTTCCTCTTCGTGCGAGTGATGGAAAAGCCGTGCAGGGCGCCATCGGAGTATTTTTTGATGTCACCAAGCTGGAGCGGCTCGAACACGTGCGTCAGGAGTTTCTCTCAAATGTTTCCCATGAGCTGCGCACTCCTTTGACGGCCATCCTTGCCTTTATTGAGACCCTCGAAAGGGGGGATATCGCCGCGGCTGATAGCCAGCGGTTTCTAGCTATCATTCGCCGAAACGCAACCCGAATGCATGGCTTGATTGATGATATTTTGGAGCTAAGCGCAATTGAGGCTGGGAATATTGCAGTGCAGACTGAAGAGATTCACCTGCGGCATTTAGTCAACGACGTCATTACATCGTTAACCAGTAGCGCAGCAAATCGTGAAGTGGCCGTGGAGAACAGAGTTGGTGAGGACGTCAGAGTCCTGGCCGATCCGCCCCGGCTCGAACAAATGCTGACTAACCTCATTGACAATGCGATCAAGTTCAATCGCAGTGGCGGCCGCGTTACAGTACGGCATGAGAATGGTTCTCGAGACAAGATCTTTGTTGATGATTCTGGAGAGGGAATACCGACCCAACACCTGCAACGGCTATTCGAGCGTTTCTATCGGGTAGATCGTGCTCGTTCGCGCGAGTTGGGAGGGACCGGTTTGGGACTGGCCATTGTCAAACATCTGGCGCGCGCTCACGGGGGCGACGTGGCAGTTGAATCGACTCTGGGCGCCGGTAGCACTTTCGTGATTGAGTTGCCACGAAAGCCTCAGTCCGAGTAAAGAAATTATTGGAGCGGTGGTAGTTCTTGCGAGCAACGATAAGTTGCAAGAGCGCGCTCATTTGCTGAGAGTGTTTTGTCGTTTCGACTTTGACGGGCGCGGCCGGTGACTGAAGAGCAAAGCTTCTGCCAGGACCCTCAAGTTTACAGGAATGGATGGTGGCCGGCCTTCAACTCCGGTTGCCGTTGATTGGCCATGATGAGTGAGTAGCCTCACTTCAGACCAGCAAAAATCGCACTCCTTGAGGTGCCAGTCGACCAGTTGGATCATTTCCGAGGCCAGGGCGCCGAGACGATACTCAAGCAGGATTTTTGACGAGGGGCAAGCGGCCTGTTTTGTGAAGGAGCCCACACCTGAAGAAACCATATCTTCCCCTAAATCGCATAGATAAGCTGCTAAAACATTAAGCCCTTATGATCTGGGCCAAGGCGTCCACGCATTGAGGAACAGGCTAGGGGCAAAGTTAATCTGCAAGCCTCAATGATCGGGTCTAAATAGACGCATTTCGCTTGGTCAGCTGGGGAAAAGGGCTAATCAAACCCGATTTCCAGCTTCTGAAGAGGTTTAAACAACTTTTTTTCGAATGAAATCAATATGTTGAGAGAAATGTAAAAACTTGTTGCTCAATTTTTAGTTTGCTGGTACCATCCCTTTCGTCAGTTAAGGGAGTTGCTCCCCTTGCTATCCAGGAAGGCCCACCAAGTCCAGTTGGGCGCATCCCCAAACGGCCAGTTAAATGAAAACTAGATAGTTCCCGAGGTTCTTGTTAGTACTCGGGACGTCTTGAAGACCACGCCCCAGCAGAGCTGGATGGCGCAACGCTCTGGTCGCTGAGTTTAGCCTTGCGCTTCTTCGAGCTTCTCACTTTTACAGTAAGTTTTTGCTCTTCGCGATCATCAGGCCAGCCTAGCTGACTCGGTCGAGCCTCAACGCTCAATAAATCAAACACCACATAGCCGTCTCGGCCCAAGAAAATCAAGTGAAACCCCTAAGCCAAGATTACACAAGCCAACTCGAAGCTGCTCCAGTATCCGCTCCGGCTCAGGAGAAACCTGCACGAGTGCCGCGTCCAACGCCCGAGCGTTATTCGAAAGGCGGCAAGTGGGTTGAAAGCCTGCGCTCTTCGGACGTCAACAGGCTCTGGAGCGAATTGCATCGTATCGTGTCGCACCACCCTTTGGTACGAGCATCCAGAAATGCCGGATTGCTGGTTGAAGAAGGTGGCAGCAACGCTCACACAGACCTCACTCAGGAATTGTTCGTCCAGTTACTGAGCAAGAATCGATTTGAACACTACCTCGATACGAGCATGACTGACTATGAGATCGAATGCGAGATCAGTCAGATCGAGTTGACCAACCTGCTCACCGCCGAGCTCCGCAAACGCCATCCGGAAAGCTATCGCCTGGCGCGTCGCATTTCGACGCTGATTCAGTCGAGCTCAAACTTTCGCCGCTTCGACACCAGCGGAATCGACAACGAACCACATCGCCGGCTGGCCGACCGGATTTACGGCTTGAGCGAGTGGGGCGATCAAAAACGTCGCCGCGATCATCATGAGCTGGAACAGCGCGCCCACATGGTGCCAATCCGCCAGCGAGATACCCGCATGGTTGGTTGCACCGGAGATTCTCAGGTAGTGATCAGCAATTCAGACCTTGAAGATTTGATTGTGTCGGTGCTCGACGCAGTCGACGCCCCGGTTGATGTGCGGACTTTGCGCAGCCTTGTGATGTCACGTCTCCCGGTCATGGACATCTATCTGGTGCCCCTGGAAACGGACGACAGCGACAGCGAGCGATTTCAGTTTGAACCGGTGGATCGTAAGGACACTCCTGAGCAGGGCTTGTTAAGACGTGAGTCTGAAGACGAAGCCGCCGGTTTTGTCGACCAGTTTTTGAAGAACCTGCACGAGACGGTGCGCGGTAAAGTGAAGCAGTACAATCGAATTCTGGGAGTGCTCTGGCACTGCTACCTGGCCTCAGAGAACTCAACTCAGCTTGAGGTCGCAGCAGTTCTGGGTGTTTCCGATTCCCTGGTGTCCGACTATCGGCGCCGTATTGAACAGGAGTTGCGCGCACTTTCTTTTGGCGAGGTCGAAGAAGCACGCCGTTTTGAAAGCGCTTTGCGCGAACGAGTTCGCGATCTCGTTCTGGCCAGTACCCAGGAACAGGTCGCAGTGTAGCCGGAAGGCTTTCGCCCCCCAAGAGGCACCTTGCAGTCCGCGCCTCGCTTCAAATTCCGGTGGAAGCTGCCGCGTTTATTGCGTTGCAGCTTCCATTATTTTTATCGACACGCATTCCCGGATCGTGAGACGCATTCGTTCCGGTTATACTGTCCGGCGAAAGATTTCCGCTCTCCTCGGAAAGTCACCAAATGCCCCAGGAACCGCACATTTTGGATTACGAGCCCGTGTCACGCAGGCCAGCTGACGGAGATTCAGCTCAGGACCCGGTTGAAGTGTGGGTGCCGCCAGCCCGGATTTCCGACTCGAATCCGGCGCCGATCACCAAGGTCGCGCCGAAAGCGGTCTCAGTCCCGGCGGACCTGGCACGGCGACCAATGGGCATTAAGCGTGGCCACGCAATTAGTTACGCCGGTCTGTTTTTTTTCACAGCCTGGGTCTATTTTCGTCCTTACGAAATCTTTCCTTCGCTAAAGTGGACTGCTTCAATCGCATTCTGGATTGCGCTCGCCACATTGGCAGTTTACATCCCCACCCAGCTCGGGCTTGAAGGCAAGATTTCGATCTCGGTCAGGGAGATAAAGCTGGCGCTGGTCCTTCTATTCGCCGGCCTGCTGTCGGTGCCCTTCGCCTCAAACCGGCTGATGGCCTGGTCGGCTTTTGTTGAGTTTGTGAAGGTCCTTGTGATCTTTATCATCCTTGTTAACGTGGTCCGCACTGAATGGCGTCTAAAATTTCTCGTCTGGCTTATTCTGGTGGTGAGTTGTTGGATGAGTATAGGTGCGTTCAATGATTATCGTTTAGGTCGATTCAATCTTCCCGGCGCGCGCATTGAAGGTGTCATCGGTGGTCTCTTCGACAACCCGAACGATATGGCCCTGCACCTGGTGACGATGATTCCCATCACGATTGCGTTCTTTCTTACCACCAAATATGTTCTGGGAAAACTGATATATCCCCTCTGCGTTGCAGTGATGGTGTTGGGAATAGTTGCGTCGTTCTCGCGCGGAGGTTTTATCGGGCTGATGTGCTCGATAGGATTCATGGTCTGGCGCTTAGCGCGCAATTATCGTCCGCTCTATTTGGGTATAGCACTCCTGGTCGTCACGGGTTTCGTGGCGCTGGCACCCGGAGATTTCCGGGAGCGCATCGCCACCACGGGAGATAGTTCTTCAATCGCGCGTCAGAATGATTTGAAGCGATCAATCTTTATACTACTTCATCATCCCTTGTTTGGCGTTGGACTAAACAATTACGTTCTGTTTTCGAATACTGATCATGCCACGCACAACGCTTATACGCAGGTGGGTTCAGAGGCCGGTGTGCCGGCGATGATCATTTACATTATGTTTCTTGTGGCAGCAATCAAGCCGCTACGTCTGATAGGCGCGGACACAAAAGAACACGATCCAAAATCCCGCTTCCGTTATCTGGCAGCAGGCCTCGAAGCCAGCTTGATTGGTTATATGGTCTCGAGCTTTTTCGCGTCCGTGGCCTTTCTTTGGTATCTCTACTATGTGGTCGGATACGCCATCGTACTCAGGCGCCTCTACGAGGCGACGGAGGCAAAGGAATTGGCCGCTCAAGCACCCGATCCGGCAACGGCGCCCACAGGTAGCCACGTCATGGATGTCTCGTTTACCTAATGGAAATTGCAGAATTTGGGAAGAGTCACCTTCAACACTATGGTTACGTCAGCTAAATTCATGGGAACAGAAACGCGTCTTCGCAACAGTCTCCTGGTGCGCAAAGTCTTTACTCTTCTGCTCGATGAGCCCGACGGCCTGTCGATTCGGGCTATCCTCGACGAGATCGCGAAAACAGACGACTTGAGCGAAAAAAAGCTCGACCAGTTTGAAGAAGTCATGAGAGGTTGCGTGGCGCCGATCAAGGCAGGATGGCTGCGTGCCGGCGCGCATCATGTCACGATTACCGATGAAGGTAGGAAGGCGTACGAGCTGTACCAGGATCCGGCGCAATTCATGCAGGAAGCCGCCCGGCGCTCAGCCAGAGGATGGCTGTCAGTTCATTTTCCGAAACATTACTACGTGGCTGGGAAGCTAAAGGATCAGTTGGTGGCCGAAGTGCGCGCCGCGCGTCGCATTGGACTTGGCGGGCTGATGGGAAAAGCTTTTGGCAACAACGCACCTTGGGAACAAATCCTTCCGATCCAAAAATCCCGCCGCCTGTCGCTTCAGGATCTCAACCTGGCTGACGAAGAATCGTTACGTGACTATCTGGGAGCCGAAAAAATTGCCTATGACGAAGGAGGTCACGCTGTTTATCTGGCGCCGGCATCCTTTAGGGCGAGTATTTTTGGCTCCTTAGCTGCCCACTATCCATCCGATGCGGGTTTGAAGATTGTTAAAGGCCAGGGTGGAATTGATGGCGGGGGCTACGTTGGTCCACCCACCAAAGGCGATAGCCAGATTCATCTCAAACTGGTGCACAGCCACCGCCACCTGACCCTGGTCGCCAATCTACTTCATGCGAGAGGTGTCGGCGCCAGACTTTATGATCTGATAGAGATGGAAGGCGTCGATTGTCTCTGGACAGCTTATGTCATTCAGCATGTCAACGGACCGGTACCTTCGCTCGACGATTGTGAGGCAGGAATAGAGAAGCTCCGTCAAATGGAAGTCGAAGGGCTGATGAAAGTAATTTTGCCCGAAGGATTCAATGATGAAGAGTTCGAATGTCCCAGGTGTTCGGACAACGTCTTTACGGATGATGACGGCAGGTTCAGGTACATTGATTTTCAGAATTTCTTACTGACGAATTACGAATCGTACCTGCGAAGCGTAGCGCTCGAAGCCACGGATGCTTCGCACTTTGGCGACTCGAGCGTGCTGCGCGGTGGTCGCTACCTGTATCAGTCAGTGCCCGGCCTTACCCTTCCCAGCAAACGCAGTATCGAGCAGCGGATGGAAGTATTCCGCAATGCCCTCACTGCCGCCGGGGTTTCGGTTGAAGGAAGATTAGTGCTGGACGTGGGCTGTAACATCGGAATGATGATGGGGCAGTATTTGAAGCTGGGAGCCGCCTGGTGCCATGGTTGGGATCGGAAACATCTGGTTCCTCATACTGAGAGACTCTTGCTGGCTCTTGGTTGTACGCGCTTCTCAACCACCGGTACCGACATCGCTTCCAATCAGCCTGTCGAATCGGACCTGCCCGAGTTTCTGCGGCCGAATCTGGATGGCTGCGCGATTTCCTACCTGGCTGTGCGCGGGCATCTTGGCTGGCTGGACGCACTGGCGCGCATCCCCTGGAAATTCCTGATTTACGAGGGGCATGAGGGCGAAACCCAGTTGGATTTTGAACAATATGTAAGGGAATTCCAGGCCCTGACAAGTTTCAAGGTCGGACACGTTACTTCCTACGTTGATGGCGACAGCGACGAGCGAACCCTGGCAATTCTTGTAAGAAACTGAGTTCCTGTAATGTCGCAGACTTCCCCGGATCCACAGGATCAACATTTCCGGACCGATCATTTGCATGCCGGCATCGGGGGGCGCACTGCGCGTGGCGGTCTGGTGACCATGGTTGCGCACGGATTGAAATTCGGCGTGAGTATTGTAGCCACTGCGATCCTGGCCCGGTTGCTGACCCCACAGGATTACGGTCTGATTGGGATGGTGGCCGTAGCGACCTTGTTTGTGGCCATGTTCAAGGACATGGGGCTTTCGCTGGCAACGATTCAAAGAGCAGAGATTAACTTCGAACAAATCAGCACGCTATTTTGGGTCAACGTAGGCATTAGCTTTGGCATCATGCTGCTGATGATCCTCGCTGCGCCGATCGTCTCATGGTTTTTTGCCGAACCACGTCTGACCTTGATCACTATCGTAACGGCCACTGGTTTTCTGATTGGCGGCCTGGCAGTTCAGCACGAAGCCCTGCTGCGCAGACAGATGAGGTTTTTTGTCTTGAGCGGAATCGCCTTCGCCTCGATAACCGTCGGTTACGCCGTTGGAATTGGCCTGGCGTGGTACGGCTGGCGCTATTGGGCGCTGGTGTTCAGTCAACTGGCGCTGTTGACGACGAATACGGTTGGGGTATGGCTGGCCTGTCGCTGGCGGCCCGGCCGTCCGCGACGAAATGCCGGTGTTAAGTCGATGCTCAAGTTTGGCGGCGATGTCACCGGCTATTCGATGATCAACTATTTCTCGCGCAACATGGACAACCTGTTGATCGGAAGGTTCGGGGGAGCGCAGGCCCTCGGGCTCTACAACAAGGCGATACAGTTACTGGGATTGCCCACCGACCAAATCAACGAGCCGCTGTTTTCGGTTGCCATACCGGCTTTGAGTCGCTTAACCGATTCGCCTGAGCGTTATCGCGAAGCCTATCTGCGGATGATGGAAAAAGTGATCATGCTGACAATGCCGGTTGTGGCATTAATGCTGGTGGCTTCTGATTGGCTGGTGCAACTGGTACTCGGTCCGCAGTGGGGGCAGGCCGCGCCGATTCTGGTCGCCATGTGTATTGCCGGGTTGTTCAATCCAATCATGAACACCGGAGGCTGGTTGTTGGTGACTCAGGGGCGCACCCGCGACATGCTTTATTGGTCGCTGATCAACGCTCCGCTGGCAATCGTGCCGATTGTCATCGGGCTGCGCTGGGGACCGGTAGGAGTGGCGGCGTGTTATTCAGTGGCCAGGCTTTTACTGGCCAATCCCTTACAGTTTTGGTTCGTTGGCCGGACCGGACCAGTGCGCACAGGCGATTTCTACAGGCTGCTGGCCCCATTTGTCTGTGCGGTAGGCGTAGCCAGCGCAGCTTGTTTGTTATTCCGGCGGTTCACCGTAGTTAACAGCGCGCTGATCGGTCTCGTTGCCAGCGCTATAATAATGGGCGCTGTAACCCTGCTGGTTTTATGTTTATTACCGCGCGGACGTGCTGCATTGCTCGATCTAAAGACTTCTTTGCTACTCTTGAAACCCGTCGCGGTCACGCCCGCGGAAGCTCACGAGTGATATTCACTGGTATAATTTCAAAGCCCTCGGGGTATTCGTCGTTTAGACATAATCGGCTTATCTTAATCTTTAACATTGCGAGCTCTTTAACCTCTAGGATTTCATAAAAAAATGTGCGGCATTGCAGGATTCATAGATCTCTGGGACCAACGTTCAGCGCGCGGGCAGGACGAGCGCGGCGCAATCCTGGAAAACATGTGCGAAGTGATCAGGTATCGGGGCCCTGACGATTCCGGATCTTTGCTTAAAGACGGTGTCGCGTTGGGTATGCGACGGCTCGCGATCATTGATTTGACCGGCGGCCAGCAACCGATCTCGGGCGAAGACGGAACGGCGACCATCGTTTTCAACGGCGAGATCTATAATTTTCGCGAACTGCAGGCTACCCTCGAAGCGCAGGGCCACAAATTTCAGACCCGCTCCGACACCGAGGCGATCGTCCACGCTTACGAGCAGTACGGCACAGCTTGTGTGGACCACCTGCGGGGAATGTTTGCTTTTGCGATTTGGGATGATCGGCAGAAGAGACTTTTTATCGCGCGTGATCGGGCTGGAGAAAAACCGCTTTACTACACGCTCACGCCGACCGGCACTCTGGTTTTCGGATCCGAGCTGAAGTCACTGCTCGAACATCCCGGCGTCAAACGCGAAACCAGCGCGGAATCTTTAGACGCTTACTTCTCGCTTGGCTATGTTCCCGATCCGTTAAGTATTTTCAAGGACATTAAGAAATTACCTCCGGGTCATTTCCTGACGTTCCACAGCGGACATTTACTGGTCAAGGAGTATTGGGATTTTACGTATGAGACGAACGGCACGCGGCGCAAGGAAGAGGACTACCTCGAAGAGTTGCGCGAGCTGCTGGACGAGTCGGTGCGGATTCGCATGGTTTCGGATGTACCGCTCGGTGCCTTCCTTTCCGGCGGCGTCGACTCCAGCACCGTGGTCGGCTTGATGGCGCGTCATATGACGCAGCCGGTTAAGACTTTTTCGATTGGCTTTCTCGAAGACAGCTACAGTGAGTTGAAGTACGCGCGGCAGGCAGCTAAGAAATTCGGCACCGACCATCATGAGTTTTTCGTGACGCCGGAAATCTGCAATGTTGTGGATGAACTGGCCTGGCATTTTGACGAGCCCTTTGCGGACTCTTCCGCCATTCCGACTTACATTGTTTCCAAACTCGCTCGCGAGCATGTCACGGTTGTACTTTCAGGCGATGGCGGCGACGAACTCTTTGCGGGTTATACGCGTTACGTCACCGAACGCAAGCGCCGCAAGTTTGGCCTGTTGCCGCGGCAACTAAGGCGAGGATTGATGGAGCCGATTAGCCGGAGGCTCCCGCACGGCGCCTGGGGCCGTAATTTCCTGCACAACGTCGCGCTTGACCCGATCGACCGTTACTTCGACAACGTCTCAATCTTCACTGGATTGAATAAGCGCTCGCTGTACACGACGGATTTCTTTCATCAGCTCGGCACTAATAGCCATGTCGGCGCTTCGTTTCAGGAGTATGGCGACAACGTGGGCACCAATGCTTTGTTGGACGCTTTGCTTTACATCGACAGCAAGACCTACTTACCGGGCGACATTTTGACCAAAGTCGATCGCATGAGCATGGCGGTTTCCCTCGAAGCCCGCGTGCCCCTGCTGGATCACAAGCTGATAGATTTTGTCACTCGCATACCGGCCTCGATGAAGATGACCGGGGTTGAAACCAAGCATTTGTTCAAGCGTGCGGTTTCCGATCTGGTGCCCGAAGAGATCCTGAACCGTCCCAAGCAGGGATTCGGGGTACCAATCCAGCAGTGGATCAACCTGCAGCTGCGCGAGCGGATCCGTGACACACTGACTGACTCGCGCTTTCGCGAGCGGGGTATCATCTCGCCTAAATACACCGACGTGCTGCTGGATGAACATGAGCGTGGCCGCAGAGATCACTCGATGGCCCTCTGGTCTTTGTTAATGCTCGAGCTCTGGCATCAGGTCTTCGTAGATGGTGGGAACCGGCATGCAAAATTTCAAAGCGGCGAATACGTTATTAATCGCAGCTCACATACGCTCGCCGAGAGAAACCACATCCAGGAATGGGAGCGTGAAGAAATAAGTCGCAGCGCGATCGAATCCGCCTACACGGCCAAAGGACAGTTGCGCTACAGCAATAACGAGATCGATCGTTTTCTGCATGCGTCGGCCGACACAATTTATCCGCTCGAATATTCTCACTATCTGCTGGGTGATGTAGGCGGAAAGACAGTGCTTGATTTTGGTTGTGGCGCCGGCAAGAGCAGTGTGCTGCTCGCACGCCGCAACGCCAACGTCATTGCCATGGATATTTCTGAGCCGATTATGAAAGTCGCGCGCGAGCGCCTGGTTAAAAATAATATCCACAACAGCGTCAGCTTCATCAATGCTTCGGCCCATAACATTCCCCTCGCCGATGAGTCGGTGGATCTGGTATTTGGCATTGCCATCCTGCATCACCTGCACCTGCAGCTGGTGTCGCGCGAGGTCTTCAGGATTTTGAAAAAAGGCGGACGGGCCATTTTTCAGGAACCCGTGCGCAATTCAAAAGTAATCAAGCTACTGCGTGGACTGATACCTTACCAGGCTGAAGATGTCTCTCCTTTTGAGCGGCCGCTGACGGATGAAGAGCTGGCTGACTTCGGGCATGGATTCACGCAATATCGCAGCAAGGCCTTTACGTTGCCTTACATCAATCTCGCGGGCATTTTGCCGATCGCTAATAAATTCATGAATCCACTCCAGCGGTTGGACGGTGCTGTCCTGAGAAAATTCCCCTCGCTTGATTATTACGCCACCGTAAGAGTAATCGAGATGGTAAAGTAGCAACGGGACCTATCGCATGGCTCATTAATCAGTGCGGAGAGCTTTCGATATTGAAACCAGTTGTTCTTCAATTGATTGACAGTTTCCACCAGGGTGGGTCAGAGCGACAGGCAATTCAGCTCACCCGCCTTTTGCATGACAGTGGGCGCTTCCGCGTTCGTCTTGCCTGCCTGAACCCCGACGGCATCCTGCGAACAGAAATCGAGAACCTACCCATCGGCGAGATCTCTTCTTTTCCCTTGACCGCTTTTTATAATCGCCAGGCCTTTTCACAAATGCGCCGCTTTGCCGCTTATCTGAAAGCCAACGAGGTCCAGGTGCTGCACACCCACGATTTCTACACCAACATTTTTGGGATGTTCGCCGGAGCATTCGCGCGGGTGCCGGCGCGAGTGGCTTCGTTGCGCGAAACCGGAGGCATGCGCAGTGCTGGCCAACTGCGGCTACAACGCTTCGCTTACTCTCTAGCGCATCGAGTGCTCGCCAACTCGGAATCGGTGCGAGCTGAACTTGTTCGCCAGGGAGTGCCGCACAGTAAAACCAGCGTGGTTTACAACGGCATAGACATGCACCGCGTGACAACCTCTGCGGGCGCCAGTCGCCTTGATGCTCTTACCCGACTTGGTGTGCCTGCGTTGAGGGGTGACACTCGGCGTCATATCACCATCGTCGCCAACATGCGTCACAAAGTTAAGGACTACCCGATGTTTCTGCGGGCCGCGCAGCAAATAAGCCAGACTGTGCCTGATGTCGCTTTCCTGCTGGCAGGCGAAGGTGAGCTGCAGCCGTCATTGCAGGCCCTGGCTGTCGAGTTGGGAATCGAGGACCGCACATACTTTCTTGGCCGCTGTGAAGCGCTGGCAGCTTTACTGAGCGTGTCGGATATTTGCGTGCTCAGTTCAGAGGCTGAAGGCTTTTCCAATTCAATTTTGGAATACATGGCTGCCGGCCGACCGGTGGTCGCAACCAATGTCGGAGGAGCGAGCGAAGCGATCGTGGAGGGAAAGTCCGGGCACCTGGTTCCAGCCGGCGACTTTCGAGCGATGGCCGAAACGATCATCGGTCTGCTTAACGGTAACCATTTGGCAGACATGGGCAACGCCGGTAGAGCAATCGTCGCCGAGAAGTTTTCGCTGGCGGCACAACTGGCAAAGACTGAGCAGCTTTACGGACAACTGCTATCAGATTCTTGATCGATTGAGAATCAGCGCCTTTGGCTGGCTGAGATTAATCGAGCTTTGATCCGGCTGAGACGTGACTATTCATAAGGGCATGCAACCAGCGAAGCACAAAACACGAGGCAGGGAAGAACAGGCTACGGCAAGCGCGGGACGGCTGCGAGTGCTGATCGTTGGACCATCGCTGGATATTTTAGGTGGGCAGGCCGTCCAGGCAGCGCGTCTGCTGAGACGGTTAAAGGAAGAGCCCTCCCTGGAGTTGGGATTTCTGGCCATTAATCCGCGCCTGCCTGGTCTTTTGAGAAAGCTTCAGGCCGTCAAATACGTGCGCACCGTCGCGACCTCGATTTGGTATGTGGCGGCGCTGCTTGCGCGCCTGCGAAAGTATGACGTGATTCATATTTTTTCAGCTTCGTACTTTTCGTTTGTACTCGCGCCGACGCCGGCGCTGCTGGTGGCCAAACTCTACGGCAAAAAACTCGTGCTCAACTATCACAGTGGGGAAGCTGAGGATCACCTGACACGCTGGCCATCAGCCGTCCGGACCCTGCGTCTCGCGGACGAGATTGCGGTTCCTTCGGAATATCTGGTGCGCGTGTTGGCTCGCTTTGGATTAGCGGCCCGGGCGATATTCAACACCATCGAAACCGGCGAGTTTCGTTTTCGCGAGCGGCGGCAATTGCGTCCCGTGCTGCTGTCGAATCGGAATCTCGAATTACACTATGGTGTCGATACGGTCCTGAGAGCATTCGCCTTTATCCAGCAAAGGCTGCCCGAGGCGACTCTGACGGTTGCCGGCAACGGCAGTCAGCGTGATGCGTTGGAGAACCTCGCGCGCGAGTTGGGCCTGAGAAACATCGAGTTCAAGGGGCAGGTGGACCACCGTGAGGCCGCCGCGTTGTACGACTCCGCCGATGTCTACTTAAACGGCTCGTTGATTGATAATCAACCGCTGTCGCTGCTCGAAGCGTTCGCCTGCGGACTGCCTGTCGTAACAACAAATGCCGGTGGCATACCTGATATTGTCCAGCACGAACTCAATGGGTTAATGGTGTCGTGCCGGGATGAGAAAGCGATGGCTGACGCTGTTCTGCGCTTACTCAGTGAACAGGCTTTCGCCGAGCGATTGGTGACCTCCGCGCGTCAGGAGTGCGGGAAGTATTCATGGGAATCGGTGCGTGATCAGTGGCTGGATTTGTATGAGACATTAGGAGCCAGGACTGCCGCCGATGAGCAGGCAACAAAAACGGACGCGGCAGCCGTGATAGGCGCGGGTGTTCGTAAATAGAACTGGCGCAGGAAAAGATGGAAATCGAATTGTGGCTATACTGAAAAAACTTCGACGCTTGAGTATTGACGAGATCAGGGTGCGCGGTGCGCAATCCCTGAACTCGCTGCTGGAACGACGGGGTTGGTCTGCTCTGACCCGTTTGCCCGACGATCGTGCATTCTTCCAGTCGTTCACCGGACCAACCCTTCAGTCCGCTGCGGAAATTCATTCGTACTTCCGTAGTCGAGCGACCTCAGACTTTTTTGCCGGCTTGTCTGACAGGCAGAATACACTGTCTTTATTAGCAGCGAGGTGGCCGCACGCCTCAGCCCGAATCGTGGACAAAGCGGAGCGGATCATCAACGGGAAGTTTGACTTGCTTGGCCTGCGCGATCTGAATTTCGGCGAGCCACTCGACTGGCATCTGGAACCCCTGGCAGGGAAACGGGCGCCGCTCGAACACTGGAGCAGGGTGAACTACCTCGATGCTGCGGTGACGGGTGACAAAAAAATCATTTGGGAATTGAATCGGCATCAGCATTTCGTAACGCTGGGGCAGGCTTACTGGCTAACGGGCGACGAACGCTTTGCCGAAACGTTCGCTTCCCAACTTGCCTCGTGGATGGACCAGAATCCGCCCAAGTCCGGCATCAACTGGGCCAGTAGTTTGGAAGTAGCCTTCCGATCGATCTCCTGGCTGTGGGCGCTGAACTTCTTTCGCGAGTCCAATGCGCTCACACCGGCGCTGTTGTTGCGAACGCTCAAGTTTCTGTTTCTGCACGGCCGCCATCTCGAGACTTACCTGTCCACCTATTTCAGTCCCAACACTCACTTGACCGGTGAAGCCCTGGGGATGTTTTATCTGGGAACGGTCTGGCCGGAGTTTAGCGCTGCCAATCGCTGGCGCCAGACGGGCCGGCGCATTTTGCTCGCACAACTCGCAAGGCAGGTTCAGTCGGACGGAGTTTACTTTGAGCAGTCGAGCTACTATCACCGGTATACGGTCGACTTCTACACTCATTTTCTGATGCTCGCGCGGATGACCGGGCAGGAAATTCCCGCAGCAGTTTCAGAGAAGTTGCAGCTGCTACTCGATCATCTGATGTACATCAGCAGACCGGATGGCACAACTCCGCTTTTCGGTGACGACGATGGTGGCCGCCTGATGCAGTTGGACCAACGGGCGGTTAATGATTTTCGGACCACGCTGGCAACTGGAGCGGCTTTGTTTGGGCGCGGTGATTACAAACATGTCGCCGGCTCAGCGGCTGAGGAAACGTTGTGGTTACTCGGACCGGCGGGGATTGCAGAATTTGATCGCGTGGCTGCTCGTGAACCGGAGCTTCAATCCAAAGCATTTTCCGAGGGTGGTTATTATGTTATGCGCGACGGCTGGACGCCGGCGGCAAATTTCCTGCTGCTTGATTGTGGGCCACACGGGATGAACAACTGCGGTCATGCGCATGCAGATGCACTCTCTTTCGAGCTCGCCGCGCAGGGCGAGACGATGTTAGTAGATCCTGGCACTTACACGTACACCGGCTCAAAGGCCGACCGCGACTGGTTTCGTAGCTCCAGCGCGCATAATACGCTGACTGTCGACGGGCAATCGTCGTCTCAATCGCAGGGGCCGTTTTCCTGGAGCAGCATCGCCCGCTGCGAGACAAAATCGTGGATCAGCCGCGCCCGATTTGACTATTTTGAGGGGCAGCATGATGGTTACGAACGGCTTGTGCCGCCGGTCACGCTCTCGCGGTCGGCGCTATTCTTAAAAAAGAACTATTGGGTCATTAGGGACAGCGTTCGCTCTACGGGGCCACATCGCTATGACCTGTGGTTTCATCCGGAGGCGGGTATTGAGGCGGACGAAAACGGGGGCGACCTGCGGGCATCTGGAATGGCGTCACGCTTAATAGTCTCCAGTTTTGGAGAAAATTCGACTTGGCAAAAGGAAAATGGCGCAGTTTCGCACTGTTATGCAGAGAAGGTGTCAGCACCGGTATTTGTATTTTCGACGCCCGCAGGGGCCAATCAGGAGTTCTTAACGTTTCTGCTGCCGGGACTCAAGTCCGAATTGCCGGCCAGGGTGCGTGAAGTGGAAGCCATCGGCGGTCGCGCCTTTGAAATTGGTGGCGCCGGTATTCATGACATCGTTTTGATGCGGGTCGGGGATCGTGTTGAAATGGCTCGGCTGGCTTCGGACTTTGATTGGACGTGGGCCAGATTCGCGGACGAAGAGGCTACTGTTCCCGAAGAACTGATCCTGATTGGTGGTCATAGATTAGAACTGGAGGGCAGGGAAGTGCTCCGCTCAGAACGCCGCCTGAACTATTTGACGGCCAGTCGCGTTGGCGATCAGTTTCGCATTGAGACCGATGACGGCGTGTTGGATTTAAGTTTACCGGTAGTGATTTTGAATCCGCCTTTGCCCGAGCAAAGAGATAGAAGTTCAAGTTAGAAGACCTCTGATTATCCATGTGCGGCATTAACGGCATAGCATTATCTACCCGATCGGGACGGCGCATCGACGCAGGCGTTTTGGCACGCATGCGCGACGTGATCACGCATCGCGGACCTGACGCCGAAGGAATCTTTGTCGACGGGCAAATCGGTCTGGGCCATCGCCGGCTGAGCATAGTTGACGTAGCCTCCGGTCAACAGCCGATGGCTAACGAAAACGGCACTCTCCACATTACCTACAACGGCGAAATCTACAACCACGCAGATTACCGGGCTGAGTTGGAAGCCAGGGGTCACGTCTATCGCAGCCATTGCGATACCGAAACCATCCTGCACCTGTACGAGGAACATGGCGCCGATTGCGTGCGTTACCTGCGCGGCATGTTTGCCTTTGCCATTTGGGATCAGCCGCGACGCGAGCTCTTTATCGCGCGCGATCGCCTGGGAGTCAAGCCCCTCTATTATTTCCACGACGATGACGGCTCGCTCTACTTCGGATCAGAAATCAAGACTCTGTTCGCAGCCCGAGCGCTGCAGCCTGAGATCAATTTTGCCGCGCTGCCGGACTACCTTGCGAACCACGCTACGTCCGGGGAAGAGACTCTGTTTCGCGGGGTCAAGCGTCTGTTGCCGGGCCACACTTTGCGCTGGCGTGAAGGGCAGATTGACATCAATCGCTACTGGGACGTGAGCTTTGCCCGTAGCGAACCGGGCGGCCGCAGCGATCAGGACTACGTCGAAGAATGGAGTGAACTCTTTCGGAAGGCTGTGCGACTGCGCTTGATGGCAGACGTGCCCCTGGGCATGTTCCTCTCCGGCGGCATCGACTCATCTGCGATCGCTGCAGTCATGAGCGGCATGGTCAGCGAGCCCATTAAGACTTTCAGCGTGGCCTTCAAGGAAAGGGAAGCTAACGAACTGGAATACGCGCGTTTGGTTTCGTCGGCGTTCAAGACTAATCATCACGAAGTTGTAGTCAGCCCGGAAGACTTCTTCTCTGCCTTACCTAAACTCGTTTGGCATGAAGACGAGCCGTTGGCCCATCCGTCCAGCGTAGCGCTTTATTTTGTCAGCCGGTTGGCCGCCAAACACGTAAAAGTCGTGCTTACAGGCGAAGGCAGTGATGAACTACTCGCAGGTTATGCGCGTTATCGCAAGACCATTCTGAATCTCGCTCTCGGCGCGCGTTATCACCAGGCCATGCCGGATGGACTTCGCAACGCGGTCCGCAATCGCATTGAGAGTATGGCGCGCGGCTCAAAGGTGCGGCAGAAATTGCTGCGCACGTTTCTCTCACTGCAACCGGACATTGAGAGCATTTACTTCGATAATTTTTCGGTATTCTCGCGCTCGCTGCAGAATGACTTGCTGAGTCCGGAAGCACGGACGCGCACCGGCGCCATTGATCCCTACGCCGGCGTAAGGAACCTGTTAGATCAGACAGACGCCCAATCTCCCCTGGACCGGCTGCTATACGCGGACATCAAAACCTATCTTCATGAGTTGTTGATGAAACAGGACCAGATGAGCATGGCTGCCTCGATCGAGAGTCGCGTGCCGTTTCTCGATCATAAATTGGTCGAGTTCACCTCCAGTCTGCCAGAAAGATTGAAGCTCCGTGGTTGGACCACGAAGTATGTCCTGCGTAAGGCAATGAAAGGCGTGCTACCGGAAGCGATTCTCTCGCGTCCGAAGATGGGCTTTCCGGTCCCGATCGGAAAGTGGTTCAGGGGCGACTACAGCTCAGTGGTTAAGGAGTACGTCCTCAGTAACCGGACCCTGGAGCGCGGCATTTTTCAGCCGGACTTTGTACGTAGCCTGGTGGCCCGGCATAACGCGGGCGAAGATCATTCCGAGCGTCTCTGGGCCCTCGTGAATTTGGAAATGTGGCAGCGACGTTTCATCGATGGAGAGCAGCCCAGTGGCGATCCGACCTGCGAGTCGGAAGCCGTGCTGGCAAGGTAGTAAGATTGGAAAACAATGCGCATACTTTGGCTAAAAACTGAACTGCTTCATCCGGTCGATAAGGGCGGCAAGATCCGCACTTACCATATGCTGAAGGAGTTGAAGCGCGAGCACCAGATTACTTATGTGACTCTGGACGACGGTACGGCCCATCCGGACGCGCGCGCGCTCGCAACCGAGTATTGTCACGACCTGGTTTGTATCCCACACCGGCAGCGGCAAAAATTCACTCCGGGCTTTTACGCCGAGCTGGGGATCAACCTCGCTTCCAGCCTGCCCTATGCCATTGCCAAATATCGATCGCCGGAGATGCGGCGCGCTATTCAGCGACTAACCGCGGACAACTCATTCGACATAGTCGTTTGCGATTTTCTGGCTCCGGCAGTCAATGTTCCCCGCAATCTTTCCTGCCCCACAGTGCTTTTCCAGCACAATGTCGAAGCTATGATCTGGCAGCGCCATGCAGAGGTACAAAGCAATAAGCTGAAACACGCTTATCTGTTCGGCCAATGGCGTAAGATGCTGGCTTTTGAAGGTGTGATGTGCCGCCGGTTTGATCGCGTAGTTGCAGTCTCGCGCGAAGATAGCCAAATGATGCAGCGCGAATACAAGATCACGGCGGTCGACGATATTCCCACCGGAGTCGATACCTCGTTTTTTCGCCCGCGCCGCGCTGAGCAGCGGGATCCGCATAACCTGGTTTTCACAGGTTCGATGGATTGGCTGCCCAATGAAGACGCGATTAGTTACTTTACGACGCAGATCATGCCGCTGATTAGGCAACAGCTGCCTGCCGTCACCCTGACAGTAGTCGGCCGCAATCCTTATCCTGCCCTGGTCGAACTCAGCAAGCGAGATCCTGCGATTATCGTAACTGGCCGCGTTGACGATGTGCGGCCGTACATGGAACGCGCGGCCGCCTATGTAGTGCCCCTGCGCATCGGCGGCGGCACGCGGCTGAAGATCTTTGAAGCGATGGCGATGGAGAAACCGATCGTTTCGACCACGATTGGAGCTGAGGGATTGCCGGTGCAAACTGAGCAGGACATTTTGTTGGCGGACTCGCCGGAGACATTTGCAGCGGCGGTGGTGCGCGTGCTTCAGGATAGTGAGTTCGCTTTTCACCTCGGCCGTCGTTCGGCGAAGCTGGTGCGCGAGCAGTTTGGTTGGAATCGAGTCGCGCGTCGCTTTGCCGAAATTTGTGAGCAGGCTCGAACGCCGCAGGCTGCTCTGGATGCCAGGCCGGAACAGGAGATTGAACTGTTACAAACTTTGTCTGGATAACAAGTTGAGTATTTACACATGAACAAGCAAATACATAATGAACGTTGTCTTTCGGTAGTCGTGCCTGCCTTCAATGAGCGGAACACCCTGCCGAAGATTGTCGCAAAGCTGATGTCGGTGCCACACCTGCTGGAAATCGTGATTGTCGATGATTGCTCGACCGACGGCACCGATCAGATTGGGCGTGCACTCGCGGAGGCACATCCGGAGGTGCGTTACGCCAGGCACGAAAAAAATTCCGGCAAGACCGAAGCGCTGAAGACCGGATTGCAACTGACAACGGGCAGCATCGTGATCATTCAGGATGCGGATTTGGAATATGACCCGGAGGAAATTCCTCAGGTAATTCAACCGATCCTCGACGGGCACGCCGACGTTGTTTATGGATCGCGCTTCCTGGTGCGCAAGGCTTCGCGCGTCCTTTATTTTTATCACTACGTCGCTAATAAGTGTCTCACCTTCATGTCGAACACGCTGACGAACCTGAATATGACCGACGTCGAGACCGGGTATAAGGCCTTTCGTGGAGACATCATTCGCAAGATGACGATCGTGTCGAGTGGCTTTGGCTTTGAGATTGAAGTGACTGCCAAGCTCGCGAAGTTGAAATGCGCCGTGTACGAGACGCCGATCAGTTACTATGGCCGTACTTATGAGGAAGGAAAGAAGATCGGCATGATGGATGGCGTCATAGCGATGTGGCTCATTATTCGGTTTAATCTCTTCTGCAGCCTTGAGTCGTCGTTCACTGAACCGGTTGACCTCAAAGCAGGTGTCGTGAATCGAACCCGTGAGCTCGAACCGGTCAACGTCGGCGCGATCGAGGAGCGAGTTTGAAGTTCTGACAAAATTCAGTTTGGCGCTGCCTGGCTAACGAGAAATTTGCATAGTCCCTATTTGTTGACGACAAACTGAAGTTTGTCGGACATTGCCCACTTGAATCCAGACAAACTTACAACCAGTAACGTAAGCCGTTTGGCGTGGCCGCCTTATGTTGGTGGCGCGTTGTGTGTTTTGCTGTATCTCGTCGCCTCATTCTTTACGAGTTCATACTTCATGGGCGACACGGTCGATTACTCTTTGGCAATGGTGGCCCGGGCTGAGGGGCGGGATTATTTTTTCTGGGAGTTCGGACACCTGCTCTGGCGGCCGCTTGGTTACCTGCTTTTTCGGGTGAGCGGCCCGCTGACCCGTCATTTTGTCGGACCCGATGCTTCCGCAAATGCAGTACTCGTCCTGCTGGTGCTGAGTTGGATTGGCGGGCTCATAAGTGTATTGGCGCTGTACGGGATCTTGAATCGCGTTTGCCGCCGCAAGTTGCCGGTCGTTTTTGCAGTCCTGGGATTCATTTCCGCGCAGGCATTCCTCAATTATTTCCATACCGGGGCGCCCTATGTGCCTGGTCTCGCTTTGGTGCTCCTGGGAATGTATTGGCTGGTCTCACAGGGCAGTAAAGAGAAACCATCGATGCTGATGTCGGTGTTAGCCGGCGTGGCCCTGGCGGGTTCCGGGCTGCTGTGGTTTCCCTACGTGCTCGCAATTCCTGCGGCGTTGATCGCGCCTTTACTGGTGCTCGGTTTCAACAGGCAGAGAGTCAAAATAATTCTACTGGCAGCAATAGTGGGTGCCGTGGTAGGCGTCGGGGCTTATTTCGCAGTTACGAGAAATATCGGGATCCATAGCGTTCCTGAATTCAAAAGCTGGATGGCCAAAACCTCGCGCAGCACTGGTTCAGCTAACAGGGGAATCAGCAAAACGATTTTTGGCTTTGCGCGCTCGTTTATCAACATGGGTAACGATGGAGCGCTTTTCAAACGGTACCTGCTGCATGACCCACTCAATCCAGTGTCGGTAGTGGATTTGTTACGGCTGAGCCTTTGGAAGCTTCTGGCTTTTTATCTCTTCATGTTTTTCCTGCTGCTGAGCCTGGTGACTTCAGCCAATGGGCGCCGCCTGCTGCTGCTTTTCCTGGTCAATGTGCTTCCCGTCGTGGCTTTCGCGATCTACTGGCAGGGGGGAGATCCCGAACGCTATCTGCCTTTGTATCCACTGCTGTTCATAGCCGTGGCCTGGGCGCTGGACTCGGAACAGGTGAGAGGCCTTTTCAAATACCCAATCATCGCCTTTATTCTGGCGATGGTCGTAATTAATGGCTTGACGATGTCCCGGGTACGCTTGAATCGACAGCAGGACGCGTCAGTAGCGCGCATTAGCGAGTTGGTCAAAGTATTAAAGCCAAACAGTTGGCTTTTCGCAGCGAACTGGCAGGACGAGCTGATAAATTTCAATCGCAGCTTTCCACTAAACTCAATTAATCTGAACAACAATTTGAAAATTGGAGCACTCATAAGTCCGGGTGAACCCGAAGTTGCCCATTGGCGCGAGGACTTTGCTGCTCGGACGCAGACGATCTGGTCCAATGGTGGCGATGTGTGGCTTTCACGAAGGCTATTGGCTGAGCGTCCGCGTCCGGAATGGAACTGGGTCGAAGGCGATGACAACCGAGTTTCCTGGAGCGATCTCTATCGCTATTCAGCACGGCTGGAGTTAGGGGAGTCGGTGGGCGGCGCTGATGGATTTGTGTTGCTGGTTCCTGGCGAGCAAAATCGACAAGTGTTAAGTGAGCCTGTCGGGATGCCGAGTCGCTGATCGCACACTCCCTCGAGTCACGCAGCGAATGACGAATGGAAAAATGATCTTTTATGAAACTTAGTATTTTCGGTCTTGGGTATGTGGGTTGTGTTTCGGCGGCGTGCTTTGCGAAAGAAGGGCACGATGTACTTGGCGTGGACGTCAACGCTACTAAAGTCGAGATTGTTAATCGAGGCGAAAGTCCGATAGTTGAATCCGGCATGAGTGAGTTGGTGAAGGCGATGGTGAGCTCGAAATCGCTGCGCGCCACCACCAACACTCAGGAAGCAATCGACGGCTCGGAAATTTCCCTGGTCTGCGTGGGCACACCCAGCAACGCCAATGGCAGCCTTGATCTCAGCTACGTCGAGCGCGTTTGCCAGGAAATTGGTGCAGCGCTAAAACAGAAACCAGGCGGACACGTTGTGGTGATTCGCAGCACGATGCTGCCGGGCACCATTGAAAATGTGGTGATTCCTGCTCTCGAGAGCTATTCCGGAAAATCCGCTGGTGAGCACTTCGGTGTTTGTATCAATCCGGAGTTTCTGCGCGAGGGTTCATCGCTGAAGGATTTTTATGCACCGCCATTTACCCTGATCGGCGCCGACGATGAGCAAACAGCACAAGCCGTGCGCCAGCTTTATGCGGGTATCGACGCGCCCGTCCTGGTAACAGCAGTGAAAACCGCTGAGATGGTCAAGTACGCCTGCAACTGTTTTCATGCGCTCAAGATCAGTTTCGCCAATGAAGTCGGAAATATTTGCAAAGGGCTGGGAATCGATAGTCATGAAGTAATGGACGTTGTCTGCCAGGACACTAAGCTGAATCTGTCGCCCTATTATCTAAAACCGGGGTTCGCTTTTGGTGGCTCGTGTTTGCCCAAGGATCTACGGGCGATGAATTACAAAGCCAGGCAGCTCGATGTTGAGGTTCCTTTGCTGGCCTCGCTGCTGCCGAGCAATCGTCTGCAAATCGATCGGGCTGTAGACATGGTACTCAGGACGGGCAAAAAGCGCGTGGGAGTATTGGGGTTCAGTTTCAAAGCCGGCACTGACGACCTGCGTGAATCGCCAATGGTGGCGCTGATCGAGACACTGATTGGCAAAGGGCTGCAACTGGTGATCTATGATCGCGATGTATCGCTTGCTCGTCTTTTTGGCGCCAACAAGGAGTTCATCGAGAACGGCATCCCACACATTTCCCAACTGATGCGTACCGGCATCGAAGAGGTGCTGGAGAGTTCCGAGGTTCTGGTCATCGGTAATAAGGCAGAGGAGTTTCGCCAAATCGAAACAAGCCTGCGGCCGGACCAGATTGTGATCGATCTGGTACGCCTGTTTGAAAAGACCTCTGACGAAACGTATCAGGGGATATGTTGGTAGGGGGAGAGCGATCTCTGATTTCTGATCTTTGTGCTTTGCGTTTTGATCTTTCGCTCGGTGGTACTGGCAGAGATTTCAAGGACTTGAGCAAAAATCAAAGCACAAAGCACACAACTCCGAATTTCAGATTCCAATTGCCCCCAGTGCTTTTCTTTTGAGTAAGACCCGAAAATTTCTGATTGTTGGGTTTGCGCTGGTTGTTTTATGGCTGGCCGCCTGGGCGGCTGCAAGCTTCCTGATCGTAAGCGCGCCCATGCCTCACGCCGATGTGATTGCAATCATGGCCGGTTCCGCCGTCTTCAAGGAGAGGACCCAACGGGCGGCTGAGCTTTACAGAGAAGGTCGTGCCTCGCGCATCCTTTTGACTAATGACAACCAGCAGGGTGGCTGGGCCAGTGACGAG
Source organism: Pyrinomonadales bacterium (assembly GCA_038237475.1). Lineage (GTDB taxonomy): Bacteria > Acidobacteriota > Blastocatellia > Pyrinomonadales > Pyrinomonadaceae > JAOAPY01. The sequence continues at coordinate 68,790 of JBBRYS010000005.1, read as the reverse complement.
CAGCGAAATATTCCCTATCAGGAATTGGCCGGCCGGTATTTGCGACGTCAGGGCGTACCCGATGAAGCGATTGAATTTCTGCCTGAGCCTGTCTCGGGAACTTACGAAGAGACGCATCTGCTGCGCCGTTACGCCGAAGCCAGGGGACTCCACTCAATCCTGGTTGTAACCTCAGCCTATCACTCGCGTCGCGCTCTCTGGACTCTGCAGCGAACGTTTACGCAAACCGGGATTGCGATTGGCCTGGATGCTGTACCGCCGGGCCAGCAGGCACCGAAACCTACATTTTGGTGGCTACATATTCGCGGCTGGCAAATGGTGCCCAACGAGTATGCGAAGATGATTTACTATGAGCTGGCGCATCGGGATTAGTAACTCTTCCAGCTCATTGGTGGGCGCGAGAAGCTTCCTTAACTAAAAACGAAATTTCCCTAAACCAAAGACGAAATGCGCCGCATTCAGCAAGCTGAACGCAGCGCAATCCGTTCTCCTATAAATCGCCGACGCTATCTCTCTGACTTGCGCCAGAGCCTTTGCTCCAGCTTTCTATAGGATGGCAGCTCTGCATGTACACGCGAGAGCCGCCGATTTGTATCCCGATGAGAACTTGCGGTAAGTTTTCTCCGGTCAGCACTCGATTAAGTTTTCACCAATCGTGCAACCTTGCGGTCACGGTGCCTTTAGGTTTTTGTTGTGGTGGCTTTTTCCTCCACCGCCGGTTACGACCCGGCAACGAAGCTCAACTTTCGCCGAGCTGCTTGCCCCCCCTGGCGGGTCCTCTTCCAAAGGGTGCCACTCGTTTCCGAGTGGCTCAAGAAAGTCTCGCAACTTTCTTCAGCTGAACCTTTCGGTTCCGACTCGGGCGTCATAGGAGTAACAGCCGCCTGCCTCTCCTCTCAACCAATGCGTCACCGCATCGGTCACCGTCCCTTTGTCGGTCTCGAAGGCCGTAACCCTCGCGACAGGTGCTTTATACCGCAGAGGTTTTCTTCGGTCAACTTTTTGTGTGTTTTATTTTTATTTTGTGCGAAAAACATTTCTATCAATATTGAAATCGGGAAACGTCGAAAAATTACCATGAATCCAATAATATTAGCCGCAGATAAACACGGACGACGCGGATCAGATTTAGAAAAATACCGCCGGTGCAAATGCCGGACGCATGGAGAAAATTTATTCTTGCAGTTTTTCGATTGTTTGACTGATGACTTTCTGAAGCAACTGCATTTGTTCCTCGCTTTCGTACTTGTGACGCGGCCAGAAAAAGCCGCGGAGTCCATCTTTCCTTCGTCGCGGCACGATATGCACATGCAAATGGGGCACGCTTTGGCTGACGCGATTATTGATGGCTACGAAGGTGCCGTCCGCGTTGAGGGCCGATTCAACCGCAAGCGCCAAAAGCTGAGCGTTCTTGAAGAATGAAGCAACTTGATGAGCCGGGAGATCGCCCAGAGTTTCAAAATGCTGGCGCGGCGCCAGGAGGCAATGGCCGGGGAAAACCGGGCGATGATCCAGGAAAGCGATTGAGGTCTGATCTGCAAAGACTATGGTTGCGGGAAGCTCGCCCGCGATGATGCGGCAGAAAATACAGTCAACCATGAGAACGATTCTTTTACCGTTAAGAAGCAATACCAGGAAAAAGCCCGCCTAAAGGCGATACTCTAAACACTTCAGCAACTTGTCTAGCGTCCGCACCAGGTCCAATACGCGCCGCTCTCAAAGTCGATGCGAGTGCCCTTGTAATTCATGGATCCCTTCACATCTCCCATGTCCCCCTGCAGGAAGATCCATGGACCTTCAAGGTGCCCGGCTTCCTGGCCGCCGTCTTCTGTTACGTAAAACAACTCGCCCTTGGAACCGTGATTAACTTTTCGAATGCGTTCACGAGAGCCGCCAAAGCACCAGTTTCCGGCAATGCGACGCAGCGTCCAGGAGCCTTCGACCTCTCGCTGATTGCGATAACTGCCGCCGAGAAAGTTGCTCCAACTCTGTTCGAGCCAGCCTTTGCCACTCTCGCCTGAAGAATTTGTCCAGGTGTAATTGATCCTCATGCCGGCGACGACGCCTGAGAGAGTGCCGGTCCGCCCGTCTGCGTATTGAATGACGCCCGAAACCAGACTGCCGTTCTGCTCCAATAACAACTGTGAAGGAGGGAAGTCATTACCCGAAGTCCACCACTTGCCATCAATTCCAGCGACGCTTCGTCCAGTGCTTTTCCGAACTGGAGTGGCAGCTACCGGACGCGCCGGTTTCACTCGAGCTGGGTTCGCGGGGACTACTTTCGTAGCCTTCTTCTCCGTGGCACTATCTGAAGTTTTGCCGCCAGCGGGCCCCTGTGAGTTCTGATTTCCGTTCTGTGCACCGGCCATCAGCGCGCTCAGAGACAGTGTGAACGCGAGCAAAAGGATGCGCGCGAGAGACTCTTTGAAATTCATTGCGAAACTCTAGACGCACGGTTCTCGACTGTCAATATTCGGTGCAGCGAGGAGACCTGCGATAGGTGAAGTTGGCGGGCGCCCGACGACCGTAAGGGGTACAATCCCGTCCAGAACAAATACATAGGGGAGAAGAGACGTATGGCGATCGCTACTACAAATCCTGCGACAGGTGAAACACTAAAAACCTTTCCGGCGCTGACTGAGAAAGAGATCGATCAGAAACTCGAGTCGGCATGGCAGACGTTTCAGGCAGGCCGCCTGACCTCGGTCGCAGAGCGTGAGCCATTGATGTTGAGCGCCGCCGAGATTCTGGGAGAGGACAAGCACAAGCTCGGACGGCTGATGACCCTGGAAATGGGAAAGCCGATTAAAGCTGCGGAACAGGAAATCGAAAAGTGCGCCTGGGTTTGTCGTTATTACGCCGAGCACACTCGAGTCCATTTGGCTGATGAAGTAATAGCGACAGGCGCCAGCAAGAGCTTTGTGCGATATCAGCCAATGGGACCGGTGTTGGCAGTAATGCCCTGGAATTTTCCCTTCTGGCAGGTTTTCCGTTTTGCGGCGCCGGCGCTGATGGCAGGCAATGTGGGGCTTCTGAAGCACTCTTCGAATGTGCCGCAGTGTGCACTCGCTATCGAAGATGTATTTCACCGCGCCGGATTTCCTGAGGGTGCTTTTCAGACGCTCCTGATGGGCTCCGATGCAGTTGCTCGAGTGCTGGAAGATCGAAGGATTGCCGCCGCTACTTTAACCGGCAGCGAGCCTGCCGGCCGTAGCGTGGCTGGTATCGCGGGAAGGCAAGTCAAAAAAACGGTGCTGGAACTTGGCGGGAGTGATCCTTTTATCGTGATGTCTTCGGCCGATATAGAGGACGCAGTTGCTACCGGCGTCCGAGCGCGGACAATCAACAACGGGCAATCCTGCATCGCCGCCAAACGTTTTATTATTGCTGATGAAATCTACGACGAATTCGAACGGCGCTTTGTAGAACGCATGCAGTCACTGAAAGTCGGTGACCCGATGGAGGAAGAGACGGAAATTGGCCCACTCGCAACTGAACAGATTCTTGAAGAACTAGATGAACAGGTGAAGAAGTCTGTGGCTGAGGGAGCGCGGATCCTGACCGGGGGAAATCGGTTGAACCGGCGAGGCTACTTTTACGAACCAACCGTCATGACGAATATCTCTGAACGTGCACCAGTTTTCTGTGAAGAGGTGTTTGGGCCGGTAGCTCTGCTGTTTCGAGTATCCAGTATTGACGAAGCGATTGCGCTGGCAAACAACTCGCCGTTTGGCCTGGGCGCGTCAGCCTGGACCAACGACGATGACGAACGAACTCGCTTTGTAAATGAACTCGAGGCCGGCAGCGTTTTCATAAATGGTATGGTCGCTTCGGATCCACGCCTGCCCTTTGGTGGTATCAAGAATTCCGGCTATGGCCGCGAGCTCGGCGCCTTCGGCATCCGCGAGTTTGTGAACATCAAGACGGTCTGGATCAAATAGAAGAGTGGCGATCCCCAGGGGCAGGGCCTTACAATATTAAACGGCACAAGCGGGAAAAGTTGTACAAAGGGACAGGCGAGAAAGCGGGAGCAAATGGGACAAATGGAGACGAGGGGAAAGCCCCAGCTTGAGTAAGGAAGACTGAGCATCACAAAAATGAAAATCCTCCAAAGATCATTCACCTCTTTGTTCTCGATAATTTTGCTGAGCAGTTCCACTTTCCTGAACGCGGAAACGGTTGAGCGAACCGCAGCGCAACGGAAGAAGTCAGAATCACCTGCCCCCAGGCGCGAACTAGAAATCGCCTTGCGCTTTGCTCCTGTCTTCTATCAGAAACTCGGCAAGAGCAAACGCTCGGACTACATCACCAACTTTAATTTTGATGGGGACTGGCGCGGCGATAATAATTGGGCCCACGCTACCAACCTTAGGTTTCCCATGAAAGCCTACGTCTACTACGCTGCGGTAGAGACTGGCACTCATTACTTCATTCACTATGCGATCTTTCACGCGCGCGATTACAAGGGAGGCGAATGGAGAGGTACCTTACTCAGCCAGTTGATGCGTGAAGGTGCCAGGCGCGCAGGCAAATACGATCCGACCGGAATTGCCGAAGAAAGCGCTCTCGCCCATGAGAATGATCTTGAAGGATGCCTGGTTGTCGTAGCGAAGGACGGGGACGATTCGCAACGAGGCAGAACAGTTTTCGTTGAGACGTTGCGGCACAACACGATTGCCAGGTATGTCGCCGGCCAGCAGGTAGACAACGATTCGAAAACGTTCCGGACCTTGAATGAACGGCCTCTCTTGTATGTCGAACCCAAGGGTCACGGGATTGAAGCCTTCACGGGTGAAGGGCAAACTGCCGGCAGAGATATCATCACTTACGTCAGCGCTGCACGCGCGGGAAATCCCGAAAAGACGACGAGCCAGTCAATCGGATATGAGTTGGTTCCGATTGAGACGACCCTCTGGAAGAAGGCACAGGGAGGCATTAACCCTACCTACGCTGAGGCGCACGACTTCGGCGAAGTTTCCATTAAGCTCCAGAGCGGCGTGTTAAAAACCAAAGTACCCAGGATCGGGATCGCTTTTGCTGGTGAAGTAGGCGGACTCAACATGGCCCGGGCGCCGTGGGGTTGGTTTGATCGCAGCAATCGTGAAGGGACAATGGGAGTATGGTTCTTCGATCCCGCTTCCGTCATCAAGCGCGATTTTCACCTTGACGACGGGTTCTCAACTACCTATTTGTGGCTTCCGTTTTGGGCGGGCGCAAGATAGGTTGACTAGCGAGTGCGAGGAATAATTAATCGTCGGTGAAGGAGTGCTAAGCTTCGTTCAGGCGGGTTCCTTCAAAAGCGGCCAATAGCTTGCCGGCTTCGACATCACTCTTTTCCTTGAACTCGCGAATCCATCCGGTGACGGTTTTGCTCATGGTCCGGGCTGAATCTTCTTCAGTCGGAGGCGGTTGAGGAGCGTTCTTGGTTTTCGCCGTACGGCTGCGCTCGTCCTTTTTGACGATTCTGATAGTTGGTTTTTTGATCTCGTTCATTGTGTATTGGTGCCCGCGCAAACATGCGCGGGCATTAGCTTTTTAATTAAGGGTGCGCTGTAAATTTATCGTGGAGGTAATGTTGGCGCATCCATCATGCATTGAAAGGTCGCGTTTGTCACGCTCTTGCGGGCGTGAGTTGTTCCTCGATGATGCGTACGAGTTGATTCTCGCTGGTCGCACCGACCACACGTTCAGCCTCTTTACCACCCTTAAAGACAATCATCGTTGGGATTCCCTTGATGCCAAAGCGTTGGGTGACCGACGGGTTATCGTCGACATTTAACTTAACAATCCTGGCGGTACCGTCAAACTTCTGTGCTACTGATTCGACCACTGGGCCCATCGCGCGGCAGGGACCACACCACTCGGCCCAAAAATCTACCAGCACCGGAACCGTGCTCTTCAGCACTTCGACTTCGAAGGTGCCGTCGGATACATCTTTTACATGTTCACTCATGATTCGCTAACTCCTTGTTCTTGCTTAATCGTGACAAAGTTGATCCAGGAGGCCGGCCAGTTTGCGCCGGTCAGTTTCCGGCAGACACTTCAACAGCGCCCGCTCCTGCTCTTCGAGTACCTTCGCAGCCTGAGAATAGCGAAGCCGGCCTTCGGCTGTGACGTTGGCGCGCACGCTGCGTCGATCACTGGGATCGTTTGAGCGAGCGACCAGCCCGTCTGCTTCCATGCGATCCATCAATTGGGTAATGTTTGATTTTACGCAACTGATTCGATCAGCGAGGCTGCTTAGCGGCAAAGGTTCATCAGCCTGAATCAGGTGATGAAGAATGCCCAGCTTGGTGAAGGAAAGCCCGGACCCGGCCAGCGCAGACTCGACCCGCGTTTCCAACCGCTGGGCCACCCCCAGAAGAGTTCTCACCAGGGGGTCAAAGCCTACATCTTCAAGTCCGCAGATTTCGTTCACGAGTGAACTATACTGACCTGAACTAAGTTCTGTCAAGCTTGCGAAGGAGCATTGAGGCAGATACTGTCTCGCGCCGGAAACTGCGTTCAGGAGGTTATGGTTTTGAAACTCGCGCTCAAATATGGATTGTTGATTACCCTCTGTTTTTCTGCCTGGGTGATTATTGCCCATCTGCTGGTTCCGAATCCGCAGTCCCTGGTGCATTCTCTGGGTGCGGCAAGTTTTGTGAACGCAGTGGAAATGCTGGGAATCTTTCTCGGAATCAGGGAGAAGCGAAGTCAAAGTGAAGGTAAGCTTCGCTTCAAGCAGGGTTTGAAAACCGGCTTGAATATTGCCCTGGTCTATGGCCTTTCCGCCTGCCTGTTTTTTGCAGTAGAGATGCTGCTGGTGGGACCCAAATGGTTGCACCAGGAAGCCGGCGTGTCAGACCAGCCTACATGGAAGACTGCGGTCGGAGCGTTCGCGGGCTTGTTCATCGGCGCGCTGATTATGGGTTTGCTTTACTCAACAATCATTTCCTTTCTGTTTGCGGTGCGGCAACGGTCCCTTTCGCATCGCTAACGAGGGGCGCAGAATGTTTTAAGCGTCGGGCACAAGGATCACCTTACCGATATTCTGACGCGATTCCATGTAAGAGTGGGCGGCTCCAACTTCAGCGAATGGGAAAGTCTTATCGACGTGAGGCCGGACCCATCCCTCTTCAACTCCTTCCAGAATTACCTTCATCCATTCAGCCACTTTATCTCGTTCATGCCACAGATGGCCCAGGTTGAGTCCAAATACTCCCCGGTTCTTGTTCAGCAAACCAAACGGGTGGAACCAGGGCGTTTGCCATACGGCTTTAGCCATTTCAAGTTTGCCGCGCCATCCATCGGCAGACACGGTCGACATTCCAAACATTCCTAAACGCCCGGTTGACCTCAGGGCCTGATAACTTTTTTTCCAGTGGCCCCCACCGAGGGGATCGATCACGAGCTCAACACCGCGATCGTTGGTCAGGTTTTTCAGCACTGCCAGCCAGTCCTGATTACGATAATCTATCGGGTGGTCCAATCCGCGCTGACGTAGAAAGTCGTGTTTGCCGGGGCTTGCGGTGCCGTAGGTCGTAGCGTTCAATCGCTTTGCAATATCGAGCGCAGCCAGGCCAACTCCGCCGCCGGCATTGTGAATCAGCACAGCCTCACCCGGTTGCAGCGAACCCATAACGGCGAGTAGCGCATAAGCCGTCAGATAGTTGACCGGTATTGCGGCCGCCTGTTCAAAGCTTAGGGAATCAGGTCTCTCAAAAATCTGATTACTCTTAACCACCACCAGCTCTGACTGGCCGCCAAAGTGAGTCAGCGCCACGACCGCCTTGCCGATGATCTCGAGATCAACTCCGGTTCCGGCGCGTTCGACAATTCCCGCTACTTCGTAGCCCATCACGCAGGGCTTTTTGGGTCCGTCGGGATAGAGGCCCTGGCGCGCCAGAATGTCAGCGAAATTCAGACCTGCGGCTTTGACGCGGACCAGCACCTCGCCCGCTCCCGGCTTGAAATCCGGGCGTTCCTCGATTCTGAGTACTTCCGGACCGCCGTTGGCTGTCGTCACTATTTGTCGCATGGTCCTAAAGTAGCACAGTGAATCCGACGACAATCAAGGCGCAGAGCCAAGCTGCTGCGCCTTGAAGATCAATCGACACTACACGTCCTGTTAAGAAGTACCGGTAGATCCGGCAGTAGCTGTGTCAGTTGCCTTGTTTGGCTGTGGGGTAATGCGCAGATACGGTTTTGGCGCTTTCCAACCGGCCGGGAATTTTGTTTTTGCGTCTTCGTCTGACAGTGAAGGCACGATGATCACGTCTTCGCCGTCTTTCCAATTCACCGGAGTGGCCACACTGTAGTTGGAAGTAAGCTGCAGTGAATCGATAACGCGCAGTACTTCGTCGAAGTTGCGACCACAGCTCGCCGGATAGGTGATCATCAACCTCACTTTCCGAGCGGGATCGATGATGAACACAGAGCGTACCGTGAAGATGTCGCTGATCTGGGGATGGATCATGTCATAGAGTTCCGCAACTTTATGATCGGGATCCGCAATGACTGGGAAATTCAAAGCGGTGCCCTGCGTTTCCCTGATATCCTCGGCCCAACGCTGATGCGAATCTGCCTTATCAACGCTGAGTCCAATGACCTTAACGTTTCGCTTGTCGAATTCCGGCTTTAATCGCGCAGCCTCTCCCAGCTCTGTCGTGCAAACCGGCGTGAAATCTTTGGGATGGGAAAAAAGAACGGCCCAGCTGTCGCCGATCCAATCGTGAAAGCTGATCGGGCCATCGGTAGTGTCTGCCGTGAAGTCTGGTGCAATGTCTCCTAAACGTAATGCCATGACTTTAATCCTCTCTTCTTTCGAGATTGATACCCGAGACCTCACTGAACAGAGATACCGGGAGTTTGCGTAAGCGTTAGTTTGTGTCTGACGAGTTTTTACATCTGTTGGGCTGTCAAGTCAAAGGTGAAAGCAAATAGGCGGGAAGTGAAGGCCCGCTTTTGCACCCTGAGCCCGCGGTGCTATCATACTGTCACCCCAAACCCCCGTTTTACCAATTGACGTTCCAGTCCCCTTTGGCATTTGGATGCCTCTATGGATAACTACGCTCATGAACCGCAGCGCTCATCCGGCTCGACTACTGTGAATCAGCCGGGCGCGGAGCTTTATAAGCAAATCTTCGTTCATTCAAATGAAGCGATTGCCATCATCGATCCTGAGGGGCATTACCTCGAACAGAATCGTGCTCACCGCCAACTCCTGGGTTATACGGATGAAGATCTACACGGCCAGACTCCCGCAATTCACATGGGCGCTGATGCATTTGCGGCGCTCGCGAGTGAGCTTGCAGCACAGGGCACATTCAACGGAGATGTGACTAGTCGCACCAGGAGTGGAGAAGCGAAGGAAATCGAGCTATCAGCTTTTGCGATGAGGAAAGCTGACGGAACTGTTACTTGCTATGTTGGTATCAAGCGCGACATCTCTGCACGCAAGCTTCATGAAGAGGCTTTGCGCCGCAGCGAACTTGAGCTGTCGGATTTCTTCGATAACGCCGCCATTGGCCTGCATTGGGTTGGTCCCAATGGAATTGTGGTCCGCGTAAATCAGGCGCACCTCGATCTGCTTGGCTGTACGCGCAAGGAGTACATCGGACACCACATTTCTGAATTCTATGTAGACGAGCATGCTGTTGAGGACATTCTCGCTAGTCTGCAGCGCGGCGATGCCGTTTACGATTATGAGGCGCGCATGCGGTGCAGGGATGGGGCCATTAAGATTGTGCGCATCAACTCCAGCGTCTACCGTGAAAATGGACAGTTCATTCACAGTCGTTCTTTCCTTCTGGATGTAACGGATCGCAAACGTGCCGAACAGCGGCTGGCGTTGCAATACGCAGTCACCCGAAACCTTTCTGAAGCAACCGACATCTCTGACAGTGTGCTGCGCGTCTTGCGCGCGGTATGTGAGATTTTGGGTTGGCAAGTCGGTCTAATCTGGCGAGTTGAAAAGGATGGAGAGAACCTGGGCTGCGAAAATCTTTGGTATGCCGATAACGCGAAGATGGCTGAATTCGGAAAGGCATGCAAAGAAATGAAATTTGCCAGGGGCGTCGGCCTCCCCGGACGGATATGGAAGAGCGGCCAGCCGGACTGGATTCTGAATGTGCTTGCAGACGATAACTTCTTACGAACCCGAGCCGCCGCCAGCGCCGGTCTGCAAACCGGCTTTGGTTTTCCCATTGTGGTGGGATCCGAGGTGATTGGTATCATCGAATTCTTTGCTCGCGAGATCACTCCGCCGGACCCGGAGCTGTTGCAGTTAGTGAACAGCGTTGGCGGTCAGATTGGTCAGTTTCAGGAACGCAAGCGAGCGGAGGGCGAGTTAGCTAAAATCCTGCTGCTCGAACGTTCCGCGCGGGCTGAGGCCGAACAGGCAAACCGGCTCAAGGATGAATTTTTAGCGACTGTTTCTCATGAGTTGCGTACACCGCTGAATGCCATGATGGGTTGGGCTCGCATGTTGCGGTCGGGCCGCCTCGATAGTGAGAGCCGCGAGCATGCAATCGAAGTAATTGAAAGAAATGCCTGGGCGCAAAAGCAGATCATTGAAGATATTCTGGATGTCTCCCGAGTCATCACGGGGAAGCTGCAACTAAATCTGGCTCCGGTCGACCTCGGGTTAGTGGCGGATGCAGCACTCGACGCGGTGCGACCCGCACTCGAGGCCAAGGAAATTCAGATCACAAAGCATCTGGATCCACGCGTCAGAGTAATCGCGGCAGATGGTGATCGGCTGCAGCAGGTGATTTGGAATTTGTTGTCTAACGCCGCAAAGTTTACGCCGGCGGGGGGACGAATCGAGCTCTCAATCCAGCGGGCCGGGAACAGTATTCAAATTCAGGTAAGCGATACTGGAACGGGCATCGCACCTGAATTTCTTCCCCATGTCTTCGAACGCTTTCGGCAGGCAGATGGCTCGACCACGCGTACACATGGCGGACTCGGTCTGGGATTGGCGATTGTGCGACATCTGGTAGAACTTCACGGGGGTTCAATCAAAGCTGAAAACCGCAAGGAAGGGCAGGGTGCGATTTTGACGGTTACTCTGCCTTTACCGAGCGGTGAACTGCGGCTTGATGACTTACCCGCGATGCAAGCTGAGGAAGCAGAGTCCTCAGCAGCGGCCCCCGATTTGACTGGTGTCCATGTGCTGGTGGTTGATGATGAGGCCGACGCGCGGGATTTGATTGCCATCGATCTCGCGGCTTGTGGGGCAAAGGTAACCTCTCATGAAAGCGTCACCGAAGCGCTTGAAGCCCTGAAGACAGCCCAATTCGATTTGGTCATCAGCGATATCGGCATGCCTGAATATGATGGCTACCAGTTCATCCGCAAACTGCGGGCGATGGAAATTGCCGAGCAGCGACGGAAAGTTCCAGCCGTAGCTTTGACCGCCTACGCGCGCGTACAGGATCGAGTGCGGGCCCTGATTGCCGGATACGACACCCACGTATCCAAGCCGCTCGAGTGTGGGGAGCTGGTTACGGTGGCGGCGAGCTTAGTGGGCCGGCTGGCCAAGAAGTAGCGATCGCGTTAATCTCACGAATGCCATGTCAACACGATGCGATTGGGCCAGAAGCGAAAAGGCTATTGCTTATCATGATGCCGAGTGGGGAGTGCCTCTGCATGATGATCGTGCTCTCTTCGAATTTCTTATTCTCGAGGGAGCGCAGGCGGGATTGAGTTGGGAGACCATACTGCAAAAACGTGATAATTATCGGGCCGCCTTTGACAATTTTGATCCGCAGAAAGTAGCGCGCTATGGCGCAGCGAGGGTCGAGAAATTACTTCAGAATCCCGGTATTGTACGCAACCGTTTGAAAATAAATTCGGCGGTGCAGAATGCCAAAAGTTTCCTGGCAGTGCAGCGGGAAGCCGGCAGTTTCGATACCTACGTCTGGCAGTTTGTGAAAGGGAAGGCCATCAAACGCAAGCCGAGACAGCAGGTGCTAACCCATACACCTGAATCCGATGCTCTCAGCAAGGATCTCCTGCAGCGTAGATTCAAGTTTGTTGGTCCAACAATTTGTTATGCGTTTATGCAAGCCGTGGGAATGGTTAACGATCACGATCCGAAGTGCTTTCGCTATATCGAGATTCGGTGAGTTCAGGAAAATTCTCGCCAGCTAAGCGCGCCTGGTTACGGTAACTACTTCATCATTTCGTCCCGCCGTTGTCAGCTTTAGCTGCGCTTCGTTATCGCCAATCACAGTCATGTGAATAGCCGAAGGAAAAAGGTCAACGCCGCCGCGATTGCCCGCCAACCTGAAATGAAGGGTCTGTCCATCGAAGGTCGCTTCGTCCAGATTTAGCGTTACCGGTGAGTCGCTGCTCAAGGGATTCCGTTCGTCAATGGTTCGAAGGACAGCTGTGCCATGCAGTTGGTAGCCATCACATTCAATTCTCAACCAGACCGCTGGCACTCCCTGCGAATTTCCCTGCCAAGTGCCGAGCGCTCGCTGTTCTCGCGTTTGCATCGGGGACAATAACTCGTGCCCTTTGTTGACCAGCGCCACAAAGCCAAGACCCAACGCAGCGGACAACACCAAAGACAGCAGCACGCTAAAGTTACTCGAAATACGAGATTTTCCGCCGAGATCGTCCATTGTTGTGGCCTCCCGTCAGATGAAGGTGTTCGTCTAAAAGTTAAGACTGTTCCACGGCCGAACTTATTAACAGCAGCGATAGATGATTGCTTAGACGCAAGGGCACCGCGAAAGTTCCAGTAGTTGTGCCCTCTGACCATTGACGGTGGTTGATGTCTCGCATATTGTGCGCAGCGGGTTCAATAAGAAGGAGTCCAAAGATGCACAGAACTGTGATGCCCGGTTTTTGCCTGCTGCTGGTTTGCCTGGTCTGCGCCTGCACGCCGTATACGAAAACACTGGAGCAGAGCGTCGAACGAGCGGACGAAACGGCGGCTATGTCCGCGCTGCGCACAGCTGCAGTGGCCCAGCGCACTTATAGCGTCAGCAACGAGGGTACTTTCGGAAGTTTCGAGCAGTTGGTCAAGGGGGGCTTTCTCGACTCTCGTTACAATTCCGACAAGCCGAAGTTCAAGGGCTATGTGCTTACGATGACGGTTACAAACAACAGCGACGGCGGATCGTACGCCCTCAACGCAGATCCTGAGCCGCCACAGCAGGGACGTCATTTTTTTATGGACTCGACGTCTGGCTTGATTCATAGCAACGGCGAGCGGCCGGCGGGCGCAGCAGATCCGACCCTCGATCAGTGAACCCATTCCGGGAGGACACAGGTTTGCGAGATAAGAATTGGCTCACGGCTGGAGAGGCACGCAGGTTCACTGGAATGAAGTGTTCCTTGATATGTCTAATTGCGCTGGCACTGGCGCAAACGGTCTTTTCTCAGGCGGGCGGTGAGACGGCAAAAAAATACCGGCAGGCGCATGAGCCGCAGATTATGCGAGAGTTCCTTGGACTGCTCTCCATACCCAATGTCGCCTCAGATAAAGAAAATATCCGCCGCAACGCGGCCTACATTCTCGAACTCATGAAGCAACGCGGACTTGAGCCGCGTTTGCTCGAAGCCCGGACGCCTGACGTCCCGCCGGTCGTTTATGGTGAATGGAAAACGCCGGGCGCCACGCGGACGATCATTCTTTACGCTCACTACGATGGCCAGCCATCTGATCCGAAACAGTGGACCGGCACTTTACCCTGGGAACCAGCTTTGCGATCCGCGCCCCTCGAGGCCGGAGGGAAGCTGTTGCCTTTTCCGAATGATAACGCCGGCATCAATCCCGAATGGCGGTTGTATGCTCGCTCTGCTTCCGACGACAAAGCCGGAGTAATGGCGATCCTCACGGCCTTCAGCGCCCTCAGGTCGAGTGGTCGCATGCCGACGTCAAATCTCAAATTCTTTTTTGAAGGCGAGGAGGAAGCCGGCTCGCCGCATCTGGGTGAAATCATCACCCTGCATAGTGAGTTGCTCGCTTCTGAAGCGTGGATTATCTGTGATGGACCCGTTCATCAATCGGGTCGCAAGCAGGCTGTCTTTGGCGTCCGTGGCGATACTAATGTTGACGTAACGGTTTACGGGGCCCGGCGACCTTTGCATAGCGGGCATTACGGCAACTGGTCTCCAAATCCAGCCGCGACTTTGGCGAGATTGCTGTCGTCAATGAAGGACGAAGCCGGGCGAGTGACGATCGCCGGTTGGTACGACGACACCGAACCGCTGGGCGAGGCCGAAAAAAAAGCGATTGCTGAAGCGCCGCAGTACGACGCCGAGCTGAAGCAGCAATTGGGATTGGCGCGCACCGAGGGTGGAGGCAAGAGCTTGTTGGCTTTGATCAATGAGCCTTCATTGAATATCAATGGGATGAGCAGCGGCGACGTCGGAGCTTTGGCGCGAAACGTCATTCCCACCACTGCGACGGCGGTTCTGGATCTGCGCCTTGTTAAAGGCAATGATTACCGGCGACAGGTCGGACGTCTGACGGAACATATACGCAAGCAGGGCTTTTATGTAATTGATCGCGAGCCAACGTCGGAAGAGCGCTTGCATCACCCACTGATTGCGACGGTCATTCATCGCAGTGGTGGCTACAACGCGGAACGGACACCCATGGACTTACCCATCTCCCTGTCGGTCATTGCAGCGGTACAATCCACTTCGACAGAACCCATCGTGCGGCTGCCGACGGCCGGAGGAAGCCTGCCGCTGTCGATAATTACTGAGAAGCTGCGGACCGTGACAATCACGGTGCCCATCGCCAACTATGACAACAACCAGCACGCGGAAAATGAAAATCTGAGATTGCAGAACCTCTGGGATGGAATCGAGACTTTCGCTGCGCTGATGATGATGAAGTGAACAGCTGGTTTTTTTGGTCATCCGGGGAAATATCGGAGTGCAGGATTCCTAAAGAACCAAAGCACAAAGCACAATCCAAAGGTTCAACCCCCTTCGGCTCGCCGCTACGATTAAGGTGCCAAAAAGATTTGAGGCCAGGCCGCGCTCTCCCCTTCGCAACCTGGCCCCAGTCAACGGCCGCCAGCCTAAGCGGGTGGCCGATCTTGTCAGAACTTACTTAATATCGACGATAGTTGTTACGGTTGCGGATTTTGTAGGTGTAAAGAGCTCCGCCTCCTGCGCCTGCGAGTGCGCCGATGGCCGCGCCTTTCCTGCCGCCGATGATCGATCCGAGTAAGGCCCCTGCTCCTGCGCCGCCAGCGACTGTAATCTTGTCCTTGTGCTTGTCCCAGAAGCTTCGATTACGGTATTCATAATAGGACCTCGCATTGTTAACTTGTCTCTGCGTCGAGGTGCCGTAATTAGTTTGACTGCGTCTCCGATAGTCGCGTCCCTGTGCGAAAGTCGGCAGCGCCACCGTACCCAATATCGTTAAGGTTAATATGATTGCGAAAAGTTTTTTCATTAGCGTGTCCTCCGCTGTAACTCCTCAGCAACGACCGTGCCAACAACCTCTTTCCGCGGTTTCCACAGTAATTCCTGATTTTCAGCTGAAAGAATTGCGTTAACCGGAGCCAGCGTTCGAGAGGATGTAGGATATGGTAAGTAGCTTAGCCCGATATGGGATGAGAATGCGGAAGAACTGCGCGCAGCGGCGAGATTCTTAGTCGAATTGTTTCTTGAATTCTTCGAATTGATCTTGTAGACCCTTCATCACGGCGCTGATTCTTTCAACTTCCTTTTCCAGGTGCGCAATGCGATCTGTTGCGGCCTGTCTCCCCCCGCCGGCGTCCCGCGGAACCTGAAGCTCGGCGGCCAGAGCATCGACATCAATGTCGCCCGCCAGTAAGTGCGCATAGCGGGTCTCTTTTTGGCCGGGCTGGCGCGGCAACCTGACAACTAAGGGATCCGGTTCCTTGGCAATCAGCAAGCGCAGAGTCTCTTCAACATCCTCAAGACCTCGGAAGTCGAATAAGCGAGCGCAACGAGTATGCAACTCGCCCACGGTTTGCGGACCCCTCAGCATCAGCACACATGTGATTGAGAGTTCAGCGTGACTGAGGTGGAAAATTTCCGGCATCACATGCTTGTACTTCGGCACCCGGCTGCTGCTGCCGTAAAAGACATAGGTGAGATTTTTCGTGCGCAGGCTTTCGACGGCTTCGGCAACTGTCGTCTCAGAAAGTGCCGTCACCGGGTGGCGGTTGTTTTTCTGATTACAGGCCAGCATCAGCGCGTTCAGGGTAAGCGGATAGTACTCCGGAGTCGTTATTTGCTTCTCGACCAGCGAGCCCAGCACGCGCAGTTCAGTCTCAGTCAGTATGGTTAGCATATCTAAAACTCACCTTAATAAAAGAGAGTGGCGAGCGCAAGTGTCACTGCGCTAGAGAATCATTCCTGGGTCATGACTCCAACCGACAAAATTTCATCAGTCAACGGATATGCATATTGCGCAAATCGCTACTGCTCTTGCCCGAAATTTTCACAGGAAAGATCAAGGATGCATATTTTCCCGGTGAGCTTAGACTCAATGCTGCCACAGGGATTCGCACCGAGGCGAATATATAACGTTAAATGAAACCTGTGATCGGATCGTTATAATTTATCCCCCGGCTTGAAACCTCTGATCGTAATCTTTAGACTGCGGCATATGCCCACGATCGATGATGCGCTTATCTCCTTACGACAGCACTTCGGCTTCGATCGTTTCCGCGCGGGCCAGACCGAAGTGATTAGCGCCATCCTCAATGGTCAGGATGCAATCGTCGTGATGCCCACCGGCAGCGGCAAATCGCTCTGCTACCAACTACCGGCGATGATGTTGAGTGGCGCTACGCTGGTAGTTTCACCGCTTATCGCCCTGATGAAGGACCAGGTGGACGCACTGCGCGCGCGGGACTTGCCAGCCACGTTTATCAACAGTTCGATTACTCCAGCGGAACAGAACGCGCGCATCGATGGTTTGCGCCGGGGTGAGTTCAAGCTGGTGTATGTGGCGCCGGAACGCTTTCGCAGTGGGCGCTTTGTTGAGGCCCTGCAGCGCGCGGGGATTTCGCTGTTCGCAGTTGACGAGGCCCATTGCATCTCGACCTGGGGACACGACTTTCGTCCCGACTATCTCAAGCTAAAAACCGCAATCAAGGCACTTGGTGGCGTTCAGACGCTGGCGCTGACGGCAACCGCTACGCCGTATGTGCGTTCCGACATCATTCAACAACTGGGGCTGGAGAAGCCTCCGACATTTGTCAGCGGCTTTGATCGTCCGAACCTTTCGATCGAGGTTGTGCACACCGAACGAGACCTGGAAAAGATCGCCCACATCAAGCGGTTGGCGTTGACGCACCAGGGTTCCGGAATCATCTATGCGACAACGCGTAAAGCGGTCGAACAAGTTGCGGCCAACCTCGAATGGCAGGGCTTGAGCGTGGCTGCCTATCACGCCGGCATGGGTGATGGGGTGCGCATCAAGGCGCAGGACGATTTCATGTCCGGTCGCGCGCAGATGATTGTAGCCACGAATGCTTTTGGCATGGGCATCGATAAACCGGACATCCGTTTTGTCGCACACTATCAAATGCCCGGCTCGATCGAAGCTTACTATCAGGAGATTGGTCGCGCCGGCCGCGACGATTTACCTTCTGACTGTGTGTTGTTATTCAACTATGCCGACAAAAACACGCACGACTTTTTTATCGACGGTTCCTATCCGGATCTGCAAACGATTCAAAGCGTTTACGACACTCTGATAGCGACGGGCACCCAACGCATCGAGCTGTCTACGAAAGAAATTGCCCGACTCTCCGGCGCCGCCAACGACATGGCGGTCAACTCCGCGCTTTATTTGCTCGAGCGCGCCGGACATCTAGAGCGAGTGGCCTCAAATGACAACCTGCGCCGGGCACGTAGCGTGGTAATGATTGATCGAGCGCCCACCAGGTTGCGCGTAAGTCCCAATGAGGTGGCAGGCCGTGCGGCGCTGGAGCGACGAAAGTTGCGCGAGATTCTGAACTTTTGTTACACGGACTATTGTTTCCGGGCGCATATCCTGGACTACTTCGGCGATCCGCATCACGCGCGCAACTGTGGCACTTGTGGCAATTGCTCACCACGCTCCTACGCCAGCACTCTGCCCCCACTTAAGGACGCTGCCGCTACCGGCAAAGCAGCCCGGAAGCGTCGCAGCAGCGCTCCTGTCATGTCCCGGTCGCTCGATTATGACGAGTTGCTGAGAGTAAGAAAGATCCTCGCCTGTGCTACGCGCATGAGAGGAAGATTCGGAAAGAATATCCTGGCGGCGACGTTGCGTGGTTCAGCGGCAGCCAAAGTGATGCAATCTCGCTTGAACGAACTGTCGACCTACGGACTGCTTAGCGACATGAAGCAGGATGACATCATGGCGTATATCGAGGCCCTAATCGCTGCTCGCTGTCTGAAAATAACCGCAGGCGAATATCCAATGGTCCTCATCACCGATCTTGGTGAGGCTGTGATGCGCGAGCGCGAGCGCATCGAACTGGCGCTGCCAAGGGCCAGTCCACGCGTGGCCATCGCCAGCGCTGTGGCGTCCGTCGGCCAGGCACAGGTTCCCAGCCAAACGGTTTTGGAAACTTACAATCTTCATCGGCAAGGTGTCTCCATCGACGATATCGCCATCCGGCGAAACTGCACTCCGCGCACGGTCGAAAACCACCTGGTTGATTGCGTCCGCGCCGGTTTGGCATTTGAGCTTTCGCAATTCGTTTCCGACGTGGAACGAGCTCAGATACAAAAAGCCTTTGCTGAACACGGAGCAGCCAAACTAAAGCCGATTCGCGATTCCTTGCCCGAAAGCATCACCTATACGAAAATTCGGCTGGTAATCGCCGCACTCGAGCAGCAGGAAGTTCAGCCGGGCTAGTCTCGTCCTTCAGCCTTCAGGCATTTCCTCGGAAATCCTTTCTTATTACCTCTTTAGCCATTAAGTGAGGAAATTTCTACTTGCCGCTATTTAAAAGCAAAGGCAGGAGACAGCTTTCTGGACTGATACAACTATGTCTAAATCTATTACTTCGTTAAGAACCTCATGCGCCAGCCCGGTTGCGTCGGGCTCTCGCCCCTTTCCGGGCCTGCCAAGGCCAGGCGCCAAGCGGGCAAAAGAATTATTGGTGCCGCAAATGATCGCGGATTGCGCGCAGAGGCAGCCTGACAAGGTTGCTCTCACGTCAGGCCAGCGCCAGCTAAGCTTTGCTGAGTTGGAGCGCGCTGCCAACCGTCTGGCCCACTACCTGATCCGTTTGGGTGTCGGTCCGGAGTCAATCGTTGCGCTTTGTCTCGATCGTTCGCTGGACGCAGTCGTTGCCGCGCTGGCTACCTTAAAAGCCGGCGGCGCGTATTTGCCGCTGGACCCTGCTTACCCGCGAGAGCGGCTAGCCTTCATGTTGAAAGATGCTCAGCCAGTCGTTCTGCTCACGAAAACAACTGCAGGAAGGGATATCCCGGAAGGTAGCTGTGCAGTGGTTGATCTGGACCAGGTTGCTTTGGCCATCGAGCTCTGTCCTGCGGAAGCTCCGGAAAATCGATCGACTAATGCGGACCTCGCTTATGTCATTTACACGTCGGGTTCCACTGGAGAGCCGAAGGGAGTGGAGGTTACCAATGGCAACCTGATGAATCTGATTTCCTGGCATCGGCAGGCATTTACCGTGACCGCATCTGACCGGGCCAGCCATCTGGCGGCAGTAGGATTTGATGCCGCGGTCTGGGAAGTTTGGCCCTACCTGACAGCCGGCGCCAGTCTGCATCTGCCAGGTGAAGAGACGCGGCTCTCTCCGCAGTTGTTACGCGACTGGCTGGTTCAGGAGAAGATCACCATAAGCTTTCTGCCGACCGTGTTGGCTGAGAGAGCGATGACGCTGTCATGGCCCAACGAGACATCGCTGCGCTTCCTGTTAACTGGCGCGGACACACTGCATCGCTTCCCGACCACGGACCTGCCTTTCGAGGTTATTAATAACTACGGCCCGACAGAGTGCACGGTCGTCTCAACCTCAGGCACCGTCGCGCCAGAGGCGAGCAGGGAATCACTGCCGACAATCGGCCGGCCGATCCTGAACACCACCGTCTATATTCTCGATGAGAACCAACGACAGGTCGCAATGGGAGAGTCCGGCGAACTCTACATCGGTGGCGCTTCAGTGGCGCGTGGTTATCTGAACCGTCCGGAGTTGACGGAGGAAAAATTCATTAAGAATCCATTTACACCGGCTCTGAATGCAGATTGCCATGCAAGGCTTTACCGGACGGGCGATCTGGCGCGCTATCTTCCCAACGGTGAGCTGGCTTACCTGGGGCGGCTTGACGATCAAATCAAAGTTATGGGTTACCGCATCGAGCCTAATGAGATAGTCGCGGTGCTAAATCGTCACGACGGAGTGCGGGAAAGTGCCGTGGTCGCTCGCGATCTTGTCTGTCAGGAAAAACAATTGACCGCTTATGTGGTGGTGGCGGAAGGATCGCAATTGACCGCCAGCGAACTCCGGGAATATTTGCGTAATGACCTGCCGGACTACATGGTGCCTTCCATGTTTGTGCAATTGAACTCGCTGCCGGCTACGCGCAATGGAAAGATCGATCGGAGCGCGTTACCTGCACCTGACGCCGGCAATACACTGGGGGACGATAACTTCACCGGGCCACGCAATCCGCTCGAGCAGCGCGTCGCTGCGATGCTTTCTTCCCTGCTTGAGATTGAGTCAGTTAGCGTACACGACAACTTCTTTCTGCTCGGTGGACATTCATTGCTGGGGACTCAGCTCATCGGTCAAATTCGCAGTGCTTTCAGTGTAGACCTGGCGCTGCGCTCGCTGTTTGATTCACCGACAGTGGCGGAACTGGCAGAGGAAATTGAAAGACTCCTGCTCGCCCGGGTGGAATCGCTGAGCGACGATGAAGTTCAGCGTTTGCTGGCGTAGTTACTTTTACCGAAACACAAAAAGGGAGCGCTAGACAATTATGACCAGCAGCAGCCGCACGCCGCGAAAACCAACTCTCAGCCTTTACCAGTTACTGGATCCCGAAGTGCTCGCCAATCCTTATCCACTCTACGCGCGGCTTCGCGAAGAGGCTCCCGTCTACTGGGATCCATACCTGCATGCCTGGGTGGTGACCAGGTACGCGGATGTAGTTACGGTGCTGCATCATTACTCGGCCAATCGCACACCTACTCCGGAACAATTTGCGGCGCTGGGTCTGGCCGAACTCGGACCTGTGTCGCAGATGATGGTCAAGCAGATGCTGTTCATGGATGCGCCGGACCATACCCGACTCCGCAGTCTGGCTTCGACAGCATTCACGCCGGCCCGGGTCGAGGTGCTGCGAGAACATATTCGCGAGATTGTTGGCTCGTTGCTGGATCCGCTGGTGACCGCCGGGCGCATGGATCTGATTGCAGATCTCGCCGCGCCGCTGCCGGCGATTGTGACTGCGGAAATGCTCGGCGTACCGACTGAGGACAGCGATCGCCTGAAGGCCTGGTCCGCAGATTTCGCGGAAGTTCTGGGTAACTTTCAGCACAATCCCGATCGTGCCTCGCGCACTTTGAAATGCGTTGAGGAAATGACCGATTACTTTCGCGCAGCGATACAGGGGATGAAAACGGAACCTCGCGAAGGCCTTATCAACGCGCTGATGACAGCTGAAATCAATGGCGATCGGCTGACAGAAGAAGAGATCATCGCCAACTCGATCGTGACCATGGTCGGTGGACAGGAAACGACAACCAACCTGATCGGCAATGGAGTTCTGGCCCTGCTGCGAAATCCCGATCAGCTGGAGATATTGAAATCCAATCTGAGCCTGATACCGTCCGCCGTTGAAGAGCTGTTGCGATACGAGAGTCCGAGCCAACACACGGCGCGACTGGCGCCGCAGGATATGGAACTCGGTGGGCACCAGATTCGCAAGGGACAAGCGGTCATCGCGGTGATGGGAGCCGCAAATCGCGATCCAGAACGTTTTCCCGATCCTGATCGCCTGGACATCACCCGATCTGATAATCGCCATCTGGCGTTTGGTTGGGCCAGCCACTTTTGTTTTGGGGCCCCACTCGCTCGCATCGAGGGGCAGTTGGCATTGGAAGCGGTTGTAAGAAGGCTGCCGGATCTGGCGCTCGCTCCAGGCTCATTGACATGGAGAGATAACCTCGGTTTGAGAGGCTTAACATCGTTACCTGTAACCTTCAGCCAGCGAGAAAGCACCGCCGCCGCAGCCAGCCCGGTGATTGAGAGTGTCGCTGGCGGCTGCCCGTTTCATGGCGCTGCATAAAGCTGTCCTAAGAAATTGATTGACTCCAGCGAAAACATAATGCGCGAACATCCATCACCTGTGAACTCGGAATTATCCGATGCGCGCCGCGCGTTGCTGGAGAAATACCTGCGTGGAGATCTGCAGCAGGTAAATGAAGAGTCTCGTTGCATTCCGCGACGTGCTCGCGGAGATTCCGCGCCTCCATCTTTTGGGCAGGAACAGCTCTGGATACATGCGCAGTTATCGTCTGACTTATCGATTTATAACGAGCCCGTAACAGTTCGCCGGTTGGGAACACTGAACCTGAGCGCACTGAAACAGAGTCTGAATGAAATCATTCGCCGTCATGAAGCCTGGCGTACTGACTTTGCGGTGCGAGACGGACAGCTGGTCCAGGTCATCAACGAGGCCGGAGATTTTGAATTTCCCTTGATTGATCTGCGCAGTCTGGATGAGTCTGAGCGGGAAGCTGAGGCGCTGCGACTAGCAACTCTTGATTCACGCCGCCCCTTCGATCTGCAGCAGGGTCCGCTTTTCCGGGCACTGCTGGTTCGTCTTAAAGATGATGAGCACCGTCTGTTCCTGACGCTGCACCAGATCATTTTTGACGGTGTCTCTCTCTACAGTGTGTTCCTGCCGGAATTGGCTGAGCTCTACGAATCGTTCGACAGCGGTCAACACGCAGCGATTCCGGAACCCCCCATTCAATACGCAGACTTCGCCTCATGGCAGCGCAGCCAGCTTGAGACGGAGAAATTTGGGGATGAAATGGCTTACTGGAAGCAGCAGCTTGCCGGAGCCCCAACCGCGCTGGAGTTACCAACCGATCGGCCACGGCCGCCGACTCAGACCTACAACGGAACGCAGTTGTCATTCACACTGCCGCAGCAGTTGAGCGCAAAGCTAAAGGCACTGAGCGGGCGTGAAGGAACGACTTTGTTCATGACCCTGCTGGCAGCGTTCCAGGTTGTGCTGCGTCGTTATACCGATCAGGATGACTTAATGATCGGCACGGTCACAACCACACGCAAGCGTTCTGAGTTTGAAAACCTGCTGGGCTTCTTTCTCAACACACTGGTGCTGCGCACGGATCTTTCGGGCGACCCAACCTTCAGCGAATTGCTGAGTCGCGTCCGCGAAGTAACTGTTGGTGCGCTCGCTCACAGCGAGGTCCCGGTTCATCGCCTGGTGAAAGAGCTGGATCTGACTCGAGATCCGAGCCGCAACCCTCTCTTCCAGGTAATGTTCGTACTTGAACCTCCTCTGCCGGCGCCGCGCGCGGGCTGGGAGTTGAGTCAGGTCGATGTAGATGCCGGCATCGCCAGGGTGGATTTGTATCTTGAATTGGATGATCGTCCGGAAGGACTGGTGGGCAGATTCAGATTCAACCGGGATCTCTTCGAAGCAGCTACCATTCAGCGAATGCTCTCGCATTACGAGACTTTGCTCGCGGGTCTTGTAGCCGATTCCGGGCGCCGCATTTCGGATTACGCTCTGCTCACGAATAATGAAAGCGCTGTCCAGAGCAATCGGTTGCAGCCTACAAACTCTTTCACGATATTTGCGAAAGAAGAGATCGAGCAGTCAATACCGGATCGCTTTACGAGCCAGGTTAAGAAACATCCCAGTCGGATAGCGGTCCGCAGCCGGACCCACAACTGGACTTATGAAGAACTGAACCAGGCCTCCGATCGAGTGGCCCAGGCGATCGTCAAACAGCGTGGCCACGGCGAAGAGAGGATCGCGCTCCTGTTCGATCATGATGCGCCGATGATTGCTGCTTTGCTGGGCGCGCTAAAAGCGGGCAAGACTTATGTCCCACTTGATCCTTCGTATCCAGCCGAACGACTGGCCTACATCCTGGCCGATGCAGAAGCGGGCGCCTTGCTGACCGGCGATCAGTACCATGCATTGGGCCGGCAGCTAAAGACCAGTGGCGTAGATGTGATCAATGTCGATCGGATTGATGCGACTGCGGCTGGGCCTTCCGGCTTTGACGTGCCACCGTCCCGCTTGGCGTACATCCTTTACACTTCAGGTTCGACCGGCAAGCCAAAAGGAGTCATGCAGAGCCACCGCAATGTCCTGCATTTCATCCGTGCTTACACGAATAACCTGCATCTCAGCGCGAATGATCGCTTGACCTTGCTTTCTTCCTATTGCTTCGACGCCGCGGTGATGGACATCTACGGCGCTCTCCTGAATGGCGCAACTCTCTATCCGGTCGACATTCGGAAAGACGGATTAGCCGGGCTTGCGGAAGTCGTGCGCGACGAGACGATTACGATTTATCACTCGACGCCAACGGTCTATCGGTATTTCGCGACCTCGTTAAATGGAGCTCAGCCTTTGCCGCATCTGCGCTTGCTGGTCCTTGGCGGTGAAGAGGTCAATCGCACCGACGTCGAATTGTACCGGCAACATTTCTCAGATGACTGTTTGCTGGTAAACGGCTTTGGACCAACCGAAGCTACGGTATGCCTGCAGTACTTTATGGATAAGCAGACAAAGCTGGCTGGTCCGGGAGTGCCGGTCGGTTATCCGGTGGCCGATACAGAAATTGACCTGCTAAGTGAAGCAGGTAAGCCGGTCGAGGTGCGCGGTGAAATTGCTGTTCGTTCCGACCATGTCGCTCTGGGATACTGGCGCAACGAAAAAGCTACGGACGCCGCCTTCAATGATTCTTTGAGTGGCCGGACGTATCGCACCGGAGACATCGGACGGAGACTTCCGGATGGCTCGATCGTGTTCGAAGGGCGCAGGGATTTTCAGATCAAGATCAGAGGTTTCCGCATCGAGCTGGGCGAGATCGAATCCGCCCTCGCGCGCCACTCTGCCGTGAGCGAGAACGTGGTGGTGTTTAAGCAAACCGGTTCCGGTGAGCGACAGTTGCTTGCCTATGTTGTCCTTCGTCGCGGGCAGACGATTGCGGATCACGAGTTGCGGAACTTTTTGAGACAGGTATTACCGGATTACATGCTGCCGGCGTCGTTTGAAATCATTGAAAGCTTGCCGCTCACTGCCAGCGGTAAACTCAATCGCGCAGCGTTGCCGGAGCCGAAAGCTTTTCGCCATCAATCGCAGGACACCTTTCAGGACACCTTTGTAGCGGCGCAAACGCCGGCGGAGAAACTCCTGTCCGGACTTTGGTCAGTCGTGCTCGGTGTCGAGGAGATTGGTGTCAATGACAATTTCTTTGAATTAGGTGGTCACTCTCTGCTGGCGGTGCGGCTGTTTGCGCTGATTGAGCGAGAGTTCGGCAAGCGTTTGCCACTCGCTGCCCTCTTTCAGACTCCGACCATCGCGCAACTGGCTGCGATAATCCAGCGTGACTGGAGTCCGCGTTGGACTTCGCTGGTTCCGATTCAGCCTGACGGCTCAAAGCCACCATTCTTTTGCGTGCATGCTCTGGGTGGAACAGTGCTGGAGTATTACGATCTGGCTCGGCAACTCGGAACCGAGCAACCGTTCTATGGTTTTCAATCGCTTGGTCTGGACGGGCGGCAAGATCCACAAATGCGCGTCGAAGACATGGCCGCTCATTACATAAAAGAGATGCGCGAGCTGCAACCGCACGGTCCGTACTTTATCGGAGGCCGCTCAATGGGTGGCACGATCGCTTTTGAAATGGCCTGCCAGCTTGAACGAATGGGTGAGAAAGTCGGGTTGCTGGCACTCCTCGATACCTATCCCTCCGGTTACGTCAAGCTGTTGCTGGATGCGGAGAGTCTTTCCAGCCGGTTCACCTTGTTCGCAAAGCGAATGCGCCGTCACTGCTCAAATATGAAAGAGTTGGCCGGGCCCAGGAAACTATCTTACGCAGTAGAAAAAATTCAATACCTGCCGGCCAAGACCAAAGCTTTATTATGGCGTCAGGCCTACAAGGTCTACCAAAGTTTTGGACGTCAGCTGCCGCGCGCGCTGAAAAATGTCAGAGACTTCAACACCATGGCGCGGCTCGACTATGTACCGAGCGTGTTCGGTGGCAAGGTTACGCTCTTCTGGGCCAGCGCTGATTTGCGTGGCTCATCCGACCTGGTTGAAGGCTGGCGCGTGCTGGCAGGCGGCGGCATGGAAGTCCACGAAGTCTCCGGCAATCATTTGAACCTGATCAAGGAACCCTACGTCACCGAACTGGCTTCGACTCTAAGCGAGTGTCTGGGCCGGGCAGATAGTTTAGAGATACTGGAAGCACCGGCGCGATTTAAGCTCCTCAACGAAAATCAAACTGCGCCGCTGCAACTCACCGAAATGAAGATTGCCTCCTGAGGGATCTCAGCCGCCGATCCACACTCTCCCCAAGTAGATAGATTCCGTTAGCCTCAGCGTTTAGCGGAGAGGCCGCCTGCGCTATTGACAGCTTCACAGTTGAACTCTCCTCGGCTTCATGAACAGATAATCCGCCTTCGGGGTAACGAATAACTGGCATGAAAAGCCGTGGTCGGTTAGATTGGGCCATCCGGAACTCAACCCGAAAGGAGTCTCACATGCCAGAGGGTCACCCAGGTATCTATATCGAGGAATTAAGCTTTGGACCGAAAGCGATTGAAGGCGTCAGCACCAGCGTTTGTGGATTTGTCGGGCCTACTCTTGCCGGTCCCACCTCCGGTCCGCCTGAACTCCTGACCAGCCTCGCCGATTTTGAAAGGATCTATGGCGGTTTCGCGAATTTGGAGTTTGCCTCAACTGACGCCTGTGGCGGCGAGTCTCAGATCAATTACATGGCTTACGCCGCGCGGGCCTTTTTTGAAAACGGGGGGCGCCGGTTATATGTCGCGCGGGTATATGAGTCCGGCGAGGCGCAGAATGGAGATGGAGTACTACCCTCCGCAACTGCTTACGAAGGTGTAGCCGCTGAAGAGGGAGCTACGGGTCTCGAAGCGCTGGCCGACGTTAATGAGATTTCGATTGTGGCGGCGCCCGGGTCCTCCGCTCGCGCAGCTACACTGTGCAGTGAAGAAAACTCAGAGCGCGCCAAATGGATTGCGCAAAGTCTGATCGATCATTGTCGGCGGTTGCGCAATCGAGTCGCCGTGCTCGATTCGCCGGACCAGCAATCTCCTGCCGAAGTAAAAGCCTTTCGCGCGGAGTTTGACTCGAAATATGGCGCCCTTTATTACCCCTGGGTCATTGTTCCGGCCGCCAATGGGGCCAATCTCAAACTCCCCCCGAGCGGTTTTGTAGCTGGCATCTACGCGCGCGTGGACGAATTCAGTGGTGTCTTCAAGTCTCCGGCAAACGAGGTCATACAGGGATTGGCCGGCCTGGAGACGCTGCTCACCGATAAGCAGCAAGCGCCTCTCAATGTTGCCGGCATCAACTGCCTTCGCCATTTTCCCGGCAGGGGATTTCTCGTGTGGGGAGCGCGCACGATGAGTTCTGACCCGGAGTGGAAATATGTGAATGTGCGACGCTATCTTCTTTATCTCGAAAACTCGATCGCCAAAGGCACGCAGTGGGTAGTGTTTGAACCAAACCAGGAGAGAGTATGGGCCAACGTGCGGAGAGCGGTAGAGGATTTTCTGCAGCGTGAGTGGCGCTCGGGAGCTCTCATTGGATCGAAGCCGGAAGCAGCTTACTTCGTTCGCTGCGATCGGACCACCATGACCCAGAATGATATCGACAACGGCCGTCTGATTTGCGTGATTGGCGTCGCGCCAGTTAAACCAGCCGAGTTCGTCATCTTCCGCATCGGCCAATGGACAGCGGACCGACCCTAACATCGAGACAGCACAGGTCGGCCTTCAGTTTGAGGTCGGATCAATCTGCTCCGCGATTCTGAAGCGCCCTGGCTGCTGCTTTCGCTTTGTGCAAAGTAGTGTTGCCGTACCCTGTTCGCCTTCGCTCTTGCATGATGTGCTTTCAGCAGTCTACGTTGGGTTCGTAATTGGCAGAGACGTTGGCCTGTTTTATCGTTCTATACGTCAGAAATATCGAGACGACCATGACCGCCGCGATAACGAGCGAAGAAGTGATGCGGCTGAGTTCAAGGCCGCCTTCAGCGTATGACTTCGTCAAAGTGTCGCCGAGCGTGGCTCCGAGCGGTCGTGTTAAGACATAGACAGCCCAGAAGAGCACGCTGCCGGGTATCTTCGTGAAAAAGTACGCCGCCGCCATGAGCGCGATCAGCCCGCTGAAGATGAGCGCGCCGCGTCCGAACCCGAGGCCCGTGTCCGTCGCAACGAAATCGCCGAGCGCCGTTCCCAGTGTGTTTGACACCAGAATCGTTACCCAGTAGAAAATCTCGTCCTTCCTCCTGGTGATGTTCTCGAACTGGACCGCTCCCGTGACGCGGTGCCACACGAAAAGGATCGTGAGCACGCAACAGAACAGTATGATTGAAGACTTGATGTAGCCAAGCCCGAGGGTGCGATCAAGGTAGTCCGACATCGTCGTGCCAACGGTCGTAGTGGCGACTACGACCGCCCAATAAACGAACGGATGATACTGCTTCCACGCAACCTGCGCGGCGAGCGCGAAGGCAAAGAACCCGAGAAAGATCAAACTGCCGACGGCATAACCGAGCTTCAAGGTCATGGTCACGGCGTCGCCGCCCGTTTCGCCAAGCGTCGTCGCGAAGATTTTAATCACCCAGAACATGATGGTGACCTGCGGGACCTTACTGAGCAGCTTGCCCACGCGATATTCATTTGACCGCCATTTCGCTACCATTCTAGTCTCCTTCAAAAAGCGTCCTGCGGCGAGCCGAACCAGCTCGCTCGCAGGTTTATTTGCCACAGACCGTCTCATGTCTGCCGCAGCTTATCCGTGATCGAAGTCGTTATGGCTTGCGGCCTTCTTTGCGCTTCTCGGCGGCTTCCTGCTTGAGGCTCTCATGTTCAACGCGCACAATCTTCCCGTTCAGGGCGTTGACTTGCACTTCATCGATGGTCCCCTTCGCATTGCGGATATCAAATGAGTAAACCAGCTTGCCATGCTCGCGTTCGAGTTCGCCGCTCTCGACGGTTCCCGGTGCGCGTCTCAGGGCCACTCCCTGCGCCTGCTCCTTCGTGAACTTCGCTGCGCGCGCCAGCGCAGCTTGATCCTGTTCAGATTCGCCTGTCTCGCCTTTCTCAGCTTTCTCTCTTTTTTCCGAACGCTCCTTGCTCCTTGATTCCTTTCGTTCGTTGTTTTGCGTCCGGTCCAGTGGTGAGCCATTCGCAACTGCGATTCCTGCGACCAGCAATACACCCGTCAACATAATTCCGACCTTGCCATTAATTTTCATGATCTTCTCCTACTAAGTGAGCGATGCTCGTTTAAGAGCACGCTCGGTTGGTGGACCTGAGCAGCCGAAAGTCGGTGCTCATATCCCGTTAAGTTTTCAACTTCAATCAGGTCCGGCATTCCCTAAGGGTCCGAATGGTTGGCCCAGAAACATGCTGCTAATGAGCCTACGTCGACTCTAAAGAACAATAGATAAACACCGGGTAAATATGGGAGAGCTTTCGCCCAGCCAAGCAAAGTGATCCAGTAGCCACTATCTGGGAATCCATCCCTCCCAGCTTCTGTCACAGATTACAGAGTTGAAGATAACCGCAGGATAAACATCGGCAGGTTCGAGGCAGGGCAATTCGAAGCTGATTAGGGGGCGGGAAAGGTAGCGACAAACGTGCTGCCCGCGTCGCTGGAGCGAGTGAGTTCGAGTCGCCCGTGATGAGCTTCGGCGATCCAGTGCGCAATTGAGAGACCGAGGCCTGCGCCACTCCCGGCATGGTCGAGGTCGATATCCTTGCCACGCCCGCGCACTGAGTCGACGCGATAGAATCTTTCGAAGATATGCGGCCGTGCTGCAAGCGGAATCCCCGTGCCTGTATCTGCGATCGTGACCACATATTCCGCTTCGTGACGCATGGAGGTGGCGTTTACTCTACCGCCAGGCTGCGTGTACTTGATCGCGTTGTCCAGCAGGTTGATGATCATGTGCCGGATCAATAGCTCGTCGCCTGTGAAAGGAAGTTCACCTGACGACTCGTGGCGAACTTCCACTTTGCGCTTGGCGGCGAGCGTGCGCATGGCCCGAACAGAGTCGCCGACAACTTCATCAAAATCGAACTCCGACTCATGAATTTGATATTGCCCGGCGTCGGCGCGCGCCAGAGTGAAGAGATCTTCAACGATGCGCGTCAGACGCCGCCCCTCGTCGTGCACGATTTCGAGCGACTCGCGATAGTCTTCCGGCGTGCGCTCTGCTCGCGAGAGAATGACTTCAGACTCACCTCGCACAACCGCTACGGGTGTTCGCAGCTCGTGCGAAGCGTCAGCCATAAAGCGGCGCTGCTGCTCGAATGATTCGCTTAGCCGCGCCAATAGATCATTAAAAACCTGGGCCAGGCGGCCTAACTCATCACCTTCGTTGCTAACCGGAAGGCGTTCGTGAAGATTTGCCGCCCCAATCCGGGCCGCTTTGTCGCTCATCCTCGTTACCGGGGCCAGACTCCTCCGCGCCAGGAAATAACCGCCAAGCCCGGCAACAAGAAGTGCCAGCGGAATTGAGACAAAAAGGGTAAGCCGAAGCTGTCCCAACATCTCATCCTGATCGTGAAGCGAGCGCATCACAACGATGATATATTCACGCCCGTTAAGCTTTATTGGCCGGCTAAACGCCCGAAAGCCATCACTATCTCCGCCAACTTCCGGCAAAGTGGCGTAAGCCTTCCCCAGGCGCTCCGCGTCGCCAAGCAGGCTCGCGGGGACGGGTCCCGTAGGAATCTGAGCGCCTTTTCTGGACCGGTTGCTCCGTTCATTGCCGGGCGAGTCTGATGCAGCCACGATGCGATGCGCTTTGTCGTAAAGCTTGAAACTACGATCCACGAAGCGAAACTCGCGCACGGCATCGACAACTGTGTTGTCTCCGGTTCCGGCTCTCTCATCGGACTGTTCACTGGTGGATATTGCGGCGAAAGAGTCGGCCGACTCGGCCAGCGAGCTGTCAGTTCGTTGGGTCGCCAGCTGAGCCAGAAGGAGATAGACAGTGATGGCAAAAACGACCAGCACCAGCGCGAGTACGCCGGTGTACCAGATGGTCAGTCGAGCTCGCACGGATTCAAACATTCTTCGTCCCGCCGCTTTCTTCGTCCCCAGACGAATCTTTCACGATGTCTGACAGGCTGGGGCCGGCATCATCGGCTTCTGCGGTCTGCACCTGGAGCAAATAGCCTGCGCCGCGTCGGGTGTGGATGAGCGGCACGGCAAAAGGTTCGTCCACCTTGTGGCGCAGACGATTGATATAGACCTCAATGAGATTCGAGAAAGGGTCGAAGGTCTCATCCCAGACGTGCTCGGATATCTCTTCGCGCCCGACCACGCGACCCGCGTTGCGGATGAGATATTCGAGCAACGCATACTCTTTCGTGGTAAGGCTGACTTCCTGACCACCCCGGCGCGCCTGCTGCGCGTGCGTGTCAAGTTCCAGGTCGGCAAGCTTAATCGTCGCCGGCCGAAGTTCCGTACCCCGCCGCAAAAGCGCTCGTAGCCGAGCCAACAACTCACCAACCTCGAACGGCTTGGTCAGGTAATCGTCGGCGCCAATATCCAGCCCCGTAATGCGGTCTTCGACCGCATCGCGCGCTGTCAACATGAGCACCGGAATACGCGTGCCGCCAGCGCGCATCTCGCGGCAGACCTCGAACCCGTCACGGCCCGGGATCATCACGTCGAGAATCACCGCGTCGTAGGCGTTGATCGCCATCTGGTACAGGGCGTCCTCGCCGTTGGCGACTTCATCCACCGCATAGGACTGCTCGCGGAGCGCCCGCGATACAAACCGCGCCACCCGCGCATCATCTTCTACTAGTAGTACTCGCATCTTGACCACCCGAGACAACCGAGCTTCGGAACTTCCAGCTCTCACTTCAATGGGTTTCCGTTTCTCGCCGAAGACTTCATTGTACACATCCTCGACAACTAACACGGCGACTTCACTCGTTCCCGTTTTTCTTCCGGATCTTAGGTCACTCTTATCTGTAACGCGGGAAGGATAAACGAGAGATAAATATGAGGGAGGTTGAACGCGAGAAAGGCCGCTGGAACCCTTTCCAACGGCCTTTACGCAAGGGATTTGGCTCCCCGCAGTGGACACTCTTCGCAACCTCTTCTTGATGCCAACGCCAGAAATGCTCGGTGTCTTCCAACAGTTACGTGATGCCGGTCTAAATAAGGGCGGACAGCGCTACTAGCTCTCATCAGAGATCCAAAGGAACCGAACAAATGAGATTCATACTTGGCGTACTCGTTGGCTACAGCCTGCGAGGCAGAGAGAAACGACTGATTACATTTCTTGCGACCATAGCGTTCATTGTCTACATAGTTTTGCCGGCAACCGCTCTCTTGGCATTGAGTTTGGACGTAAAAAAGGAGCGCCAGTCGAGACCAGCTCAAACCAGAGTTCCGGCGATTAGAGGACTGAGCTACGAAGAAGCCGAAATCAGCCTTCATGCCTCTAACTTGAATATTCGACTATTGGCGACACGCTATGGTCTACCCCTCCAGCCCGGAGTAATTATCGACCAGGTTCCACAACCCGGCGAAGAAGTTGATTACGGTTACCCTGTTGGCGTTACCATTACTAAAGCGGATTCCATGGCGCTGATCCGTGACGGCAAAGACTTCTTTGACCCTTCGCCACATCGCGGCGGTAGCGTAACCCTCATAATAAATCTTGTATTCTTTCGTCAATCATCCGGTGATCGCCATGGCGGCAATGAATCTTGATTGCCTCATTCGAGCGTCTAGTAATAGCGGTTTTTCCGCAGTTGGAGTGTCATCATTTGTTGGCCCAAGCCTTTCGCTAGTGGGGCCGCGCTAGAAAAATCATCGGGCGTCGCCGACGGCGATAAAGGCGGCCCAATAGTAGGGGTGGCGATACTCGCTCCGGCGCGCCAGCGCCAGCGCCGCCCCGCGCAGTGCCGCGGCTGTGCCGCGCACGTGCCCGCCCCCACTCGATGCCCTGAGGCGGCGGTGGAAGTCGGTCATCAAGTCGGCGGTTGACCGGTCGTTGACGGCCCACTGGCTGGCGACAACCGTGGGCACGCCCGCCGCCGCGAACGCCCATGTCAGCCCGATCATTCCCTCGCCCCCGCTGACGCCGCCTCCTGCCGTATCACAGGCCGAGAGCACCACCAACTCCGCCCGCAATTTCATACCCATTACCTCCCTACCCGTCAGCAGTCGGTCCCTGGATGATTCGTAACGTGGATTGTGACCGGGGTCGGGAGCCGGCACCGCCGTCGTGGTATTGCCGAAGAAGACTGCCGATTCGAGAGGGTTTTGATAATCTAGGATGCCATGTGTAGCAAGGTGGATGATCCTGTATCGGCTAGCCTCACGGAGCAACATCTCTTTGGTTGCGGATGGCCCAACCAGCGTCTTTACGGAGGCGCGGCCGTAGATCGCCTGCAGCCTGCTTGCCTCCTCAGTCGCGCCGGGCAGCGGTTTCAGCATTGCGAATCGCGGGAAAGCACCTCTGTCGAAAGTCGGCGCTGAGATAGGAGTTCCCGAGGCGTCTATCTCGGTGCTCACCGCATTCATGACTAAAGGGCTAATTTCCACTGCCTGTGGTGTATTACTCGAATTCCCAAGTGCCAATACTTCCCGACCAACCGGACTAGAACCTCTCAGATTCCTACTCCGAATATCACTCATCTTGCGCAAGACAGCCAGGGATTGGACGTAAGATATTGTAAAATCCTGAAGTAAAAAGTGATCAGCAACGGGTTGTAGTGCCTGAAAAGGGAGGCCCCATAATATCCCATCAGGAACGATAATGAGGGAAGTCTTACCTGCCAAATCAGCGTCGGCTGGCTTAACGAGCAGGTTGTATAGTTTTTGACCCTGTTCGCTAAATCCGGAGCGATTCTCGGAAATTAGTTCCCTCAATTTGTCAATCTCATCTCCGAGTATTTCGGATGACACTTCGATGCGGTGAATTTTCCAAGATGAGCTGCTACGCCACTGGCTGTTCGAACGTTGAGATGAAGGGGTTGCTGTAAGGACAAATAGATATACCTGATTAGCATTGACGGCGTACTCCAATACCGCTGCGTCTCGGTCAGGCAACAACGCGATCGCTTCCGCGGAGGTAATCGGAGGTCCCTCATTAGAATTGGCGACACTGCTCGGTGCTTGCGACAGGTCAAGGTATTGCCGCACGGCGATGCTGTTAGCGATACCCTGGTTCGTCCGCACTCTACTCAATGCAGATTTCTTTCTTGAACCGGCTCCCAATATATCCATTAAGGCTCTGGCCTTCGTACTTTCAGCGAGTTCTACGGCTCGGTCAGTATTTCCGGATTCGACCAATACATCCAACATTAGTTGATACGGTTGGACCATCGTCTCGAAGAAGCTAATGGCACCGGGAATGCCGCCGGCTGTCTGACTCCTGTTTTCCTCAGTAATTCTAATGCTCTCTTCCAAAGCTGTCCGGGCTTCGTTCAACCGGTGGAGGCCCCGATATGCCATCGCTTCAAGCACCTTCGTCCTGCCCATTTGGATCCTACTGGACTTCTGAGCGACTGTGCTGGCCCGTTTGGCGAATCGTAACGCCTCCTCGTAATTGCCAGATTCATTGTAGGCAAGGCTAGTTAGGAACATCGGCACGAACGAAAAGGGATTGTTTTCCTCGTTATCTGATTCCAAATACTCGAGACTCTTCTTCAACTGAGTTAAAGCCTTCTCGGCCTGATTCTCCGAAAGATAGATTGCACCCAAATATGCATAGGCAAGACCGAGTGTCATCTGGTCTTTTGAGTGCAAGATGACATCTTCTAAGCGCTGAATTGATTGTTTCCCATCAGTGAAGATCCACATGACCCAGGCCTTCGTCGTCTCGATGAACTCTCGCAGAACTTCGTCGTCAAGGTCGCGGGCGATGTATTCCGCAAGTTTAATCTGCGTCCAAGCGTCATCGAACTGACCCTGGAGGCTGTATACATTAGCAAGATCCACCAGGGCGTACACTCTGATTTCACTATGTAGATCTGGTTGGCGAATGATTCGCTTAAGATAATTCTCCGCCTCGCCGTACTCTCCGCTCAGCAAAAAGAGCTCACCTTGTAACACGGTCAATAGAGAAAAAGATCGGGGGGACATCTGTTGACCGTAAGATTTTATCAAGTCAGAGAAGAATGAGCGCACAAGGGGTGATCGAGGAGATTTGATGGCTAGGCCGCAAACAAAGGAAAAGAACGTTTCATCGAGGTGACCCAACCCATCGATGCCTTTTAGTGCAACGAACATTTGTTCATAATTGTCTATCGAAGACTTCAACTCATTCCTTGCTAAGTAGTAATCACTCATGGCGGTAAATGCGCTTATCACACCGCCGGTGTCCTTTGCTTGTATCGCCGCCTCCCGGGCGCGGTCAAAAAACTTGG
Organism: Pyrinomonadales bacterium; assembly: GCA_038237475.1. Lineage (GTDB taxonomy): Bacteria > Acidobacteriota > Blastocatellia > Pyrinomonadales > Pyrinomonadaceae > JAOAPY01. Next base: position 33,184 of record JBBRYS010000005.1, on the reverse strand, counting down.
TTGCTTGCTCGTAAGTTCCTCCCTGCTTCTCCAGTGTGTGTCCCAGGGCGAGGTGTATCTCCCAAACACCCAGGACTCCGTGTAGATCCGGCGGCTTTCCCTGCTGATCACCAATGACAGAAAGTGATCGTCGAAACCAAGTCTGTGCCTTGGAGTAGTCTCCCAGTTGGCTGTAGCAATCCCCTAAGTCCTTATAGAAGATGGCGACCCAGTCGAGGTCTTTAGCCTCCTCCGCCAGCCTTACACCTTTTTCATACTCCTCAATGGCTCGGTTGGATTTGGCAGTATCAAAATATGCAGCTGCGAAAGCTCGATGGACGGCAATGGCCCTTTGGTAATCTCTGGGCTCGCCAAGGAAAATATTCATGCTCTGATGCTCGTAGGTTTGTGCCTGCGCTTCATCGTTGGTATGAACATAGACCCTTGCTAAATCAGCCCTCGCCTGAGCGATGAGCCACGTGTCATGGCTTTCCTCCGCCAACTTCAGAGAGTGCAGAAGCTGTTCCGCCGCGTCCGCATAATTGCCCCTCGTTAGGGCTAAATGGCCAAGCAACAAGAACGCTTCTGCCTTAGCCGTTGTGCTATTTGTCCTGTCTGCAATTGCATTCGAGAAGCGCTCGACCCGAGCCACCGGTACCTCCTCGCTGAGCCGCGGCAACGATACCTTCTCGAAGCGACCGAGTCGCGGATTTTGGAAATCCAAGGAGAATCGCAAGAAAAATTCTTCTATCTCTTCGGAGGCTAGTAGTTCTCCCTCTCTTTCCCATAACGCCTGCTCCTCGGTTATGGATTCTGTTGCTAAGAAGTCTTGAATCAAGTTGGCCGTCACACTGCGAAAGCGCACCACTTTCCACACGCCGTCCTTTTGTAAAAAGGAGAAGTGTAAGGAGAGTGGGCTGAGCGTCGGCTGGTTCGTCTTCCAGGTTAGGCCCTCAAAAACGATTGTCATCCGCAACGACGCGCGACCCTGATCGAGAGTGAAGTGTGAGAACCTGGGCGCACTCAAATCTAGGTGTTGGAGTTGGTTCCAATTCTCTAAACGCTGCTTATCCCCCGGAGAGTCTACCGAACTGTCATCGATCGAGAGCGCAGACATGATGTCCCAATCTAGTCGTGTAGAAGCCATGAGGAACTGCGTGGCGATCTTTTGCAGCTTAAGGTATTCGACAGCTCGTCCGTCCACTGCGGTTGTGTCCTGACCTCTTGATGCCGAAGCCGCGCACATTACCGCAAACACGGCGAGTAATATTAGGAGGAGGCGCGTCGGCGACTTTTTCTGCTGCACGGATATTGACCTCGACGTTAACTTCTCATAGACAGTACCCTTAAGCGATTCCCAATGTGAGCCTGACTGAGTTTGCTCCTAAATCCTTACATTCTCCCTGTCCTTCGCGTCAAGGATATATCGGGCACCGCCGGAGCCGGCCTCTTTCACTTTACCGGCGTCGGATTATCAGCCGACATTGGCGGAGCCAAATATGTTGCCTCAATGCGGTCGATACGAAAAAAGAGTTGGGTGGACGGGGGCAGATCGATGTTCGGGCGACGAAACAGAAGTCCCGCGAGTTTGCCGATTTTCGTCATGCTATAGGCGAAGGCACCAAATGGGTTGATGTATTGAAGATCCACGTAAGGATCTGCGAATGCGTTTTGGCCGCTCGTTCCCGCGCCGAACTTTTTTCCCTTTATCACAAGTGATTCATTATCGTTGCTGGGATACCAATGCATATTTTCGGCTTCGACGGACTGAATAGTGCAGTGCAATCTCAACAACCACGTGCCGGGCTTAAGAAAGATTCGGTCACCGTTCTCGGCCGTACTTATTTGGACTGGGCTCGTTAATCTCAATTCAACTGTTCTGGGTTCGACCACGAGAGCTGCGCGATTTTTGAAGCCGGACTTGTGTCCAGAGATTCGGGCTTCCACTACAGCGTCTTTGACTGCCAGCTTGTCGCCGTATCTCGTTAGGATGTCGGAGCGCATGATCAATCCACGATTCAGAGTCGCCCCGGTCATTCCTTTAGTGCTCAAAGGCGAATTCAGGCCCGCCTCTAGCGACGGGCTGTCGGTAAGCGGTACGTGGATATCCTTCCCAGTCCGCAAGTAAACGTTCTCGCTTCCCCAAAGATAAACTTCATCGGTGTATTCCGGAGATGCTGCGACCTTCAGTTGTGGCCGAGCAGGTTCTGGAGAAGAATTGTTCGCTAGCCGAGGCCTTGATTCTTGAGCTGATCCTGCCAGGGCGCTCACGATTAATATGGCAATTGCCAAGAGGTAACGCATGATCTTCCTCCTCTAATTTTGAAGCAGTCTTGAAAAGTCGTTGGGAATTCGAGTTCGCTGGAACGGGAGAGCGGGCTCGCCCGCCCCAGCTTGCTCGACTCATCGACTGAGTTAAGGACGACGAATAGGTCCAACGAAGCGCGTGGGAAATATGTAACCTACGAACCGGTATTGTCCGTATCTCCCACGCGTCAAGTTCGAGAGCGGCAGCCATGTCGAACTTGATTGCCCGAATCCGGTCCAATTCATTTCGGAAACGAGAATTCGCCCGTTGCTGACTTGCTCGACCCATCCGACATGCCCGTAACCTCCATCGTTCCAAACAATGATTGATTGGGGGCGGGCATCGTATGCGCTTGCGCTTACGCGCCAACCGGCGCTGAGCGCGTTTTGTAGCCAAGCGCTTGCATTGCCGTGCCAGTTCAATTTCGGTGCTGGTGAAACCGAGTCGAACTTTTGCGCGGCGTAGTAGGTGCAGTTTCCTGCGGGAAAGCCCTTATAGACGCCTTGAGCGAAGCTGAGCGACGCACAAAGCATCAAGAAGAGCGGAATGGTTGCGATGGTTCTCTTCATACTGTGCTTACCTCCAAATGTTTTTCGTAACTTCCCCTCAAAACGACTCTGAGGAGTCATCGCAATGCGGCGACAACTCGTAGGCGAGTTGATCGTCCCACGCGACAGAATTGGTGACACGGGTCCTTTCCTTTTTTTCAATGACCAAGTTATTTCCTTGCTTCGGGGTCACGTTTCTTTCTCCCCCACCCAAGTAGTTTCGGAAATCTCGGAAGCGTCACAATCGAGGGCTTTCTCTCGACGGCGAGATGCTCTTACTGAGATTGGTTTATCCTTCAGTTGCTGGTCGGTGGTACGTTGCTAGTAGACTTCCAGGGGAGTTGAATTTTTCGGACTCGCGAGCAAGTTGAAGTCCATTACAGGTTAGGTAAGGATGGATTGCGCAGAAAATGACGTGATACTAACGCGCTTGTCGGCGAGCAGTTTTATTCAGGAGTATTGGTGAAGCTAGACAGGTGCATCGGGTCGTCGGATAATAAGCTCACCAAGGGCAAGCTCGCGCGAGCACTTGGCCTGATCCTTCGGAAAAGAGGGAAATCCGGTCCGAACTGTTCTGTTCTTCATGCTAAACGCGAGCCGATTACCTAATACGGGCGATTGTCTAAGAATCGAACCGGATTAGCGAGAATATACGTCGCCGCGTTGTTGGCGGCAGGTACAGACTCAAAAGCTCGCTCCTGAAAAGAGCTGGCCTAGCTGATCGAGCTTACCGCTGCCTTCTAGTCGTCGCTCGGAGTTCCTAGGGTTCACTAATGTTAAAGCTCACCGGTGCTGAAAGCGCGATCATGATCGAGCGGAAGAGTGAAAAGCCCACGGTGGATAGACGATTATTGCCCTATCTAGAAGCTCGAGATGAGTCGGTGGCTGAAACAGAACTTGGTCGTCTGTACGAAACTCATCTCGAAGGAATGATTCGCGATTCGATTTGTCAACGCACCGGCATCCGTCCAAGGGCTGGAGAGAGTGGCGACACGCCGTTGCGCGATGCGGCGGGTGAAATACTTCAAAAGGTGTCGCTTTCCTGGTGCGATCGAATGCTGCGGATGAGAGCAGGGGAAGCTCCACCGATTGCGAATCTCGAGGCTTTCATCTACAGAGCTGTGGAGAATAGTTTCTTCAGTTATCTGAAGGAGAAATCTCCGCACAGAAGGATGATTAAGGCGCAAATGTATGACTATGTAGAAAGGAAACGCAATGCCGACGGCTCTGTGTTGATGTGGAAGGTAGGAGACGACGTTAAGGTGTATGGTTTGGCCCAGCACGCTGGCCAGGAAGTGGTAGCAAATGCTAATTACGATTTACTTGAGCGCGATCCCAACGAATTTAAGAATGCTTTCTTCTCTCCAGAGCAGCAAAACAGATGGATTTTGGCGAGGGGAGCAAAGACACTCAAGGGCGAGTTAATAGTTGAGGTTGTTAAGGAAATTCTCACTGTTATCGGTGGTCCAGTAGAGAGAGATTGTTTGGAAGACGCAATCGTGACAATGACCGGCGGCGAAGCTTTTACAGAAGTGATGAGTAAACACGGGAGCGACGATCAAGATCTCCCGGACTCCTCCGGTGGGATTGAACAGCCTGTTGAGCCGATTCAGCTTGAAAATTTACTGCGTTTGGAGACAATTCAGAGTGTTTGGAACTTAATTTGCACATTGCATGTGACGGATCGCCGCGCATTTATTTTGGATCTGGATCGGGGATATATCGTGCAGTTAATTGCGAATGGCGTGTCGGCACAACAAATAGCCGACGGACTCAATGTACCGCTGAGTCGTTTTCACGAACTCTACCAGAAGTTACCGCTTTCCAACCAGGAGATTGCTGAACTTTTTTCTCTAAAGGTCGGCAGCGTAAAAAATGCGCGAAGCCGTGCGGTCAAATCAATTTGGAGAGCGATTACTATCTTTTTGGGGTTTGACCGAGCAGAGGATTGATGAGAAGTGTTGCTGGCGAATAAAAGGATGATTGACTTGTCATTACGGACGCATTTTCTTGCGACTAATCCGTTCTTGGCATTGGTAAGGAAGGTGAGCGATGCCGACTGAAGTATTGGAACACCTATCGCAGAAGGCCTTAGAAGGTTACACACAGCTTTCTCCATCGGAGCAAGCCGCTGTGCATAATCACGTGGGCGTTTGCGAGGAATGCCGCCTAAGATTCAAGCAACAGATTTACAGGACCGAGGACGAAAAAGCTGAAGCCGGCAAAAGGAAGTTGAAGCTTCTTGCCTTGGCAAGAGATGTCCACTCGCGTTCCGCCCGACCGCATCTTTCCCCGGAGGAGTTTTCAGCGTATCTGGATGGTGCCTTAGCCATTTCCGATAAACGAAGGACCGACGCCCATTTGAGTCAATGCTCGGATTGTACAGGCGTTCTCACCGAGCTGAGGCCAGCCGAGATCAAGCCAACGACGACGACGACTATTGAACGATTCTCCACGCCCGCTTTTAGGATCCCTCGATATGCATACGCGTTCGGCATAGTTGCCCTTGTCCTAGGATTCTCGGTTATCGTCTTTCTCAGGAGCGAGTTTCTGGCGAGCTATCTCGCCAGCAAGAGGACCCCAAAGCATACGGTCAATCCAGTTCAGCAGCTTCCGGATGGGGGATCGAACCAAGCGAAAGAGACACCGCAGCCGGACCAACCGGGCAAGCAGACCCAGGAAGGACTCCCACAACCTTCAAATAACTACTCGAAAAGGAATAAACCGAGCTCGACGGAACTTGTAAAAGCCGGGGAAAGACCACCCAAGCTAAACAACCAACTTAACGATGCTGGTTCGGTAATAGGAATAGACAGTGAAGGGCAAGTTGCCGGCTTGGAATCGGCGCCGGCTTCGTTCCAACAAGCTGCACGTCAAGCACTAGACGGCAAGTTTGACGTGCCGCAAGAAATCGCGAACCTGCATACCAAGGGTTCCGACGAGACTCGCTCTGCGAATATCTCCACGTCAAGTGTCCAACCCATTATGCCGCTTTCGCCGCTTGACAAGGTCATTCGCACTGATCGCCCGACATTTAAATGGCTACCGGTGAGTGGCGTGAGCTACTACATTGTAACGATTTTCACAGAGAGCTATGACCCTGTAGTCAAGAGCGGCAAGTTAACTGAAACAAACTGGACGGTGACTCGACCGTTGGTCGTACCCGCAAAATATTACAAATGGCAGGTCGAAGGTTATGACGTAAAGGGTGAAGATGCCGCCGTGAGATCTTACAGCTCTTGGATCAAGGTTCTAGATCCTGAGAAAGACCGAGAGTTGAGGAACGCCGAAAAAACCTATTCTAAGCATCACTTGTTACTCGGCAGTCTGTACGCGCGGGCGGGATTGTTAGATGAAGCAGAACGAGAGTTTCGGCTGCTGCTCAGGGCCAATCCGAAGTCCCCAGTTGCCCAACAATTGTTAAGGAGTGTGCAAGAGAAGAAGCAGGGTTCTTCTTCGAAAGAATAAGTCCTTAGCCGCATTCCCCTAGCCGTTCAGCGCCCGTCCCCGACAACGATAAACCCAGCCCAGAAGTAAGGATGATTATACCGATCCTGTTGCATGATCTTCAGAGTTGCCTGGCGCAAAGCTGCCGCGGTGCCGAGGTCGGAGCCGTTAGCGAGCATCCCCGGCTTCAGGCCTGTGTGAAACCCAATCATTAACTCCGTCGTACTCTTTGAATTCACCCTCCATTGACTCGCTACCGTGGTGGGGACCCCAGCCGCAAAGAAAGCCCAAGTCAGACCGATCATTCCCTCGCCATCCCGCAGTCCGCCACTTGCAGTTTCACAAGCGGATAGAACCACCAAATCCGCATTGAGCTTCAAATTCATAACTTCTCTGCCTTCAAGCAAGCCATCGTCCTCCAGTGTAGCGGAGGAGATGTATGGTGAAGACGTATGAGAGTCGATCGGGGGTTGTCTCCCCGGTAGCGCTAATACAATCTGCGAGTACATTGGATGCGAATCGTCCAAGAGACTGTGCGTCGCTAGATGCAATATTCGAAAATTACTTGCCTCTCGCCTGAACCGTTTCTCCGTGGAATCGCTATCAACAAAGACCGTACTGCGGTCAGGACCGTAAAGGCGGCCGAGTTCATTGACCTCTTCAGCCGATTCCGGTAACCGCGCTAAGACCGTGCGTGATTGATTAGCGGTCGGTGACAAAGCCTCGCCGAAATTCGGATCGCCAAGCGCGAACAGAAGTGAGCGTGTATCATCGTGGCGCTCCGTGCTTCTTTGATCGCGAATTGCGCGCATCGCAGTCAATGCCGCTAACGAAGGTGCGTACGAGATGGCGCAATCTTCCAATAGATAGTGTTGAGCCGGTGTCCGCAAGGCTTGGAAAGGCAATTTCCAGAGCTCGCCGTCAGGCACAATGATCAGCGAGGTCCTTCCTTGTAACTGCCGCTCTGCAGGTTTGACCAACAGGTTGTAGAGGTTACTCGCCGGCTGCTTAAAGGCGTTTGAGCGCTGTTTAGGAGGGGCCGGTGCAATCATCTCGCGAAAGTCATCTATTGTCTTAGCCAAATCGTCGGGCAAGGCAATTCGATAAACGTTACATGTTGTGTTACCAAGCTGAGCGGTACCGGCCTCCTCCGTTCTTGTCACAACAAAAAGAAAGATCTCGTCATCTGTTACGACATACTCAAGCAAAGCGCTCTTGGCGTCGGGTAATAGCGACGCCTCGTCTTCAGTAGTGAATGGTCGCACACCGCCGAGACGTCGCCACAGTTCTGGATGGGTGACGTAGAAATCCGACAAAAACTCTCGCAACTCTTTCCGTGTTTCTTGCAATTTCTCTGAGAGCGCTGAGGAATTGGAGGCACCGCGCTGAGCTTCTTGAAATAGCCTCGCATTTAGTGCGGCTAATTGGAGTTCAAGATTTATCTTCTGCTTCTGTTCTTGTTGATTCATCGCTGCCGTGACGTCTATCGCGCTATGCTCCTGTATCATATCCAGCAGCACACGAGCTTTCGATCTGTCCCCATAGGCCAGTGCTTCCCCCACGTTATTATGCTTTACCAGGAGTTGAATCATGCCGTGATATGGATCTATTCTTTGAGCGAAGAAAAGGGTTTGTTCCACCTCAAGACCAGCGACATTAGCGCGTCCTTCTTCGGTGGCTCGGATCGCATCCTCGAACGCCCTTTGCGCTTCTCCATCTCTGCCAAGCGCTTGATAAACGAGTCCCGCAAGTCCTCGGAACTGCCCATACAAACTTTGGTTGTTGCTTTTGGCAAGTGACGGGGCAGCTTCTTCCACTTCCTTTAAGGCCTTAAGAGGCTTTTCCTGCAAATAGTAGATTAGCCCTACCATTGTTTGTGAAAGGGCAACTAGTAAGTCACTGTTTTGCTTGGCCGCAAGCTCCCTACACTCCTGAAACTTTTGCAAAGCGATATCGAAATTGCCTATCGCCAGACTCGTCATCCCTGAGTACATATGGAGCTTGATTTGACCGATGCCGTCCAAGGCGGTTAGTGCGTCTTTGTTTTCATTGAGTATCTGTTGGGCTCTATCAAATTTTCTCTGTCGGAAGTAGCTTGCCAGCAGATCGATCTGGGCAGTGGCCATCCCTCCTTTGTCTTGTATCTCGGTAAAAGCTCTGAGGCTGTCTAATAAATATTTTGAGACGTCCTCTTCATTCCCCTGGGATTGGGCATTGGTAGCGAGACTGGCGGAGATGATAGCAGTGGCTTCAACATCTTGTGCATCACGAGCTTGTTTCAGGCCCTCAATCAACTTCTTTGCTGCGCTACGGAAGTCGGCATTCCAATAGTAAATTAAGCCAATCTTGTTGAGAGTAAGGAAAACCTGATGCTGGTTTCCTAGTTCGTCGTAGATTCTTTGGGAGTCGTCCAGCTCTTTGAGCGCTTGTTGCATTTGGCCTTGCCATAGATACACGCCCCCTAGGGAGGAACGGACGTCGGCGATGAGTGCCTTATTGCCAGACTTGGTCGCTTCTCCCAAACTTTCTAGGTAGTATTTAGATGCCTCAGAGAATCGCTCAAATTTGGCATAGGTCTCCGCAATCTCTGAGAACGCCGTGGCTCTTTCCTCGGAACTCTCCGGACCCAGAATCAAACTCCGCTCATAAGACTCATTGGCAAGCTCAAGATTGTTTTGCCCGAGCCAGGCGTCACCAACACCTTTTAGCGCTTGGGCCAATAAGGTGTTGTCCTTGCTCCGTTCTGCCGCGACTTGTGCCCGTCGGTATGCGGTTAGCGCGTGTGGGAAGTCGCCTTGTTGGTACAACATATTGCCCGTTGTTTGAGATATTCTGGCCTCAATGCGCCTTGCAACCTCAGGTTTGCCTGTTGCGTTTAACTCGTTGATGATCTTCTCGAGTTGATCCAGAAGCCTATCGATGCGTTCAATTGCTTTTAGATGAAAGTAGCAGTCAGCTATTTGAAGCAGTAGTTCAGCCACCTGTTCCTTATCATTCGACTCTTTGACGAAAGAAAAATTCCCTTCATACAACCTTAAGGCTTCGCGATAATTGGCTAATCGGTAATAGGCTGCAGCGAGATTCTCGCGGTCCCGCTTGGCGAACTGTGGGATTTGGAACGAATCAAGTGCCTGAATGGCTCTTTCATAGTAGGTAACGGCTTGCGAGTCATTTCCCTGGCGCACATAAGTCTCGGCCACGCTCTCGGCTGACAATGCTATTTGCAGTTGATCTTTCGACCGCTCAGCAATAGTCAACCTTTCGTGGAACTGCTCCAACGCCGCGTGAAACCGGTGTTCGCCGGAGTAGAGTTCGCCCAAAAGGCGCAAGCCTTCCGAATAGTTAAATTGCTCATTGTATAGTTTTGCAATTAGTAGGCCTTGATTGTATTTCTCAATGGCTGAATCAGCATCTGACTGCAACAAGCGCGTAAATCCGATATTGAACAGAGCGTTAACCACACCTGCGGGGTAGTTGATCTGTTCCGCAATTCTCTGCGCGATCTGAAACACTCTGAGCGCTTCTTCATATTGCTTTTTATCACTGAAGGCTTGTCCTCGCCCGATCAGAGTCCACACAGAAGCTTGCGTCCACTCCCGCATCTTACGAACTATCAGTCGCTCTCGCTCTTCAGGAGACTTCGACTTAATCAACTCGTCGGCCAACTCTTCGACCGCGGTGTTGGCAGTGCTACCGTTGGATGGAATTTGCGCAGTCCTTTGCTGAGCACAGATCTCCGAGGAAAGGACAGAAACGACTAAAGCAAAACCAAATAGAAATTTGCCTGATCGCATTTCGCTTTTCTTAGACTCAGAGTTGGACAACGTGGCCCCTTGGTTAGATTAGTCTAAAACGTCCTCCCCTTCCAGAGCTCTCCGTAGCTAGGTTGACCTTAGCTTCATCTCTCGCCCGGCGACGGGCACGGGTGACTGTGACATGAGTCGGTTTTCCGAATCTAGGATGGATAGGAGGGCAAGACGACAACATGATCAAAGGAAACTCGAAAAAAAAAGAAGCGAACAGAGCGGCGAGGCAATCTCGGCCTATCGCCAATTCAGTAGCGAGAGACATAAAACTCGCGGAAGGCCTTACCACTCGTGCGTCGACCTACCGGGGCCGGCTTAGCGCATTTCGCACTATGCATCTTAAGGTCAGTAACGCTGTCCTGCATTTTCGCGAACATATCGAAACGGTTTTAGTTTTTGACGACCCGCGTCGTGGGCCGCTCTTAACATTCCGTTTTTGCGGCGAAGAGTTCGTTGCAGCGTTATGGGCGCTTTCCGCAGAAGCTCAAGTGGCACTCAAGCCTGAGTTTGCAACCCTTCCAGGCCGAGAGTTTACCCTGAGACACGCCGCCTGATCGCGCCGCAAGCGAAGGAGGTGTAAGCAAATGACGAATCGAAGGCGAATTAGGTCCACGCGCAGTGCTGGCGCGCCCCCGGGTAATCGCGTGCGGCCCGAACGACCACGTCCTCTGCCGGCTGATGTTTGGCCGTCAGAAATCTTTGACCGAAGCGGATCTGAACGGGGGTCACTTCGGGATGAGAGCAGCGATGACTGGTTCAACGAAGAGCCAGCTCCCGATACTTCACAGATGCCGCCCGCGCCGATTGAGTCTCCACTGAATGGTGTGCCACAAAAGACTCTGCATCTGCGACGTCACCCAAGAGTAGCTCGGGCGGCCGCGCTGGCGGCGGTTCCTTTGATGGCTATAGGGTTGATCTTTCGCGCAGAACTCCTGAAGTTTGCCACCATTGGGGGGAATGGCTTGGTATTGTGCGGCTTGCTAATGGTGCCCTTGATTGTGGCGTACTTAACTATTTCGCTTGTACGCATACTGGTCAAAAGGGGCCGGAAGGCGCTGGCGACTTTCCTTTGCTGCTTCAGCCTTTCGTTCTGTGGTTGGCTTTCGGTAAACGTTGCGGCTGCCTGGCTTTGCGACGGCGAGATTGATCGGGCGTTGGCTAAGCTTCCGCCTGCTACCGCACAGATCTATTACGTGCATCGAGGAGAAAAGGAAGAGCAAATCTACCTGCCTGCAGATTACCGCATTGATCTTGCTGAACTGAACGCCTCTTACTCGACCTACACCGTTCCTGCGATCGAAGACGAGAGGATACGCTCGCGTTGGGAAGGCGTCTTGGATCTGAGGTCGCTTCTGCGTGCCGTTCGCGACACAATCTTCTTTCATCGCAAAGAAGGCGCCAGCACGATTCTAGTCCAGGCCGCCAAATGGATCAGAATCAAGAATGGCGACCAAACATTTGGCAGTAGGCTTAAGGACAAACTTCTGCAATGGCTATTAGCCTTAAGATTGTGGCAACGCTTTCCGACCCCGGAAGAGCAAATAGCGCTGTACTTGAATCTCGTTGAAGTAGACGGCAGCCACGGAATGGCCTATGCGGCAATCGACTTTTTCGGGGCACCTCTTGGGAGGCTTACGCTGGAACAAAGCGCCTTACTAGCGGGGATACTCAATAATCCGACCGACTACAATCCGCGAATGCACTCAGACTCGGCTCGGAACCGTCGCAATCTGGTGCTTGATAAGATGGTCAACAACGGGTTAGCCCAGGACGTCGGGTTGAAGAAAGCGGCGGATCTGGGACTCACTAACGCCGCAAGCGCTTCCAGGTTCGCATTCTTCGCTCGCATCGCCAACAAGAGGACCGCGAAATGAATCGCCGTAACTTCATTACGCTGCTAGCCGCTGCAAGCGTGTCAAGCGCATGCCGCTTACCGGGAGATGACTCCCTATTCAAACCGCGCGCCGTTGCCGAGCAGCATTGGTCCCTAGATCTGCAAGTGCAGGAGGTACTCAGAGACCATATCGTTGCACCATTACGATCGAAAGTGACGAAGAGATATCTTCATCCGAACACGGACGCCGCCTGTGTGCTCATGAGCAACGAAACTGGTGACGTTCTAGGATATCTCGGAACAATTCAAGACGGTTCTCTTTTCGATTGCGCCAGCCATGCTAGAAACTCAGGCTCAGCATGCAAGCCATTGCTCTACGCCGCCGCGTTGGATACGCACTCCGTCACGCGTGACGATACTTTCATGGACGCGAAGATGTCTTTTCCCTGTACTGAGTGTCTCAATCACGAGTACTCGCCGGACAATTACGGTGGGAATTACGCGGGTGTGCCTCTGACCTTAACGGAAGCCTTGGCGCACTCTTCCAACGTGGTCATGATGCAGGTCGTGCGCCGAATGAATCTGTCCACTCTGTTGCCGATTATCGCCGCGCTCGGATTACCAGCACCAACAAACTACAACACGATGGCATTGGGCTGGGACGTGTCGCCGCTCGCCCTTTGCGCTGCGATGACTGCTTTGCCGAACAAGGGCATTGCTGTTAGGCCGCGTTTCATTCAGCAGCAGCGTACAAATGAAAAGCTCGAAGCTGTCACACCAATCCGAAGTTCGATCTTTGACTCCAGCGTGAGTAGGTTCATCATTGAAGCAATGCGCGCCTGTCTGACGCGCGGAACCGGCCGCGCCGCGGCGGATTTAGCAACCTATATGGCAGGGAAGACCGGGTCGTCTGATTCCGCATGGGCTATTTTATGCGGGCGCAAGGTAACTGCGGCGTTGTGGATTGGAAGGCGGGATACTAATTTTGACATAGGATACACAGGCGGCACACTGGCTATGCCGTTACTGGCAGAGGCCATACGGACGTTAAAGAAGTCACGTCCACAATTATTTCCGGCTTGGGATGCTTGAAGGAAAGGGAACTTCCTATCGTCCGTCACCAATGACGACGAAGCCCGCCCAAAAATAGGGATGCTGACGATCGCGATGGCTTGAATCCTTCAGTATTCTCAGCGACGCGCGTTGTAAGGCTACAGCCGGGCCAACGCTGTCAGCTTTATCGAACATACGCGGCGCGAGTTGTCGGTGAAATTCAATCATGAGATCGGCAGTGCTCTGAGAATTGACAATCCATTGACTTGCAACGGTCGTTGGCACTCCTGCCAGGGATAGGGCCCAGGTTAACCCGATTACGCCTTCGCCATCACCAATATGTCCGCGCGCAGTCTCACAAGCGGAGAGGACAACCAGGTCAGCGCTTAAACGCAGCCTTGAGATCTCCCATGCTTCAAGTACTCCGTCCTCCGCCGCATCAGGTTCTGCAGCTGTCGACGCAAATGTCGGATTGGGCGAGATCAAAGTCGAACTAACGGAAGCCTCCGTGGCCAGGAAGATTTGTGAATATAGGGGTTCGTCATCGTCCAGCAATCCATGTGCTGCTACAGCTATGATTTTGTAGTTGCCTGCCTCTTTCTTAAGACGTTCCTCTGTCGCGGTTGGCCCGATGTAAACGCTAGCAAGACCAGAATACACGTCTGACTTCAATGCGGTGACTTCATTCGCTGCAGCGGGCAGTTCGGACATGACTCGGCACGCTGCGCCATTGGTCGGTTGTTTCCCGCTAACAGGGAGAGTCGGATCACCCAAAGCTAATAGTAAAGGTTTTGATTTAGCAGCAGGCTTTTGGCTATGAAGCTCTCGTGTTGCAATCATCTCTCGAAGAGTAGATAGAGAGGGTGCGTACGAGACGGCAAACTCTTCTATGACGAAGCGCTTTCCCGGCGTTTGAAGGGCCTGAAATGGTAAATTCCACAGTTCTCCATCGGGGATGATTATGAGGCTGGATTTGCCAACTAGTTGATTGGCCGCCGGCATTAACAATAAGTTGTAGAGATCGGAAGCGGATTCCTTGAAATCATTTGAACGCTGATTAGGATTAACAGGCGCGATCCGTTTGAGAAAGTCTTGTATCCTGGCATCCAGTTCCTTGCTCTTGATTGCTATGGGAAAAACGTTAATTCGTAAGGCCGAGGCGGAATCCCTATCAATAACGAATACTAGCGTCTTCTCCCTCGTTACGACGTATTCCAACAAAACGGTCCGAGAATCAGGTAGAAGAGTTGAGATATCCTGCTCGGTGAAGGGCCGAGCATTGCGGGGCATGCTATTCAACTCAGGGTGTGTAATTGCGAGCCTAGCTTGAAAATCGTCAAAGTCTAGTCGTGCTTTGCGCCTCTCGCTCTTCAAACTGCTGAGGTTCTCGTCATTACAGGATACCGACAACTCCGCACTGAGTATCTGGCGATTCAGGCGAGTCATGTGGTTGATGAGTTCTGCTTCTTGATCGCGTACGGCAGAAGGTAGCGGTTTAGTTGGATCCAGCTTGTAACCCCGTAAAACATCTAACAATACTCGGGCTTTGCTCTCCTCGGCAAACCTCAGCGCGGCGAACCATTTGTTTTGGTCGATCAGAAGCTCAATCATTCCCTCGAAGGGCAAAAGTTTGTTTTCGAAAAAATGCTCTTTCTGCTGGTTGCCGCCGGAAACGTTGTCACGAAGTGTTTCAATGGTGCGAATGGCGAAGCGAAAAGACTGTTCCGCTTTTTCGAGCTGTCTGGACGCTAAGAATGAACGTCCAATCAAAGCCTGTACCTGCCACATTAATTCCGGTGAGCCGATCTCTCGGGAGTCTCGGTCGGCGGTTTGCAGGAGAACGAAAGCCTTCTCGTAATCGCCATTATTCTGAAGAAAGTCAGCCAACTCCACGCTTACAATGCAATTGAGCCGCTTATTGCCCATCTGCTGATATAGCTTGAGGCTCCGGTCAAAGGCGTCTAACGCCTTTTCGTTCTCGCCTGCTTCCTCGTATGCCCAGGCAAGAAATCGCAGGACTTCAGCGGTCAAGGGTCGGTTCTTCATTTGAGCGCACGCAGACGCACTGCTCTTCAAAGAATTGATAGCAGCAGGGTAATTGTCTTGAACTAAGTGGATTAGGCCGATGAGTTGAAGAGCAGCTGCAGTTTCAGCTCGGTTCCCGAGTCTCTCCTCTTCAGGCAGAAGCTGCTGAAACTCCGGCAAAGCGGCGACATAGTTTTGCTCGAGGAAATGGTTGTAGGCCACTGCAAAAGCGTCCGGCTCACTCGCAGAAGGATCGACCGGGCCTAGTCTCTTTTGCATGAACCTGCTTGCCAGACTGTAATTGCCTTGAACGAGATAGGTGGTTCCTACCAAAAAATTCCTGGCGCCGTCATCAGAATCACCGGAAACCTCTTGCGCCCTCTGAAAATACGTCATCGCCTGTTTGTACTCTCCCCGAAGCGTAAACAGCTCTCCCAGAAACTCCAGTGCATCAGCAGTACCCTGTTCGTCATTGCGTTCCTCCGCGAGGTGCAAGACTTTCTGAAAGTATTGTTCGGCGCGAGACAAGTCACCCTGATTCAGGTAAGTCTGTCCAAGTAAGAGGTATGCAATTCCCACAGCGTGTCTTGACTCGTCATCCGTCAAAGAGCCTAACTCATCGATCGTCTGCTGCAGGTAATCGCGTGCGCTCTCATAGTTGCCCTGCTTTAGGTGGAGCAAGGCAATGCTCGCTTCTGATTCGGCCATCCCCTTTTGATCAGCCAATCCTTTTCGCATTGCCAAGCTCTGACGATACGACTCCAGCGCCCGCTCCGGCTCGCCTTGTGCGAGATAAGCACTAGCGATTCTGTCGACCTTGCTAGCGACACCTTTGAGATCGCCGAACTTGGCAGCCAGGTCTTGCGCGACTTGATAAACGACTCGCCCTTTTGAATACTTCCTTTGGCCTACTAAACGGTCTCCGGCAAAGACCAATTGATGCGTTAACTCGTCGTTAACAATGCTCGGCTCCTCCTCTAGCAGTGCCCTCCGTTCCTCATCGGTTTCAGCTTCAGCGATCGCGTTCGCTAATTCCTTAGTCCTCGGATAATAACGCCACACCTTCCACCCACCGTCCTCTTTAATAAAATCGAGGTTTTGCTCGGTTGTAGGAGTCAGCCCGTCCAACTGATCTGATGATCCTCCATCTGTTTTTCGCTGTAGACCTAACCGAACTGTTGCCCATGTATCTCTCACCAGAATGACCCGCCGCCGAATGGAGTAGCTGGTAAGCTGGTTTTTCTCCCGTGTACCCGGAGTGGGAGTCTCCCAACCTCGATCGTCGCTTGCCGGCATTTCCAGGAGGAACTGAAAGGGAGCGTCCTCACTCCAGAGTATTTCCCATTTCTTCAAATCCCACGGTTCATTTACCGCAAAGAATCGGTCACTCAACTCGCCCAGCGACTTCTCATCTTCAGGCGCAGGGTTCAAGAATCTTCGCCAGTAAGTTAATGCTGTTTTGTAGTCACTTTGAGCCTCATACACTTTGGCCATTCCTTCAAGTGTGTCTCGTTGAAGATCCGGTTTTGGGGAGAGGCGGAGTACTCTTGAATATGCAGACAAAGCATCCGGATATTTCTTTAGGTTGAAATGAGCATCTCCGATTTGCTTAATAATGTTTGCGCTATTAGGCGTGTCTCCCATCCTTTCGTAGATGGCTTCGCTTTGTTGGTAATATCTGAATGCTGACACATAATCACCCTGATGGATTAAGGTGGCGGCAATATTGCTCGCGAGTAACGCTTCGCTGCTGCCGTCGTGAAGTTGCCGTGAAATCGTCAGAGCCAAACGGTAGTCACTCAAGGCTTGTTCGAATTCGCCTTCCTCATCCAAAGCTAATCCAATCCCCCACAAGGCACTTCTAATTCCCTTCTGGCTAGGGATTTGACGAGACAACTTCAAAGCCATTTCGAAAGATGATCGGGCGCGTTGCGCATCCTTCTGGGCCATTAAGCTATTACCCGTATCCAATAACGCATCAATTAGTCCTAACGTGATGGATGCTGACTCTGTCTTGAGCAATCGCGTTCGCTCAACCTCGGTGGCCGCTAACAGCTTGGTCGCAAAATCCCTTGATGCATCGTCAAGTTGCCAAATCATCCACTTGCCGTTCTCTTTTACGAGTGTGACGTTATCCTCGAAACTCTGCTGCTCTGTTTGCCCTGTTTTTAGGGAGTGTGCAATACAGTCAAACCGTGCCCGCAACGTTGCGCGATTAGCTTGGATCTCAACATGTGAGAGCAGAGGAACCCGGAACCGTCGAGTGGTGGTGGCGAACCAAAGAACCTCGGACTGTTTGAAGGAATCAACGTGCGGCGAAGCCGTGCTCCAAAACGCCAACGTCTCATTTATGTCTTTCTTAACCAAGGTATCGACGAAGCGATAGAGGAGCTGACGGATAGCGGATTCTTCTTCATCGGCCTGACTTTTGTGAGGTTGTATCTGGGCATGGACAGGCAAATAAAATCCTAGAAATACGAGCAGAGCCAGCAGTCGATAACCATCGAGGAACGGTGGATATTGGCGAATGTTCTGACTCGGGTGGGAGTAATCAATCATCGTCCGTCACCAATGACAACAAAACCTGCCCAGAAATACGGGTGCCCTCTGTCGCCAGGAGAAAGTTTGCAGCCTGTCGGTTGCGCGCGGCTCGCAGCATTCGTCGTAAGGAATGTTAACGAGGCACGTCGCAGAGCTTCCGCTGGGCCAACGTCCGAGCCTCCGGTCGTCACTCGGTCCTTGAGTTGTCGGTGGAATTCGGTCATCAATTCAGTGGTGCTGCACGAATTGACTGCCCATTGGCTAGCAACAATTGTCGGTGTTCCCGCGGCGGATAACGCCCACGTCAAACCCATCATTCCCTCGCCATTGCCGATGCGGCCCAAGGCGGTCTCGCAAGCCGAAAGAACCACGAGATCTGCGTTCAGTCTAAGCCGCATGATTTCCCAGGCTTCCAGGTAACCATCTTCGACCGGTTGTCGATCTGTTTCGCCGGCGCGCGTTGTCCTGGATAAGACGATTTGCGAATACATGGGCTGCTGATCGTTGACTAGTCCATGTGTAGCCAGGTGCAGCACTCTGTAGTTTTCCGCCAATCGCTTGAAATTCTCCTCTGTAGCATCGGGGCCAATCAAGTATGTGCTGCGCTGCGCTCCGTACAGATTCGCTGCTGACTTCACTTCCGTGGCGGTTTCTGGCAATGGATCAAGTTGATTGCGACGCGACAAAGGTGAACTGCTCGGTGAGTGCGGACCAGGACCCAGATCAGGATCACCAAAAGCTAGCAGTAAGGATAACGGGCTGGAGTCAACAACGGCACTCGGGCGATCCGATGATGCAACGCGTTCGCTCGTCTTCGACGAAGCGCGTGTTTCGTGAACTCTTCGCATCTCCCTCAGTACCGAAAGTGACGGCGCATAGGAGATCGCGCTGTCTTCCAGAAGGAATCGCTTAGCAGGCGTTTGCAATGCTTGAAATGGTAGATTCCATAGCACGCCGTCGGGCACGATGATAAGCGAAGATTTTCCATGCAATTGGTCCTGTGCAGGCTTGAGCAGTAGATCGTAAAGCCCTGCCGCTTGGGATTTGAAATCATTTGAGCGCTGTTTGATATCAGCCGGAGCAATTGCGTTGCGATATCGCTCGACGCGAGCGGCCATTTCGTCTGCGGTGATATTGATTGGATAAACTTTCCACTGAGCTTGAGATAGGGTGTTTGGGTTGTCCGACGACGCTTCTGCTCGTTCCGCAGCAGAAATGTCTTTCGTAAATACGAAGACGTAGGTTCGCGCCGGCATGACCACAAATTCAACCAGGGCGCTGTTTGCGTCCGGGAGCAATGTGGAGGCCTCAATTGCATTGAGCGGCGCCATTCCCGCGGGTAACTCTTGCAACTGTGGATGTGCTGCGTAAATCTCTGCTTGAAACGTTTCATATTCCAAGCGCGCTCGTTGAACCTGGCCGGTTAAGCGCTTGACCTGCAACTGGTCGTTTGGTCTCCGTTGCTGTGCTTGGCGAAATTCGATGTTGAGCGTCGTCAGACGATGTAAGATTTGTAGGTTTGTCGCTTGCTCTTCGGCCGTCATTGCAGCTTCGAGAGTGAGCTTGCCGAATTGCATGACGTCAAGGAGTACGCGTGCTTTCGACCGTTCTGCGTAATGAAGCGCTTCATTGATGCGATTCTGCTTTACGAGCAATTCGAGCATGCCTTGATAGGGTGCAATCTTGTCTTCAAGGAAGAGTTCTCGCTCCTGTTCTCCGCCAACCAAATGGAGCCGAATAAACTCGATAGTATTAATTGCTTCATCTAGGGCTTGAAACGCTTCCTGTTGTCGGTTGAGCGCAAGGTAAGCTTGGCCCATGATGCTGCGCGCTTGCCATAAGTCTTCGCGTTCGCCGGCACGCTGAGCCACAACCCTTGATTGTTCTGCCCTCTGTAAAGCCTTGGCCTCGTTGCCCATTAAGTGGTGCATTTCAGCGATGTCATTTAGAAAGCTTCTGGAAGACTTTCTGCCGATTGCGTCGACTAACTTCTGGCTCTTCTCGTAATATTCCAATGCCGAAGCGTAAAGTTTTTGCTTGCGATAGAGATTGCCGATGTTAGCTAATGTTCTTGCGTACTCTTCTTGATCCGAAGATTTCTCAACTAACTGGCGTCTCCGATTTAGGTATCCCAAAGCCTGTACGTAGTCTCGCTGTTCATCGGAGATGTCGGACAAGTAGCCAAGTGAATCGGCGGCTTCCTCTTTTGCACCAATTCGTTCCGCAATCTTTAGCGCGTCATGAAAACACTGAGCCGCAAGAATCTTGTTACCCTCCAACAAATAATGCACTCCCACCTTGTTGAGCACATCAGGTAGGCTCTTGCCATCTTGAAGGAGGCTCGACAAAGGTAACGAACGACGCATCATTTCGATTCCGATTGCTTCACTACCTTGTGCCGCGTAAACCGAACCAGCTATCAGATCAAAGAAGCCGACCATATCTTTCTGAGAGTCTGACTTGTCAAACAAAACGCGCCCCTTTTGGTAGTCCTGCAATGCCTCTGCATAATTGCCTTGAGCCTCGAAACTTTCTGCCCGAGCTAAATAGAGTAGCGCGATATAAGTTTTGTCATCCTCGTCAGCGTGGTCGCCTAGTGAAAGGAGTTGCGTGAGGCCTTTCTCTACACAGGCGCTTGTTCGAGCATAGTCATTGCGTCCTAAATAAAACTGGGACAACAGTAAATAAATCATGCCAACTTCACTTTGGGCGTTAAGTTCCTTTAGCTTATCAATGCATCGTTCATACAACGTAATGGCTTCTTCGTCTTGACCTCGCTTTAGATACTCCCGTCCAATCATCGCCATTCTTTGGTAGATCTCAATCGCCCCTTCAGACTTCCCAATGGTCTGCATCTCCTTAGCACTCTGTTCGTAATACTCTACAGCCTTATCGAATCGGCCCTGCGTTGTATAGACATTGACTACCGCATCAAGTTCACTTGCTAACATTCCTAGCCACAGGTTTTTTGAATAAAGGCTCTTATCTTCGCTCTTTTTCGATTTCTCCTCCGGCTTAACTCTCGTAGGTGTGTCGGGAGGCTCCTTTTGTCTTGCCTCATCACTACGAGCGACCATGAGTTCATATTGATCAGCGCTCTTGCGATAGAACAGAATGGACTGCTCGTAGTTTTTCTGCTTCAGGTAAAGATCGCCTATATCATGTAACATCCGTGCAAGGTCATCTCTTTCATAGAATCCGGTAAAGGCGTAGGTGAATTCACCAACGGCTTTGGTGGGCAACCCATCTTCATACTCGAAAGAATAAGCTCGCCCGGATCTAGGATTAATCTTCCCTGAAGCAATCGCCGCGTCTTTGGCCTCTAATCCTTCGATACCCAACCGGCAACTCTGCTGCCAATAATTTAGTGCATGCGTTTTATCATTTTGCGTGAGATAGATTTTTCCGATTTTCCCCAGAGCGTCGGCCATCATGCGTTTGTTATCTAACTTTTCATATTGCCTTAGGCTCTGTTCATAGTATTTCAAAGCCTCGCTCAACTGTCCGTTGTCCGAATAATAACGAGCGATTTGACTCAGATCGCTTGCTATTTCATCTGTAGAAAATGTCCTTGTATCTTTGATGGCTTGAGTTTGCTTCTCAATCGGTACGGCTTCTAATTTAGCAAGTTGTTCCCGATCTTCCGTTAAATGTCTTTTAGAATCTTCTATATTCTTTAAGGCATTCTCCGTCTTAGCTTGCTCTCTTAATTTCTCGGTATGTTTGTCCTTAGTTTTGATCTCCTCTAAGATTGTCTGATTTATTTGTAGCGCGTGAAGCCCCAGAGTGTAGGCTTCCTGCTCAAAAAACGTCGTGGCTTGACTTATGACGTCCGGGGCGAGTTTTCTTAAAGATTCTGCGTTCTCCAATTCCAAATATGTGCGAGCGTCTTGCGACGTTTTTGCGGCCAAGACATTTTTGGATAACTGCTTCAAATCAGGCTCGTCGCCCACTATCAGCCATACGGGCCTTTCTTCTTGGTAGGAAATAACTGCAAACGCACGCTTGATTCTCTCTTTGCCGAATCTGTATATAGGATTGAGCTTCGCGCATTCGATGACCCGGCGCATGTTTAGTAATTCGATTCTGGGTCTGCCCGTCTTCACGTCGAAAGCGCGAATACTGATGTTGAGAAAAATGCTTGCTCTCGGCCCGGGCTCGCTTCCCAAAACTCTTCTTTTCACTTCAGTCCCATCAGATATAACTATCCTTTCGACGTTAAAGCCGCGCAGCTCGACGTTCGTGCTTGAGGCCATTACACTCTGCCATGCGTCGTTATGTTCGGCTATGTCACTCTGCGTCGTGTTATGAAACATTGATCCGGCGGAGACTATATTTGACAAAGCCCGCTGGTCGTTATCGACAAGAGCCGTCACGTAAAGCGCCGCCAACTTTCGCAACTTCCCCTCATCTTCCGCTCTGACAGATTGCGCGGGCGAGACCTCTTGGCCTCGGCTCGGGATTACTACCAGCAGCCACAGGCAAAGAAGCAGGGTTATCTTCACGCAGTTGCGGATCCGGGTCATTGTGGAGTGTTCTCTCCGGGCTACTGAAAACTTGTAGCTCTTAAGCAGCCTACCGTAGGGCTTCAGAGCAATTCCAACTCTCGGTTCATTCATTCTAGTCATTTTCCGCTTTCCGTCACTGTGTATCGAACGGATTTATGGGTCCGGCGATACTTTTCTTACAGTTACGCGTGACGTGCGGTTCTTTTCCGAATCAAGTAAGTCGAAGGCTGAAATAAGCCTCGCTAACGCTTACGCAGAAAAAAGGCCGGTCTTCCGCTCAAAGGAGAGAAACCTATGAAACGCACTTACATTCTTTTACTCGCGGCCGCTTTCGGCTTCTTCGCTATGTCCACTGTCGCGAAGGCTCAACCGCGGCCAACGCATAAGACACCGGGCACCCAGTCAAAACCTGTCGGCTCGACCCCGTCAACACCAGCGACACCGACATCGGTGGCTCAGGATGTCGGCTCTTTGAAGGCTGCGCCTGTTAAGGCTGCCGCCGCATCCCCGGCCAATACGGCAGAGGTGGCACTTGCCGTCGGTATTGTTGATACCAGCCCGAGCATGAAGAAATATCTCGAAGAGGTTCGGCGAACGGTGTCGGAATTTATCAAACGCACGCCGCCGCAAGCTACGGTTGCTCTTGTTAGCATCAACAGTGAAGCGGACAAGTCGCCCATCTACTCTCCAGAGCAACGTTCCGAGGCTAACAAGTTCATCGCGCAGCTTGAAACCGGAGGACACTTCACAGACTTAGGTAGAGGTACCGACGCCGCCTTGGCGCTCTTGCAAGAAGCCAATCCGTCACGGGCCGTCGTCGTGTATTTCACAGACGGGGAGCTCCAAGTCCCTCCGAATTTCAAACGTCGCCAAAGCTTTTTGGATTTGTTACGTCAAGAGTTCGGCGACAAGCGCAAGACCGTACATGTGATGGTCGTCAGTTTCGGTAACAAGCAGAAACTACCGCCGTCCGATTTACCATCGAACGTCAAAGTTATTCAAGTAGGCTCCGCAGACGAGTTGCAACAGGCTCTGGACAATGTTCTCACGCCCACGGTGACGCAACATCTTTCAGCGGGTTCCGCACTTGTAGCTTCTGTGCCTCCGAATTTCCCCGGAGTGATTAAGCCGAAACAAAACCATTTGGGAACCTATTTATTCGTAGGGTTCCTGTTGCTCGCCGCCTTTGGCTCGGCGGTCCTAACCTTGCGCCGAAAGCGCGGGCGATCTCTTGCTCGAAATTTCTTCTTGGAATCAACCAACGAAGGGGGTGAACAAGTCGAGGACCTTTTACGGACTGGCGATTTGGTTGAACAGAGCGAACGCGTCGAACAGGTCGCGCTCCTCAATATCAAGGGCCAGAACAGCGTTAATGAAGACTTGCGATTCGCGCGCCGTGAGACTCTGCGAGCAACCGATTCGGTAACGGTGGGCGGATCGGAATTCACTGGTATTTATCTCCCGGGTTTGGTCCAGCCGGAGACATTGCGATTGAAATTCGACGGCGCGGCATGCCAAGTCGCTCGGCTTCGGCCTCGCGTTGCCGGACAACTGGACTCCGTCAAACTCAACGGCGAATCCGCGCCGATTCAATTCGAACTCGCTGCCCATGACGAATTAGCCGTGGGCCCTTTTACGATTTCCTGGCTGCTGACTCGGGAAGACTCTTTGGCCTTTGTTGAAGCGTCAACGGAGGCCAGCACGCCGCAAATTGCCCAGCGCCCGGCGCGTAGCGGTCGCCTCTTACGATCTACTACTGCCTTGAGAGGAAACTGAGATGTCCGAACCCAAACCCATTCCGAACCTGGCTCTTACGGTGGTTGACGACATTGGCGTCGGAGGTGCGGGCTGCCTTGCGGCGCAACTCCTCCAACAGCGCCGCGCTTCACGCATCTGTCATTTGCTCGGCTTGGCCGGCACGGAGGCTGAATCGGTAAAGCAGGACCTGCGACGCATCTGCCCGGCGGTCTTCATCGATAGCGACGCCTGGAACATGGCATCGTTCGAGCCTCGTTTTGCGGGCGAAGGTGCGGAGATAGCGATGCCGCCACCGAAGTACCAGCGCCTGACCTCTCCCTCGGGCAGAACCCTAATAGATAAGCAAACGATGGTTCCATTCCAACATCTGGCACGATGGAAAGTCGGCCTGGAAGCCATCAAGGAAAAAGGAGCGCAAAGCGAAGCTGAGAGCGTCCGCACCTACGGAACGTCAATTCTCCTGGTCAATATCAGAAGAGTGTGGACGCAACTTGAGAATTCTGCGCGCGCACTGAGGTCGGCGGCAAAGAGCTCAGCCTGGTCGAGATTGATTGGTAAGAAGGTGACCCTGGAGCCGAACGCGCGCCGCTTCAACGTCTTCTTCAGCACCGCTGGCGGCCAGGGTTCCGGGGCTATCGTCGCCGTCTTGGGTCTGTTGGCCCTGTTGATTGAAGACAACCGAGAACAATGCGTGGTCAACCTGCATTTGCTGCTGCCGGGGTTTCATCCCACGCAGAGCGAAGTCCGCAAATTCGACGAGCTGAAGACCTGGTCAGTCTTGCGAGATCTGGCTCTGCTAAAGGTGAAGGCTCCGACGTTGCATTTGCCGTTTCCGATAGGCGACAAGCATTTAACCGAACGACACACTAGCCAACTATTCGACGAGTTGTTCTTGCATGAGCCGACGGGTGGCGCCTTGAAGGAGGGTTACAAGTCTTTCATTCATCGCGTCGGTGAAACAGCTCTCGGCATGGAACTATCTGCTTTCGCGGAAGACTTACGACGCACCCGCTCCAACGCCGGAGCGCGCGCGCGGGTTCTATCGTCTTACGTCGAACGCGTTGCTTAGCAAAGGAGAATTGGAATCCAATGTACGAAAACATCTTCGCCAACCTTCCAGTCCACATTCCGCAAATGATCGAAGTGCGCTTTCACTTGCCGAACTTGATTCGCTCCGTTAGCCGCAGAATAACCGCCGAGGTATTGTCCGCTTGGCAATCAGCCGATTCGCCGGACGGTGATCTTGTACTTACTGTGACAATGACTCGTGTTGGTCTCGTGCCTGCAGCCTCACCTCAATACGCCGTCACTCGACTTGGCAATCAACTACTGCGAGATCGCTTTGGTGCTCGCCTCGACGAGTCGCTCATTGACACCTATCGTCGCGGTGGCCTCAATGCCACGCTGCGGCGCATTAATAGCCTGAGCAACGGTCCGCTAAATCAACAACGCGTCAGTCAACTCAGCGCAGAAGTCGTGCAACGAATCATGGCCGAATTGCGGCATGCAACGTCATTCTCTAATCACGAACACGCATTAACGAATGTAGCAGATGGTCTCGCCGATTTGGCCGGGCAAGTCACGGTGCAAATCAACGATAACGCCGCGCGGCGAAGACAACTGCAACTCAATTGCGAACGTGAACAGCAAACCCGCAACTCTCCGGTCGCCGATGCTATCCTGCCGCGAGCCCGATGGTATGCCTGGCGTCCCTGGTCTGAGGGCCCTAAGGCTCAGCAAACCACAAGCGCCTCCTCGCCACACGGCGGCGATGAAGTTCTATTCTGGGAAGTCTCTCTCCGGCAGGCAATCCTGGAGGCGGAAAACAGTCTACTGCAGGCGATCGTTACTGCTTTGACGAACGAATTATCAACTGATGCGCGATCGCTTGCCCTGATCAGGGAGGGCTCCAGCAATGCAGAGTCAGATGTTCACGCGAGTGAAGGCGTACGAGATTGGGGAATCCCGGCGGGAGAAATCTTGCTGAACGGCGCGAATCTGACTAACGCGGTGGTGAAGCGACTGTGGCCGGATCGAAATGCCCTTCATGCTCTCATCTTCTCAAAATATGCGGTGCCTGAAACCGATACTCACACAACACTTACTGATGAGATTGTAACGACAGAAACGATTGTCGACATTAACGACGTGGTTACAGCAATTGTTACCCAGGAATTGTCGGAATGGACGATCACAGATGCACTCAGAGTCTTATCAGAAAGCGATGATGATCTGGTACGTCGTATCTGCGAAGCCTTTCGACAATTGAGCGAAAGGCCTTTTCTTGGGACGGGTCAAGATCAGGCTTTGCCGCGGGCTCACTACGCAGTGATAACTTGCGCGCCGAGCAAATCGGCCACTGCTAATAGTTTTTTCACCAACTGGATAGAAAGCTTTTCGCAAACCGTAGACATCGAATTCAACGTCGAGGCCGACCCCCTACTATCAGACTGCCTTTGTTGCTATCTCGAAAACTTTTCACTGCCGTTGTCTGCACTCCTTGTCTGCGAAGACTACGTTGAAGACCACAGTGCGGAAGACCCTGCCGTAAATCCACTCTTCACGCCGCACCCTGACATCCTGCCCGTCAAGCTACACCGTGCGCCAGGATGTGAACCGGTTGGAAACTCACAACGGGAAAGCGAGGCGACGAATGTTGCATGATAGAAGTGCCCGTCATAGAGAGTCGCAGGACTTCCAACCACAGAACACTTGGGAAGAATGGGTTTGCTGCGAAGACCCCAATGCGCCCGGCGTTCTTCTCCGACTGGAGTCAGATGCCACAAGTTTTGCAGCCCTATCCGGCATAAAGCTGGTAGGGACGCCGTGTCGGGCAAGTCTGGAAGGCCCTGTTTTTAGGCCCACGAGGAGCTCCGACTCTGGTCGCGACAATCTGTTTGCGTTTCTTTTGGCAAACATTAATAGCAGCCAAAGGATGGAGATCGTTTACAGCAATGAGCTTGATTCCGATGGCACTTGTGGCTTCAGCTTAAAAGTCCTGTATAGCCTTCGCGCGCCGAAAGGGGATCAAGCTACCAGAAAGGCACATCAACGATGGCAACAGTTGATGCCGATGCTTTCAACATTTGCGCCCGATCACAGTTTTATGCCTGCGCCTCTGGCTGATGTGCGCGCGGCAAGTAAGCGAGGCACTTGGAGTGCAACCCTTAAGCCAGAGCCCTGGCTCTTTGGCATCGAGAACCGGGCGCGGATTGGTTTTATGGCAGAACGCTGCAACCGTGGCGATACGGAGGGCCCAAAGCATTCGGCGGCAATCGCATTTTCGCTCCCCAGTAATAACATCTGTTCACATGACTTTGATGGTCTGGCACGTAGCGTCGCTGGATGCACAACAGCCCTCAGAGTAAGTCTGGGGTTCGAACCCTTACGACTACGACCAGGAGACTTGCAGTTCTTAAAGACTGCAACTGATGCTCTATTCAGCGATTCAGCGCGCGTCACTAATCCCACTTCCGAAGAGATGCAGGACTTAGATATTGAAAGCAGCAATTATCTGCAGCGCCTTCTTGCGCAATGGACCAAACAGCCCGCGGGTTATCGCATGAGTTGTACCGTGTCCGCAAGCAGACCTCTTCCCACCCCGCTCCTTGAATTCATTGGACGAGAGGCTTTTCAGTGCGATTCCATTCGCATTGTCCAAAACGCGCCAGGGCAGCCTTTGTCGGCTGACGATAGCTACCGGGTTGATCTCTGCGCCGCAATCAATCGCAGCGGGATTCTGCCTGCTCCATTTCCCAGCGCCCGCGTCCTGGCTGAGATCGGCATCAGGCGGCTCTTCAATGGAGCGCCTCCCGATCTTTCACGCACGGGAATGTTGCTCGGCCATGCTGGTCCAGCGCGCGATCGCAAGGAAGTACGTTTCGCACGCACGGACCGCACTTGCCACAGTTATGTCGTGGGCGCCACCGGTGGTGGCAAATCAACCTTGCTCTACAACATGATCGTGCAAGACATGCAGAACGGCGATGGTGTTGCTTTGATTGATCCACACGGCGACTTGTACCAGGCTGTGCTGGCCTCGGTGCCGTCGCACCGAGCTGAAGATGTAGTTTTGATCGACTGCTGCGATTTTGAGCGCGCAGTCGGACTGAATTTTCTCGAATGCGAGGAACCGCGCAGCCCTCACCAGATGAATTTCATCGCCAATGAACTCATTAAGATCTTCGATGAACTCTATGATCTTGACAAGACGGGCGGGCCCGTCTTCGAGCAATACATGCGTAACGCGTTGCTGCTCGCGATGGATAATGAGGCGCACAACGCGACCTTGATGGACATCCCTTTGATCTTCGAAGATGCAAGTTACCGGCGGTCGCTGATTAGCACCTGCGGGAATCGGATCGTGGCTGACTTTTGGTCAAAGCAAGCTGAGCGCGCGGGTGGGGACATGGCCCTGAATAACATCGCCCCGTACGTCACCAGCAAACTCAACCAATTCACCAGCAACGCCTTACTCAGACCGATGATTGGGCAGACGAAGAATACCATCGATTTCCGTGAGGTTATGGATCAAAGGAAGATCTTGCTAGTGAATCTCAGCAAGGGAAGATTGGGGGAACTGGACGCTCAACTGCTCGGAATGTTAATCATCGGCAAGTTGTTTTGTGCTGCCCTCGACAGAGCCTCAATCGAGCCGGAACTGCGTCACCCGCTTTATCTGTATGTTGATGAATTTCAAAACTTCACGACCCAAACAGTAACTAGTCTCCTTGCCGAGGGACGGAAGTATGGACTTCACTTAACCCTGGCCAATCAGAACCTGGGCCAGCTATCCCGTTCGAATGCCAAGCAAAGGCCCCTGGAGGCCGTGATCGGAAATTGCGGCAGCTTGTTTATGTTCCGACAAGGCGCGATTGACGCGCAATATATGCAGAGCTATACCGTCCCACATCTGAACGCTCAGGACCTGCAAGAACTGCCCGCCTATCACGTCGCTACCACACTCTTGTTCAACAAGAGACCTAGCCGCCCATTTGTCTTTGAGACTTCCGCGCCAAACAAGCCAGGCCTGACGCCGAAGGATGTGGCATCTCTCGTCAAGCAATCCCGTCGGAAATACACCCGCCTCATTCAAGAAGTTGAGCAAGATATACTCGAACGGAGGAACTTGCCTGACACTGGGCCGCAAGATTCTAATATCTAACAGGCAACACAGTGCCTTTTGAGAAAGGGCCGCAGAGGTCCGGTACTATTTGTTATTCAAACTTCTCCAATCGCCTGATTGAATAAATGCTGCCCAGAAGAAAGGATGGATCCTTAGCCCTTTCTTAATTGTGTCTAGTTGAACATGCCTAAGGGCTTCCGTTCTACCCTCTCCAGCTTTGAGCCGTTGGTAATAAGCCTCCATGAAATCCCGCGTTGCAGCATCACTCACCTTCCAGAGGCTCATTACTTCGCTCTCGGCTCCCGCTAGGACGAGCGCCCTCCGCAGCCCGTAAACCCCGTCGCCATTCTTCACTTCGCCGATACCAGTTTCACACGCGGAGAGGACGACCAATTTGGTGCCTAATAAATCCAGCCCCGAGGCCTCAAGTGCCGTCAAGATCCCATCATTGCCGGTTCCATCGGAGCGGGAATTAGCGCCAGCGAGCGCGAGTCCAAAGCGCAAGAGTGGGCTTTCGTTTCGAAGGGTGGCCGGCGCGCCATCCTGTAGTGCGCCGCTGAGACTAGAAGCCGGGTTGTTTGATTCATTGGATAGAAAGAAACCATGTGTCGCTATATGCAGAATAGAGGGTGATCTTACCTGCTTTAAGGCCCCTTCTGTTGCGTCCGCCTGGGTCAAGATCTTGGCTTGCGGGAAAACTTGTCCGATGGCCTTCGCCTCCCCATCTGTGCCAGGGAGTAAGCCAAACTTTAGCTGCGACATGTCAACAGATCGCCGCCCGCTGCTAGTTTGCCGAGTAACAGAATCTCCGCTCTTCGCCGTCGCTAGAATGTCGAATAGCGGGTTGGCAATAATTATTGGTTCCTGTTTATTGCTCTCAGGATTCAATTGAAATCGCAAAAGGTCGCGTCCGCTTGTCAAGTAGGTAATAGCGTAATTCTCAACTAGATAACGGCTCTGCTCATCTACCAGAGCTGCGAAAGGAACTAGATTAAGAGCCCCATCTGGTGAGAGAAATATCTGGCGCGAGCCACCCAAGAGTTTACGAAGCGGTCGCATTACTTTTTCGTCGAGAGTTCGAGCTATTTCTTTTACGTCATTGTGTTGTGGATCACTTAACGCGAGACGAAACCTCGTAACTTCAGCGTTGATGTCTGCAGATTCTCCGAGGTCAACCCATTTGGGAGCACCCTTATTAAATAGAACATAGGCAACGTAGCGGGGTTGGTCGCGGCGATCAGTAGAGGTAGTAGGCTTCACCTTGTATGGTCGATACAAAGCGATTTCCACCAGAGCCGCCAGGTCTGGAATAACGCTCTGAATGCTTTCAACCGTAATTGAGCGCGACTGAGCCGGGAAAACGGCGCTACGGTTGCTCGCCTCTGCTTCGAGCCGATCTACTTCGCTTCTTTGCTTGACAACTGTCGCCTGATGGACCGCCGGCGGATTCTTACCCGGTCCCTTTAAGATGAGAGCAGCAAGTTGTGCCCTTGCCGCAGAGAGGTGTTCTAATAAAGTCTGATCCTGAGTGCTAAGATGCCGACGCAACGCGCCGATTTGGTCGCTAGTGGCGTCAAGAACTCGCCCTTTGCGACGCAAGAGTGTCGTTAGCGCGAGGCGTGCTGCATTGGCGCTGTTCGGAAGGTTATAGGTATGAAGAGATAGGGTGTAATCAGTTTCCTCCGAGAGAGTCGACGCGTAGAGCCGCTTCTGCTCCTCAGAACCTGCGGTCATGAGCAGCGCCAGATGATGTTCGCTTATCTCGTTTGCGCGTGTTTGCATCAGAACCGCTTGTGGGGAATCTCCTTTTGCCCGATAAATCTCCGCAAGATTACTCAGCAGGGTGGCTACTGCTGGGTGCGCGTCACCAAAAGAGTTTTCGTAGATCGCCAGCGCCCGTTGCTGAAACTGTTCCGCCCGTACGTAGTCGCGCCGCGCCCGATAGAGTAATGCAAGGTTATTGAGAGTGTCGGCAACGTCGGGGTGTTCTGCGCCTAGAGCTTTCTCTCTTATCGCTAAAGCGCGCTGGTACGTCGCTTCTGCACGTACGACATCGCCCTTCTTCTCATAGACTGCTGCCATATTGTTGAGAGATGAGGCATAGTTTGGGTGCTCGGTTCCCAACGAGATCTCCCAAATTTTCATGACGCGTTGAAGCAGTGGCTCGGCGCGAGCCGTATCACCGTGATTCATATAGACCAGCGCAATGTTGTTCAGGGATATGGCAACGTCAGGGTGTTCTGTGCCGAGAGTCTTCTCGCGAATCCTCAGGGCACGATGATAGAGGTCTTCGGCACGCGTCAGATCGCCACGCTTTTCGTAAAGGGATCCGAGGTTATTCAGTACCGTCGCAACAGTTGGATGCTCCTCACCCAGTACCTTCTCAAGGATGGTCAATGCTCTCTGGTAAAGCGATTCCGCCTGGATGTAGTTGCCTTGCTTGAAATAGAACTGGGCAAAATTGTTAAGATCGTAAGCTGCATCCTCTTGCGGTTCTGGGCCAATTGCGCCTTCACGAATCTGTAAAGCCTGCCGAAACGTTATCTCAGCACTTGCGTAATCTCCCTTGTAATCGTACAGAGTGGCAAGATTTCTAAGACCAGTGGCGACGAAAGAGTGTCCTCCACCCAAGTCCTTCTGATAAATTGCGATAGCCTGCAGATATAGCTCTTCAGCTCTTCCGTAATCACTCTGCTCCGCGTAGAGTGCTGCTAAATCATTAAGCACATTGGCTGTTTCATAGCGATTAGCTCCCAATTTTGCCTCAAAGATCTTCCGGGCATGTTGATACAAGGGCTCCGCTTTCGTGTATTCACCCCGCTGCCGATACACTTCAGCGAGTCCATTGAGGAAAGTTGCGACTTGTGGGTCTTCACCCAAACCTTTTCCCCTTATGATCTCTATAGCGCGAAGTAGCGTTGATTCAGCACGCGAATAGTCTCCGATTGCACGATAAAGCTTGCTACTGTTGCCGAGCAGCGTGGCGACTTGGCGATGGTCCCTTCCAGCGAACGCTTCAAGCATCGGAAGCGCCCGATCAAACAGAGGACTCGCACTTGCGTAATCGCCTTTGTCCAGCAAAAGTAACGCCAGGTTGTTTAGTCTGAATACGACCGTATCCGCACGTGCTCCTGTCTTTTCACTTATCGCTAAAGCGCGTCGAAGCTGGATTTCCGCGTGCACATAATCACGCTTGGATTGGTAAAGGAGACCTAGGTTATTGAGTCTATCTGCCACCTCGCTGTTGTCCGGTCCCAATTCCTGCTCGACAATGGCAAGCGCCCGCGTCGCGTATTGTATGGCGTGCGTGAAATCGCCTTTGCTGTCGTAATCGTTTGCAAGATTGGTCAGCGGCTCGGCAACGAACGGATATCTCGGAACAGAGAGTTTTTCTCTGACAGCCAATACACGTTCTGCCAGAGAGATGGCCTCATCGTAGCGACGTTCGTTGAACAGCTTGTCTGCTTGTTGCTCAAGGTCGTTTGATTCCCCCAGTGCTTTGTCATCGGTGGTTGCTATTCTGATTTCAAGAATTCTTGCTTCGTAACGGCCCGAATGCGCGCTCTTATCTAATGCGCTGATCTCCAATCGATAGGTCCCTGTCGCCCCTGCGACAAACCAAACGGGTTCCGGCCCCGTATCACCGTTAGGGCTATCTACCTGAAACACTTGCTGATTGTCCGGGCTAAATATGGTTACGACGACGTCAATGCCACGCTGATCAACAGCTGCGTGAAGCAATTGTCCGGCAATAAGTCTGATGTCGAACGAATGTGTCTGTCCGCCTTCAAGCACTCCCTCGATAGGTTTTCCCTGCTCAAGCAGAGCCGTTTGCTCTTCTTTTTTCCTTCCCTTATTCGGCTCAGCTGGTCGACCTTCCTGGGCGACCCCAACAGAATCTTGAAATCCAGACCGCACTTCAGACAATCCCGAAGGGCAGTAGAAACAAATGAGTACTCCCATTAGCAAACGGCATGACTTGAAGGAAGATTTCATTGTGGTAACGCCTCGCAGAGGAATTTCGAACACTACGGGCTGACTGCATAGATGGCCCCAAGAACGGCCCCGTTAGAGAATAGTTTGGGCCGCTAACTTCTCTACTTTGGCACGTGTCACACTACCGACTCCAAGTATGGTCTCATGACGCGGGAAACGCGGCACACCTTCGCGTAGTGCCAAAGCTCATCCATGGTCGCTCGCTTGTTACGCCAACAATCTCGGAGAGCTTCGATCGCGACGTCAAGACCGATCT
>JBBRYS010000004.1:0-442011 GCA_038237475.1 Pyrinomonadales bacterium | reverse complement strand
GGCGCCACCCCTTGCCGATCTAAATCCGACTGCTCCCGCCGACCTACAGCGCATCGTGCGGCGCTGTCTCGCGAAAGATCCCGACGAGCGCTATCAATCGATCAAGGAAGTCGCGATTGAATTGAAAGAGCTGCGGCGCGAATTGGGAGCCGCGATTGATACGACGGTGCCCCCACCTCCAAGAGAAAACCTGAAGGCACAAAGCCTTGGCGCGACTATTAGCACGCCACCGGCTTCGCTTTCGACGCGCGCCTCCAGCGCCGAATACATGGTCTCAGGAGTGAAGCAGCACAAGTTCGCCGCAATCATTGCCGCGCTGGTGCTGGTTGGCGGTGCGGCGGCTCTAGTTCTTTATTGGCGCGGACGCAGTAACGTGGTTGCAATTAAATCAATCGCCGTAATGCCGTTCGTCAACGAAGGCGGCAACTCTGACATTGAATATCTCTCGGACGGAATGACCGAGACGCTTATAAGCAATCTTTCGCGGTTACCAAACCTCAGTGTCAAACCTCGTTCGTCGGTGTTTCGCTATAAAGGTAAAGACGTAAACGCAGGGACGGTCGGCAGGGAGCTAAGCGTTCAGGCCATCCTCAACGGTCGCGTGATCCAGCATGGCGACCAATTGACCCTCAGCCTGGAGCTGGTCGATGTCCTGAAAGACATCGTCATATGGAGCGAGCAATATACCCGCAAGAAAACCGATCTCGTTACCCTGCAAAGTGAGATCGCTCGAGATGTCTCGACCAAGCTCAAAACTAAGCTGTCCGGTGCCGACGAACAGAGGGTTACCAAGACCTATACCGAAAACCCGGAGGCTTACCAGCTTTATCTGCAAGGCCGTTATTTCTGGAACAAGCGGTCATCGGAGAATTTAAAAAAAGCCACTGAGCTTCTAAGGTTGGCGACCGAAAAAGACCCGAACTTTGCGCTCGCTTATGCGGGGTTGGCCGATTGTTACGTGGTTTCTTATTACTACGTCGGTGAGCGGACCAGAGAACTAATACCATTCGCCAAGACCTATGCTGCGAAAGCGATCGAGCTTGACCCGACCCTGGCAGAACCGCATACAACGATTGCGTTCGCGACCTGGTTGTTGGATTGGGACAAGGCGGCAGCGGAGAAGGAGTTCCTCCGCGCCATTGAGCTAAATCCGAATTACCCCACGGCCCATCACTGGTATTCACGTTTTCTCCGAGGCGTCGGACGAAATGATGAAGCCTGGCGTGAGGTCAAGCGTGCGGAAGAACTCGATCCGTTGTCGCTTGTTATTATCAACAACATAGCAGAGCAATACATCGATCGAGGCGATCTGAATTCGGCTGCCAGGGAATGCCAGCGAATGATCGACCTCGATCCGAACTTCTGGGCGGCGCACCAAACGCTCGGTATCGCGCTGGTCAAGCAAAGCCGGTATGATGAAGCTCTCGCCGAAGCACAGAAAAGCGTCCAATTTGCAAACCGCTCGAATGCCTCTCTGGCTTTGTTAGGACATATTTATGCGAGGCTCGGACGACGAAGCGATGCTGAGGCAGTAATCAAAGAACTCGAAAAACGATACACCGAAAAGTTGGCGGATGCTCGCGACCTGGCCATCGTCTACGCAGATTTTGATAAAGAGAAAGCTTTCGCCTGGCTGGGAAAGGCCTTTGACGATCACAGTGTCTTTCTCGTGTTCTTAAAGCTTGAACCGCTGATGGAGCCATTGCACAGCGACGCGCGCTGGAGCGATTTGGAACGTCGCGTGGGTGTCAGCCAGTAGCTTTGGAGTGCGGCTGCTTGATGCCGCTTTTGTAGTTCTTGATTCTCCAAAGAGGTTCGAGGCGAAAGCAGAAGGCTGAGTAAAGCCACGGCACTCCAAACAATGAAACGCTGCCCCCAATGTAATCGCGTTGAGACTGATGATGCGTTGGTATTCTGTCGCGCGGACGGCACGGAGCTGGTGAACGATTCGTCATCACTCGGCAGCGAAGCAGGGACTGCGCGGCTTGGTTTGGGATCCTCTGCGACCGAGGCCGAGACCAATGTTCTTCCGCACACGACCGGCGCGGAAATAAGTCGCGACACGGCGGCAGCAACTGTGCTTCCGGCGCAGCCACCGCTCACCAGCGCGGAACTCGCCAAACCAAAAAGGCGGAGAAATCAGATCGCAATTGTCGCAATTGTGACCGCGGTCGTGGCAGCCACCACTGCCATCGTCGTTGATTCCTATCTTTCAAGGAAAAGCCACGCGTCAATCCAGTCAATCGCTGTGATGCCGTTTGTCAATGCAAGCGGCAACGTTGACGTCGAATATCTGTCGGACGGAATGACGGAAACACTGATCAGGAGCCTGTCGCAGTTGCCGAACCTCAATGTGAAAGCGCGGTCGTCAGTTTTTCGCTACAAAGGCAAAGAGACGGATGCGAAAACCATTGGCAAAGAGCTAGGCGTCCAGGCGCTCTTGAACGGACGCGTTGTCCAACGCGGCGAACAACTAATACTCAACCTCGAACTCATCGACGCACAAACCGAGAACGTAATCTGGGCGGATCAGTACGATCGCAAATCGTCTGATCTCGTATCGCTTCAGAATGAGATCGCCCGCGACGTTTCGAGCAGGCTCAAGCTGAAACTCACGGGTGCAGACCAGCAAAAGCTTACCAGGACGTCGAAGGTCGATCCTGAGGCGTACAGGCTTTATCTGCAGGGCCGTTACTACTGGAACAGGCGCACAGGGCCTGAGTTTGAAAAGGCGGGCGGGTACTTCCAACAGGCCGTCGACCAGGACCCGAACTTTGCGCTCGGCTGGGTCGGTCTCGCGGATTTCAAAGAAGATCAGGACCGGCCAAGAAAGAAGGAGTATATAAATCGCGCTTTGCAGATTGATCCCGACCTTGCGGAGGCTCATGCGTCGCTTGGCTACCAGCTTATGGTCGATATGAACTGGGCAGCGTCCGAACGTGAACTGAAACGGGCTATAGAGCTAAATCCCACATACGCACAGGCGTACGCGTGGAACGGGATCCGGCTGACTATGATCGGCAAATACAACGAGGCTCTTGCCTCATTGGATCGTGGACTCGCGTTAGAACCGACGGCGAACAGCATCAACTTCTATAAAGGAGTCTGTCTGGCTGTTTCGGGCAGACGCGACGAGGCCTTTCAGCAGTTGAAGAAACTCACCGAGATAGATCCGAATTTCTCGTGGGCGCACCGCTGGCTAGCGCGACTCTACGAGAAGAGGGGTGATTATGCGGCGGTGGTTGAGGAACGAGCTAAGGCCGCTGAGCTTGAAGGCAATCCGGAAGACGCCAAATTGATGCGTGAAAGTTTTGCAAAAGGCGGATGGGAGGGCTTCCGGCAGTCTCAACGGTCTAAAGATCCGAATACTCGGCTTGCGGAAGAGGTGATCGATGGGGCAGGAAAGGAAAGAGTTATCCAAAGATTACAGCAGGAGGCGGCGCGTGGCGTTTTCTGGCTTTTTCTGATCAGAACCGAACCCGTTTATGACCCGTTACGCAGCGACCGACGATTTCAGGAGGTTCTGAAGAAGTTTGAACCGCCGCAATAGATCGTATGTGAAACGGTGCCCTGAATGTCGAAAGATTATCTCCGCTATAGCCTACTGTATTGTCTCGACGACGGTGAACGGCCTGTCGCTGAGACGTTGCGACGGGAGAAAACTAAATGATCAGAGTTACGCGGCGGGAAATAATTACTGGTCTTGGGTTCGCAGCGGGCGCGACCGCTCTGGGCGGAAGTTCCGCGAGCCCGGCGGCGGCGGGACCAAGTGAGTACATGTTCGCGGCCGGACTTAATTACCTGAATACGGCGGCGCTCGGGCCCACACCGCGTTACGTGCTGGATGCCACGTTGAAGGCTTGGTACGAGCTCGAGTCTAACCCGGTGATGATGGCTTACGGCGACGGCGCAGTCCATAAGGCTACGGATACAGCGCGGGCAGAGCTGGCGCTGCTGCTCGGGTGTGCGGCTGACGAACTGCTCATTACGCGAAGCGCCACTAGCGCGATGACCACGGTCGCCTTTGGCATCGACCTCGCTCGCGGCGATCGCGTCCTGACAACTGACGTCGAACACGAGGGCGGCACCGCCGCCTGGAAATATTTGAAGAAACATAGGGGTATCGAGATCGACGTGGTTTCCATCCCGCCGAACGACCATGATGTAACCCGGATACTCGCTCGCATAGAGCAAGCGCTGACAAAACAGACCAGGGTGATCAGCGTTAGTCACGTCATCTCGTCAACCGGGCTCCGCATGCCGATCGCGAAGATCGCGGCGGTGGCGAAGGATCGCGGTATTCTCTGCGTGGTTGACGGAGCACAGGCCGTCGGCTGTATCGATGTCGACGTGAGGTCGCTCGGCTGCCACGCGTACATTGGCACCGGGCATAAGTGGCTGATGGGTCCGAAGGGGACCGGATTCGCATTCATAAACAAGGATGCGGCAGAGTTGATCCGACCGGTCGAGCGGGACGAAGGCGTACGTTTCGTTAATGGTTCTACCGGAGTCGGCTCGCTGCCCCTGGTGGTCGGGCTTGGAGCGGCGGCTCAGGCTTTGCGCAAACAAGGAATGGCTGAGGTCGAGCGGAGAACGCTGAGTCTGCGGAACCGCGCCTTTGCCGGGCTTAAGACCATCCCTAAGATCGAGGTCGTTAGTGCTCCGCCGGGGCCATTGGCGACCGCGCTTGTCTCTTTTAAATTACCCGACAATATCGATAGCCGTGCTTTGCGAGACGAGCTCTTGAACAATTACAAGATCGTCGTGAAGGTCGGCGAAAAGCGATGGTTCAACGGCAATCGGATATCACCGCACATTTTCAATACGGAAGTGGAAGTAGACGCCGCGGTCAAGGCGATCCGTACACTCGTCGCGTAGTGGCGAACGATATTTCAAGATTAAAAATCAATGACCGCGACGGTCATCCTGAGTTGGACCGCAGAAATAGACTGAATACATGAGCAAAACGATTTCCCCCAACACGACGATTGCTCAGTACACGATTGTCTCCAAGATCGGTGAAGGCGGCATGGGCGAAGTTTGGCGCGCTCGTGATCCGAGACTCGGCCGCGACGTAGCAATCAAAGTTCTGCCCGCCTCTCTGTCAGAAAACGAAGAGCGGCTGCGGCGTTTCGAACAAGAAGCTCAAGCGGCGGGGGCGCTCAATCATCCCAACATCCTGGTCATCTATCACATCGGCACGCATGAAAACGCGCCTTACATCGTCTCGGAACTGCTGGAAGGCGAAGAGCTGCGCGATCGTGTGAATCAAGGACCAATACCGCTGGGAAAGGTAATTGATTACGCGCAGCAGATTGTCAGCGGTCTCTCTGCCGCGCACGAAAAAAGAATCGTCCACCGCGATTTGAAACCAGAGAATCTGTACATCACTAATGACGACCGCGTAAAGATCCTCGACTTCGGTATCGCAAAACTGTCCGCACAGCCTCAATCAACCAACCCAGACATTTCCGAGGATGCGACGCGCCGCGTGCTAACAAATCCCGGCATGGTTATGGGCACGGTCGGCTACATGTCCCCCGAGCAGGTGCGCGGCCAAGCCACCGATCATCGCTCTGACATTTTCTCGTTCGGCGCAATCCTGCACGAGATGATCACAGGACGGCGCGCGTTTCGCCGCGAGACTCCGGCTGAGACGATGACGGCGATTCTGAAAGAGGAGCCGGAAGAATTAAGTGCGTCGAATCCGAACATCAATCCATCGCTCGGGCGGATCGTCAATCGCTGTCTCGAAAAGAAACCGGAGCGCCGCTTTCAGTCAACTGCTGATCTCGGCTTCGCGCTCGAAGCTCTGGGCCAACCAACAACCGGCTCATCTGGACGCGATCTGACGTCAGCTGCGAGCGTCGCTGTTGCCGAGCCGAAGAGATCAGTGTGGCGCGCTCGCTTACCATGGATCGCGGTCGGCGTTCTCGCCCTGGCGCTGATTGCTTTAAGCGCGTTCCATTTCTCAAATCGTTCTGCGAACGACACTCGCGCCGTGCGCCTTGCTTTTATTCCGCCGCCCGAACTGGCTTTCAATGACACGGAACCGGATGCGGCAATAATCTCGCCCGATGGACAAAAGATCGCCTTTACGGCGACGGCCAATGGAAAAATGATGCTTTATGTGCAAGAGATCAATTCATCCGAAGCAAAACTCTTGCCCGGTTCCGAAAATGCGATAGAGCCTTTCTGGTCGCCGGACAGCCGCTCGATTGCATACGGCTCGAACGGCAAACTCAAGCGTTCCGATCTGACGGGCGTGAACGCACAGGTGCTTTGCGATGCCGCTCGCCTGATCGGAGGCACGTGGAACAAAGACGGCATCATCGTCTTTGCCCCAGGCTATAGCATGCACCTCATGCAGGTGCCGATGCGGGGCGGCGAACCGAAGACGGTGGAGATGAAGACCGAAGGTAATAAGGGAGAGCATCGCAATCCATACTTCCTGCCTGATGGTCGACATTTTCTTTTCCTCAGAGGAGGCGTTTGGGTAGGCTCGTTGGATTCGCCGGAGATCAAACAAATCGGCGATGTCAAAGGGGTGGCGCTTTACGCCCCGCCGGGCTGGCTGATCTTTATACAAAATGACGCGCTGGTGGCTCAGGCTTTCGACGCGGGAAAACTCGCGCTAACCGGTGAGGCGATACCAATTATTACCGGCGGGAAAAACTCTCCCGGCCTTCGACGATTCTCTGTTTCGAACGACGGCATTTTGGTTTGGCAGGGACAGTGGCAGCGTGATTATCAGCTCGTCTGGTACGACCGTGCCGGGAAACAGACGGGCACGATTGATGATCCGATGAAGGTCGCCGTCGGGCAAAGCCCGATGCTTTCACCGGATGGGAAACGCCTTGTTGTGAGAAGGGGTTCCGCTGGACCAGACTCAAATCTTTGGGTCGTTGATCTCGAAAAGGGAACCGGGCTGCGAATAACTTCGACGTTCAGTCAAATGCCGGTCTGGTCGCCGGACGGAAGCCGCATATTGCATAACAACGGGAACAATATCGCAGTGAAAGCTGCCAACGGCTCCGGTGATGCTGAGATTCTGCTTCAGCGAACCGCCTTTCCGGCGGCGTGGTCGCCCGATGGTCGTTTCATTCTTTTCATGGAGCGCGGCGTCAAGACGCGCATGGATCTGTGGGCGCTGCCGATGTTTGGGGACCGGAAAGAATATCAGTTGTCGAACTCGCCCTTCGACGAGCAGGACCCGCAGCTTTCGCCCGACGGCCGCTGGCTCGCCTATTCATCCGATGAAACCGGCAATTACGAAATCTACGTCCAGTCATTTTCGGCGGACGGCAAACTAGGCGCGGACAAAAAGCGCGTCTCGACCAACGGTGGCAGATATCCCGTCTGGCGACGCGACGGCAGCGAACTCTTTTTCGTCGCATCGGACGATCAGATGATGGCTTCCTCAGTGAAGACCGACGGTACGGAATTTGAATTCGCTTTGCCGAGACCGCTTTTCAAAACCCGAAGATTGTCGTTAGAGGGCGGCATTTATCACGAATACGACGTTTCGCCCGACGGTCAGAGGTTTCTGATCGGAACATTGATCGGCGACACGAAGGCTCAGCCGCCGACCGTGATTCTGAATTGGACGGCGGATCTTAAGAAATGACTCTCGCAGCCGGCACAAAACTTGGCCGCTACGAAATCCGCTCGAAGATTGGCGAGGGCGGGATGGGAGAAGTGTATCGCGCTTATGATGAAGCGATGCATCGCGAAGTCGCAATCAAAGTTTTGCCAGCAACGCTTTCGGCTGACAAGGATCGACTCGCGCGGTTCGAACAGGAAGCACAGACCGCCGGCGCGTTGCATCATCCGAACATTCTCGTCATCCATCATATCGACACGCATGAAGGTGCGCCTTACATCGTGTCGGAACTCCTCGAAGGCGAAGAGCTACGCGATCGTTTGAATCATGGACCGATCCCGCCGCGAAAGGTAATTGATTACGCGCAGCAAATTGTTGGCGGTCTCTCGGCCGCGCACGAAAAAGGAATCGTGCATCGCGATTTGAAACCAGAGAATCTCTTCATCACGAATGACGACCGCGTAAAGATCCTCGACTTCGGGATCGCCAAGCTTTCCGCTCACCCTCAATCAACAAACCCCGACATTTCCGAAGATGCGACGCGCAAAGTGCTGACGAATCCCGGCATGGTAATGGGAACGGTCGGCTACATGTCCCCTGAACAAGTGCGTGGCCAAACGGCCGATCATCGTTCGGACATTTTTTCCTTCGGCGCAATCCTGCACGAGATGATCACCGGCCGGCGTGCGTTCCGGCGTGAGACCATGGCCGAGACGATGACGGCGATTCTCAAGGAAGAGCCGGAAGACTTAAGTGCGTCGAATCCAAACATCAATCCATCGCTCGAGCGCATCGTCAATCGCTGCCTCGAGAAGAAACCTGAGCGGCGGTTTCAATCGACTGCTGATCTCAGCTTCGCGCTCGAAGCCCTGGGCCAACCATCAACAAGCTCGGGACGCCAGCTGACGTCAGCCGCGAACGTTGCGGCGGCTGAAACGAAGAGATCAGTGTGGCGTGCTCGCCTACCTTGGATCGCAGTCGGTGTTCTCGCTCTGGCACTGATTGCTTTAAGCGCGCTCTATTTTTCAAATCGTTCTGCGAACGAGACGCGCGGTGCGCGGCTCTCGTTTACTCCGCCGCCCGGACTCGCCTTCAACGATACGCAGCCGGATGCGGCTGTCATCTCACCCGATGGCCGGAAGATCGCCTTCACCGCCTCGGCTGCGGACGGCAGGAATATGCTCTACGTCCGCGAGCTCGATTCCTCCGAAGTAAAAGTTCTGCCGGGTTCCGAGAACGCCTTAGAGCCATTCTGGTCGCCGGACAGCCGCTCGATTGCCTATGGCTCCAACGGCAAGCTCAAACGCTCAGACCTTGCGGGCGGCAGCGCGCAGGTGTTGTGCGACGCCGCCCGACTGGTCGGAGGAACCTGGAACAAAGACGGCGTCATCGTCTTCGTCCCCGATTACCGAACGACGCTCGTGCAGGTATCAGCGCAGGGAGGCCAGCCGAAGCCCATGCCAATGGGAACCGAAGATGCCGGCGTGCAATCACACCGCTGGGCTTACTTCCTGCCGGACGGGCGACATTTTCTCTTCCTCAGGCAGACGAAGGGCGTTTGGACAGGATCGCTGGATTCACTGGAAATTAAACAAATTTTGCCTGACGATTCGCCGGTCGTTTATGCGCCCCAAGGCTACTTGATTTTTGTCCGCAACGATGGGCTCGTCGCACAAGCCTTTGACGCCGCCAAGCTCGCGCTCACGGGCGATGCAATGCCGATTATTACCGGTCAGGCGAACGAACTCGGCACCCGGCGGTTTTCTGTTTCGGAAAACGTCTTGATTTGGCAGGGGAAATGGCAGCGCGATTATCAGCTCGTCTGGTTCGACCGCGAAGGGAAACAGAAGGGCACAGTTGACGCGCCGATGATGGTCAACATCGGGCAAGACCCGCACATCTCACCTGACGGGAAACGCCTTGTGGTCAAGCGTGATTTTAATCTTTGGCGATGGCTTTTGATAATGAGCTGGTCGATTCTAACCCGATGAGGCGCGTGCGCCTGCTGAAGGAGAACGGCAGTCGAGAGAGGTTCATTACCGCAGATGAAGAAGTGAAACTGTTCGCCAAGCTCACCGGCAGGC
Organism: Pyrinomonadales bacterium; assembly: GCA_038237475.1. Classification (GTDB taxonomy): domain Bacteria; phylum Acidobacteriota; class Blastocatellia; order Pyrinomonadales; family Pyrinomonadaceae; genus JAOAPY01. The sequence goes on along the minus strand of JBBRYS010000004.1, from coordinate 432,324 downwards.
GCGATCATATCCGCTCCGTAGTCACCGTCGCTCTGAACACAGGGATGCGGCGCGGCGAGATTCTCGACCTGCAGTGGGAACACGTGAACTTTATCGCTCGGACTATTTTCATCGCCAGGAGCAAGACCGGGAAGACTCGAACCATTCCTATGAACGACATTGTCTTCGAGGAGTTGAAGGCGCTCAAGCAGGATGCCGAAACAAGGGATTTCGTGTTCAGCGTTTCTAAGACGGGCGTGAACATCGATTCCATCAAGACCGGATGGCGGAATGCTTGCGCAGCGGCGGGGCTCGTGGATCTTAGGTTCCATGATACGCGTCACACCTTTGCAACTCGTCTAAGAGCCAATGGGGTTCACGAGTGGGACATCAGAGACTTACTCGGTCACACAACAACGCGCATGACCAGTGTGTACACGCATCAGATGCCGGCGAATTTGCGCCAGGCAGTTACGACGCTTGGGCAGAATAAGCCGGGAAGAGTGGTTCGCTTCAAACGGAGGAGCGCATGATCTCGTGTGAGCGTGTAACTAAGGCAGACCCGACGCTACCGCGTTACAGTACTGACTTCATGGCCCGGCGATCGCGCACTTTTCAAATCGCGCCATAATCGCGCCATCTTGGGTTTGAGCGTAGAAAATTGGTGCCCCCGCAGGGATTCGAACCCCGAACCAACAGATTATGAGTCTGCTGCTCTAACCGTTGAGCTACAGGGGCACAGCGTCTGAAAAACGGATGGTGATTGTAACCAAAATTCTACCTGGTTCCCAAAAGGACCGACTTGGCAGCGGGAACAATTTTGTTATCTTCAATAGTTTCAGTATTAATGTTGGGCATCAGTGTTCATCCCACCTCCAATCATCAAAGCTTCTCGAAACTCCAGCGACATCAATTACCCCGCTATCGGTAGACTTGATAGTTGGATTTCCGGGTTTTCCGCTACACTTCTTCGACAAGGCAGTCTGATGGCGGAGGCGACGATAATAACTTTTGACACCGGTTAAATTGCGGACCAAAACAACTCTCAACGTTCCACGCACCCGGCCATCGCAAGTCATCATTGATACATGTTGTCAAGACGGTGTAAGTTGTGCCTCGAAATGCCTCTTGATCGAACCACCCCAATAATTACTCCTTCTGGCCGGCATCGATCTGACTCTGGAGCCAGAGCGAATCACCCAAATCGGAATCATTCCTTAAAACGTCTCGGCAGCTCCCTCCTCGCTTTTGTTCTTACCCTGCTGGTTAGCTTCGTCACTTCTGTGAGCGCGCAACAATCTCCGTCACAGGTCAAAGAAATTGAAGACCGTGTAGTAAAGCTCAATCTCGATGCTACCAAGCTCATGTTGAAGGGCGAGCTCGACACCCCCCTTGCAATGATGAACGAAGCGCTTGCCCTGTCTGAAAAACACTTTGGAAATGATGATCCATTCACTTCAATGTGTCTCGTTGGCCTCGGGAAAATCTACATCAACAATGGCCAATATGAACAAGCCAAAGTAACCCTGTTTCGGGCCCTCAAAACTCTTGAGCGGTCTCCCTTCGATACCAGGACGGAAGTTGCCGACGCGAAGCAGTTGCTTGCGTTCGCTTACGAGTACCAGTCCGACTACATCCGAGCTCAACAATACTATGAACAGTCGCTGGCACTCTATGAGGCAGCTACCGGACCGCAGAGTGAGCAAGTCGCACAGGTACTTAATAACCTCGCAAACCTTTATATACAGAAAGCTGACTACGTCCTCGCTGCTCAAATGTTAGAGCGCTCTCTTGCTATTCGCCAGAGAGTGTTCGGTCCGACTCATCCATTGATTGCTATCGTTCTCAACAATCTTGCTTCCGTTTATGAGTGGCAGGGAAACGTGGCGCGGGCCGAGGAACTTTTTGAGCAAGCGATTGCGATTGGAGAGAAATCATCGTCGGATGGTGTTGGTTTGGCCCAACTACTGACAAACCTCGGCGCCCTTTACCGGAAAAATGATCCTAAGAAGGCGCGCATTCTGCTGGAACGAGGACTTGAAATGCGAGAGAAGCACCTTGGTCCGGAAGCTGAGGAAGTAGGAAACTCATTGAACAACCTCGCGCTGCTCGACTGGCAGGAAGGTAAACCAAAACTTTCTGAACAGAAACTGCTGCGAGGATTGTCGATTCTACAGAAAACACTTGGTCCCGCACATCCTGATACAGCTCGCATAGTGACTAACCTCGCTCTGCTTTATTCTGCGGTTGGCGAACGTGAACGTGCACTAAATTTATTGATGAGTGGAAGTGACAATAGCGATCGGCATTTGGAAGTGATGCTGACCACGGGCTCTGAAGAACAAAAGCGTCTTTATATGGCTACACTTTCGGATGCCACCAGCGCATTTGTTTCTCTCCATCTCAATTACAACTTCAGCAATCCGCTTGCGGCTCGTCTGGCTTTAACCAGAATCTTAAGACGCAAGGGCCGAATCCTGGATATGATGAGCGGACAATTTGCCGCAGTTGAGAAGTCTGATGTCGCGGGACAGTCGCTGATAACGAAGTTGACAAATGTTCGAGGTCAATTGTCATCACTGTCAATACAGGGTCCCCTAAACAGCGAGGTTAACCTATACCAGTCTCAACTTAGTCGCCTTCAGGACCAGGTTCAGTCCCTTGAAAAATCGATAACTGAGCGAGTGGCCAATGTCGCCAGCAAGAGTTCCCTGTTAACGATTGAGGATGTTCAGAAGACGATCCCGCCAGGGTTTGCTTTGGTTGAAATCATTCAATACCGGCCCATGGTGATTGGTCCAAAAACTCTTCCTCGATGGGAAGATCCGCATTACGCAGCGTATGTGTTAACCAAAACCGGCCAACCATCCGCGATCGATCTGGGTATTGCAGCAAAGATCGATCAGTCGGTTAAGGGTCTAAGAGCGGCCCTGCGCAATCCTCGACGAACTGATTTCCCCATGCTGGCACGCGACGTCGACGAGCGAGTCATGAGGCCGATACGCTTTCTCCTCGGCAACATCAAACAAGTTCTGCTGGCGCCTGATGGCATGCTGAATCTGGCACCTTTTGCTGCCTTTCAAAACGAGCACAACCACTTCCTGGTTGAGGACTATTCCATCACTTACTTAACCAGCGGCCGCGATCTTTTGCGCATGAATAATTCGCTCCCCAACAGACAGGGCCCGGTCATTATTGCGAATCCCCTCTTCAGTTCAGGATCAAAGCCAGCAGTGATAGAGCGGGCTGGGCCTATTATCGGGCAGCGTTCAGCGGATTTCACGGGAAAGTTTGAACCACTCGACGGCACTGCGTCCGAGGCCCAACAACTTTCGTCCGTGCTCATTAGGCCGAAAGTCTTCACGGGAGCCGACGCGACAGAGACTGCGCTAAAAGACCTAAAGGGGCCGATCATTTTGCACATAGCCACTCACGGCTTTTTCCTCAATCGTCAGGCTTCACAAAACAGTTCAGCACCAACGCAAACAACAGCCGGGTCTGCCTACGAGGCAGGTTCAGTCCTCAAAGAAAATCCGCTATTGCTTTCCGGTCTGGCATTGGCCGGTGCTAATCAATTAAGCGATGGACACGGCGATGACGGTATTCTGACCGCGTTGGAAGCATCCAGCCTGGATCTCCACGGGACAAAGCTGGTGGTCCTATCCGCCTGCGAAACCGGCATCGGCGAGGTGCAAAATGGTGAGGGAGTGTACGGCTTGCGCCGAGCTCTGGTACTAGCGGGCGCCGAAAGTGCGTTGATCAGTCTTTGGAAAGTTGACGACGAAGCCACGCGAGCGTTAATGGTAGATTTCTACAAAGGGATGGAAGTCGGAAAGAGTCGTGCGGACGCAATCCGAGACGTCCAACTAAACCTTATGAAAATTGAAGGGTATCAACATCCGTTTTTCTGGGCGGCATTTATTTTATCCGGTGATTGGCGACCAATTAAGTTCGACAAATGACGCAGGTAGATGGAACGGCGCGCGCAACCTTCTATGGGGTATGTGTGTATTTGACAACCAGACTGATACGACGCGGTTTCTCATTCGATCTTTCCGAGCGGCTTATCGATCTTGATCGGAACCTCAACGGTAGCTTTAGCTTCAGCGGGACGTGGTGGCGGCGCCTCAGGTTCAACAGATAGTGGTGGAGGCGGCTCAGGTTCAGCTTCAATGGGTCGGCCCAGAACTCCCTCGTAAAGTTGCTTGATCATTTTCTTACGATAGTCTTTTGCCTGCCCGTACACTTCCTGCGCCAGGACGGCAAGCGGAATGGGCAGGAAGTATGACCAGAAGGCCAGTGTCCTGAAGATCAGCATACTGCTTAGCATGCCCATTAATGGCATGACAGCCAAACTAATAAGCCAGGCTTTGGTTGGTTTGAAATGCTGGAATACCAACAGCAGTGCAACTCCCACCAGGCCGCCGAGGGCTGTTACCAGAATTGAACTAGGGGGCCTTAAGCCTCCTCCTCCTAATTCAGTCTCGGTCGCGTAGGCCAGCACTTCGACACCCAACATCCAGCCCAGCGGCGTGTCATGCTCGTCTTCGGCTGCATATGCTCCGCCGAGCAAAACTACCTTGTCTTTGATCGGGCTGGTGGTTTGCCAGCCCGGTCCGTCAGCAAGAGAAAGGATGCGAGAGGCAGTGAAGTGAACTCGATGTGAGCCATGTCGATCTCCGGCAAATTTAATAAAAAGATCCGTAGGGGATTGCGGCCGTCCAGCCACCGCCGGGTCGAACTCCCTCGCCACAGCCCAGGGAAAGGACGGCTGCGGGCCGAGATTCGTTTCGCATATTCGAGGGTAACGTCGTATTGCACCGTCCGCATCAAGACGCAACACCACGAGTCCGGACGGGCCGTTGGTTTGCTGTCCCCCCAGATATTCTGAAAGGTGATACTCATCATCGACTTGGGAAAACATTCCCCCACGTGCCCAAACCAAGACAGGTCGTTCGAGTGGTAAATGGAGTTCCTGAAACTCGGGCGCCGAAGTGTCGATATCAATACCAATAACTTTAGGTTTCCCCGCAGCTATGGCATTGATGAGTTTCAGCAGAACGGCGTGATCAAGAGGGCTCTTGCGATGAAACAACTGCGCATAATCCTCATCGTCGATCAGCACTATTGCTACATCACTGTCCGGCGCCGCGCCCTGCAGACGCACCTGGGTGTCCAATGCGTAGGTCTCGAGTTGACGAAAGAGTCCTGAACGGGAAAGGAAGAAAGTGAGCAGGATGCCGACGAGGATGGCAGGCAGGGACTTAATCGCTCTTTCTAAGAGCGAAATTCCCTCCTTCTCCAGTTCCTGCTTTGACTGTTTACTGGAAGGCCAGATCTTCCAGCGCATAGGAGTGTTTGTCCTTATTGTGTCATTTGCGTGGTTATGAACTCGAGCGACGCTCGCAGAAATTGACGCACAGCATTTTGCTTCACGCTGGTGCCCCACTGCTTGGTTACGCTGAGCGCCGCATCAAACGAAGGGGCAGCTTTTGTATAGGAGGTGGGAGTCGAGACCAGCACCCATGCTTCATTGCCGGAGGGCTCGCTTCCGCTATCTGGCTCCAGCAAGCTCACTTCCAAAACACTGACGCGATAGAGTCCAGGAGCGAGGTCCCGGGCAACCAGCGGTTCCGGCTTTTTGGCGTCCCAGGTGAACGGGAAAGGTTTCATTGCCGGCGCGGCTGATTTATTCTTCTCGATTTTCTCAAAGCGAACGAGATATTTATCTCCCTGCATGTTCTTAAAGACTGGACTCAAGTCCAGCTTCTGTTCATTCAACTTGATCACGGCTTCCGTCAAATCAGAACCGCGGCTTACGAAAGTGGCATACTTGGCCGGCTCGCTCGATACTAAGGCCATCGCCGCGCCCATGAGCCTTGATAACACCCCTTGATTAGACCCGGCGGCAGCAGGCAGTCGGATCTCTCTGGCGCACTCGCCATTATTGCTGCAACTGCGTCTTTCGACAATGTTACCGTTGTGATCCGCCACCACCACGTAGCTACTTGTGTCGGAAGGATTCCCAGATCTGATGACACTACCAACGTTCAGGGACTGGCCTTTGGAAAGTCTTCCACCGCCACTCACGTTCCAATCCCCTTTCACATCCAGCACGTAACCGAATCGCTGTTGTGCTTGAATGCTGGAGGCGGAACACAGCAACAAAAGACTGACCACGACGGAAGTGACAAACCAGGATTTTCTTGTTCGCATAATTTCCCTTGTCATAGATCAAATTAGTGACGGGGAGATAGACGTCTATGGTACCGCGAAAAAAGGAAATCTTCCACACTCTAAAGGGCTGATTCCTTGACCGGGATTCCGTGACCATCGCTCTTCGCTTCGCTACTGTCCCACTTCACGATCTTCAAGTCCAGAACGAATATCGCATAGATCACCGGAACCAGTAACAACGTGATGAAGGTTGCGGCAGTCAAACCGCCAATCTGGGCGTAACACATAGGCTCCCACAACGGCCCGCCATGTAATGCCAGCGGGAACAGCGCTATGACTGTGGCTCCCACCGTGATCAGCACCGGTCGCAGTCGCATAATGCCGGCGTCCAACAAAGCCTCGCGCAGTGGTTCGCCCTCCGCGTGCTTCTCCTCAATAAAATCAAATAACACGATGATGTGACTGACGATGACACCAACCAGGCTGACAATGCCGAGGAAAGCCATAAAGCCAAATGGCGCGCCCATCACCCAAAGCCCTGCGATGGCCCCTACCATGCCATAGGGAATAGCAGCAAACACAATCAACGGCTTGATTGCGTGCTTAAACTGGAAGACCAGAGCGATGAAGATAGCCACGATCGAAATCAGCATGACCACCGCCAGCTCTTTGAAACCCGTAACTTGCGACTCTTCTTCGCCGCCTATTTCCATTCTGTAACCGGGCGGCAGCGTCTTTTCAAATTCTTTTAATCGCGGCCGCACTTCATTCATGACTTCAGACGGTAAATGCCCCTCAAGGGGAAAGCACGAGACTGTGATGGTTCGAAACTGATTGCGCCGGCGCAGCTTTTCGGTTTCCATCTCGTAACTAATTGAAGAGACCTGTTGCAAGGGCACTTTTTGCATGCCCTGACTCGAATACACGTAGAGGTTCTTGATGTCGTCCAGTTGCGCTCGTTCCTCCATGCGCATGCGCGCCACAACCGGAATTTGCTTATCTCCTTCGCGGAGTGTCGTAACTGTGATTCCGTTCATGCCGGCCACCGATGAGGCAGCCACATCGAAATTTGAGATGCCCGACATGTTGGCGCGATCCGAATCGGTCTTAACTTTGACTGCAAAACTTTCATCGCCCCAATCATCCCGGACGCGCCTGGCAACGGGACTCGCGCGAAACTTTTCTTTGAGATCCTCGGCGAGTCTGCGCAACGTCGGCATGTCGTCGCCGGATACCCGTACTGACACTGGCACGCCAACCGGTTTTCCTGATTCCAATTGACGCATGTCAACACGTGCTCCAGGAATTTTTGCCGCCAACGCTTCCTGCAATGGACCAATGAGGTGCGCAGTGTCGTGCTTGTCTTTCACCTGAAGAATAATCTGAGCGTAGTTCAACTGTTGCAGTTCGGGGCTTACTGAAAACCAGAAGCGCGGTCCCCCCCCACCCACAAAGGTCGTCAACGACTGCAAAACATCGCGAGGCTTGCCGTCTTCCGGATGTGCCGCTCCATATTCGTTCACCACCTGACGCACGACTGCTTCCGACTGAATCGCGGACAGGTTGGTTTCCACGAGGGGCGCATCCTCCGGGAGCCACACGTCGACATAGGAAAGATAGGAAAGATCCTTGGGAAAGAACTGCTTCCTTAGTTGCGTCATTAAGAGGCCGCCGACTACGAGAATTAACAGCGAAGCGGCCAGCACTCGCCAACGATGATCGATGGCCCACATGCCGATCTTGTAGTAGCGCGCCGCGAACCCTTTTTTGCGACGCTCTTCAATAGGTAATTCAACTCCGGGTTTAAGCAAATAGTATCCCAACAGAGGGATAAAGCTCATCGAAACCAATCTCGAAGCAATCAGCGAGCACGCAAGGACGACCGGCAAACTAAAGAGAAAGCGGCCGGTGTTGCCACTTAAAAGCAACATCGGAACATAAGCGACAATGTTGGTGATGGTGGCATAAACGATGGCCGTCGCAAGCTTGGTTGGCCCCAGCCAGGCCGCAATTATGGATGGCTGGCCTGCGGCAAGTTCTCGTTTGATAGCGTCGCCGGCCACTACCGGATCATCCACCAGCAGGCCGAGGGCAATGATCAGCGTGGCAATGGAAACTTGTTGCAGATCAATTCCTAACACTGACATCATGCCGAAGGTCATTGCCAGCGTGATCGGGATAGACAAAGCCATCAGCAATGCCGAGCGCCACTCCCAAAAACCGATCAGCGACACGATCACGACCAGGATGACCGCTTCGTAGAGACTGCTCATGAACAGGTGTACGTTCTCGGTGACCTGTAAAGGCTGATCAGACGTGCGCGCCATAATCAGATCCTCGGGTAGTCGCTTCCGGAGATCATTTAAAGTCGTATCGACCGCCTCGCCGAACTTCCCAATGATCTCTCCCGAACGCATTTGTACGGCGAGAGTAATAGCGCGGCTGCGATGCCATTGGCCCGCCGAATCGCGCCAGGTGTAGAAATTCAAATATCGCGGCGGACTATCATAAGTGCGCACGATATCCACGATGTCTCGCAGGTAAACCGGAGCACCACTCGCTGATGAGGTCACCAACACATCACCGATGTCTTTCTCGCTCTTGAACTCCCCGGATGCGTCAATGCTGATGTTCTTACCCTGCGCCTGCAATTGCCCGCCCGGGAGGCTGATATTGCGTCCGCTGAGGATGCTGCTGAGAGCAGCCGGCCTGAGATTGTAGGAAGCCAATCGCTCCTGAGAATATTCGAGGAATACCTTTTCACGCAGAACCGCGGAACGCGTGATCTTCGAAACCATGGGAATGGTCTTGAGGGTTTTATCGATAGTGTCGGTGAAGTCGTCGAGTTCGCGGTAGGTGTACTTATCGCCAGCCGCCGCGGTCAATCGTGTTTGCACCTCAGACAGATCGCGAACAATGATGGGTTGCCACACATCCGGATGGAGTTCACCCGTTTGCAGATGCTCAGTGCTGAACTTTTGTAGGAAGGTGAGCAATTGCTCGTCAGTTGCACTCGAAACGCCGTCCAACGCAATGAAGCCCGCGCCCTCAATCAGGTGAATGTCACGAAACATGTCTGCCTGTTTCGTGAATCGGGCAAAAACATTCAAGTGGCTTCGCACCAGGTTGGGACTGATGGATTCCGGAAAATTTTGTACCAGCGTAACCCTGGCTCCCTTGTCCTGGGCCTGCGCTCGCGTATCCTGGATGGCTTTTTGAACTGCTCTCGCGCGAAGTCCAATTTCAATATCGCTAACCTTGGGACTGGCGACGGTGAGCATCAAAGCTGCGGTATCGCCAAAATCCTTTATGAAATTGATCGGACCTGCGCCGTCCGGAAGATCGTGAATCGAATCGAGCTTGAGCTTAATGTCGTCAAACTCTTTTCCGGTTTCTTTAGCTTCTTCGTCAAGCGTCACGTAAACAACGGATAGGCTGGTACGAGAGATCGATTCGATTTTGGAGACTTTCGAGTTCTCCGCCATCTTCGCTTCGATCTTCTTGGTGACAAGATTTTCAATCTTTTCTGCGCTCGATCCTGGCCAGGGCACAACTGCTACGGCAACGCGCACGGGCACCTCGGGATCCTTACGCTGCGGCATCTTGATATAACCGTAAAACCCCCAGATGCAAGTTGCCAGCAAGAGTATCCAGGCTATGTGACGCGTTTCGACAAAGAAACGCGACGTGTTGTGCGTCTTTTCAATGAGTTCTTTGTCTGATTTTCCGTGAGCCATAAAGGTTTTGGAAGGAACGCCCCTCTCTATAGAGCGCGTCGTCCGTCTACGGAATAATTTGCACGGCCTCGCCGTCGACCAATAGAGTTGCTCCCGTCGTGATCACTTGCTCTCCAACGTTCACACCCTCGAGAACGGCGACCGCATTGCCATAGGCATCGCCCAGTTTTACGTTTCGCAGGCGCGCGACCGGCTTACCGTTCTGCGTCGTTAGTACAAACACGGCATAGCTCGATGGTTGGTCTTTCGATTGCACTATAGAGTTCAGGGGAACGACACGAACACTCGAAGCCATCGCTTCGCTTTCTCCTTCGATGGATACAACCATTCCTACCTTGAGAAGATTCCGCGCGTTGGGAATCGTTACTTCAATATCAAAGACGCGGCTCTTAGCATCGGCGGCAGGTGCTATGGCAGTGATCTGTCCGCGAAACTCGGTGCCGCTAAGCGCCTCGGTGGTAATAGTCAGCGGCATACCCAGCTTAAGGCTGGCAGTCGCGCGGTCAGGAACTCCGAATACGGCTTTCACAGAAGTTACGTCGGCCAATACAAAAGCGGGTCTGCCCGGTGCTACCAGACTTCCGATTTCGATGTCACGCCGCAGAATTGTGCTATTCATCGGAGCACGCAGTGATGTATCACCCAAGGGGATCTTTGCTTCGTTTACTACCTCCGACGCGCTTTTAGCTTTTGCCTGTATGGTGTTGATTTGCGCGCGCGCGACTTTTGCGGCCGCTTCCGCGGTGCGCACTTGCGATCTCGCAGCAGCGAGGCGGGCCTCGGCAACGTCACGCTGCGCTTTGGAGGCATCGTAGTCAGTTTTGGTTATGCTATTGCTGGCGAATAGGGTTGAAGCTCTTTCAAAGTCGAGTTTGGCTCGATTGTAAGCCGCCTCCGCTTCCGCCATCTGAGACTTTGCAGTTTCTATACTCTGCTGGGCCTGAGCGCTTTGGGCTTGTGCGGTTTCTATCCCGGACTGCGCTTCGCGAACCTGCGATTGAGCCTGGTTGACTTTGACCTGGTAATCGATCTGTCGCACCTGGGCCAGGACTGTACCTCTGGTGACTAAGTCGCCCGGTTGCAGATGACGCATTTGTCCATCAACGCCACGGACCTGCTGAATAGCAGCAACGTAGCCGCCCACTTTAAAGGCCAACTCTATCTGGCTGCTGGCACTAATGCTGGCTGAATATCGAGCACCGGCAGTTGTTGAGAGCAGTTCAACGGCCCTGGTTCTTACAGGTCGCGGTGGCTGTTGAGCAAGCTTCTCTTTACAGCCAGTAAGTAAACCGGCGACAACCAGAAGTCCAAGAGTTGCAGCGTATTTGCTGATCATTGATCCTCACCAACTGCTTTTACAAAATCTGCCTTAGCTGTCCAGAATCCCAGCACCGCTTGCTGGTACTGATGATTGGCCTCAGCAACTGCCGTTTGGGATTGTAAGACGTCAGAGAGAAGCGCGGCCTGAAGCTTATACTTGCTCTCAGCGACTCGCAGGTTCTCGCGCGCCGTTTCCTGAACCAGACGCGCGACCCGAAACAGTTGGCGCGTCTGTTGCAGTTTGCGAAACCTGGTGTTGACATCGATCAGAATTCTGCTCTCAGTTTCCTGCAAGGCGTTTTTTGCCTGCTCGGAAGACTTTTCCTTTTCCGCAATCTCTCGATTCTTTTTGCCCCAGTCAAAGACGTCCCAACTTACTGCTATACCCACATTCGCAAGATTCTTGGGTATGAAAGAATCGAAATTTCGCGGTGAAATGTAGTTAAGACCGAGACTGACATCCGGAATGAGCTCCGACTTTTTTATGCGACGGTCGAGGTCAGCCTGTCTCACCTTAAGGCGTGCTTGTTTGACTTCCGGTCGTTGGTCAAGCGCGCGAGTTTGTGCCGACAAAAGATCAGCTTCCAGCTCCGATGGCTCGATTGCTGCCGCCACTTCAAAATCAGTACGAATGTCCCGGGCAAGCAGATTGTTGAGTTGCTCCTTTTGCGCAGCTAGCTGGTTGCTGACGTTTAGCTTTTCATATTCCGATTTGGCCAAACGTGTCTTGACCTCCAGATTCTGAGCCTTGAGCGCAACCTGCTGCTCTACGTATTCGCCGGTGACGCGATCGAGTTCCTGGAAAAGCGCTATCGATTGATCGAGTGTCTTCAACGAACTCTCGCTCATGAGGATTGCGAAGTAGAGCTGCGTGACGTCATTTACGACGTCATGTTTTTGTTTGCGAACCTCCTCAGCTGCAACCTCCTTGCTCAGCTTTATCTGGTCGAGATTGAGGCGAATCCGATACTGCTGCGATAGCGGCTGAGTTATGCTTCCGGCAATGAAAAGAATCGGACGTTGCGGAGTTGTAAGCAGAGTATCGCGAGCCGGAATTGCACCGAGTCCCGGGTAGGTACCAAAGACGCCTTTATCAAATTGAAACTTCAATTGTGAGAGCTGTTGCGCGCCGAGAGCATAGACATTGAAAGCGGGAAGACGCAGCGTCCGCGTTGCGGCTAACTGATCATCTACTTTCGCGATCGCGAGCGCTGAATTCTTCAGCGTGCGGTTATCGCGCAGGGCCAGGTTGATTGCCTGATCCAAGGTCAGGGTGTCGCGAGCGGGATGCTGCGCCGACACCAGCGAGGGGAATATCGCGAGGCATATTGCCAGACCCAGGCACACAAATGATCCCGGATTCCTGGTCATTAAAAATACCCTTACTTTGTCAGACATCTATTCAACTCAACACGGTTAACTTTATCGGAGGCTCAATCAACTCCGGCACTGTGGCCTTGCTATCGTCCGGAACCAACTCGGAGCCGCTACTATCAGAAGGCCGCCTTTTCCATCGCCGCGGCACTCTGCGAATACCCACTGGAAATATGGTAAGCGTCCCGTCCTTTTCGATCTTAATGCGTAGAAAGTTTTTCCAATCCTCGATTCGGAGTGATGAAAAAGCCGAATTATGAAGACACCCAAAAACATTGAGCGAGATGAGCAGGAAAACTCCAACCAGCAGTGAGCCCACCACCCAGCCGCCCAAAAAAATGATTACGGCCGCAATTAGTAACTGCAACGGTGATTGAAAATTTAAACCGAGAACCGACACCGTAAAGTAAGTTGCTCCCCACCCAAGCAAAAATATCGCCAGCAAATGCAGCCAGCCGTGCAACAACCCGGCGAACCACATGTACTTTTTTGACTTTGTGTTTGTGAAAACTACGAATGTAATGAGGATGAACAGAATCCAAAAGACTGCGCCCGCCTCAACTATTCCCGTTCGTACCGTCAGCGATATCGCTTTATCAATATCGTGAAGACCAAAGTGCCCGACGTCTGCCATGACGGCCCACGAAGTAAGGAAGTAAAGGATCGCCGGGAGAAAACCAAACGGAGGGTTTGTGAAGGGAAAAAAGAGATTGCGCCAAGTAAGACGACGCGAGGTCTTTTCATCCGGAAAGCTCGCTTTTAGTTTGAAACCACCGCGTAATTCATCTACATCTTCACCGTGCGTAGGTGCGAGAAACGCGCCGCCGCCACCAGCGACGAGTTTCTGCGTGCCGTCCGCCGCTTCGTGGCGGCGATAGTAATGAAGATCTCCCGACAAGAAAAGACTGATACGTCGGCCAAGTATGTTGTTCTCAAGGAAGGCCAGATTACTTTCGTTATACTCAGTTCCATACTTCTCAAACACTTTTGTCTGCAGCCAGTGTGGCTCAGCGGTGCAGAGTATGACCCGATCGCCTTCCTGCATCTGTTTGGCAACATGTTGGAAGTACGCGATCTGTGCGTGATCAAGATCCGAGCGCAGTTGAATATCGATACCCAGCAGCCACCATTTCTGTGGCAGGCGCAACGCGAAGTAACTTCGGCGTTGGGGAGAGCGCCAGCCATTAAACCAGCGCCGCGAACAGAAGAGTCTGGTAAAGGCAACGAGACTGTCATACCAATCGTGGTTACCCGGAATCGCGAACACATCCGGATGTGGCGCCTCGCTGTAACGTAAAGCGGTACGAAATGGTTCTACCAGACGTTCTTTGTATTCTTTGCGGCTGGCCGTTGGGTATACCTGATCGCCTCCAAAAACCAGCACGCTTCCGCGTTTTGTTTTGTGTGACTCGGTTCCGTCGGAGTTGGCCAACACCAATTCAGGTTGCGCAACATAGTAGGCCACTGCGTAAGTCGAATCCCAACCATCTCCAGTGTCGGCAACATAGTCAAACCAAATCTCCTCACGAGGAGGTTTCGCTTTATCCGGAAGATAATTGTCCTGCTCATCCCGGAGGTACTGCCCGTCTTTATCTTCAAGGTAGTAACCGGCGCAATCATAAGGCTCGTCCTTGCCGACGGCTAATGCTTCAATCAAGCGATAGTCTGAGTGACCACCAAAGAGTGTGGAAACAATCGATTCAGTTTGCGCCCGCAGCAGTAATCCCGGATCGTACCAACGCACCATGCCCTTTTGAGAGACGGAACGGAAGCGCCAAACAAAAACTCGCTTACGACCGGCATTATCATCCAGCGTCCCGCCCTGGTGAGTAATAATCGGACCCACACCGTCTGCTTCGACCACAAAATTTGCTTGCCATTGATTATTGTCGTTGCAACTGGCAACTAAGGTGATGGCGTTTTCCCCGGAATTCACAATTGGGGCAGTCACTTTCGCGGGCGGATCACCGGGCCGTAATGTGATAGTGAGGTCGTCGAAGTGCACTACTGTTTCGGCAAGGACGTCGCTTAAAGAGAAATGAAGCTTGGTGCCCTTTGGGAAAGTTCCGAGGTCGGCCTCGTACGTGACGGCATCCGCACGATCACTAATCTGCGCCGTGAGCAGTTGAGCCAACTCCCGTTTCACCGCCATCGATTCGCGGGTCGCCAGCAGCACTTTTTCCAACTGCGTGGGTTTTAACTCGTCCGTCATCGAGGCGGTCACTCCTCATTCTGTTCGCCAAATCATCAGCGTTGGCGCAGATTGCGAGAGGTACAATTACTTATTAGGCGTTGGTCTAATGCTATTGTCCTGGCGAAGCCAGGTAGGAGACGGGTGGCTGCCAAAGATGTACGGTTTTGGCCCAGCCGCCGCTTGCTAGAGTGCGGCCATCACGGGAGAAGGCGGTCGCCGTTACCTTGTCGTTATCAGTTAATGTAGCCAGCTTAGTCGCGGTCTGAATATTCCAAATGATGACAGTTGAATCATAACTACCGCTGACTAAAAGCTTGCCGTCAGGAGAAAAAGACACCGTATCAACCACGTCGGTGTGATTTGTGATTGCCTGCTTGAGCGTACCACTTGATACGTCCCATATTTGTATTTTGCCACTTACGTCGCCACTCGCTAACAGGGAACCTTCAACGGAAAACGCGACAGCAACCGTCGCATAGCCGTCGCCGTAAAGCGATCGCTTCAACTCACTATTATCAAAGTCCCATAATTCTACCGCCTTCTGACCTGCAATAGCCAGTAGTCTTCCCTGCGGAGCAAATGCGATTGCGTGGACCTTATCATTCTGATTCAGCGTTTTGCGCAACGCTCCTGTCTCGGCGTCCCAGAGTTTCACGGTATGATCCAGGCTCCCGCTGGCTAGTGAATGACCATCCGGAGAAAAGGCTACCGCGGTCGCAAAATCAGTGTGGCCGGTGACGGCCCATTTGAGCGAACCGGTGTGCGCATCCCAGACTTTGACCTTACCGAGCTTACTGGTTTCGCTGCCTGAGCCGCTGGCCCCCGCGATCGTGTTGCCATCCGGCGAAAAGGCCAACGCAAGGACACCCTCACCATGTTCCGTAATGGTCCGCTGTAGTTCGCCAGTACCAGTATTCCAGAAATTTATTTCACTGGTGAAGTCGCGATCCTGACGCAACGCCTCTGAGCTTGCAGTGACGAGCATTTGATTGTCGGGTGAAAACACGATCGCATAAACCTTGCTCGAGGTTTTAAGTGTTTGCCTGGAGCGCCAAGACTTTGGATCGCCGCCACTCGCGTTTATGTTGTCCGAAGAAACAGCACGCGTGAACTTTCGCACGAGAATAAAACCAGGAATCAGCAGTATGACTAAGAGTACGAGCGCTGGCGCGAGCCAGCGACGTCGATGAGATGCGACGGACGAGCGTTCAGAAGAGCCACTCTTGATTGCCGTCGTATCATGATTCTGAAGGGCTGGCTCAACGCGGCCGGCTGAAACCGTGTCTTTAACCTGTGGCCTTGAAGTGGAAACCGTGTCCCTCGGTGGTTGCTCCAAAGTCTTCAAAGACTCACCATTGCCAATAGCTGCGATCAGTTGTTCTCGGAGCGCACTTGCATCAATCGGTCGATCCTTTGGTTCCTTGGCAAGGGCACTCATAACCACCGATACAAGCGCAGCAGGAACGTTTAGCCGCTCAGGCACAGCCGGCGGCGGCTCGCTTAAGTGTTTAGCTACGATGCCTGCGCCTGTCTCGGAAACGAATGGTGGTGCACCCACCAGCATCTCGTATAAAACCACCCCTAAGCTATAAACATCAGAGCGCGCGTCCAGGTGTTCGGCGCAACATTGTTCCGGCGACATGTAGTAAACAGTGCCGATCATTCTCCCGGGCTGTGTCAACGTTTGTCCGGCTGTCATGTCACGCAACTTCGCAATTCCAAAATCCACAACCTTGACTTGCTCGCGTCCATCGTCGACGTCCGGGGTGAGCACCATGATGTTGTCCGGCTTGATATCCCGGTGCACGACGTTATGCCGGTGCGCAACACCCACTCCCTTACAAACCTCGAGCATTAGTGCCACCGCCCTCTGCGGTTCAATAGCTCCGTCAGTTTCCAAAACCTTCCGCAGTGTTTTTCCCTCGATCAATTCCATGACGATATAGGCAGGCTCGTCATCGCGTGCTTCGCTAAAGTCATAGATTGCTACGACTGTCGGATGGCGCAGGAGCGCGGCCGCCTGGGCTTCGCGGCGAAAACGCTCAGCGGTTTTGGGCTCGTCGACAAACTCCTTGTGCAACACTTTGATGGCCACCCGATCACCGATATGCGTGCGGCGCGCAAGATAGACCGCGCCCATGCCGCCGGTACCGAGCAGGGCAACCAACTGATACTTATTGCCAATAGTTTTTCCGACCCAGGGATCGGGCGGAGAACTGGGTTGATCGCGCGAAAGAGTCTCTTTCTCCGCGAGGTCAGCGAGTAGGATCGAGGTTCCACAACCGTCACAAAACTGCGCCTCTTCACGAAGAACCTGATGGCATTGGGGACAAATCATGTTTGTTAGACTCTTGACGGCCCAGCATGTCTCATATCGTAGGACGAGTCAGCGGTTAATAATACAAATTCATATTAATGACTTACCGCCGTACTTTCGATGGGTCCCCAGGCGCCTGACAAAATAAAGCCCGCCCAGAAGTAGGGATGATGGTAAACCTCATCTTTTAATAGAGCCAGTTGAACCTGCCTTAAACTGGACGCCCGGCCATTTCCCGCTGCCAGTTGCCCATACAAGCTGACCATCAATTCCTGGGTGGCATCATCGGAAACTTTCCATAGACTCATGATTTGGCTCTCAGCTCCGGCTAACACCAGGGCGCGGCGCAATCCGTACACCCCTTCCCCGTTTTGCACTTCACCCAATCCAGTTTCACAGGCAGAAAGTACCACTAATCTGGTGCCTCGCAAGTTAAGACTTGCGGCCTCCAATGCCGTCAGGATTCCATCATCTCCGTGGGTATCGTTAAGCTGATTCGCACCCGCCAACGCTAAGCCAGATCGCAAGAGCGGATTTTCCGTCAAGGCTCCGCTCCCACTGTTGGATTCCCGCGTTGCTTCACTGCCGCTGGACCTGGTGTCTGGCCGTAAGGAACGGAAAAAACCGTGGGTAGCGATGTGTAAAATGCTGGGTGCATTGAGTTGCTTTAAGACTGATTCAGTAGCCGCTGCTCCGGTATATACTTTGGCGCCGACGAGTATTGTCGACAGTTGTTTAGCTTCAGTGGCAGTGCCCTCCAATGGCTGGAACTTTGCCGTCCCGGTCATCGAACGCCTCTCATCAACAGCCACTCCCTGTTTCTTGCCGACCTCAACCGCAGTCACGTTTTGATCGAAGAGTGGATCGGCCAGCACCACCGGACCTTCTTTGCTGGGTAGATGATCTCGCAAGCGCAAGAGATCCCGACCACATGTTAAGTAGCTGAAAGTATAATCCTGAATCAGGAAACGCCCGCGATTATCGATCAAGGCGCTGAACGGCAGGAGATTCAATGCCCCATCCGGCGATAGAAAAACATTGCGCGTCTTTCCCAGCAGCTTGCGAATTGGCCGCATCACTTCATCATCGACAACTCTTCCCAGCGCGAGGTAATCTGTGCTTTGAGGAGAGCGCAACGACGCTCTCAGGCGCGCGATGTCAATATCGATCCTGCCGGCGACTCCCAGCTCAACCCAGGAGAGAGAACCAGCCCTGGTCAAGACATATGCGGCATAGTGCGGCTTCTGCCACTGCGGCAAAGCCGCCATGGATATTGTGACCGGCTCGTATTCAACAATTTCTACCAATGCCGTGGCTCTGGGTAACCCGCCTCTTACATTTTCAATCGATACGACGCGAGCATTTACTCCTGTCGCCGCAGCTCGTTCACTAATCGTCCGTTCAATTGTCTGAATTTGATTCTGCAGTGACTTTAAACTGGTCCCATGACGCTCGAGATCATTTTCTGCCGGTCCCTTAAATACCAGGTTCGACAATTGGCCGCGAAGGCCGGCAAGTTTTAGTAATAGCTGTTGTCCTTCCGGATCAAGATCCTTTCTCATCTCTGCGAGTTGACCACTCATAACGTCCAACACTCGACCTTTGCGCCGGAGAATGGTAGTTAGAGCGAGCTTTGCGGCTTCCTGACTACGCGGAGCCGATTGCAGGTGTAAGGAAATGTTGGCGCTTGTGCCCTCGGCAATCGTGGCCATGTAGAGTCGCTTCTGTTCTTCAGATCCAGTGGCGATCGCCAATTCCAGATTGCGGTCTCGATCATCGCTGCCACTTTCAAGCAGATTGATCGCACGTTTGACCTGGCCTTTCGCTCCGTAAAGAAACGCCAGGTTGGTTAACGCCTGGGACACATTTGGATGCGCTGGTCCGAGAGCCTGCTGAAGAATTGACAGAGCTCGCAGTAGTTTTTGTTCAGCCTGTTCAAAGTTGCCTTCCCGCCATTCGAGCAATGCGATGTTGTTCAGTGAGTTGGCCACCTCGGGATCGTGGGTGCCGAGAATTTTCTCGCGCAAGCCAAGCGCCCGTTCCAGCAGCACCCGTGACTGCTTCGGATCTTCCGTCCGGTATAAAACTCCCAGATTGTTCAGATAGATGGCTACATCAAGATTCTCCGGGTTGGGTCTTTTTTCCGCTATCGCAATGGCTTGCTTGAAAAGATCTGCCGCCTTGGCAGTCTGCCCTTGCGATTGGTAAAGGCCGGCCAGGTTATTAATCATCACAGCAATCAAGGGATGATCCGGCCCGTACAACTTGCGACGAATCGTGAGCGCACGTAGAAACATCGGCTCAGCCTGAGTGTAGTCCGCTTTCTCACGATATAAGTTTCCCAGACTGTTTAGAGATTGGGCCACCTGGGCGCTATCCGACCCAAACAACTCTTCACGTAAGGTCAGGGATTTTTCGTACAACGGCTGAGCGCGGCTGTACTCACCGTTGTAATCGTACGCCATCGCGAGATCATAAGTTGACTGCGCCAGCGACTGACGTCCCTCCGGTGGTGCACTTTCAAATATCCTGACTGCGCCCAACAGCACGCGTTTTGCTTCGTTGTAATCGCCCTTGTTCGTATAGTTCTGACCGAGACTATTTAGGCTCAGCCCAGTCAGGGGATCGTTTTCGCCAAAGTGTTTTTCAGCTAAAGCCAGCGCCTGAAGAAATAAAGCTATCGCACCATCAAAGTCACCGTCGACTTGTAGCCGTGCTGCTTGTTGACTAAGTTTAAGGAACTGCTGTTGAATCTCCTGAACCTGCTGCACTGTTTCCTGTGCCGAGATCCTGCCCGGCAGGAGTGACGCCCCCAGGACCAATACAATTGACAAAAGAAATGCGACACCCAGGTTAGCGGGTGGCTTTCCTCGACGTATCACTGTTCCTGAAATAAGCCAGCGAGACAATAAATGGGCCGTCGGCATAATGCGTGCTAAATTACACTCCTGACCGAATAGGTTCAATGCAAATGAAGAAAGACCATGTTTTGAGTTGTGAGCGAATCAAAAATCTTCTTACGCGCTTTCTCCTGCTTCTGTGCCTTTTGTCTTCCCAACCGTTTGTTTTGGCACAAACAGTGCCAGATCGGCAATCAATCAAAAATGAAATCGCCCGTTTAATGATCGAAGCCGCCACACTCGAAGCAAAGAGCGACTACACTGCGGCGCTGCCAATGTTCCAGCAGGCCCTGGCCATTGCCGAAAAAGTGTTGGGCGCCGATGATCTGATGGTCTACATTTGCCTAAAACATCTGGGCAACATATACACCGACAAAGGCGACTTTGAACTGGCTGAGCCCACGCTGAGACGAGCTCTGGAAATAATTGAGAAGTTCCCGGACCTGCCGAAGACCGAGAACGCGGAGGCACTTCAGAAACTAGCCATAGTATATGACGACCTGGGTGACTTTGGCCGAGCTGAACCCCTTTATGAGAGGTCGCTGGCGCTTCGTGAAGAAGCACTGGGACCGGACAAGTTAGAGGTAGCTCAATCAATAAATTTCCTAGCCAATCTGTATATCGAGAAAGGCGAATACGCGCGCGCAGAAGCTTTCTTTCGAAGGGCTTTGGAAATTAACGAAAAGCTGCCGCAGCCCGATCAGATGCTTCTAGCCAGTCTCTTGAACAATCTGGCCCAGGCTTACGAGGTGCAAAAACAACCGGCAAAGGCTGAGCCGCTTTACTTACGGGCCATCGCCATTACTGAAAAGAACAAGCCAGGCAGTGTGGATCTGGCCTTGTTTCTGAATAACCTTGGGGTGGTATATATCGGCACCAACCGCCAAAAGGCGCGTGCGGTTTTAGAGCGCGCTCTTAGGCTTAGAGAAGAACTGTTGGGTCCGAATCACGCTCAAGTGGGTAGCACTGTCAACAATCTTGCCATGCTCAGCTGGCGCGAGGGAGATCTGACGACTACCGAGCGGTTCCTGCTGCGGGCATTAGCCATCACTGAAAAGACCCATGGTCCAACTGATCCTCATATGAGCATTGTGCTCAAGAATCTGGGATTGCTCTATCAAGCCAAAGGCGACGTCCCGCGAGCGGTCAACTTTCTCACCCGCGCCAATGAAGTTAGAGAGCATAACCTCGCTTTGATTTTGACAAAGGGGACGGAAGAGCAGAAGCGTCTCTATATGGTGACGCTGGCCGATGAGACCAGCGCCACAATATCTTTTCACATCAACCATGCCGCCGCGAACCAAGCCGCGGTGCGCCTGGCTTTGACCACGATTCTGCGCCGCAAGGGGCGCATCCTGGACGCTTTAAGCAATGAGTCAGCTTCGCTCCGTCGCCACTTGAGTCCTCCTGATCAGCTGCTCCTGGACCAGCTGTCCGCGGCGCGGGCACAACTCGCAACGTTGGTGTTTAAGGGTCCCGGCAGTGATGACAGAGGCCACTATGTCGCCACCATTCAGAAACTCGAAAGCGATACGCAAGCGCTCGAAAAAAAGGTAGCGACACGGGCCGGAGAATTTCATCTGCAGACTGAGGTAATCACGATTGACCGGATTCAGGCAGCGATACCAAAAAACTTTTCGCTGGTTGAGATTGCGCGCTATCGACCGGTGACCGTCAAGATCGGAGCAGACGTGGCGTGGAAGGCCGATCGTTACGTGGCTTACGTCCTGAAGGATCGTGGCGAGCCATCGTGGGTTGAGCTCGGAGATGCAGACAAGATTGACGGCGAGGTTGCTCGACTGCGCGCTGCTTTGCGGAATCCGCAACGCAAGGATTTTAAGGAGCTCGCTCGTATTCTGTACCAAGAAGTCGTGCAGCCACTTCGTAGTCTGCTGGGAGATTCCCGACAGATTTTGATGTCTCCTGACGGCGCCTTGAATCTCGTCCCTCTTGCCGCCCTCGTCGATGAACGACAGCATTATCTTGTCGAAAACTATACGTTCACTTATTTAACCAGCGGCCGCGATCTGTTGCGTCTGCAAAGCTCATTGCCCAGCCAACAGGGCCCCGTAGTAATCGCAGATCCGCAATTTGATGAGCCCACGCAAAGCGCGGCGACGATCACACCCGGTCCGCCAGCCTTCACCAGCCGCTCAAGGGACTTTCAAGCGCACTTTGGTCCATTGGAGGCTACAGCTGAAGAAGCTCGCGCTGTGACTTCGCTCCTCAGTGACGGAAGAATGTTGGTTGGCGCACAAGCCACGGAGAGCGCATTGAAAAAGGTGCGCGGTCCAAGCATCCTGCACGTTGCGACCCACGGATTCTTTTTGGCCCGGTCACCGGCAGGCAAGACGGCAACCGGCGGTGAACGTTCACTTGACGGCCTGTTCAATTCTTCTATGCCACCGAGCGAGAATCCGCTGCTTCGTTCAGGACTGGCATTAACGGGAGCGAACCAACGCCAGGGAGGCGATGGCGAAGACGGCATATTGACGGCGCTCGAAGCTGCCGGTCTGAATCTTTGGGGGACAAAACTTGTAGTTCTATCCGCTTGCGAAACAGGAATCGGCGATGTGCAGAATGGGGAAGGCGTTTACGGATTGCGGCGCGCCTTTGTACTGGCCGGCGCCGAAAGTGAGTTGATGAGTCTGTGGAAGGTAGATGACGAAGCTACACGCGATTTGATGAAAGGCTTCTACACAAATCTCCAGTCGGGTATAGTCAAAAGCGAAGCGTTGCGGCAGATTCAACTATCCCTAATCAAGAGCCAAGAACACAGCCACCCATTCTATTGGGCAGCGTTCACCCTTTCTGGTGATTGGCGCTCCTTGAAGACGCAGTAGGCGATTGTGCGCTGAACGAATCGCATGTCTTGAGAGTCAACCAACGTTCCCAAAAGTCAGAGATCTCATCGGCGCGGCTGTGCTACCAGTTACAAACACGGCTCGGATCACCGCCAGTTGCCGATCAAGATGAATGGCGCCCAGTAGTACGGATGGGAATATGGACTTTTGGGATCGGTTTTGTAATCCGGCAAGGTGCCTTTCGGTGTAGAGGTTCCCCCGGCGGCGTTATTCCTTTGCTTATTAACTTCGTCGCTTTCGTCAGTCTGGTTCGCTGTCCCACGAAGCAGTTGCAACTGCGCCTGGCGCAACGCCTCGGCTTTGGTGAGTTGCGGACTGGCTTCGCGCAACCTGTAGAACTCGCGCATGAGCAATTGAGTACTCTCGTCGGCGACGTTCCATAATGTAGCCAGCACTGCCTTTGCTCCCTGGCGTTGAGCTAACACGCCAAAGCCTTCAACCTCTTTTCCGTTCGCACCGGCGCCACCAGTTGCGGTGTTGCAAGCGGAAAGCGTCAGGAGATCCACACCACTGAACACTTGCGGCAAGTTTTTTATTTCAGCCAGTGACAGGTGTGTGCCGTCGCCCAATAGCAAGAACGAGTTCGTCTCATTGCCCGGTCGAAATTCAAAGTGGCTCGCAATGTGTACCACAGGATATCGTTCGCGCAACGCGCCGGTCATCGCCAAGGCGGTGAATCCTTCATCCAGCAAAACCTTGCCGGCCATCACGCCATTCCCGGGGTTCGCTCCCAGTTCGTTTCGAATAATTCCATGCAATTCTTCAGGGACACCGTCCAGCGCCACGAAACCGGGTTGGGCCTTGGAAACTCCCAGTCCCAAAGCTCTCCAATGCGCGCTCACCGGATCCTTAAGTCGACTTTGACTGGCCGGAGTGAAAACTACATTGCGATAGCTTTCGAGCAGATACCGCCGGCCATCATACAAGCCGGAGACCGGCAGGTAACGCAGGACTCCATCCAGCGACCACATCACGGTTTGCGCTTTTGCCTGAACGAGATCGTGCGCCAATTCCGGACCTACCAGAATGCCGTACAGTTCCTGGGCCAACGGACGAGGATCGACACGAGGATTTTTCAGAGCGCTCCTTAACTCAAAAATTTTACGATTTAGATCCGCCGCGCTAATTTTTGTTTCATAGGCCTTCTGCACTGATGGGGTTACAAGAATCGCGCGATACTTGTCCTCACCCACAATCGTGTAGATTGCCACTACTCCAGGTCCTAATTCGCCCAGGGTCTCCATCAAACCCTGTGACTCTCGCAATTGGAAAACCTTATCGTTTGCAGCTGACGCAGCGCCAAATGACTTGTCCATCTCTTCCAGGAACTTTTGAAACACCTGATTCGCTACCTTGAGTTCCCCTTCAAGTTTGGTAAGTTCCTGATCTTCCGAGGTCGTACGCGTTGACTTGTCTCGCAATTCGCCGTATGTGCCGCCAATCGCGGTCAGACGCTCGGCAATTTCAAGATATTGTTTCTCGATTCCTTCCTCTTCGGGAGTCAAATCTATTCCTGACTTCAGCGTATACGCCTCACCACCGCGGACGAATTCAAAGTACTCTTCAGCCTTCAAGAGACCGAGCACTTGCTGCGCCTCAGGAAGACGTCCCCCGGCGATCAGCAGATCGGCCAGCAGGTGATAAGTATCTTTATTGGACTTCAGAAACGATTTTTGTAGGTTCTGGCCCAGGCCACTAATGCTTGAGCGGAGATGCTGCAGGACATTGACGGACTGCTTGCCGTAAAAAATAGCTAGCGAGGGATTGCGTTTCTCCCATAGCGCCATCAAATTGTGAAGGGTCATCGCTTCCGTACCCTGATCCCCTAGTTTCCGGACGAGGGCCAGCGCCTGATGATAGTTGGTTAATGCTTTCTGGGTTTCACCCATTGGGCCGAAAATAGCACCGATATTGTTGAGCGCGGCCGCCAGGTTATCAAGCTCTCCCAAAGCTTCGTTCATCACCAGCGCCTGTTGGTAATAAGCGAGCGCCTTCTGCGTCTCGCCGCGTTCGTCATAAATGAGTGCGATATTATTTAGGGTCCCGGCTTCCGACCGGCGATCACCTGCTGTGCGTTCCAACAGCAGCGCTCGGTTGTAGTAAGTAAGAGCCTGCTCCTGGTCTTCTGTCGTTTCCCAAAGGTTACCCAGGTTATTCAGAGCGCGAGCTTCCCCACGGCGGTCGCCAATTGACTGCCACAATTTCAAGGCTTGCAGGTGGTACTCGCGCGCTTTCTTCCTTTCATTCAGCTCGTCATAGACGTTTCCGATATTGGAGAGCGCGCTCGCCTCGCCGCGGCGGTCGCCGGTCGCCTTTCTTATCTCCAGTCCCAGATTGCCGACCTCGAGGGCCTTCTGCTGTTCACCGGTCGTTTGGTAGAGCATCCCCAGGTTATGAAGAATGTCCCCTTCTGCGTTGAGATCTTTGGCAGCGCGTGCCAGCGGCAAGGCCTCATTGTAGTAAGCCAGCGCCTTAGTCAGGTCGCCAAGCGCGTTGTGGGCGTTGCCCATCGCGTTGAGCATGACGGCCTGTCCCGCATGTAGACCGAGCTCATCCCGCAACTTCAATGCGAGGTTATAGCAATCGAGAGCCAGCTGAGCTTCGTCGAGGCCGTACATGTCACCGAGCCCCGCGAGAGTGTTTGCCTCGTTCTCCTTATCGCCGACTTCGTGATACAGCGGCAAAGCCTTCTTGTATAACTCAATCGCCGTGGACGTATTGGCAAGCGACCTGTAGGCCACACCCATGTCGTGAAGTACAGATGCTTCACCGGCACGATCTCCGGTGGCGCGTTGCAGTACGAGCGATTGTTGATAGTAATCTATAGCCTTTCGGTATACGCCAAGATCAGCATAAACGTCGGCCATGCGCCGGAGCAGTCCGGCTTGACTGGGAGCATCTGCAAGCGTTCGACTCAGCAATAGCGACTGCTGGTAATAAGGTAACGCGCGGCGCAGTTGGCCTTGCAGGTAGTAATCTACGCCAAGATTGTTGAGCGTCGCGGCCTGGCCCCGCCGGTCACCGATGGCGCGGCGGATGGTGAGCGCCTCGCGATATAACGCAAGCGCTTTTTGATGCTGCTTGAGTGTGGCCGCCGCCCGTGCGCTGTAGTGGAGAGCATAGGCTTCCCAGTACCTGTCGCCCAGGCTACGCAAAAAGTTCCGCGACTCAGAGCGTTTTTCAATCGCCAGCTGCAGTGACTCCGGTGTGCCTTCGACCTCAAGCGCATTTGCTTCGATCAGTAACTGCTCCGCCGATTGGCGCTTAAGATCCAAGGACGTAGGCGACGGTTTGACGCTTGCTGTCAGTCGATAAGATCCGCTTCGTGCACCGGTCTCGCTTGAGGATATGTGCAACCAATAAACACCCGACTGCTTCGCAACCAGGTACAGCGGCTCTGGTCCCGGGTACTTCAGCATGTCAAAGGACAACTCGCCGCTGGGTGACAGAAGCGTAATTGTCAGGTCGAGATTTTTTGATTCGGCAACGGCCTGCAGAAACTGTCCCGCAGACAGATTGATCTCATAGACATGGGCCTCTCCGACCGCGAGCTGTTGCTCAAGCGGCTTATCAAGTTGGAGTGGCCGGGCTGATTGGGCCGCGCAGACACTGGCGCTTAAAAAAAGGAAGCAGCAGCAGACTAGGATTAGGAGGGGCTTCATTGATTCACATCGAAAACTTACATGGGTCATACGCGGATGTTATGGATATCTTGCGCTGTTGAGTGGATTATGCTTCATTCACCATTGTCTTGCACGTTTCATGTCAATTTAGCTGGTCAGCGAAATGCTTTGAACAATAGATGGAAAGATGCCAGGGCTTGTCGCAGCTCACGTTAGTGGCTACAGTCTTGTGATATGAAATTTCCCGGATGCCCCGGCCTGGTGCCATGGAGGTTTACGTTCACAATTAAATAACAACCAGCGCGTAGCTTTACGGCACGAGCCCGTGGATTTGCCACTTTTTTCGTAAGGCTTAGGCAACGATAAAGACCCGCCGCTGCTCGGTGTGGAGGAAAACGAATGAATGACTACCCTATCGTGCTCGCGCACGGTATTGCCCGTTTCGAGTTTCTTTTGGCTCACTTAGTGCGCAGTATTGAATCAATGGGAATTTCATTAGACCGAGCGGCGGGCGGGCTGAACTATTTTAAAGGTATTGCTCGACACCTTCGCAAAGACGGTTTTGACGTGGCGCACACGAATGTGAGCTTCACGGCTTCTGTGGAAACTCGGGCTTCAGATCTCAAGGATGAGATCAACACAATTCTGCATTCTCGTGGCAAATCAAAAGTTCATATAATCGGCCATAGTATGGGCGGCCTCGATTCCCGTCACATGATCGTCAATCATGATATGGGGGATAAGGTCTGTAGTGTGACCACCCTCGGAACACCGCATCATGGGACAAGCTTCGCTGATTGGGGTATGGCGCATCACGGCCATGAGATCATTGCCCACATGCATGACATTCTGGATATGAGTGGGTTTGCCGATCTTACGACCGAAGCCTGCAGGAAATTCAACGAAGCGGCAGCTCCCGCGGAAGCAGCGAACAGTGTCTTCTATCAAACATATGCCAGTAGCGAGAAGCGCGAGTTAGTGTTTACGCCGCTAAAGAAGTCCTGGGACATCATCCAGGAGGCCGAAGGAGACAACGATGGCCTGGCATCGCACGCAACGCAGCGTTGGGTTGGTGAATTGGTGGGAGCGAACGGCCAGAAGAAGATTGTTCCTCAGCACGATTTTCCGGTTTCGGCCGATCATCTCAACGAGATCGGATGGTGGGACCTAAACCAACTCAGAACCGTGAACCTTTTCAAAACGAGCATACCTTCGGCCATCCGGGAGTATGAAGGTAAGATCAAAGATGTGTACCTGAACATTGCCCGGAATCTTCGCGAACTTTAGCTTTGACTTCAGTCTGAATTAGTTTGATTCCGCTTAACCTGGAGTCTGTCACACCCACAACTTGCTGAGCCTCTCTGCTAAAGCGGAGGCATAACCTGAACACTTATCACTTGATGCATGCCCGAAGGCACAGGCTTTCCGCCCTGTGGGGCGGAAAGCCACTAACTCGGGTCAAAAACAAGTTGAGGCAAACCAGCAGCCAGTTGGCAGGGGCGTACTCATGCGTGAGACGGTGTTCCGGCCTTGGCGCTCGCGGCCAACGCTGGAGGTCGATCCTCTAATCTATCCTCAACATAGCCACGCGTTCGTCTGAAATCTTCATATTTTTTGCCGTCCACATCCATGTTGCTTCGATATGAAAGGCTGGCTACCAGACTGAGTAGCGGATGGCGTCGTTGCAAAATGTTGGTGGACACGCGAGCCAGAATACTCGAAGCAGCATAGAAACTTCGGCCACACTCGGTCATTTCCTCTATAGCTTTCTGCAGAGACAAATTCTTGTATGGAGCCACCGGATAAGTCAGCGTGTAGTACTGCCAGTCCTGGGGAAAGTGATTTAGGGTAATCCGATTCTCTGCTTCCATCTCATGCCACAAGCGTGTACCCGGCAGGGGCGTCATAAACAGGACGTTGAGATGATCGAGGCCGTACTCGCGGGCTTTCATGGCGATGTGCTTGCCAATACCCGGTTTATCTACGTCCAGTCCGATGATGAAGGAACCGGTAACGATGAGCTTGTGACGCTGGATTCGTCGCACTGACTCGCGCAGGTCACGGTTCTTCTTGATATTGAATTTCTTCCCCACTTCTGCCAGGCCTTCGGCGTCGGTCGCCTCAAATCCTATGAAGACGCCGCTGCAGCCGGCCTTTACGGCCAGTCTCAAGAGTTCTTCGTCATCGGCGAAATTAATCGTCACTTGTGCAATCCATTGTTTCTTCAGGTTTGCATCTGCCATAGCGCGGAAAAGTTCCTTTGAGCGAGCAATGTGTTCGGTCCGCGTGCCGATCAGATTATCATCTACGACCAGAACACGTTTCTCTTTGATCGACTGAAACTCCCGCACGACATCCTCGACCTTTCGCTGCCTGTAGGCCGTACCGTTGAACGCGGTCACGCTACAGAAACTACAGTTCAAGGGGCAGCCCCGCGTGGTCTGAATCGCGCCGAAGGCATAGGGTCCATCCAGCAGGTCGTGACGGGGAAGCGGCACGTTGGCCACCTCCGCCAGGCCTCCGGCATACCGTTGCTTCAAAGTGCCATTCTTCGCGTCCTCGAGGACCTGTGGCCATACGCTCTCGGCTTCGCCGGTTACTATCGAGTCCACGTGTTGTACTGCCTCTTCCGGGACCATGCTTGCGTGGATGCCACCCATGATTACCGGCACGCCAATCTTGCGGAAGTATTCAGCGAGTTCATAGGCGCGCGTCGCCTGCGAAGTAAAGGCTGTGATTCCGACGACGTCCGGTCGCGGCATGGTCGTATAGTCCGGTTTGCCAAGGTTCTCATCAATGATAGAGAGATCCCATTCGCTCGGGGTTAAGCCAGCGAGCACCAGGAGACTCAACGGTTTCCAGACGCGATAACGGTTCCAGCGGCTTTCCTTAATATCAACAATGCTGACCAAAGGATTTGAAGGATTGATCAAGTAGACTCTCATTAAGTTTTCTCCATGGGCTGGGGCCTAATTGGAAATCAATTTAAAGCAACTTGGTTCGCGACCGAACGCCGAGGCATTGAAGTTACACAAACTCACAGTTTGCGTTACATTCAAAATTAAGACGTCACCTGCGTCCGGAAGAGTTAGCGACATTGTACTCGTATCCCCGGTAGCGCGTACCAAAATCATGAATCTCGCGAAGTCGCAGTTGGTGTAGATTTAGAGCTAAAATAGCGCGCTACCAGGTGGGCCGGGTTGCAGAATCTTTCGTTCAGTGAACCCCGCTGAAAAGTCTGCCTTTGAAAAATAGAGCGCATTGCATCTTAATGCAGGTCGCTCCCATCGACAAAGCTTTCTCGGGAAAAACTCAAAGCCGCGCGCAATTGCTTGCGTGCTGTACTAAATGATTCCGAACTCATTTGGTCAGTTACTTCAAAAAGCTGCCACCCGGTCACGGTGCGATTTCCGTATCATTTACGAAACCTACTGTTGAGGTTCATGGCTGCCAACCTAAACTCCGCGGAGCTAGTGCGTCGCATCAACTCAAACTGTCTGAGATGTAGGACTCAGAAACTTCCGTAGTACGCTTCGAGTGTATTCTTCCCCGAGTTTGTGACCTGCTTCGGGTACAACGTGGAGCTGCGTGTTGCCAACCTTCGCAGCAAAGCGGACTGCAAGTGATGGATCGCAACCGTTATCCGCAGCGCCCGTGTGGATCTCCATCTGGTTGGGCGCCGGAAAGCCATTACCTTCGGCCAACTGCAATATCTTGTCGGCGCGCGGTGGTCGCGAAACATAGAAGCCATTATTCGCGACCGCTGCCCCGAGAACTGGCGACAACAACAGAAGCCGGCCGGGAAACGAGTCCATATCCGCCAATGCTTGAAGTAGGAGGTAAGCGCCAAATGAGCGCCCAACCAGGTTCGCGTTCGGCTCCCAAAAACCAGCCACTAAATCGGATCTAATCAAATCTAATTGCTCAGAAAAACGAAGGCGATAAAACTCCCCCGACATTTCCCGAGCGGCATTCGCGTATCCTAAGGTCGCGATGAACTGCTCTATGCGATTGGCAGGTTTTTCTCCCCGGCCAGGCAGGAAATAGAGAGAACCGGAAGGGCGGGTGTTGTTGCTCAAAGAAGGGATTCCAGCGCCAACGAGTTGAGAGCGGACCATCGGATCGCCAATCGCGCTAGTCTCGATTCAGCATAAACATCAACGATTGGCCGTTCGCAGTCCACCCACTTCTTGAGTGAGTAATGGGTAAGTCCACGATGTCGACCTCGCTCTCGGTTTCGTTCCGGACGCTCCAGGAAACTTCCTGACAACGCAGCAGATAATGCTCGACACCTGTATACACGCTGCGCCAGTAAAGGCCGCTGATAGTCTTATAGACGACGCCTCCAACCTGAATATAGACGCTGGAGCCTTTCAGGATCTTATAATTAATTCGGCCCAGCAGATCCAACAACCGACTTTGATCGCGCGCGTCACGATGGATAGCTTCGAATGTATGACGCGGGGGATATAGACACGCGTCTCTGAGGAAAGCTGTCTCGTCGTTGCGCCAGCCGCCAAATTCATATTTGGATCTTAGCTGTCCCAGCGCTTGATGGTTCATGACGACACCACTCTTTCGGTACGCCCGGTTGACGAGAGCTCTTAGACTTGGCTCCAAACGCGAGAGTAGTACCATTTGAACTGTACGGCAATAGAAAACTGGATAAAAGAAGGTCTTTAGCGTTTGACCATTGACCTGATCTTTGGACCGATGGCCGTTCACTTCTTGCCATCAGCTTCCCGTCTCCTGGTTCTAAGGAGCAGGATACAAAACCGCAAACAAACACCAAAGGCCAAAGACCTGAGATCTATGCCTAAACCGGCAAGCGCAAGACAGCCTCACAACCTCGCTCGCTATCCCGGTTTTCCAACGACAGAGTGCCGCCATGGGCTTCGGCAATTTGCCGCGAAAGGACCAAACCAATACCCGAACCGTTGGTTTTGGTGGTAAAGAACGGCACAAACAGGTTCGCATTGTTAGCCAGTCCCAGGCCTTCGTCTTTGATCCAGACTTCAATGTGCCCGTTGTTTTGCGACCATCCCATCGCCACCCTACCGCTGGTTTCCCTTGAAGCGTCAACCGCATTGCGAACCAGGTTAATGAGCATCTGTTCCAACTGCACTTCGTCACCCTGAATCACCAACTCTGGTCCTACTTCCACTGTGACTTGCAGGCGAGTTTCGAGACTGGCGACGCGTCGCACCAGAGCAGCAATGCTCAACGGCTCGAAACGCGGCTGCGGCAACCGAGCCAACTTTGAGTATGACTCGACGAAACGCGCCAGCGAGTCAGCCCTTGAAGAGATGACTTCCAAACCGCGTTGCATATCGTCACTCAGATCGGGCGGACGCGGTTCGCGCATGAGCAGATCCGCCAGGCTGGTGGCCACCGATTTGATTGGAGCCAGCGAGTTATTCAATTCATGGCCCAACACGCGTAACAACCGCTGCCATGCTCGACGCTCTTCTTCCCGCAGGGTTCGACTCAGGTCTGTCAACACTAATAATTGGTGCTGCGCGCCACCTTCGCGAAAGATGCTGCGCCGAACGTCCAGCGGCCGACACCGCCGGGAAAAACCATTTGCATCGTATTGGGACACGCTAATCAGAACGGCCAACTGACCGAGACAGGCCTGGCTGAAGAAGTAGTGCGCATCTATCAGCGAGCCCAAACTGAAACGCTTGCACTGATTCAGTCTCGACCCGCAGAAATGGCAGGCGCATCAGCGCGGGAGTGGATGAGTGCGATCCAGCTCGCCAAATATTGGCAGTTGTACAACGATAAGAATGAACCGACTACGGCTGGAATCCTGAAGTGGTCAAAGCGCCAACCAGATCAATTCCCACTTCCACATGCATACATGGGCGACCTTCTCCGATTCAATCGTGGAGAGGTCGACTTGTGGGCCAAGCAAGAGGCCGAGAGGCGAAGAACTCAAAACGAAAAGCGCCGCTTAAAACTCGCGTTACACATCAGCAAACAACAACTAGAATTGTAGCGACTTGACGGCTGCTTGTTCCTTAAAAGGAAGGAGCAGTTGATGGCAGTATTCAAGCGCTACAGAGGGAAACGGATCGCTCCGAGTGATCCAGACTGGCAAAAGGCAAGATGGTGGATGGAGTTTAGATTGCGCGGTCACTATGTTCTCGAATCAGTTGTTGGAGCGCGCACGAAGGCGCAGGCCGAACGCGCAGAGAACACAGTTCGAGAAGAAATCTATGATGGCCGTTACAACAAGAAGATTGCTACCGCCAAGTTCAGCGATTTTGTCGATGAACAATTCTTACCTTGGGCCAAGGGCAATAAGCTTTCGTATGCTGACGACGAGAGGCGCTGCAAGCTGTTGAAAGATGTCTTTGGCAATCAACCGATGC
The DNA here is from genome assembly GCA_038237475.1 of Pyrinomonadales bacterium. GTDB lineage: Bacteria > Acidobacteriota > Blastocatellia > Pyrinomonadales > Pyrinomonadaceae > JAOAPY01. The sequence goes on along the minus strand of JBBRYS010000004.1, from coordinate 399,462 downwards.
GAGACATTACTCCGTTACAGATTGAACGCTTCAAAATGTCGTTGGTTGGCAAGAAGACGCGCCGAGGCACGCCGCGCGCAGGCGCGACCGTGAATCGGTATTTAGCCCTTCTTTCAAAGATCTTTTCGATCGCTTGCGATAACGGATTTCTAGATTCCAATCCAAGCAAACGTGTTCGGAAGGAAAAAGAAGGAGGAAAAAGGGAGCGCTACTTAACCTTTGACGAGGAAAGCCGCTTGATGGAAGCACTCACAGAAGATCTCGACTATCTGCGTTCGGCAGTCATGGTTTCAGTTGGCACTGGACTCAGAAAGTCAGAGTTGCTTCGTCTTGAGGTTAACCACGTCAATTTTGGTAAAGCTTCCAAATTCTGTGCAGTCAATGGAAGGGATGTCGAGATTCCTCCCAACTGGCTGTTGGTGGAAAAAAGTAAGAATAGGAAGCCTCGGATCATTCCAATGAATTCAATGGTTCGCGGCGCACTATCAGGTGCTATTCAAGATGCCTCAGGCAGCGAATTGGTCTTCTCGCAAGCGCGTAGCGGTGTTGACTCCGAGACTATTCGAAGCGGCTTCGCCAGTGCGTGTAAGAGGGCTGAAATCACCTGTGGCCAAACTAAAGCCGGTGGAATCACTTGGCATGATCTGAGGCATACGTTCGCTACGCGCTTGCGTGGCGAGAGAGTGCATGAACTCGACATCATGCAGTTACTAGGACACTCGTCACTTGGAGTAACGGCTGGCTACGCTCATGGCACGCCGACCGTGATCCAAAGTGCGGTCGACAAACTCGCTGAACCAAGAGGAACGGTTGTCGAATTCGCACGGGCCGGCTAAAAAAATGTCGTCATCTTAGCGTCATCCTTATCCCAATAACCCGGATGCTATGACCACGACGGAACGAAGGACGAGTCGCAAGTTATTTGAAACAGTGAGATTAGGATTGGTGCCGAGGGCGGGAGTCGAACCCGCACGCCCTTACGGACAACGGATTTTAAGTCCGTAGCGTCTGCCATTCCGCCACCCCGGCACGTGTGCCAAGATAACATGAAGGCGGAATGCACGCATCACGTCTGTTGTTGACACACGTCTGTTGTCGACAGGGCAACTGCTGCCTTACTCTAATTTCTGAGGCGTACGCTCGGATGTAGGGTAGCAGGTGGGATTTTGAAGAAGTGCTCGCCGCACTGAAGGGTAGGAAGGATCTGAAGGAATCCACCAGCACCGTCGAAATCAAGTGTTGCATCAAATTTAAGAGTGGAGAGTTTGCTATGACCGTCCCTTCGAAAATGCTTGAAGCGATCGGAAACACTCCGATAGTGCCTCTACAAAGAATCGTGCCGCGCGGATCGGCGCGCATCCTGGCCAAACTGGAATGGGCGAACCCCACCGGCAGCATGAAAGATCGCATGGCTAAGGCAGCTATCGAAGCCGCCATCGCAGATGGTCGACTAACTCCTGGTGGCACTGCGGTCGAATACACGGCCGGTACGACCGGTATTTCGCTGGCCATGGTTTGCGCCGCTGAAGGTTACGCTCTTCAGGTGGTCTCTTCCGACGCATTCACTGAGGAGAAAATGTTGATGATGCGCGCGCTAGGAGCGCAGATTACACTCGTTCCCAGCGACAACAAGAAAATTACCGAGACTCTGATCAAACGCATGATTGAAACAGCCGGACAGATCAGCCAACAGCCGGGACACTGGGCCGTCGATCAGTTGAATAATCACGATGCGATTACAGGTTACTACGCGTTAGGCGAGGAAGTCTGGACGCAGACCGGTGGACGCGTTGATGCCTTCGTGCAGTCTGTCGGGACGGCCCACTCGATTCACGGTGCCGCAAGAGTCTTACGAAGTCATAAAACTGATCTCCAGGTAATCGCTGTTGAGCCAGCCGAGTCGGCGGTTCTGTCGGGCCAGCCCAGCGGTTCGCACAAAATCGAAGGCATCGGCATCGGATTTCTGCCGCCGCTCTGGGAACCGGATCAAGTTGATGAAATTCTCACCGTCAGCACCGCGGACGCGAAGGCCATGGCGCGTCGCCTGGCACGAGAAGAAGGATTGTTTGCCGGGACTTCATCAGGCGCGAACGTGGTTGCCGCGCTGCAAGTTGCTGAGCGACTCGGTCCAGACGCGACCGTGGTAACCATCATGGTAGATTCGGGACTGAGATACCTGACTACCGATTTATATCGCGATTGATTGCCGATCTCGGTAGCCCGCCCGCTCGCGTTACAAATATTGGACGTGGTGGTATATTCAGCAGGACTAACGCGATTCTAATCTGATTTCAGCGTCGACTGCTGCCCATGACCGAAGAGCAGGAAGTTTTTCTCAAGCACATTCAAAAGCAGGGCCTTAAGAGAACGGCTCAAAGGGACTTGATCCTCGATGTCTTTCTGCGCACCGAGGATCATCTTTCGAGCGAAGACTTGTACCGCCTGGTACAGGAAGTTGATCCCACCATCGGGCATACCACCGTATATCGCACTTTAAAACTTCTCACTGAGGCCGGTCTGGCACGAGAGGTCCGTTTTGGAGATGGTCGCGCGCACTACGAACACAATTACAAACACCAGCATCACGACCACATGATCTGTTCCGAGTGCGGCAAAGTGATTGAATTTTTTTCAGCAGAGCTGGAAGCGATTCAGGATGCCACGGCCGCTAAACACAAATTCGAAATTACGCAACACCTCCTGCGCATCATCGGCATCTGCGCTGATTGCCGGAAAGCAAAAAAAGAGCAGATCAGGCAGACCGTGAATCTCACCGCTGCTGGTGGGCGCACCTCAAAGTAATTCACTTCGGAATTCCAACCCACACGACTGAGAATGAGATCCTGCCGTGTTCGTGGGGTAATGACCTGCAAGGGGCTGGACCGTCAACAGTCCGTCTCATCGCTGTCTCGCGTTTTTGCCTTTTCGCTTCGTTACGGTGTACTTTCACGTATCTGCGAAATGAGTATTGAGATCACATTTGAAGAGGACGGCGGCAGTGGCCTGGTGGCGGCGGGATGCTCGTTGTGGCAAGCGGCTAAACGCCTCGGCGTCAGCATGAAGGCTGATTGCCGGGGACAAGGTGAGTGTGATGGCTGTGTGGTGAAGATTCTTCACGGGGCCGAGTTAGTTTCTCCACCCGGCGAATCCGAATACAAGATGCTGGGTGGCATGCGTGTGGCCGACGGCGAACGGCTTGCTTGCCTGACGACTCTAATCTCGCAAGGTGCGATCGTTGCTCGTATCATTCCCAGCTCCGGCAACACGTCCCCACATCCAGGCGGCGGACCGCTGCCGCAGCAGCTTGGCAACTTCATCGAGAGCGAAACAGTGAAACTGGTCGCAGCCGTAAATTATGTACGCGGTAAATCCAACGAGTTGGTAGAGAAGTTCCTGAATCTTCAGTCCAACAAACCGGCAGCGTCGCCACCTGATGAGCATGAAGGCACGCCACCGAAAAATTAACATCCAGTAGAACACGTGAGCGCTATTATGAAGACGGAACAGAGACAGATGCCCAGGAATTTAAACCTACAAACGGTCGGTGCGCTCGAAAGAAAAAAACCGCCTGCCGGCTTGTTCCTGTGCCTGGCACTTTTCACGCCTCTGTTTCTGATTGCCTGCCCAAAAAGCGACGGTCCCGATGGTCCAGGCGGGTCGCTGAATAACTCTCAACCCGCTACACCACCAACTCCGGTAACAGGGGCGGTGACTTTCAGCGGTGACCGCGCGATGGAACACGTGAAGAAGCAACTTGACTTCGGTCCGCGCCCACCCGGCTCACCTGAGCTTGCCAGGACGCGTGCGTACATCATCGAACAGTTGAAATCATATGGCTTGAAAGTGATAACCGATGAGTTCCGCGCCTCAACTCCTTTAGGAGAAAAAGCGATGGTTAACGTCACGGCGGAACTCCCGGGCGAGAGCAGCGACGTCGTCATGATCACGAGTCATTACGATTCCAAATACTTCAAGGATATGCATTTTGTCGGAGCTAATGATCCTGGCTCCTCCGTCGCTACTCTGCTCGAGTTAGCACGAGTGCTGGCAGCCACCAATTCCAAGCCTAAACTGACTTACTGGCTGACGTTCTTCGACGGCGAAGAGGCGTTTTGTCGGGGCTGGGAAGAATGCGGTAAGCCGGGCTCGCCTGACAATACCTATGGGAGCAGACGCTTTGTTGCGCAACTGCAGGCAAACAAAGAGTTGAGCCGCGTGCGGGCCATGATCCTGCTAGACATGATGGGCTACAAGAACCTGGAGCTGGGTCGCGACACGATGAGCACGAGACCGCTGCAAAATATCGTCTGGGATACGGGGCGCGAGCTCGGCTACGGCAAAGTATTTGTGAATAGAGATGAAGGTGTGGGCGGAGACGATCACGAACCATTTCTCAAGGCGGGCATTGACTCGCTGGATCTGATCCAGCTTAGCAACTACGAATACTGGCACACGGCGGAAGATACGATCGACAAGATTTCGCCAACGAGTATGAAGATTGTCGGCGATGTGCTGCTGGCCAGTTTGCCGAAGATTGAAAAGTACGTAGCCAGCCGCCCGAAATCTTAAAGAAGTATTGAGCTTAATGAGAAGCTGGGCCAGGGAATTCTGAAACTATGAAACGGCTAGCAGTCATTGCGGGCGATGGTATCGGTCCGGAAGTTATTCGCGAAGCGGTGCGAGTGCTTGAGCGCGTGCAGGAGACGCACGACGTGAAGCTGCAAATGACTGACTTCGATTGGGGCGCGGACAGGTATCTGCGAGACGGAGTCTCGCTGCCTGAGGGCGCGCTGGAAATGTTGTCGAAAGATTTTGACGCGATTCTGGCCGGTGCGTTTGGCGATCCGCGCATTCCTTCAAACAAGGTTGCTGAAGACGTATTGCTGGGTATGCGTCGAGGCCTCGATCTCTACATCAATCTGCGACCGGTGCATTTGCTCGAGGCGCGACTCTCGCCGTTGCGGGATCGTTCGCCTGCTGAGATCGACTTTGTGGTCCTCAGGGAAAATACCGAGGGCGCCTACTGTGGCGCCGGTGGTTTTCTCAAGAAGGGGACAATGGATGAAATCGCCACTCAGGAAGAATTGAATACTCGCAAGGGCGTGGAGCGAATCATAGTCGCTGCGTTTGAGTACGCGGTGGCGCATGGGCGCAAGCGCGTAACGATGGCCGACAAGTCGAATGTGCAACGCTTTGGCGGCGACTTGTGGCAGCGAGTCTTCAGGGAAGTAGCCGCGCGCTATCCGGCGATTGAGACGAATCATCAATACGTCGATGCGATGACAATGTTTATGGTGCTCGATCCGGGCCAGTACGATGTCATAGTCAGTAACAATCTCTTTGGCGATATTCTGACTGACCTCGGTGCAGCGCTCGTCGGAGGCCTCGGGCTCGCGGCTTCAGCGAATATTCACCCGGGACGCGTTTCACTGTTCGAGCCGGTTCATGGCAGCGCGCCGCCGCTGGCCGGGAAGGGGATTGCGAATCCTATCGGCGCAATTTTGACCACCGCGATGATGTTGGAATACCTGGGTTATAAAGAAGCAAGCGCTGCCGTCGAGGATGCGGTGCGTCAATGCGTTACTGAAAGAGAGACCACGGCTGATCTTGGCGGTGAGTTGTCGACGGAGTCAGCTGGAGCTGCCATCTGCCGGCGTATTGGCTAGATGAAATTGGCCTTTGAGTGAAGTCTCAAGGAAACGCGAGGCACGCTGGAAGCGTGCGGTCCCAGGGTGGTCTCAGCTTAAGAAGAATTTGCATGCCTCCTACTTTTCCGCCACAACCATTGACCGCAGAAATTATCGCGATCGGCTCAGAGTTATTGGCGCCTGATCGTACTGATACGAACAGCCTCTGGCTCACCGCACAACTCAACAGCATCGGCATTGAAGTCAGGCTCAAGACAATTGTGGGTGATGACGATGCGCGTCTGGAAGAGGCCATCAAAGACGCTGTTCATCGTTCGCGGGTGGTTATCACTACCGGCGGCCTGGGCCCCACCGAAGACGACATCACGCGTAAGGTTGCCGCTCGAGCGCTGGGACGCCGCTTGCTGCTCGATGAAAAAGTGCTTGACTGGATCCGGTCGAGATTCGAAAGTTACGGACGCAAGATGCCGGAGCGAAACTCACGGCAGGCAATGGTGATCGACGGGTCAGAGGTGCTCGAAAATCCCAACGGCTCGGCGCCCGGCCTCTACATCGAACATGAGAATACCGCGGTTGCTCTTCTACCGGGGCCGCCAAGGGAAATGCGACCCATGTTCGAGAAGTTTGTGCTGCCGCGCCTGGCGGATAAGACGGGTGGCTTAAGACTGGTCCGGCGCGTGTTGCGTGTGTCTGGAATCGGGGAGTCGGCCCTTGACGAGTTGATTGCTCCGGTCTATCTCCAGTATGAGAATCCGCAGACCAGCATCCTCTTCAATCAAACTGAAGTTGAAATCCAACTGACCGCCAACGCGCGCACGGAAACTGAGGCCGCTGTGCTGCTTGACCGTGTTACCGAACAACTCGAAGAGCGGCTGGGCAAGGCTATCTTCTCCTTTGCCGGCGAAACCATGGAAGAGGTCGTCGGATTGAAACTCACCGTCGGCCGCTATTCGCTCGCGGTTGCTGAAAGCTGCACCGGAGGATTGATAGCTCAGCGATTGACGGCCCTGCCGGGCGCTTCCAAATATTTCATCGAAGGCGTGGTCGCCTATTCGAACGAGGCCAAGACAAGAACTCTCGGGGTCGAGCCGATGTTGTTACTCGAACATGGTGCGGTCAGCGCAGCAGTTGCCGAAGCGATGGCGGAAGGCGTTCGTAGTCGCGCGGGGACAGATTTTGGGCTCTCCGTTACAGGTATTGCCGGTCCCGATGGCGGCAGCGACGAAAAGCCCGTCGGTCTGGTATACATCGCCCTCGCCGATGATGCGCATACCGAGCATCGCAAGCTGAATCTTCCCGGCGACCGGAACCTGGTTCGCTGGCGATCCTCTCAAGCGGCACTCGACCTGCTACGTCATCGATTAATTTAGAACCGCAAGACAATGAAAGTAATAGTCTCGATCGCAGTGGCCTATCTGATCGGGTCAATCCCGTTTGGTTACCTGATTGTTCGGGCTGCCGCCGGCGCGGATGTACGCGAAACGGGATCAGGTGGTACGGGTGCAACCAATGTGACGCGTCGTGCGGGCAAGGCCGCCGGCGTACTGACACTGTTGCTGGATGCTGCGAAGGGAGTCGTGGCAGTCTTGGCGGCGAGTTGGTTAACGCATTCCGACGGGACAGTTGGCTGGCCGGTTGCTTTGGCCGCAGTAGCTGTAATTGGGGGCCATTGCTTTCCAATCTGGTTGAATTTTCGCGGAGGCAAGGGAGTCGCGACGGGTGTGGGTGTGTTTCTTGTGATGGCGCCCCTGGCTTTGGCTGGAGCGGTGCTGGTCTTCCTAATGGTTGTTGTCTGGACGCGTTATGTTTCGCTCGGGTCGATCATATCGATCGGGATCTTACCGCTACTGCTGGCGATACTTCACTTCTTTGTTAAGCCGGTGCCAGGCTTTCAATCTGTCTTCCTGGCTGCGATAGCGGGTAGCGTACTGATCATATTCATGCATCGAGGAAATATTCAGAGATTGCTGCAAGGTACTGAAAATCGGTTTAAGTAGTTGGCGCATTCTGCGTCGGGCTACGTTGTCGATAGTAATAATGAAGCGAATCGCAGTTATTGGAGCAGGTAACTGGGGCACTGCCCTTGCTGTTGTGGCAGGACGAAAGGGCCACGAGGTGAGTTTGTGGTCACGCAATGCCGCTGTGGTTGATTCTATAAACCACCAACGCGAAAACGCCGCGTATCTGCCTGGCAGTGTTATTCCCGCCGGCATCAGTGCAACGACAAATTTGGCCGAGGCTCTGGCTGCGGCTGAGCTTGTTATTCTGTCAGTCCCATCACACGTAACAAGGCAATTGCTATTGGACATGCTGCCGCACCTTGCCTCTGAAATGCTGCTTGTCAGCGCCACCAAAGGGATTGAGATCGAGTCCGGTAAGCGCATTTCCGAAATTGTTTCCGAAGTTATCGGCAACAACTTCCAGCCTCGATTCGTTTGCTTGTCCGGACCCTCGTTCGCGGATGAAGTCATCGCGGGCCACCCCACGGCAATTGTAGCGGCGGGTTCAGCTGAGAATGACAGGAGACTGGTACAGTCTGAGCTCAGCTTTGACAATCTGCGGATTTATGCAAACGACGATGTAGTAGGGACTGAACTGGGTGGCTGCGTCAAGAATGTGATTGCGATCGCCGCAGGCATGGTCGCCGGACTCGGGTTTGGTAACAACAGTGTGGCGGCGCTGATCACCAGAGGGCTCGCTGAAATGGCGCGTCTGGCTTTGCGTGAGGGCGCGAAAGTGGAAACATTGATGGGTCTGGCGGGACTCGGTGACCTGGTGCTTACCTGCACCGGAGGTCAATCGCGCAACCGGCGAGTCGGGTTTGAGTTGGGCAAAGGACGTACGCTCGAGCAAATCACACGAGAGATGAGAGGCACAGCTGAGGGAGTAAAGACTACTACGGCTGTAATCGGCCTCGCGGCAAGGCTCGGTATCTCAATGCCGATTACGAGCCAGATTCAATCCGTCCTGTTTGAGCATAAGAGCGCTCGCGAGGCGGCTACGGAATTAATGGCGCGGCCTTTGCGCGAAGAATTGGGGAATTGACCTCAGTTCCTGACTTGACACGTTCCCTCGCTTCGGGCTCACTGAGTATTCGGAATTTTGACTCCATCATGACAGTTGCAAACGATGAAAAGCCTCTTGCGGCAAATCGCGCCGCTTTTCACGAATATCACATTTCCGACAAGTATGAAGCCGGGATCGCTTTAACGGGAACGGAAGTAAAGAGCGTGATGGCTGGACGAATCCAGCTTAAGGAGTCGTACGTGGCGGTTCGCGATGGCGAGGCGTGGTTGTTCAATGCACACATTTCACCGTATTCTCATGGCAATCGAGCTAATCCGGAACCGCTCAGGACGCGCAAGCTTTTGCTGCATCGTCGCGAGATAGACAAGCTTGACCAGGCTGCGGCCAGGGACGGGATGACTTTGGTCGCCACCCGCGTCTATATGAAAAATCGACATATCAAGTTGGAAATTGGCGTGGCCAAAGGTAAAAAGCTGTACGACAAACGCGAAACGGAAATGAAACGCACAATGGATCGCGAAGCGCGCGCGCAACTCAAAGAGCGCACCCGCGACAGAACTTAGATAAGCAAACAGGAGCAGAATAGCTAATGCAGATTGAAGGAAGTACCGGTCCCTATCGAGACCTCGACGTAAAGGCACTGGCGATCGCCGTATTCAAAGATGAAAAAGCGGATGACGGTTTTCTAAAAGAATTGGATGAGCTGACAGGAGGGGACCTCAAATCGGTCCTCGACGCGGAAGAGATTAGTGGTAAGGAAGGGGAGACCGCCTACTTTCACTTGCGCGGCAAGGATGGCGTGAAGGCCACTCGTCTGCTTTTGATTGGCGTTGGGAAACGCGACGAGTATCTGTCAGCACAAGTTGCTCAAATGGCGGGAACCGCTCTGCGGTCGCTGCGCTCCAGGGGCGTCAAGTCGGTAGCGATCGTGACGCGCGCTGAAGGCGACGGTGCGAGTATCGCTGCGACAACCGTCGAAGGCGCCGTTATGAGTCTCTATGAACCGGATAAATATCGCACTATCGATAAGGAAAAACGGCAAATAGAGAAAGTGATCGTGGTTATGGCCGGAGCGGATGATGCAGCTGTCCAGCGCGGCGTCGAACGCGGTCGAGTGATTGGTGAAGCAGCGAACTTCACGCGCGAACTGGCAAACGAACCGGGCGCTTATATGACACCAACCGACATGGCCCAGCGAGCTCAGGAGATGGCCAGTGAGTTTGGACTCGAGATCGATGTGCTTGACGAAGCCCGCATGGAACAGGAAGGCATGGGCTCGCTGTTAAGCGTGAGCCACGGTTCTGACGAGGCCGCAAAGTTGATCATCCTGAAATACACGCCTGCCAAGCCAGACGGAGCCGTTGAGGGAGAATTGCTGGCGTTCGTTGGAAAGGGAGTAACTTTCGACACCGGAGGTATCTCACTCAAGCCCGGCGAGAATATGGAATTGATGAAGTACGACATGACGGGTGGCGCTACCGTTTTGGGAGTCATGCGAGCGGTGGCTCAGCTTAGGCCCGGCATTCCTGTTTTAGGTGTGGCCCCGTGCGCTGAAAACATGCCATCAGGCAAAGCTACAAAACCTGGTGACGTCGTGCGCGCGATGACCGGAAAGACAATTGAAGTTATTAACACTGACGCTGAAGGCAGGCTGATCCTGGCTGATGCGATAGCCTATGCGAGAAAACTGGGAGCGACCCGGTTGGTTGACCTCGCAACACTAACCGGGGCTGTAAGTATTGCTCTGGGGGATGTGAACACGGCAATTCTGGGAAATGACCAGGAACTGATTGACGAGGTCATTGCCGCCGGCAAGGAAGTGGGTGAGAAGTTCTGGCAGTTGCCACTCGATGCTGAGTATACGAAACAGATAAAGTCGGACATTGCCGATATCAAGAACGTGGGCGGGCGCAAAGCTGGTACAATCACGGCGGCGGCGTTCCTCAAGGAGTTTGCTGAGGGCTTGGCTTGGGCGCATTTGGATATAGCCGGTACTGCGTGGGCCGACGAAGCGAAACCTTACCGCTCCAAGGGCCCTACCGGTATTGCGGTTCGCACATTGATCAACGTGGTCGAGCGCCATTCTCGAGCACGCGCAAAATAGATTGATTCTCATTTTCCGGAAGGGGGGCAGACAGAGGTCTCGCCCCCTTTCATATTTTTCTTCCACCGCGAAAATTCGTGTGCTCGTTTGTAGACACCATCTGTCTGACTTTGTGGACAAATCCTCATCTGGTCGCAACCGTGAATACGAAATCATTTGGCATTATCAAGTTTTGGTTGCGGCATAAAACTTGATAAGAAGTGAGACAATTGCCAGAGGGCACCGCCCCCAAAAGGAATACGTCCTCGCCCCCCTCGATGGCCGCTCGAGGAGTTATAGGGGCTGGCCCTCTGGTCCTCAATTTCAACGGCCGTGAATGTACAGGTAGTCCCCACACGTCGTTTCGTTTCCCCGCCGCATCACGAACTCGTAGCTCTGCAAGTTCAAATCGTCTATAATTCGCGCATCTGTGATCCCCCAAAGGGCTTGGGGGTAGTCTTCGGCACCCCGAGGAGACGCGACATCGGTGATCAATTATTACGGATTACTGGGAGTAAAGCAGACGGCATCCTACGCCGAGATTAAGTCTGCCTATCGGAAGCTCGCCAGACTGCACCATCCCGATGTTAATGAAGGTTCCGACAAGGCTGCGCGAGAGTTTGCCCAGCTGTCCAAGGCTTATCACATACTAAGCGACCCACAAGAGCGGGCATTCTATGACCAGCGTCTGAGTACGCAATCCAATCGCAGCTACTCCATTCTCAGTTCGGACAATCCACACGCTCAAAGGGCTCGCAATCTGGCAGTTCAGGCTCGCTGGGACCGAATCGTGGATGAAGTTCTGGAAAGGGATCGGCGTGAGAATACTGAGCGACAGCGCGCAGTGTTTACCACGGTATCGCTTTTCCTCTCGACCTTTTTTGTGGCGATGATCAAGCCACATCTCTGGGAATTCTTTGACTATGCCGGCCGGTTCGTTGTCATCACGCTTTTCGTGATTGCCATGTGGCACCTGGCCTCCAGGTTACGAGAGTATTTCGCACATTACACCTACACACCGAAACCGATTCAGGCGTCAATTATGCGTGACGATGAAAAGCCGGAACAGCCTTACCCTCGTTCCTTAGCGTTCATGTTTTTGATCCTGGGTTACGCGGTCAGCATCGGATTGGGTTTGTTCATTGGGTGGCACACGCAGGATTATTTTTCTCCCATGAATATGCTGGTGCGGTATCATGTGGCCGCAGTCCCTTCCCATGTGCTGATGTATTCGCCGGTAGTGCTTCTGATACCGGACCTGATTTTGTATCCGCCGATAGCCGTGTTGATCGTAGATTCAATGCACGCTCTGGCGTCGCGTATGGATTAGTCGCAGTTGAGTAATCATTATGAAACTGTTCAGGACAAATTCCCTGAATCCGGTAAAGCCCGCCAGTCTGTTCCTGCTCGGCGCCCTCATATTTCTTTCCCCCAAGGTTGGCGCTACACCAGTATTTCAGGAGCAGGCGCTGCGGGCGCTGACGCCGCTGGAACTGGCGATCGAGCGGCAAAAAATCAAGCTTGGTTCGGCTGAAGTTGAGGAGCGTCGCGACGCCTTGATGACACTTGGTGCAATGCGCCGGGCCGAAGCTGCGCGTGTAGCGTTGACCGCTCTTTCCGACCCTTTGCCAATCGTTCAGGCAACGGCTGCAAATGCGCTGGCGGCTTTGCCCGCCGCAGAGAGCGTGCCGGCGCTGGTTCCGCTGCTGAACGATAAGGATGAGTTCCTGCGTCAGCAAGTCAGTTATGCCCTGGGCGCCACACACAGTCGCGCGGCCGTGGGGCCGCTGGTTGAAAGGCTGACTGCGGACAAAATGGATTCGGTGCGTGCCGCTGCCGCTGTAGCTCTGGGCGAGATTGCTGATGAGTCAGCAGTGATCGCCCTGGCAGAGATTTTGTCGCACCAGGGCCCTGCGGGAGCGAAAGGCAAGCGCAAGCCGGAAAAGAATGAATTTATTCTGCGAGCTGCAGCACACTCTTTGGGAGAAATCGGGAGTCGCGCTGCCGTCCCAGTACTTATTGAAACTCTGTCAAACCATAAGAGAGCCGACGATATCCGGCGTGAAGCCGCGCAGGCCTTGGGAATGATCGGTGATCCTGCCGCGCTGCCCGTTCTGCAAGCCGCGCTGGGCGAACCCGACGTGTACCTGTCGCGAGTTGCCGCGGAAGCTCTGCGTCTAATTGCCGCACGAAAGAATTCCTAGTCAGCTAAGGCACACCCAAATAAAAGCGCCGGGCATGATGAACATGTCCGGCGCTTTTGTATTTCGCTGTCGGCAGATTAGCTTTCGCTCTTTTCGCCGCGGCTTTGACTCTTCCGAGCTGCCTTGGTGGCCGGAGGTATTGGCAAGCCAACTCCGCCAGACAGACTGTCAACCGAAAGTGGTTCGTCCTTTTCCGAGGGCAGGTCGTGGACCAGCGCGCCACCGGATCTCTTGGAAAAGATCAGCTTATGCGTGAACTCGTCAAGATCGACATGCACCAGGTCTCCAAGTCCAACCTGACTCGTAGCTACGAGGTTCGACAGTGGATAGACCAGAAAGCGCTCAACCGATCTCTTCAAATGACGGGCGCCGTATTTGAAATCGAGTCCTTCCTGTAAGAGCATGTCTTTCGCTGCTTCTGAGCATTGAAAAACAAACTTCGTTCCCGCCGACGCCATAATCCGATCCTGGACTGCCTGGAGTTCGAGATCCAGAATCTGCCGCAAGTGATGTTCTTTCAGGGAGCGGAACACCACGACCTTGTCGATACGGTTCATGAACTCAGGAGAAAACTTGCGCCGGGCTGCTTCGACTGCAGTGCGGTAAATCTTCTGGTCGACTTCAGTGTCGCTGTTTGGCCGGGCCCCTTTTCCAGGAGCGAAACCGATGCCACCCGAAATCAGCTCAGACATCTCACGGGCTCCCAGGTTCGAGGTCATGATGACCATCGAATGCGAGAAATCCACGCGGCGATTGTCGCCCAGGGTCAGGGTCGCCTTGTCCAGAATGCCCAGCAGCAATTGCCACAGACTGTCAGAGGCTTTCTCGATCTCGTCAAACAGAATCAAAGAAAGCTTAATGTCATCTGTGTGCATGCGATCCAGATTCTCCTGGGTGAGCATCGGCGCAGTTTCGCGATGGCCCAGGTATCCTGGAGGAGATCCAATCAGCTTGGCAATTTCATGCGAATGCTGGAACTCCGCGCAGTCGATCTTAACGATGGCATTCGAATCGCCGAAGAGGACTTCAGCAGCGGCTTCAATCACTCGGGTTTTGCCGGAGCCGGTTGGTCCCAGAAACAACATCGTACCGATTGGGCGGTTGAGAGGGTTCATACCCGCCAAAAATATCTGATACAGACCACTCATGCGCCGCACGGCGCGTTCCTGGCCCACGATGCGTGCTGTCAGTCTCTCTTCAAAGTCCTGGGCGCGCGGACTCTTCTGATCTGGATCGAGGAAGACTGTGCTCATTGTCTCGTTGAGTTTTTCGATTTCCATTTCGCTTATCATGGCCGTCCTTCCCGCTGGGGCAACATTTTCATGTGGGCGCTCTGTGGCGATTTGATCGGCTACCGATTCTGTCTCGCTGCCTTTCTCGGCTGCGTCCACAACTGCTTCACTATGCAAAGGACGATCCGCTGCATTAGTCGATGCAATCCTTCTGGGAATTGTTGGCTTTCGCTTGTCTTGTCCGTTTCTATTTTTCTTCGACACGAAAGCTATATACACAACTGTGAGGCCGTTGTCATCCAAAAAGACCAGATAAATTCGCACCCCGGTGAGTGTAAGACAGGGTTTGCTGACAATTAGCGGCAGAGCGATGGTGACAATAAGTGTTCAAGTCGGCTTGCTCGCCGGTGCACGGTTTGCTACGGAAAGCAACGAAAAGCCGCGAGCAACCCGGAAAGAACTGGATGACTCGCGGCTTCGATTGAGGTTCAGAAAAATCAACTGAGATCGGGCTCAGTCGTAGTATTCGAGCCCCAGATGTGTGATCAAGTCCTCGCCTCGCAAATGACGCAAAGTGTTCTTAAGCTTCATGAGTTGAATGAAAACATCGTGCTCCGGATAAAGACCGGGAGCGGTCTGCGGTGACTTGAAGTAAAAGGATAGCCACTCCTGAATTCCTTTCATGCCCGTGCGCTGGGCGAGATCCATAAAGAGCGCCAAATCCAAAACGATTGGCGCCGCGAGGATCGAATCACGGCAGAGAAAATCGATCTTGATCTGCATCGGGTAGCCGAGCCAGCCAAAGATATCGATATTGTCCCAGCCTTCCTTGTTGTCGCCGCGAGGCGGGTAGTAGTTGATGCGCACTACATGTGAAAAGTCTTTGTAGAGCTTGGGATAGACTTCGGGTTGAAGAATATATTCCAGGACTGAAAGTTTTGATTCTTCCTTGGTCTTAAACGAGTCCGGATCATCCAGCACTTCACCATCGCGATTGCCAAGAATATTGGTTGAATACCAACCATGCAGTCCCAGCATGCGAGACTTCAAACCGGGTGCAATGATTGTCTTCATCCACGTCTGACCGGTCTTGAAGTCCTTGCCGCAGATTGGTAGGCGATTAGTTTCCGCGAGGACGCGCAACGCGGGTACGTCCACGGTGAGATTAGGCGCGCCATTGGCGAAGGGAATTCCGGATTTAAGCGCGGCGTAGGCATAAATCATCGAGGGTGCGATGGCCTTGTGGTTTTCCCTCATCGCTTTCTCAAATGTGTCCAGGTTCTTATAGACAGCGTGTTGTTTGAGAAAGATTTCCGTCGAAGCAGCCCAAATCATGACCACGCGCGCGCATTTGTTTTTCCTTCTCCAAACGGCGATTTCATCGATGAGTTGTTGGGCCATCTCCATCTTATTGGCGCCCTCTTTGACGTTGGTACCCTGCAGTCGTTTGACGTACGTCTGATCAAAGACGGCCTTCATCGGTTTGATTTTCTGCAGCGGGATGCGCACCTGGGCAAGTAAATCCTTCTCAAGCACACCTGCATGTGTAGCCGCTTCAAAGGCGGAGTCGGGAAAGATATCCCACGCGCCGAACACAAGGTCCTCAAGCTTTGCCAGGGGCACAAAGTCTTTGATTAGAGGCACGCGGTTGTCGGTGCGCTTACCAAGACGAATGGTGCCCATCTGTGTGAGGCTGCCGACCGGGTCCGCAATGCCTTTCTTAATGGCTTCGACTCCAGCGATGAAAGTTGTACTGACGGCTCCCAGGCCGACGAGCAATATACCGAGCTTGCCCTTGGCGGGCGCGATCTCTACCGGTGTCTTAACTGGCAATGTGTTTGTCCCCTCAATGTGAGCTGTCTTTGGACGAAACGATGATACTTGGTAACTAGCGACTAATAGGGGCATAGGTTGCTCATTACTGTCGCTCGATTGCGCTTTTCGTCGGGGAAGGCAGGGAAGAGGAAAGAGGTGAGAGGTAAGAGCAAGTACGGAAGCCGTGGCAAATGCGCGCTCAAACCTGATCCGCGAGTTATAGAATGTTCGCAGATCGATTGGGGACTCGAGGCGACTCGGCGGCTTATCCGTTGGGGACTCTCGACACCAGCGCAGCTCGGAAGTCTCGCGGAGTCAGGCCGGTCGCCTGGCGGAAGGCCTTTGTAAAGTGGCTGGCGCTCGCGTAGCCGACTCGGGAACTAATCTCATTGACGGAAAGATCCGTCTCGGCCAGGAGCGCTCTGGCCCGGACCGCGCGTAAGCCTGCCAGGTAACCGTGTGGCGCCGCGCCTGTAAGCTTTTTGAAGAGCCGCGCAAAGTGAAATGGAGACAGGTAGGAAGCTGCTGCAATCTCTTTGAGTGTAAGTTCCTGATCCAAATGGGCCTGCATGAACTCAACTGCACGTCGAATGCGCCGGTCGATCAATCCCACCCGGGATAATTCCAACTCGTCTGAGCGACGCAGCTTCGCATGGCGGCGCAAGAGTTGAACGGCCACCTGTTCAATCAAGGCCGAGAGTATGATTTCCTGTCCAGCCTCTTCATTTTCCAACTCCTCGCTGATCTGGCCCAATAACAGAGACAGGCGCCGATCCGGGCCTGTAGCCGCGACATTAAAGGCCGGTGCGGAACCTTTGCCGATCAGACCCGAGCGAGCAGCGTAATCGACGATCAGCGCCGGCGAGAAAGTGACCAGCACTGATTCCACCAGGCTGCCTGAGGCCGAAATTTGATTCCCCGGATTGAATAGGAGTGACTGGCCGGCAGGCATTTGAGTGTCCTGGCCTGCAACCACGACAGTTAATTCGCCCGCCAGCAGATACAAAGCTCCATAATCGGAAATACTCTCAAGCGTCCATTCAAACCGCCGCCGCCGCCGGTAGTAGATTGCAAATTGCGGCCGCAGGAAAATTCGATTCAATGGCAGGAAGCTCTGGCTCATCCGTTGAGACTCTACGCCAACAACTACGCCGCTTCAAATCGCAGTTAGGAGCGTGCGTTCGCGAACCAGAGCGGCCGGATCATTTGTGATGAGTGCGAAGATTTTTAGCGATAACGCTCGCCTGATCCAGATCGGGTTATCAACCGTCCAGACGACTGCAGGCAAGTTCGCCTTGAGTGCGGCTGCGACGACGCGGCGTGTGGCAAGCGTCCGATGCAGCGCGATCTGATCTGCCCCGTCAGCGAGTGCCTGTTCAATTGAGGTCATTTTTCTAAGCAGGGAAGCGCGTCGCTCGAGTCTCGGTTCAAAGAGGGCCGCTGTACGAATTCTCGAAGCGATTCGTTTCACCTCAATAATCGCCGCAAGGTTGAAACTCTCGACCACGACGCGGTCCAGAAGATCGTGATCATGGATCAACTGCACGACCGCCGCGGCTAGCGAGACCACCTGCTCCCGATCGCTTTTCATTTCGAGGTAAAGGATTTGGTCGCTGCCTTTGACAAGATTGAAGAGCTGCTCGAGGGTAGGAATGGTCGCGGCGGAATATTCAGCCCTCGCGGCATGCGGATGGCGCCGATTGAAAGAGCTGCCTACATCGATCGTCTGCAACTCACCGGAAGTCAGCTCGGCAATAACTCCCGAACGCAGCGCAGTTCGGTCGAGCGTTGCATCGTGAATCACCACCGGCACGCCATCGCGCGCCAGGCGGACGTCAAACTCAAACCCTTCCGCGCCATCGTCTATCGACCTGGTGAAGGCTGCGAGAGTATTTTCTGGAGCGACTGACGACGCCCCGCGGTGCCCGATGAGCAGAGGAAGGGTGGTTGGCTTTGGTGCAGACATCAATATCCGACAAACTTAGTTTGTCGCGGTATCTAAATGCAACTTTTCCAAAGAGGCTGAAACCGGTTGCGTCTAATGGGACACTTTTTTCAAAGTGATATCGAAGGTTCCGAACTCACCTTTTATTTGCGCGCTGACTGGCAAGCGTCGCTGGTCGTCGGTGAGCCAAAGAGAGAATTTCGCTTTTGATCTGATCAGGCTGTTCTCACCAAATAAATCGGGCTCGATGCGAATGGCGAAAACTTTTCCGACAACAGTCTTCAGTTGCTTTCTCTCGAGTACCTGGACCGGGACCTTAAAGACGCGACCCGAGTCGCTTAACAGAATCTCAAAACTCTTACCCACTTCGAGTTTCTGTGTACGAAGGAAGTAAATGGCGGAGACGACGTCGTGCACGGTGCCGGTAAAGTCAGAGCTGATGTTCCGCTCAGGGCGCGAAGCATCATTCGGATCGCGTTCGGTCCAGATAACCTTGCCCTTAGTTTGATCAAACGTGGCTTCGCTGGTGCGAATGCGTTTGCCTTGCTCGTCGAGTTTGACGGTCTTCCTGACGGCTAACGATTCGGGATCCACGATTGATTCAACATGCTGATGGAACTTCAGGTTGAAAAGCTTAACGAAGAATCCCTCACTGACTACATCACCGGTGAATTTCAAGGAATAAGGATTCGCTTCAGAACGCGCGGAGCTATGTGCATTGTCCGGCGCTGACAGGCGCTCGACCAGAAATCTGAAGGTCGCTACATCAATCTTTTTCAGCAGTGCTCGCGAGACTTCAGCCTTAAAGATCAACTCTTCGCCCGGCTGGAACGGTTTTGACTGAGGCCCTTGCGCCACAGTCGAGCGGGCGCCCGCCAGAGAAAGCAGTAGCGCGAGCAGAGTAAATTTAAGCTTCGTTCCAATCATTTAAAGTAATAAGCCTTGAAAACCAGCACGGCCCACGCCACCAGCAAACCCAGGCCAGCCTCGTATTCCCGATAGCGCAGGTAAAGGCTGACGTCGAATCTGTTTGCAGCTTCGCGATCCGAATAAGGTGTCAGCCGTGGAAAAAACAACGGCACATTTGCAGCATATCGCTGGTAAGTATCACCGAAGAGGGTCGCCAGAGTCTTCGCTTCGACGCGCATCACTGGAAAATAGATGCCAAGGAAAAGCGCGACAAAGAGCAGCGCCAGCGGCCAGCGAGCTGAAGCGATGGTGAAACCAAGTCCCAGGATAAAGCTGCCGAGATAAAGCGGATTCCGCGAATGAGCGTATGGTCCTGACGTGGCCAGCGCATCGTTCTTGCGAATATGACCTGCGGACCAGGCTCTGAGGGCAAGGCCAAACAGCGAAGTAACGGCTCCCACGATCAGCGTCGCCCTGGTGGGGCGGGCCAACACGACGAAGAGCGCTGCGCAAGCAAAGCCGAGCGGCACACGCCAGCGTTGAATCCACGTTCCGCCGCGACGAAGTTCTTTTTGCTTCATAAGCAAAACCAAGGACGAATACGCCAGCTTCCCGTAAGCAAGCGGCGCTAACTAGACGGCGAGACTGACGCTGCGTTGGCCCGCTGCAGGCGTTCCCGGACAGCATCAACTACCGTTCGCACCTCGATATCCATGCAAATCCATTTTGAGCAGGCGCGCCGGTGGCAGTCCTCTCTGCAGTCGATCTCGTTTCGCTCGACGCAGATGTCTTCAGCATAAGGGCTGCCGTTTCTCCACCACTCAGTAGGCCCAAACAAGCCAACCACCGGGGTCCCCGCAGCAACCGCAAGGTGAGTTGGGCCAGTATCACCACCAACATAGACTCGAGCGTTTCTCGCGAGCGCATAGAACCCCTTTAGTGAGAGGTTGACGGCGCGGGCTTTTGTAGACCTGCTGTTGCGCAAGACCGCAGCAGCGAGATCGGCTTCGCCGGGACCGTAGGTCACCAGCGAATGCAGACCATGTTGTGACCAGAGTTCATCAGCCAGAGTTCCGAAGCGTTCAGTACTCCAAAGCTTCGTCGGCCAGCCTCCACCGGGATTGAGGATGGCATAACTGCCAGCTGTCTCCGCTGCCGCTGCCTGGGCTTCGGCCTCATGAGCAGTGGATACCGCAATCGGAAATTTTAATTCGCCAACTTTTGGTACCGGTACGTCCAAAGCTCCGTGGACTAATTCCAACCCCTTCATTATTACGTGTGTGTTTCCGGAAATGCGGATAGTGTGGGAAAGCAAAAATCGACTTGGCGGTTCACGCAATCCTTCGCGTGAGAAGCCGAGGATTTTCCGAGCGCCTGAAAGTCGCGCAATTGTTGCTGATTTTAATAATCCCTGGAAGTCGAGGGCTAGATCGAAGGCCGAGGCGCGTAACTGACGTAACTGCTGGCGCGGTGCCCGCAGCGTCTCCCCAGACACCAGTACGCGCCTCAGCGCCTTCGTGTCGACTTCGATGAGACGATCCAGAATCGGGTTGTCTCTCAAAATTTCTGCGGAGCGACGTTCTACAACCCAGGAAATTTCAGCGTCAGGAAGCGCGCTTCTGATTGCAGCCAGTGAAGGTAAGGTGTGTACGATGTCGCCGATACTGCTTAGTTTGACAATGAGAATGCGCACGGCCTGAATGGTAAAGGGTAGAGAGTCATTAGGCAAAAGCATTGCGGGCGGATGGAATCCCGTGAACGAGGACTTTCTTTTTGCTTACTGCTCGGAGCCTAACCGTTCGATTAACTCCGAGGTTGAATGATCTTTGGGATCACCGACAATCGCCACCTGGCCACCGTATGAACGCACTACTTCGCGTTCCGGTACGGTTTCCTCGGTGTAGTCGGTGCCCTTGGCGTGGATATCAGGTTTTAAAGTAAGCAGCAGGGTCTCAACCGTGGGTTCGTCAAAAATATTCACCAGATCAACGACGGCGAGCGAAGCCACAATCTCAGCGCGATCGGCTTCCGGCATCAGTGGACGACCAGGACCCTTCAAAGCCGTCACTTGACGATCGGAATTCACTCCCACGACCAACAAGTCACCGAGCGCCTTCGCGCCCGCCAGATAGCGAACATGGCCGGCGTGCAGAATATCGAAACAGCCATTTGCGAATACTATCCGGCCGCCTCGTTTGCGGACGTCCTCGACGGCTTTTGCGATCGCAGCCCGGTCTTTAATTCTATCTCTGGGAGAGTCTTCCATCAGGAAGCGAGCTCCGCCTGCAGGATTGAATGCTGCAATTCGTCGCTTGTGATCGTGGCAGTGCCCCGCTTCATCACAACCAACCCGCCGGAATAATTGGCTAATCGAGCGGCGTCAGGGAAGGATGCATCAGAGGCGATGGCAAGTGTGTAAGTCGCAATGACGGTGTCGCCGGCGCCTGTTCCATCAACCGGCTCGCGGGAACCGACGGCCGGAAGGTCAAGAGGCTCGGTACCCTGCTCAAACAGTGTCATACCGTTTCCCCCGCGGGTGACCAGCAGGGCGCGATGATCGAGCCGCTTGCGAAGTTCTTCGCCGGAGGCATGTAGCGTGTCATTATCCAAATCCTTGCCCAGCAGCGTCTCAACCTCTTCTTCGTTAGGGGTCGCCGAGGTGAAACCCGTGTAGCTTGCCAGCTGGAAGCGTGAGTCAACCAGAACTGGAATACCCCGGTCAGTCGCTACAGCGCGGATAGCCTCAGCTATTTCTTTGTTTAGCACGCCATAGTTGTAATCAGAAATAACCACAGCATCCACGGTCGCAAGTTGCTTCTCGATGTGCTCCAGAATCTCACGCCGGAGGCGGAAGTCGCTGAGCGGTTCACCTTCATAATCAATGCGGATGACTTGCTGCCGGGTCGAGTGTGATTGTCCGGCCAGAATTCGTACCTTGGTGGTTGTCTGCAGTGAAGCTGAAGTGAGCAAGCCCGAGCAGTCGATGCCCGCTGTTTGTAGTTTCTCAAGCAACTTGCGACCGGCCTCGTCCGCGCCGGCGACGCTGATCAAGGAGACTGAGGCGCCGAGTGAAGCGAGGTTCATCGCGCAGTTGGCGGCCCCGCCGGGAGTAGTTTCTGTCTGCTCATGGCGCAAAATAAAAACAGGCGCTTCGCGAGAAACACGACTAATGGCGCCATAGATAAACTGGTCCGCGACCGAGTCGCCCACCACCAGCACCCTGCGTTGCGGAAAGCGCCGGATGATGGCGATCAATCGTTCCTGTAGCAATGTGCGCTCAGTAGTCAAATTCGCTTTCCACCAACGCTGTCAGTTGCTTTCCCGCTGACGATGCTTTCCACAGTCTCCAGCAGCGTTTCTGAAACGAGATCGGGTTGCGCCTGCCAATCGGTGCGCTGGTTTTCCCATTCGCCGCGACCGTAACCACTCAAAACGAGCGCAGAGCTTACTCCGGCTGTGCGCGCCAATTCAATATCGCTGTAGCGATCTCCCACCATCCAACTTTGCGAAAGATCGATATCGAGGTCCTTTGTAGCGCGCAGAATTAATCCCGGCTTGGGCTTGCGGCAATCACAATCGAAGCGATACGGAGGCTCGCCTACAGAAGGGTGGTGAGCGCAATAGTAGATAGCGTCGAGCTTCGCGCCGGCTCTTTGCAGATGAGACTGCAGCTGCTGGTGGACTGTCCGGATCATCTCTTCGCTGAAGTATCCACGCGCCACCCCGGCCTGATTGGTGACCAACACTGCGAGCCAGCCATTGTCGTTCAAATGCTTGATCGCCGCGCCCGAATAAGGAAAGACGCGGAAGCGCGAAGGGTGGTTGATATAGCCAACCTCTTCGGAAATTGTTCCGTCGCGATCAATGAAAACTGCTCGGTTCATACCTAACTCAACTTCGGGGCTGCTCAAACTTCAATCTGAACATTGTCAGACTTTACCTGCTTGCCAAGGATCCTCACAGCTCTTTCGAATATATCTGCCGGCGTGATGGCTGTCATGCAGCGATGGTCTATCGGACAATCTCGTAACATACAGGGCGCGCAGTCCGGCGGATAGCGCACAACCTCCGCCAGCTCTGAAAGCGGCCGCGTCGTGAGCGGATTGGTCGGACCAAAAATTACGAGAGTTGGTCGCTCCAGCGCTGCGGCCACGTGAGCCGGCCCAGTGTCGTTGGTAACCAGCAGGTCGACAACGGTCAGTACACTGACTGCCTGAGCCAGATCTGTCTTCCCGGTTAAGATAATCGGCTTCTCTCGCATTTTCTGGCTGACTGCCATTGAGACATCGAGTTCCTCTGCCGATCCGATGAGCACCACTTCCGCGGCCAGCTCTGTCATGAAGCGATCAGCGAGTGCAGCATACTGCTCCGCCGGCCAGCGCTTGGCCCGGCTATTTATTGAACCTGGGCAAAGCGCGATCAGTGGACGTCCGGCACGAACCCCCTCATCTGTAAGCAAAGCGAGCGCCTCGATTTTGCGATCGTTGTTAATGGCCAAGTGAGACGATGGTGGTTGCGCCAAAAGATCAGAATGGCCGCAGAGCTTTTGTTCCAGTGATGCGATCAAGTTCAGGTAATAAAAACTCTCGTGCCGCTCTTCGCGCCAGGTTGGTAGGCTTAGTGAGTTTGAAAGCAGAAAACCACGCTTCTCGGTTGCATAGCCAATTCGCATCTTAACCTGGCCCAGCCACGCAACTAACGCGGCCTCAAATGAGTTAGGAAACAGGATCGCAAGGTCGAAGTGACGGCGGCGCCATTCACGCACCTGTCCCGAGACTCTTCCGAACAGGGCCGCGCCGTGATCAAGAACCAGCAAGTCATCGATGAACTCAGCATCAGCGAAAATGCCTTTGGCAAAAGGGCGTGTTGCCAGAGTGATGTGCGCCGACGGCAAAAGCCTTCGGAGCGCACGCAAGGCAGGGACAGTCATGACCGCGTCGCCAACCCAGTTGGTGCCGCGCACAACCACACGCTGAAAATTTCCTGGCTTGAGATCTTTCACTGATTTTGGAGCTTGATACTGAATTCGCCCAGCGCCTTAAGGTTACTCAGCTGCAAGCTGTACGAACGCTGCTGCGAATGAAGGGAAAATTCGGAAGCAAATGATCGCGTTTGGAAAACAAGTTGCCCAACGCTTAGACGATACTGCGCAACCCCTCTTCAATTCCAATCTCCGGCTTCCATCCCAATTCGCGGCCCACTTTCGCGAGGTTGCTGACATAGTTGACGGGCACGGGCGCCGGCAGCGTGGCGTCAGTTTCAATGACAGGTTTACATTGAATCAACTCAGCCGCCGTGTCGATTATTTCTCGCAAACTCGCAGCATTCTGGCGTCCGCCTCCCAGATTAAACAACCCATACTGCTGCGACGAATCCATGAATGCCTGACACGCACGAGAGAAGTCATCCACGTGCAGGATGTCCCGGACAGGCTCGCCTTTCAGGGGTAGGCGGAGGGGCCAGCCTCTTTTCACTGACTCGACGTAGTGTGTAACGAAGCCCGACTGATTTCCCTCTGAAGGCCGCGCGTAAACCGTCGACAGGCGAAAGATACATGCTCGAATGCCGTTGTTTCGTGAGTAGTAATCCACGTAATGCTCACCTATTAACTTGGACCACTCTAATGGCGATTGCCCGCAATACTCAGTTGAGCATTCTTCCGGAACTTCCGGGTAGCTGTCAGCGTGGGCGCCGTAAACGTCTTTGCTGGAGGCGTAGATAAAGATCGTTCCGGGGCGCATGTGCCGCAGAATATTGCCGGTCGCATCTGCGTTGGTGCGGAAGCAGAGTTCAGCGGAAGCAGGGTCCTTATTCAAGTAAGCAGCCAGATGAATGACTGCGTCGTACTGGGCCACGCGCTCCAAATCGCTCTCGCTGAGGATATTCAGATTAGCCCGGCGCGAAAAATCATCAGCGGAAAAAAACCGCCGCACCTGGAGACCGAGATAGCCACTGCCGCCGGTAACTAGGACTTTCATTTTGGACTCTCGGGCTAAGCTCGCGTCGTTTGGGCTACACCCCTGGCGAGGGCTTTCAATCTGTCTAGCGAATCAGAGTGGCCGATAGCGATAAGCAGGTCGCCGTTTTCAATTGTCTTGTCACCACTGGGGTTGAATAACATTTGCCCATCACTGCGCTTGATCGCGACGATCACGATTTCGAGCTCGGGCCGGATAACAGTCTCGCGCAGCCTTTTACCCGCCAGTGCAGACGGAGGTGAAACTTCTATCTGTTCAAGAGTCAGATCAAGCTGACTGGCGGTGATCGAGTCAATAAAATCACCGACCGCCGGCTTCGTCAAAGCTACCGCCATCCGGTGACCCCCGATGATGGTCGGGGCGACGACACGATTCGCGCCGGCGCGTATCAATTTTGATTCGGCCTGCTCTTCGACTGCGCGGGCCACGATATGCAAGTTAGGATTTAAGTCTCGCGCAGTCAAAACCACATAGACGTTGTCGGCATCGTCTGGCAAGCAGGCAGCCAATCCGCTCGCGTGCAGGACCCCGGCTTCTCTCAAACTTTCCTCCAGAGTGGCATCGCGAATCAACACATCGATGCCCTGGCTGGTAAGTTCAAGAACCTTGTCCGGGTTTAGTTCTATTACTACGAAGGATCTATCGGCTCCCTGCAAATCGCGGATCAGGTGAGAGCCGACGCGCCCGGCGCCGCAGATGATAAAATGATTCCGGTGCTTATTCATTTTGCGTGAATGTCGTCGCTGGCCGAACGCTTCCAACATTTGGGACTGCACGACTGAATGTACTGCACTGCTGAGCGCATACAAAACGATACCAACTCCGACCACCATAAAACCTGTCGCAAAGATTCGCCCTGCCGCCGTTTTGGGGGTCAGGTCGCCATAACCGACTGTGGTAACGGTCTGGGCCGACAGGTAAAGACTATCAAGAAGAGACAAACCCTCCAAAAAATGAAAGCAAACCGTACCCAGCGCAATCATGATGAGTACGGCTAAAAGGGCCGCGCGCGGTCGGAACTTGACCATAATCGAATTGGACCAGGCGTTGAAAAATCTGTCGGCAAATCGAGCAGGAAAGTCGTACTAATAGCGTTAGTCACGTTAGCGAAAGGGCTCGGGAGTGTCAATTGATGCGTCACCTCGCTCTCAAGTAAACACACAGCGGACTTAGTTTATTGTAGTATTGTGCAGTATGCCCGTACGTTATCCCCCTGAACCTGGAAAAAAATCTATGCCGCGGCGCTCGAAGGCTCCCAACCAATCAGGGAGGATAGTTCGTTATGTCGAACAGCCGCCAAGCCTCTGGCGCAGGCTTGCCCATCGCTTACTTTCTCTTCCCGTCATCATCCCGCTGGCGCTTATCACAGTATTGGTGTTCGGGATCCTCGTCTATTACTGGATGGCATTCTCGGGCCGGATCGACAATTTGCTTAAGGGAGATGTATACACGCGCTCAGCCGGCATCTATGCGGCGCCTAAGCAACTGCGCGCCGGCGAGAACATCTCGTCCGATGACCTGATCGCTTATCTCAAGCGAGCCGGGTATGTCGAGAAATCGCAACAAGCAGACACGGCCCGGGGACGATATTCTTTGGGTGACCTCGCCGTGGACATCGAACCGAGCAGGGACTCAACGGTTGATGGCCAACGCCAGTTCCAGCCATTGCATGTTCAGTTCGTTCGCACTGGTAAGTCGATTGGCACGATTACGGCCGCCGACAATAATGCACGCCTGGCGAGCGCTCTGCTTGAGCCGGAACTAATCAGTTCAGTGACGGGACACGATCGCGCCAAGAGAAAAGTCATCGGCTTTAATGACCTGCCCAATCATCTGGTCAAGGCGATAACCGTTACAGAAGATCGCTCTTTTTTTGAACACTACGGAGTTAATGTACGCGGCATCATTCGCGCTTTCATCAGGCGCTATGATTCTGATCCGACTTCACCAATCTCACGCCAGGGCGGTTCCAGTATTACGCAGCAACTGGTCAAGAATCTGCTGCTGACTCCCGAAAGGACCTGGAAGCGGAAGGTTGCCGAAGCCTACATGTCGGTCATCCTGGAAACTCGCCTTTCCAAGGAACAAATTTTTTCCCTGTACTGCAACCAGGTTTATCTGGGGCAGCAAGCCGGGTTTTCAATCAATGGTTTTGGCGAGGCTGCGAGTGCCTACTTTAATAAAGATGTCACGACCCTGACGCCGACTGAATCGGCCTTCCTGGCCGGCCTAATACGAAGCCCAAACCGCTACAACCCTTACCATGATTTAAATACGGCCACCTCACGCCGCAATCAGGTTCTCGATTCAATGGTAGAGGCGGGAGCAATCACAGCAATCGAAGCCGAGGCCGGCAAAGCGACTCCGCTCATCGTCGCGCCCACCAAGGGCCGCATCGATGTTTCTGACGCGCCGTATTTTGCCGACTATGTACAGAACCAGTTGGGTGACATGATTGCGGGTACCGGTTCGGCGGAACACCTGCGCATCTATACAACCGTCGATATGGATTTACAGCGAGCTGCCTATGCGGCGGTCACGAAGCAGTTGGCAAAGCTGGATCAAATCGAGAAGAAGAGGTTTGAACCCGGTACATTGCAGGCCGCGCTCGTGGCCTTGAATGCCCGCACGGGCGAGATCGTCGCCATGGTTGGAGGCCGTGACTACTCTCGCAGTCAGCTGAATCGCGCTTCAGATGCGCTGCGCCAACCCGGCTCTGTGTTCAAGCCTTTTGTATACGCGACGGCCCTGAACACCGCCTACGATCCAATTCCTCGCGTACTCACGGCTGCAACGACCTACATGGACGAGCCGAAGACTTTTAACTATGACAACCAGGAATATTCTCCGGGAAACTTTGGTGAGAAATATTCGCGTCAACCGGTAACGCTGCGCGATGCGATGGTGCATAGCTTGAACGTGGTCACGGTTGAGGTGGCGATGGACGTGACCATCGGTCGCGTGATGAACCTCGCTGCCAAAGCCGGCTTGCCCAAGCCACCGCGTGCTTATCCCGCCATGGCTTTGGGAACAAACGAGGCGACCCCGCTGCAAATCGCATCCGCCTACACGGCTTTTGCGAACCTCGGGACGCGCAGCTCTCCAATTCCCATTAATCGCATTACTACCGGCGAGGGCGTGACTATCGCCGCACCGGTTACGCAAAAGAGTGATGTGCTCAGGCCGGATGTAGCGTACGTGATGGATTCGTTCATGAAGGACGTCATCAACCGCGGTACCGGTTCTCCAGTGCGCGCGCGAGGCCTGAAGGCAAACGTCGCGGGTAAGACCGGCACCTCACGCGATGGTTGGTTCGCTGGCTTCACGCCGAATCTGGTTTGCGTCGTTTGGGTTGGTCTGGATGACGGGTCTCAGTTGGGATTAACCGGCGCGAACTCAGCGTTGCCGATCTGGAGCGATTTTATGACGGTGGCGCTTGCCGAACATCCTGAATGGCAGGGTGACTGGCAAGCACCCGAAGGCATTCAGCAGATCGACATTAATCCAAAGACTGGCGAACCCGCCCAACCTGGCGACCCCGACAAGCGCAGCGAATTATTCATCAACGGAACTCAGCCCGGCACCGAGAAGACGGAGACGCCGGAAGAATCGCCAACGCCAGAGGGCGATCAAGTTCTGCCGGATGAGGGCGTTCCAAATCCCTCTCCGGATAGCTCGCCTAGTCCTTCTCCAAAAGCTTCGCCGC
Organism: Pyrinomonadales bacterium; assembly: GCA_038237475.1. Lineage (GTDB taxonomy): Bacteria > Acidobacteriota > Blastocatellia > Pyrinomonadales > Pyrinomonadaceae > JAOAPY01. The sequence continues at coordinate 370,915 of JBBRYS010000004.1, read as the reverse complement.
GTCGTGCCGGCAATGTTGATGACGAAGGTCTGCAGGGAACCATTACGCTGGACATTGATCCCACCACGGGATTGATTGCAGTTGAGACCTGTCCGGTGATTCGTACGAAGACCTATATCCTGGGAACTGAGCCGAGGAAATATTGTGGGCCCGAGTATCATCGAGCGCAGGGAAGCGATCCGTCGTCCACTCGACCTCGAACTGCTCGACCTCAGCCTTAAAAAGATTTCACCTCAGCGCGAGGAGACACTTCAGATCGTGTGGTTACTCCGCCTCGCTCAGACGGGAGTGAGCTTAGCCGGCTGAGGCGTTAACCGCCAGTCGCAGTGCAGAAAGCAGCGTCTCAATCGCCAGAGCCGCGGCGTGCTGCTTCCGCGCCGGCAAACCGCCAATCGCGTCTACGAGGTCACTGCGCTGCAGGGCTGCCGCTGCCTCCAGTGATCGGTCGAGCACCAGTTCCGTCAGGACCGATCCGCAAACGAGCGTGGGAGCGCAGCCATAAGCCAGAAAACGGACCGCCGCAACTCGACCCTCGCTTACGATCAAAGACAGACGAATGCGGTCGCCGCAGACCGGATTCGACTCCTCAGCAACGCAATTGGCTCCCGGCAATTCGCCGACATTGCGCGGGTGCTGCAGGTGGTTCTTAAAGTTTTCCGAGTAGACCATAATTCAATGCGCAAAAGCTCGAATGAGGTCCGGTCCGCGTGCTTACGGGAAATTTACGCAGCCTTTACGAAACCTGATCAAAAAACAAAGAATCATGACTTGCTTTCGTCAACCTGGCTCTTCATGCTGGCTGTGTTGAAACCGTTAGCGCCTATCAAGCCGGGAAATACCGAATCGTGGTAGACTTGCCGCATTCACCGTCCCTGGAGATCACTTCAGTTGAATACTCGCAGCCCTAATCTTAATTCAATCGGGCGAAGCATGGCGACTGTTGCCTTAGCCGGCTTCGTTTTATTCAGCCTGGCGATGGCAGCATGCAAGAGTGGGTACCCAGCCTCGCAGCGTCAGGGTGGAGATAGCGCTTCTGGGCCGCGCCAGGTCAAAACCGCACGCGTTGTTGAAATGCCGGTGGGTCAAACCGTTACCGTCAACGGCACCCTTGCGGCCTACGACCAGACAACCGTGAGCGTCAAAGTGGCAGGACGGGTTAAAAGCATTTCCATCGATTTAGGTAGCGTGGTTCGCAAGGGGCAGGTGATCGCCACCTTGGAGCCGGAGGATTACAAACTGCGCCTGCAACAGGCCGAAGCAGGCATGGCTCAGGCCCGGGCGCGTCTCGGTCTCTCGCCCGACGGCACTGATGATCGCGTCGATCCCGAAAAAACTGCGACAGTGAGGCAGGCCCAGGCCGTGCTGGACGAAGCGCGGTTCAATCGCAGCCGCGCGCAGAAGCTGGTCGAGCAGGGCGTTGTCTCACGCGCTGAATTCGACTCGGCTGACTCGGCTTATAAAGTCGCAGAGGGCAAGTACCAGGACGCGCTGGAGGAGATTCGCAACCGGCAGGCAGTGTTGTCACAGCGCCGTTCCGAGAGTGCTCTGGCGGTGCAACAGTTGGCCGCCACAACCATCCTCGCGCCGCTCGCCGGCATCGTGCAGCAAAAGCGCACGAGTGTGGGGGAGTATCTCGCTGCCGGTACTCCCGTGGTGGACATCGTGCAAATGGATCCGCTGCGTCTTCAGGCCGAGGTGCCTGAACGCGAAGCGGCGAATGTCCGTGCCGGTCAAAATGTGCGCGTGACTATTGAGGGTGACCCAAACATTTACCTGGGACAGATCAAGCGTATGAGTCCGACGATCAAGGAGCAGAATCGCATGCTCTCCGTAGAGGCTGACGTTCGAAATAACGGCAGCCTGCGTCCTGGTTCTTTTGTGCGCGCAGAGATAGTGACCAACGATAGCAGCATGGCCGTGACAGTTCCGAGCAAGTCAGTGGTGGTCTTTGCCGGTATCGAAAAAGTTATCGTGATTCAGAATGGAAAAGCCCTTGAAAAACCAATCACCACAGGGCGCCGTCTCAACGAGTGGACTGAAGTGCTGGCCGGTGTCAACGTCGGCGAGTCGGTGATAGTTGATCCCGGCAACCTGCAATCGGGACAAGCGGTTCAGGCTTTGGACTAGCGCCGTTGGTACCGAGTGATTGGTGCTTTTCAGTTTGAGCTTCGTACTTTGTTCTTTGTACTTTGATTTGTCTTCTCAGCGACTTCAGCCTTCCGGGGGACCGCTGCTTCCGGCAGGAAGTCAAAGCACAAAGCACAAAGCTTAATTCTTACCAATTTATGCAAAAGCTGGCAGAAATTTGTATTCGCCGACCGGTCTTTGCGACCATGATCGTGATGTCGTTGGTGGTGGTGGGCGCGGCCAGTTATTTCAAGCTGGGCGTCGATCGATTTCCTTCGGTTGACCTGCCCACCGTCAGCGTTCGCACGAATCTACCCGGAGCCACGCCAGTAGAAGTTGAAACCCTCGTTTCCCAGCAAATAGAAGAAGTTGTGAATACGGTCGATGGCATCGATCAACTGCGCTCAGTCTCGGGTCAGGGCACGTCGTTCATCATCGCCACCTTCAACCTCAATCGCAATATCGACACTGCGGCCCAGGATGTGAGGGATCGGGTAAGCGCCGTGGTGCGCAGCCTGCCGCCCGATGTGCGGCCGCCAGTTGTATCCAAGTTCGACAACGACAGCACACCAGTCATGACGATCGCGCTTTCGGCCGATCGATCACTGCGCGAGCTAACCGAATTTGCGAACTTCACCGTCAAGGTTCAATTGGAAAGGGCAGGTGGGGTCGGAGCAGTGAATGTCGTGGGTGGACTCGAGCGCGCCATCAATGTCTGGGTGGATGCCGAGCGTCTCGCCGCTTACCATATTCCGATTACGAAAGTGCGTCAGGCCCTGGTGCGGCAAAATACAGATGTTCCGGGTGGGAATGTGCAATCGGGGCGTCGTGAATTGACCTTGCGGACGCTCGGTCGCTTTGATAATCCGCGGGAGATGAACGACCTGGTAGTGGCGAGTATCGATGGCTCGCCTGTGCACCTCAGCGACATAGGCCGGGTTGAAGACGGCACTAAAGAACAACGTTCGCTGGCCCGCTTGAACGGAGTACCCACCGTCACGCTCGAGATTCGCCGCCAGTCCGGCGCCAACAGCGTTGAGGTCATCAATAACGTCAAGCGAGAAATGGAACGCGTCAGGGGCCAGATGCCCGCTGACGTACACATGGAGATTATTCGTGATCAGTCGCGCTACATCGAAACCGCCCTGCACGAAATCACCCAGCACCTCGTGCTCGGCAGTATCCTCGCCAGCCTGGTGGTCCTGGTCTTCATGCGCTCGTGGCGCTCGACCCTTATTGCCGCGGTGGCAATTCCGTGTTCGGTAATTTCCGCCTTCGGCATGATGCGCCTGCTGAACTTCACGCTCAATAGTGTGACCATGCTGGCTCTCGTACTGATGGTTGGCGTGGTGATAGACGACGCGATCGTGGTGCTGGAGAATATCTTCCGGTTCGTGGAAGAGAAGCACATGAATGCCATGCGAGCCGCGCGCGAGGCTACTGCAGACATTGGGCTCGCGGTTATGGCCACAACTTTTTCGCTGGTTGTAATCTTTCTGCCGGTTTCATTCATGTCCTCCATTTCCGGCCGCTTCCTGTACCAGTTTGGTATCACGGCTGCGGTATCGATACTCGTCTCCCTGCTGGTTTCATTCACGCTGACACCGATGATGAGTGCGCGGCTGCTTCGCTCAGAAGATGCGGCATCAGGTCACGGTGGCGCCGCTGAAGGAGGCTCGCGCAGCGGGTTCTACGGCTGGATCGATCGCGGATACTCGGGCTTGCTGGCCTGGGCCATGCGCCACCGGATGGTGGTGGCTGCCCTGGTGGTGATTGTGATCGCGTCCAACGTGCCGCTCTATCGCCTGGTAAAGCAGGAATATATTCCCAGCGATGTCGACGAAGCGGAGTTCGATGTCAATGTGAATGCGCCCGAAGGCACCAATCTGTTGGCAATGAACGAAGCGATGCGACAGGTCGAGAAGGAGTTGCTGACTACGCCCGGTGTACGAATGATTCTGGCGACTGCCGGTGGGGGCTTCATAGGCGGCGTTAACCAGGGCGGAGTTTATGTTCGGATTGCACCGCACGAAGAACGGAAGTTCTCGCTCACGCGATTGTTCAAAGACACAATTCATGGCGAACCGCTGGCTGCTTTTCGCGGTAACTACACGCAGCGTGATGTCATGCAGGAGATTCGCAAGCGGTTGGCTAAATATGCGCCGCTCCGCTTCTCAGTGCGCAACGCGCCCTCCTTCAATATTGGCGGCGGCAACAATGACATCGACTTCGGTATCAAGGGCCCTGAGCTGTTACAGCTTTCAAAATACGCCGAAGAACTGCGCGCCAAGACCAAAGAAATTGGCGGCATTGTTGACGCGGACACAACTTTGAAACTGGATAAGCCGGAGTTGCGCGTGCACATCGACCGCGCGCGCGCAGCGGACCTCGGTGTTGATTCGTCAGATGTCTCGGACGCGCTGCGACTGATGGTGGGAGGAGACGATCAGGTCTCGCGTTTTCGCGACCCCTCGGTTAACGAAGACTATGATGTCCAACTAAGGCTAACCGATCGCGATCGCAGCGACTCGGCCACGATCTCTCGTCTCACCGTGCCCTCATCGCGCGGAGGGTTGGTTCGGCTCGATAACCTTGTCACGATCAGCGAAGAAACGAGCCCTTCACGCGTCGATCGCCAGGACCGGCAGCGAATCGTGTCCCTGCGGGCCTCAGTAGCGCCCGGATTCGCCCTCGCTGATCGACTCAATGCGCTGCGCAAGGCGGCAGACGGAATGAACATGCCCGTCGCTTACAGTTATACCGTTTCCGGCAAGGGCCGCGAGATGGAAAAGACGCTGGTTGAATTTGTCTTTGCGTTTCTTCTGTCCATCGCTTTCATGTACATGATCCTCGCCTCGCAGTTCGAAAGCCTGGTCCATCCGGTCACCATCCTTTTGAGCTTGCCGCTGTCGGTGCCGTTCGGTCTGTTCGGTTTGTGGGCCACTGGAGACACGCTCAATTTGTACTCGGCGCTTGGCGTGCTGGTCCTGTTTGGCGTAGTGAAAAAGAATTCAATTCTGCAGATAGACCACATGAACAACCTGCGTGCGCGGGGCATGGTGCGGATGGAAGCGATCATGCAGGGCAATCGTGATCGCCTGCGCCCTATCCTGATGACTACCCTGGCACTGGTGGCAGGCATGACGCCACTGGCGATAGGAAGCGGACCGGGTTCAGAAGAGCGGCGCTCTATTGCTGTAGTAGTGATTTGCGGACAGACGCTGTCGCTCCTGTTAACCCTGATTGCGACGCCGGTGGCTTACTCTCTGCTTGACGATCTTAGTTCCACTTCGCGTTGGCGCCGGGTCTCCACCAGAATAACTGGCGTGCGCGAACGAGTCTTCGAGAAACTGCGACGACGGGGCAGAGAGGTTTCGGTTCCTGAGCCAGGCGAAGCAATCCAGCAAACCGATGACCTGGGTACGAGTCACGGCCTGGGCGGCGATTAAAACCTCCCCTTGAATTTTTGGCTCAGTGCGTTCTGACCGGGGCGAGGCGGGTCAGAACCTCGGTGAGTTTGTCCAGGTTGTAGGATTTACCGCTTTCGAGTTCTCCTGTGTCCTGTGAAAGCAGCAGCTTCCCCTCTGAGTCCAGGAAAAAAATGTGCGGGTAGCCCTCGATGGCCGGGTACCTGGAAAGCAATCCCTCATTTTTATTTTGATCGCTGAAGTTGATCTTCACGGTGACGAAGTTCTGGTCTCGCAACTGGGAAAGCGACGGGTTATCAGAGAAAAATTTATCGAGCCGGTGACACCAGCTGCACCATTCGCCTCCCACCTCGAGCAGAATGTTTCGTTTGCTGCGCCGGGACTCTCTGATCGCTGCGGCAAGGTCACGTTCGGCGTCGCGCTTCGGGTCATAGGCAGTGACCGGAGTGAACGTGCTGACTGGATGGCGACGCCGTTGGGCCCAAGCCGGTATTACCAATAAGAGCACCAAGGCCGTCAGGCTGAGAGAGTGCATTAGTTTCATGATTCATTGCTCCTGTCCTACAACTATCTGCTCGCAACACAACTCCACGCGCAGGAATGTTTCTTCAGACAGAATTACCGCACGACCTCATCAGCGGTCGGTTCCGGCATCTTGAGTACGTCTTCCCAACCAGAATTGTCCGCCCGCATCTGCGCGGTCAGTTCGTCGCGCAGCTGTTCGAGTTCCCGACTAAGTGAGCAGGGATAATTTTCGATGTCGGGAAAGCGCTTGCGCTGCTCTTCAACAAATGCTTTTTGTTTCTCAATCGAGGGAATTGCCGCGTGCTGGCCATTTTCCCAGAACGGCAACAGAAGCCGCGCGACCTTGACGGCTCCTGGAATTGAAATGTCTTCATGATCGAGACCGGTGACGTCCCCAACGTAGTTCCCGTCCTGATCAATGCCGCGGAAAAGTTGCAGCAACCCGGGCAGCGTAGTCTTGTCCGGCGAGTTGGAGGCTTTCAAGGTCGGCCGCCCTTCAATCATTGATTCCTTGAAGATCACTCCAGCCACTGCCGGTACTTCGCTCGATAACTTTGTGCCAATTCCGAAGCCATTGGCTTCGGGGAATTCCTTCACGATCCGACGAATTCGTGCCACATCCAGATCGCCGGTGAGGTTAACGCGCAGATCCGGCAAGCCGTTGGCTTCAAAGAAGCGCAGACACCAGCGGCCGAGCTCAGCCAGATCGCCTGAGTCAACTCTAAACCCCTTGAAAGCGCGGCGGCGGCTGTCGCTTGAAGTTGCCGCCATGGCTGCATGCACTGCGCCCATGTAGACATCAATGGTGTCGAGCAGCAGGGTGGTGCCGTTTGGATTCGCATCCAGCCAGCGCTCGAACGCCACCTGCTCAAAGTGCTTGGGCTTGCCGGTGCGCGGTTCGATTTCCGGTTCGTACATGAACTCGATGAAGGCTTGCTGCCAGTAGTGCGCTTCGGTGCCGACCGCGGGGATGTCGAGGCGGTGCGCGGCTTCCATGTTGGAAGTGTCGTTGAAGCCGCCGATGAACGCATACACAGCGATGTCCACCGCTCGCTCGATATCGCCATTGCGGCGCAGCGAGAAATCGGAGAGCCAGCGATCCTCGCCGGCGGCCATGCGGAACTGCATCGCTGTGCTGGCAGTAGTCATGGGCAGATCGAAAGCGTGCTCGAATTTAATCTCCTGCGCCTGCGTCAGTCCAAACGCGCCGGTGATGTCAGCGAATGGTTGCTGTGCAAAGACAATTGTGCCGGGTCGAACGGCGCGGATGGCGCCGACAAAATGCATGTCTTCGATGGCCTTGGCAAAAAGTTTCAGCCCGCCGCGATCCTGCTCGAGGAAGCGCAGACGCGGGCGATCGATCTGGCTGTCGATGAGCAATCGCACCAGACGCTCGTGGCCCAGCACTGGCGCGAACGGGAGCTTGCGTTGCGTGACATAAAAAGTGGCCTGCGCTTCGCTCAGATGCTTGTCATGGAGGCGGGTGGCGTCCTTGTAAGACGCGTCTCCCATGGCAGCGTGATAGCGGTCGATATTCAATGTGCCCATAGCGATCTCTGAGAATAGCGTATCAGTCGTGCCGGCCTGCGCCGGAGTTAACGCTACGTCGATGCCTTCCCGGATGCTTCAGCGCCTCGAGAGATCTCGGCGCCCGCTGCTTTCATCTCTGCGAGTGCGCGTTCGCCATCGCCGTCCTTCAGCTCGACGGGTCGCATCGCATCCGTCAACGCCTTAACGCGAAATCCTTCCTTTAGACCGTCGAGCACGGTGTTCTTTACGCAGTAATCCGTCGCCAGGCCGCCCACCCAAACTTCCTCCACCCCGCGACTCCGCAGTTGCGCCGCGAGATCGGTTCCGTCAAATCCTGAGTAACAATCCGCGTCTCCCATCCCCTTGGAAATGATTTGAATGCGCTCGTCGTCGAGCAGGTCCGGGTGAAATTCAGCACCCGTTGTTTCCTGAACGCAGTGGACCGGCCAGGTGCCGCCGTGCGCAGCGAAATGTTTGGTCTGTGGCTGGTGCCAGTCTCGTGTTTTGAAAACCGGCTCGCCGCGTTTCAGGAAGTCCTCAATCAGCCGATTCAGCGGTGCGATAACTTCATCGCCGTCAGTGACGGCCAGCGAGCCGCCGGGACAAAAGTCGTTTTGAACGTCTACCACGATAAGCGCGCGTTTCCCTTGTTCCGTCATATCCGCAATAACCTCCTGGTACTTGTGGCAAATGATGACCTGATATGAGATTGATGACAAGTCGGGGCAGGCATAGAAGCGAAGAAAAGCCATTCAAGTTCCCGATAGGTCTTGCAGACAAGCCGAAGTACCCGGATAATCCTGCGTCATGAACGCATTAAGAACGCTCTACGAAGCTATTGAGCCTTACGACAGCGGTTATCTGAAAGTCTCCCCGCTTCATGACCTCTATTACGAACAGTGTGGCAATTCGAATGGTAAGCCGGTGGTGTTTTTGCACGGCGGGCCCGGAGCAGGCTTAGCCGCGGACTATCGCCGCTTCTTTGATCCGCAAGCGTATCGCGTGATCCTGTTCGACCAGCGCGGAGCCGGTAAGAGCCGGCCGCATGCATCACTGGAAGACAACACGACCTGGCACCTGGTCCAGGATATAGAGAAAGTCCGCGAACATTTCGGCATCGAGAAGTGGCAGGTGTTCGGTGGTTCGTGGGGCAGCACCCTTGCGCTCACCTATGCGGAAGTTCATCCGGAGAGGGTGCTCGCGCTGGTGCTGCGTGGCATTTTTCTGGGACGCCCACAAGAGAACCGCTGGCTGTTCGAGGAGAGTAAAGGCGCGTGCTGGATAATGCCGGATACCTGGGAAGCGTATTTACGAATCATCCCGGAAGCCGAGCGTGGCGATCTGGTCCGCGCCTACTACCAGCGCTTGACCAGTGATGATGAACAGATCCGTCTCGAAGCCGCGCAGGCATGGTCGACCTGGGAAACCAGCGCATTAAAGCTCATCCCGGATCAAAGCATGATTGACGAATGCAGCGAACCCGACAAAGCCCTGGCTTTGGCGCGCACTGAGTGTCACTACTTTCTCAACGACTGTTTTTTCGAATCCGACAACTATCTGCTGGAGCACATCGAACGCATCAGGCACATTCCGGCAGTGATAGTGCATGGCCGCTACGACATCATTTGTCCGCTCGCGAGCGCCTGGGATCTTCATCGGGCCTGGCCCGAAGCGGAGCTGAAGATCATTCCCGATGCGGGACACTCTGTTTTTGAACCCGGCATTACCGACGCACTTATTGAAGCTACGGATAGTTTTCGCTAGACCCTTGCCCCAGCGATGTTTCTGACTCTTTTTCTAAGCGTGATTTTCTCTGGTATTTGCAGAACTGATAGCCCGCGTGACAACTAACAATCGAACCCGGGTTTACGATGTCGCGGTAATTGGCGCCGGAGTGTTCGGCGCCTGGATCGCCTATCAACTGCAGCGCTCCGGCAATCGAGTCATTCTCATCGATGCTCACGGACCGGGGAATAGCCGCTCGAGTTCAGGCGGCGAGTCGCGCATCATTCGCATGGGTTATGGACCGGACGAAATCTACACTCGTTCCGCAAAACGATCGTTGGAACTTTGGCTGGAGCTGGCTGGCGTGGTAGGCGAACCACTGTTTCATCGCACCGGTGTGCTTTGGCTCGCTCATGAGGCAGATCCTTATCCCGCACAATGTCAGCAGACGCTCGATCGAGTGGGTATCTCGTCCACCAGGTTAACGAGCAGCGAACTGGCAAAACGTTTTCCCCAGTTGGCCACAGGTGATATCGACTGGGGCCTGCTCGAAAACGATGGCGGGGCCCTGATGGCGCGCCGCGCCGTTCAAGCGGTCGTTCACGAAGCGCTGAAAGAAGGCGTGACCTTCCTGCAGGAGCGAGTGACGGCGCCCACTGGTGCAGGGCTTCTGGAATATGTAGTAACCGCGGCTGACCATCGTCTTTGCGCTGAGGCTTTCGTTTTTGCCGGTGGACCATGGCTGCCGCAACTTTTTCCTGAGTTGCTCGACGGACGCATCCGGCCCAGCCGCCAGGAAGTATTGTTCTTTGGCGCCGGAGACAAGGGAAGCTCTTTTTCGCCGGGAGTTCTGCCTATTTGGATCGACTTCAGAAATGAAGCATATGGATTTCCCGATTTGGAATCTCGCGGTGTGAAAGTGGCCATCGATCGACATGGCCCTGCCTTTGATCCAGAACAGGGAGATCGCGTCGTCACCAGCGAAGGTCTTGCCGAAGTGCGGGAATATCTGGAACGCCGCGTCCCCCGCTTGAAAGACGCGCCGGTGGTTGAGACGCGAGTGTGCCAATACGAAAATACATCGAATGGAGATTTCCTGATAGACAGGCATCCTGATTTCGACAATGTCTGGCTGGTGGGTGGGGGTTCGGGTCACGGGTTCAAACATGGTCCTGCCATCGGAGAATATGTATTGGCGCGGCTGCAGGGAAGTGAAGAGGGAACTGAACCCAGATTTAGTCTGGCGACTAAAGGCATTGCCGTCGAACGTTCGGTTTATTAGCAGTCCATCCTCAGCCTAAATGAGCGTTGCTTTGAAGTCCCTGAAGGATTTTCAACATCGATTTCGTATCACGGTACTGCCGTGATCGTGTGCTGATCGCCTAAGCAAAACGCCTTTTTGGGTATGATAATTGGCGTGGTAATAACGGCCGCTAATTCCCTGGTAAATAATTCCTGACCAAAACGCAAGAGTGCCGCGATCGGATCGCGGCACTCTTCTTTGGGAAGGTTAACTTTGTTGTCCTCCTTACCCCTGGCCCTGAGCTGCCGCGGCGCGCTTCTCCATTTCTTCAGGTGAAAGATCTTCGGTGTGAGTGGCGATATGCCAAACGTGCCCGTAGGGATCTGCCAGACTACCGCCGCGGTCGCCGTAAAATTTGTCTTCCACTGGCCGTTGCTCGGTAGCTCCCGAACTAAGGGCGTGCTTAAAAAACTCGTCTACGTTTTCAACGTAAATAAGCAGGCTGACCGATGTGCCGCCGAGAGTCTGCGGGCCGACAACCTTCATCTCAGGATGTTCGTCAGCCAGCATGATGGCTGAATCCCCGATCTTCATCTCTGCATGCCCTACCTTGCCATCCGGCTGCTGCATGCGAAATAACTCAATTGCACCGAACGCCTTTTTATAGAACTCGAGCGCGTCGGCTGCGCCGCGGATAATCAGATACGGAGTGACAGAGTGATAGCCATCGGGGATTGGTTTTACCGCTTTGCTCATAAAGCCTCCTACTGCTGCTTTAGTTGTTTGATGTCCTCGAGCAATACCTGTTCGTGTCCTTGAGGGTTGACCTTTTCATAGACCTTGCGCAGGACGCCCTGCGGATCAACCACAAAAGTCGAGCGCTCCCAAAACTTCATTCCCTGCCATTCTGATTGTCCGATGCCGAGCTTCGTCATCAAGTCAGCATCTGTGTCAGCGAGCAGCTCGACTTTAAAGTCAAACTTGTTGCAGAAGTTCTTATGTGATTCGACATCGTCCTGACTGACCCCGACTACCGATACTCCGGCAGCATCGAATTCATCTTTGGTCGCAGTAAACGATTTGCCCTGGATGGTGCAGCCGGGAGTGTCGTCCTTCGGATAGAAATAAACCACCAGCCACTTGCCGGCGTAGTCTTTAAGACTGACAGTCCGGCCGTCCTGATTGGGTAAAGAAAAGTTCGGGAATGGTTTTCCAGTATCAAGCATAATTAGTAGTCCTTTCGTTCTCGCGCTGGCGTTCCGACAAGCATCAAGTTGCCGTTTGAACGCGGGTAATTAGTACGGTTGCTATGACGAACGTTTACGACAGGTCGAGCTCGCCACGCATTAAGACTGCAGGTCTTTAATGTGTGTAGCAATGTACCACACGTTCCCAAAAGGATCAGAGACCGCGCCCACGCGATCACCATACGGCTGATCTGCCGGTTCCCCGGCCGAGCTCGCGCCTCGGGCCAACAGGGCACGTGCGTACCAGGCATCGACGTCGTCAACATAGAGCATGAACATACTCGGCCTGGGCTGCCATTGACCGTGTGCTTCGCCCAATTCGACGATTGCATCGCCGATTTTTACCTTGGCGTGATGGATAATGCCATCGGGTGACTGGTAGCGAAATTCTTCAGCCGCGTCGAACGCCTCTTTCAAGAACTCGAGCTGTGTTGCCGCGCCAACTGGGTGCAGGTAAGGCATCACATCTTGTGCCCCCTCGAGTATGTAGTTCTCGCCTTTGGCCGTAGCTGGATACCATTGATTACCTCCCGCATCGACAAAGGCTGCAGAGCGCTCGCCATATTCCTGGTCCATAGGTGGATGAAGCGAGGTGGCGCCTGCTTCCAGTGCCCGCTCATAGACCGTGTCAACGTCTGCGACATAAATATGCAGCGTCGCCGGCATGGAATTACCGCGCCTTGCTGCGCCACCGCCGATCATCAACATAGAGTCGCCAATCCTGAACTCAGAATGAATTCCGCCCTCTGATCCGGTACCCAAGATGCGGCCCTGAGCATCGAACACTTTCTTCACGAACTCGATCACCTCGAGTGCCTCCGGAACAGCGATGTAAGGAGTGACAGTGCGGAACCCCTCGCGAACGGGTGAGACTGATGCTCCGCTTTCAGTTGGCTGCGTCATGTTGGTCATTGTTGTTCTCCTCAACAAATCTTTTTTGAGCTGTGACTTGAAAGCTTCGCGCGGCAGTTGCCGTAGCTCAGACGCGACGCGCAGTAGAGCTGCAAGCTCATCCTCAGCAGGCCACACGAGCTTCGCGGGTGACGCGAAGAGCGTCTCGATCGCTTGATCCAGATTGTCTATCAAGCTGGAGTTATCCATTAGTCTCATCAAGTTGTTTCCGCAGGTTTCGCAAGCCGCGAAACTGCAATTGCTTAATGGCCCCTTCGCTGCGTTCCAATACTACTGCTATCTCTTTAATACTTTTCTCTTCCGCAAAACGCAGTGCGATTACCTGCCTTTGATCGTCAGGAAGCTGGCTGACTAGACGATAGAGATGCGCGCGCCGCTCTGCGGCTTCGAACTCACGCTCACTGGTCGATGTTGTGCCTGGCTCGCCGAGGGGTTGTTCCTTTCCGGCCTGTCGGAAGCGATCTGCGATGGCGTTGGCTGAGATTCTAAACAACCAGGCTGCGAAGGGAGCCCCACGCCAGCGCCAGCGGGAGAGATTAGCCAGAGCTTTTTGAAAGACTTCGGAAGTCAGGTCTTCAGCGAGATCGCGATCCTGCACTCGCCGCGCGACATACGCAAAGACACGTTCAAAGTTGATTTCGTAGAGATCCGCAAATCGGGCCGGATCTGCTTGCGCAGCTTCAACCAGAAGGCGTTCGTTCGCCTCCTCGTTCTGTCCCGTTGCTGCAGGTTCGCCGCCGGTCATAACTGTCTCAAGGAATAAACTCTCCAGCAGTCAGAAAGTTACGGTCGCCATTCAACAAATTCGAGTTGTCGCTGCCGAGGAGTAGAAACGAACAGATTCAGAAGCGGTTGTCGTCAGTTGTTGTGAGAGTCAGCCGGGATCTGAAGTCTCATTTCCCCGTAAATACCGTAGTCATCCAGGCAGTCTTGCACTTGGATGATCGCCGTCAGTAGTGCACAAGTCTCCCATTTGAATCAACTGGCGGCACCTTTAGTTTCGCTGTACTCACTCGCTGCATTCAAAGCTTCTATGTTCTCTGGTTCCAGTACGAGTTTAGTGGCGGCGACTAAATCTTCAAGTTGATCGAGATTCGTGGCGCTGGCAATGGGTGCTGTGATACTGGGGCGTGCTATCAACCATGCGAGCGCGACCCTGGGAGGTGTTGAATTGTATTGTTCAGCCACCTGGTCGAGCGCGCTTAGGATGCGAAAACCTCGCTCATTAAGATACTTGTTGACGTCCCGGCCACGCTGGCTTTGGGACAAGTCGGTTTCGGACCTGTATTTACCGCTCAGAAAACCGCTGGCCAGAGAATAATAGGGAATTACACCAACGCCTTTTTCCAAACAGAGTGGCTCGAGGTGCTCTTCAAAAGCAGCGCGCGTGTACAGGTTGTAGTGCGGCTGCAGGCTTTCATAGCGCGCGAACTTATTTTGCTGGCTGACTTCGAGTGCGGCGGCCAGCCTCTCAGCCTTGTAGTTGGAGGCACCTATAACGCGAACTTTTCCCTGCTTGATCAAATCGTCGAAGGCTTTCAGCGTTTCTTCCAGTGGCGTGGCCGAGTCATCTTCGTGAGATTGGTAGAGATCTATGTAGTCGGTTTGCAGGCGGCGCAGCGAATCTTCCACGGCGCGAAAGATGTAATCTCGTGACAGACCTTTTTTACCGGGGCCCATGTCCATGCCAACTTTTGTAGCCAGGATGATGCAGGCACGGTTGCCTTTCTGCTTCAGCCATTTGCCGATGATGGTCTCCGACTCTCCGCCCTGGTTGCCCGGCACCCAGGTCGCATAGATGTCTGCGGTATCAATAAAATCGAAGCCGGCGTCGGTAAAGCCATCGAGCAGGCGGAAAGAGGTCGCTTCATCGATGGTCCAGCCAAACACGTTGCCGCCGAAAGCAAGGGGCGCTACTTCCAGTTCCGAGTTACCGAGTTTGCGTTTATTCATCGTGCTCCTCCAGCAGCTGTCTCATTTGAACTCATCCATCAGCTTCGGCCATGGCAGTCTTCAGTTCGCAGTGTCCGAAATTCAACTGGCTTAAAAATCAGCAATCAGCAATCCTGATCTCACATGCCAATGTTCCTCAGGTGATAGCGCTCAGTATCGTAATCCTTCTCGACGTCGACTATATTAATTTTTCCGAGCACTTCCGTGATGTCTACCAGCGACAAGTCGCACGCCGGCGCAATCCCACGCGCCGAAACCATTTTGCCGAATTGCTGCGCAGCAACAGCTTCAGCTGCGCGTGCGCCATATAGCAACCCCATGATGCGATCCACCGGGCTGGGCGGACCGCCACGCTGCGGGTGACCAAGCATGACCGCGCGCGCTTCGTACGGTGTCTCGCGCAGAATCTTGCGCGCGAGCACCTCGCCAATGCCGCCTAAGCGTATGTGACCAAATGCGTCATGACGATCATCGAGGGTGACCATTTCGCCATCCTCCGCACATGCTCCCTCGGCAACGACGATCACCGCGTACCGTGGCCCGTGCAAACCGCCCCGGCTGAGTCCCGGCGCGCCCAGTCGGTCCTTCAAAAGATGAAAGATGCGTTCGTAGCGAAATGGATGTTCGGGTATAAGGATGATGTGGGCCTGTCCCGCGACTCCAGACCAAAGCGCGAGATGTCCAGCGTGCCGTCCCATCACCTCGACGATTTGCACCCAGCCATGAGAACCGGCCGGAGTCCGGGACCGTTCGATAATCTCTGAAACATTTCTCAGGGCGGTATCGAAACCAAGTGTGTAGTCGGTAGCCGCCAGATCCTTGTCGATGGTTTTGGGAATCCCCACTACGCGCACACCTTGCTGAGCAAGTCGCGCCGCCACACCCAGAGTGTCTTCGCCGCCGCAAACCACGATGGCGCCCAGACCGAGCTTTTCGATATTGGCCAGGACCTCGCTCGAACGATCGAGCGGTTCACCCTCTTCGCTCAATTGCTTAAAGGGATTCGTGCGGGACGAACCTAGATTAGTGCCGCCATCCCGGTCCCAACGCCGCACGGTCTCGCGATTGAGTTCTTCTGTTTCAGGAAGAGGATCCAGCAGACTGCGCCAGCCGTCGAACAAGCCTATGACTTTTAAGCCAAGTTCTGAACCGCGATAGACCAGTCCTTTGATCGCCGGGTTAAGTCCGGGCGCGTCTCCGCCCCCGGTGAGCACTCCAACACGCATCGAATCAGCCATGGAAATATGTTCTCACTGAATTGCTGCGAGTGTCTAATAAGCAACTGAGGAAAAAACATTGCACCCGGAAAGCGACCCGGGCGCCGTGGTCAAAGTGAACGGGCGGCGCCAAGAACGTTGTCCAGGCCAGGATTTTGGAATCTTCAAATCGTGAACTGGGTTTCTAGAACGCGTTAGTGGATTTCATTAGCGGCGAGAACATGCGAAGGCGCGGCGGCAGCAAATCCTTCCTTTGCCACGTCGCTGGAACTCGATAAACATTTTCAAAATAGTCAATCGCCGCTACTTTTAGCCCCGTATCGCGGCCAAGTCTCTCGCTGATAAACCACTTGTGTTCCAGGATGCGAGGCCAAACGGCCGCGGCATCATTGGCGCGCAGGTTGATCCCGGTTAGCTTTTTGATAGTCTGTTTCTCACGCTGATCGTCCGCGACCAGCTTGTCAATAACGTACTCAAGTTTAAATGGTATCGGCATAATATCCCCCTGGCTAACGCGGCTTTTCTGTTATCGGCTGAGTAAATTCAGCGATTTCTTTCTCCCGACCGCTCTTTGCCGTCCTGGGTTAGACGCCTGATTGTAGGCAGGAGCTGTCCTCAACGCTAACTCATTCTTATAATGCAGGTGATTAATTTTGGTCATGTCAGGTTAGGGAAGGAGTCGTAATGGAATTGGGCCAACTCAAGACTTTTCGCGTTGTAGCAGAGACGCTGAATTTTACCAGGGCGGCGGAGCGATTGAACCTCACGCAGTCTGCGGTCAGTCATCAGATCAAAGCCCTCGAGCAGGATCTGGGCGAGCCACTGTTTCTGCGTTCCAAGCGGGGCGTAAAATTGTCGCAGAAAGGGAAGCTTGCGCTCGAGCATGTGGAACGAATTCTCGATGAAAGCCAGGCGCTGCGAGAGCGGTTGTCGGGGCATGATGGTGAACCAGTGGGTCAGGTCCGGGCCGCCGCCGCAACCCAGGCCTTCGTGCATCTGTTCTCAGATTTGTTTGAGCAGTTCATGCGACAGCATCCCGGGATCGAATTGTCGTTTCGCACCACCTCCAGTACTGACCAGACCGTGACAGACATTTTGAATGGCGCTGCCGACGTGGGGTTTGCTTCGATGCCGGTCTATTCACCGGCGCTGCGAGTGACCGAGCTATTCGAAGACGAACTGGTGTTGGTTGTCGGACAGTCTCATCGACTGGCGAAGAAAGAACATGTGAAGGCCAGTGAGATAGAACGCGAGCGACTCATACTGTTTGAACGAGGCGCGTCCATTCGCAGGGCTACGGAGCTCTTCTTTAAGAAGGTTCACATCAGTCCGATGCTGGCGCTTGAGTCCAACGACACTTACTTTATCAAGTTGATGGTGCAGCATGGCCTCGGCATTTCGCTGTTACCTTCCTGGGCGGTACGCGACGAGGTTGCGGCAGGATCTTTGGCGAAGCTGCGATTTGACGGTCATCGCCTGCGACGGTCGGTAGCGATGGTCTCCCTGGCACGATTCCAACCGTCTCCCAAGCGCGCCTTTGTGTCCTTCATACTCGGACACAGAAAACATTTGCAGGCAATTGCGCGCTTGTAGAAGATGACCTCGCGCGCTGCCGCTCGGAAAGATCAGCGAGCTGCGGCGTCGGTGATGAGGACGACGTCCCTGGTGACAACACCACGGGCAGTAGCGAGACTGCCATCCCGCGACCAATCGAACGAAGAAATTTCGCTATCACTGAATGCGGTGAGTTGCCGTGCTGGTCCGCCTGCGATTGGCTGCGCCCAGACATTGTCAATGCCGCCGTTGTGCGAGATGAAAGTTAGATTGCGGCTATCGGGACTCCAGTGCAGGATGGTGTCGAATTGCACTTTCACTGTGGGGGCAACCGCAAATTTCCTTATCGTCTTCGAGCCATCAAGAGCTGATATTGCCAGTTCCCATTTCGAATCAGGCTTATTATCGTTTTGCCAGTAAGCAAGCCATTCCCCATCAGGAGAAATGATCGGACGGATGGCTGCGCCTTCAAGTATGGATTCCGGCTGGCCGCCTGCAATCGGCACTTTCCAGATCGAGCCGGGCCGCCCTGGTTGAAAGTGTTCGTAGATAACGAATTTTCCGTCGGGCGTAAACTGCGGCCAGTTACACTCAGTGGTTTCGTAAGTGAGTTGCAGGGGATTACTGCCATCGCGATCCATGCGCCAGATCTGGAAAGTACCGGAACGGTTCGAATGAAAGGCGATGTAATGGTTATCGGGTGAGACTACCGGCGCATAGTTTCGTTTCATGCCGGAGGTAAGTTGCCGGCCCCCGGCGCCGTTCGTTCTCAGTTCGTAAATGTCGGCACTGCCGCTGGCATCCGAGGCGTAGACGATCTTTCCGTCCGGAGCCCAGCTGAGATCGAAGTAGCGCCCCAGGCCGGAGGTAATTTGGCTGGCGTGACCAGCGTCGCCCTGGGGAGCGATCCAAATATTCAGCAATCGTTGCGTCTGGATGGCGACGAATGAAGCAGAGTCCGAGGTTAATACTGCAGCCTGATAGTCACTGAGATCATTGGTGAGGGTGCGAGCACTTCCATCCAGACCGAGATACCAAATCTGTTCAAACGATGCTCCCTGTGCCTTGCCCGACATGATTACGCCGCTGGCATCCGAGAGCAGGTTTACCTGGTTGGGTTGCTCAAATCTTTGTGACGAAAGCGGAATGGTGCGTGGCGAGCGATCGGACAATCGCACATCGAGGATACTGACGAGGAATCCGGTTGGGTCGGAACTGACTAGCGGCAAATCGATGCGCTGATCGTCTTTGGTCCAGGCGGGGAGCGTGGCCCAGTTCCAGGCAAGCCGGGCCGGCCAGTTGCGACTGGCGATTGTCTCTTCCTGACTACCATCCGCATTGGCGACCTTCAGGGTGTCCCTCTGCTGCACACGATCATAGGTTACGAAGGCTATGTGCTTTCCGTCGTGAGAAAGACTGTGCGGCGCCTCATCAGGGTCCTGTTTGATTGCCGTGGCACCAACTCCGAGCACGGGAATTTTGTAAATCTCACCGGGGCTGCTATCGGCGGCGACATACCCATAAAAAATGAAGCTGCCGTCGGGCGAGAAAGCCAGGCCCTGGAAATGCCCGTCATTCGGCGGGACAATCTCAAGACTACCGGCGTTGCCGACTTGTCGCACCCACAAACTTTCTTTTCCGTTCTCGCTCTTGATATACCCAGCGTACTTGCCATCCGGTGAGATCGAGGCGAACAGGGCGCTACCATTCGTTGTCAGCTTGGTTACTCTGAGTTGCTGAAAGCGAACAGCCGACGGCGGCAGGTTGGCATCAGGAGGCAGGTAAAGTTTATAGAACCCAACCGAAGCGGCGGCGATGATCACGGTTGCCAACGCAATCAATCCGAAACGAACCAGCCAGCCTCTGGCATCGAAAGGACCGTGCTTCGTTGTAACCCTGGACGCAGCCAGGTCTTGTGCCGCCAACGAGCGTTCTCTTTCCGATGACACACGGGCGACCACAGCGGTCCGCCCCTCAGCGCCTGCCGCTGGAGCGAAGGACCGATCTATATCGATGTCACGCTGCAAGCTGCGCAAATCGATCGCCATCTCCTTAACGAGTTGATAGCGTTCGTCCGGGCTTTTCCTCAACGCCTTTCTCACGATGCGATCGAGCTCAGCCGGTGTGTCCAACGCAAGCTCTGAGAGTATAGGCGCCTCACGATCGACAATTGCTACCACGACATCGGTGGGTGTTTCGCCTATGAATGGCGCGCGGCCGCTCATCATTTCAAACAGGACCACGCCGAGGCTCCAAACATCGGTGCGCTTGTCCACGGCAACTCCGCGTGCCTGTTCCGGCGACATGTAAGCCGCAGTCCCCATCACCGTGCCGGGACTCGAATGCAGCAACAAAGTCGAGCTGGTGCGATTCTCACCGGGCTGTGGCAAGTCCGCTAATTTTGCGAGGCCGAAATCCAGCACCTTCACATAGCCATCCCGCCGAATCATTATGTTCTCCGGCTTGATGTCGCGATGAACAATGCCCGCTTCATGGGCGGCGTTTAGAGCCTCGGCGATCTGAACTGCCAGATCCAGCGCCTGGCTTATATCCAGCGGTTGGTTGTTGAGATGTTCCCGAAGAGTCACCCCTTCGATGTATTCCATGGTGATGAAGGCCTGACCTTCGTCTGTTTCACCAATCTCGTGTATGACGCAAACATTGGGATGGCTCAGGGTCGAGGCCAGGCGCGCTTCATGTTTGAAACGCCGCAGCCGCTCGGGATCTTTGCCGACGTATTCGGGCAGCAGCTTGAGGGCCACGCGCCGGCCCAGCGTGATATCGCGGGCCAGGTATACTTCACCCATACCCCCTGCGCCGATAGGCCCGATCACTTCATAGTGTTTGATTCTTTGACCGGGCTCCAATTGCGTTTGTTTTCCGGCGAATGATTCCGCGACCGGTGCGATCGCCGGTGACTCCATAAAACTGCCGGCGGCAAAGTACGAACGAAGGAGAGATTCAACTTCCTGACGCAGGGCGCGGTCTGGCCCACACGCTTCATCAAGAAAGGCAGTGCGTTCAACGTCCGAGCGCTCAAGAGCCCCCTCAAATATTTCCTTGGCTTGCTGCCATTGTCGAAAACTGACTTTACTCATTCTCTTTCACTGTGCCGCTGAGCTCGCGATGGAGCCAGGCTTTGGCCATTCGCCAATCGCGTTTCACGGTTGCGGTTGAGATGCCCAACACTTCGGCTGTCTCTTCGACGGTTAAGCCGCTGAAAAATCGGAGCTCTACGATTTTCGCCTGCTGCTCGTCGATCTGTGAGAGCCGCTCTAATGCTTCATCTAAAGCGACTACATTGAGGTCCTGTCCTTTCGACACCGCAGTGGCGTCGACAAGCGAAACTCTGACAGCCGATCCTCCACGCTTCTCGCGATGTTTTCCCCGCGCATGGTCGACAAGTATCCGTCGCATCAACTGGGCAGAGATGCCGAAGAAGTGGGCCCGGTTTTGCCACTGGACGTTGTTTTGATCGATCAGCCGCAGGTAGGCCTCGTGAATCAAGGCCGTGGTTTGCAGGGTGTGGCCAACCTGTTCTCGTCTCAAATACCGTCGCGCCTGGCGCCTCAACTCGTCATAGACAAGAGGGACCAGGTGGTCCAAAGCATCCCGATCGCCGTTGGCCCAGCCGATCAGTAGCTGGGTAACGTTGGGAGGCATTGGTGCGGTCGCAGTCAGTATTGCCGGCATCGTGTTCTTGTACGTCAAAAAATCAACTTCCGTTCAACTAAGAGTAGGCCTGCGTTAATTCTCACTCTTTTCTTTTCCACGTGACCCCTTTTTCATCGGGACGTCGCGTCAGTACCTGAAGGCGGCAATGGAGCTGGCCTGAAATGAGATCGTAGGAGGAGATTATGAGAATTCAGTTTTTAAAATATTCAGCGGTCCTGGGCCTCTTCTTTGTGCTGGCAATTGCGAGCGTACAGGCGCAGACACCAGGAAAAGTAGAGGTTCACGTCCCTTTCGATTTTACCGCGGGTAAAACGACACTAAAGGCAGGAGCCTATAGCATCAAGCGCACGGTGGGTAATGCGATGGTGATTCGCAGGGCAGACGGCGAGTCAGTCGCGCTCGTGAATGCTCCGCTGGCGATCGGCGCTCGTGATTTCAAGGGTGGGCAGCGTCTGGTCTTCAATAAGTACGGCGATCAGTATTTTCTGTCGCAAATTTGGATGACCGTTGACAGTGGTCGCCAATTATTCCCAGGGAAAGGTGAGCAGCAGGCCGCACGCGCGCATGAGCTTGCACGTCATACGAAGCCGGAACGGATAGAAGTAGCGGTTCGCTGATGATGCTCACCCGCGAGTGCATTTTGCGGACAACATAAGGTGATAGGGCGCCTGGAATTCAGGACTAGCTCCGGGCAAGCGAGCGTTGTGAGCTGAAGTTGAATTCCGGGCGCCTGGAGCTGCGCGTGCCCTACTTGGCGCGGGTTCGTGGCGTGTTTGCGCGAGGCGGCCCTCAACGATTATTGTGGGCCCATGAAGAAGGGAACCAGTCGCACAGTATTGCTTGCAATCGCCTGCCTGTTCTCCATCACCGCGGCGAGCGCGCAACCGGCGCCTACCCTGACCGGTACTATTCGACTGCATCAGAACTTCCACTCAAAAATTCTGAATAATGAGCGCCACGTTATTGTCTACTTACCGCCAGCATACGCGCAGAATAAATCGCAGCGCTATCCCGTGTTTTACATGCACGACGGGCAGAACCTGTTTGACGGCGCCACCTCATACATCCCTGGTCAGGAGTGGCGCGTTGATGAAACGGCACAAGCGCTGATCGCTGCCGGCAAAGTAGAGCCATTGATCATCGTGGGAGTTTACAACGCCGGCAAGGATCGCATTAACGAGTACACTCCGGCAGTTGACGCCACCTACAAAATGGGCGGCGGCGCTGATCTCTACGGGCGCATGCTCGTAGAGGAGTTGAAACCCTTTATCGATAAAGAGTATCGAACCAGACGAGACGCGGCGCATACAGGGTTAGGGGGGTCGTCGTTGGGTGGGCTCGTCTCACTGTATCTGGGATTGAAATACAGTAAGGTATTCGGGCGTCTGGCGGTGGTGTCTCCTTCAGTCTGGTTTGCCGACCACCACATTGTTCGTTACGTCGAGGCTCTATCGCGAAAGCCGAAGGTTCGCATCTGGCTCGATCTAGGCACGAAGGAAGGTGAATCTCCGCAGCGGGCGCAAGAGACTGTTGCGGGCGCCCGGCTGTTAAGGGATGCGCTTATGAAAAGGGGTTGGCAGTCAGGGAAAGACTTGAAGTATTTTGAAGCTGAAGGCGCAGAGCATAACGAACGCGCGTGGGCGGCTCGCACCGGACAGATTTTGGAATTCCTTTTCCCGCCGGAGAAATAAGTTAAGTGCAGGAGCAGATCCCGTCTCCGGGCCTTTCACTTTTCGAGGAGATCTATGATGAGAAAGCTGTTTAGGACCTTGCTCACAGTAGTGGCTGCGGTTTCTTTTTCTGCCGCAACAGCCGTCGTTGCAGCAGCGCAGACCACGGGCACCGTACTCGAAGGAACTGAGTTAGCGCGAATTGTCCCGAGCGCATTCTACTTCCAGGGATTGAGCGCGCCGACACAGATGCGCAATTCTGCGGCGGCGCGGTTTGGCAGTAACCGTTTCGTCATTGCCGGCTTAGTTGATACGGCGGGTTATGCTGCAGATGTGCGCGAAAAATATCAGGGCTTCTTAATCAGTGACTCTCGGGTGCGGATTGGAAATTTTGAACTCGGGGTTGGCGCTTATGGATTTGGATTTGTCGGCGACAAGTTCTCAGTGTTGGATCTCAGCGGCAAAGAGTTGTTTTCCGGTCCGACGCAAACGGACAAAGAAATGAAACGGCCGCGGCCCTTGCAGATAACGGCAGTTGCCGGCGGCATCAGACTCTACGCCGGTCGCAATTACGTCACGATCGCGGCGCCTTAGTCGTTTGATACTGTAACCCGCACTTGCGCACTGAAGCTTATCCCGTTTACCAGAGCCATCAGTATCCACCGACTTCGACGTCAAACTCGGAAATGTCTTACGAGAAGAATAATCAGTTGTTTGATGAGGCGAAAAAGAAAGTGCAGTAGGAACTGAAAGGAAGGCATCGTAAAAGAATTGACGCAATGAAATTAGTGAGCATGTTTTTCATAGCCATCGCGCTGGCAATACTGACTGCTGCCGCTGCAGGCGCTCAACAGCCCTCGCCTTCGCCAACTCCGCGCAGCGGACGTTCGTACAGCGTTCCCGAACTGCTAAAAAATCCTCCCCCACCAGGCCCTCAGGGGCAGTCGCCCGTCACCTTTACGGACATCACAGCGACGGCGAAGATTAATTTCAAACACAACGGCTCGCCCACGACGCTAAAGTATCTGCTGGAAACAATGGGCGGCGGTGTGGCCCTTTTTGATTTCGATAATGACGGTCGCCTGGACATCTTTTTTACAAATGGCGCGCTCCTGAAAGATCCCATGCCTGCCGGTTCGATGCCCGACAAACACGAATCGCAATTCTGGAACCGCCTCTATCACCAGAAGAGCGATGGCAGCTTCGAAGACGTGACTGAGCGCGCCGGCTCGAAAGGGGAAGGCTTTAGTTTAGGTGTGGCTGCCGCCGACTATGACAACGACGGCTTCGTCGATCTTTATGTCACCGGTTATGGCGCCAATCAGCTGTATCACAACAATGGCGACGGCACCTTTACTGAAATGGCCAGGAAGCTCGGCGTGGCTGCCGGAGGTTGGTCCACGAGCGCCGGCTGGTTTGATTACGATTGCGATGGACGGCTTGACCTCTTTGTCGTTCGCTATCTTGATTGGGATTTTGAAAAGGGCGGCATCCTCTGCGGGGACAGCCGTGGCACGCGAGCCTATTGTCATCCGGATAATTTCAAAGGTGTAGCCAACCTGCTTTTCAGGCAATTGCCGGATGGCTCATTTGTAGATGTAAGCGTGAAGAGCGGTATCGCCGATGCGAGCGGCAAAGGCTTGGGCCTGGCCTTTGCTGATTTCGATAACGATGGTTGGCCCGATGTGTTTGTCGCGAATGATAGCGTGCGCCAGTCGCTCTATCACAACCGGGGTGATGGCACCTTTGAAGATATCGCGGTAATGGCCGGCGCTGGTTACGATGAGGACGGCAAGACGTTTGCCGGCATGGGAGTCGATACGGGCGATTACGATAACGATGGTTACCCGGATGTAGTAGAGACAACTCTCTCGTATCAGACGTATCCGCTTTATCGTAATAACGGGGATCTAAGTTTCAGTTATGTAACCAAGGCATCCGGCGTGGGCCAGATTACTCTGCCGCACTCAGGCTGGGGCATTCGTTTTATGGACGCCGACAATGATGGCTGGCGCGACGTCTTCGTGGCTCAGAGTCACGTGCTCGACACGATTGAACTCTCGACTGGTTATCTGAAGTACAAGCAAACTCCCTTACTGATGCGGAACACCGGCAAAGGCTTTGTTGATGTTTCGGCAACAGCGGGTTCCGCCTTCAAGATTCCGATTGTGGCCAGGGGCGCTGCGTTTGGAGATCTGAACAATGATGGTCAGATCGATGCGGTGCTGGGTGTGCTTAACAATACGCCCCTGGTCCTGCGAAACGACGGCACGAAAAATCATTGGTTAGGTCTCTCATTGATTGGCAGCAAATCCAATCGCGGTGGCCTCGGTGCGCGGGTGATCGTTACAGACTCCGGCGGACGCAAGCAAATATTTGACGTGTCCAGCAGCGGCAGCTATCTATCGGCCAACGATCCGAGAATAATCGCCGGCGTCGGAGCCGCGTCAGGCGTGCGCAGTGTCGAGGTCCACTGGCCGAGTGGCAATGTCGAAACGATTACTGCGCCGGCGATCGATCGCTACCTGACTATCAGGGAAGAAACGGGGAAGTAGCGAAGTAGCAAATGTGACTTTCGAGTCATTCTGAGAATTCAGTTTGGACTAAATGTCGGGTGAGCCTGGACGAGATTCAAACAGGGCCTGTCTGCGCTGTCCGGGTTGAGACTTATTTGACAGCCACTGTCCTGCTGCGTATTTTCAATTAGTCTCCAGTGTTTCACTCCGCAGCTGATTTCTGACCGGTTATTGTTCATCGTCACCTCTGAAAGAAATGATTAATACAAAGATTCATCGCGTCTGCCTGAGACCAATTGTTTCCGTTGTCCTGCTTGCACTCGGTGTGCTTTCCACGAATTTGTTCGCTCAAACGCCGCCCGGGAAGCCGGACCAAAAACAGGAGATGGGGGGTGTGAACACAGGACCGGCCCTGGCCTATTCTTCGCGGCGCACAACCGGGATCACCGATGCAAAAGCGCCGCTGATATTCGAAGACGTGACCGACAAGACTGCGTTGGCAAATTTCAAACATCACGCAGGCGGGTCCGCCAAGGATTACATCTTTGAAGTGCCGTCAGGCGGCGTGGCAATTTTTGATTATGACGGCGATGGGTTGTCCGACATCTATCTGCTGAACGGGTCTACCCTGCCGGCTCTGTTAGGAAAGGAAAAGGCGCCGCGAGCCGCGCTGTATCACAACCTGGGTAACTGGAAATTTGAAGATGTCACTGACAAGGCTGGTGTCGCGAACGAGCGCTGGGGGATGGGTGTCGCCATCGGAGATTATGACAACGATGGCCATCCGGACATCTTTGTAGGGAACTTTGGCGTTTCACGTCTCTATCACAATAACGGAGACGGCACCTTCACCGATGTCGCCGAAAAAGTTGGCGTGGCCCGCAAGGGCTGGAGCACCGGCGCTACCTGGGGTGATTATGACGGCGATGGCCGCCTGGATCTTTTCGTGCCCGGCTATCTTGAAATTGATTTGAACAATCTGCCACGAAATCCCAGCGAGGCAAACAAGCCCGGAGGAGTGGGACAAAATTTTTGCCAGTTCCGCGGCGCGCCGGTGATGTGTGGGCCACGCAGCCTGACCGGAGAAGGCGACACTCTGTATCATCAGAAGCCGGACGGCACATTTGAAGATGTAAGTGTGAAAGCGGGTGTCAACGATCCGCAAAAGTATTACGGATTCTCTTCGGTGTTCGCACACATTAATGAGGACGAGTTGCTGGATCTCATTGTAGTCAACGACTCAACACCCAAACAGTTGTACATCAATAAGGGTGACGGAACTTTTGAGGAGGTGGGATACCCTTCCGGCGTGGCGTTGAATGAAAATGGACGCGAGCAGGCGGGCATGGGTGTCGCGGTGGGTGACTATGATAACGATGGCCGGCTGGATTTTCACATCACCAACTTTTCCGACGATTCGAATGTTCTGTATCACAACGACGGTGACGGTAACTTCACTGACATCACTTTTCTTGCCGGGCTCGGTGAGATAACTCTGCCTTTTCTCGGTTGGGGCACGGGATTTATCGACTATGACAACGACGGCTGGCAGGATCTAATGGTGGCGAACGGTCACGTCTATCCTGCAGTCGATAACAATCAGTGGGGCACGAGCTATGCTCAACAGACGCTGTTGTTCCGCAACTTAAAAAATGGGAAGTTTGAGCGAGTCGGCGCCGCGCCCGGGAGTGGGCTGGCACCGTCCTGGTGCTCGCGCGGCCTGGCTGTTGGAGATCTTGATGGAGACGGGCGGCTTGACGTGGTCATCAATAATGTAGATTCCAAGCCGACGGTGCTCAGGAATGCAAGCGCGACGCCGGGTCACTGGCTCAGTCTGCACCTGATTGGCGAGGTTGGAAAAAAATCTCCCCGAGATGCTGTCGGCGCCAGTGCTTATTTGACCACCGGCCAGATGCGCCAGCGGCAGGATGTTATTAGCGGGGGTAGCTTCTCTTCGCAGAACGATCAGACTCTGCACTTTGGACTGGGCGCTGCGATCAGTGTGGACAAGCTGGAGATTGTTTGGCCCAGCGGCAGCAGGGAGACAATTGCGGTACCCGGAGTTGATCGCCGGCTAACGATTGTCGAAGGCAAAGGAATTAAGAAGTAAGACTTGAACGAATAGCCTTAATCCGTCTGGAGCGGAATTGAATGCGACGGCTCGACCTCAGAAAAACTCAGGCGGCACGCTTGAACACAATCCGCGATATCAATCGCCAGATTGTGCTGAACTATGTCCGCGACCGCGAGCCAATTTCACGGGCTGAGATCTCCCGCGAGACAGCACTGCAGCGTTCAACCATTTCCACCATCGTGGAATCGCTCAAGAACAAAGGGTTGATCGAGGAGATTGGCGAAGGCGAATCGACCGGCGGGCGCCGGCCGACGATGCTCCGTTTGCGCGCCGCGGGACCGATTGCTATCGGCGTAGCTATCCGTCCGACCCGGACCCTGGTTGCGACTTGTAATCTTGCCGGGCGAGTCATTGACCGCCAGGAGTTCCCCTCAGATTCCGATCCGGAAGAGTCCTTAAAAAAGATCATTGCGTCCGTACGTTATTTTTCAGAACGCCACAAGGCTTCGATCGAAGCCGTGGGGGTGACCATCCCGGGTCTGGTTGATCCTGCTAGCGGCCACGCCATTTACGTCCCGTATTTCAAATGGCGTGATCTCCCAATTGAACGCGAAATCTCATCGGCGACAGGCTTACCCGTAACTATCGACAACGACGCGAACTCGGTCGCCCTGGCAGAATTGTGGTTCGGCCGGCCCGAGGTTACCGATGCTCGCGACCTCATTATGATCGTAGTAGGCGCCGGCGTTGGCACAGGCATCATTATTGACGGACTTCTCTATCGAGGCGAGCGTGGAGCGGCCGGTGAGTTCGGTCACATGATCGTCGGCTCCGAAGCGCCGGTGGCTTGTTCGTGTGGAAACTTTGATTGCTGGGAGGCATTTTCTTCTGAGCGCGCGGCCCTGGCCAGATACCGCAGGCTCTGCAAGAAAGGAAACCAGTCGGAGACAATCAGTTTCCCTTCATTAATTGATCGCGCTCTCAGCGGGGAACCAGAGGCCACCGCAGCCCTGGTTGAGACCGCACACTATCTTGGGATAGGGATCTCGAATCTGGTAGTTGGATTCAGTCCCGAGGTGGTAGTCGTCGGCGGAGAAATCTCCCGTGCCTGGCCCTTGATTGAAGAGGCCCTCACTGAAACCATCCACCGCAGCGTGCGTCGTGGTTTGCCCACGGCTCGAATCGTCCCCTCAACGCTGGGCCCGAACCCAAGCTTGATGGGTGCGCTTTGCCTGGTACTGGCTACAAAGTTCGGCGCAGCCTTCGCCGCCTGAGGAGCGTGGGCTTCGTTCATCGCGCTGCTTATTAATTCTGTTTTCCTGTCCCGATGAACGTTCTGCCAACGCCTCTGGATTAGACTTTTCTTAAGTCCGACCGAAAAAACTGTTGACAGCAATCCAAAACTGTACTAAATACTTAGTTCGCTTAGGCAACAAACTTTGATAAAGACATCCAGAAGCAGATATGTGCTCGAGCATCGGCCCGAAATAAACAGAAGTTGCGCCGCAAAAACGTTTTCGATCTGACTGGGTCGTGAACGCAGTTCTTATCTCGTTCTCTTTGAGGGTTCACCATGAAGACCTATAGGGCTTTTTTGCACCTGCTGAAACCAGTGGTTATGTTGGCTTGTCTGCTCGCCATCTTTTCTGTTGCCGCTTTCGGGCAATCGAATAAGGCAGAAATCGGCGGCACTGTGACCGACAGCAGTGGCGGTGTCATACCCGGCGCCACCGTTGTTGTGCTCAAGGTCGACACGGGATCATCGCGCACCCTTACTACTGGAGACTCTGGAGAGTACTCGGCGCCACTGCTCGACATCGGTAGCTATTCGGTGACCGTCAGCAAGGATGGTTTTCAAACCGCAACCCAGGAAAAAATAATTCTTCAGACAGGCGATCGGTTGAGAATTGACGTGCAGTTGAAGCCGGGCACGATTAGCGGTGTGGTCACTATTACTGCTGCCGCGCCTCTCGTTGAAACTGAATCAAGCGACCGCGGCACGGTTGTCACGGGCAGGGAAGTGACGGAGTTGCCCTTGTCAGGCCGCAACTTTACTCAGCTGGCCACTTTGATGCCCGGCGTAGCCGCTTCCGGCAATACCGGTTTCGGTGGCACCGGGCCAGATGCGCGCCAATTTAATAACGGCGACCCGCGTGCGGGCAGCGGTGGACCAGGTGCAAGCAATTCACAGGGTTCGACTGAAAATTCTCGCTTTGCTCGTTCCGGTAGCGGCGCGCTCACTGTAAACGGACAACGCTCGACCAATAACAACTTCTCACTTGACGGTGTGGACAACAACGAACCGCAGTTTGGAACCATCGGCGTATTCCCTAATCCCGATGCAATCGCTGAGTTTAAAGTTACCACCAGCGTGCCTCCAGCTGAGATCGGTCGCGCAGCCGGCGCGGTGATCAATACATCTATCAAGTCCGGAACCAACGACTTTCACGGATCGCTTTATTATTACGGTCAGAACTCCGCGCTGAATGCTTATCACCCGATGTTGAAAAGGGATCGCGGGATTGCGATTTCTCAGGGCGTAACGAATCTGGATCCGTTTAAGAAAGCGGTGCAGCAGATCCATGAGTTTGGCGGCACGATCGGCGGACCAATTATCAAGAACAAGACATTCTTCTTCTTTGACTTTCTGGGCCAGCGCAATAACCTGCCATTCCCAGCCAGTTCGACGGTCCCGACGGTCGGTTCGCGCAATGGAGACTTTAGTGGTTTCTCCAATCATGACTGCGACGGAGACAATAGCATCACCGGAGTAAACGATGGGCCGGTTTGCAATCCCTACACGGGTAAGGCTTTCGCTGGCGGTATTATCCCGGCGAACCTGATCAGCCCGATCAGCAAAAAGTTATTCAATCTATTCCCCCTCCCAACCAAGAATGTTTTCAATCCTGACCAGGGCAATAACAACTACTTTACGCAGCGCGCGAACAAGGAAAGGATTGATAACTACGAAATCAAAATCGACCAGAAGATTGGGTCGAACAATTCGCTCAGCGGTCGTTACAACGATCAGAAGTTGAAGACCAACCGCGCGAACCTCTTACCTGGGTTGCCGACCGCCGGTTTCGGCGCCGGTGATGAAGTGGGTAACACTCGTCAGGTGACGATCACTGATACCCACCAGTTCAGTCCTTCAGTGCTCAACGACTTCCGGTTTGGTCTGACGCAGATCGACGTAGGAATTCGCAACTGCGGTGTGGGGGGTGCTTGCGGTACCAGCGCCACCTTTGCACAGGACATTGGTTATCCGAATGCAAATGACGGCTCGCTGGCAGCTTCCGGCGGCCCCGGCCTTGGTAATTTTGGTTCCGGCTTCACTGAGTATTTGGGTGATGGCGGATTGTTCCAGGTGAAGAGCAAGAATCCTTATTTCGCGGATTCGCTGACTATCGTCCATGGAACACACGTGAGCAAGGTCGGTGGAGAGATGCGGCTGCGCTATCTCAATACGATCGACGGCGGCCGCTCGGGATTCCTGAAAGGAAATATGCAGTACGCCGATGACGGGCCGGCCAGCAATCCGCTAATCACGGGTCAGGTTTGTCCTGCTGCGTCAGTGGCGCCAGGTGGCAGATGTTACGTGGATGCGAATGGTGTCCCATACGGCGGCACCAGCAACGCCCAGGCGAATGAGCTGATGAGTCTGCCTGCGTTCCAGGTCGATCGCGGCAAAGTCTTTGGTGGGCCATTTAACCTCCGCACTCAGGAGTATGGCTTGTTTGTGCAGGACGATTGGAAAGTTAACGACCGCCTGACATTGAACCTGGGCCTGCGTTATGACTTATATACTCCTCCGACCGAAAGCAGCGGCCGTCTCAGCTACTATTTCCCGGACGTGAAGCGGGTAATCGTTGCGGGCGACAACAAAGATCGCCTCGTTTCAATAGACAAGAATAACTTTGGTCCGCGCGCCGGTTTCGCCTACTCGCTCAATAAAGAGAAGTCGATGGTGCTGCGTGGCGGCTACGGCTTGCTGTACACGCTGGATGGCACGGATTACCCACCGGGTATCCGTAATCCGCCATTTACCAACACCGTTCACTTTTCGCAGTTCAATGGTCAACAGCCAACGAATGCGCGCACCTACTTCAGTGTCAATACCGGTCCGCCATCGGTGACTACGCAGATTGATCCGGCAAATCTGCCAAACTCAGCGGCGCTCTTCAGTGTCGACCGCAAACAGAAGATAGGATACGTACATCAATTCCAGGTTACCTATCAATGGCAATTCGCCCGCGATTGGTCGTTGGATGTAGGCTATGTTGGTAACCGCTCGCGCAACCTGCTGACGACGTTCAATATTGGCAGCGGTGGTACTGCCGCTTCAAAGAATGCGGCGGGTCAGTTCCTTGGCAACGTTCTGCTTTATACGAATGCTGCGCGGTCTTCTTACAACGGCCTGCAGACGCAGGTTCAGAAACGCTTGTCGCGCAATATTCAGGGACAGGTTTCGTACACCTACAGTCGCACTAACGACAACGCGATCGGAGTCATTGGCTCTCTCGGTGATAGTCGCAGCGGCGGTCGCAGCGGACCAATTAATCCGTTCAACCTGGATGCAGACTATGGCCGTTCATCGCTGGATATACCGCATCTGCTCTCAGCCAGTGCGATTATCGATTTGCCTTTCGGCAAGGGACAAAAGTATTTCAACAACGCCGGTGCGGCTGACAGGCTGGTCAGCGGCTGGCAGTTGAACCTGATTCAGAGTGCTCGCACAGGGTTCCCGTTCACGGTCGTATGCAACTGTGATGTGGTGCGCCCGTCGCAGATAGGTGATCCGTTCGCCAACCTTGCCCCTGGGCGTTATCTGAATGCAGCGGCATTCTCAACGACCGCGAATCTAACTGTGTTGCCGGCGAATCCAGCGGGAGCCGTTATCAGGTACGGAAGCCTGGGACGCAATACTTTTAATGGTCCCGCTATCTGGAACACAGACCTGTCGTTGTTCAAGACGACCGCCATAACCGAAAGGATTAAAGGCCAAATCGGGATTGAGTTCTTCAACTTCTGGAATCATACAAAACTGACTGTCCCGAACAACAACATTAACGACGGCAGCTTCGGGCGGTTTGATGGTGCCTATCCGGGTCGCGTTATCCAATACCGGGCGAAGCTTATCTTCTAACCCGCTCAGCTGTTTTGAAGTTTAGTTTTGTCGTTGGGGACTCTCCAGAGTCCGCTCCGACAGCAAGTTAAGACGACCGAGCGTTCGCGCGCGCGGTCGTCTTTTGCTAGAATTTTGGTCCTTCTCCCTGTTGTTCCACTCAAGTGCCAAGATGATCACCAGTCGCACACCCGCCCTCGCAATATGTCTGCTCTCTTCCCTCAGCGGGATCGCAGCTCAGGAGACCGGCGCGCCGAAAGAGCGTTCGCACGTCGAGCGCTTCAGCACTCCCGAAGTGCGGGCTGAGCGTTCTGAGGCCGATGCCACGGCCAAGCTTGCACTGAACCCCAGGGACGACGCAGCTTTAAACCTGCGTTCCGTGGCTCGGATGCGTCTCGGCCGTTACAACGAGGCGCTTGAAGATCTGCGTCACGCCATTTCGCTGCAACCAACCAATGCTGAATACCAGGCTAACTTTGGTTACGTGCTGTGGAAGTTGGGTCGCGCCGATGAAGCCGTCATGGCCGAGCGTGCAGCGCTCAAGGTGGATCCGAAGAATACGACCGCCCACTATCAACTCGGGCGTTTCCTGCTGCGACTCGGTGACCGCAAGGATCTGAATGAGGCGGTCTCAGAATTGAAACGAGCTCTCGAACTAGATCCGCGGCAGTATGAAGTGCGCTTTGAACTGATTGCAGCGTTTCGGGAACTTCCGGACCTGGCCCAGGCCGCTGCGCAACTGGATGTGCTGCAGGATTCGCGGCCGACTGATCCACGCGTGTTTTATGTGACCGGGTTGCTCGATGGTGACCGCAACGATCTCAATTCGGCCGTCCGAAATTTCAACGAGGCAATCAAGCGCGATCCTACTCTGTACGGAGCCTGGCAGGATCTTGGCCTGGCCCATATTAAGGCGGGCCGCTGGAGTGAAGCGGTGGAGGTGTTTGCCGATCTAGCCCAACGCCAACCGAATTCAGTTGAAGCCGCCTACTTTCACGCGCTTTCGCTGTACAACGCGGGCAGCATGCCCGAGGCTGAGACTGAAGCTCGCCGCGCGTTGCGTGTCGATGCCGGAGCCGTCGAAGCTCACACACTGCTTGGCATTGTGCTCGCTTCGCG
Source organism: Pyrinomonadales bacterium (assembly GCA_038237475.1). Taxonomy (GTDB): domain Bacteria; phylum Acidobacteriota; class Blastocatellia; order Pyrinomonadales; family Pyrinomonadaceae; genus JAOAPY01. The sequence continues at coordinate 337,275 of JBBRYS010000004.1, read as the reverse complement.
AGGCGATGCAAATGCCGAGGCGGCGGACTCATTGAGCCAGGCCATTGCTCTCAATCCCGATAGTTTCGACGCGCATTTCTACCTGGGTCGCGTTCAATACGCGATGAAGGATTATGCCGGCTCAGTTAAGAACCTGCGCGCCGCAGTGCAATTGAACCCGCGTCATGTTGAGGCGCGATTTTTTCTCGGGACGGCACTCGAATCCGCCGGCGAGTCCCAGGCCGCCATGGCTGAGTATCAAAGTCTGGCGAAAAGCGACCCTGACTCGGCGATCGGCCAGCTCGGTCTTGGGGCACTGCTGGTGAAACAAGGCAAGATTGCCGAGGCCGTCGTGGTCCTACAGCACGCAGCCGCGCTTGGTCCATCCGAGTTTGAGACGCACTGGGCCCTTGGACGAGCGCTCGCTCTGCAGGAAAACTATGCGGGTGCGGTGGCGTCATTCGAAAAGGCGATCTCGCTGGCTCCGAATCGCTCTGATGCTCATTATCAATTCGGTCTCGCGCTGAAGCGTCTGGGACGTAACGTCGAGGCGAACCGGGAGTTCGCGATCGTGGAACGTCTCAATACGGACTTCCGCACTCGTAGCAGTCCAAATAAATAGGGCTCAGAAATGATGGTTAGACCCACAGCGGCGGGAAGAGATATTGGGCCACGGCTCGGCGTCGTCGCATTAGCTTTCTGTTGTCTGGCAGCCGGCGAGTTCACGGTCAGTGCTCAGCGCTCGACTAGCCGCCGCCAGACTGTTCCGGCCGCTATGACGGCGGACGGTAATGGACTGAGCGCGGGCGCTCGTAGTTCGTTGGATTCTGCGCTCGCAGCTCTGCAGGCCAATGCTTTGGAATCAGCTGAACGCGAAGCGCGAGCGGCGGTAGCTGCTGCTCCCAGATCTGCTGTGACACACAATGTGCTCGGCGTGGTTCTCGATCGAGCTGGAAGGAATGAAGAGGCTTTCAAAGAGTTCAGTGCGGCAATCAAGTTCGATCCAAACTTTGTCAGCGCCCGCAACAATCTTGGTCGCATGCTGGCAGAGCATGGCAAGACCGCCGCCGCGATTTCTGAATTTGAACGTGTGTTGAAAAGCGATCCTAAGCACGTTCAGGCCCATTACAATCTGGGAGCGCTTTATAGCGAGGCGGGTGATTTCGCCAAAGCCGCGGATCACTTTGCACAGGCTCGCCAGGTGGACCAGAACGATCCGCAACTGGCCCTCGCATTTCTCAATGTTGCCTATCGAGCTAAGCGAACGACAGAAGCAGATGCAGCTGCTGAACTCGTGGAGGCAGCCGCCGGCAGTGACGCCAAATCCTTATTCACACTCGCCACCGTCCTCGCGGAGAGCAAACAATACGAGCGCGCGGCACGTCTCTTCGGACGCGTAAACGAACTGACTCCCAATACCTTCGAGGTCCTCTATAACCTTGGCGTGGCGCTCTACAATCTCGATCGCAATGCTGAGGCGGGTCGTTATCTGGCTTCGGCCGCTGATCTTAATCCGGCAGCGCCCGAAACACATTTTCGACTCGCATTGATAGCTAGTGCTCAGAACGATCATGCGAACTCGGTGCTTGAATTCAAGCATGCGATCGAGCGCGATCCGAAGAACGCGAATTTTCACTTTCTCCTGGCGCGTGAGTATGCGCGGGTTGGCTACTGGGACGGAGCGATCGGCGAGAACACAAAAGCGATTGAGCTGAATCCTAAAGAAGCGGCATATGTTTACGCTCGTGCCAACGCCAATTATCGCAAGGGTGAATGGACCGCAGCGGCTGCCGACTTCGATCGTGCCGCGGAGCTGGATCCAAAGATCGAAAACATCGATTACCTGCGGGGCTACACACATCGTGCAGGTGGAAATTTTGAGAAGGCTCGCGAGATCCTCGAAAAGTTTGTCGCTACCCATCCCGATCACGTCGACGCTCTCTCGAGCCTGGGTTACGTGGCTATCGAGCAGGGACGTCTGGATGAAGCCGAGGCGCCGCTTAAGCATGCGCTCGAGATAGCTCCGGACGAAGTGCCGGTGCTTTATGACTATGCACGGCTGGCTCTGAAGCGTCGCGACTATCCCTTAGCTGTCGCACGTCTGGAAAAAGTGGTTAGCAAGTTACCGACTCTGACCCAGGCACATTACCAACTGTTCCTCGCCTATTCGCGGCTTAAAGAAACTGACAAAGCTCAGGCGGAGTTGGCGGAGTTCAAGCGCCTCGAGGCTTTGGGGAAACAGGTCGAGCGGGAACGCATCATTGATGAAAAACTGCGCACGCAACAGATGCTGGGCCAGTCGCCGCAATGAATATGAGGAGGTAGTGAAATTGAGCGCTCAAAATAAAATGACAGGCAAAGCCTTTCAGCGGTGGGCCTCGAACTCGGTTCATTTGAACGTCCTTGTTTGCGGTGTAATCCTTGCTGTAACTGTTAGTGCACGAGCACAGAATGTTTGGACTAGGCCGTACCAGCAATGGACCAAAGACGAAATCATCAAGATCGCGAGTGATTCTCCCTGGGCCCAGGTGCAACAGGCATCGTCCACTACCGGGGAGCGGGTGCCACTCGCTTATGTGCCCGGCGTCACGATACGCTTGCGTTCCGCGTTGCCCATCAGGGAGGCGCTGGTGCGGCTGAAACAGATTGAAGGCAAGTACGACAAGCTTGACGCTGCCGGACGGACAGCCTTGGACGAGCGGACGAAAGGGGTGCTCGGCTGTCCGGCCTGCACGGAAAACTATATCGTCACGCTCGGGCCGCCGGTGTCGACCCGGGGAATGAAGAGCGGCATCTACAGCCTGAGAAACATTGCTTTCGGGTTGCTGGAAAAAAGGGTTTACCTGCTGAACGATCGTGGAGAGCGGCGTGAGCTGATTCATTTTGTTGCTCCTAAAACCGAGGAGGATGAAGCGACATTCTTCTTCCCGCGGTTGGACGAGAAAGGGAATCCGTTGCTCACAAATGAAAGTAGGAAGCTAGTCTTCATTTTCGAAACCAGAAACATTCGTACGACTTTCGGATTGGATTCGATTCCCGAACGTTTTGAATTTGATGTATCCAGGCTCGTGCTCGATGGCAAGATTGAGTTTTGATGGAAGGGAGTTGATCTAATGAGGGTCGCCTTAATGAGTTCCGCGGTTTTGGTAATTGGCATTTTCGCGGCAGCCGTCTGCGCGCAGGATGTAGTGAAAACTAAGCCTTTCACCGAATGGTCAAAGAAGGAAGCTGAGACAGTTCTGGAGAACTCGCCCTGGGCCGTCCGGCAGGAGTTGCGCATGCACTTCGACCAGCACACGCAAAAAGCAGCCGGCACTTACAACGGTAACTCCATTGGCGGTGAACAGCAGTCGTTAACTCTAGTCAGTACCGATGTGCCGGTTGATTTCTTGTTCACTCTCCGTTTGCGTTCCGCGTTGCCCGTGCGTCAGGCTCTGGTTCGGCTCAAGCAACTGGAAACCCCGGATACCGGCAAGCTTAACGAGAAAGATCGACAGGCCTTTGTTGCGCAAGTAAAGGGTTTGCTCGAGTGCCCGGCGTGTACCGACAATTATGTTATAACTTTGAGCTCGAAGTCTGCGAACACTCCGGGCGCCGACGCTGTTTATACGACATTTAAGGGCGGGCGAATCCTGGACCTGAAGCGCTACATTTACCTCGCCAACGAACAAGGTGAGCGGCGCGAACTCGTTCACTTCGTCGCTCCGAAAGTTCCCGGAGATGAAGCGATTTTCTTTTTTCCGAGACTGGATAGTAAAGGGGCGCCATTGCTGACGACAGCGAGCAAGGATTTGCTGGTTAATCTCAGCGACAAACAAGTCAACTCGGTAACCAATTTTAAGATCGACGTCTCGGCCTTAATGCTGAATGGCAAAGTGGAGTTCTAGTCAGCCCGACTCTTAATGTTTTCACAGGCATGATGGAAAAAGAATCAAAGAAATCTCTGCCGCAGGTTGCGAATGTCCTTCCACGTGAAACTGGGAGTCGTGCACCCGTGGCGAAGCTGATATCCATCCTGCTGCTGGCTCTCGCCGCGCTGGTCGTTATGCTTGGTGTAAGAGTGCATGCTAAACCGGATGGAGAGAATGCAGTCAGCACTTATGCCAGCGCGATTTCTGATAGCTACGATTTCAAATTTGGTCCCAACCCCTTTGCGCCCGGCAATGCGACGTCGAGCACCGGGACCTTTATTCCCGGCGAGATGTTTGTGGATTCAAGACGCTGCGCGACGTGTCACACGGATGCGCACACGCAGTGGCGGCAATCGGCTCACGCCAACGCGTTTCGCGAGCCCTTCTATCAAAAGAATGTCAAAGATCTGATCAATCAGCGTGGCTTAGAATTCACGCGCCATTGCGAATCCTGCCACAATCCAGCCGCGTTGTTTTCCGGAGCCCTGACAAAGAATTCGAAAGTAAAGCGGCCTTTTGACGAGGATGGCGTTTCCTGCATTGCCTGTCATTCGATCCAGAATGTGAACAGCCGAGGGATTGGCGGCTATGTCATGAATGAGCCGGCGCTGCTGGTCAGGGATGACGGCACGCGGCTCCTCGCGGGTGTGTCGGACCAGCAGATTCTCGATGACATTCCCTCGCACCGGCGAGCCATGATGCGACCGGTGCTCAAGTCTCCGGAGTTTTGCGGCGCCTGCCACAAGTCACAGGTACCCAAAGAGCTGAATGATTATAAGTTCCTGCGCGCCTTCATGGTGGCGGATGAACTGCAGATGTCTTCCTTCTCGAAAGAGTCACCGCATCCTTTCTACGTGCGTGATAAAGAAACCTGCAACACCTGTCATATGAAGAAAGAGCCGGCGCCGTTGTTCGATGTTTCGGCCAAGGAAGGCAAGCTCGCCTCACATCGTTGGGCCTCCGCCAACACAGCGATTCCGTACTTTTATAAATGGCCTGAGCAGATTGCTGCGGTCACCAAATTCCTTGAAGACGACAAGCTGGGTATCGATATTTTTGCGCTGCGCCGCAAGACACCGGGAGTCAGTATCGAAGAGTTTATCGCGCCCTTGAACCGCAGCGGCTTTACCGCTGCCGCGGGCGATCGGATCAATGCCGAAGTCGTCATTACGAACAAGAACATCGGTCATTCGTTTCCGCCCGAATTGCGTGACTTTTACGAAGCGTACGTGGAATTCATCGTCAGCGACGACAAAGGAAAGACGCTTTACCATTCCGGTTACCTGCAGCCCAACGGTCATCTCGATGAGTCGGCCCACAACTACAAGACTTACCTGGTAAAGGCCGATGGCTCCTATAACGATAAACATCACATCTGGAACACCAGGATCTTCGCGCAGAACAACCAGATTCAGTCGGGCCGTTCGGATCTGGCGCGTTATCAGTTTCGCGTGCCTGCCAATGCCACCGGCGACTTGCGGCTGACTGCGCGCGTTCGTTATCGCCGTTTTACGCGCGTCTTCAGTGACTACTCATTGGGCAAGTCGGTCGACTATCCGATTGTGACGATGGCCGCGACTGAATATGTGCTGCACCTCGGCAGGAATGAACCGGCGCCTGCTACAGAGTTGAAGAATGCCGTGCCGGACTGGCGTCGTTGGAATAACTACGGCATCGCGCTCTTCGATCAGCGTCAATATCCTCTCGCGATTGATGCGTTTACCCGGGCCGCACAGTTGGATGAAAAGTATCGCCCGTTTGCGAATACCAATCGCGCCATGGGATTTATCGAGCTGGAGCAATACGATGCGGCTGCCGCTATTCTGGCCGAAGTAGTCAGGAGCAATCCTGAGAACATGCGCGCGCTTTTTCAGCAAGCTCGAATTCTTATTAAACGGGGACAGCTGGATCAGGCTGAAGCGAACATACGCAAAGTGCTGGTCGCTTATCCCCGGGATCGAATGTCGCTTCAGCAGCTCGGAGAACTCTGCAAGATCAAGCGCGATTATCAGGAGGCCATGGAGTGCTTCCAGAGAATGCTGGCCATCGACCCTGAAGATCTTAGTGCGCACTACAACTTAATGTTGATCTATCGCCGGCTGGGTCGGAATGAGGACGCTAAACGGGAAGCCAAAATCTTCGCGGATCTCAAGGACGATCCCGGAGCGCTGTCGCTGGCCAATCAATTTCTTCGCAAGCATCCGGAGATGAGTAACGAAAGCGTCTACTGGCATGTTCATGATCTGAGTCCGGGCGAGTAGAACAAGGGATGGTGACCGTCAGAGCATGAGATTCAGCCGGATATTCGCGATCTGTGTGACTATTTGTGTGTGTGCGTTTTTGTTCGCTTCAGCAGCAACAGCGTTTCAAAAGCGAAGGCCTCGCGAAATGAAAGCGCCGGCCGCGGCAGAGATTCTTTATCGCAGCAACTGCGCCCGTTGTCATGGTGTAGATGGCAGGGGCGACACGCCCTTGGGAAATGTCTATCAGGCACCCGATCTGACTGACCGGCACTGGTGGTATGAGAACCGCAAAACGGCCTCCACCAGCAAGTTGATCGCAATCGTGAGTCAGGGCAAAGGCGGCATGCCGGCGTTTGGCAAAAAGTTGAAGCGTAACGAAGTCTATCAGCTCGTCAGATACATGAAACGCTTTCGCAGATAGCGTGTACGCTGGCTGGACCAGAAGCCGGCTCAAAGAAGTTCCCTGATTTAGAAAGCACTGTGAGCGGAGCGTTACTCTTTGGCAGGGGACGTGTGCGCAGGCGGTCAGTTCACAGTTCATTACCGGGCGGACAAGTCCGCTCTCCCATCATGCCTTGATTGAGCCGAACAGGAGAATGCCTGGTGCGCTTTCCCAAGATTACTTTACTGGTTCTGGTCAGCCTCTGCTTAACCGCCGCCACTGCTGTCGGGTCTCTGGCTTTTCCTGCGAGCGAGGGTCCGGTCGTTACTAAAGTTGAACCGCCTTTTTGGTGGGCCCAGCATTCGATCAATCCGGTGCGACTGCTCGTGCGTGGCAGGAACCTTGGCGGAGCCAGGGTGAAATCCGCGACCTCTCAGCTGGTGATCTCAGAGGTGCGCATAAACAGTCGCGGCACTTACCTGTTTTGTAACGTCCAGATAGCTCCGGCAGTCAGGGCAGGGAATTATCCACTGCAGGTGGTGACCGCAGCCGGAAGCACTACCATTCCTTTTCATATTGAAACTGCCTTGACTCCCAGCGCGAATTTTCACGGCATCAACTCCGACGATGTGATCTATCTGATTATGCCCGACCGTTTTGCCGATGGTGATCCCGGCAACAATGCTCCGGCAAATTCGCCTGCCGCGGCTAACGATCGGCATAATCCGCGCGCTTATCACGGTGGTGATTTGCGTGGCGTGATAGATCACCTGCCTTATCTCAAAGATCTCGGAGTAACCGCGCTTTGGCTGACTCCGTGGACCGACAACTGGAACGGCATCAATACCTGTGACAAGCCGTGGTGCCCGAACACCTACTATCACGGCTATCACGCCATCGATTACTACGGCGTTGAAGATCATTTTGGCGATCTGGCGACCCTGCGCGAGTTGGTGCAAAAGGCACATGCCATTGGTCTAAAGGTGATCCAGGACCAGGTAGCTAACCATGTGGGCTCGCGGCATCCGTGGGTCACCGATGCGCCGCTCGAGAATTGGTTCCACGGCACGGCGCAGAATCACCTGGTTGAAAAATTTCAGAACAGCACGCTCCTGTCGCCGCATGCTAATCATGATGAATTTCGTAATACGCTGGACGGCTGGTTCAGTGAAGACCTTCCGGACATGAATCAGGATGAACCGGAAGTGGCGCGTTATGAAATTCAAAACTCACTTTGGTGGATTGGCGCCACCGGTATCGACGGTGTGCGTCAGGACACGCTGCAATATATGCCGCGTACCTTTACAAGCGACCTGGTCAATGCGCAGCACCAGCAATACCCGCGCCTGTGGATGGTGGGAGAGGTTTTCGACTTCGATCCTGCGCACACCGCATTCTTCATCGGTGGTCACAGGGGTTGGGATGGCGTTGATACAAAGCTCGACTCAGTTTTCGACTTTCCACTTTGGGACGCTTCGTTAAAGGTGTTTACCGGGAAGAAACCGATGAGGGCTTTGCGCGACCTGCTGAAGTATGACGCGCTCTATCCCGATCCGGCGAAGCTGACCACGATGCTCGGTAATCACGACACAGTGCGGTTTATGAGCGCGCCGGATGCGACGCTGTCAGGTGCGATGCTGCAGACTGCTTTTTTTCTGGCCGTGCGTGGTATCCCTGAGCTTTATTACGGTTCGGAGATTGCCATGGAAGGCGGTGAGGATCCTGACAATCGCCGTGATTTTCCCGGGGGCTTTCCCGGCGATGCACATAATGCATTTGCGGCAGCGGGTCGATCCGCAGTTCAACAGCGTATGTGGGAATGGACGCGCGATTGGATTCGGCTGCGGCGCGAACACTCGGCTATCCGGCGCGGAAACCTGATCGATATGTATTATGACGACGATGTTTATGCCTTCGCGCGACAGGATGAAAAAGAAACTGTGGTGGTTGTTTTCAATCGCGCCGCGCATGAGAAGAAAATCGTCTTACCAGCCGCAGCTATAGGGCTGCGTGAAGGCGCTCAGTTACAGGCCCTTTATGGAGCGACGAGCGCGGTTCCGGTGAAAACTGGCGAAGCTCGCTTATCTGTTCCGGGCGCAAGCGCCATAGCTTTTGTCAGCAAATAATCGCAGTGCGTTCGTGGGGGTCCCCACCAGTTCCAGAGCAAGAGGGATTGTCGAATCATGAGCTTTCCAAGATCCAGTGGAATTCTGCTGCACCCGACATCGTTGCCGGGGCCTTTTGGTATCGGCGATCTCGGCGACGAGGCATATCGCTTCGCCGACTTTCTCGCGGCGAGCGGCCAGAGTCTCTGGCAAGTACTTCCGCTCGGTCCCACCGGGTATGGTGATTCTCCTTATGCCTGTTATTCAGCGTTTGCCGGCAACACTCTGCTGATCAGTCCGGAGCGGCTCGTTCGGTTGGGGTTGCTGACTGAGGCCGACCTCAGTGATGCGCCGGCATTTGCAGCCGGAGTTGTTGAGTTCGATCGCGTGCACAAATTCAAGGATGAAGTGCTGCGTAAAGCCTACCAGCGTTTTGTTACCGATGGCGCGGATACTGACCTCAGTCGAGACTTCGAGAACTTTCGCGTGCGCCAGGTATCGTGGCTCGAAGACTACGCGCTCTTTCGCGCGCTTAAAGACGTGCACGGCGGCAAGCCCTGGCATGAATGGGATCCCGCTGTGGTCCGAAGAGATGAGACAGCGTTGGCGCATGCGAAGACAGAGCTGCGCAGTGAGATTGAAGCCCACCAGTTCTCCCAGTTTCTCTTTTTCAAGCAATGGTCTGAACTCAAATCATATTGCCATGAGCGCGGCATCAGCATTATCGGTGATATCCCGATCTTTGTGGCGCATGACTCTTCGGATGTTTGGGTTAATCCCGATCAATTCAAGCTGGATGAGGACGGTAAACCGATCGTTGTGGCCGGCGTTCCTCCCGACTATTTCAGCAAGACAGGCCAGCTTTGGGGGAATCCGCTCTACAACTGGCAGAAGATGATCGCCGATGGCTTCAAGTGGTGGATCGAACGCGTCCATGCGACCCTGCAAACAGTCGACATCCTGCGGATAGATCACTTTCGCGGATTCATTGCCTGCTGGGAAATTCCCGGCGGAGACGACACAGCTGAGCGCGGTCAATGGGTCGAAGCTCCCGGCCGCGAGTTGTTTGTTGCGATCCGCAATGCACTGGGTGAACTGCCAATCATCGCCGAAGATCTTGGGGTGATAACGCCTGAGGTTGAAAAACTGCGTGACGACTTTAATTTTCCCGGAATGCGTATTCTGCAATTTGCTTTCAGCAGCGATCCCAGCAATCAGGATCTGCCGCACAACTATCACCCAAATGTAGCGGTGTACACGGGTACCCATGACAATGACACCACGGTGGGTTGGTTTCAGAGCGTGCCCGGAGAAGGCTCGACTCGAGATGCCGCGCAGATTGAGCGTGAGCGCATCTTTGGTCTTCGCTACTTGAACTCGAGCGGTACAGAGATTCACTGGGACTTTATTCGCGCGGTGCTGGCTTCGTGTGCCAACACCGCAGTTGTTCCACTGCAAGACCTGCTGGGCCTGGGAAATGAAGCGCGTATGAATTTACCGAACAGCACTTCCGGAAACTGGTCCTGGAGATTCAATGCGGGAGCGCTTACTGACGAGATTCAGACTCGACTGAAGGATTTAAGTGAGCTTTACGCGCGCTAGTCTCTTTGTGAGTTTGCGTCACAGTTCGATTCAAAGGAAGAGCATTCACCCGATGGAACCACCTATGGCCCTCCCAATTATCAAGCGACTTGTCAGGCTGCTGCTGTTGACGCTCAGCATCGCTACTGCCGTTGGCGCGCAAAAGCCGGTGCCGGAAGTAACCAAAGTTGATCCGCCGAGTTGGTGGGTCAGACATTCTCTTAATCCCGTACGGATCTTGATCCGGGGCAGGAACCTGTCCGGCGCTCGTTTGACGGCGCCGCGTGGCTTGCGTCTTGGCGTCCCCCGCATCAATGCTGCCGGTACCTACATTTTTGTCGACGTGCAAATCGATCCGCGAGCAAACGCCGGTCTACGAGAGATTCAGATCTCGACCGCGGGTGGGACCACAGTGGCCCCCTTTGAAGTGCTGACGCCACTTAAACGTGCCGGCCGCTTTCAGGGATTCTCGCCGGCTGAGGTGATGTATCTGATCATGATCGACCGCTTCAGCGACGGTGATCAGTCGAACAACGAACCGCCGCAATCGCGTGGGCTCTATGACCGCGGTGATAAGTTTTATTATCACGGCGGTGACCTGCAGGGAGTTATCAACCACCTGCCTTACCTAAAAGAGTTGGGAGTGACGGCGCTTTGGTTAACGCCCTGGTATGACAACTACGATCAGTTGAATGAGATTGAGTTGAAAGAGGGAAGGCCCAGCACAGCATTTCATGGCTACAACCCGCAGGATTTTTATGGAGTCGAGGAACACTTTGGCGATCTCACCTTGCTGCGCCAGTTCGTGGAAACCGCCCACCGGATGGGGTTCAAGATCATACAGGACGAGGTCGCAAATCACACCGGCCCTTATCATCCGTGGGTAGCCGATCCACCCACCCCGACCTGGTTCAATGGAACTCGGCAAAAACACCTCAACAACGTCTTTCAAACCTGGGAACTTCATGATCCGCGCCCGGTGGCCGAGCTGAAAAAAGAAACCATGGAAGGCTGGTTTCTCGACTTCCTTCCCGATCTCAATCAGGACGATCCGGAAACGGCTCGCTATCTGGTCCAGAATACGCTGTGGTGGATTGGCATTACCGGACTCGATGGTATTCGCATGGATACGTGGCAGTACGTCCCCAACAGCTTCTGGAACAAGTGGAACGCAGCCATTAAACGCGAATACCCAAACTTCACCGTCGTTGGCGAAGTCAAAGATGGCGACGTTGTTCATACATCCTATTTTCAGGGCGGCGTCGCGCGTGACGGCGCGGATTCACGCCTACAGTCCCTGCTCGACTTTCCGCTTTTTTATTCCCTGCGTAATGCGTTTGCCGAAGGCAAGCACCTTGATGAAGTACCAAAGACGTTGGCTAAGGATTACCTTTACAGCAACCCGAATATTCTGGTGACGTTGCTGGGCGGACATGACGATGGGCGGTTTATGAGTGAACGAGGTGCGACCATCGCGGGGCTTAAACTCGCGAACGCCTTTGTCCTGACTACGCGTGGTGTGCCGCAGTTGTATTACGGGGATGAGCTCGCGATGACCGGCAAAGATGAGCCGACCACCCGCGCTGATTTCCCTGGAGGCTTTCCTCAGGATAAGAGAAATGCTTTTACAAAAGCGGGAAGAACCAGTGAAGAGCAGGATTTATTTGAGTACATTCGCAAGCTGACGCATCTGCACACCGAGCTCGAGCCGCTGCAGCGTGGAGAGCTGGTTAACTTATTTGTCTCGGAACAGCAGTACGCTTATGCGCGCAAGACACCGAGCGGTGCAGTGCTGACAGTTATCAATAATGATTCGCAGCCGGCCACGATTGAGTTTGCTGTCGACCAGATCGATTTGCGTGAAGGGATTGCATTGGTTGATAGATTGGGCGCAGCCCCAGCGGCACACGTCCGCAACGGACGCGTAAAAGCAATTCTTCCGGCCCGCTCTGCATCCGTGTTCGTACCGTAAGGCGCTCAGAGTACCGCCTTCAGGCGGGCCGGTTAACGGCCAATAAACATTTCAGGAGAGGCTAACGACGATGAATAAACCACGACTGAGTTTCTGGCAAATCTGGAATATGAGTTTCGGCTTCCTCGGAATTCAGTTTGGTTGGGGCCTGCAGTTGGGCAACATGAGCGGCATTTATGAGAAGCTTGGCGCCAACCCCGATCAGCTGCCGATCCTTTGGTTAGCGGCTCCGCTGACGGGTTTGATCATCCAGCCCATCATCGGTTCGATGAGCGATCGCACCTGGGGAAGGTTGGGACGGCGGCGTCCTTATTTTTTGGTCGGTGCGATTCTTGCCAGCGTCGCACTCTTCTTCATGCCGACCTCATCAAGCCTCTGGATGGCGGCGGGACTACTCTGGATTCTGGATGCCAGCATCAACGTCAGCATGGAGCCGTTCCGTGCCTTTGTCGCAGACAAGTTGAACGATAAGCAACGTACGACTGGATTTGTGATGCAATCGTTCTTCATCGGTCTGGGCGCCACCTTTGCCGGATGGTTACCGCTCGTGTTTCGCCGCTATGGCATTTCAGGAAACACACCGAGCGGCATTCCCCTTACGATCAAATATGCGTTTCAGCTGGGAGCGATTGCGTTTCTACTGGCGGTGCTGTGGACGGTCTTTACGAGCAAGGAATATCCGCCTGAAGACATGGAGGAGTTCAAGCGAGTGCGGAGTGAGAAAGCAGGGTTGACTGCGGGCCTGGCCGAGATCTTTTCTGCCCTGCGCGAGATGCCAAAGACGATGCGGCAACTGGCGCCGGTCCAAATCTTTACCTGGCTGGGATTATTCTGTATGTGGTTGTTCTATGTGCCTGCGGTTGCGCGCCATGTCTTCGGCGCGGTCGATCCGCAGTCGGAAGCCTACACACACGGGGTCGAGTGGGGCGGCTTCGCGATGTCATTCATGAACATCACTTGTTTTGCGATAGCGTTCCTGCTGCCCAAGCTGGCGGCGGCGACCAGCCGTAAGACTGTTCATGCTTTATGTCTGCTCTGCGGTGCGACGGGATTGTTGTCAATCTATTTCATCAGTAATCCCTGGATGCTGGTGGTCTCGATGGTGGGGGTCGGTATCGCCTGGGCGTCGATACTTTCCATGCCCTACGCGATTTTATCCGGAGCATTGCCGGCAGCGAGGATGGGAGTCTACATGGGGGTCTTTAACTTCTTTATCGTAATTCCGGAGATTATCCAGGCGCTCACCTTTGGACCGCTCATCCGAGGGATATTTGGCGCGAACAATCCTCGCAGCCCGCTTTATGTTGTGCTCACCGGAGGCCTTTTTATGGTGATTGCGGCCGTGCTGGTGATGCGAGTACGGGATGAACATCACGACGCGCCAGAGGGTGTCTAGACATTTGTTTGCGGTACCCAGCCAACCAGTCCCCGGCACGGGTTTGATGGATCAGGTTAAGTCGCTTTGCGCCCTGGCGCGAAAGTTCGGCCCAGTTGAGAGTGAGGATGCTATGAGGATGACGCTGAGAATGGCTCGCAGAGCAACGGTGTTGCTGGCAATTCTTATCTTTGCCGGTTCCCTGGTGGCCGGATCAGCGCAGCAGCCGGCGCGTGATGTTTCCCGGCTCCCCGCGCGGGTGACGCGTGACTGGGTGCGCGATGGAGTCATCTATGAGATCTATCCGCGGGCGTTCTCCCAGCAGGGAAACTTCGACGGCGTGACCGCGCAGCTGGATCGATTGAAAGATCTGGGAGTGTCGATTATCTGGCTGATGCCCATTCATCCCATTGGTCAGGAGAAAAAGAAGGGAAGCGTCGGCAGTCCCTATGCCGTGCGCGATTACTATGGCATCAACCCGGACTACGGGACCGCAGCCGATCTCAAGCGGTTAATTGCTGAAGCGCATCGCCGCGGCCTGAAAGTAGTGATCGACATCGTGGCCAATCACACTTCATGGGACAGTGTGCTGATGAAGCACCCGGAATTTTATAAAAAAGATGCGAAGGGGAACATCACCTATCCCTATGACTGGTTTGATATCGCGGCACTTGATTACCGCAATCAGGATCTGCGCAAGTACATGACGGAAATGCTGGTCCACTGGCTGCGCGATTTCGATCTCGATGGTTTTCGCTGCGATGTAGCCGGCGAGGTGCCCACTGACTTTTGGGAAAACGCGCGCGTGGAGTTGGAAAAGGTCAAGCCCGACATTTTAATGCTGGCCGAAGCGCACAAAGCCGAGCTTGAGGTAAAGGCCTTCGATCTTGACTACTCCTGGCCACTGCACAACGCGCTGACCGAAGCCCTGCAGGGACATGGTCGAGCAACAGAATTGCGTAGCGCCTGGGAACACGAAGTAAATGAGTGGCCGCGTAATGCGCTCCACCTGCGCTTCTCAGATAATCATGACGAACGGCGGGCCATTGCTCGTTTTGGCGAACCCGGAGCGCTCGCCGCCTCAGCGCTTGTCTTCACCCTCGATGGCGTGCCGATGCTCTACAATGGCATGGAAGTTGGGGACACAACAGAGTCAGGCGCGCCGGCGCTGTTTGAGAAGCTGCCGATCTTCTGGCCCATCGCCGAGCGCCGTCCTGAGTTCCCACGTTTCTATAAAGAGTTGCTTGCGCTGCGCCAGGCGAGCCCGGCGTTACGGCGCGGATCGCTTGAGTGGCTGCATTCCTCTGAAGACGCGCGCGTCGTAAGCTTCCTGCGCAGGGCTAAGAATGAAGAGATGCTGGTGGCGATCAATTTTTCGAATCGTCCCTTCATGGGCTCGATCGAAGTGGGAGATGGGATCGCGTTTACAGAAGTTACGCCTGACGTTGGCCCACCGCAGCCGCCCGATGATCCGGGGTTCCAGGGCCATGCACCGCGGCCCAGGCGTGCTGTGGGCTTGCCGGCTGTAGCGCTGGATTCGTGGGGCTATCGGATCTTCAAACGGAAGTTGAATTGAAGTGAGTTGCGGCGACGAGTGTAGGTGCAGCAGTTACGGTGCCGGCGCGTTAAGCGAGACAGCGCTTTGTCTCGTCTTGGGACGATTTCCCCGTCGATTGCTAACCAGGCCCACTCGGTTCATCGCTCGCGGAATCTCAGAGTTCCTCATAAACCAATTCCAGACAGCACCGCTACGGGCATTTTCCGCGCTGAGCAGGATGATGCCTACATTGATCCCGATAACATCGCTGTCGGTCCAGCCGGTGCTGGGATTGAAGGCGTCGACAAACCCGTAGCGGCCATAAATTCGCTCACCGTATTTCTCTCGCATTGCCAGCAGCGCTCGCAGCGATTCGTTTGGTGTGAACATCAGTGAACCGCCGGCGGCTGATGGCACGACTGTTCCATCGATAGCCGGATCGCGCGGTGGTCCACCCCAGGCCAGATAACCCTTCGCGCTGTCCGAGGCGGTGATACCCCAGATGTCCAGGCCATAACCGGGAAAATCATGTGACAGATTGATGCAGAAAGCCCGGTGCGCCAGCGTTGCATTAATCGAATTCTGAAAATAATCGATGTGGTCGCCACCACTTTCACGGCGGCCACGAAAATCGATCCAGGCATGAGAGTACTGGTGCATGAAAAGCGGTACTCCGATGGTGGTGAAATAAGAATAACCCTCATAGCGATAACGATCGCGCCAGGGCGCGTACCAAGAGCGCGGCGAAAGCGAATGCGCCGGCGAGGCAACGCCCAGCAAATAGAGGATGCGGTCTTCGCTATAGGTGTCCCAGCGGGATTTCAAAAACCCTGTTTCCGGTTTCCACCCGTGCGACAAGAGCAGTGGGTCGCCGTTCAGCATCCAGCGAAAATCGACCCGGTTGTAAATCTGTGTGGCCAGGCCGACGATCTCCGGGTCGTCATGAAAATACTGCCGGGCTGTCAATACTCCTCCAAGCAGGAGCGCTGTATCGATGGAAGATATCTCGCTCTTCCATCGTCGCTGGCCGGTGCGCGTGTCCAACCAATGATAAAACCAGCCATGCTTTTCAAATGCTTTGTCTGCAAAGAAACGGAGGGTGTTGTGCGTACGCTCGCGAGCTTCCGCTTGAGTAATCCAGCCACGTTCGGCCGCGACACAAATAGCCGTAAGACCGAAGCCGGTTGCGGCAATGCTGCCGACGTCCTGGTGATTCTGATCGAGCGGCTTGCCGTCTATGCGCGCGCGATCCGGAACCAGGCCGGTGCCCGGATCTGCCAGCTGCCAAAAATAATCGAATGACTTGCGCTCGAGGTCGTCCAGAAACTGCTCGTCTCGAGCACCCGGCCAAATCACAGCGCTACTAATCGGCGCGGGTGAAGAGAACCCGCGAGTGATGGTCGGCTCGTACCCAAAAAGCAGAAGAATTAATGCGAGCGACTTAAGGGGCTCGAGATGCCTGCCGGCTATTCCGAAATTCATTTAATGAAGACCTGCTTTTCCAACGAGTGCACCGATTGAGAGTAGGCAGTCTGGCTCACCTGGTTAAAGAGAAATTGCTGACGAGCACGTCTTCAGAGTTTGCACCGACCATCACCTTGAACTCGCCCGGCTCTACTAAAAAGCGTCCGTCGCTGTTCCAGAATCCGAGGTGTTCTTTGGTAAGCAAAAATTCGATGTGACGTTTCTCACCCGGTTGCAGCGTAATGCGCTGAAAACCTTTCAGCTCCTTGACCGGTCGGCTCATGCTGGCGGCTACATCGCGGAGGTAGAGTTGCACGACTTCATCTCCGGCACGCTTCCCGCTATTCTCAACCTCGACGCTGACGGTCAGCTTGCCGTCCGCCCTGATACTGCTCGTACTCAATTTCAAGCCGGTGATTTTGAACTGCGTGTAACTCAATCCAAAGCCAAAGGGGAAAAGTGGCGTCCACGGCACATCGAGATACTTCGAACTATAGCGATTGTCCTTTTCCGGAGGCCGTCCGGTGTTCATGTGGTTGTAGTAGATCGGAACTTGTCCTACGGTGCGTGGAAAAGTTACGGGCAGCTTCCCGCCGGGATTCACGTCGCCAAACAGGACGTCCGCGATCGCGTTGCCCGATTCTGTCCCGGCCATCCAGGCTTCCAGGATCGCGGGAGCATTATCGACGATCCAGGGGACAGTCAGCGGGCGGCCGTTAATCAAAACAACGATGGTCGGTTTTCCGGTAGCGTGAATCGCCTTGACCAGATCCATTTGCCGGCCAGTTAGATCGAGTGAGCTCTTGGAGGCTGCTTCCCCAACTACCTCGGCTTCCTCCCCGACGAAGACTATGGCCACGTCGCTCGCACGGGCCAGTTGCACAGCTTCGTCAAATCCGGCCGTGGAATCTCCCTGAGTCTCACAACCCTTCGCGTACCCAATTCTTGTCTGCGGCGGGACCTTGGCTTTGATGCCTGCCAGCGGAGTCACCGTGTCTTCGGGCTTGCCGTCCCCGGCCCACCAACCAAGCGGAGCGCGCCGATCGTCCGCGAGCGGCCCAATGACTGCGATTGAACTCAGGTTCTTCCTGAGCGGCAAAGCTTCGTCAACATTCTTTAAGAGAACCATCGAGCGCCCGGCAATCTCTCTGGCAGCGGCACGGTTTGCGGATGTTAAGAGGGCGCCATTTTCTGCTGCCGGATCGGCATAAGGGTGTTCGAACAATCCCAGACGGAATTTTATCCGCAGGATCCTTCTGACGGCTTCGTCAATGGTGGCCTGGGTCACTTTGTTTTCTTTCAGCAGTGCCGGTCCCTTCTGATTGAAAAGGCGACTAACCATTTCCATGTCGACGCCGGCGTTGATGGCTGCTTGGGCTGCCTGCGCGTCATCGGCAACGATGCCGTGATTGATCAGTTCTTTCACAGCGGTGTAATCGCTGACTACAAAGCCATCGAATTTCCATTCACCCCGCAGCACACTCGTCAGCGTGAATCGATTGGCGGAAGTCGGCACACCATTGAGATCGTTGAAGGCGCTCATAAAGGTGCCGACACCGGCGTCAACCGCGGCTTTGAACGGAGGAAAGTAGATATTGCGCAAAGTGTATCCAGACATGTCCGTCGTGTTGTAATCACGCCCGCCTTCAGCCGCGCCGTAAGCGACCCAGTGTTTTGCGCAAGCTAAGACTTTTCCCGGTGCACCGTAGTCAGATCCCTGGAAACCGCGGACGCGCGCATAGGCAAAAGCCGCCCCAAGAAATGGATCTTCGCCGGCACCTTCAGTGATGCGTCCCCAGCGCGGATCGCGAGCAATGTCCAACATCGGCGCGAAGGTCCAGCGCAACCCCACTGCAAAAGCTTCCCGGGCCGCAATGCTGGCGGAGCGTTCGGCAAGATGGGGATCCCAGCTGCTCGCTTCACCGAGGGGAATCGGAAAAATTGTGCGATATCCATGGATCACATCGAAACCAAACAGATTGGGAATCTTCAAGCGAGATTCTTCTACCGCGACGCGCTGGAGTTGGTTCACGCGCTCGGTGCCGCGCACGTTCAGAGTCGATCCGAGCAGGCCCTGGCGGAGCAGTTCGAGTTGCTCCGGCCGAAAATCTCCATTGCCCTCACCGTCCAATTGCTGCAGTTGGCCAAGCTTCTCTGCCAGAGTCATCTTGCGCAGTAGCGACTCGACCCGCTTTTCAACGTCGCTTGATCGCTGAGCGCGCGCCTCAGGAATGGCGGTGAGGATCAAAAGGGAAGTGACTCCCAGGATTAACGCGAGTCTGACTAATTTGGTTGAGCTCATTTGGAATCCTCTGCTCGTCGGGCTGGTATTAATTTTAAGTTCAACCCGCAGCCCGGTGGTGTAGAATTTTATGACCAGTAACTTTGCTGCCAGGAATAGGAAAGCCTCTTAGGCGATAACCACTGTAATATACTCTTTCCGCCGCAGGGGAATCTCGTAATGCTCAGCACATTACTACTCGCATTCATTTTTAGTCTTACCGTGCCAGGCTTTGGCGACGGCGCCTTCCCATTCCGGCCCGGCTCATGGGGCAGCGAGAGCCACGGCGGCTCGCGTAATCAAGCCGATCTTGCCGCAGAGTTGCATCAGGTTGTCGAGCTACTGCAAGCCGGAAGTTTCCGAGAGGCCGAAGCTTCACTGCGCCGACTGCTGCTCGCCCATCCTAACAACTCGGACTTACACAATTTGCTGGGCCTGGCCTTGAACGGACGCAGTGACCCAGGCGGAGCCGAACGCGAATACCGAACCGCCATGCGTCTCAACCGGCAGGGTGTTTCCGCTCGTGCGAATCTCGGCGTGCTACTGGCCCGCAGCAATCGTGCCGCTGAAGCGATCAAGATTCTTACGGAAGTGCTGCGCGTGGCTCCCGATCATCCCGAAGCAAATCTTAATCTTGGTTTGCAGTTATCGTTGCGCGGAGAGTACGGGCGGGCGCTGCCGCTTTTGCGGCGTGCAGTTGCGCTCGGGCTCGACACCTATGACGCGCGACTTTGGGAAGGCATCAGCCTCTACAATCTTAAGCGCTTCGACGAGTCGACGCAGGAGTTCGAGGCAGCCTTATCGCATTCAGCCAAGCCTGCCGAAGCTTATTACTTTTTAGGATTGATTGCCTGGGATCGAGGGCACGACGAACAGGCGGCCGATAGTTGGGACCAGGCGGTCGCGCTACGGCCGAACTTCCCGGACGCGCATTTCATGCTGGGCGAAGCTTTGAGAAAGAACCAGAGAACTCAGGCTGCGGTTGAGTTCTACAAACGAGCGCTCGAGCAGGACGAGACAAAGTTTGCTTACTATGCAAGATTAGGTGGCACCTACATCGTGCTGGGCCAACTCGACAACGCTCTGGATATTTTTCGCCGGGCCGGGAAACATTTTCCAGCATCGCCGCAGGCTCACTACTTCATTGGACTCGCCGCGCGCGCGCAGGGCGACTACGACGTAGCCGAGACCGAATTTCGCAAGTCACTTGCACTTGAAAACGATAATGTCAATGCCCTCGCTCAGCTTGGTTTTGTGTTGCTCGAGCGGGACAAGCCAGTTGCAGCAGAGCGCACCCTGCGGCGAGCGCTCGCGATTGACGCGAGGCACTTTTATGCCAACTACGATCTGGGCAGGTTGCTCGTTAAGTCGCGTCGCTTCGAAGAAGCTCTGCCAGTCCTGCAGCACGCGATTGCGCTCAAGCCAAAGAACCCGGGTGCGCACTATCAGTTGTTCCTCACCCTCACGCGCTTAAAGCACAAGCAGGATGCCGACGCTGAGTTGCAGAAATTCAAGCTGCTCGACGCAGAACGTAAAGCTCACCCGTCAGGGGACGAAGATGACATCGAAAACTCGAACCCGGAGCCTCCCCCTGGAACCGCTCTTGGGACCGCACGCATCCTGCGTGCTATCTCTCTCTAGATGAACTGTGGTGGCAACCAGGCGTGCCGCCACGCCTGGTTAGTCGTCACTGTCCTGGTCGTTAGAAATTAAAGCGAGCCTGGAACTCAATCACTCGTCCTGCCAATGCTCCCGATGCTCTACCGAAATCCGGGTTGTCAACATTTGGCGTAAAGAAGCCAAAAGGCACCAGGTTCAGATTGTTGAAGGCATTGAAGAAGTTCGCTTTGACCTCGAGGTATGCCGCCTCACCCAAAAACTTTGGCAGACCTGTGCGCTTTCCCACGCTCAGATCAACGGCAAAATACTTGGGACCGCGGAAACTGTTACGCCCGATACCTGGCAGCAAGGTTCCTGTGGCGTTCTGACTGGGATCAAAATATTTGAGCCCTCCTCCCGGGAAGTTGCCACCGGGCCGGATGAACGCATTGTTACTTGTGTCATTGAGTGCGCCACCGAAATAACGCGTCGGACGTGATGGGCAAATGAAATCCTGTGAGCCCGGCGCCCGCACACATTGACCTGTGTGTGGTGTCCAGGGGAAGCCTGAGTGTTTGGTCACGATTCCATTAATCTGCCAGCCGCCGAGTGCTTTGCCCAACAGATCCTTCCTGTTTCTCAAAATTGGCAAATCCCAAAGGCCTGAGAAAGTGAAGTTGTGTTTCACATCATAATCGGATGGTCCGCGCTCTTGTCTTAAGTCCTGTGGGTAAGTTTGGTTGGTGGCTGAACCCGGGCCTTCGTTTGAAAGTGTGTCGATACTCTTGGCAAAGCGATAGAGAACGTCGAATTGAAACCCTTGCGAAAAACGACGGGTCAGCCTTGCATTTAAGGCATTGTAGTTGGCGTCAACATCAGGAGTAGGAATGTAGACAGCAAACGCGAAATAATTGGCCGGGATTACGGGTTGAACAAAGCGTTGATTCACCAGGCGAATCAGTTTGTGACTGGAACTTCCCTGGTAGCCAACCGTCGCAGTTAGCTTTTTCGGCAACGCGTACTGGCCTTCAAACGAGTAGGTGTAGACGTAAGCCGTCGGTGTATCGGCGAGAGCGCCATACACTTCGACGGTACGATTCCTGGGAGCACCCGTGGCCGGATCGATTCCCGTCGCCAGGGCGGGATTAGCCGGGTAACTAAAGGGAGAGTTGCTGGAGCCGAGCGCGTAAAGAATCTGTCCACCATTAAACGGCGTGCTAAAGTCTGACGCCGAAGTCCCGCAGCAAATTTGATAGCGCGCGAAAAACGGCGGGTTACCACGCGTATTCGCGAAGACCACTTCGGGAATGCGGTTGTAACTAACACCGAAACCGCCACGCAGGACGAGTTTATTTTCCAGGCCAAACTTCTTCGGGCTGTAAGCGAAACCCAACCGAGGCGCAAAGTTGTTGCGGTCGGGCTTATAGAGTGAACTGGTAGGCTGAACTTTCGAGCCAACCAGACCACCACCCGGACCAAAGACGAAGTTAGAGATCTTGTTGTTCTTCTCCGACAACACATCGAAATACTCATAGCGCAGGCCCAGGTTCAGGGTGAAGTTGGGACGGACCTTCCAATCGTCCTGAAAGAACAGGCCATAACCACCGGAGCGAAAATAGCGCTGCGCATCAGCGGGGCCGCCCGTACGCGGGTCAGCGTTGATTTGGTAGAAGAGTGGCGTATCGTTCGCGAAGTTGAAGAGGCCGGCGAACGTGAAGAGCGGGCGGGATCCCCCGTTCAGGTTATCGTCGTTGAATTCCTTGCGATACTCGCCGCCGATCTTGAGTCCGTGGTTTCCAGCCACCTTGGTGAGGACGTCCCGAAACTCCATCGTCCTCTCTGAGAAAACGCCGGGGGTTGCCTCCGACTGATTGGCGCCAAACCGAATGCGACTACCACTGGAGAGCAGGGTCTCGATTTCAATACGAGGAATGCCGAAGTTCGTTTGATTCGAGGATTGTATTTCGTCGTAGGCAAACTTGGTGAAGTTAAAGCGTGCTTCATTGAGCAGCGACGAGGAAATGGTCCGATTGTAGAGTATGGTGAAGGCGGAATTCTTTGGTGAGCTGGTAATGTCCGCCTGCGGCCGGCCTGCGGCTCCCGAGTCGCTGCCGACGAAGAAATTACGCGTCAGGTAGGAGCTCACCGCGACCTGGTCTTTGCTGGTCGGATAAAAATCAAAACGTACATTGTACTGATGGGGTTTGTTGACGGTCGGCGCCCCAATGATAACTTTCTGGACATCAGGGATACCATCAAGTCCACCGCCTCCCAGATTGCCGAAGCTGATGTACTGGCCCAGCGCGCCTGAGGGAGAACCAATATCCAATCCTCCACCTACTACCTGGCAGGGATAGCTTCCCGATATGTCACTGCAGCGCGGTGTCAGGACGGAGGTAATACGAGGTTGCACGCCCGTATCGCCAAATATGCGAGCCGTTTTGCCACCCGGGCGCAAACTGATTACGCTCTGGCGGTACTGAGAGGTCTCGACGTACTGCACTGAAGAGTTGGTCGAGTTCTCTCGCAGACCTTCGTAGGAGAAAAAGAAGAACGCCTTATTCTTACCGTTATAGATTGACCTGCCACCTTCGCCAAAGCGGGGCAGATAGAGTGGCCCCCCAACGCTGCCGCCAAACTGCCGGAAGAGTTTTTCGACTCGTTCCGTCGATCCGCGTCCAAAATCGTTCGCATACTTGTTATATGAATTGAGTTTCGGACTGTCGTATTTAAGAAACGCGCTGCCGTGAAACTGGTTGGTCCCGTTTTGGGAAACCACTTTCACTTGTGCGCCGGAGTTTCGTCCGTCTTCAGCCGAATAGCTGCTCGACGAGATTTGAATTTCCTTGACCGACTCCTGATTGGGTGTCACTACTGCCGCGCCACCGTGCGAGAGGCTGTTTACGCTGACACCGTCTATTTGAAAATTATTGGCTGAGAGACGTTGGCCATTGGCCGTAATCTGGACCTGGTTTTCGGCTTGGAAGATCGAATTACCCGAGCCGCCCGGGCCGGGTGAATTCGGCAGTCCCGAAGCACCGCCCCCTCCGGTGCGCGAAGCATCCCCAAAAATCCCGGGGGTGAGGCGCGCCAGTTCGTAAGGATCCCGACCAGCCTGCGGCAGGCGTTTAATTTCTGCAGCAGTAATACCTCTGGCGACATTGCCATTCTCAGTTTCGAGCACCGCGGTTGTCTGCTGCGTGACAGTTACCGTCGCCGACACTTCGCCAATTTCAAGCAGGAGGTCCAGCCCCTGCACGCTTTCAGCGCCAATCTCAACGTTCTCCAGCAGCTGCTTCTTATAACCGTCTTTCTCGACGGCCAGAGTGTATTTACCCGGCGCCAGGCCGCTAATGCGATAGAAGCCCTCATCGCTGCTGGTCACTTCCTGACTCTTTGAAGTTTCAGTACTCGTGAGCGTGACCTTCGCTTGTGGTACTAAGCCGCCGTTTGCGTCATGCACTGTACCCTGAATGCCCGCCTTGAATTGGGCGCTAATGGTAATGCCTGAAAAAAGCAGGAAGAGGGCGCACACTAAGGCGCGGCTGATAACAGACTTAGAACAATTCATTGCAGGACTCCTTATGTACCTACTCATGTGGTCCGCCGGATTTGATATCCGCGCGGAAGTTAAGTTCAGCGCGGCCCAGTGTCGTGTGCATCGAGACGCACTTGTGACCGGCCGCTTCAACGAGATCGATTTGCTGTAACAGAGCCAGATATTTTTCAGTCTGGAACCTAAGCCTCGGGCGACACCTGACGAATCAGATAGACTTGGGGGAACTTCGTCTGTACGGTGGCGCACAGACCAAAACTCTTGGGGGTGAACTGACTGCGGGATGATACTACTAAAGCCAGAAAGTTGATATGTATTTCTGCTCCGACTCTGGTAAGCTTAGGGCCTCGATTAAGAGCACCGACTTCGCCGGCAGGGAAGTTTCATCGCCGAGCCGGTCCTGGTAAACAAGTCAGCCCTTAGGCAACAAGGCTCGAACCCACAGCAGCCGCCGGCTTGCTAAGACTGTCCTGGCCGCTGAGTACTATGAACGCACGTTATCGAAAACTGCGCTTCTTCCGGATCATCCTGGGAATTCTCCAGGACGAACAGACACACAACTAGATGCGGCCATTACTGCTCATGTTTATGTTGGTGGGAATTAACAGTTCTACTTTGTTGGCACAGGCAACGAACAATCCCGCGGTGGCCTCGCAGGGTGACGCTGCGCATTGGCTTGGGGCAGCCAAAAATGGGTTCGGCACCAGTAATACCCTGCGCTCAAAAGTTTGGTTTACCCTTACCGAGGGAGTCCTCTCAGAAGTTTTTTATCCGACAGTTGACATGCCCTGTGTGCAGAGCCTGCAGATAATAATCGTCACGCCAGAGGGGAAAGTCGAAACTGAAATCCGGGATACGACACATACACTGACAATTCTTGACGATGCCAGATCGCTGAGCTTTCAGCAGGAGAACCGCGCCCTTAGCGGCGCGTATCTCATCCGCAAAACTTATGTCACCGATCCGCAGCGCAGTGTCTTGCTGGTGAACCTTTCCTTCCAGTCGTTGCAGCCGCCGGTTTCCGCTTACAAGCTCTATGTTTACTATGACCCATCGCTTAATAACAGCGGCCTGCACGACTCCGGCTGGTCCAAAGAAGATGCGTTACTGGCTTCAGAGGGTGACAAGGCTAGTGCTCTGATTTCTAACCCGGCCTTTGTCGAAACCTCGAGCGGCCTGCTCGGAGCTAGCGATCTCCTGGCGCTTCGTTCGGGCTTGCCAAAAACAGCGAACGCCATTATGAGCGTCGGGAATGTGGTGCAACTTGGCCGGCCAGGAACTACAGATCGCCTCGACTCTCATGCCATCAACTTCACGGTGGCACTGGGATTTGGTGCGAAGACTGACCTGGCTTTGAAAAACGCGCGTGCCTCCCTCCGTCGCAACTTCTCAGCGGTCCAGAGTGAATACGAGTCGAGCTGGAACGTCTATAGCAACAGACTGCCTGTAGTCGAGTCGAAGTATCGGCGCCAATTCAGGATGGCCGCGCTGGTTCTGAAAGGGCTCGAGGACAAGACCTTTCGGGGCGCGATG
Organism: Pyrinomonadales bacterium; assembly: GCA_038237475.1. Taxonomy (GTDB): domain Bacteria; phylum Acidobacteriota; class Blastocatellia; order Pyrinomonadales; family Pyrinomonadaceae; genus JAOAPY01. The sequence goes on along the minus strand of JBBRYS010000004.1, from coordinate 311,757 downwards.
ATCGCTTCGCCGTCAACTCCCTGGGGCGGTGGTCCAAACTCAAACGAAGCAAACACAACCGGCTACCACGCAGTTTGGGCTCGCGATCTCTACCAGGTGGCGATTGCTTTCGATGCCCTTGGAGATCGAGCGACGGCCCTGCGGGCGCTCGATTATCTTTTTCGCGTCCAGCAAAAACCTGATGGCAGCTTTCCGCAAAATAGTTGCGTCGATGGCAGGCCCATCGGCGGTTCGTCGCAGTTGGACGAGGTTGCCTTTCCGTTGATTCTGGCCCAGCAACTTGGGCGTACCGATCGCCTGACGTGGAGTAGACATATAAAGCCGGCCGCCGACTTTATCATGAGCAAAGGACCGGCGACTGAGCAGGAACGTTGGGAAGAAAAGTCCGGCTATTCCCCAGCGACGCTTGCAGCTGAAATTGCCGGACTTGTTTGCGCCGCACATATTGCCCGCCTAAACGGCGACCGACAATCCGCCCGAGCCTATCTAAAAACCGCCGATGACTGGAAGAGGAACGTCGAGCGATGGACAGTAACGAACAGCAAGGGCGGTCAATATTATTTACGTGTTACCCAAAACGATGATCCAAACGATGGCGCCAGGATCGAGATCAATAGCGGAGGCGGCGTTTACGACGAACGCGAAATCGTGGACGGTGGATTTTTGGAATTGGTTCGCTTGGGAATCAAGCGTGCGAACGATCCATTCGTGCTGCAATCGCTCGCGGTAGTTGACCGGTTGATCAAAGTCGCAACGCCTGCCGGTTCGGCATGGTACCGTTACAATCACGACGCCTACGGCGAGCGTGCAGATGGTGGTCACTACGATGGGCAACACGGAGTGGGCCGCTTGTGGGCCTTACTAACGGGCGAACGCGGCGAGTACGAGTTGGCCTTCGGGGATAAGGCTGCGGCGCGGGGCCACCTGGAAACAATGATGCGTTTTGCGAACGATGGGCTGATGATTCCGGAACAGGTTTGGGACCGAGCTGACAGCCCCCAGCCGGCATTGCGTTTCGCGGCAGGGACAGGTTCGGCGACACCACTTGCCTGGTCTATGGCGCAGTTTATTCGTCTGACTCTCAACCTCCATCACGGGCGTAATCTCGAGACACCGAAACGCGTGGCTGCCCGTTATCTTAAAGTCTCGCGGAAGGAAAAATGAGCGAATCTAATATTGGCACAGTGGTTGAGCAAGCAACGTCCGGTCTGGTGTTCGCGGCGGATCTCGGTGGCACTCATCTCCGGGCTGCGACCGTGGATGAAAATGGGAAGATTCACTTTCGTCATAAGCAGAACACACCGCAGGCCGAGAAGGCCGATGAGATTGTCCGTGCGCTGATCCAGGCGGTGCATGCTGCTGAGGAACAAACAGAGGGCACGCGCGAGGCTATCAGTGCCATCTCCGTTGTAGTTCCCGGGACCGTCAACGTCGCAGAAGGCGTCGTTGTAAAAGCGCCGAACGTCCCGTGTCTTGATGGATTCAGACTGGCAGCGGCGCTGGAGGGTGAGCTCAGGCGTCCGGCGATTTTGGAGAACGATGCCAACGCCGCTGCCGTAGGCGAAATGTGGCAGGGAGCTGGCAGGGGATTGAGCGCAATCGTCTGCGTGACGTTGGGGACCGGCGTCGGAGGAGGCATTATCCTCGGCGGTAAGCTATGGCGCGGAGTCGATGGCTCGGCAGCTGAAATTGGCCACATGGGAGTCGATCCGTTCGGCGGTGTGGCCTGCACTTGCGGCAGCCGCGGTTGTCTCGAGGTTTATGCCTCCGCTACTGCCATTGTGCGCATGACTCGTGAAGCCAGACCGCGTTATCCCGATTCCAGACTCCACACCAGCGACAATTTAACTTCAGAGCAAATTTACCATGCAGGTCTGGAAGGCGATGAACTGGCGTTGGAAGTATTTCGCCGCATGGGTGTTTATCTCGGAATTGGTTTGGCGAACCTTATCAACATCATCAATCCCGCCATGATCGTGATCGGAGGCGGCGTCGTTAATGGTTGGTCGCTGTTTGAAAAGCACATGCTGCAACAGGTAGCTGAGCGGGCCTTCCCGCTTCCCGCCCGGAGTGTAAAAATTGTCAAAGCCGAGTGTGGCGATGACGCAGGATTGCTGGGAGCTGCTCGTCTTGCGTTTGCACTCGAGGGTCACCCGGCTGTCACCGTTTAGAAAGTAGCCAAGACCATCATGTGAGCAAGGCGAATGCTCGCCCCGCGGTTTGGTTAATAACACATTCCTCAATGGACTCCGACGAGATGGACATGAACAAATTTCTAATCGCAACTCTTTGTTTGCTGAACTTCAGCGTCTCGATGCTGGGGCAGGATCCGGCAGCACTCGAAAAGATCGGCTCGGTCGTGAGTTTTACGAAAACCGATAATGCCCTGACCCTAACCTGCGCGGACAAGTCACAAGTCCAGCTGACAATAATGGCGCCCGACCTCATCCGCGTCCGCGCTTCGTTTACTCAGCCGATACCGGCAAAGGATCACTCCTGGGCCATCGCAAAAGACACCTGGCCGGCGCCGCAGTGGAGTGTCAAAGAGGACGGCGTTTCTATCACAATTGCGACCGAGGAAGTCGAAGTGGTGATCCAGCGGGCGCCTCTGCTGCTCGAATTTCGAGACGCGCACACGCATCAGATCATCAATGCCGATGAGCAGCCGATGGCCTATGACGCGAAAGGCGTCATGACCGACAAATTGTTCGATCCGAAAGCGGGCCGGGCTGTGATCGCTTCTAAAAAGCTTGGCTTTGACGAACACTTTTACGGGCTCGGTGAAAAGGCCGCGCGGCTTGATAAACGCCGCGAATCTTTCGTGAACTGGAACTCTGACACCCCGGGCTACACCCAGGGCAGGGATCCGATCTATCAAACAATTCCGTTCTATCTGGGGCTGAACAAGGGTGTCGCTTATGGGATATTTTTCGACAATAGCTATCGCAGCTACTTTGACTTCGGCCATTCATCACAGCAGCGCGTGTGGTTTGGCGCTGAAGGTGGTGAGCTGAATTATTATTTTTTTTACGGACCGTCACTGAAGAAGATCGTCAGCCGCTATGCCGATCTCACCGGGCACATGCCGCTGCCTCCGCTCTGGGCGCTCGGCAATCAACAAAGCCGCTGGAGTTATTACCCGGATACGATGGTTGAAAGAGTAGTGCGCGAATATCGGGAACGCGATCTGCCGTTGGATGTGATTCATTTAGACATTGATTACATGAGCGGCTATCGCGTGTTTACGTTTGATAGAAAGCGCTTTCCCGATCCCAAAGGTTTGACCGAAAAACTCGGCCAGCAGGGAGTTAAGGTTGTTACGATCGTCGACCCCGGTGTCAAACATCAACCGCCTACCGCTGACGCGCCGCCGGCGGCGACAAGCAACCCGGAATTAAGCTCCCAGGATCAGCGCTACTATGTTTTCGATCAGGGCATCAGGAATAACTATTTTCAGCACCGGCAAAACGGCGCACTCTTCGTTCCCAAAGTGTGGCCCGGTGACAGCGTCTTTGTTGATTTCACGAAACCAGAGGCAAGACTCTGGTGGGGCGAACTTCACCGGGCATATACAGACAACGGCATCGCGGGGATCTGGAACGACATGAATGAGCCTGCCGATTTCGTCGACCAGACGGGCAAGAATCAGTTAGACGTTGTCAGCTTTGACGTCGGTGAGAATACGACTCACGCTAAAAATCGAAATGTGTTTGGACTGCTGATGGCACGCGCTACATATGAAGGGTTGCAACGGCTGCGTCCTGATCGCCGTCCGTATGTGATCACGCGGGCAGCTTATGCGGGGATTCAGCGCTACTCCACCATGTGGACCGGTGATACCAACAGCACCTGGGAATCGCTGGCGCTGAACGTTCCCATGTTCACCACCCTCGGGCTTTCGGGCGAGCCGTTTGTCGGCAGCGATGTCGGAGGATTCATTGGCCGTGGCGATCCTGAGTTACTGGTCCGTTCTTATCAAATCAGTTTTCTGGCGCCGTTCTGTCGCAATCACAAGGTGGCAGATGGGTACGATCAGGAGCCCTGGCGTTTTGGCACGCACTACGAAGATATTATTCGCAGGTATTTGAAGCTGCGTTACCGGCTGCTGCCCTTTCTCTACACGACGCTCGAAGAGGCCCATCGCAGTGGCGTGCCCTTGTTCAGACCACTCGTACTCAATTATCAGGACGATGTGAACACGCACAACCTCGATGACGAGTTCATGATTGGGAGCGATCTGCTGGTGGCGCCGATCGTCAGGCCCGCTGTCACGCAGCGGCTGGTCTACCTGCCGCAAGGCATTTGGTTCGACTATTGGACGAATAAAAAATATCAGGGCGGACGCATGATCAGCGTGGAAGCGCCGCTCGAGACAGTGCCGATGTTTGTGCGCGGCGGGGCGATTATTCCACTTGGTCCGGAAATGAATTACGTGGGTGAGAAGCCGGTAGATCCGATCACATTTGCTGTTTATCCCGATGCCAAAGGCGCGGCGGCAACTTCACTTTATGAAGACGATGGCCTTTCGCCTTCATACCAACAAGGCGTGTTTCGCCGCACGGCGGTGACGGTCCAGCAGAGGGGCGGCGGCTACACGGCGACCATCAGCGCGCCTCAGGGCAGCTACACCCCGGGGCCTCGGAACTTGAGCTTTGTGATCAGGTCCGAGCGTTCGCCGCAATCAACCAGGACGATCCCTGATAATGGAAGCACCCAGACAATCGTAATCAGGTGAATGCCGGTTGAGAACACCGCTGCAAACCCGGTGATCAGTGACTCAGCGCATTCAATAGGCGGGTTGCTTGCCTTGGTGATGGTTGTACTCGGTGGCTTTGACGAAATCATTCGTTATTTTATTTTTGTGGTTGTTATCTTCATCGCGCTTACCGTCATGGCACTATTCGTGCTGCGGCGCGATCCGAGTCCCGGAGGTTATCGAGTGCCGGCATATCCGTTCACACCGATCGTGTTTCTGGTTTTGACTGCGGTCCTACTCTGTTTGCTGGCAGGACATAGCCCGTGGAAGTCTCTGCTGGGGATCGCTGTGGTGCTGTTGGGGATTCCGGTGTACTATTTTTTCTTTCGCGTCAACGTTGCCGCATGACAACCAGAGGAACATTCCTTCAATGACCTGGATCAAAACTGTTTCCGTCGACGAAGCTGACGACAAGTTGCGTCAGGCAATGGCCGCACAACGTGATTTATATCCGATCGAATACGCGACGCCCATTCACCCTACGGCAGACGGGCAGTCCTCGGATATCGTCGCCTCGCATAGTTTGATTCCGGAAGCGCTCCACCACGCGTTCGCTACCTTTGGCTCGCTGATGTCGCCCGATCTTCCGTTGACGAGGCGCCAGCATGAGATGATTACTACTGTCGTCTCTGTTACCAATCGGTGTCACTATTGAATCGAATCTCACGCAGAGTTTCTGCGTCGCGTTACTTTGGATGAGGATTTGGTTAAGGCGCTGCAGGACGATTACAGGACTGCGCCAATTTCAAATCAGGATCGGCTCATGCTTGACTATGTCGCGCAGCTGACGCGCGATGCCACACGCATCTCGCAGCAGGACCATAAAAAGCTGCGAGCGTCTGGCTTCGATGACCGGGGGATTCTTCAGATTACCCTGATCGCTTCCTGGTTTAACTATATCAATCGGGTCGCCGATGCCCTGGGAGTAGGAAGGGGTTGATTGCCTTGCAGTTTAGGAGCAGCCGATGAAACTCGCGCAGTTCAGGGATCAAAAATCCGGCCGGCCGCGCTTGGGTCTATCGTCGCAGGGAAAGCTGGTTGATGTCTCTCGCCGGGCAGAGGCAGTTGCTGCAGAGGGCACTGAAGTACCGGGCTGGCTGCTGCAGGTGCAGTCAACGCTTGAAGTGATCGAACGCGGTGCTGCTGCGCTATCGGACTTGACGCAACTGATTACTGGTCGCGAGCTCGCTGTTGACGATCACACTGTCTTCGACCCGGACAAGATCGCGTTTCTCCCCGCCGTCAACGCCGGTAAGATCCTGGCCATCGGCCGCAACTATGTGGACCACGCCATTGAAGGGGGCGCCGAACCTCCCAAGTCCCCACTGCTCTTTAACAAGCTGACCAATTCATTGAGTGCTCATGAGGCGCCAATTGTCCTTTCACCCATCAGTACGAAGGTCGATTTTGAAGCAGAACTCGCTGTAGTGATGGGACGCCGGGCTAAGCAGGTTAGCGAAGCCGAAGCGCTTGAGTACGTGTTTGGCTACACGCTCATCAACGATGTCAGTGCGCGAGATTTGCAATTCGGCGACGGGCAATGGGTTCGTGGTAAGGGACTGGATACCTTTGCGCCGCTCGGTCCATTCATCACTACGCGAGACGAGGTGGCAGATGTGCAGTCCCTCGATATCGAAGGGCGCTTGAATGGCAAGGTCATGCAGTCCTCGAACACTCGCAAAATGATTTTTCAAGTGGCCTATTTAATTTCATATCTATCGCAGGGAATCACGCTTGAGCCCGGCGACGTCATCGCCACCGGGACACCGGAAGGGGTGGGATATTTTCGCGACCCGCCGGTATTGCTGCAACCGGGCGATGTTTTTGAAGTGACGATCGCAGGATTGGGAACGCTGCGCAATCCCATAACCGCCGGTCATTGATCGCCAGCCAACACGAAAACTCGATCTACATAAAAGAGGAGCTGGAAAAGTGAGAAAGATCCTCGCGCTTTGCGGAATCCTGTTTGCGGCAGCCGTATCCGTTCCGGCACAGTCTTCAGTTTCGCCGGCTCCAGCTCAAATGGCAGTGCAGACCCAAAATTCAGCGCCGGCTTCCACGCCGGCGCCGGCTGAAGCTTGCGTTGATTTGAAAGCCCTCGCGGCTAATCAGCAAACTCGGCTGAGAGACTGGCCGGCACTCTCTCGCTATCAAAGTGAGAACGCCAAACTTGGCCAGCCAATGAAGAACGAACCACGGGTGGTGTTCATGGGTGATTCGATCACTGACTCCTGGGACGATCCAAAGTATGGCGGGTTCTTTCCCGGCAAGCCTTATCTGGACCGTGGTATCAGTGGACAGACGACTCCGCAGATGTTGCTCCGGTTTCGCGCGGATGTCATCGATTTGAAGCCCAGGGTAGTGGTCATTTTGGCGGGCACCAACGATATCGCCGGGAACACTGGTCCTACGACCTTAGAGGCGATTGAAGGCAATCTGGCTTCGATGGTTGAACTGGCGCGAGCGCACAAAATTCGGGTGGTCATGGCTTCCTTGCTTCCCATCAGTGACTATGAAAAAAATGGCGAAGGTAAGCCGATCATTCGCAGCCAACAAAGGCCGCCAGCGCAAATAAACGCTCTCAATAAATGGCTGAAAGAATACGCTGCCGCGAATGATCTGATTTATCTTGACTACTTTTCGGCCACTGCCGATCAGCAAGGCTTTCTGCGAGATGAGTTGAGCGAGGATGGACTTCACCCGAACCAAAAGGGCTACGAAATAATGGCCCCGCTCGCTGAACGTGCCATTGGGGCTGCTCTGAAGTTGAAATGATCAGCGCAGGTAGCTTGGGTGCGCTTTTCACCAACCGCAGTTGCGCGCAGGCGGGATAGTCTGCGCAATGTCCAGGAACCGTTCTTCATAGTTGGGCGCATACAAGTCGACGCTTCTTTTGATTCTGCTGAACAGCACGCAACGCAAACCATCTTCCGCAAAACGGTCCCGCAGGAAAAGCATCGCATTTGTCTCACCCCAATACTCTCGATCTTCCCAAATCTCTACAGGCGTGCCGCCCATCCTGGCTTCGAGTTCGACTAGTCGTGGATCGCCGGGGTTGCGGCCGTTCCTCAGTAAGATTTGGTTGTATTGCGGCATTAACTCACTCTGCAGTTGGTAAAGCACTGAATCTCCCCTGGCGGTACGATTCACGTGGCCAAACTCATGGGCCAATTTCGTTGCGGCGAGGGTTGCGCTTTCTATCCTGCTACGGGTCCCCGTCGGCAGCAGGGAATTCATAACGGGATAATAGACGGGGTTCGGCACTCCGGCATCTAGATGATAGCCGAGCGTGATCGTCGCGGCCACCAGCTTTCCAGACTCATTCCACTTGTAATTAGTCGTGGTGCCGCCTTCCGCATTATCGCGAGATACGACGACAGTCAACGTGAAAGTCGGATTACTTTGATAGAAGGCCCACTGCTCGCGTCCGGTCTCTGTAGCCAGAAATTCATTTTTCCATTGCTGATAGCGGAGCTTGTATTTGTCAGGCACGTTTTCCCTGACGCCAACCTCATCACTTGAGTGGGGAGGGCGCGCGCGATCCTCCCGGTCGGCAGGAATGCCGTGATACTCGGTGAGTAAAGCCGGGTAACATCCCACCAGTGAAGGCCTTCGTGCGTCATACAATTATTCAGCTGGCGATGGCAGTGCGTTCGCAGTGTGACCGGAGTGAGTAACCAAAATTAGAAACGAAGTCAGCAGGATTGCGCTGGAGGCAAAACGGAGACTAATTGAGTGGCTCATAGTGGCAAATCCTCTCCGCTTGAGAAATGAATAATCTCCCGGAGGTGGCACGACAAGTTACGCAGGGTATGACGACTTCTAAACCATCCACCGGGATAAGTCAACTTTTTGACCCAGCATCGGTCGCAACGTGTACAACGCCGTCGATACGCAACGTTCACCGGTAGTCCAATCCAAATATAAAGTCTTGCTCAACCGTCATTTTACCTGATACTTTCTTCGCTATTGGAAATGAGCTCCCCCCGTCCTGCTTCCACGGTCGCGGAGCTGAAACAATAACCAGCAATAAAGAAAAACATTTAGAACCGGGAGGGTTTCTGCATGCGCTCATTATTCCGTTTACTGTTCCTGATCATCGCGCTTGGAATTTGCCTGGTCTCACTACCTGGAAAGCACCTACCGACCGCGCGCGCAGGTCTGCCAGCGGGTTGTGTGATGGCTCCAGCTGGCATGGTGAGTTGGTGGGCTGGGGACGGCAACGCTAACGATATTCGCGGCGACAATACCGGGACTCTTAATGGTGACGCTACGGCTACGCAGGCCGCCAAGGTTTTTGAGGGCTTCACCTTTGATGGCAATGGTGATTTTGTCGAAGTTCCCGATAGTCCCAGTCTGAGCATCACCGGAGCCCTTAGTATCGAAGCCTGGGTTAGACCGAGCGCAGCAAGAGACCAGGTGATTTTGGCCAAGTACGACTCGCCTGCCAACCAGGTCAGCTACTATTTCGGCTTGCAGGCCGATGGCAGTGTTGAGTTCGTGGTCTACCAGACCGGGAATGCGAGCACTTTTCGTGGCATCGACAGCCCCAGCGGTGTAGTTAGTCCCGGTAGCTTTGCGCATGTTGCGGCGACCTTCAATCCACAGAATCAGGAGATCAAGATTTATGTGAATGGAATGGTTGAGCCGACTTCGATAATTGCCGCCTCAGGAGCCGTAACTTCGATTTTCGACAGTACCTCACCGGTGAGGATCGGAGCAGTAGCGAACTCCTCGGTAGGAATTTTGCCGTTCATTGGGGCGATTGATGAAGTTAAGATTTTTAATCGCGTCCTGAAACCCAGCGAGATTTCCGACATTGTCTTGGCAGGCAGTTTCGGTAACTGCAGGCCGCGTTGCTTGTCCAACACAAGCATGGTGAGCTGGTGGACAGGTGATGACAATCCCTTCGATCTTATCAATAGCAACCATGGCTCGCTTGAGGGAAGCGCGGCATTCGCCGGCGGCAAGGTGGGCCGTGCGTTCCTGCTTAATGGCACCGAAGCTTACGTGAACATCCCGGATGATGGGAGTCTCGAGTTCACGACGGATCTAACGCTGGACGCCTGGATCAAACCTAATAACCTGAGTCAGTTTCAGCAGATCCTCAGCAAATGGGGCGATACCGGACACTATGCTTATCAGTTTGGTTTGGCGCCCGGCGGCGCCCTCCGATCAGACATCAGTGAGAACGGAACTACCTACGATGTCATAGTTACTCCGCCCAATGCACTGGCGGTGGGAACCTGGTCTCACGTGGCTATGACGTTCAGCGACGGAACTTTTCGGCTGTATGTAAATGGCGTAATGCTGGCTCAGTCATCGACCTTTTCTTCCGTCTACGACCTGGGTGATGCACCATTATCGATTGGACGCAGTTCAGAGTTTGGCGGCGCTCAGTATTTTGACGGACTAATCGACGAGCCGGCTGTCTATGGTTACGAGTTAAGCGCAGACGAGATAAAGGCGATCAGCAACGCCGGCTTCGCCGGACGGTGTAAACCCTGTACGCAACCTCCTGATAACCTGATTGGCTGGTGGACCGCTGACGGCGATACGCGTGACCACTCACAATTTCCCAATCCCAACGACGGCGTGTTTGAGGGTGGCGCCGGCTATGCTGCCGGGAAAGTGGGGCAGGCGTTTAGCTTCAACGGAACTGACGCTGCAATGACTGCGCTCCCTTCAGCCACACCTGGCGTTCTGAACAATCTGCCCCTGACGATCGATGCGTGGGTCAAGCCGGAGTTGCGTAGTGATCCCGTGGGAACTAACGCAGATCCGAATTTCTATCCCAGCAACGCTGTCAGCAATGATAGTCCGGGTAACTCCGGTCACGGGTTTGGCGTCAACGTCTTTGATGGAGGCAACAAGTCGCTGTTGACAGTCGAAACCGGCTCCGGATTCCTGACCTTCAGGGAAGATAGTTTTAAGTTCAGTGCCGGTCGCTGGTACCACATCGCAGTTGTGTATGGTAAGGGCGACCAAGTGTATGTGGATGGAAATTTGATTCCTATTAATGCAAATCGACCCGTGGCACGAATCCCCGCGCCCTCGGGTGGCATGGGCGATTCGGCCGATGATGTTCACATCGGCAAGTTCAACAGTGACGAAGCCACTTATCTGAGTCGACGTTTCTTCAAGGGACTGATTGACGAAGTTGAAGTTTTCAGCACGTTCCTATCGCAACGGCAGATCAGGGCGATCGTGGCAGCCGGGGTTAGCGGGAAGTGTAAGAGAGAGGGATTCAATAATTTTCGCCCTGCTGCCGGCAATGTCTTGATCCATCAGGTGGGGGATGCGACCGTAACCTATGACAACCCCAGTAGCCTGGGCGAGACTACCTATCAGACGCTGGACAGCTATCAGCCCGGTCCGATGCCTGCGGGTTATGACAACCCGCTGGAAGTTGCTGATATTACAAGCACCGTTGGCTTTAATGGCAAGGCCAGAATTTGCTTCAATCTGCAGGCGGCGGAGTTCGCTGTGGCCTTCTCACAGTTGCGCATACTGCATCTTGAAAACAATGATTTGGTTAATCGCACCAGTTCTTCGAATCCAACCACGCGTACGCTGTGTGCTGACGTAACCTCGTTTTCACCTTTCGTGATCGCGAAAAACACGAATGCGCCGACGGCGGCCGCGTCCCGCATCGAAGGCCAGATCACCGACTCCGACGGGAACGATCTACCGGGTGTAGTGGTCGAATTGAGTGGGAACCAGACAGGCAAGACCATCACCGATGCCGGAGGTAGATATTTTTTCAACAATGTAGAAACGAACGGTTTCTACACGGTCGCTCCTGCCCGCACGAACTACGTCTTTAGTCCGGCCAATCGTTCCTTCAGCCTGATCGGAAGTCATACCGAGGCAGCGTTTTCAGGTTCGCTGGTGGCCCAGGCCGGCAATCCGCTGGACGCGGCCGAATTCTTCGTGCGGCAACAGTACATCGATGTGCTCGGAAGGGAACCGGACAACGCCGGATTCAATTATTGGAGTGATCGCATTCTTACTTGTCGCTCCGATGCGGCTTGTGTGAGCGCTCGACGAAGGGACGTTGCGGCTGCGTTTTTCGTTGAGCAGGAGTTTCAGCAGTCCGGCTCGTTCATCTACAACGTGTATCAGGGCACACTCGGACGGCGGCCATCCTTCAACGAATATGCGAGCGATAGAAGTTTGGTGGTCGGAGGTCGAAACCTCGATACCTCCAAGCATGCGTTTATCGAGAGCTTTGTGCGGCGGGTCGAGTTTGCCAGTAGGTTCGCGGCTAATGCGAGTGGCGAATCTTTTGTCGACGCAATTCTCGGCAGTATCAGGCAATCAACTGCAGTGGATCTTAGCGGAGAGCGAGCTCAATTGGTCAATCGTTATCAGACCGGGGCCAATCAGACACAAAGCCGCAGTCTGGTGCTGCTCGACATGATCGATCGCGTTGAAATGCGCGCGGCCACTTACAACGCTGCTTTTGTGCTGACGGAGTACTTTGGCTATTTGCGCCGCGACCCGGATGCAAGCGGGTATCAATTCTGGGTAAACGTGCTGAACAGCGGAGACGGTAGAAACTATCCAGGCATGGTTTGCTCGTTCATTACTTCCGCTGAGTACCAACAGCGCTTCAGTCCCGTCGTCAGCCGGGGTAACTCCGAATGCGCTCAGTAGCAGTTGGGTGAGGCAGCAACCGCGCATCAAGTCCGGAGCAAAAGCCCCGGAGCTGAATCGTTAAAGAACTGTGAGCCCGCAGAGCAGGCGGCAGCGAAATGATCACATCGGCGATCATCACGCGGTACCCGGATGCGGGCTCAAACGCGTCTTAATCTCGTCGGCTACGCGCTAACGCCCTTTCTTTCCTGCCGGCGATTTGGTCCTGGGCCTGGCTTCAGACTCAGAGTCGTTATTCGTTTGCTTGATCGTTCCACCGGCTTCCGCAAGCGCCGCGGTGACGAGCTCGTCACTCGGGCGAGTGCCGTCGATGAACGCAAACACATGGTAGTTGGCGCCTCGCTCGCGCAGTACCTCAATGCGTCCCTCGTCTTTCATGCGAGCCAGTGTCTCCATGAGAAAATTCTGTTCTGCGCCGCTCATGTATCGGTAATCAATGTCGAATGCGAGACCGGTCGAGTGCGGAGGAGTATCAATCGTCACCGCATACCGGTTTACTCTCCGCAAAGCACGCTGGTATTGCTCCGGTCGCGTGAGTGAGCTTACAGGCAATGGGCGAGCAAACTTGTCGTGATAAGCGGCAGCGACCTCTTCTAGAACTTTTAGCGCCTGAGGTCTGAGCGAACTCAGCAGATAAATCTTAAGCGCCTGGCGGTCCAACGGGTCGTCGAGATTAAATGATCGTCCCCCAAAATTTTTTGCCAGCGCTTGCAGTGCATTGTAATCTCGCCTCAGCCCCGGACTGCCTTCCTGTAAACTGGTAGTCACTCCGAAATAGCGCTCCAGCCGCAGCTTCTCACTGTCATTTGCTTTCAGAGCCTGTTGACTCGCGCTGAGGTCCTCGAGCAGTTCGTCTTGGTTCGCAGACGTGCTCTGTTTCAGCTCGGCTACTTGAGCCTGCAAACCTGAAACTTCCTTTTCCAATTGAACGTGTGCGGCGGAAAGCCGGGTGTAGGCGTCGCGCAGTCCCGCTTCGTCGTCAAGCGCGAGGTTCTGGTCGGCCACATAACGCGTGAACGCACTATCGTCTGCCCTGGCGCCGACTCCATAGAGAATGTAGGTGTCGGTGACAGCTGGCAACGGCACAAGCTCGCCGCGTTCGATCAGTGCCGCGAGATCCACCAGGTCCTGGCAGCGTTGCACGTTGAGTTTTTTGACCTCGGCAACCTGCGTCGCCAAAAACCAATGCCGGTCAGAGTAGTGGCGGAGTTGCGCGGGAATTTCCAGCGCCACATCTCCGGCCTCGCCCCGGTCTTCCTTCACCCTCTCAAGGCTGCGGGCCCAAAGATTAGGAGCGATTGGAGGTTCAGATAGTTGCGTTGTCGGCTGTATCTGGTTTCCGCGCACCCTGAAATGGATGAGAGCGAAAGTGGCGGCCGCCATCAATGCTGTGGCGACTATGAGCAGGAAGAACGGTGATCGTCGGTTCATGATTCAAGTGGTAAATGAAATAGAAAATCCTTGCGGTTTAGACGCGGTCGCGTCCGCGACTCGCGCGTTTGCTTTTTGATGTTGGGGGTGTCAGGGGCAATCAATTCTTCTGATGGGGATTCACAGTTTACTTCGGTTGGATAGGATACAACAGAATGCCTGGATTAGTTGCGTGGAGCCGCTGGTGAGGTGAGAATACGGCCTGTGAATACGAGTTTGCGCTAGCTTTTTCTTGCCCTCGCTTGACAAGAACAATTTGATCGCTAGAATCCTTAATGCTCAAAGCGGGAGTAGCTCAGTGGTAGAGCATCGCCTTGCCAAGGCGAGGGTCGCGAGTTCAAATCTCGTCTCCCGCTCCACTATTCAGACGAAGGCGGAAGCAATGAAGGGCCGGTTTTCAGTTTTTGGTTTTCAGTGTTGTAGCCGCTAAATCGCGGTTAGCTCGAAGACTGCAAATTGAAAACTGAGGGTCGGAACTTCATTCTTCCGCCTTTTCTTTATGAGCATCTTCTTCCTTGGGAGTAAGATCTTCTTCGTGAGTAAGACCTTCTTCGTGAGTAAGATCTTCGTCGTGGATCATCTTCTTTGTGAGTATCATCTCAGTCTTTCGGGGCGGCGTAGCCAAGTGGTAAGGCAGAGGTCTGCAAAACCTTTATTCATCGGTTCGATTCCGATCGCCGCCTCCAATTCTCTCAATAACTTACAGGCAGTAAATTAACCCGCATTTTGGACTTGGGTCACTGTTGGGTCACTCTCGTTTTCGTCTACCTGACTGCTAATCAGCTTTTCGAGGCGCGCTGTAGCTCCTTGCTGCATAGTTGGTATGACGCCGCTCGACCGCTTAGACCATTTTGATCCGTCGGAGTGGCCGGCGTGTCAGGCGCCAAAATGTAAGGATGGCCTTGTCTTCTGGGATGGGTATCCTCAGATCGTTGTCAGGGCAGTTCCTATATCGGTTTTGGTTGGCCTAAAGCCACAACTCTTGTCCTACATCCACTACGTTGGGAAATGTGACCAGTGCGATCGATTCGACGTAAAGGGTATGACCTGCCGGGATATTCTCGCGCCGCCAGATGACGATGATGATGACATTGGTCATGAGTGCCAATGCAGGTTACCCTGGTTTTGGTTGGCATCCACTGAAGAAGACGAGCACGGTGCCAAATCCGCATAGTCACGCTCATAAAGCGTGTGCGTACCGAAAAATCAATTTGACCTGCGGAATACTGATCACTCTTCGATTCGCTGGTACGTCCTGTGGGTACGGACAATTCAATCTGACGTGCCGGCTCAGCTAATTTGCTCGGGCTTTGGTCTTCTCTTCAGCCTCCCGTCGGTTCCAGCCAAGTAGACTCGTGATTTTCCACTCGGCTCCAACGCACGCGCCCACCAACTATGGCCTCACACCCATGGTAGTAACGAAGTATTCTCGCAGTACACGCCGCAAGTGTTCTTCACCCAGTACGATCACAAGATCCTCCTTCAAATTCGTTAAGAAAGAGCAGGCCGTCGAAAAGGTTGCGGCGGCCTTACTCCTCCCTGCCGTAACGTTACGGGAGGATTAGTTTGGCAGAAGGACAGAGTCAATGACGTGGATGACGCCGTTTGATCGCCAGACATCGGCGATAGTTACAGTTGCCGTGTTGCCTTTCTCGTCCTTAACGGTTATTTCGTTCATCGCGTTCATTCCGCTCATGCCGCCACTCATCACCGTAATTGTTCCGCCGCTAACGGTCTTGAGCGTAGCGCTGCCGTGCCCTTTCTTGATCAGCGCCATGAGTTTTCTTCGCATCATAGTTACCTGCTACCACATGATAAGTAAGTATCTTAGAGAGCGTGTCCTTGTTCTCCGGTTTTAGCAGGTTATCGACTGTGCCCGCGGGCAGCTTCGCGAATGCTTCGTTGGTCGGAGCAAAGAGCGTGAACGGTCCCTTTCCTTTTAGAGTCGGCACCAGTCCAGCAGCCCTAACTGCCGCAACCAGCGTCGTGAGGTCGGCCGAATTTACGGCGTTGTCAACGATGTCTTTGGTCCGATACATTGGGGCGCCGCCCACAATCGGACTCGTTTCTTGCGCCAAGGCAACGCTGGCGATACTGCACATACGGCAGCCACAATTAGTTTGATTGATTTCTTTTTCATTTCTTCCCCCGTTCTGAGTCGCTAACTTGTGGGAGATAGGGATCCAGAGTGAGGTACGGATTTGAGTAGGATTGGTTGTTTCGTGAGGTTTGGTAAATTCCCGAAAATGAAACCCAACTGCAACAAACTCAGAAGCCCATCCGAGCTTTGCAATTGTTGTCCGTTTTATGTGTTCAGTTCTGGCCTGACCCTCCAGATGCGGATGCTTCCTTCGTTGTCGCCGAACCTACTGATAACGAACAACGCGCCGTCGCGGTTTTCAAGGATGGAGTTGATCCGCGTCCTGACCAAGTCCACCGGCTGGATCATAGCCCGTAAAGCCGCGGCGCGCGACTTTATGCACGCCAAATGCCGATGTGACCCACAAGTTACCATCGCGGTCTTCCGTCACGTCCGAGACGAAATCACACAGTCCGTTCCTTGCGTCGTAAAATTGAAAGCACATGGTGCCCGCGTCCGACGAGGGCGAGATGAACCAAAGCCCATTGTTGGTGGTCGCCACAATCTTCCGTCACGAGATTGCAGCAGCGTGCGGATCCAGCCAGCCGCCGGCCCATCCTTCACTCCGTAAACTCGCGCGACGATTTGGGCGCGACGGATCGGGCGTGGCGACCAGCCTCAGCAGTTCACCTTTGAGCCCTGCTCGCGTTCCGGCCCAGATATTCCCCTCGCGATCTTCGAGCAGCGAAATGATTGATCCGAGCGGCAGTCAGTCTTTCTGTGAGTAATGGGACAACTCCCGTCGTCTTGGAAGTGGGGCATCCTGCCCGCCAGTGACCGCGATGCCTGCGCTCACCAAGGCATTACTGCGGGCACTCCTGGTTCGAGTGGGTCAGCACGGAGCTGAAGCGCTGCTGATACTCCATCGAAGTGATGAATGAGCAGACCAGCGCTTGTTGTCCAGGCACACTCTTGGGCGAGAAAGCGTCGATCTTTGTCTTCCAGAAATCGAAGCCTCCGGGTTCGGGGTTGCGCCGCAGATAATTAAAGTAGAGTGACAAGACAAACGCGCTGTTGTACTCGCGGTCGGCAAACATCTGGTTGTCTGTAACCTTACGCAGCACAGACGCACGCGTCTCGGTCGGCGGCATCGCTTTCAAGCCATTGACCAAATCATCTCGCTGCGATTGCGTGAGCGAGTTCCGGGTGTTGGTGTTCAACATGTCGACGTATTGCTCTGGCGTCAGCGAGAGCGGGTAGCGCGTAGTAAATGGCAAACGCTGCACAAAAAGATTCAGAAAATCATCCTTGGTCATGCTCAGTCTGGCGCCCCCAATGATGCGGCTCCGATCCGGCATGTACTGGTTGTAGTCAGGAACCGCGCCGAATGATGCTTTGTAAACGCGATAGAGGAATGCTCCCGTGTCCTGCCACTCCATCTCAAAGAAGAAGGCATCTGAGACGCCGATCCGGCGGCTGCGAATACAGGCCGCGTCCGAGCCACACTGAGTGATTCGGTCGATCCAATAAGCCCGGCCGCCAGCGTCAGGCTCGCGCGCGAGAAAATCAAGATAGTGCTGGCGGACGAAGTTCTGTGCATCGTCAATGACATTCGAGGTGGGTGGATTAGTAGTGTCATTGTCTACGATGGTCACTGTCGCTGTACTCTGGCTGCCGAGACTAACTCCGTCAGTCGGATTGCTCAAAGTGAGATTGAAGGTCTCGCTGCCTTCCACGTAGTTGTCATCATTGATGAGAATAGAAAAGACCTTTGAAGTCTCTCCGGCCGCAAAGGTCACGGTGCCGGAACTGATCGTGTAGTCCGTTCTTTGCTGTGCAGTGCCGTCTGAGGTGGCATAGTCTACTGTCGCGGCGCCAGTGGTGTCGCCCGCACGAGTGACGGTGATGTTAACCTGCCCATCGCCTTCGCCCACGTTGTAATTCGAGGCGCTGAATTGAATCGTCGTTGGCGTTGTCGAAGTTGTCAACAGACTTGGTTCGATGTCGCTTGACGGATCGTTAGTCAAGCGCGTTTGTGCGCTGCCGTCGGCATTGGCGATATAGATTTCGTAATTACTGTCGCGGGTGCTGGCGAAGACGATTTGCGCGCCATCGGCTGACCGGGCGGGGTCACTGTCAAACGCATTGTTGTTTGTCAGACGTACCTGTTGGGTCCCGTTTTCATTCATCACATAAATCTGTTCGTTGTTGTCCCTGAAACTATCAAATGTAATCTTGCCGAGTGACCATGTCGGATTAACATCATCATCCACATTGGTGGTCAATCGAGTTTGATTATTGCCGTTCGCATCCATCGAATAGATTTCGGCGTTTCCGTCGCGCACGCTTGAGAAGGCGAGCTTCGCACCGTCGGGACGCCACGCTGGACCGAAATCGTCCGTCGGACTGTTTGAGATGTTTGTTTGATTGCTCCCGTCGGCGTTCATGACGAATATCTGATCGTGTCCGCTGCGATTGCTGACGAAGGCGATCTTCGTGCCGTCGGGTGAAAAGGCGGGGCTGACATCATCGAACGAACTGTTGGTGAGCCGCGTCTGGTTGCCCCCGTCGGCGTTCATCGCATAAATCTCAGGATTGCCGTCGCGCCCGCTGACAAATGCGATGCGTGTGCCGTCCGGCGACCATGACGGACTGACGTTATTGCCCGCACCGGTGGTGAGTCTCGTGAGGCCGCCGCCATCAGTGTTCATCACATAAATATCGTAGTTGTCGCTACGGTCGCTCGCAAAAGCAATCTTGCTAACCAGCGTCGGAGAGTTGATAATCCGCGGCTGTTCCTGGGCGTGAGCCTGTAAGGTCTCGAAGACTGTAAAGAGAACACCGCTCACCGCGCACGCGATAGTTAGTATAATTCCGATGAGATGCCAACCGCTTCCTTTTGAGTATTTCATAGCCTTTAGCCTCCTCCCGAATGCTCTACTCTCCGACACCTGCATCGAGAATCAATTGCGCGTCCGGTCTTCCGCTCCCGCGCTCACGCCGAACGGCATATTCGACGGGGCAAAAAACGGGAAGGCGTTTTGGAACAAAACATCGTTGGCATTCACGCCGTCGACTTCTCCGTTTGGCCTGACGGGCTGGCGACTGTTAATGAGAGTGATGATGGTGTCAAGCGCATCGTCAACCGGACGACGCCCGTTCGGGAAAGCAGCTTCGGGGTTCGTCCCGCCCTGCTGTCCCGTGTTTGGTAGATTGAGATTGAGACGGAGCATATCGCCTTTCGACACGGCAACGGCGGCGAGAATGCCGATGCTGGTTTGATCGGTCTGAAGTCCCTGAAGCGCGGCAACGATTTCACCCGCAAACTTTCCATTCGCATCATCAATCGGATCCGCCCGCGCGTATGCGTCTTTGAGTTGCAACGGACGTATAAAGAGGGTATTGACGGCGGGAATGCCCATGCGGTCAATCGTCAGGTAGCGTCCGAAGCCGATGGTTGTGCCATCTTTGGCGAATGCTACCGGGCTTCGCCGCTGCATGGCGACGCTGCAACCGAGCGAAGTCGCGCCCGTGTTTCCGACAAGCAATGCTCTAGGAACGCTCAATGCAACCATCAAAATGTTGTAGCCCGCGAAGCTGTCGCGTTTGCGGTCAAAGCACTTCGGATTGATTGAAGTCGGATCGGGATTGGCGGGCGTGCCGCGCGGCGGCGTTGTTCCCGCGATGCGCGAATTGCGGTAGCAAAGCTCGGATGGTATGTCGAAGAAAAATGGATCGTCAACCAGTCCCGCAAAGAATTTGACGCCGGTCGTCGAGTCTGTCGTGACAACCTGCGGTGGCGCAGGCACGGTATCGGTCGGACCGGTTAACGTCGTAAAGTCGGTTGCCGATCTGGAGACGGTCGTCGGCGCGGTGAACGACTGTCCGGTTGAAAAAGCGATGGTCGCCGTCTGCGGAGTGGTGCGCGAAGTTTGCCGCGTGAATGTCACATCTATAAAGAGGTCCGCTCTGGCGTCGCCGGTGTTCTCAATCAAATAATGGAAGCGAACATTCGGATCAAAGAAACCCAAGTTCGCATTTTGGGACGGCACAATAAAGCCGTGAACATCGCTGGCGATGATGACCCGCGAATTGTCATTCGGATCAAGGAAGAAATATATATCGCCAATGGCGGTCGCCTGATCCTGACCCGGAGTCGGCGCATCGCCGTGGTCGGCATTAGTCGGCGGCACGCTTGACGCCATGATTGCAAGTAGCATCAACATCACGAGGACAAGACGCCCTGTTTTCCTCTTTGTTCTTAAACGCATCATAATTTCTTCTCCTCAATCGTTCCTTAGATCGGCAGACAATTCTTGTGAGACTTTACTCAAAAGTCAAGATCTTGATTGCCAGTTGTCAGAACGGTACTGTCAAGTTAACCAGATGAAGCGATGACGATGGTAACGAGATGCAGATGTGCTCATCAATGCAGTATGCCGCATGCCCCGAGACAGTACCTTCACGATCCTGCCGTGAAGCGCGCCCTAAAGACAAGACCTAATATTCAGCTTTCCACTCTCGTGAAGAATTATCAGCTGCGGATTGTAGCGAGCTGGTTCTCCAAAGATTGAATCCGCTTCATCGCCGCAGACCATTCTGGATGAGATGAGATAGTTCGGAAAGGAAAAATCCATTGAATCTAAACGTACTAATTGGGAATTTTCTCGACAGCCGGGTTCACCCCAAGTCTGTGTGCCGGTAGTGTGCCAACTCTTCCAAATCAGCACATCCACACCTTAGCCATCCCGCAGAGCTCATGCGAAAATGCCAATTGGCAGTGAGTTCATTCATACTTGAGATGGGTAATGACAGACCGCCGATTCGATCATCCTTCGAAGATTAATTTTCTTGGGTCACTACCTATCGCAACTTGGGCAAATTTGGGCGATCGTAAACAAACCTGGAATGGCGAGAAGATTAACAGGATTGCACGCGTGAACACCCAGGCGAACTTGCGCAAAAGAGATTCGGCGAGACGAAAACTTTTATTCATCGGTTCGATTCCGATCGCCGCCTCCACCCCAATAAAATAGTTTGCAGCCAGGACCTTTAGCAGCAATCTCCTGTGAGTCACTCTTGGGGGTCGAGGCTTGTGAGTTCCTTATTCCTAGGTGATACATGCCACGACATCGTTTACACGCGGAAGTGCCAGGACATCGTTTACAGTTCTTTGAAAGTCCAGTTTAGTTAACGGCTGGAACGGGCTTGTTTCATTATCTGGACCTTTCTCTTTTAGGAGGAAGGCATGAAGAAGAAACAAGAGCGCGACAGAGAGCATGCGATCAAGTCCTACTTGAAAGGCGAGTCGATCACGGCGATTGCCAAGAAGCTGGGCTACTCGCGGCCCTGGGTTTACAAATGGGTTGAGCGTTATCAAGCCAACCACGAAGAACCAGACTGGCAGGACGACCAGCCCAGATGTCCACATAGTAATCCTCGGCAAATGCCGGGCGAAGTTGTCGAAGCAGTCAAACTTACGCGGCTGCATCTCTACAACCAAGGTCTGTTCTGCGGGGCGCAGGCGATCAGTTGGGAGTTGGAGGCGTTGCAAGTTTCGCCGCTGCCAAGCCTGCGCACGATCAGCCGGATAGTGCAGCGTGAAGGACTGACGCACCGTCGCACCGGACGCTATGAGCCGAAGGGTAACGCTATCCGCAGCTGGTCGGTGAACATGCCAATGACGTGCATCAAAGCGACTATGTAGGGCCTTGTTATCTCAGTGGGCCGCTGCGCTTTTACAGCATGAACAGCATGGATCTGGCGACTGGCCGCTGCGCGGTGACGCCGGTTTTGAACAAGGCGGCGCAGTCGGCAATAGACGCTTTTTGGGCTCACTGGTGGCGTTTGGGCATACCAAAGCATCAGCAGGTGGATAACGAATTGGTGTTCTATGGCAGCCATCGACACCCGCGCGGCATGGGTTGTTTGATCCGTCTTTGCCTGGCAAACGGGGTCGAACCATGGTTCATTCCGATGGCTGAGCCCTGGCGTAATGGGGTGGCGGAAAAGTGCAATGACCACTACCGCGGTGGTCTCCTGAGAAGAGTCGTCATGAAGGGAGTGGACGACCTGGAGCGCGAGTCGTTGCTCTTTGAACAAAAACATAACACGCGGTATCGCTACACTAAGCTGCGCGGCCGCACTCCGCAGATGGCTTTGGACCAGCAAAAACAACAGCTTCGTTTGCCAGCATCGCCAACGGCTCCACAACACCAATTGCCGAAGCCAGACAGCGGTCGTTACCACCTGGTGCGTTTCATTTCGCGGCGACGGCGTGTTGGATATCTTCGGCGAAAAGTTCCGCGTGCCTCCGGAAGCCGTTTACGAGTATTTGATTGCCACCATCGAGGTGGCCCAGCAAAAACTCAGAGTCATGTTGAATGATGTGGTTATTGATGAACACTATT
Organism: Pyrinomonadales bacterium; assembly: GCA_038237475.1. Classification (GTDB taxonomy): domain Bacteria; phylum Acidobacteriota; class Blastocatellia; order Pyrinomonadales; family Pyrinomonadaceae; genus JAOAPY01. The sequence continues at coordinate 289,421 of JBBRYS010000004.1, read as the reverse complement.
ATGAACTGAGATGAATTGTTTCTTTAGCTGCTTCAGTCGCCCTCCGGGCTCCCGCAGCAGCCAAAGAAACAGGAAACTAAATAACTATTTGTAAACGATGTCATGGCACTTCTCGGTGTAAACGATGTCATGGCACTTGAGACCTAGGTATTAAAGTGCCGGCCCAGGTCACGGACCCTGGTAGAACTTCTAAGAGTGACATAGATAGGATTTGTATCACTGTTGTTACACAACGGAGCGGCGTAGCGACGAAATTGGGTCAACACACCCTAACTCGATCTCGCGAAAAGCCTAAGAGAACAGCACAACTGCGCTCTTACCGAAACAAGGGATAACAGGCTTTTTAAGACTGCAAAACCTTCATTCATCGGTTCGATTCCGATCGCCACCTCAAATAACTTAAATAAACTAAATAGTTTGCGGACACCTCCGGCGATTCGACGTTTTCGTTTTGGGTCACTGTTGTGTCACTGCCAAAAAAACAACCCCGAATTCGCGCTGAAAGTATCGGAAATTTCAAGCAAATCACACGACGGCAGACCAGGAATTCATGGGGTTGTTCGCGATTTCCAGTCGGGTGACGGCACGGTTGTCACGGACATTCCACCGAGTTAGCGGTAAAGATCACGGTCGACTAACGTTCGGAGTTCTCACGTAGGGATGATAATTCTTCCATTTCCAGGTCGCATTTTCGTAGCTCCTCTTGGGTCCCAAATCAAAGAAGATTACACAAAAATATTCAGGGACGGCTGCACAGTTCCGTTTTTTTCGTCCGTACCTAATTATTTGTGCAGAGCCTGCTCATCTCCTTAACGCACCACTGGGGCGGAGGCCACCGGGAGCAGAGCAAAGACTTTTCTGAAACCCTGCCATCCAGAGCCGATTTCCACCGGACCTTCCCAAGTCTCTTTAAATCTTGCAAAGGCTACCGCGCGAGTGAGTCCGAGATGTTTGTACCAAAGCACTCTTCCATCGAGTGTGATGGCAAGGATCACACCGCCGCCCGCCGGGATGATCTGTCGGAAGTTGGCCCAACCCGTGCCAACCTGCCGCGGTTCACTCCACGACCGCTCGCCAGTCGCCCAACCGATGTGCTGATAGAATAGCAGCGTACCATCGGGCTTGACGGCGTAAACCTTCCCCTCGCCTGCGGAGAAGACATCCTTAAATTGGTTCCACTGGATCACGTCGACCGGAGGTGCAGGCGCAGTTTCCCCGACCGCGCGGCACTGGCCTTCGAGGCCGGGCGCGGCGGGCGAGTTTCGCGCGCGCGCTTCTCGCGCACGGTCGCAGATCGATTTAGGTGCAGAGGCACTCGGTGGCTGCGCTCCGACCGACTTTGGGCCAACCCACGTTTCGGGGCCGCCACCGTCGGCGTACCCTGTGTGTTTATACCAGAGCAACTCGCCGTCATCCTTGATCGCATAGATGATGCCTTCGCCACCGGAGAAGATTTTAGTGAAGGTCCAGCCATGCCCGACTTCGACTTGTTGCGGCCAATTACGAGAACCATCGTTGAAGCCGTCGTGCCGATACCACAGCAACTTGCCATCATTAGTAAGAGCGTACATGCTGTTGCCGCCAGCCGGAATCACGTCCTTGAAAATCCAACCGTTGCCAACTTTCTTCGGTCCCTGCCAGGGAGACTCGCCGGTGTCCTTTCGATACCAGAGCATGTCGCCGTCGTTCTTGATGGCATAGACCCAGATGGGCTGGTAATTTGCCGGCGTCTTGGCGAATGTACCGATGAACCCGGGTTCGCGAGGCAGCGGCTCTGACACGAACGCCCCCAGGTAGCGATTGATTTCGTCCCAGACCGGCCCAATCGGAGCATCGGCGCATTCGGATGTCCCGTTGATCCACATCCAATTTGAATAGTTAGGGGGGGCTGGTCCGGGGCCAGGCCAGGTCCCACACGTCTTGCCTGAAACGCAACTGGTTTTGCAAAGCGAGTGGACACCAACGAGAACTTGTCCTCGGTTAAGAACCTCTGCGTACGCCGGTCCGCCGCTGTCGCCTCCCGCAATCGCCGCCATTGCGGTGCTCGGGTACCAGTAGCGCTGGCCACTGTCATTGTCCTGGCGCGTGGTCTTGATGAAGCCGACCCGATATTGTCCGTCCTGCTGGGACGGCGTGGCGCTCGAGCCTGATCCCTGCGCGAACTGGTAGATGCCGCGACCGAAGATCATGATCGGTACTCCGACCGGCGTGCCGAAATACGGAAACTGGCCGTCGCGGAATATGTCGCGGTTGTAGTTGGTGGTTGATCCCTGTACCAAAAAGGGCGTAGGCACTCTAATGATTGCGACATCGAGGGGCCTGAAAGTAATGATTCGCATCGACTGCATGCTCTGGACCGTCGTCCAGTTTGCGGTGACCGTGACGCTGTTCTCGGGAACCATGAGGAATTGGCCGGCGTTGTTCGGGTCCGGGTTGTCCACACAGTGAGCAGCCGTAATCACCCAGTTATTCCTCAACAGCGAGCCACTACAACCTGTGCTCAGAGTCAGCAGCCCATATTCCTCCTGTTGTTTGTCACTAACCACCGCGACCGTGCCGACAAGCCCCTGCTGTATTTTGCCGATATTTCCCTCTTGTGCGCCGGCGACGCCGACGAATGTGATTGCCAACATCGCGGCAAATGCTAGGCTGAAAAGACGCATGGCGCGCCTGTAGGTTTTAACTTTCATTGTTTCTCCCTTAGGTGTTGACACGCGAAAAAAACATCGGCCACTTCTATGAATGATGTCGCGCCTCTCTCGCTATTTCACTCGGGTTTGCCCGGAATCAACGCGTGGTTCCGAACCTTGCGGCGCTTAAAATCATCACTCTCGTTCCTGAGAGATGGTTTCCAGTATTTATGCCCAGTCGCCAGGAAGAAGTTATTGACTGGTTGTGCGCCGAAAAAACTCCAGTAGTGTGCGGGGTCATTCAGGTATGCCGGGATCGTTTGCCCATCCGGGAACCTCTCGGCTGCCATCGGCGAACTGTCCACCACACTTCCATGTCGTGTCTGGCTAAGCTGCCCGTTGGCGGGTGTTTCGAATTTGATGAGAAAACGCTCGTTCATTGGTCGATCAGCCCATGAACACTGTCCCGGTTTCAGCCCTTCACCTCTCGGGCCTGCCGCCTGCGGGCTGGGCTCGAAGGTCAGCAAATAGATGTTGATGGTTTCGCCGGTCGAGCTGACCCTCGCGTTCTCGACAGTAAAAATGAACTTGTCTCGGCCACCGCGACACCGGATCTCGCCCGAGAGCGTCTCAGGGGCCTTCCACCCGCCCTCGATCATTCGGTCGAGCGCCGAGCTCCGCTTACCAAAGTTATCACTCCGTGTCATTTCCCCAGGCGCTCTCGGTCGCCCCTCGGGAGCGGGTGAAGAAGACTCAGGGAACACAGGTGGGGGGAAGCCTCTGCGGCTTAAATTGAAGGTTGCTGAGGCCTTAAATCCTCTCTGCCCAGCGGCGCTGAGAGAATCTAGAATTTTGAGAGAGCCGCGCCCCGTAGAGCTGTTACCTTGCGCGCCGAGCGCCGGGTCGCCGAATATTCCCGTCGCGACATCGAATCCCAGCTTATAAAAGACGGTACCAGCCCCCGCGCGATCTCGGAAGGCTTCGGGTGCGGCGTTACGGGCCTCCGCAACGCTCGGATCCGCCTGAGCGATAGCTGCTCCAATGGCGGCGAACGTCTTGTTGTTATTGCGCTCTAGCGAAAATGAAACAGCAGTGGCAAATCCTCCCTGTTCCTCTCCTGGACTCAGTGAGGCCTGAAGTCGCTGTTTACCGGGGCCCGGCAAGGTATGGCCTTCGGCGACGCCCATCCCGAGATCGAATCCCCGGCGAGCGGGACCTTCCGGATGCAGGTTGCGGAGTTCTGTAGCTAACGGGTCCTCGTTTGCGAGAGCTTCTCCCCTGGCCGCAAGAGCGTTCATGTCGATCGCCTTAGTAGGGTTTTCCTGTGAAATGGCCGTCGTCGCGGCTGCGGTGCAAAGCAGCAGCACAGTAACGACGCGTGTCAGTTTCGATTGTATTCTTTTCATGTCTTGCTCTCCTTACAGTTTTGCAGTACAAAAAGCTGCCAGCTTGTTAAAGCTCTCGGAACGCAAAGCGTAAAGTTCTGCAGGCTGGCAGCGTGCAGTAAAACTTTGGCTCACTTGCCATACACCCTCTCTCACGGCTTCTAGTGCTGGCTTAAGTGCAACTTCACCGCGTCATTAAATCCTCTCTGCCCGGCGGCACTTAGAGAATCGCGAATTGCCTTAGAGCCAGACCCCTCGGAAGTGTGACCTGCTCCGCCTCGCGAGGGGTCACCAAAGATCCCGGTCGCGATGTCGAAGCCGAGTTGATAGAAGACGTCCGCTTCGGCAGCGCGAGCCGCTGCAACGATTCTGTCCACCTTAGCGATAGCCGCTCCCTTCCTGGCAAAATCGGCGTTTCTATTGCGCTCCAGGGAAAATGAAACAGCAATGCTAAATCCTCCTCGTTGGGCTGGCTCCAGCGATTCAAGAAGTCGCTGTTTGCCGGAGCCGGGAGCGGTCTGACCTTCGGCAGCCGCCATGCCGATATCGAAGCCTCGCCTACTGGGTTCATCCGGCTGCTGGTTGCGGAGCGCTACAGCCAACGGGTCCTGATTCGCGATAGCTTTTCCCCTGGCGGCAAGAGCCGCGTCTTTATTCCCCTCCAGTTTTCTGTTGCGCTCCAGGGAGAATGAAACGGCTGCGTTAAATCCTACCTGTTCGGCTGGACTCAGCGAGTCATGGATGCTCTGCTTACCGGCGCCGGGCGCGGTCTGCCCTTCCGCTGCTGCCATGCCGATGTCGAATCCTCGTCGAGCGAGACCCGCCGGCTGCTGGTTGCGGAGTGCTAGAGCGTACGGGTCCTGATTCGCTACGGCTTCTCCCCTGGCAGCGAGAGCGTTCACGGTGGCGAGACACTGGGCTTCGAGGCCGGGCGCGGCGGGGGAGTTTCGTTCGCGCGCTTCTCGTGCCACGTTGCAGATCGGCCTGGGCGGGGCGGGCGTTGTGCCGGGCGTCGTCGGCGCCTTGACCCTGCCTATGGCTTTGACCCCCGGGGCTTCGGGCGGCGGCGCAGCTCTGGGTGTCAGTGTTGGCACCCCGCACATAAGGCCTACCGCGTCCAGCCAGTCGCCGGACCGCCCGTTGATGCCGACAGCCACAAGGCCTGCGGGGCAGTTCTGCGTTTCCCTGATATGCTTTAACGTATCTGTGTTAAATAATAGGTCGCTCTCATGGGAGGCCTTAGTGGCGTCGAACGCTGCGTTCGGCAACTCGCTCCGATTTTGAGTCGTGGCTGCTACACCACACCACAGGTGAATGCTGTTGACGGTGATAATTTGCACACCCTCCGCCCAGACAAACATACCTATCACGATAGGGGTGTCGCTCGGGCAGACAAGTTGCCCTGGGCCGCCACCGTTTCCCCCGAACCATATCCCTCCAGGTACGGGTGGCCCTACCTCGTTTGGCCCATAGGCAGTGACGCAAAGCGGCCGGATGGCGTCAACCCAACCGCCGGTCCGAAGTTCGAAGCCGGCCAAATGCTGGCCTTGCGGGCAGCGGGCAACGTACTGGCCGCCTCCTCCTCCTCCGATCGGCGGAAGCACCACGGATGATTGTGCCTGCGCGGAAAGAAGGAACAACAACATCGCCGCCGGCACGATTATCAGCCGGCTTCGCCGTTGCAACCATCGTGTGTATTTCATCATTTGGTGTTTCATCATTTCCTCCTTAACTTTCGGTTCCTCAAGCCTCATGCAACCTTGGCCCGCCCGTTCGGACAACCGCTCCTTAATTTTTTGCGGTGACGGTGAGAGTCGTGATGACCTTCGGCGTGCCCGCTTGTCCTTCATAGACCATCATGCGGAAGGTGTGGCTGCTGCCGAGTTTGATCGTCGTCGTCTTACTGCCGTCGCCGCCTCTGGCGAACTCGCTCCACTGCCCGTGGTCAACGGACAGATAAATTTCGCAGTAGGTGTAGGTGGGGGCGGCCTTCCAAGTGATGGTCGTGGCGCCGGAGGTTTGGCCGTTGGAAACCATGACCGGATTGGGATTGGCGGTAATTGTCGCTGACGTTCGTTCATACTTCCGGCTTAGGTGCAACTTCACTGAGGCATTGAATCCTCTTTGTCCGGCGGCGGTCAGTTGATCCCTAATTCCGAGAGAACCAGCCCCCGTGGCAGTGTTGCCTTTTGCGCCGAGCGCTGGGTCGCCGAAAATCCCAGTGGCGATATCGAATCCCTGCTGATAGAGCGCGTCAGTTTCGCCGGCACGGGCCTGCGCAACGATTGGGTCTACCTGCGCGATAGCCGCTCCCTTGGCCGCCAAATCAGCGCGACACTTTTCTTCGAGGCCGGACGCGGCGGCGTTGTTTCGCGCGCGAGCGTCCCGCGCCATGTCGCAGATGGGCCGTGGCGGGCTAGGCGTCGTGCCGGGCGTCGTCGGCACCTTGACCCTGCCTATGGCTTTGACCGCTGGCCTCGGTGGGGCTTCGGGCGGCGGCGGCGCGGCTCTGGGCGTCAACTTTGGCTCGCCACAGATAAGGCCCACCGCGTCCAGCCATTTACCAGAGCGGCCGTTAATGCCGACGGCCACAAGGCCGGCCGGGCAGCGCTCCGTACCCTGAGTCGAGCTTGGATTAGTACCGAAACCGGAGCCGATCTTAATACCCGCTTGCTCCACCTCGGGAGCATCGAAATTTGCGTCCACCTCGTTCTCTTGAGTTGTGCCGGCGATGCCGCAGAACAAATGAATGTTATTGACGGAAATTATCTCTTTGCCTTCCGCTCGGACATACATACCTGTAATGATTGGGAAGCCCCTCGGGCAGGCAAGGTCCACCCGGCTGCCACCATCCCCACCATAAAAGGTTTGATTAAAGCCGGGTATACCGGGCATGTAAGGTTGGAAGGGCCCGACATCGGCTGGTCCGTATGCGGTGACGCAAAGCGGGCGGATTGCATCAACATCGTCTCCGGCCCGAAGCTCGACGCCGGTTAATAGCTGGCCTTGGGGACAGCGGGCAACAAACCGACTGCCGCCGTCGCCGCCAATTGAGTTTAGTTTCACATCCGTTTGCGCCTGCGCGGAAAAGACGAAGAACAACATCGCCGCCGATACGCCAATAACACTCCAAAGGTGCTGCGCTGATGGCAACCCCGCAGCAGATGTGTCGCAAACTGTTGGTTTGCAATCGCCTGCGCTGCCAACGCCGCAAGCTAACAGCTTGCGCCACAACTGCCATCGTGTGTATTTCATCATTTGCCCACCCGCTAATCTAACTGCCTTTTGAGGTGATGATCTGCGATTCATGATCGTTAACTCCTTAGTTTTGGACTAGTCATCTTGCCCTCAGCCTCATAGATATTTCGGGAAAGACATTCAGGCTCTATTTTGGCCTGTAGGACCGGCTACGCCACCCGTCGTCTTGATTCGTCAGATCTATCGACGCATGGTTGGAGTTTCGCCCACCAGAAGACAACTCGCGCTGCCGCCGCAGCCACCTTTACAAGTGATGTACGTTGGAGAAAAAACTCTCGTAGCGAGCCATTAACCTAATCGTTTCCTCGAAACGCGCGATCCCGCAGGAAGTGATTTCATTTGGTTCCCTTTCAACCGAAAGTGGACTTAGTCGGACGTTTCACCTGATAGACATTTCGGGGAAAATATTTAATTAGAAGAACGAAAGAGATTCTTTCCGAAGTCTAGCCTAATGGTCAAGATAGATCCGGCACCAGCGGAGAGGTCGGTTTGTAGCATCGGCGAACGCACGATAAATTAACCCTGCGATTTGTATCACTGCTGTTACACTACTGGGAGTAGCAGCAGCGAAACCGGCTAAATAGACCCTAACTAAATCATGATGAAAGTCTAACAAAAGGGCACAAGTCGGAATCCAACAGAACAAGGAAGAATAGGCCTTTTAAGTCTGCAAAACCTTTATTCATCGGTTCGATTCCGATCGCCGCCTCCAATAACCTTAATAAATTAAATAGTTTGCGGATACCGTGGTCGCTTCACCGTTTTGCTTTGGTCACTCTTGTGTCACCACTGAGAAAAAAAACGCCGACTTGGGAAACGCATACCCTGAGAGTGTCGAAAGCTCCAGGAAAATCACAATACCAGCAGACCAGAATTTACGTGATATTTCTACCGAGGTGTAAGAAACCCTTATTCGCAGATTCGATTCCCATTCGGCATCCAGATGCTTCAGAAGGGTCTCACCTCGTACTGGGGCCCGATTTTCTTTCTCTGCTTCTCTTAAACTTGGCGACTGTAGCAGGATCCGCCCGACCACAGCCTCCGTATTTTAATTTCAAACGGCCCGGTAATTATGAGCGCGAGTTTTTTCTCATAGCGATTTATTTGTGTTCGATGATTTCAAGACTCTGGAATCATAGACGACCTTGCCGCCGATTAAAGTAAGATCGCCAGTCAACACGCTCTTAAGGCAGATCATGCTACTAGATTGGGGCTTCGATTGGAATGCTCGGATCATTCTCATAGATTTTGGTCGTCTGAACCTTTATCCCCGCCTCATCTCCAGCGCTAACTTCTTTGCGATCACCTTGAGGGGTGGCAGTGAATGGTACTTTTCTTTTGCCGGGCCTCGCTCCAATCGCGCAGCATTTGCGTGATCCATTTGAGTCAAACGCATAATGCAAGTTGGCGTAGGTGTACTTTCGCCCCGAAGTGTTTTTCCAAATGCCGCCGCCGGTGGTCCGATAAGGAGGACAACTGGAGAATGAAAGCCCGACTGAAGTCGGTACTCTGAACGCCTGCCGGTGTGGCTTTCCACAACTCTAATTGTGGGCCGGCGCTGAACACTACTGATGGTCTCAACGTGTCATAGGCACAGTCAATTATTCGATACTCCTCGCCATTACCTGTGCGAGGCTGTCATCGATGTCTCTAACTCTTCCATTCCGATTGTTGTCATCACGAAAAGCGCAGTTGATCTTTATTGCGGTCGTGCTGATGGCAACGGCGGCGGCAATTGCAAACTCACATCGTAAGCCACGCCCCTGGCAAATCCACGAGGTCCCTATCACGTTCTGGGCGTGGCGCAGTCAAGCTCCCAGTCAAAAAGATGTGCGTGCAGCGCTTGAGACGTCTCACGCTCGCGCTCTTTTTCTGCGCGCCGGACAGATTGATTACCAGGATAAGAAGCTGCGACGCATTAGGGCTGTCAAGGGCTCGCTTCCGACCGGAATTGATCTGCATCTTGTCTATAACGGAACACGTTCACTGCTCTCGCAGTTGGAAGCCGTTGGTGCTGAGGAGCTGGCAGTGACGATCGCGGAGGCATTTCGCGAGGACATCAGCCGAGCCGACCATGAGCACGCGAGCGTCATAGGGTTGCAAATCGATATCGATGTTCCGACCCGACTGTTAAGCAGGTATGAAAAGACGCTGAAGGCATTGCGTGGTCAGTTAAAGCCGGGGACCCAACTGTCCATTACGGGTCTGCCAACATGGATGCAATCGTCGGAACTGCCATCGACCGTGGCACAAGTTGATTTCTGGGTCCCTCAATTCTACGGAGCTGAGATTCCCGAGCGTGTCGATCAGATCATACCTATCTCGTCGCCCCAATACCTCGATCGTTTTGTCGATAGCGCGAGGGCGCTCCACAAGCCTTTTTACGCGGGGCTAGCTGCCTATAGTTGGGTGCTGCTTTACAACTCATCCGGTTCCTTGATAACCCTGCGGGGCGATATGGATCCGGCCACGCTCGCCACTGATCCTAATCTGGAACTCACTGATCAAAGACCTTTCGCAAAGTCAGCCAGGTCGGGAAGCGAGTGGCGCTTCCTGTATCGGGTCCGAGCGGACGGCGTAGTCGACGGCCTGGTAGTTCATGCCGGCGACCTGCTGGTCGTCGATGTTCCAAACCCCGAATCGCTACGGGCGTCGGCCAGGATCGTTCGTGAGCTCGCGGGGGACAGGTTGCTTGGCATCTGCGTCTTTCGTCTCCCCGCCGCGGACGATCCGTCGACGCTCAACGCTGAACAAGTTGCGACCGCACTTTCAGATCGCGATTCGACCGCGAACATCCAGGCCCGATTCAAACCTGGCAAAGCCGCGCAAACGTGGCTGCTTGAGATCGAGAACATCGGGACAGCGAGCGCGGTCGGTGGAGTACGGATCGATGTCGACGTGAATGCAGGGACGATCGAATCGATTAGTGCCGAACACGGCGCGTCTCCCGAAACCATCTGTCACCTACAAAGGTCCGACGACACAGTTGCTGCTATGCCTTGCAGCCCGCGTCGCGCCGATATCATTCGCATCAACGCAGCGAGTCTTCACCCTGGTCAAATTCTCAGGACGACTGTTGTCTTTACGACAAAGCCACCACCGATCTTATCGGTTTCAGTCGCGACGGAAACTGATGTTGCTGACGGTGTTATCAATTGATCGCAGTTTGGAATGGAGCAAGCCATGAAAAGGAAACAACCCGCGAGTCTGTCGAAGAACATAAAACTGTCGATTACGGTTGGCCTGTCGCTGATCGCAGCGGTTGCCACAGTGATCGGCTGCGGATGGCCGGGCACTTCCCATTCGGTGCGGTTCAACGGATATAAGACCGAGCGCGAAATGGGTCGCTTGCCGCCGCTGCCGACGATGGCAAACGGACTGAACGAGGCTCGTGCGTACTGGGACTATGAGGACTCGGCGGCAGAAGAGACTTATGTGGATCCGGCGAAAGAAGTCGATGCCCTTTGGTCCGACGCGGAGGGCGCCGAGAAAGGCGGAAACCTGCGTCTTGATCGCGAGTTGTTAAGTCTCTATTTGAAACGCACCGAACCGGCGCGTGAGGGTTGGACCTTCTATACCAGCCGGCAGGAGAGGCGTAACTCGGCGATCGACCGGCTGGACGCCATGACGGCGCTGGATCATGGGTCGAGCGCAATCGCAGTGAAGGCCTATCTCGATGCGCGCCGTCTTCATGATATCGAAGGGCCCGTGGACGAAGATGTGAAGCACGCGCTCGATCTTGTTCCGGTGGATCCGAATCTCAAGGACAACGTTGCTTACCTGGCAGCCGCAGAGCTCTATGACCAAGACAAATTCGAGGAGTCTGCTAAAGCATTTGCGGCGATCGCCCGGCTCTATCCTCGTTCCGAAAAGCGCGAAGCCGGGCTCTTCATGACCGCGTTGGCGACGATGAAAACAAGCGTTGCTTACATTCCCGCAAGTGGAAATTCTTACGGTGTGGATGACTGGAATAAGCCTTTCACCGATCAAGCATGGCACGACGCATTTGCTGCTTTTCAGAAGGTGATCAACGAACACCCTAACGGAAAATATTTCAATGACGCTCGCGCATGGCAGGCTTATTTACATTTGCGCGCACACGACCACGCCTCAGCGCTGGTCCAATACTATCGGTTGTTAGGCGACGATCTTGACGAGAATGCGCGAACTGAGGCGGCCTTTTCGCTAACGCTGATTCGTTCATCAGCGAGCGACGACGAAATGAGTCGCGTTGAGAAAGTGTTGGCAAACGAACCCCAGGCCGCGCTCGCCTACGCCTACCACAACATCTACAACTACTCGATCGATCCGGGCGCAGCTGAGCCGCCTTACGATGAGCCGAGCACTAAAGACAGCAACGGCCAGATCGATTACGAGGCAGAGCGCCGGAGAAACGAAGCGTCAAATCGAAGCTGGGAAAACAAACGGGCCGGCATCGGTCATAATGAGTTGCTGCGAACGCTTGCATTCTCGAAGCAGCTAATGGCGAGGTATCCGAAGTTGCCCGTGGGTGGCGCCTTCGCCTTGCGCGCAGCACAGGCTAGTGAAGAACTTGACGACAATAATGCGGCGGTGCAATTCGGCCGTCGTGCCTTGCAGAGTGGCCTTGGCGGAGATGGACGCGCTCAGGCCCTGTGGATCGTGGGAGTCGCCGAACACCGGCTTCATCATTTTGATGCTGCGCGAAACAATTTTTCCCAGTTGGTCCATGACTATCCAAAGAGTCACTCAATTGAAGGCGCGCGCCGCGAATTGGCCATGATTGCCGAGGACTCCGGCGATATCGATGCCGCCCTCGAACAGTACATCGCTCTCGACTACGGTATTGACGAAGCTTACCTGGTTGACTATTTGATGACGCCGCAACAACTTGCCGCTTTCATTGATAAGCATCCGGATTCACCTCGGAAGAATGAGTTCACGTACGCCCTGGGCTTGCGTTACTTGCGCGAGAATCGTTGGGATGATGCGCGCAAGACTTTTGCTCGCGTGAAAACTGATCCCGACGTCCGCTACAACTATTATTGCAGCTCTTGTAACTGCGACGGAGAGACGGGCGTAAATTGTAACGATCCCAAGGCCGGTAGTTTTGAGGCACCTGAAAGGGGAACCGTGAAGAAAGAAATACCTCCGACGCTGGTGATGCGAGACGTGCAGACCGCGAACGATCTGGAGGCCTTGCAGCGAGTCGCGGATCGAGCCGTGGATGCCGAAGCTCGAGCCGAAGCGCTCTATCAATACGCGAGCTATCAATACGATGCCAGCAGTTTGCTCTTTTACAATCCGCTTGCGTCACCCGGCTACTTTAATCTCGGATTTTTCGCGGGCGAAGGCAGGTATCGAATCACCGGTGAATCACAACTGCTTTTTAACGCGCAGCAACAGCATGAGCGGCTTGCGCAGGCTCTTAACACCTATTTACAAATTGCGGAGCAACTTCCGCATACGAAGGCAGCGCGGGACGCTCTCTACACGGCCGCTGTTTGTCATGAGCGACTCTCGAATTACAACCCTTACTGGCGCGAGATTTATCAGAAGGGGCTGCACGCGGGCAAACGTATGGTCACATATGCAGAAGTGAAGGCCGCCTATCCGAATTATCAAATGCCGCGCGGCACCTATGGATGGCAACCTTCAACGCGGACTGTCAATAACGGACCAGGTTGGTCAGCGGCACCGAAACCGCTGCCACGGCTCACGAGGACAGCGAAACTGAAAATCCTTGTTGGAGGATTCAGAGATCGTTTGACCTCATTTTGGAATGACACAGGAAGACGATGGCTGATTGAAGTCTTGTTTGTTGTTGGCCTCCTCGTAACCAATCGCATAGCGAGAAGAAATCACCGCCGCTTGCGCGCGAGGATTACTCGTCAGCGAATTGAACAAGCCCGCCAGGATATTAGTTATCCGTGGTTTGAAATGTTTTGGATCGAACCTGTTCAGCCAAGTCGTCGTGAGCGGATCAGGAAGTTGCTGCGTGAGAAACGGCAGGACCTGATAGAGCTGGCACGTGACCGTCGCAGCCGGCCCGTGCTGGTGCGAAGCATTGTGTCTGATTCGGTGATGATGGGGCTCTCTTGGAGCCTGATTAGGACAATGTTGTCCGGATAGAGTTGGCTTTATCCAGCGGAGCCGGCGCCAGCTTCATGCTGTCGCTCGCTACCGCGGGCTGGGACTATTTTCAGTTACGTTACGCTTTGAAGTAGATTGGCGAACGCGTTTGGCGTGATAAAAGCCGGACGCCGTTCGTGCGGAAAAGCCGGATGCTCTTGACGCCACACTGCGTGACCAAACTTTTGGTTCGGCTTCTAATCATTCCCCTCTGCGGAGAAGCTATAGCTCAGCGTGCCCGAGACTTTGACCGGCTTGCCTGCTACCTTTACGGGTAAGAACTTGGCGCCTCGTGCGGCGGCTTCGGCGGCTGAACGCAGCAGCGGATGCCCGGAAATAGCCCGGGCTGAAATCACATTGCCATTCTCATCGATTACAATCTGAACCAAAACAGTGCCGGAAGCTTTCACCGCTCTTGCAGTCGGGGGATATGCCGGCTTGGGCAAGCTGGTGGCTTTGCTGTTCAGCATCCCTCCGCTGGTCGTCCCTTTGGGAGGAGAGGCTCCTGGTACCGGGATAGTGTCGGGGGTCGTGGTATCCGGCTCTCCTCGATAGTCAATGACGGGTATGGTATGCCCATCACTGGAACGTACAATCGCTGTGTCGAGATGCCAGACGTTGTTGGTGCGAGTTAACTCGACCTGGTACTGGCCGCTGCCTTTCGAACCTTTCACGGACATCACAAATGCAGCTTTACCCGAGCTGCCGGTTTGGCTATAGGCGCCGATTGGAAAACCCGTTTCTTCAATCTCTCCCAAACGCTCCTTCACAGCCGGACTCTGTTTCAAAGCATTGATAGCGATCATGTAAGGCTCTGAAGATCGCAAGGCCTTATCTGCGTAGCGATAGGTGTAATAAATGGCAGCGCCTATGCCGGCGCCGAGAATCGCCAGGATGATCACCAGAATCAAAATGATCTTGCCGCAACCGAACCCCTTTTTGTTGGGCAGAGGCGCCGGCCCGCCGCCGTAGGGAGGCGCTGAATATTGAGGCGGGGTGTACGGCGCATTATAAGGTGAACCCGCGGCCTGCATTGGTGGCGTCCCCTGGGCGTGGACCGGCTCGCCGCATTTGGGACAGAACTGATGAATGGGATCGAGCGGACTACCGCAGCTGTTGCAGGTCATCTTTGTTCTCCTGATCGGATTGTTAACGGGTGATGAGAGGACAGAATAATGCCGCGAATGATTGCTGACAAGATAATTGTTGATTATTCGCGAAGCGAGTTCGAACTAATCCCAGTAACGTTCCACCCAGCGGCGCTTGCGCAGTTTCTCGTCCGTCCAGAAATTGCGCAGAATTTCTATATTCAACCGAGTGGCGTGATCGTTTGCGGCAGGCAAAACTACACTGACTACGTCGTAACGACAGACAGCCTTTTCCAGGCCGAGCAGCCGCCGGTAAGCATGAGCTGCGCGTGCGACCTGACGCTGCTTGCGCAGATCTACATTTGTTTGCGGCGGCACAAACCAATCCGAAGCGCGCGTCTTCACCTCGATAAAGCAGAGTACAGGTCCATCGTATGCAACCAGATCAATTTCCGCATTGACCACTGCGCCCCGCGTATTTCGTCCGACGGGCAAAGTGAAGTTGGCAGCTACGAGCGCGTACCCGTGCTGCTCGAGCCAGGCAGCCGCGAGTTGCTCCCCGCGGTAGCCGAGTTCAAAGTGCGCGCGGCGAGCAGGATTACCTGCTAAGGAATCAGAGGACTGCATGAGTTTGCCGTTGCAGGCAGCCGAGCTAACGGTCTCGAACCAGGCCTGACTTACTTCGAACCCTCCAGCAGCTGCTTCAAACGATCGAGCGCGGTGCCCCAGTATTTTTTCATCTTAGCCGCGGCAGTTGCATTGGGTAACTTACTGTGTTGGACCACAACCTGACTCTTCTCGTCGGTTTTGGGTATAAAAGAAATTTCGAGACTTGTCTGGCGATCATTCCAGGTCACGCGCATGGACTTGTTTTTGATCGCAGCGCGCTCGACCAGACCTTCCTCCGGCAGCCAAAGCTTGCGCTGTTTTGCATTACCAAAGGCTTCGTAGAGGGCTGCCAACGGCGCTGCCACGGTGCGGCTGACACTTATCTGAAAGCCGTCGGGCTTCTGGTGCTGGTCGCGCAAGCCACGCTGTTGCTCGTAAGCGACGGTAATCATCTGCTGCCACCACGAGCCAACACTGTGTTCGGAGCTCAAGTACCTGACCTTGTCCTGGTGGGAGGATTTTTTTCCGCCGGCTTGATCCAGTAGCGCAAACCATTGCTTCCAATTTTTTCCGGTCTTCGCCTGGACTGCGTGGTCGCTCATGCGTGGAGCTTTGGCTGCGGCTGTTTTGACTGTCTTAGTTGTCATGTTTTGTTTCACCTGATTTGTATCGCGAAGCAGGCGCTTCCTTTTGAGAAGTTAGGCATCGCGGTCATAGGCCGCCTTCAACCATTGCTTCACTTCACTATCGATGTCTTTCAAAGAAGTAATCTCGATTCGATGCGTGATGCGATCTTTCTTTGCAAAGCCACCTGTGTCGATCAACCTCCCTTTTGGTTTTAAATCACCGAGTGCCAGGCCCAGATCGATGCGCGTACGAGTGGTCGGTTTGAGCTGAGCGAACACGTGCTGCCGATAAAGAGGCACGATAGTTTGGCAGGGACAGGCTTTAATATCGGAGCCCAGACTCAATCCAAGTTTCAAGAGAGCGTCATAGATTGGACGCAACTCGGACTTTGAGCCGGAGAACATCGTCTCGACATAGCCTTCCGCCGCTTTGAGATATTCGTCGGGACTGCTGAGCTCAGTGCCTTTGCCGTCGGCGCGCGGGGCCAGCCACGTGGCGGAATTGGTGCCTAGCTGATACTCGCTTTTGAGCCACTCGCGGCGCGACCTAACGTCTTTGGGGCCGCGCTTCTTAATTAGACTGAGCCATTCGTCAAGCGAGCGTCCGGTCTTGTCTTTTAGTTCCGCCAGCCACTTCTGCGTCAAGGCGACGCCGGGATGGACACTGTAGATTGAGGTTGGCCTGGCTGCAGCAGGGGTCATTTATAAAACCATCCTTCCGACCTGGAGTCTCACCGGCTCGAGCCCGTGCGAATAGAAATCCGATTTTGGAGATCCCTAAGCCTAAAGCACAGCAGTGCGCAAAAACTTTGGCGTGCGCCGGGCCTTCGTCGCCTGTTCAAACGCATACGCCAGTTTAATCAGCGTCGGTTCGCTGTAAGCCGAAGCGAAGAAGGACAACCCCACCGGCAAACCGTAAACATACCCCGCGGGCACCGTGATGTGCGGATAGCCTGCGACTGCAGAAGCGCTTGAATAGCCACCTGTGAAATGATCTCCATTAACCCAGTCCGTTGGCCAGGCTGGACCCCCCGTCGGCGCGATCAGCGCATCAAGTTTATGTTTGCGCAGCACTGCGTCAATGCCGTCCTCGCGGCTCAGCTTGATATTTTGCTTGAGCGCATCCAGGTAGGCCTTCTCAGTTAGCGGACCTTTGGCCTCGGCCTTAATCAAAAGGTCCTGGCCAAAATACATCATCTCCCGATCTTTGTGCTTCTCGTTGAACTCGATTACTTCGCTGAGCGAATGGACCGGCGCTTTGGGACCAAGGGACGCCAGGTATTTATTGAGACCGGCTTTAAATTCATAAAGCAGTACTTCGAGCTCTGAATCGTCAAACTTGCCCGCGGTGGGAATATCTGCCGGGTCTACGATCTCGGCGCCAAGCTTTTTCATTTGGGCGATGTGATCGTTCAGTAACTTGTCCACTGCATCGTTAAAGCCGAAGGACTTGCGCACGATGCCAAGCCGCGCTCCTTTGAGACCATTGGCATCCAGAAAGGTTGTGTAATTAGTAAGCCCTTTACCCAGGCTGTCGTTGGTAGCGTCGTCGCGCGGATCCACGCCTGTCAGAGCGCCTAAAAGGATTGCTGCGTCCGTGACTGTCCGGCACATTGGACCGGCCGTGTCCTGCGTGTGGGAAATGGGAATGATACCGGCGCGGCTGATAAGCCCGACGGTGGGCTTAATTCCGACCAGCGAATTTGTTGAAGAAGGGCAGACAACCGAACCATCAGTTTCTGTGCCGATAGCAATCGCACAGAGGTTGGCTGCGGCCGCCGCGCCCGAGCCTGAACTTGAACCACAGGGATTGCGATCAAGGGCGTAAGGGTTATGGGTTTGGCCGCCGCGTCCGCTCCAGCCGCTTGAAGAGTGATTGGAACGGAAGTTGGCCCACTCACTCAAGTTCGTTTTGCCGAGAATCACCGCACCGGCCTCGCGCAGTTTTTTCGCGACGAAAGAATCCTGACCTGGAGTCGATCCCAACAGCGCGAGCGAGCCGGCAGTTGTCACCATGCGGTCGGCAGTGTCGATATTGTCCTTGATGAGTATGGGGATGCCGTGCAATGGACCACGTGACGAACCTTTTTCCTTTCGTTCGCGATCGAGGTTCGCAGCAATTGAAAGAGCATCAGGATTTGTTTCAATAACGGCATTGACAGCCGGACCCTGCTTATCAATTTCATGAATTCGCTCCAGATACTTTTTGGTCAGCGAGAGCGCGGTGTATTTCCCGGACTTCATGCCCTGCTGGAGTTCGTTGATTGTAATTTCATCGAGATCGAATGGTTTGGCCGCGGGCGGCACAGTGGAGTTACCTCGTGCCGTCACTTCAATAAGTCCCGCTGAGGTTGCCGCAACTGCGCAGGTGAGCGCACTCGCCTGCAGGAAGTCTCTTCGTTTCATGGATGATCCCCCGAATGATTGGCTGTTATATCTTTGCTGAATCGGTTCCGGAGAATTTACTCCCGCCTCGTTCAGCTGTCCAGATTTTAGCGCATTAGAATACTTCATTTGTGCTGGGGGCTGGCCAATTCGGCCTTGTTGCCCTAACGTTGTTCTTCAAATTCGCGGAGACAAAGGCAGCACGCACGAGCGTTAACGCGTCAGGAATTGTCATTATTAATGGATATAGAAACTGAAAATGAAACTGGAACGCCGGCCGCCGCCGCCGCAGTTCCGCTCCCGCTGGTCGCAGTAGTGGGACAGCCTAACGTCGGCAAATCAACTTTGTTCAATCGGTTGATTGGCCAGAGGCGTTCAATTGTCGGCGATGAACCGGGCATCACGCGTGACCGCATCTACGGAGAGGTAGAGTGGGCGGGCGAGCGGTTTTCGATCGTCGATACCGGGGGCATCGTTCCCGACGATGACGCGGTGATCCCTGCGAACATTTTCAAGCAAGCAGGGTTTGCGATCGACGATGCGCAGATGTTGATCTGGGTGGTCGATGCGCGCCAGGGATTGACTCCGCTGGACGAAGAGCTGGCTAAGCTACTGCGCGAGACAGGTAAACGCGTGTTAGTAGCAGCGAATAAATCAGAGGCTGCCAGAGTCGAAGCCGAAGCGTCTGAATTCTATCGCTTTGGATTTGAGGAAGTGTTCCCCATCTCAGCAGAGCAGGGAATCGGGCTCGGTGAGATGCTTGATGCGCTGGTGGAGGGACTCGGTGAGACAAATGCCGAAACCCCTGAAGTTGATCGTCGGGCTGAGCGGGCGAAGGAATTGCGACTGGCTATTATCGGGCGCCCCAACGTCGGCAAGTCTTCGCTGTTGAATCGCCTGCTGGGTGAAGAACGTGTGATCGTTTCACCGGTGGCAGGCACTACCCGCGATGCTATTGACACTGTCCTGGAAACCCCGGAGCAGAAATTTCGCCTGATTGATACCGCCGGCATTCGGCGCAAAGGCAAGACGGGCGAGATGGCAGAGAAACTTTCGGTGGTCATGGCGATGAAGAGTCTCGAGCGCGCCGACGTTGCGATCGTAATGGTTGACGCTGAGGAAGGTGTCACTGCACTGGACGCGCATATCGCCGGGTACGCTCATGACGCCGGCTGTTCGATCATTCTCGGCGTGAACAAGTGGGATGCGCTGGAAAACAAATTGACAGGAACCGTGAGTGAGTTTGAACGCGGCCTGCGCGACAAGATGAAGTTTCTCGAGTGGGCGCCGGTGATTACGATTTCAGCTCTGACCGGCCAGCGAGTTGAACGAATTCTGCCGCTCGCCGTGCGCGCCAATGAAGCTCGCAATCTTCGCATCCCCACTTCGAAGCTTAACGTATTTTTTGAAGATGCTGTTTCTCAGCCGCGCGGCGGGGGAGCGCCAGCCCCGGTCAAAGGCGGTATCTCTCGTCTGCATGTGAAATACATGACGCAGGTGGGCATACGGCCGCCCACCTTTGTTTTGTTTACGGCGGGCGGAAAACCCGGACTTCACTTTTCTTATGTCAGGTATCTGCAAAACCGGCTGCGCGAAGAATTCGATTTTTTTGGCACGCCGCTCCGCATAGTTGAACGACATCGCAAGACGAGACAAACACGCAAAGGTAAATAGATTCACGCGCACAGTGGTGGTCCATCAGAGCGACCGCAGTCTCCCTGAAGATCTGCGCCTGAGAAGTGTCGCAGGCCTGAAATCGAAACATGGAAAACACGCCGATTGGCTTTCAACTGCTGGCCCAGGAGGGACAGGCACGCGCGGGAATCGTGAAGACCCGTCGCGGCGACATTGAGACTCCAGTGTTCATGCCGGTTGGGACAGCCGGCACTGTCAAGGGCGTTCGCTTTGAGCAACTCGAGCAGAGCGACACCGATGCTCGCATCATTCTGGGTAACACCTACCACCTTTGGTTGCGACCGGGTCTCGAGATCATCAGGGCTGCAGGGGGCTTGCATCGTTTTATTGGCTGGAATCGAGCGCTGTTGACAGATTCCGGCGGGTTTCAGGTTTGGAGTCTCGGTGAGCTGCGTAAAATTTCTGAGGAAGGTACGGAGTTCCGTTCTCATGTCGACGGTAGCCTGCGATTTCTGTCACCTGAAGTTTCGATGGAAGTACAGGCAGCACTCGGCTCGGATATCGTGATGGTGTTTGACGAGTGTGCTCCGGGAAAGGCCCCGCATGAGGAAGCGCGTCAGAGCATGGAGTTGACCGCGCGTTGGGCACGTCGTTCACGAAAGCGATTCAACGCTCTGCAGTCTGAAGGCGATGACTCGGGCCGCAAGAGCCATCCTGAGCTGAATGGAGCACAGGCTCTGTTCGGAATTGTACAGGGCGCTGCGCATCTCGATCTGAGACGCGAAAGCCTGGCTCGCAACCTGGAAATCGGTTTCGATGGCTATGCAATTGGGGGACTGAGTGTGGGGGAGGAAAAGAGCGTTATGTGGAGCGTAGTCGGCGAAGTCGCGCCGCTGATGCCCGTCGATAAGCCTCGTTACCTGATGGGCGTGGGCACTCCAGAGGATCTGCTTGAGGCCGTAGCGCTTGGGGTGGACATGTTTGACTGCGTCCTGCCTACGCGAAACGGACGCAATGGCCAGGCTTTCACCTCGCTTGGGAAGTTGAATATTAAGAACGCTCAGTGGGCCGCTGATCAAAGACCGCTGGACGAGATGTGCTCCTGCTCAGTTTGCCGGCGGCACTCGCGCTCCTATCTAAGGCACCTTTATATGAGTGGTGAAATGCTGGCGAGCATCCTGTTGACTCATCACAATCTGGCCTTCTTCCTTGACACCATGCGACGTGTAAGGCAATCTATCCGGTCTGGTAAGTTCACCCAATTCCGGCGGGAATTCACTGAGAACGTCAGCTCGAGTGTTCAGTGATATTAATGCCCTGCGCGTTCAGTGGCTGAGCGCCGGCGCGGCAAATCGAAAGAGTCAAAAACTAAATGTTTAACCTATTGTTCTTATTTCAGGGAGGCGGCAGTGCGTTGGTTTCATTCGTGCCGATGCTCCTTATCATTGGTGTTTTCTATCTCCTGCTGATCCGGCCGCAACAGCAGCGACAACGTAAACTCCAGCAGACAATCTCGGAATTGAAGGCTGGGGATAAGGTGATTACCACGGGGGGAGTCCTGGGTACGATCACCAGCGTCAAGGACACGAGCTTTTTGATCCGCAGCGGTGAGAAGACCATTATCGAGATTTCACGAACTGCTGTAGCAGGAGTGGAGGAAGAGCCCAAGGCGTAATAATTTTCTGCGCCGGGCAGTTGCCGGCCGCACCAGAATATTTATGAAGAAGACGAATCTGAAGTTTCGCATCGTTCTCATCTTAATCGTTACCGTACTCGGTCTTTATAAGGTCTTCATGCCGCCCGTAACCGGGGCGAATGCACGCCTGCCACGCAGGCACGATTTTACCGGGGCCGGCATTAAAGAAAATCTCAGAGAGAATATTCACCTAGGTTTGGATCTTAAAGGTGGCTCGCATTTGGTGATGCGCGTCAAGACCGAGGAGTTCCTGAAACGGCTCACGGAAGATAATGCGGTCGCCGCTCAGAATGCGGCGAAAGAGGGCGGTTTTGAATCGCAGGAAGCTCACGCCGACGTGTCCGCGAATAATTATCGCGTGGTGCTGACGCTCAGCGATCCCTCCAAGGCAAAGGATGCCCGCGAGGCGGTAGAGAAGAAAGTCGAAATTGGAGAGCGATCCGGTTGGAGCTTTTCGACCTCCGGTAACCAGATGATCTGGAGTTTGGCGGCCACCAACCAGCGCACGCTCGCCGATGAAGCAACCACCCAGGCGCTGCGCATCATTGAAAGCCGCATCAATAACCTTGGAGTGGCCGAGCCAACCCTGCAAACTCACGGCTCGCAGAACTCTCATCAGATTCTTTTACAAATGCCGGGCGTGACCGACCCGGAACGCGTCAAGAAATTGCTGGCAGGTGAATCGCGTCTCGAGATGGTTCATGTCGTGAGCCCGCCCAGTCCCTCGCCGGTACAGACTTACAATACGAAGGAAGAAGCGCTGGCTTCGCTTAACAGCGGCGGCACTGTTCCCGCCAACCGTCGAGTGATCGAATACCTCGAGAGGATGGACGCGACTGCAACCGCGACTGAGGATAAGAGCCAGCCGAAACCGACCAAGTGGGTAGTGGTCGAGTCACCTTCAATTATCGACGGCAGCGAATTACGCAACGCCTCGGGCATTCCGAGCCGTGGCGGCGGCGCAAATGACTACGAGATTCAGTTCTCGTTAAAGAAGTCAGGCGCGGACAAGTTTGGCGCCTGGACCGGCACCAACCTCAACGAGTACATGGGCGTCGTCCTCAACGAGCAGGTCAAGTCGATCGCTTTTATCAAATCGCAAATTTCTGATTCGGGCGAGATAAGTGGAAGGTTTACGAAGGAGTCCGCCGACGATCTCGCGCTGACCCTGCGTTCCGGTGCGTTGCCGGCGCCGATTGAGTACCTCGAAGAAAGAACGGTGGGACCGAGCCTTGGGGCTGATTCGATTCGTTCAGGGGTTCGGGCTTCGCTGGTAGGTTTGGCGCTGGTGGTGACGTTCATGCTGCTTTATTACCGCGGTTCCGGGGTGAATGCGGTGGTGGCTCTTTTGCTGAACGTTATTCTGATGATGGCTGGATTGATGATCTTTGGCGCCACTCTGACGCTCCCCGGCATCGCTGGAATTATCCTGACGATTGGTATGGCAGTAGATTCGAACGTGCTGATCTTCGAGCGAATTCGCGAAGAATTGCGCACTGGCAAGACTGTGCCATCGGCCATCGATCAGGGCTTCGGCCGCGCTTTCGTGACGATTATCGACACGCACGTGACCACCACAGTTTCTTCGTTGTTCCTGTTTCTCTTTGGTACCGGACCCATTCGCGGATTTGCAGTGACCCTGATCCTGGGTCTGCTGATTAATCTTTTTTCTGCGGTCTATGTTTCCCGGACAATTTTCATTTGGTTGCTCAGTCGCAAGGAGCGCACTGAGTCGCTGAGTATTTAAAAGTAAGTCATGATTCAAATCTTCAAGGACGTACGTATTGATTGGCTGGCGAATCGTCGCTGGTTTATTGCCGTTTCCATTCTGTTGATGCTGGCCGGTTTGGGTTCCGCCATCTTTCGTCAGTGGAACCACAGCCGCAACCCTGCCAGTCCTCAGGCCTTTAATCTGGGTGTGGACTTCAAGGGCGGCACCGTCATGACAGTGAAGTTTCGCCAGCGTCCGCCGGCCGAAACAATTCACAAGGCAATTACCGAACAGGGTGTAGTTGATGCCATTGTGCAACCGGTAACGGACAAGACCGATGAAGTCCTGATCAAGATGCCGTTGGAAAGCCCGGACGCGGGCAGCCCCGCTGGAACTGCCGCTCCACGGACGGGGCCAGTTGCTGC
This sequence comes from Pyrinomonadales bacterium, assembly GCA_038237475.1. GTDB lineage: Bacteria > Acidobacteriota > Blastocatellia > Pyrinomonadales > Pyrinomonadaceae > JAOAPY01. The sequence continues at coordinate 265,862 of JBBRYS010000004.1, read as the reverse complement.
AGGCGGTGTTACTCCTGACGCAGCGCAGGTCGATCCAGGGCAGACAAAGGTGCGCAAAGCTCTCAACAAGTTCGGTACCGAAGCAAGCGAAAAAGCGGATCTCGATTCGGATCCAAGTGCGGCTTATAAGATCATTGGAACGGAAGCAGTGGGGCCGGTAGCCGGGCAGCAATTGCGCAACAAAGCCATTGCCGTAACCCTGGCGGCCCTGGTTGGCATACTCCTCTATATAGCCTTTCGGTTTGAATGGACTTACGGCGCTGCCGCAGTGCTCGCCGTCTTCCATGATGTGCTGGTAACGCTTGGTATCTTTTCAATATTTCAATGGGAGATCAGCCTTACCGTGATTGCCGCCTTGTTGACGCTGGTGGGCTTCTCGGTTAACGACACCATTGTGGTGTTTGATCGAATTCGAGAAAATCGCCGGCTGAACCGACGCGACTCGCTTTATAAAGTCACGAACGATTCCATTAACCAGACTCTCTCGCGCACAGTGATCACCTCCGGACTGGTGTTCCTCTCAGTTTTGGCGATGGTACTTTTTGGCGGCGAGGTATTGTTTGGATTTTCCATGGCCCTGTTAATCGGTGTCAGCTTCGGAACCTACTCATCGGTAGCGATTGCCAGTCCCATCATGGTTTGGTGGGAACAGCGTCTTGATGCAGCGAACCGTGCGATGGCTATTTCACCCCGCTCGATGACGGGTGGTGTAGGTGGCAGATCAAACCCCGGACAGGTTGAGGTCAAAGGCGGCAACTCTCGCGCTCGAGCACGCAAACAATCGAGTGGGGCCGGTCGCGCATAAGCGCAACGGCTTTCGCACCGTCTTGTGACTAGTTGAGGACCTTAATTTCCGCTTGACTTTGCATCTGATTGCGCCTTAGACTGCGCGTGTTGCTGGCCAATTAAATAGCAGAGTCGATTACCGCATTGGGAATTGAATCAAGCGGGAGGCGGCGGTCTATGTTGATGTGGCCGGCGAGTTTATTTCACGGCGGCTGTAATCGAGCTTTCAGGGTTCTTGGTTCTTGGAATCGCAGAGGCTGCTGTTTCCCCTTCAATTTCTTTTGTCGCAATTTTTAAAAATGATTTCGCACCCCTGATCCATTTGGCACCGGAGTAGGGAGGAAAAGAAAAATGTTCGAAAACCTAGTTGAGTCAGGTTCCCACAAGCAGGATCTGGCTAGAAAAAGTTCGTTCCTGCTGGGCACAATCGCAGTGTACTTCGTGATTTTTGTCACGCTAGCCATAGCCGGCATCCTGCTGGTTGATGCTCAGTTGGACACGGGTGATCTTGAGTTGACCACTTTGGTGGCTCCGGTACCAGTGCCCCCGCAACAAAACCAGCCTGAACAAAAGCAGGACACAGCGAAGCCGACAAAGGTTGAGCAGAACGTTGACGTGCGCCGCGAGTTGGTGGCGGATGTATCGCGGACCGAATTGGTTCCGAAAGAAATTTCAACCAAAGCCTCCGATGTGCCTCCGGTGCGTTCCGGAGTAACTACGATTGTTGGTGGTTCGAACTCGAATGCTGCCGCCCCTCTGGCCAGTGGTTCGGGTACCGGCAGCGGTACGACTGTCGTAGCTCCAACCAAGGTTGACCTTGGTGACGCGCCCCCGCCACCAGCCCCCTCACCTACACCCCCGCGAGCCCCTATTTCGGGCGGCGTATTGAACGGCAAGGCGGTTCGTCTGGTACAGCCCAGCTACCCGCAAATTGCTCGCCAGGCGCATGCCTCCGGGACGGTTGTCGTCCAGGTTCTAATCGATGAAAACGGCAACGTCTTGTCTGCTCATGCGATTTCCGGCCATCCGCTATTGCAAGCGGTGGCGGTTGCCGCAGCGCGCGCGTCCAAATTTTCGCCAACGAAACTGTCCGGACAGCCGGTCAAAGTAAACGGCGTGATTCAGTACAACTTCGTGGCTCAATAACCGTAGGTTGCTGCAGGATCATTCTGCCATCGGCAGTCTGGTCCTACATGTCCTGCTCGTTGAATGTAATGCTCAGAAAAACCTTTGGAGGGTTTATCGTGACTATTTTAATTAGCCTTCTTGGAACAAAAGCTTTGGGTGTCGTGATTTTCTTGTTGCAGGAGGCTGGCGCCAATCCTGCTGCCAGCCCCTCGGCCGCCGCTCCCGGGTTCACCATGACTGAGATGATCAGGAACATGGGTCCGGTCGCCATTGGCGTCGTGATCATTCTCTTGCTGATGTCGGTCTATTCAATCGCCATCATGGTTGAACGCTACCTGACCTATTCAGCGGCGAAAAAGCAGTCGCGGGAATTTGCCCCACGGGTTGCGCAGGCTTTGAAGAATGATCGTATCGAAGAGGCCATCAACATCAGCGACAAGCACCGAAAATCTCATCTCGCAATGGTTGTCAGCAGCGGTCTGCAGGAATTCCGCGCTCATGGACAATCCTCAGAGATTTCAGGTGATGAGATCGAGGCCTCGAAACGCGCATTACAGCGAGCGATTGCCATTAAGACGGCTGAGTTCCGGCGCGGTTTGTCCGGTCTGGCCACGATTGGCTCGACGGCGCCGTTCGTTGGTTTGTTCGGAACAGTGTTCGGTATCATCAACGCCTTCCAGGGCATGAAGAACGCAGAGACTGCGGGTATCGCGGCTGTGGCCGGCGGTATTTCCGAAGCCTTGTTCACCACCGCCCTCGGGTTGTTGGTGGCAGTGCCGGCCGTGTGGCTGTTCAACTACTTTACCGGTAAGGTTGATGGCTTTGTGGTGGAAATGGATAACTCGGCCTCAGAACTGGTCGATTACTTTATCAAGAACCGCACCAAGCAGTTGAAGCCCTAGTGACGCAGGTTTCTCAAGGTTAGGGGCAGGGCTCGTTAGCTGCCCCGAACTTATTTCTGCCGGCTTTTAGACCTTAGGGGGATTTGGTTATGGGTATGTCATCGGGTGGCGGTACCGGCCTCTCATCGGAAATTAATGTAACACCAATGGTAGACATCATGTTGGTGCTCCTGATCATCTTCATGGTGGTCACGCCGTTTCTGCAGCAGGGCATCACAGTGGCCATACCCCGCGATATGAAAGCCGCGGATGTCGATCCGAATATCATCAAGGAGTCTTCGGTGGTGATCTCCATCCCCACCGATGGTGACTACTATCTTGGCAAACAGCACATCAGCAAGGCCGATCTTAATGAAAAAGTCGACCGCATGTTGAAAAACATGAAGAGCGAGCAGGATCATATCGTCTACATCAAAAGCGGCATCAAGGTGAGTTACGGCGAAGTCGTAGGCATCATCAACGAAGTACGCAAGCTGGGTGTGGACAAGATAGGGCTGGTAGCGGACAAGAAGAAGGGCGCGGGTTCCACCCCTGCCCCCGCTAAGCTCTAAAGCGGTCGTTGAGCGACAGCTTCGATCTCTTTTGCTGGTTGCTGGTTAATAGAGGAGTGAGATTATGGGAATGAGTTCCGGTGGCGGTGGGCGCGCTGTACCCTATATTAATGTGACGCCGCTGATTGACGTGCTGTTGGTGTTGTTGATTATCTTCATGGTGGTGACCCCCTTGAAGCCCAGCCGTTTTAAGGCGGATATTCCGACGATGAAAGATCCGAACGAGGATCTGAGCCGTTTGAAACCAAATCCGCTCACGCTGGTGGTATCGATCTCGGGCGATCTGCAACTGAAACTTAATCAGGACAGTATCGGTTCGGTGAATGAAACCGCGCCCTTAAGCCAAAAATTGCAGCAGACTTTTGAAAAGCGTAAACAGGAACGCGCCTTTAAACCCGGGATGGAAACACGCGTGGATCTCCCGGAAGCAGACCGCATTGAAAAAACAGTTTTCGTGAAGGCGCCCAGGTCGCTCGCCTATGGCGAGGTAGTGAAAGTGATTGACGCCATCAAGGCCGCCGGGGCTAATCCAGTCGGTTTGCAGGTAGACGACTTGCCTCAGTGAGGCCGTTGGTTTGAAGCGCTAAGCTGGTTCGACAGCGCATTATACCGTTCCAATTCTATGGGGAGCCCTACATAAAATGAAACTCTCTCGTCCCAGGATCGCGATTGTCCTGGCGCTGCTAGTCGTAACTAGTTCCGGTTGTAGTGTCATCAACCGAATTCGCTCGAAAAACCAACTAAACGAAGCTGCGCGAGCTTATCGAGAAGCGCACTTCGAAGAGGCCGAGCAACATTCGCGGAAGGCGCTTGAACTTGATCCCAGTAATAAAACCGCGCCTCTATTCATCGCTCGCATCGTGCACCGCGAATATAAGCCGGGTATTAACACGCCCGAGAATTTAGCCAAGGCTCGCCAGGCGATCGAGGAGTACAAGAAACTGCTCGAGCGCGATCCTAAAAATGAAGAGGCCTATAAAGCGGTGGCTTCTTTGCTGCAAGCACTCAAAGAGGAGCAGCAACAGCGGGACTGGATTATGAAACGCGCCGGCGACAACAGCGTCGATGGCGAGAAGCGCTCTGAGGCTTATGTTGTTCTGGCAAGCAAGGATTGGCATTGCTCCAACGAAATTACCGACCTGCCTTCCAATAAGTTGACGACAATCGATCCGACCAACAACAAGGCCACCATCTCATTCAAAAAGCCGAAGGAAGAAAAGGATTTTCAGGCGGCTAAGATGTGTGTGGCGCGTGGTCTGGAAGAGATCGAAAAGGCCATCAATCTCGATGCCAACAGCGAAGCTGCCTGGTCATACAAGACCAACCTTTTGCTCGAAGCTTCCAAGCTGGCCGAGATGGACGGCAAGATGGACGATAAGACGCAGTTGGACAAGCAGAGGGAGCTGGCGCAAACTCGGACCGACGAGCTAAGCAAAATTAATCAGGCCAAGGCGGAAGAGAAGCGGAAACAGGAGGAGGCCAAGAGGGCTGCCTCGCCGCCCGCCGGCTAAGCTCTTATCGCCGCATTCCTGGGTAGTAAAAAATGGGTGGTGCCCGGTTTTCGAGCCGGGCACCACCTATTTGTTATACTCGGTTTCCCGATTGGGCAGGTGGCTTATAGCAACTGCGACGGGTACGCAAAATGATTCGCATCGAAGACATCGTTGCCAAGGTCCAGAAGAACCATCCGCAATCAGACTCGGATCTACTCCGCCGTGCCTACCTTTTCTCCGCTCGTGAACATAAGGGGCAAACCCGCGCTTCCGGAGAATCTTACCTGGTCCATCCGCTCGAAGTTGCCAATATTCTTGCCGACATGCGTCTCGATGAGATATCCGTCGCTACTGGTCTCTTGCACGACGTAGTCGAAGACACCCTGGTTGACCTGGCAACCATCCGTGAATACTTTGGTGAAGAGATTACGCATCTGGTGGACGGCCTAACCAAGATTGCGCAGATCAGTAACGTCTCGCGTGAAGAGCAGCAGGCGGAAAACGTGCGCAAGATGGTGCTCGCTATGGTCGACGATGTGCGCGTGGTGCTGGTTAAGCTGGCCGACCGCTTACACAACATGCGTACCCTCCACTATCTGCCGCTTGAGAAGCGCAAGCGCATAGCTCAGGAGACGATGGACATCTTCGCTCCAATTGCGCATCGCCTCGGGATGGGCAAGCTGCGCAGCGAACTCGAAGAGCTTGCCTTCCAGCACCTGCATCCGGATGAGTATCGTGAACTCGCGGCGCAACTTGAGAAGCGGCGCCCGCAAAATGAAAAGTTTCTCACTGCGGTGCGGGCGCAGATTGAAGAAAAGATGAACGAAGCCGGTGTTCCGGTTCGGGTCGAGGGCAGAGTCAAGCGACTCTATTCGATCTGGAAAAAATTGCGCCGGCAGAAGATTGATCTCGACCAGGTTTATGATCTGGTCGCGGCTCGCGTGATCACCCCGAACGAGATTCGCCACTGTTATGGCGCACTGGGCGTCATCCACCACAACTGGAAGCCTGTACCGGGCCGGATTAAGGATTGGATTGCCACCCCGCGCGATAACCTCTACCAGTCTCTGCATACCTCGGTGATAGGCAGCAAAGGCCAGCCTTTTGAAATTCAGATTCGCACCGAGGAGATGCATCGCATAGCGGAAGAGGGTGTGGCTGCTCATTGGAAGTATAAGGAGGGCAAGCGTGGCGCTCACGACGACGACAATACGCTGCAGGCGCTGCGATCGCTGGTGGAGTGGACCCAGGATGTGAAAGACTCGCGGGACTTTCTGGACACTCTCAAACTGGATCTCTATCCGCGCGATGTTTATGCCTTCACGCCGATGGGGAAGGTGATTCAACTTCCCCGCGGAGCCACGCCGATTGATTTTGGCTACATGATTCACTCGGAAGTTGGCAACACCTGCAGCGGTGCGAGGATCAACGGCCGCATGGTTCCCTTGCGGACTGAGATTCAAAACGGCGATGTGGTCGAAGTTCTCACGAATCCGAATACTCATCCTTCGCGCGACTGGTTGAATTTTATCGTCACTTCGCGCGCCAGGAATCGCGTGCGGCACTGGGTGGCCGAACAGCAGCGGGTTGAGTCGATGGAGATTGGACGGAAGCTGTTTGAAAAGGAAGCAACAAGATTTCAACTGTCTCCCCGGAAGTTACTGGGAAACAACGACGCCACCATGAAGCGCATTGCCAGCGAATACGGCTATGGACGCGTCGATGATCTATTGGCTGCGATCGGTTACGGCAAGCTCGTCCCTCGCAACGTCATTGCCAAGTACCTGGGACCTGAACAATTCGAACAACTTGATAACCAGAAAGAGTCTCGTCTGCGCAGCGGTGTGCGGGCGGTCAAACGGCTCATTCACTTTGGTGACGATTCGATTGTAGTGCGTGGCGTTGACGATTTGATGGTAGCGCGCGCCCGCTGCTGTAATCCCCTGCATGGAGAGGAAATCGTCGGTTACATCACGCGCGGCAAGGGCGTCGCTGTCCACACAACCCGCTGCAAGAACGTGCAGCAACTGATGGTTAATCGCGAGCGCATTGTCGACGTTGAATGGGCCGGTCGCGGCGACCAGACGGCTTACGCGGTGAAGTTGCGGGCCGTTACTGAAAACCGCACCGGCATGATCGCGGGCATCACGGGCGCCATCTCAGACATGAAGACCGGCATACGCGATGCGCGCGCCAGTGTTGCTCCCGACGAGCGCGGCCAGATCGAAGTGACCGTGGAAGTGTTCGACGTCAAGCACCTTGACAAGGTGATCAACTCGATTAAGGGAGTGCCCGGAGTGTTGGATGTCGAGCGTCTCCAGGGCGCCGTTTAGCGAAAGTGCCATAGGTTCAGGTGCTCAGCGCATCGCCTTTAGGCGGGCTTTTTGCGCGCGAGCTTCGCAAACGGGAAAAAGCCCGGCTGAAGCCGGTACTCTAAACGCCTGCTGCACCGTTCAAGCTCTCCCCAACTTTCCCCGTTCTGGTCTTTCTGTTAGAATGCGCGCTTTGTTTGGGCACTCAAATCGAGGACCGTATGAGTAAAGAGACAGTTCAGACTGATCGGGCGCCGCAGGCCATTGGTCCATATTCCCAGGCTATCAAGGCTGGGGGGCTCGTTTTTGCTTCGGGTCAGATTCCCATTGATCCGGCTACTGGCCAGTTCGTGGACGGCGGCATTGCGGAACAGACTGAGCAGGTGCTCAAGAATTTGTCGGCTGTCCTGGAAGCTGCCGGCAGCAGTCTGAGCGAGGTTGTTAAGACGACGGTGTTCTTGTTGGATATGAACGATTTCGTTCCCATGAACGAGGTTTACGGCAGGTTTTTCAACGACGCTCCGCCGGCCCGAGCGACCGTGCAGGCCGCCCGCTTACCCAAAGACGCTCGAGTTGAAATTGAAGCGGTAGCGATCGCCGGACAATAGCTGAACCGGCCAGGTTTGAGCCTGCCGGTTCGTTAGGTGTTGCTGAATTGGTCTGCTATCTTAAGCGGCTTTGGCGACCTTGCCGGCTTTGATACAGCTGGTACATACCTTCATCCGGTGCGCGCCGCCCTTGGGCAGGGCCACTCGGATCGACTGCAAGTTGGGATTAAACCGTCGTGGTGTACGGTTGTTCGCATGAGAAACATTGTTACCGAATTGGGGGCCCTTGCCACATACTTCGCATCTTTTAGCCATTACTTTTTTGAATTACCTCCGAACATGCAATTACGCGAGACATCTAAAAAGGATCCGATTGATACAAATATCGTCAGATTCACAAACATAAGCTTATAGCAGACGCTTTTTGTGGCCGTCAAGCAGCGAGACGATTGGCCCGCAAACAGACAACTCTTGAAGGAGCAAAGAACTAAGTGCAGAAAACCGTTAAGTTAATAGCCGCCACCATGCTGGCTGGACTGATCGCTTTTGGCCTGACCGCTTGCAGTAAGGACGGAGGCCCTGAGGCCGCTCGGAACAATGTTGTTGCCGCGACAGTGGATGGACACCCCATCATGTCGGCTGAAGTCGAGCGACAGATCAGCCTCCAGGCCGGGGGCAAACAGGCTCAGCTGTCACAGTTACAGATGGCCCAGGCCCGTTTACAAGTCCTCGATAAGCTCATTCAAAGGGAGGTTCTATTTCAACGAGCTGAAAAAGAGAAGCTATTGCCCACCGAAGACCAAATCAACTCAGCCATTAATCAGCAGAAGCAACAAACAGGAATGACTGACGAAGATTTTGCAAAAAGCCTTCAGGCGCAGAGCATCACGATGGATGTTCTGAAAGAAGAAGCCAAAAAGGACCTGGCCATCAGCAACCTGCAGGATAAATATGCAGGCAAGATCAGCATCAGCGATCGGGAAGTAGAAGAGTATTACAACAACAATCGCGCGCAGTTTGTGAATTCGCGCGGCGTTGCGCTGGCAATGATTATGGTTGACCCGGCTGATAACTCCAGCCAGGGAATTACCAACGATGCCAAGAACGAAACTGAAGCCAAGCTGAAGATCGAAGGCATTTACGAACAGCTTAAGGGCGGCGCAGACTTTGCGACTGTGGCGCGCTCCAAGAGCGAAGACGCCAACAGTGTTCCCAAAGGTGGCGATATTGGCTTCGCCGGCGAAGATGACTTGAAGCAGACAGGCTTTCCGCAGGATCTGATTAACAAACTCTTCGGGCCAATGCAGGTCGGTAGCTACACTGACCCACAGCATTTCAACAGCGGCCGCTGGTACATTTTTAAGCTGGAAGAGAAGCGTCTGCAGGCAGAGAATTTGACGCTTGAAAGTCCGAATGTCCGCCAGCAGATCACACAGGCGCTGGTGAATTCGCGTAAGGAAATACTCAACGCGGCGTTGCTGGAAGTTGCTTTGACTGAATCCAAGATCGTGAATAACCTGGCGGCCGGAATGCTGAACAATCCCGGCAATCTTGGTCTGAGACCGGCGGCGCCTGAGGCTGTGCAGTCTGCGACGTCGAGCCCCGCTGCCAGCGCGACACCGGCGACCACCCCGTCCCCGGCAGCCAGCCCTGTGAAAAGCACAGCGAGTCCCTCGGCTTCTCCGGCAAAGAAGTAAGCTGCAAGGGAACGGCACCAACCTCAAGGCGGGTGTGATCAGCGTTACGGATCACACCTGCTTTGTGCGTTAAGCGAGCGCTGGACGCTATGGGGCGAGTAAATTTGATGAGCGGTTTTAGGCACACAAATTGAGGGATTTCGGCGAACGATAGAAATGCTTTTCCGACTTTCAGATGTTTACAAATCATATGGAGCTCAGGATGTCCTGCGCGGCGCATCGCTGCAGATAAATCCCGGTGAGCACGTGGGCCTCGTCGGACGCAATGGCGCCGGCAAGACCACTATCTTTCGGCTCGTGAGTGGCGAGGAAGCGCCCGATGAAGGCGATGTCGTGCGCGCGCGCGGTGTGCGGCTGGGTCTGTTGGCGCAGCACATTCACTTCGAAGCCGGCACCACGGTTCATGAAGCAGCACTCGCCGCCTTTGGCCACCTGCAGCAAATCGAGCATGAGATGCATGAACTCGAACACCGCATGGCTGAAGCTGATGCTGACCTCGAGAAAGTGCTCGAGCGCTATAGCGATCTGCAGCACGAGTTCGAACGCGAGGGTGGTTTTGAATACGGCGCCAAAGCTGAAGCGATCCTTCAGGGCCTTGGTTTTGAACGCGAAACCTGGACGCTGGAAACAGAAAAGCTTTCAGGCGGCCAACAGAATCGCCTGGGGCTGGCGAGGCTGTTGCTGGCCGAACCCGACATTCTATTACTCGACGAGCCTACCAACCATCTCGACGTCACCGCGGTAGAATGGCTCGAGGAATTTCTGCAAACGTATGCCGCGGCTTACGTCATTATCAGTCACGATCGTTACTTTCTTGATCGAGCCTGCAACCGCATTGTTGAGTTAGAGAGCGGCCGTGCCACCACTTACACGGGCAACTATTCCGCCTTCCTCATCGAACGAGAAGAGCGCCGCGAAGCACAACAACGCGCTTACGAAAACCAGCGTCACCTGATCGAGAAGACAGAAGAATTTATCCGCCGCAACCTGGCCGGACAAAAGACCAAGCAGGCAAAATCGCGGCGGACGATGCTGGCCAAGCTCGAACGCGTTGAAGCCGTGCGGGCCGATCGCTCTTCCGGCGACTTTCGCCTGCGTTCAATCGAGCGCACTGGCAATCATGTCCTGACGGTGGATGAAACGACGGTTGGCTACCCTGACAAAATGCTGGCCGCCGACATCTCGTTTGTGCTGCGACGCGGCGAGTGCCTCGGAATCATCGGGCCCAATGGTTCCGGGAAAACCACGTTTCTAAAAACTATTCTGGGAAAGATTGAACCGCTGGCCGGTGAAGTTCGCTGGGGCACCAAAGTACAGATCGGTTATTACGCTCAGCAGCTCGATGATCTCGATGATCGCAATGAGATCATCATGGAGCTGCGTCGGGTTGCTCCCTCGTCAGCCACAGCCGGCGAGCTGCGGTCCTTTTTAGGAAAGTTCCACTTCACTGGTGATGACGTCTACAAGCATGTCGGCGATTTGTCGGGAGGCGAGAAGGGCCGGCTGGCGCTCGCCAAGCTGATCTATTCGCGCGTCAACGTGCTGGTGCTTGATGAGCCCACTAACCATCTCGACATACCTTCGCGTGAGGCTTTGGAAGAGGCGCTCGATGCTTACGAAGGTACCATCGTCACCATCAGTCACGATCGCTATTTTCTCGACCGCGTCGCGACCCAGATTTTGGCGTTGGATGGCGCCGGTGCTGCTGAACATTTTGACGGCGATTACACGCAGTACCATGACTGGAAAGCCGATCAGAAACGCGGGGGCTCAACAGCGCGAGCGGCGTCGGCCCCGGTTTCGAGCGCTGCCGCGGAAGAGTTGCAATGGCAATCAGGCCCTAAGGAACTTGTGGCCACTGAAGCAAAGCTAATGGACAGCGGCAAAGCATCGCAGCCAGTAGGGAAGCCCGGGGTCAAGCTTGTCAAAAAAAAGAAGCCCGCGGGACGTGCGCCGGAAACAGTTGAAGCAGAAGTCGCGGCCGCCGAAAGGGAATTGCGCGACCTCTCAGAGCAGATGAGCCAGCCTGAAAACGCGCGCGATGCGCAGAAGCTCAAGACTCTCAACCAGGAGTATGAGCGGACCGATACACGGCTGCGCCAGTTGTATCAGGAATGGGAACAACTGGCCGGCGAGACCGCCAGCGCTTAGTTGTTCTGAAAGGCCACGCACGGCTCGCCGGCGTTGCCCGACAGATAATCCGGTTGGGTTCTTAGCCCACTAAAACTATTAGGCTGCCAGACTTGAAGTTTGAGAAGACAGCAGAAAGTACAAAGCATAAAGTCTTACGAATCAAGTCTAAAGTTGACGGCTGCTTGACACATCCGCAAGCTGCTTGCTACTTTCTGGCTTCGCTTTGGTCAACGATTCTAGTTTGATTGAAAGATTTAGGCGCGTAGCTCAGTGGTAGAGCACTACCTTGACACGGTAGGGGTCTGGGGTTCAAATCCCCACGCGCCTACCATTTTTATTGAGAGATTTCGGTACTTTTCTCCTCCCCTCATCGTTCACGACAAAATTTGGCAGACTTTTGGCAGACTCTCATTGTCGCTTCGCTCATATCGGATCAGACGCGTCCGTCAGCTGCCATGCTTCTGCTGCTCATTGATCAATATCTCTATTGAGTCACCCTTCGCGGCCTGTTTAGGTCGCGCTCCTTCCCAGATCGAAACTGCTTTTGGCGGACTCTGAATCAAACTCCACGTGTATTTAGTCACTGATGGTCAGCTAATCCAGTTACAATTGACGTGTGTTGTCATATATGACAACATGGCAGAGCAAGACCCGAGACGAGATCGCGAAGCGATGAACGGGGAGGCAAATCATCAGAAGTACGCGGCCCGTTTCGTGGATTAAAGCAGCGCTCAAGGAATTCGAGACCTTCCCGGATGGAGTGAGGTCCACTTGTCTTGCGGCTTTGACCATTGCTGCAGAGGGTGGTAAGACCGACATTGCGAAGCCTATGCGAGGTCTAGGCTCGGGCATGTTCGAGATTGCCTTGCCGTTTCGCGGTGACGCGTTCCGCGTGGTCTATGCGGTGCAGCTCGGTGAAGACATTTGGGTTGTCCATGTCTTTCAGAAGAAATCTACGCGGGGCATCAAGACGCCCAAAGCTGAAATCGATCTGGTCAAGGACCGTATGAAAAGACTGAAGGAGATGTTGCGATGAAAAGCGAAAACCTGGAGGTAGTGAAAGGAAGCGGAAATGTTTTTCGCGACTTGGGACACAAGAATGCCGATGCCGATCAGTTCAAGGCAATTCTGGCCGCCGAGATCATCAAAGCGCTCGACCGTGACGGGCTTAGCGTTCGCGGCGCGCAGGGCCGCACTGGGATTGCGGCAGCGGACTTCTCGCGCATCCGCAACGCCGATCTTGGGCGGTTCACCGTCGATCGCCTGATGTCGATCATCAACCGGCTCGGGTCACGAGTCGAGGTGAAGGTCAAAGTGCGACGAGCTGAAGAGATCGAACACAGCATGCCTGCGTAGAAGGCTAATAGCTCCGCCTCCAAATGCGGAAAGTCTTGGCAGACTTTTGGCAGACTACGCTTACGCTTTAGTCAATTCATACAGCGTGGACGGTGATTTCTCTAACCGCCGTCAATTGTTTCTGGCGTTAGGAACGATTACGCGCTGTCCGAGGTCCTCCAATAACTTGCGCCGCACAACCACGTTATCCGTCACTCAAAAACGCTCTGGTTTTACCAAGCCTCATAAGATCAGCGGGTTGGATGCTTCAGGATTTCTGCCAGCGCCAGCAATCGCGATGAGTCTGCCGCATTCTTAGCCATGGCGGCTGTCTTTTCCAATGACGGGACAAGACTCTTCAGGCTTGCGAGATCTTCCTGTTTGCTGTGCGAAGTCTGGGCGTTTCCAATCGACTGTCGTAAAGAGGCAATTCGATCAGCTGGTAGTGCCTGTGATCGCTCCAACTGATCGACATAAGCTTGAGCCACGACCAACTGGCGGGGCCACTCGATTTTTTCCTGGTTCTGCACATTGAGTTCAGTCACTCGAACCGTCTTCGCGGCGTCAATCTCATGCTGGGTCAGAAACTTCGTTGCCGTGAGCTCAAAGACATCGAGACCGCGTGCGATCTCTGAAGCGTAAATGTGGCCGTTGTACCAGTAGGCGGACCAGTCGCCGCCGAGCACCAGCATGTTTGGATCAATTGGTCCACGATCGAAGTAAGCGATTTCAAAAGGGTGGTTGGCATCTGAAAAGTCCATCAGTGAGATGCCGCCCTGGTACCATGCCTGCACTTCGATGTCGCGGCCGGGAACCGGAACGAGCGAGCCGTTGTGAGCGACGCAGTTCTCGCTGTCGCCCTGGGCCGCCGGCAACTTGTAGTAGCTGGCAAAGCTCAGCTTGTTGTTCTGCAAATGGAAAACCGCATTGGCGCCCCATTTGTTCGGGTCATTCGCCCGGCAGCGTGCTCCCAGACCGCCGCCCCATTCATCAGTGAAGACGATCTTCGAGCCGTCGTTTGAGAATGAGGCCGAGTGCCAGTATGAGTAGTTCGGGTCGTTGACTGCGTCGAGGCGTTTGGGATGCACCGGATCTTTAATATCGAGCAGGATGCCATTTCCTGAACAGGCGCCTGCGGCCAACCCAAGCTTTGAGTACACGGTGATGTCGTGGCACTGATTGGTGTCCGAGGGCTTTTCGAGGCCGTCCTTGCCGTGAGTACCACCGTTGTTCAGGCCATTAAACGCTCCGGTGCGTGGATCGATAAACACTCGAGGGCTGGAGACCACCTGCGAGGTTTGTGGCGCAGCCAACGGCACCTTGATCACATCGATGCGAAAGAGGGCGGTGTTCGGATCCTTGTCCGCTGCTTCACCTGAGCACCCGGCTAACTCTTCAGCTGGTCGGACGAAGGAGGTGCCGGAGACGTAGATGAAGACGTTGTCCTTATCATTTGGATCGACGACCAGCGTATGCGTGTGTGAACCGCGGCAAGTTTGCACGGCGGCCACCTGTTTCGGATTCCTGACATCGGCGATATCGAAAATTCTCACTCCACGAAACCGATCTTTTTGTGCGGCCGGCGATTTGTTCTCGTGTCCTACGGCTGCCGGAGGCTCCGGCGGAAAGCCCTGTGTGCCACAATCCAGACGACCGTTTGTCATCTCCACCGACATGAAAAGCAGATTCTTATAAACCGACACATCACCCTGTCCACCTGGGCATATTATCGAAGTCAGCAAGCTAGCTTTGGCAGGATTGGAGATGTCATAGATACTGACTCCATAAAAGTTTCCCTGAAATAGGTGTCCACCCTGGAACGCCAGGTCTGAATTCGCAAAAGCCAGCTGAGCTATTACCAACTGCGTCGCCTTGGGCATCTTTGACGGGTCGCGGCCGAGCAGACTCAGCGTCTTCTGCACTTTCGGATCGTTAGGATCCGCGGAACCCAGTTGAAACGCGTCAGGTTTTTTGAGCAAGAGGAGATGCTTAATACCCATCGATGTCTCAGCTGCGTCGTACATTCCCGGTGCGAGCTTAGCGCGCGGGTCATTGGCATCTGAGCCTGTCATGCCAGCCGGGAGTGGCGAAGCCGGTTCAGGAGCAAAAGGGTTTGCTTCCTCTTTCTGGTCTGTAGTTTTTGTTTCTGGAGTGCTCGTAGACATCGGAGACGGCGAGGCAGTCTGCGCCTGAGTCCTCGCCGCAAAACACGACGAAAACAGAATGAGTACCATGAGCGAACGGATAGCCATAATATGAATTCGAGTCATCGTTTCTCCTCTAGATGTTGTCACTCAGCATAAATTGCATAATCCTAATTTCAGCGCGTTGGCCAGTGTCGACATCGGTCGCAAAATTGAATAGTTCAGCGTCCTGGCCGGCGCCCGCAGTGTCGAACAAGTCCTTCACCATAATTAACGCGCCGTTGTGGTGCTGAATCATTCCTTCCAAAAACAGGCGGTCGAAAGCCTTGTCTTTTGCTTTCCCGAAAGAGTGCATTTGAGCTGGCGTCAGCATCCCCGGCATAAGCATTGAATGGCCCGGCATATCCATCGGCATCGCCATCGCATGCATCTCCGGAGAAATCGCCTCTCCCCGGACCGCCAGCCATCGCTTCATAAACCTTATTTCCTCTGATTGCGAGCCGCTGATTCGAGCCCCAAGTAAACGGAGATCTTTGTTGTCCGTATGTGTCTCGATCAGGGCTGTCATCTCAACCGCCTGCGCGTGATGCATGATCATTCCCTGCATGAACTTCGCGTCCACGGGAGAACTGGGAGGCAGAGTAGCTCTTGTGGATGGCGGCAAAGTCCGAGTAGGTTCGCCGGGGGCACCCGGCTGCACGACTACCGGCGCCGGCGTAACAGGCGGGGCAGGCGACTGGGCCCAGACTGGCGGCGAGAATAAGGTCGGAAGTGTAGTGGCAGCAACTAGCGCACTTCGCAGCGCGACAAATCTCGTTAACCTTAGGAGCTTACGCTTACTCACAGTGAGACAACTTCATCATGTTTGCATGGTCGAGTCTTGAGGCCTAACTTTACCATAAAAGGGGACCGCGGTCATTTGCATGCAAGTTGCTGAAGAAAATAGATTCGTTAACGCAAAATTGGCTTTGTTTACGAATCCCCGAAAACAAAAGAAAATAGTTGACATTGGAGTTAGTTCGAGGGTTTAGGATGTTCCCGATGAATGGCGAATTTTCGATCACAGTCGTGTTGAGAGTGGGTGAACTGGCGAAAGCTACGGGTGTAAGTCCCGACACTCTGCGTCATTACGAAAAGATGGGATTGCTGCGCCCCCGGCGATCCAGAAATGGCTATCGTGAGTACTCCGGGCATGCCGTTGAACGCGTGCACATGATTAGGAAGGCGCTGCTGGTCGGTTTCACACTCGCCGAACTCAGCGAGATCTTCAAGGTTTTTGACGGTGGGGGAGCGCCTTGCCATCAAGTGCGAAGTCTCGCCGCCCGGAAACTGGCGGATATCGAGAGTCATCTTGAGGACGTCATAGCCATACGTAACGAACTGCGCCGGTCGTTAAAGGATTGGGACGAACGATTGGCTAAGACGGCAGCGGGCCAGCAGGCGGGACTATTACAAGCGCTCTCGGCTCGGGACGGTGTGCGACATTCATCAAACAGTCTCCTGCTACGTAAACCTGGACTAAAAGGAAGGAAAAAATGACAAAAAGAAATATGCTGCAGGGCGGTGTTGTGGTCCTTAGTATTTGTTTGGGCGTGGCGTTGTTGGTCCGAGGACAGGAAAAGCACTCGCCAGGGGTGGACGGCTCAACTAAATCACATGATTGTCCGATGATGGCCGAGATGAACGAGCGTGGTGACAAAGCGATGGGCTTCGATCACGCGAAGACAACTCATCACTTTCTGATGGCGAGGGACGGTGGCGCTATTCAGGTTGAGGCTAATTCTGGAACCGACCTGGAAAGCCGCGAACAGATCAGGCGGCACCTTAAACACATCGCCATGATGTTCAGCGAGGGAAACTTCGAAACGCCGATGCTCGTGCATGCAAAGACACCATCTGGAACTGAGGTCATGCAACGACTCAAGGCGGAAATCAGTTACAAGTATGAAGAGACAGAGCGCGGCGCTTTGATTCGCATCTCGACCCGCAACGCGGATGCCTTGCAAGCCGTTTATGAGTTCCTGCGGTTTCAGATTAAGGAACACATGACTGGCGATCGGCTTGAAGTAGTGTAGTCGTAGCGTTATGCGGTCCTGACGCGGGCTCATTGGGTATTAATAAAGTGTTGGAAAATTTGGCACGGGCCTATAAAGTAACGTCTCCGCCCTTAGAAGTTTTCTTACATCTGCCCAGGGAGAGAGATACAAATGCGCTCGCTTGTCAGGACCAGATCTGCGATTGGCTCGATTTTGTCGTTTGCAGTGCTCATGATCACTCCGTGTAGCCTTAATGCACAGCGCACTCAAAAGCCGCCGCTGCACGGTCGGCACTGGATGGGGATTACCGGCAAGCCGCTCGCGGCGACTGCCGGTGCCATGACTTTCCAGAAGGGCGGCAACGCGGTTGATGCTGCCTGTGCCATGATCGCTGCTGCCGCGACTATGTGGGACACCCTCTCGTGGGGAGGCGAGACGCAAGCTCTTATTTACAATCCCCATACCAAAAAGGTGATCGGCATTAACGCGCTGGGAGTGGCCCCGACGGGCGCGACCGCCTCTCTGTATAAATCACAGGGAATGAAATTCGTGCCTGAGTACGGGCCACTCGCGGCCGTGACCCCGGGCACGCCAGGCGGAATTCTCGTCATGCTCGCCGAGTATGGGAAGCTCTCGCTCAAGGATGTGCTTGAGCCGGCGATCCAGATGGCGGACGGCTATCCGATAGAAACAGAACTCACGAATACTATCGAACGCCAGAAGACCTGGTTGAAGAAGTGGCGGTACTCAGGCCAATTAATGCTGCCGCACATCGGACAAAAGCGTGAGGCGCCGGAACCGGGCGAGATTTTTCGCCAGCCGGATCTGGCCGTGACATTGCGGAAGCTGGTCGACGCAGAGAAGCAGGCGCTGGCCCAGGGCAAGAGTCGCAAGGAAGCGATCTATGCAGCTTATGATCGCTTTTACAAAGGTGACATCGCGCAGGAAATAGCGCGCGGGACAAAAGAAGAAGGTGGGCTGATCACGGAGCAGGATCTTGCCAACTGGAAGGTCAGAATCGAAGAGCCGGTCAAGACAACTTACAAGGGGATCGAAGTCTACAAACTCACCACCTGGACGCAGGGGCCAGCCATGCTGGAAGCCCTGAACATTCTGGAGAATGTCGATCTCAAAGCGATGGGCTACAACAGCGCACGCTACGTCCACGCGCTTTATCAAACCATGAGTCTGTCGTTCGCTGACCGGGATTTTTATTTCGGCGATCCGTACTTTCCGCCAGAGGAACCGATCCAGGGTCTGATGTCCAAGGACTACGCAAAGCAGCGTGCAAAGCTCATCAACTGGGATCATAATGACGCGCAGATTGGCCCAGGCGATCCTTACCCGTTTCAAGGTCAGACCAATCCTTTTCGAGATTTGCTGGAGAAGTGGAGTTCGCCGCCTGCTGCCAAACCGAACTCGGCTGCACCCGCGAGCCAGGCTACGGTTCGCCCATTGGAGCAGGACAGAGATACCAGGGATGAAGACTTCAAACGCCAGTTCTACTCAGGCACAACCTCGGTTGAGGCCGCCGACGAAGAAGGCTGGGTGGTCTCTGTAACGCCGAGCGGCGGTTGGACTCCGGCGGTCCTCGCAGGACGTTCCGGAATCGGCCTCAGCCAGCGTGGCCAGAGCTTTGTACTTGAACCCAACGAAGGTCCTTTCAATGTTATTGAGCCGGGTAAACATCCACGCGTCACGCTCACACCCACACTGGCACTTAAAAACGGCAAGCCTTACCTCTGCTTCTCAGTTCAGGGAGGCGATAGCCAGGACCAGAATCTGCTGCAGTTTTTCCTTAATGTAGTTGAGTTTGGAATGAGTGTGCAGCAGGCCACCGAGGCTTCCAATATCAACAGCTTCCAGATGCGCAGTTCCTTCGGTGATCACCAATCCCGGCCCGGCCGAATTCTCTTAGCAGACTCGATGCCTGCCTGGGTGCGAGCGGAGCTGAGGCGCATGGGCTACGATTTGACCTTTGAGGAACGCACGTCCGGACCCATCAACGCTATCCTGCTGGATCAGCAGCATGGAACGATGTGGGGTGGATCCAGCAATCACGGCGAGGACTACGGCATAGCCTGGTAATGCGTGCAAAGGGCGAAGGGCGATGGGCGAAGGGCGAAGGGCGAAGAGCGAACCCTAAATTGAGCAGTTGAACGGAACTAAATAGTCTCTCATTAGCTGCCGTGTTTGTACTTATAAGGAGAAAGGTAGTGTGATGCGGTTTATTTGGTTGCTGGCAGTTGCTTTGGTCCTTCTTGCGCCGCGAATTGCCGCCGCGGCAGACGACGCGGATCGATCGACGGCGCTGACCATCGGCGACACATTCACAATCGAGTCCAGAAGTCTCGCCGAAGCGCGCCGTATCAATGTTTACCTTCCGCCCGGCTACAAGGAATCATCCGCATTAAAGTTTCCGGTGCTTTACATGCCTGATGGCGGCATGGGCGAAGACTTTCTGCATGTGGCGGGTCTGGTACAAATATCGGTCACCAACGGGACGATGCGTCCGTTCTTGCTGGTTGGCATTGAGAACACCCAGCGCCGCCGCGACATGACCGGCCCAACTGACAATGAAGATGACAGGAAGATAGCGCCGAAGGTCGGTGGCTCGGGGGCGTTTCGCTCGTTTATTCGCAATGAATTAATGCCCAGGATAACAGAGCGCTATCGCACTACAAATGAAACCGCAATCGTAGGTGAGTCGCTTGCGGGTCTGTTCGTGATTGAGACTCTGCTGTTGGAGCCAGATATGTTTGATACTTACATCGCGATTGACCCAAGTCTTTGGTGGAACAATGCGAAGCTGTTACAGGTCGCTGGCGAGCGCCTGCGGACGTGGCGGTGGCCGGAGAGGACTTTGTATTTTGCCAGTAGCAATGAAAAGGGAATCATCGTAAACACAGATAGACTGTCGACGCTTCTAAGGGCGATTGCGCCGCCCGCCATACGCTGGCATTACGAGAAAATGCCTGATGAGCAACATTCCACGATCTATCACCCTGCGGCGCTCAAAGCTTTTCGAGATGTATTTAAGCCGCGTGCCGGCGACAGTAAGTAGACTCAACTTGAGAAAATAATGTCCAGCCATACACAAAAGTTTGACGTGCTGACAAAAATCCTCCTGGCCATTGTGCTCGGGGGAGTTTTGCTCCTGCAATTCGAGCCTGAAGTGTTCCAACACGGCGGTAGTCTCTCTCCGGCAAGCGAGCGCAGAGCCGGGCCCGATTTCTCACTACAGGACATGAATGGCAATCTTTGGAGTCTAACCGCGCAGCGTGGACGCGTTGTAGTTGTGAACTACTGGGCCAGCTGGTGTAAGCCATGCCGCCTTGAGACGCCAGGACTCGTGCGAGTGGCAAACGAGTATCGCGCGAGAGGGGTTGAATTCGCCGGCATCTCCCTCGACGAGGATCTATCGGCGGTCAGAGAATTTGTGGCTGCGGAACAGATTCCTTACGCGATTCTGTTAGCGTCCAACGCGCCAACTTTGACACTTGGCATCGAGTCGATCCCGGTGACCGTCTTATATGATCGTCAGGGTCGTTTGGCCAGGCGTTATGTCGGAGCGGTGTCGGAGTCGGAACTCAAGCGGGATATCGATCAATTGCTCAGCTAATAGGTCCGTCAGTGTTTTGAGTGCCACGGTCTGCCACGCACGTGGAATGCAGTCGCTATTTGACGAAGTGCGAAAGTCTGAATCTACGAGAGCGCGCGCAGTGTAAAGAACCGGGGGATCGAATGTCAGGTTCGCTCAACCATGATGAGGCGAAAACCCGTGCGGTTGGATTACGGGCTAAGGTTGTCGACTACCTCAGCCTTGAGCGCAACGTAGCAATCGCTTCAGCCGCGGTTTTCCTCCTTGGTATGGGCGAGGAGTTGTGGCGAAAGTTCCTGCCGAAGTATCTGGAAGCGCTCGGCGCCAGCACACCAATCATCGGTCTCTTTGGTACGGTTGAGGATTTCTTTGATGCCATCTACCAATATCCCGGTGGCTGGATTGCAGATCGTCTTGGACGTCGTCGCGCCTTTCTTATTTTCATTACGCTGACCTCACTTGGCTATCTCATCTATTTGTTTAGTCCTTCGTGGCCGTGGCTGTTTGCGGCTCTTGGCCTGGTGATGGCATGGCAAAGCATGGGCTCGCCAGGCATCTTCGCCGTCATCGGTGATTCGCTACCACCCGAACGCCGCGCGATGGGATTTACGCTGCAATCGATCCTCAAGCGAGTGCCGATTGTGATTGCGCCGATGATCGGCGGACTTCTCATCGCCAGGGTCGGAATCATAAGCGGTGTCCACAAAGGATTGTTGGTATCGCTGGCGCTGGCAGCAGTCACCCTGGTCCTGGTGCTGAATCTCAATGTCACCATCCACCGGCCGGACGTCACAAACATCGCTGGTGTGTGGCGCTCCTTTCACAGCGCGCTGAAGCGATTACTCATCTCTGACATCATCATCCGTACCTGTGAAGGAATGACCGGTGTCTTTACAATCCTATATGTGACGAACGTGGCGGGCTTAAGTGTCGCTCGTTACGGAACTCTCATCGCGATCCAGATGACTACTTCTATCCTGATCTATATTCCAGCGGGCAAGATTTCTGATCGGATTGGCAGGAAGCCTTTTGTCATCGCGACCTTCCTGAGTTTCGCCTTGTTTCCGATCGCGATAATCCTCGCTTCAAATTTCACCTTGATGATATTTGCATTTGTCATTGGTGGTCTGCGTGAAATTGGTGAACCAGCCCGAAAGGCAATGATTGTAGATTTTGCGAAAGAAAAGCTGCGCGCGCGGTCGGTCGGTCTCTACTATCTCGTGCGCAGCTTATCAATCACGCCCGCAGCGGCGCTCGGTGGCTTGCTGTGGAAAATAAACCCCCAGGTGCCCTTCGTTACCGCAGGAATTATCGGAATCGTGGGGACAATTGTCTTCGCTGCTACCGTCGAAGAACGGTACGCTGGCTAGCGTTGAAAGATTTCAGGCACCAGTCTCCCTGATAATTTGGAAACAGTATCCGAATCGCCCGCAGGTCCCTGCGAGCTTTGCATTTCTCCTGAGTCCTCTCCAGTGTATATTGCCTTCTACCTCATTTGGTTTCTATCGAACGGACATCAGGATGATGCGCGGGGAAATCATTACCAGATCCACCATATGGATCGCCATTCTGGGTTATACCGCCGGGACTGCCGCACTTGCGTTTTCAAGGGCCAGATCTAAATGGCAATCGTTCGCGAGGCTGATCTGGACAGTGGCGTGTCTCGCGCTGCTGGCCCACGTGGCGTGGGCTTTGTACTTCCATCACTCCTGGAGTCAGAGTTCCGCTTACCGTGAGACCGCGCGGCAAACGCTGGAGATATTTGGTTACAACTGGGGTGGCGGGCTCTATATCAACTATGCACTGATGATCGCATGGGTAGCGGATATCGGTTGGTGGTGGCTGCGCGGTGTCAGCAGTTATCGTTATCGCCCGGCATGGCTTCTGATGGCTTGGCAAGGATTCCTGGTCTTCATCATCTTCAACGCCACTGTAGTTTTTAAGAGCGGATTCATACGCTGGGCGGGGGGCTTTATATGTTTGGGACTGGCTATTTCGTGGTGGCTGGTGATCAGGAATTTGCCGGACTCAAATCGCCTTGCGGTTGCTGAGGAATAACAATATGGATCTGTCGGTTACCGGAATGCGGCCGCGCGCTGGCCTATCATCCCTGCCGTTTTATTACGGCTGGGTAAACGTGTTGGTGGCTGCGGTGGCGATGGTCGGAACCCTGCCGGGTCGAACCCAGGGGCTCGGACTGATCACTGAGTCATTGCTCGCCGATCTTCAGATCGATCGAGTGTCCTTTGCGCAAATTAATCTCTGGGCGACCCTGATTGGCGCGCTCTTCTGTCTGGGCGTTGGTCGACTCATCGATCGCTTCGGCAGTCGCCTGGTGCTCACCATAGTTGCCGCAGCGCTGGGAGTCGTGGTTTTGTCGATGAGCGGAGCCAGGGGAGTGGGCACCGTCGCTGTCCTAATAACGCTGACGCGCGGGCTGGGGCAGAGCGCCCTTTCGGTGATCAGTATCACTATTGTTGGCCAGTGGTTTGTCCGCCGGCTTAGCCTGGCCATGGCCATCTATACAATCGTTCTGAGCGTAGGATTTATGGTTGCCTTCCCAGTGGTCGGCTCGATGGTTCTGAAGTATGGCTGGCGCACAGCCTGGTCGGCCATCGCACTCACGCTGGTCTTTGGTCTAGCGCCGCTCGCGTTGTTGTTCGTTCGTCGCGCACCGGAAGCGTCTGGACTGATGCCGGACGGCGAGCCCCTGCGAGAAATCGCCAGCGCGGGTGTGACCGGCGGGTACACGCTGCGGGCAGCAATGGCGACGCCGTCATTCTGGGTCTTTGGCCTGTCCAGTGCGATCTACGGTTTGATCGCATCCGGGATAGCGCTCTTTAACGAATCGATCCTGGCGGAAAGGGGGTTTGACGCATCGACCTACTACCTCAGTCTGGTGATCGTTGCCATGACAGCGCTGGTTGGGAACTTCCTCGGTGGATGGCTGACTTTAAAGTGGTCCATGAACCGCCTGCTCGCGTTGGCAATGGGACTGCTGGCTGGATCGCTGCTCGCTTTGCCGCACGTCACCACGAAACTGCATGTCGTTGGCTACGCAGTAGTGATGGGGTTGGCGGGAGGTTTTGTCATTGTCATCTTCTTCACCTTTTGGAGTCACGCTTTTGGGCGCTTGCATCTGGGTAAGATACAAGGAGCAGCCCAAGCGCTCACCGTCGTGGCGTCGGCAGTCGGCCCGCTGCTGCTGGCAGAGGGTCTCAATCGCACCGGTTCTTATGCAGCAATCTTTTATCTGCTGACGCTGGTTGTGCTGTCGCTGGGATTGGGCGCCTGGTTCGTCAGTCTCCCACCTCGCTGGGCACCGGCGGACGCTGTCTGATTTTGTTGCCGCAATCCCACCTGCGTGAGCAGGTGGATAGTTCATAATCAACCTATTAAAAGAGACTGCATCGGTTGTTGTGAATCCCACCTGCGTAAGCGGGTGGTTGGTTCAGATCCCGGCTACAACCGCAAGGATCTGAAATTTCCACCCGCTTACGTTCAACAAGGAAGAAGCGTTCTCTAAGGATAAATCTGAAGGATGCATTTGCTCACGGAGGTGGAATTAGAAGTAAATTGGATCTTAGTCATTCCTCTCGATCACAATCCTGGGCCCGGCTCGATTATTTGTGGCCCAGAGTTCCGTGCTATAGTCTCACGGTGCGTTTGCAGGGATTTTCCGGTTTCTGAATATGATGAAGCGGCCCATTTTTATTACCTTTGTTGTCGTCACGTTGCTCCTCAGCGCGTGGGGCAATGTCATTGCGGCCGCTTTTTGTCCTCGGCTCGCCCTGGATCGCGCCTGCTGCGAAAAACACGCTGCGCACAAGGCGAAACCTAAGCCCCAGTCTTCCTGCCATCACCAAATGGGTGAGATGGAAATGGCTGATATGCAGATGGAGGCCGATGACCCCGCGCCTGCAGCCAATCCGCAAAGCTCAGTGGCGAGGCTCGGGTTAGAAGTCCCGCTCGATCAATTCGCGTTACACCTGCCGCTCACGGAGTGTGATCATTGCCTTAGTCATTCTCAGACCACGTCTGGAACGGTCTCGTTGGTGACAATTGATCCGTCGAATCGATTGTTGGGCATCGATGCGCGGCCCGTAAATTTCGGTAGTAACCTGACCCCTGCTCTTGCAGTCTTAAACATAGCCACAGCGCATGGCCCCCCAGGCCCATCATCCCCGCGCTACGTTCTCATCAGCGTTTTTCGTCTTTAAGTCCCCTTTCAGTAGAGCGCGACTTTTCAGTGCGGACGTGTGCCTAATGAACACGTCTTGCGCTTACTTCCAATTTGTGTGTGTGAAGAAATCAGAAGGGGAATCATGAAAGAGTTAAGTTTTAGAAAAGTGGTTCGCGGATGGGGAATGTGTGCCGTCGTTGCCGGAGCTCTAATATTCACCTCTAGCGCGACGATAGCGGTGGGGCAAGACCACGACATGGGGAAAATGCCCGGGATGAAAATGCCGGCATCAAAATCGAAGCCGATTAGAAAGAAAGCGCCCAGGAAACGGAGAGTGGTAAGAGCAAAGCGTCCGGCGAAGAAACACGAGATGAGCAACATGGCTGGGGGGCACATGCCCGCGCGGCAGCAACCGTCCAGCAAATCGGCGACTGCTCAGCCTTCGCCGAACCCGCACATGAATATGCCAGGGATGCAGATGGCGATGCCGTCGCCATCACCGGGTGTGCAGCCATCATCCACTCCCCACACGCCCATGAATATGCCAGGGATGCAGATGGCGATGCCGTCGCCATCACCGGGTGTGCAGCCATCATCCACTCCCCACACGCCCATGAATATGCCAGAGATGCAGATGGCGATGCCGTCGCCATCACCGGGTGTGCAGCCATCATCCACTCCCCACACGCACATGGATATGCCCGGCATGCAGATGCCGATGCCATCGCCATCACCGGGTGCGCAGCCATCATCCACTCCCCACACGCACATGGACATGCCCGGCATGCAGATGCCGGCAAACTCCCCCAGTCCTCAAGCCTCTCCTCAACACCAGATGGATATGAAAATGCCAATGCCCGCGGCGAGTCCGGAGGCGAGTCCAATGGATCATATGCCTGGCATGGACATGAGCAAGAAATCGTTGATGGTAACGAAAGATAACGATATGGGTATCAGGGTTGGGTCGAGTGATACGAATGTCATGTCGATGGGGGCGATGGGTTCGGGTACCAGTTGGCAACCGTCGTCCGGGCCAATGAACATGTATCACAAGCAATCCGGTGACTGGCTGCTGATGTTCCACTACAACCTGGTTGGCGCCCTGAACCATCAGGGTGGACCACGTGGAGTAACGAAGGCTGAGTCAGCGAACTGGTTCATGCCGATGGCTTTTCACAAGTTTGGTAAAGGCACGGTCCAATTGCGCGGCATGTTCAGCTTTGAACCGTTCACCTTTCCGCCCGGAGGCTCACCGCTTTTGTTGCAAACGGGTGAGACTTACAAAGGCCGGCCGCTGATCGATAAACAACATCCTCATGACCTGTTCATGGAATTATCTGCGCAGTACACCTTGCCAGTGGGTGAACGCGGCACATGGTTTACCTACTTTGGTTATCCTGGTGAGCCGGCGCTGGGGCCGGTGGCGTTCATGCACCGCCTGTCAGCCTCGGAGAATCCGTCTGCGACACTCGCTCATCATTTACAGGATTCAACGCACATCTCGTTTGGTGTGTTGACGACGGGGTTCACCTATCGCTGGTTGAAACTGGAAGGTTCAATCTTCAATGGTCGCGAGCCGGATGAAAAGCGTTACAACTTCGATGCGCACAAGTGGAACTCGCGCTCGGCGCGCATCTCAATTATGCCAAATGCCAACTGGGTCATTCAGACGTCATATGGCTTTCTGAAAAGTCCGGAAGCCTCAGAACCGACGACCGACATTCGCCGGGCCACGGCTTCGATCCAATATAACAAGCCGTTGGCGCACGGCAACTGGGCCTCGGCTTTCATCTGGGGGCGGAACCATACTAGCGCGCCGGGAGAGACACACAACCTCAACGGCTACACCCTGGAGTCGACGGTGAACTTCCTTGACAAGAACTACTTCTATACTCGATTGGAACTGGTGGACAAAAACGAGCTTTTGCGACCGAGTGATCGTGCCCTGCTGGGCATCACGGACGACCATCCGAGTTTCCGCATCGGTGCTTTCACCTTTGGCGGGGCGCGCGATTTGTGGAAGACTGACAAAGCAATGTTCGCGCTTGGCAGCGATCTTACTTTCTATTCGAAGCCGGCGATCCTGGACCGGATCTATGGAACCAACCCGGTCTCATGGAAAATATTCTTCCGCATTCGCCCCGGCAAAATGGCCATGAACGGCATGCATGACATGCACGGCAACCCGAACGAATCAACCAAGCCGTCGCACTAATCTTCATGGGAGAGATTGAGCCATGAAACCAGTTGAGAAGATGAACAATACTTCGCCGGAAACAGTAGATCCAGTCTGCGGCATGACCGTCAACCCGGAGACCGCCGCGGGATCCTTTGAATACAACGGGCAAAACTACTACTTCTGCAGTGCGGGCTGTCTGAAGAAATTTCGCGATGACGCTAGCCGGTTCATTAAAATTCCGGCTGAGCCGATGGGGAAGAAGGACCACAGCGCTGCGGAAAAAGTGGATCCGGTTTGCGGCATGACCGTTAACCCGGAGACCGCCGCAGGGTCCTTTGAATATGACGGGCAAAACTACTACTTCTGCAGTGCAGGCTGTCTGAAGAAGTTCAGCGAGGACCCGAAAAAATTCCTTGATAAGAAAACGGAGAAAGTCGCCTCGCCGCCGGTCGTGATTGAGCGCGCGCAAAAATCCGCTGCAACGCCAACCAGCCAAAGCTATACCTGTCCAATGCATCCGGAGGTGCAGCAGGAAAAACCCGGCTCATGTCCAAAGTGCGGGATGGGGCTCGAACCACAGAGTGTCGTCGCGCTGGCTGAAAAAATTGAATACACGTGTCCAATGCACCCTCAGATCGTTCGTGATGCGCCGGGCAGTTGTCCTATCTGCGGTATGGCACTGGAACCGCGGACTGTTTCCGTCGGCGAGGAAGAAAATCCTGAACTGATTGATATGAGGCGCCGATTCTGGGTGGGTGTCGTACTCACCACACCGCTCCTCCTGATAGCAATGAGCGATATGATTCCCGGTATTTCCCTGGAACACATTATCTCGAGCCGTTCATTGGGTTGGATTCAGTTTGTGCTGGCGACTCCGGTCGTGCTTTGGGCGGGCTGGCCCTTCTTTGTGCGCGGCTGGCAGTCACTGGTGAATCGTAGTCTGAATATGTTCACGCTGATTGGCCTCGGCGTAACTGTCGCTTACATTTTTAGTCTCATCGCGCTGCTGTTCCCGCAGATTTTTCCGCCGTCCTTTCGCGATCATTCCGGTGCAGTGCCGGTGTACTTCGAAGCTGCAGCCGCCATCATCACACTTGTGCTGCTGGGCCAGGTGCTGGAACTGAAAGCTCGCAGCCAAACCGGCGCGGCGATAAAAGCGTTACTGGGTCTGGCTCCAAAGACTGCACGACGCCTGAATGAAAACGGCTCCGAAGAAGACGTTCCCCTCGACCAGGTTCTGGCAGGCGATCGCCTGCGCGTGCGACCAGGCGAGAAGGTGCCGGTGGACGGTGTCGTCATCGAAGGCTCAAGCGCGATCGATGAATCCATGATCACGGGAGAACCGATTCCGGTTGAAAAGCGCGCGAAAGATTCCGTCGTGGGCGCGACCGTGAACGGTACCGGCTCTTTTGTGATGCGAGCTGAGCGCGTGGGCTCTGAAACTCTGCTGTCGCAAATCGTGCAGATGGTTGCCGACGCGCAGCGCAGCCGCGCTCCGATTCAAAAACTTGCGGACGTCGTGAGCGGATACTTCGTGCCGGCGGTGGTAGCAATTTCTGTTATTACGTTTCTGGCCTGGAGTATCTGGGGCTCGGAACCGCGTATGGCCCACGGCCTAATCAATGCAGTGGCGGTGCTGATCATCGCCTGTCCGTGCGCACTTGGACTGGCTACGCCTATGTCAATCATGGTAGCCACGGGCAAAGCAGCGCAGAGCGGTGTGCTTTTTAAGAATGCTGAAGCCATCGAGACCATGCGCAAAGTGGACACGCTGGTGGTTGATAAGACCGGAACCCTTACTGAAGGCAAGCCGAAGCTGGTTAGTATCGTTACTGGTGCTGGCGTTGAGGAAAAGACGCTACTGAAATTAGCTGCGAGTCTGGAGCGAGGTAGCGAGCACCCTTTGGCAGCGGCGATCGTGGCGGGCGCAGAGGAGCGCGGGATCGAACTGACCGACGCTACTGGATTCGATTCAATAACCGGCAAGGGCGTGACGGGCCAGGTTGATGGGCACAATGTCTCGCTCGGAAACCGCGCGCTGCTTGATGATTCTCAGATCGATCCCGGAGAACTGGCGGCGAAAGCTGAGAGCCTGCGTGCCGATGGTCAGACGGTGATGTTTGTGACCATTGATGGGAAAGCCGCCGGTCTAATCGGCGTGGCGGATCCGATCAAGCAAACCACACCGGAGGCGATTAAGCAGCTGCATCAAGAAGGCATTCGCATTGTCATGCTTACCGGCGATAGCCGGACAACCGCTGAGGCAGTCGCCAAAAAGTTGAACATCGACGAAGTGGTGGCGGAAGTTCTTCCAAATCAAAAAGTGGAAACGGTGAAAAAATTCCAGGCTGAGGGACGATTTGTGGCGATGGCTGGCGATGGCATCAATGATGCGCCGGCGTTGGCTCAGGCCCAGGTCGGGATAGCGATGGGCACCGGAACTGACGTGGCTATGAAGAGTGCCGGCGTCACGCTCGTCAAAGGTGACCTGCGCGGCATTGTTCGCGCTCGAGTGCTGAGCCGGATGACAATGAGCAACATCAAGCAGAATCTGTTCTTCGCTTTCGTCTACAATTCAGTAGGGGTTCCTATCGCGGCTGGGGTCCTCTATCCGTTTTTCGGTATTCTGCTTAGCCCGATGATAGCGGCAGCCGCGATGAGTTTCAGCTCGGTCTCAGTGATTGCAAATGCTTTGCGTCTGCGACGGGCCAACCTATAGTGTGGTGTGGTATTTACTAATGAGTAACTGACTTTTTCGCAGTACGCCGCCGCATCAGATCGAGTGCAAAATAAACGAATGAGATTGCGCCGAGGGCGAATATTGTGTCACCGATCATTCGCAGCCAGCGCAACGTTTGCATTAAATCCGTCTGCAGAAATTCGGAACTGCGTGCCGACCAATAGCCGACTGAAACCGATTGATACGTTTGCATCAACCCAACCGGCAGGAGGCTTAAGAGAATCTCCAGGATCAGACCGATGTTGATGGCCCAAAATCGCTTCCGCTTTGAGTGAATATCCGCACCTCTTAGCGTCAGAATTCCCAGAACTAGTCGGGAAATCAGCGGTCAATCATAGCATTGCCTTGCGGCACTAGTCTTGCCAAGCTAAACAGGACGCGGTACGGATTCGACGCGGCCCAGCGTCCACATGTTGTTGTTTACGATGAAGAAGTGACTTAATAGGGGGACGAAAGGCAAGCCCAAATGTGTCGGAGAATACATACAATCCAGCCGCACGTGGTATATACTGGCGCTCGGATAAGACGAAGCCTCTGATGGTTTTGCCGACCCTTCACTTAATGTTGCTCGAAAAGGTTCTTAGTTAGCGAATGCTGAAGC
Source organism: Pyrinomonadales bacterium (assembly GCA_038237475.1). GTDB lineage: Bacteria > Acidobacteriota > Blastocatellia > Pyrinomonadales > Pyrinomonadaceae > JAOAPY01. The sequence goes on along the minus strand of JBBRYS010000004.1, from coordinate 235,493 downwards.
GATTTTCATCTCTGATTCTGGCGCTCGTGATTGTTGGCAGCGTAATGGCCGGCACCGCACGGCTTCAGGATGAACATGTCTGCAAAATGGCAGAAATGAAGTCGATGCCAGGCATGGAGAAAATGCCGTGCTGTAAGCACGATAAGGTGCAATCTGTTTTGAGCGAATCCGGTTCCCGCGCAGAGTGCTGCGTCACGATCCCGCAAGGGCCTGGTTCAAGCGGCAGAACCTTCAATCTGCGTACGCCTTCGTTCAGTGTCGCTGTGATTCATCCGGCAGCCGCGCAATCTCCTCCGGCTGCGCCTGAGCCGTACGAGTGCTCCTTCTCCACCCAAGTCTTTTTACCCAACCTCCAGGCTAGTTACATCCGTAATCTTTCCCTCCTGATCTAGCTCCTCCAAGGCTGAAGTGTGTCTTCTTGTGGCTGTTTCCAAGCTGCGAGCACCTTGCTGTGCCTCCGTGCGCATGGGGTGCATTCAGAAATCTATCAAACCTATTTGGAGGTCGAGTTATGAAAAAGTTTGCCATCGCATCCGGCGTCGTTTTAAGCCTGGTCCTTCTGATTACAACAGCTTGTAGTTCAAATGGCGCCAAGGGCAATGTCATCAGAGCTGTGCCGGTGGGAAACCTGACTGCCACGCTCTCGAGTAGCACTGGTGTGCTCAAGCGCGGTCATCAGGAACTGGTGCTGTCGTTCACCGACGCGGCCGGCAAGCCGGTGGATGTGGGCTCAGTGTCGCTTAATTTCCACATGCCGCCGATGGGAAGCATGGCCGTGATGAACGACGCCGTCACCTTTACTACCACGGCCACGCCCGGAGTCTACCAAGGCCAGGTAGACATCGAGTCTGGCGGTGAATGGCAGGGGCAGTTGGCTTACGAAGGTCCTGCAGGAAAAGGAAAGACGAATTTTAGTCTGACAGCCCAATGATCCATCGCCTCATTGAATTGAGCCTGCGCAATCGCGGGCTGGTGCTCGTGATCTATCTTGGTCTGGCGGGCTGGGGTTATTGGGCCCTGACGCGCACACCGATCGACGCGATCCCCGATCTCTCTGACAACCAGGTCATCGTCTTCACGGACTGGACCGGACGCTCGCCTCAGGAAGTAGAGGATCAGGTGACCTATCCGCTGGTGACAAATCTCCAGGGCTTGCCCGGGGTGCGGGTTGTGCGGGCCAGTTCGGCGTTCAGCTTCTCGATGATCAATATCATCTTCGAAGACAACATCGATCTTTACTGGGCGCGCACTCGCGTGCTTGAGAGACTGAATCTCGTCACGAAGCAATTGCCACAGGGGGTGATTCCAACCCTCGGCCCGGATGCCACCGGTGTAGGCCAGGTCTTCTGGTACACGCTCGAAAGTGATCAGCTCAATTTGAGGGACCTGAGGTCGTTACAGGATTGGTATGTTCGCTATCAGTTGAACTCCGTGCCGGGAGTTGATGAGGTTGCCAGCGTTGGCGGGTATGTACAGCAGTATCAAATTGATGTCGATCCCGACAAGCTCCGCTCCTATTCAATGCCGCTGTCGATCGTCGTCGAAGCCGTCGAGCGTTCCAATAATAACGTCGGCGGCAATGTCGTTGAACAAGCCGGACAGTGGGCTGTAGTTCGGGGCATCGGTTTAATTGAGTCCGTCGGCGATGTCGAGAACATTGTTATTGGCGCCCCCAACGGCACTCCCTTGTACGTCAAAAATGTCGCGACGGTAAAACTGGGAAATGCGTTCCGCACCGGCGCGTTGGACAAGAATGGCAAAGAGGCGGTCGGTGGAGTAGTGATTGCCCGCTACGGCGTCAACGCCCTTGAAGTAATCGACGGCGTGAAACAGAAGATCAACGCGCTTCAGGCGGGCCTGCCGGCGGGTGTGCGGATCCTGCCTTTTTATGACCGCACCCAACTCATCGGCAGGGCCACCCACACGCTGAAGCGGGCATTAATCGAAGAGCTGATTCTGGTAACACTGGCCCATATTCTTTTCCTGGCCCACTTCCGCTCGATTCTGATTGTGACTATCCCTTTGCCGCTTGCAGTATTAGGGTCTTTTCTTTTCATGCACTACATGGGTATCAGCTCGAACCTGATGTCGCTGGCGGGCATTGCCATCGCTATCGGTGTGCTGGTGGATGCAGGCATCGTCGTCACAGAGAACGCGTTCCGTTTTCTGGAGCAGCGCGGGATTGATCCACGCGATCGCAAAGCGGTTTGGGAAACCGTGCTCGATTCAACCAAGCTCGTAGGCCGCCCGGTTTTCTTTTCCATGGCGATTATCGTGCTCGCCTTCGTGCCGGTGTTTTCGCTAACCGGCCAGGAAGGAAAACTATTCCATCCGCTAGCCTTCACAAAAACTTTTGCGATGGTGGGCGCGACCATCATCGCAGTCACGCTCGTGCCCGTGCTCTGTACCTACCTGCTGGCGGGAAAATTTCATTCTGAGCAGTCCAATCCGGTAATGCGCGCGCTGCGGTTCATCTATCGCCCTGCGCTCAGGCTTGCTCTGCGTCACCGACTCATGACGGTGTCAATAGCATTCCTGCTCTTTTCGGGTGCGATTATCTTGAGCACCGGCATCGGCAGCGAGTTTATGCCGCCACTGAATGAAGGGGATTTGATGTACATGCCGGTAACCGATCCGGCTATCTCGATCGATGAAGCGCTGAAAATCATGAGCCGGCAGGACGAGATCCTGATGAGCTTTCCGGAAGTTGAGTCTGCAGTGGGAAAAGCGGGGCGTGCAGAGACTTCGACAGATCCAGCGCCGGTGAACATGAACGAGACAATTGTTCACTTGAAAGTACCGGACCTTTGGCGCCGCGGAGTGACCCGTGAGTCCTTAATCGCGGAGATGGATGAAAAGTTACGCATGCCTGGCGTCACGAATATCTGGACGCAGCCGATCATCAATCGCATAGACATGCTGGCGACCGGCATTCGCTCGCAGGTGGGCATCAAGGTGTTTGGCAATGACTTGAAAACACTGGAAGACGTGTCACGAAAAATCGCCATGGTGGTGCGCAACATCCCCGGAGCCCGGGATGTGTATCCCGAGGAGATAGGTGGCGCTCCGTACATCGATATACATATCAACCGGACGGCAGCCGCGCGCTATGGAATCGACACGCGCACGATTGAAGACGTAATTGAAAAGGGTATTGGCGAAACGAACCTGACGGTCACTATCGAAGGTCGCCGGCGCTTTCCCATGCGCGTGCGCTATGCTCCTCAATTTCGTGACAGCGCGCAGGCGATTGCGCAAATTCCCATCAGCTCGCCCAGCGGCGCTGTCATTCCCCTGGCGCAGTTGGCAGACATTCGTGCGGTCACCGGGCCAACAATGATTTCCAGCGAGAACGGGTTGCTGCGCGGCACGGTCCTGTTGAATGTGCGCGGTCGTGACGTGGGCAGCTTTGTCGCTGAAGCTCAACGCAGTCTCGGCAGCCAGATCCAATTACCCGCCGGCTACTACATTGCGTGGAGCGGGCAGTACGAGAACCAGGAGCGCGCGCGCAATCGCCTGTTGTTGGTCATTCCGGTAGTACTGCTGGTCATCTTCGGATTGCTGTACCTGACTTACCATTCGGCGGTGGAAGCAGCTCACGTGCTGCTCGCTGTTCCTTTCGCGCTGACTGGGGGGATTTATCTCCTCTGGCTGCTGAACTACAACTTTTCAGTAGCGGTCTGGGTCGGTTTCATTGCGCTGTTCGGCACCGCCGTGCAAACCGGTGTCGTGATGGTGATCTATCTGAAAGACGCGGTGGAACGCAGACGCGAGAAAGATGGTGGTCTGACCCGAGAGTCGCTGCTGGAGGCGGTAACCGAAGGAGCGTTGCTGCGGCTGCGGCCTAAAGTGATGACGGTTTCAACCGTGGTGGCTGGTTTGCTGCCCATCATGTGGAGCACGAGCGCGGGCTCTGAAGTCATGAAGCCACTGGCTACGCCTGTATTAGGTGGAATGGTTTCCAGTCTGCTTCATGTGCTGATTGTCACGCCGGTAATCTTCTTCTGGCTGCAGGAGCGTCGCCTCAGAAAAGATGAGCGGAAGAGGAAGGGAAGCGCAGCCATTGTCGTCGTGATTCTCCTGGCGACGCTGGTTACGCCGCGATCAAGCGTCGAAGCTCAGACTCCTGCCGAAACGAAGGAAACATCAACGCAAGCCCGAACAGAAGTCGCACCCACTCGCGTCTCGCGCTATCTTGATCAAACAGTTGGCATCACTGCCGATGAAGCTGTCGCCTACGCGCTTGAGCACAATGGCGAACTACTGGCGGCGCACAAGGAGATCGAAGCGGCGCGAGCGCTGGTGCAGCAGGCTGGGTTGCGTCCCAACCCTATGGTTGAAATCGGGGGGACGCAGATGATTATTGGCAGTGACAAGAGCTACATGCTTTCGGGTTCACTGCCGCTTGAGCTTGGCGGGCGGCGCTCGGCCCGTATTGTGGTGGCCCAACGAGAGGTAGAAGTCCGCGAAGCCCAGGTGGCAGACCGCGAGCGATTGCTGGCGGCAGATGTCCGGGCCAAGTTCGGCGAGGCGCTGGCCCAGGCGCTGAAGCTTTCATTTACGGATGAATTAGTGGAAGCAAATCAGCAGAGCTTCGATCTCATCGGCGCCCGAGTGCTGGAAGGCGCCACCCCGCCGCTTGAGCAGAACATGGCACTGGTTGAGCTGAATCGGCTGAAGTCAGCCAGAGAATCAGTCGAAGGAAAGGTCGAAGTCTCGCTGTTTGAGCTGAGAAACTTGCTCGGCATGTCACCCGATCAACCACTGCACTTGCGCGGTAACTTCGGCAATCTGGTCGAGCAATTGCCGGCGATGGTGGATGCTACTGCGAGAGCGCTGCGTGAACGGCCTGACCTGCAGGCGTGGCGGGGCGTCGAGAGTCTCGCAGAGGCACGCATCAATCAGGCGCGCGCCGAGGGTCGCGCCGATGCGAACGTGAACGCGGGGTATATGCGCGCGGAAAATGGTTTTCCATTCAAGGGTATCAGCGAGCAAGGGACCTTGAGTCCGATTATGAAGAAGATGAATGCCGTCACTTTCGGCGTGACTCTTACTATTCCCGTGCGCAACAAGAACCAGGGATTGATCGCAGCCGCGGGTGCAGAGCTAGAAGCTGCACGACTTCGAAGTCAGTTCGCGGAGGTGACCGTGCGCCGCGAGGTGGCCTCAGCTTATGCGCAATACGATCGGGCGCTGCGTGCGGAAGAAATTTTCCGGGTGGGCGCGCGCGATCCGGCCAGGGCCAACCTCGACGTGGTGCGGCAAACCTACGAGTTGGGTGCCAGGACCCTGCTGGACTTTATCGCGGAGCAACGCCGTTTCATTGAATTGGAAAATGATTTCATAGAGGCACAACTGGCTGTTTACAACGCGCGCGTCGAAATCGAACGCGCCACTGCTGCACCGGAGCTGATAAAACGATGAGCGATGAACCTGATAAAGAGATTGACGGGCAGACGCCGGAGAATCCTACTTCGGGGAAGTCCAGGCAACGAATGGTCTTGCTCTCAGTCGGCATAGCTGCCGCCGTCGTAATTCTGGTGCTGGGCGCGTGGCTCTGGCGGCCCAAGCAGGGCGGTAAGCCTGTAACAGCGCCGCGCACGGTATCATTTTCTGAGCCTCAATCTCAGGCCCCTGCATTATCAGGGGAGCAATTAACGCTGACACCTGAACAGATGCGGAACGCGCAGTTGCAGATCGAGGTGGTGGGCGAACGGCCGTCATCCGAAGCGGCCGGCCAAATGGCCACCGGCGTCGTACTGGCAAACAGTTATAAAGAGACTCCCGTCGTCTCTCTGGTCGGCGGGATAGTGCGCAGCGTCGGCTTTGAGTTGGGCCAGTACGTGAGACGGGGGCAACGAGTGGCGGTCGTCTTCAGCAATGAACTGGCCGAAGCGCAGTCGCGTTACCTGACTGCGTTTGCGACGCTCGACGAACATCACCGGCATCACCTGCGCACGATTAAGCTGGTAGAGATTGGCGCGGCGAGTCGTCAGGATTTGGAGATGGCCAATTCCCAATATCGCGAGGCCGAAGCAAACGTCGCCAACCTGAGACAGAAGTTGTTATTGCTGGGCATGACAGCGTCACACATCGATTCGCTGAACTCAACTTCTCAGATCAGCTCTGAAGTGGCCGTGCCTGCTCCATCTTCGGGTACTGTGACCAGCCGCACGGTCAATCCCGGCGAAGTGATAGAAGCGAATAAGGAATTGATGCGAGTAACCGATCTCTCAAGCGTCTGGGTGGTCGCTCAGGTCTACGAAAAGGATCTGGCCACGGTCCGGATTGGCAGCGGCGCGAATGTCACGTCCGATGCCTATGCCGGTCGCGTATTCCGCGGCCGTGTGTCCTACGTCGACCCCAGCATCGATCCCGCTACGCGGACGGCCCGGGTTCGCATCGAACTAGACAATCCGAACCAAATCCTGAAAATCGGAATGTATGTGAATGTTGCTTTTGGTGCGTTGGGTCTCGCGGAAAAGACGACGCCGGTCGTCAATAAGAGCGCGGTGCAGAGTATTGGAAATCAACAAGTCGTGTTTCAAGCGACAGAACGGCCTGATGAATTTACCCTAAGACCAGTGCGCCTTGGGGGAGAGAGCAATGGTTTCTATCCGGTACTCGAAGGACTGAGCGCGGGCGATCGTGTTGTGACGCAGGGTAGCTTTATGCTGCGCGCCGAATGGATGAAGACCCATCCAGGTCAATAGAGGTTCTCAACTCACAGTTATCAATCATTCGTGTCTTTCTGCGAAGACGCCTCCCTCGAGTCAGGCGTGATCGTTCTATCAGGATCACCTGCATCGTCAGCCGCCTGAGCGTGCGCGCGGACTATATCGCTCATGGTCAGGAGGCCGACGAGCTTGTTTCCGTGCTTGCTGTCTATCACTGCGAGCTGCCGTACTCCTGCTTTATCCATACGCACCATGGCCCTGACCAAGGGATATTCAGCCAGTGCGTGGTGTCTGGAGTGGGCGTGCTTCTGGACTTTGTCAGTTCCGGCGCCCTCGGCCGCCAGGCGACGCAAACGCACCTCACTGATCATCCCTAAGAAGGCTTGCTCATTATCGACAACTGGATAGGTTGAATGTTTGAGAGTTGAGATTCGCTGCAGGGCCTCGGAAACGGTTGACGCTCCGAAAATTGTCGCCGGGGCCGGCGTCATAGCGTCGCCGACGTACAGCCTTTCAAGCGCATGAGCCACACGCCCGCTGCGGTGTGGCAGATGAATGCCATCCTGTTCCAGCAGCGCTTCATAAATCGGGGTGGGGCGGGCATGACGCGCCAGCGCGTATGCCGTCATGTTCGAGATCATCAATGGCAGGATCAAATCGTAACTACCCGTCATTTCAAAAATAATAAGCACGGACGTAATGGGCGCGCGCACAATGCCGGCAAAGACGGCGCCCATACCGACGAGAGCAAACGAACCCAACTCATTGCCGTTGTGATGAAATAGGGCTGTATCAAAGTAACCGAAGATACCACCGAGAGTTCCACCGATGAAAAGGGCCGGGGCAAAGATTCCACCAGCACCGCCGCTGGAGTAAGAGAACACGGTTGCTACTAATTTGAATATACAGAGGACCACTAACGCGCGAAACGCCAGGCCACCAGACAGAGCCATTGAAAGAGTTCCGTATCCGGCCCCGGTAATGCCGTTAGTCCCAAGCCAGTGGATGGCGAGGGCCGCCAGTCCGCCAGTGACCAGGCCGCCGGCACCGGGCTTGGCCCAGGCTGGAATAAACTTCAGCCACTGGAATGATTTTCGTAATGACAGAAGTGATTCGGTGAAGACGACTGAGATGACTGCAGCGGCGACGCCCAGCAAGGCATAGAAAAGAAGCGAGGAGAAATGCTCAAGGCCATAGTGCCTTGAAATGGTGAAGACAGGATGTTCGCCAAGCACTGCGCGTTCGATTCCCGCTGCGATTGCGGCGGCAACTACGATCCAGGCCAACACCGCCTGGTCCAAATCACCCACAACTTCCTCAATGGTAAATGTTACGGCGGAGATCGGAGCGTTAAATGCGGCTGCAATTCCCGCCGCCGCTCCGACCGGCAACAGTCGTTTGAGGTTTTCGCGCGACAGGGCGGCGGAGCGACCGAGAGTGCTGGCTACACCGGCACAAATCTGAACCGTCGGTCCTTCCCGTCCCAGGGAAGAGCCCGTCCCGATCTGCAAAATGCCGATAAGAAACTTTCCCGCAGCATCGCGGAAAGATACGCGGCCGCCTCTTATTGCGTAGGCTACTTTCACCTGGGGTATGCCGCTGCCGCGGGCGCCGGGTACCACGTATTGCAGCAACGCGCCGCTGAGTAAGCCGCCCACCGTTGGAGTCGCAATGGTCCAGAAGATCCACCATTTACCAGCAGCGGTCATCGCTCTGTCAATCAGACGATGTTCCGCACCAATAATGGAAAGGTGGAAGAAGACCGCGGACAATCCGCACGCGGCCCCGGCAATTAGTGTGAGCGCGAAGAGGCGATGATTCTCAGACGGAACCACGCGCAGGAACAAACGCAGCAGCGCCGCGTTTGCGCGTCGCCACTCTAGCGTCCAGGCATGCGCAACTTTCGATAGCGTCATTTGACCTTTACTTGAGACGGCAGAAACTATATCAAATGCGCGCTGCCAGGTGTATTTACCCAGGCGTCAGGAATGATGGGCGCACTACCGTCACCTCAAACGTTTCAAAAACCATGCCGCGCTCTGCTGTCGCAGTTCTGAAGTTGATTGCCTTCAAAACAGATGGTTTGTACACTGCGCTTTATCCCGCAGAATCGAGGGCCAACACAGAACATGACGAAAAGAACTTTACTGGGCATAGTGATAATCCTAATTGGAATTGGGTGGCTCTGGCCACAGCCGGCTTCATTGCGCAGTTCGCAATCTTCTCAGCAAACTCCGGCTGGCGCTCCAAATGTTTTGATTTTTCTGCTGGACGACGCCGGCTACGGGCAGGCGTCTACCTTTGGTGGACTGATACCCACGCCGACACTCGACGCGTTGGCGGCCAACGGTTTGCGCTACACGCGCTTTCACGTCGCGGCGCTGTGTTCACCAACGCGAGCGGCCTTGCTTACCGGGCGTAATACGCACGCCGTGGGAATGGGGACGATCACTAATTGGGCGAACAATAATCCAGGCTACACTGGCTCAATCCCAAAGTCCGCTGCGTTCATGTCAGAGATCCTGCGCCAGAATGGTTACGCCACGGCCAGCATTGGCAAGTGGCATTTGATCCCGGACGCTGAGACTACGCTCGCAGGTCCTTTTGACCATTGGCCCACGCACGAGGGGTTCGATCATTTCTATGGTTTCATCGGTGCAGAAACTGACCAATGGCATCCGGAACTCACCGAAGGTACGAAACCGGTGCGCATGGTTCCGCCGCGCGGGCGCGAAGCCGATTACACTCTGAACGAAGACCTTGCCAACCACGCTCGCGGCTGGATCCTCCAGCAAAAAGCACTCGCGCCTGATCGACCTCTGTTCATGTATTACGCACCCGGCGCGACACACGCGCCGTTGCAGGCGCCAAAAGCCTGGATCGATCAATTCAAAGGCAAGTTCGATATGGGCTGGGATGAATACCGCAAGATCGTCCTGACAAGACAAAAGAAGCTTGGTGTAGTGCCGGCGGAGACGATACTTACGCCGCGGCCACCCGAGTTGCCGGCGTGGGATTCGCTCAGCTCGGATCAGAAAAAAGTGGCAGCGCGATTGATGGAAGTGTTTGCTGGTTTTATGGCGCAGACCGATCATGAGATCGGCCGCGTCATCGCTGCACTGCAGCAGACTGGGCAACTCGACAACACGATGATCATTTACATTGCCGGTGACAACGGAGCCAGCCTGGAAGGTAATTTGTATGGCACCGATAACATCATGGAGCAGGTCAACGGAATTGAAACGACTGCTGCCGAGGTCATGCAACGTCTTGATTCAGTCGGGGGACCGCTTTCGAATCCACAATATCCGGCGGGATGGGCCTGGGCCGGTAATACTCCGTTCCAATGGGGTAAGCGCATCGGATCGCATCTCGGCGGCACGCGCGATCCGATGGTGGTTTCCTGGCCGGGACATATTCGCGACATCGGGCAGATACGTTCACAATACGCTCACGTGATCGATGTCCTGCCGACAATTCTAGAAGCTGCGAAAATCTCGCAGCCGAAATCAGTGAACGGAATAACGCAACAGCGAATGGACGGCATGAGCTTTCTACCGACATTGCTAAACGCGGGCGCACCGGAATATCGCACGAGTCAGTACTTCGAAATGCATGGCAACCGCGCTATGTACAGCAATGGCTGGGTGGCTGCGCAACGGACCGGCTTGCTGCCGTGGGCCTATACCTTCGGGGCGAGCGGGCCAGCACCTTCCTGGGAGCTTTACGACTTAAACCACGACTACTCGCAAGGGAACGATCTCGCTGCCACTCACGCTCAGACATTGAAACAGCTCGAGGACCTGTTTGCAGTAGAAGCTGAGCGCAACCATGTCTTTCCAATTGATCCTCGCGTGAGCGGCCGGCAGCATCCCAACCCACCGCCGCCTGGTGGACGCGCGTTCTATACCTTTTATCCAGGCGCTACTCATCTTTACGATGCGCTGGCGCCGGGCACTCGCAATCGCACACATACGTTTACCGCTTACGTCGATATTCCAGCCGGCGGCGCCGATGGGGTGCTGGTTGCCGAAGGCGGCTCAGCGGCCGGCTATGCGCTGTATATAAAAAATGGGCGTCCCAGCTATACCTATAATTACTTTCGCAGAGAAGTCACCACCATCGCTGACAAAAAGCCATTGCCTTCCGGCAAGTCAGTGATTGAACTCCGCTTTGCTTATGACGGCGGCGGGCTGGGTAAAGGTGCGACCGTCACGTTGGTCATCGACGGCAAAGAAGTGGACACTGCACGCCTAAGCCAAACTGTTCCGCGTGCATATTCTTTCGAAGAGACATTCGACGTCGGCGAAGACACAGCCTCGGCAGTTGGTCCCTATGAAGCGCCATTTGTCTTCAGAGGTTTTTTGGAAAGGCTTGAGTTGCGCGCAGAACCGCCACCGAAGCTGAGTCAGAAATCAGAGCGGACAGAGCGCGCAGCTGCTGAAAGAATAGCCGGAGCGAGAGATTAGAGAACCGAACATGTGAGAGGGACGGTGTCGTTCTTGTGACTCGTTGTCAGATTTGTTGTGAGCAAAATAAAAACTCAGATGGTTTCGCTGTTCGTGGTGATCTTGCTCATCGTGGCGGCGCTTACGGTTTTGGCTCTCCGTCGATCCAAAACTGCACTTCTCTTCGAAGCGAAATCCTGCCACTCGTGTCCAATCAATGTGGCAAAGACTTTCGCGCCCACAATTCCTAATACTAAGGCGGCTCCGGCAACAGCTCCGCCCGGGATGGTTTGGATTCCGGGGGGTGAGTTCTCAATGGGCAGCAACGTTGAGAGTGAATCGCTTTGCGGTCTCCCCGGGGTAACCGCCGATGCGCTGCCGGTCCATCGCGTCTATGTCGACGGTTTCTGGATGGACGCGACGGAGCTAACGAACCAGGAATACGAGAACTTCGTCAAGGCAACTGGGTATGTCACGATCGCGGAGCGCACGCCGACAAGGCAGGAGTTTCCCGACGTATCCCCGGAACATTTAGTTGCCGGCTCGACGGTTTTTACGCCGACAAAAAAAGCTGTGCCGCTGGACGACTATCTGCGTTGGTGGCGCTATCAGAAAGGGGCGAACTGGCGACATCCCGAAGGACCACTGAGCAACCTTGAGGGCAAAGAGAAATTTCCCGTCGTGCAACTCGCGTATGCCGATGCGATGGCTTATGCGCAGTGGGCCAAGAAGCGGCTTCCTACCGAAGCGGAATGGGAATTTGCCGCGCGGGGTGGGCTGACCGGCCAGTTGTATGTTTGGGGCAATGACTTGCGTCCAAATGATAAAGCCATGGCCAATACCTACCAGGGAAAGTTTCCGGTGAAGGACTCAGCCGCCGATGGCTTTGCCGGTCTGGCGCCGGCCGCCTCTTTTGCGCCGAACGGCTACGGGCTGTATGACATTGCCGGCAATGCATGGGAATGGGTGAGCGATTGGTATCGCACTGATTATTATTCTGAGCTGGCTAATGCTGGTGAGCTTGCGCGCAATCCGGCGGGGCCATCGTCTTCGTTCGACCCTTCGGAGCCCGGCATGAAAAAGCGTGTACAACGCGGCGGCTCATATCTTTGTTCGGATCAATACTGCAGTCGCTACATGGTAGGCACGCGCGGAAAAGGCGAAGTGAACAGCGCCAGCAATCAAATCGGCGCGCGCTTTGTAATGAATGTCAGATGAAATAGTTCTGGAGCTTAGGCTGGCATCCGTGGCCATAACCACGATCAGATAAACTCGCCCGTCGCCGTCACCATTGCGTTCGGAACGCAAGCGAAGCGCGCCGATGCCAATGTTCCTGGCATCGGGCGAGAAGTTGCCATCGCCTGTCGGTGTTTCGTCGTCCTCATCGCCATAGACCAACACCTGCCTGGTGGCTCCGGGACAATTGTCGCTGAAGCCGCCGCCCGACAACCCGACATTGATCAAGTCGTGGTTTGGTGGCCACAGGGACGAGGTTGCCACGGCGATGGCACTGAGCATTGGAAGCTGAGTGTCATTGACCGTAATTGTTTGAGTGGCCGATGGCATTGAAGTGTTGCCGTGCGCATCGGTCGCCGTCCAGGTGATGGTGGTAGTACCCACCGGATAAGGAGCATTCAGCGCCATTGCATCGCTACGTACACCGTCGCTCCCGGGCAATTGTCACTGGCGGTTGCTGTGCCGGGATTAACCGTCGCCGAGCACTGACCAGGATCGTTGCCCACGGTGATGTTTGCAGGCGCGGACGTCTGGCAAACGCCGCCGCCATCAGCTCCCGAGAGCAGGCCGGATACCGTCGCCGTATAGCTGGCGCAGCCGGTGGTAGCAACTTCGTGTAAGACCAGCGTGAAAGACTGTCCGGCTGGGACATTGAACGACCACGTGGCCGCACCGGCAAAGCTGGCGCCAGGATCGGCCCGGTAGTTCGTTAGAATGTTTGCCGGATTAAATGGACCAAGGTAAGTGGCGTAATAAAGGTTGGTGGCGCATCCCGATGTGACGCTCACCGTGACGCAGGTCGTAACACCCGGTCGTGTTGGTGAAAGTATAGGCGTCGTACCGGCGCGCTACTGAGTCAACCAGAGTTGGGGTGGCCTTGGGAACAGCACAGGAACTGGCGACGCCGTTTCTGAAGAGCCGGCCCGTCTGCGTGGGATCGCCCGCGCCGTTGCTTCCCGAGAGATTAATGGGTGCCGCCGCACAAGTTGGCTTGTTGAAGTTAAATACGAAAACGCCTTGGCTTGTCGTCACGGTCAGCGTGAAGTTGATCGTCGTACCGCAAACAAAGGACGGCGAAGTGCTGAACTGAAACGGCACTGCATTGGTAGCGTTGCCGCCAATCGGCAGGTTGGCATAAGGCGAGTTCGGTTGTTCCACAGAGACGTCCGGCGTGGTGCTCGAAAGCACTGCCGAGACACCCGTCGCTCCGGCGCAACTCAGATTGGCAAGGTTGATGTCCATCATGTTGCACTCGTTAAAGATGATAGATTTTGCCGAGCCCGGAAGAAGACCTAGCATCACGACATTAGCCGCGGCACACACAGCCGTGTCAAACTCTTGCCCAATGATCACTCGGAAAGATTTGCGGCGGTTTGCGGTGGGTCGGAATTTCTTTGAGCCGACGAGCTTGAAACGCGCTATAAGAAAGATGGCGTTTGTGCAGGCCGATCCGATCCGGGCGCCAGCGCGAGCGCAGGATCTAATCCTGCGGCAACGCGTGAAAAATTATCGGGCAGGCGACGTCGAGAGACGATACGACTCGCTCGACATTGAAGAAGATGTTTTTATCAATTACGGTTTTGTGTCGAGAGCTTTATATGAATCGATGCATCCACGGGCAGAAGAGCAAACGCGTAACCGAGGTGAACAGGAGCGGTCGGAACTTCTGCTGAATTTTGTGCGCGAGCGCGGCACCGTGCACCCGCAGGAGGCGGATGAGCACTTTGCGCACGGCTCGGTCACGAACAATTGGGGTGGGTCGTCGAACGCCACGACGCAGTTATTGGAAGCTCTGCATTATCGGGGCCTTTTGCGAGTGGCACGGCGAGAGAAGGGAATTAGAGTTTACGCGTTGCACCAGCGCGAAACACTTGAACCACGGGCGCAACTCGATCAGCTAGTCGATGTTCTGGTGAACCTCTACGCGCCGCTTCCCGGAGCCAGCCTGGCCTACTATGTGCGACGGCTGCGCTATGCGGCCCCGCAGTGGCGCACTGAACTCAGCTGCGCTCTGCAGCGAGCTAAAGAGCGGATCGCTCATGCACAGGTCGAAGGCCTGGAGTGGTTTTGGCCGGCAGAAGAAGAGGTCATCAGTCAGGAGGCCGCCGAGAACGTGCGGTTGCTGGCGCCGTTCGATCCGCTGGTGCACGACCGCGGGCGGTTCGAATTGTTTTGGGGCTGGGGTTACCGCTTTGAAGCCTACACGCCTGTGGCTAAACGGAAACTCGGCTATTACGCGCTGCCGCTGCTTTGGCGTGAGCACGTCATCGGCTGGGCCAATCTCTCAGTGAGAAATAATGAACTGACCGCTGAGTTGGGATATCTAAAAAGGCCGCCGCGCGAACGAAGCTTCAAACGCGAACTCGAAGCTGAGTTGGAGCGAATGAGAGTGTTTCTGCTCGGAACAACCAAACGATAAACGGGACTTCAAAACTGTTAAGGTTACGCCGGCGATGGCACGCTGGAAGCGTGCGGTCCCAGAGTCATTCGCTGTTCGGCGAGCTTGTCAGCCTGACGGAATGCTGGAGTTCCTGCGGCGGCCGCCTGTACGAATAATTCGAGCATCGTGTCGAAGATGGCATGAACTTTGGTGGCACTTGCGGCTTCGTCCCAGTTCAGCAGTTCGCGACAACCGTTGATAATACCGCCCGCATTTGCCACATAATCCGGCGCATACAGTTTGCCCAACTCGTTGAGCGTGTCACCATGCCGCGCTTCAAGCAGTTGGTTATTGGCAGAGCCCACTACAATTTCTGCTTTCAGTAACGGGATAGTTTCATCGTTAATAATTCCTCCCATCGCGCAGGGCGAAAAGATGTCGGCCTGAACGCTCACTATTTCGGTAATGGAGACTTGCTTCGCCCCAAACTCACTCACGACGCGTTGAACTCGCTCGGGATCGATGTCAGCTACGATCAAACTGCCGCCGGCCTCATGAATTTCGCGAGCCAGATTATATCCAGTGCTGCCGCATCCCTGAATGGCTACCACCCGTCCGCTGAGATCGGCTGACCCCCATTTAAACTGCGCGCATGCCTGCAAAGCTCGAAATACTCCATGGGCCGTTACGGGCGAAGGATTGCCGGAACGTCCCGGCAGGCCACCCACATGACGAGTCTCCAGCGCCACGTACTCCATGTCGCGGGGCGTGGTGCCGACGTCCTCAGCGGTGATGTAACGCCCCCCGAATGACTCGACAAAGCGTCCGTGGGCGCGAAAGATTCGCTCCCGATCCAGCATCTTGTTGTCGCCAATGATGACTGATTTGCCGCCGCCAAAAGGCAGTCCGGCCAGCGCATTCTTATATGACATTCCTCGCGAGAGGCGGAGTGCATCGCGGCTGGCTTCTTCGTCGGAGCCGTAGTTCCAAAAGCGTGTGCCGCCCACCGCCGGACCAGGAGCAGTGTTGTGAATCGCGATGATGCCGCGGTAGTCACAGGAAGGATCTGACCAGAGCACCAGTTGCTCATGTTCCGAAGTTCCGTAGAGTTCACGAATATTCGTAGCAAATTTGCTGTTCAAGTCTTTCTCCCGGTATGAGGTTTATCTCGCTTCGAACAAAACCGTTTCAGGACAAATGACGTACAAACATACTACTCTCGCGTTGCTTGTCTATTCCCGTGAACGCATTATTAGTGATGAATTTGCCGTCGCTAGAACGTTACGAATTGACCAAGCTGCGGGTTGCGATTAAATCGATTGGTAAAGGAGCGTGGCATGTCGGAAATAGTCTATGTTTCAGAAATTAAGATTGAGCGATTGTCCGGTCCCGCTCGGCTGGCTTACCTGCCGGCCGAAACCGAACCGGTACACTTTGGAGTCCACGGCGCGATCGCTGAGCATTACGGCGTTGCGGCAGACAAAATAGCTGAGCCGCACGCGACCACAATTGATTATGTGATCGCTGCGGCCGGTGGTTGACTGGTCGGCACCTTTGGGGGCGCGCTGGAGGCGCGCAAGATTAACGCTAGCGAAAAACATTTGACCGCGGACGTCAGAGGAGAGGTTGAAACCGAAGGACACGTGCTGGTCATACGCCGTATTCACGTGACCTATCATCTCTTGGCCGCCGAAGCGGATCGCGAGACGATTGAACGCGTGCACCGCATCCATGCGGCCAGCTGTCCAGTCTATCTTTCACTTCATAAGGCGATCGAGATCACCACTGAGTACCGGCTGGAAAATAACTCAAACTAGATATGGACCATAAAAACACAGGCACTGAAATCAGACGCTTGAGTGATTGCTCGTTCGCCGACGCGGTAGAGATTTGGAACCGGGGATTTCAGGGGTACCCGGTCGATATGACGATGTCTCTGGATGAGTATCTGGCGCGTGTCCAGCGGGAGGGGCTCGCACCTGAACTTTCTCTGCTGGCATTCTATGAAGACCAGCCGGCTGGATTTCTTCTTAACGGTATCAGCAGTCATGCCGGGCGCAGGGTGGCCTGGAATGGCGGGACGGGGGTCAGTCTGGAATTTCGGCGCCGCGGTATCGGCAAAGCCCTTCTCAAAGCATCCATCGATCTATATAGAGAGCAGGCAGTGGCCTTAGCTTCGCTCGAGGCGATCATCGGAAATGAAACCGCCATCGCTTTATATCAACACTTTGGCTATGAGAAAGTTGACACCCTCACTTTTCTAAAGCACGAAGGCAACCTGAGCGAGCACTCTTTTCGCCGGCCAGGCAGTGCTTCGTATTCAGCGCAGCGCGTTGCTCCCTACGCTGTCGGCCAACTTGAGTTCTATCAGGCGCTGTCGCCCTGGCAGACCCATTGGGAGAGTCTGAGACGAGTTGACGGAGAAGCATTGATTGTTTCGGATGCCCATGGCGCGCCCGTCGGTTACGCGCTGTTCAAAAAGAAACGTGATGAGCAGGGGACGATTGTCGACATCGCATTGCATCAATGCGTTGCACTCCCCGGTCCGAATGCGGAGAAAGTAGTCGCCTGTGCGCTCGAAAATCTTTACGCTCCGATGCAAGAGGCTTGTGGGCGTTCGACTTACAACTTTAGTAAATCCAACACCGTGGTCCATGAGATGCTTTTAGCAGCCGGCTTCACTAATTTCATCGAACAAGTTCACCTGGTGTTGACGTTTAATGACATGATCATTAGCTCCGTTTGATTGGGATGGACACGAAATGTCGCTAAAGGTGCTGGTTGCATTTGCGATCACCGAAGTGCTGGTTGATTTGACGCCAGGTCCAGCGGTGTTACTGGTAATGTCGCAGGGCCTGAAAGCGGGCTACAAACGCAGTCTCAACGGAATACTCGGCATCGAGACGGTGAACGCCTTCTTTTTTGCTTTATCAGCGTTGGGACTTGGCGTGCTACTGCTTGCTTCGGCCCGCTTGTTTGGGATGATCAAGTGGGTAGGCGCCGGCTATCTGATCTTCGTCGGCTTTAAGATGTTGTTCTTTGGTAAGCACTCGAGGGAGCCGGATAAAGTGGCGGTGAAGTCAGTGCGCTCGCTCAGGCTGTATTCACAAGGTCTGATCACGCAAGTGACAAACCCAAAAGCGATTCTCTTCTTTGCCGCGCTGCTCCCGCAGTTTGTCACACCGACCGGCCACGTTCTGCGGCAGTTCCTGGTTTTGGGGATTTTGTCGATCGCAGTGGAGATCCCGGTGTTACTAGCCTACGGCTGGTTGGCAGATCGCGGTGGCCGGCTAATCCCGCGAAAGTTATCTGCCGTGCCAGAACGCGTAGCCGGTCTCTTTTTGATCAGCGCCGGGGCGGGCCTTGCTACAATGAAACGGCCGTAACTGTGCCGGCCTAATCGCGAAAACAAATTACCGAGGTTCCAACAGGGCCCAAAGATGACGGATAAGATAATCAGCTTGCTGCGCGACTTAATAGCGATCGATTCAGTGAATCCTTCGCTCGTGCCGGGGGGTGCGGGTGAGCAGGAGATTGCCGGCGCGGTCGCAGAGCAGCTGCGCAGTGCCGGCCTGGACGTAACGATTACAGAAGTGGCGCCCGGACGACCAAATGTTGTTGGTGTGCTGGAAGGCCGGCGATCCGGTAAATCGTTAATGCTTTGCGGTCACCTGGACACTGTCGGAGTCGCCTCAATGGACCGTCCATTTGAACCTGTCGAACGCGATGGCCGGATGTATGGTCGCGGCTCAGGAGATATGAAAGCCGGACTGGCCGCGATGATCGAGGCCGCGCGCTCGCTCGCGGGCAACGGTGGCTGGGCCAGCGGCAGGCTCATCGTAGCCGCCGTAGTCGACGAAGAGTATGAAAGTATTGGCGCGGAAGCGCTCGTCAAAGACTGGCGAGCCGATGTCGCCATTGTCACTGAACCAACGGGACTGGTCGTGGCCACCGGGCACAAAGGGTTTTCGTGGGTCGAAGTGGCAACTGAAGGGCGAGCCGCGCACGGCAGCCGGCCGCTTGAAGGGCGCGACGCTATTCTAAGTATGGGTCGCGTGTTACATCACCTGCAGGCTCTTAGTCAAAAATTACAGAGCCAGACTCCACACCCATTGCTGGGCCGACCATCGCTGCACGCCTCATTCATCGAGGGTGGACGAGAGATGTCTACCTATCCGGACCGTTGTGTGCTGCGCATGGAGCGACGCAATGTTTCAGGTGAACGACCGGGTGTTGCTTTGCTTGAAGTCGAAGAGATTCTCGGCTCACTAAAGCGAGAGGACGCGGAATTCGTTGGAGACGCAAAACTTTTGTTCGAAAGGGCTCCCTACGAAACTCCGCCAGATAGTCCTTTTCCAAAGTTACTGGAAGGCGCCGTGCGGAAAACCGGCCATGACACCTGTCGTGAAGGCATGTCTTATTGGACTGATGCGGCAGTGCTGGGTAATGCGGGAATTCCCTCCGTGATTTTCGGCCCCGGAGGCCTGGGCTACCATGGGCTGGAAGAGTATGTGAATGTTGCCGAAGTGCCGGCTTGCCGAGACGCGTTAGTCATCGCTGCTCGAGAATTCTGCGCCTGAAACCAGCCATACCGGTCTCGGGTTTTGTATAAGGAACTACCATGCTTGTAAACCAGATTGAAGACGATCTTTACCTCTTTATTGGTGAGACCTATAACTCGAACTCGACGATCTTCATCGCACAGGATGAGGCGCTCCTGGTTGATGCGGTGGGCAGCAGATCCGACGCGGACCAATTGCAGCGTTTCGTTTGCGACGAACTCGGAAAGAGAGTTCGCTTTATCATCAGCACTCACTACTTCAGTGATCATATGGCCGCATTGAAATCGTTTCCGCGAGCGTTGGTGGTGGCCCACGAGAACTACGCCGATACCTTCCAGTCGGAGCAGTTTCGCTCGCAGGAGGAGGCGGAATATTTCGTCGCACCCAACATCCTCGTGCGCGATGGCATCAAGATTCCCTGGGGACGTTTTACGCTTGACGTTTCTCATAACCCCGGCCACACCTCAAGCACGCTCACAGTAGATGTCCCGGAGGCTGACTTGTTAATGGTTGCTGACAACGTAGTCGGCGACATCGTGTATCTCAATTATTCGACGCCGCAGCGATTGTTCACCGCTCTCGAGCGCTTGCGAAAAATTCCGCGGACTCGTCTGATCTCCTGCCACGGAAATGTTCGCAGCACCGCGTGTATCACCAACGCTATCTTTTATCTCGAGCGTTTGAGGGATCTAGCAATGATTGGAAATGCTTCCGCGATGAAACCCGAGTCCTTTCTGAAGATGCCGCTGGAAGATTTTTTGGCGCCGGAAGCAAGGCCCATGGAGTTCGAAAGACCATTTCATGACAGGAACCTGCGAACAGTCGTTGAGCGGAAACTGTTTTCAACGGATATAGCTGAAGACGAATACTGAAGTTTGACCCGGGCACGGGCGCTGGGGTCGAACGGTTTTGTGAGTGTCATTTAGCGGCCTTTGTGTAATGACGCGACCGAAACTTGAAGAGCCGGGAGGCGACAAAAGTTTATGTTTTGAAAACTTCCTCTGGTATTTTGGCGTACTATCAGCACCCAATTCTTTGTTCAACTAAAACAATGGCAGTTACTGAAATTACTTTAGCGAAGAAGATCGCTAAATCCCGTGACACACTGGACGCCTGGGTATGCGAGGTCATCCAATGGCACTTCAATCCTGAGACTGGTTGCCAGTTTTGGCTGGATCGCGCGGCGCAGCTTGATTGGGATCCGCGTCAGGAAATCCAAACCTACGCAGATCTCGATCGGTTTGGGTTCTTTGAAGACGAATGGCTGCGTGGACGCGACGTGCGTCGCTGGGTTCCGGGAGGTTTCGCCGGTCGACCGATCTACACCTTTGAGACGGGCGGCAGCACCGGGGTTCCCAAGTCAAGAATCAGTCTTGAAGACTTTCGTTTGGATTACGAAGCCTTCAGCGACACTTTGCCGGAAGAGTACTTCCCGCGCGGTGCTGATTGGTTATCCCTTGGCCCAACCGGCCCCCGTCGGTTGCGCCTGGCGGTCGAGCACCTGGCCCAGTATCGCGGTGGCATCTGTTTTATGGTCGACCTTGATCCCCGCTGGGTGATCAAGCTGATCAAAATGGGCCAGGCAAAAATGGCCGAGCTGTACAAGCAACACGTAGTCGAGCAGGGCTTAACTCAACTGCGAGCTCACGACAACATCAAGTGCTTGTTTACGACCCCGAAGTTGTTGGAGGCGTTGTGCGAGAAAGTGTCGCTCAGGAAACTTGGCGTCACCGGGGTCTTTTGCGGCGGCACTGAGATGACTCCTCAGTTTCATCGCTTTGCCGTAGAAGAGTTACTGGAGGGAGCATACTTTGCCGCCACCTATGGCAACACGTTAATGGGGCTGGCGGTGCACAAGCCGCGCGTAGTCGAAGATAATTACGCGATTATTTATTATCCGCCGCACCCGCGCGCGATGATCGAAGTCGTTGACCCCGAGCAGCCTGAGACAGTAGTTCAGTACGGAGCAACTGGCCGGGTACGCCTGACGACCTTGACTAAAGAATTCTTCATGCCTCGCTTCCTTGAGCGTGACGAAGCTGAAAGGGAACCACCGTGTGAACTCTATCCGTGGGACGGCGTTCGCAATGTCCGGCCGTTTTCAAAATTCAGTACCAGTGTCGTCGAAGGCGTCTATTAGGGGCAAGGGGGTAAGGGCGAAGGGGGAGAGGTAAGAGGTATACGTTCGACGCCGTTGGCGTCCACTAAAGCACAAAGTACAAGCACAAAGCACAAAGTACAAAGCATAAAGCTCATCTTCTTCATGCCCCTGCATCTTCCCATTCTGCGCCAGGGCGCGCCCTATCGGAGCCTTGATGTCGCGCGTGTGGTCCATCACCGCACGCGCGAACCTTTCGTTGAAATAAGTCAGGCCAATGTCGGACTAATTCGGCGCGATTTACGCGCCCAGGAAAGTAATCGCGCTGCGCTGCAAAGGTTTACTACGGCTGAGCTGATCGCGATCTGCGCCGTCGCTGCTGATCATTTTATCAATGACACGCTCAGCGTCGGCGATGAACCGCAAACCCCTGCAGACTATGTGCGGCAGGTTTCGGCGACTACTGGTCTGCCTTATGTCCTGGTCCGCAGAAACATGGCAAAGATTCACAGCATGCTTGCCGAAATGGACCACGTGCTGCACGGCTTGACCCGCAGCGTCGATTGGGATGTCCTGGATCGAGGATTTGGGGTTGACGGCCACGCCTTGAGTTTCTACCCACGAGCGCAATCGTTGGGAGTTGTCCTGCCAAACAATTCACCGGGTGTCCATTCACTTTGGATACCGGCGATACCGTTGAAGATACCGCTGGTGCTCAAACCCGGCAGCACTGAACCATGGACCCCTTATCGGATCATCGAGGCTCTGATTCGCGCCGGAGCGCCGCGCGAGGCCTTTAGTTTTTACCCTTCGGATCATGCGGGTGGCGCGGAGATTCTGCGTAGTTGCGGTCGCGGAATGATCTTTGGCGACTCAGCCACCGCCGCGCTTTGGGAGAATGATCCACGTCTCGAAATTCATGGTCCCGGCTTCAGCAAAGTGCTCATCGGCGAAGATTGTATCGATGATTGGGAGCAATACCTGGACGTGATGGTCGCATCGATAGTGGATAACGGCGGCCGGTCCTGCGTGAACGCTTCCGGTATTTGGGTGCCGAGACATGCACGCGAGATTGCGGCGGCTTTGGCAGAGCGCCTGGCGCAGATTGTTCCGCGCGCCTGCGATGACGACGCCGCAATGCTTGCGCCGTTCGTTGATCCAGCCGTCGCCGCCAGATTTTCGCAGCTCATCGATCAGGGATTGGCTGAACCAGGCGCAACCGAACCAACGGCTGCCTATCGATCAAGCGAGCGCTTGCTGGAGTGGGAAGGTTGTGCGTATCTCCAACCGACCATTTTGCTTTGCGACGGCCCGGAGCATCCGCTCGCAAATAGGGAATTTCTTTTTCCTTTTGCCAGCGTAGTGACTGTGGCTGAGGAGCAATTGCCACTGGCGCTTGGCCCCAGCCTCGTGGTCACGGCGATTACTTCAGACGCGACGCTGATTCGGAAGCTGGTCTCCGCTTCGAACGTCGACCGTTTGAATATTGGCCCCATCGTCACGAACCAGATTAGCTGGGACCAGCCGCACGAAGGCAACCTGTTTGAGCACTTGTACGGCCGGCGCGCTTTCCAACAAGCTCTTTCCGGAAACGCTCAGGCATGAAGATACTCTATCTCACCGGTGGGGCGGGCCAGATGTATTGCGGTAGCTGCCTGCGCGACAACACGCTCGCGACTGAGTTAAAGGCCCGCGGCCACGACGTCATTCTCATGCCGGTTTACACTCCCACTCGAACCGATGAACCGAACGTCAGCGCTGATAAGGTGTTCTTTGGCGGCATCAGCGTGTACCTCGAACAGTACATCCCCCTCTTTCGGCAGACCCCGGGATGGCTTGACGGTTTATGGGATTCAAAGTTGATGTTGAAACTTGCCGCGCGGCGCTCGATTTCAACCAGTCCAAAGATGCTGGGCCAAATGACGGTCTCGATGTTGAAGGGAACCGGTGGCTTCCAGAAGAAGGAAATCAGCAAGCTGCTTGACTGGCTCAAGCATGAGCCGTTGCCCGACATCGTCAGCCTGCCGTATTCGCTTCTCATTGCCCTGGCGCAACCTATTAAGGAGATTTTGGGCCGGCCAGTACTCTGCACTCTACAGGGTGAGGATTTGTTTCTCGAAGGTTTGCTCGAGCCTTACCGAAGCGAAGCTCTCGATCTTATTCGCGAGAACATCAAACAGGTGGACGCTTTCATCGCAGTCAGTTATTACTATGCCGAGTTCATGCCACTCTACCTATCAATACCGCGTGAAAAGATTCATGTTGTGCCGCTCGGGATAAATATGGATGGTTACGCCACCAGAGTTAGACCGGTCGCCGATGCGCCCCCTACGGTGGGATACTTTGCGCGCATCGCTCCGGAGAAGGGGTTGCATGTGTTGGCAGACGCCTACATCAAAATGCGTCAAAGTGGTGACTTGCCCTCAGCGCGTCTCGAGGTCGCGGGTTACATTGCGCCTGAGCACCACAAATATCTGAGTGACATTGAAGCGCAGTTGAAAACTGCGGGCCTGGCGGAAGAGTTTAATTACCGCGGCGAGCTTGATCGCGAGGGGAAAATTGCTTTTCTGCAATCGTTGGATGTGCTTTCAGTGCCGGCCACTTATGATGAGCCCAAGGGTATCTTCCTGCTCGAAGCGATGGCCTGTGGCGTACCGGTGGTGCAGCCGCGGCGCGGGGGATTCACTGAGATTCTCGAAAGGACCGGGGGTGGATTACTGGTCGAACCCGATAATTCAGCCAGTGTGGCCGAAGGGATTTTAAGAATCTTTCAAGAGCCGGAGTTGGCGGCCCACCTAAGCGAAAGCGGCGCGCGCAAAGTGCGTGAACATCACAGCGCCTCGCTCATGGCTGACCGCGCGCTTGAGACTTATGCGAGTGTAATCAGTATGCAGGCGGGACGCTGAGGATCTGTAGTTGGAGGGATTGTGCTAAAGGTCGAGAATGTTTCGAAAGAGTTTCCGGCGCCGAACGGCCTGCTCAAGATTCTTTCGAATGTGTCGCTGACATTAGCGCGCGGCGACGCTGCTTCCATCATGGGTCCATCTGGCAGCGGTAAAAGTACAATCCTCTACATCCTTGGGGCTTTGGAGCCGCCGACGAGTGGCCGGGTTATTCTCGATGACAGGGATCCATTCGTACTCAACCAGAAAGAACTTGCAATCTTCCGGAATACCCAGATCGGTTTTGTGTTTCAGGATCATTGCCTGCTGCCACAACTGTCCGTGCTGGAAAACGCATTGACACCGACACTCGTGGCAAAGACGAAAGCAGATTACGAAGGCAGGGCGCGTGAACTCCTGGGGCGAGTAGGGCTTGGTGACCGGCTTGAGCATCGTCCGGCCGAGTTGTCAGGCGGCGAGAAACAGCGCGTGGCCCTGGCGCGAGCACTGATCATGCAGCCGCAGTTGCTTTTGTGTGATGAGCCGACGGGCAATCTTGATCATGATTCCGCAGACGCGGTGGCCTCGTTGTTATTCGAATTACATCAGGCTCAGCAGACGATGCTGGTAATCGTCACTCACAATCCCGAACTGGCCGCGCGTCTCCCGCAGCAATACGAAATGAATGATGGGCAATTGAGCATTAGAGGCGTTTAGAGTCCCGCCTTCAGGCGGGCTTTTCCCTCGTGAGAAATAATTGGCCGGAACATCATTGACCGCGAATTACGCGGAGCTCGCGGATAAGAAAACAATCAGCCACAGATAAACACCGCTGAGACATGGACAATTGAGAATTAGAAGCGCTTAGATTACCGCCTTCAGGCGGGCCTTACCTGTTCGCGTAAAAGGCTTTTAGTCAGATGAAAAGACCCGCGTGAAAGCGGCACTCTGAGCGCCTGTACCAACGAAGATGCGAACCGTCCAACTGCTGAGAAGAAATCTGACCCACTACTGGCGCACGAACCTGCCGGTAGTGCTTGGCGTAGCCGCGGCCGTCGCCGTACTCGCGGGAGCTCTGCTGGTGGGTGATTCCGTGCGCGCCAGCCTTAAAGATATCTTTCTGCAGCGATTGGGCCGCACTGATTTTGTCATCACCGGCAACGCATTCTTTCGCGAGCAACTCGCGAGTGATGTGGAAAGCAACCCGCGGTTTCGTGCTGGTGGATTCGGCGCCGCATCTCCGCTCATCGAACTCGCAGGCACAGTGAGCGTTAACAACGGCGCCCGGGCAGGAAGCGTAAAAGTCTACGGCGTGGACGAAAGGTTTTGGAAATTCAACCATCGGGAGGGGAAAGCTGCACCACAAAATCGCGAAGTGTTCCTGAGTGACGGTTTGGCGCAGGAGTTAGGCAGCCATCCCGGCGACTCGGTGTTGGTGCAGATTGAAAAGCCTTCGACGGTCCCGCGCGAATCTTTGTATGGGCGAAAAGACGATCTGGGCCGAACCCTGCGTTTGACAGTCAAGGATGTGACAGCGCCAGCGGATCTCGGCGAGTTCTCGACGCGTCCGCAGCAGGGTTCTGTGCGCGCTGTGTTTATCTCACTTCAACTGCTGCAAAAGGAGCTGGAACAATCCGGTCAGGTCAATACAATTTTGGTCTCGCGGGCGACTGCGGATGTCCAGGACTCTTCATCCGCGGCCACCGCTCTCAAGGCGCTCCAATCCATCTTGAAAGAGTCGGCCACGCTTTCGGATTACAGTATCAAGTTACGTCCGCTTGAGCAGGTGCATGGTCTCTCGCTTGAGCGACCAAGCACGCTCGTTGACGAGCAGTTGGCAGCCACCTCAATCACTACAGCGAAGCAGTTATCTTTACGATCAACTCCCATCTTTTCCTACGTCGCCAATGCCATCAGTTTTGAAAGCAAGTCGATTCCTTATTCGTTGGTGACCGCCGTGGATGAAGAGATGTTCCAGCGGCTAATGCGATCTGACACTGGCGGGCGTAACAACCAGGCGCCTGCGCCTGCGAACTCTGCAACGCCAATCATCCTGAATGAATGGGCAGCCAAAGATCTTGGCGCATCACACGGGGCCGAGATCTCACTGAAGTATTACTACTGGCATGCGGACGGCAGGCTGGAAACAAGGGCCGCTCGCTTTTACCTGGCAGCCATTGTGCCAATGTCAGGGCCTGCTGCCGATCGAGATCTCGTCCCGGATTACCCGGGTATCAGCGAATCGGAAAGTATCGCCGATTGGGATCCGCCATTTCCCGTCGACCTCGGTAGACTGCGAAAGCAGGACGAAGATTATTGGAAGCAGTATCGCACGACTCCGAAGGCCTTTATTCCGCTGGCTCAGGGCCAGGCTCTCTGGCAGTCGCGCTTCGGCAAGCTAACCTCGATCAGAATTACGCCCGGCGAAGGCGTTCCCCTGGCACAGACATTACAGGTCTATGGTGCTGAGCTGTTGGGTTCAATCACCCCTGATTCCGTCGGACTCAGTGTCGTGCCGGTGCGCTCACTGGGGCTGACTGCTGCGCGCGGGGCTACCGACTTTGGCGAATATTTTCTGTACTTTAGTTTTTTCCTCGTCGTATCCGCGCTGATGTTAACTGCGCTCTTCTTTAAGTTGCTGATTGAACAACGTCTTGGTGAAATTGGAATCTTGCAGGCGCTGGGCTTCCCCCGTTCGCGAATTCGCACGCTATTCCTGTGGGAGGGTCTGCTGTTGGCGATCGCCGGCAGCCTGATTGGTTTGTTGGGGGCACTCGCTTACGGGCAGCTCATGATGTTTGGATTAAGGACCTGGTGGGTCAACGCCGTCGGAACAACGATGCTCAGTCTGCACGTGTCCATACGATCGTTGGCGCTGGGTGGTTTGGGTGGCGTCATCGCAGCGCTTGTTTGTGTGTATTGGACACTGCGAAGCTTGCGGCGGACATCGACACGAGCACTGCTGGTTGGAACGCAAGGTTGGCGGCCTGGAAAACACTCACGCCCAAGTTCAACTGCGCGTTTAGTTTCGGCAATTGTCTTCACAGCCGTTGGCGTTACTTTGCTGCTGGGCGCGTCATTTCATCGATTGAACGAAACTGCGGGTTTTTTTGGCAGTGGGACCACGATTCTGGTTGCGTTGCTGTGCTACGAGTCCGCCTGGTTGCGGCGCACAAAGGGAAAGTCAATTACTTCATCGGTGCTTCGGCTGGGCTTCAGAAACGCTACCTATCGACCCACGCGCAGCGTCTTGTGCATCGCCTTAATCGCCTCGGCGAGTTTTATTATTGTGGCAATTGAGGCCTTCCGGCGTGATCCCAGCACTATCGGACGCGAAAGAAAGTCCGGCAGTGGCGGGTTTCCTTTGATGGCTGAATCCCTTTTGCCACTGGTCCATGATCCAAACAGCCGCGCAGGACGAGAGGCTTTAAGTCTCTCGAATGATCAGAACGCGGCATTACTGGCCGGCGTGAACTTTTCCCGCTTCCGTTTGCGACCTGGAGACGACACCAGTTGCCTGAATCTCTATCAACCGGGCAGCCCCCGAGTTCTCGGCGCTACTGAGGACTTTATCCACAGCAATCGATTTGTCTTCCAGAATTCACTTGCGCGTAACCGGGAAGAGATGGATAACAACTGGCTCTTACTTAATCGTGACACTGGAGACGGCGTGGTCCCGGTCATTGCCGACGCAAATTCGCTGACTTATGTTTTGCATTTGAACTTGGGTGATGAGTTTGTTCTCGATCGAAGTGAAGGTCCCGTTCGGCTGCGGGTAGTCGCGGTTCTCTCCGACAGCATCTTTCAGGGCGAGCTGATTATGGCGGAGCCGAATTTTCTGCGGTTGTTTCCGCATGAGCAGGGCTATCGGTTTTTCTTGATTGATGCGCTCGCCGCAGAGCAGGCCGCTGTCAGCGTTGCACTCGAGGATCGGCTGGCTGACCTCGGCTTTGATGTAATTCCCACCGAGGAGCGTCTGGCAAGTTTTCACCGAGTTGAAAACACATATCTTTCCACCTTTCAAATGCTCGGTGGCCTGGGGCTGCTATTGGGAACACTCGGCATGGCGGCAGTCCTGCTGCGCAATGTTTTGGAGCGCCGGCGCGAACTGGCCTTGTTGCGCGCGGTAGGATATAACTCGTGGCATTTCGCCGCGATGGTGCTCGCTGAGAACGCTGTCCTTTTGTGTAGTGGTCTTGTAATCGGAACGCTGTCGGCAGCAATCGCTATTGCCCCGATTTTCATGGCTCGGGGTGGCCAGTTGCCAAACGCTTCGCTTGGAGTCCTGTTATTGGCAGTGCTCGTGTCGGGATTTATCGCGACAGTGGGAGCGACCTGGATCGCGTTGCGGTCACCTTTGTTGCCAGCGCTGCGGGCGGAATAACCCCTCTGTTATTCGCTAGCACTTTGAAAGCCAATTGGAGATACAGTAATGAAACCGAAGACGATAATCAGCCTGGTCTTTATTTTAGTGGCATCGCTGGTGATAAGTGTGTCGCGCGCTCAGGGTCAGCAGACGGAACTCGGCAAGGTGGAGTTTCAAAATTCCGGCACGGCTGCGGCTCAGGCGCCCTTCCTGCGCGGCTTGGCTGCACTGCATTCATTCTGGTTTGAAGAAGCGCTCGAAGCCTTCCGTGAATCCACTAAAATCGATCCTGATTTCATGATGGGCTATTGGGGTGAAGCAATGGCCTTCAATCATCCGCTCTGGTCTGAGCAGGATACCGCGGCGGCCCGTCTCATAGTCGCCAAGTGCAAGGATGACGGCAGGGTGACGCCGAGAGAGCGGGCTTACCTCGATGCGGTCAGGCTACTCTACGGCGAGGGTGACAAGCACGCGCGCGACACTGCTTACTCGGCTGCCATGGAAAAAGTCTATCGAACTTATCCGGAAGATCTCGATGCAGCGGCATTTTATGCTTTGTCGTTACTGGGTCTCGGAGCGGAAGGTAAGAGCTATCGCCTGCACGCGCTGGCGGGCGCTATTGCGCTCGACGTTTATCAGAAGAACCCGAACCACCCGGGGGCCGCGCACTACATCATCCACGCTTTTGACGATCCTGATCATGCGATCCTCGCGCTGCCCGCGGCTCGCCGCTATGCCTCGATAGCGCCCGAGGCGCACCATGCCCGGCACATGCCTTCGCATATTTTTCTGCAGCTCGGGATGTGGCCGGAAGCTGCTGCTTCGAATGAATCAGCCTGGGAAGCGTCTGATACCTGGATGAAGCGCAAGCACCTGTCGCCGGGCGTGCGTGATTACCATAGTTTGCATTGGCTCCTCTACGTTTACCTGCAGCAAGGCAGGTATCACAAGGCCGAGGAGTTGCTGAGCCTGATGAAGCAAACGATGACGGATACGACCTACGACAACAAGCTCCGACCGGGTTACTACGAGAATAACTACGCGAATATGGCCGCGGCGTTTGTAGTGGAAACAGAACGCTGGAAGCTGGCGAAATCCTTCTTTCCGCCTGCTGCCGATCAGGTGGCGAGTGGCGAAGCGATGGCGGGAAATCACGGGCATGGTGCTGCAGCCATGGGCGATCAAGCCGCCAAAGTGGATCCGACCGCCACCTTGAGAACTTCCAGCACCAGCAGTCGCTTGCCCATCTTTATAAGAGGGTTGGCAAATTCCTATAGCGGTGCGGTCGAAGCCGGCGCATCAACCGCTACCATTAATGAACTCGAGGTAGCTGCGGTGGCGGCATCTGCCAAGCGTGATTACTCGCAGGCGGCAGAATTGATGAAGAAAGCAACTGCGTTAGAGGAAGAGGGCGGGGCTCCTTCCGGGCCGCCGAGCTTGATCAAGCCGTCGCACGAATTATTTGGAGAATTACTGCTGCAGGCGGGCAAGCCTGTCGAGGCTGCGCAAGAGTTCAAGACTTCGCTGCTGCGCCAACCGAACCGCGCGCGTTCGCTGCTGGGTGCTGCTCGCGCTGCCGCGCAAAGCGGTGACAAAACTGCGGCTACTGCGTTCTATACAAAGCTTCTCGAGCAGTGGCAGCAGGCAGACGAAGGATTGCCGGAGCTGAGGGAAGCCCGCGATTTTGTGGCCCTGCGCAAGTAATCACATGCGTCCGCGAATGTGAAGAGATGCTACTTCTTTTCTCGCACATCGTAAGCGTAGATCGTATCCTGATCGCGCAAATAGAGGCGTCCGCCCGCGACCACCGGATGTGACCAAGTCGGCAGCGACTCCTGGGGAATCCGAAAGCGTCCCTTCTCGTGGTAACCGGTCGGAGTTGCTTCCACGAGTCCGACGACACCGTTCTCACTCAGGCAATAAAGGTTCCCGTCGGCAAACGTGAGGGAACCTTTCCCTACGCTGCGGTCGCGCCAGGCAACTTCTCCGGTATCGAATTTCATGGCCGTGAGGATGCTGCTGGAGAAGCCATACAAATAGTCGCCGATGAGTACTGAACTGCTGTGGTGATTGCGCATGTCCTTTGTGAAATAAACTTCCTGCGCGCGACCATCGGCTTTGATCTCAACCATGCCGGCTCCGGTTCCATAGTCGGAAGAGATGAAGACTCGATTCCCGCGCACCACCGGCGTGGCTACATTCGCTACATCATTGGCAGCCCGAGGATATTCCCACAAAAGTTTGCCATCTTTTACATCAAGGCCCACTGCGCGCGCATGAGTGAAAATTACCACCTGGGTGGTGCTGCCAATCTGCACCGGCATCCCGGAAGAATAACCGGCCTGGTCGCTTTGGCTTTTCCAAAGCAGCGACCCGTCTTTCTTATTGAGGGCAACAATCGAAGCACCCGGTCCCCCGGGGTTAACGATTAGCTTTTCTCCCATCACCAGGGGAGATTCGCTGATCCCCCAGGTGATGTTTTTGCCTCCAAACTTCTCGAGCAGATTCAAGGCCCAGAGAACCCGGCCGGTCCTTGTGTCGAGGGCTGAGAGGTCGCCATTCCCGCCGAGAGCATAGAGCGTATTGCCATCAACGGTTGGCGTGCCGCGTGGTCCATCGCCGCGGCTGTCACGGTAGGCTCCACCATGAGGAGTCGCCCACACTTCTTTGCCAGTGGCCACATCGAACGAGATCACGAACTCGCGATTGCCGCGCAGGCCCAGAGTGAAAAGGCGGCCATTAGAGATTGCAACTGTGGAATAACCGGCGCCCGCCCCCTTCGCTTTCCAGACAAGTGTTGGCCCACTCGCGGGCCACTGTTTAAGCAGACCTGTTTCTTTTGAAATGCCGTCGCGATTCGGCCCGCGCCATTGCGGCCAGTCACCAACGGCCTGGGCCGACGCAGCACTCGAAAGCAGGCACACGACAAGCGCGAGGCCAAGCAGGTTTAATACGATTTTCATTGATCAACTCTCCTCTGTATTAACCAGCGACGGGGAGAAGAAATGTCTCAAGTGTTCGGGAGCAATTGCACTTTCACGCCTGCGGTTTAAAATAAAGCACCAGCCCGGCGCCGAAAGCAGCCAGTACAAATCCCAAATAGAGCAGGGGATTGGGCGAAGTCTTTGGTGGATGCATCCACATTGAAAAGAGCACATTGATCAGTGGTGCACCGGCGAAGACCAGCGGCATTACGTAATTTGGGAGGCCTCCGCTTTTGAAGGCGAAGATGATGCAGATGGCGCCTACCGCTCCAAGCGCGCCGCCGAGCATTGCAGCAGTGGAGCCCTTATTAGTGAATCCCTGCAACCCACCCTGTGCTGTCAGGCTGGCCACGGGCACTAATACGCCAATCAGGAAGTAAGCGACGCCCACGCACAGGAGCGCGCGCATCGGATTATTGCCGAGAGCAAGCTGACCGCCGTGCAGGACCGGCCCATAAAGCCCCCAGGCGATTGCAGCGCCGAGCGCGAAAATGATCCAGAGCATTCAGTGCCTCCAATTTGTGCTACTGATGAGTTAGGATGCTGGACCAGGGAACCGCTTCTGCACGGTCGAGCCAAAACTGCGAAGCTCGAACTAACTTGAAACCATCACTGGTCTTTGTCCGTTATAACTGCCGCATTCTAACAGCCAGTTTTCGACATTGATAGACAAAACATCAGACTAATTGTTAATTCTCGGTCGGTTTTAGGAAGCATTTCGCGACAGACTTCGTGATAATTTCCAGGCTGAGGGAATGTTTCCAGACTTTCGGTAGATTATCCTAAAGTACGTCATGTAAGGAGCGGCCCATGTCGAGAAATCAAAAACTACTCTCAGTGATTTTTCTTTTGCTGTGTTCGGCGTGGGTGACGGCGCAAACACATCGCGCTTCACTTCGCGGTATCGTCTCCGATCCAAACGGCGCGGTGATCCAGGGGGCCCAGGTGAAACTCGTCAATAAAGAAACCGGCGAGACGCGGTCAACCACAAGCGGAGAACAAGGCGAGTATGCGCTCTCTTCGCTCCAGCCCGGATCCTACCGTCTGGACATTTCTTACTCTGGCTTTGCTGCTCTCGTCCGCGAGTTCACCTTGAAGGTAAATCAGGAGGTGCACGTTGATGCCTCGTTGCCGGTGGGTAGCATTAATGGGGATTTAGGCCTCGCGATATCGAACTTGGAACTGAAAAAAGACGGGGCGGACCTCGGCACTGTGATTGAGAACCGGCAGGTTGTCGGCTTGCCGTTGGATGGCCGAAATTTTTATGAGCTAAGTCTGCTGGTGCCCGGTGCAGTGCCGGCGGCGCCCGGTTCGGCCGGTTCCGCGCGCGGCGATTTTGCCTTCAGTGTCAACGGCGCGCGTGAAGACGGCAACAATTTTTTGCTTGACGGTGTTTATAACGTCGATCCGAAGCTGAATACCTTTGGTGTGAAACCACCCGTTGACGCCATCCGCGAATTCGAAATGCTCACCAGCAGTTATGACGCGGCCTTTGGCCGCAATCCCGGGGCCCAGGTAAACGTCGTACTCAAGTCCGGAACGAATGACGTGCACGGTTCGCTGTTTGAGTTTTATCGCAATGGAGCTCTGGATGCGCGCAACTTCTTTGCTCCGTCAGGCGAAGCAAAGCCAAAGTACCTGCGCAATCAGTTTGGCGGATCGATCGGTGGTCCACTGAAACATGATCGGACTTTTTTCTTCGCCGACTATGAAGGTACGCGTTCGCGCGAGGGCGTCACTCGCATCACGAACGTGCCCACCTTGCTCGAGCGCGCTGGCAACTTCTCGCAAAGCTTCTTTGGCGCGCCGGTTGATCCTTTTACCCAAATGCCGTTTTCGGGTGCAGTGATCCCGTCATCAAGGATTAATACCGTCGGGCGTGCGCTGGCGAATCTCTATCCGCTGCCGAATCGCAATGTGCCGTTTCGAAATTTTGTCTCTTCGCCGACCCAGCGAGACCGCAATGACAGCTTTGATGTTCGCCTCGACCACAGACTTGGAGAAAAAACGGATCTGACTTTCCGCTATAGTTTCGGTGACCGCAGTCTTTTCGAACCCTTTACGGGTACAGGTTTCTCGCTCATACCTGGATTTGGCGACACAGTTAAACGGCGCAGTCAGAACATCATGGGCGCGTTGACATTTATCGTGACGCCGAACCTGGTCAACGAGACGAGGGTCGCGCTCAGCCGCGTTGCCTCATCTGTGACCCAGGAAGCCAGCCGCCGCAATGCCGACCTTGGGCTGCCCGTAATTTCCCAGAATGCTCGCGATGCGGGTCTTAGCTTCATTAACGTGACCGGGCTCTCACCGATTGGAGATGAAGGCAATAATCCTCAAAACAGCGTGACGAATGTCTACCAGGTATTGAATACGTCGAGCTATGCGCGCGGCAAGCATCTGATCAAGTTTGGCGGCGACGTGCGCCTCTCGCAGCAGAATGCTTTTCGAGATGTTGAATCGCGTGGGCGAATGCAGTTCTCGCCTTTCGCGCAAATCTCCGGGAATGCAATTGCCGACCTGCTGCTGGGCTTTCCCCTTTTCACCAGCATTGCGCGGGTAGACAATCCCCAGCACCTTCGCAGCCAGAGCTACAATGCTTTTATCAACGACAGTTTCAGGGTAAGACCAAGGCTGACTCTGAATGCGGGTCTGCGTTACGAATACAACTCGCCACCGTATGACTCGCAGGACCGCGCCAACATCTACGACCTGGCGACACGCAGCCTCGTGCGGGTGGGTAGAAATGGCGTTCCACGCGGCGGAGTAACCCCGGATCGGAACAACTTCGCCCCGCGAGTTGGATTTGCATGGACGCTCGGAAGAGACGAACAGACGGTCCTGCGTGCCGGATATGGTATCTACTACGATCAATCGCCAACGGCTCCGGGAGAAGCTCTCTACTTCAATTCTCCATATTTCGATAACAACATATTCTTCTCGTTGCCTGGCTTGCCCCTGACTCTGAGCAACCCCTTTCCATCATTTTTTCCGTTTCCTTTGCCCGACTCGGCGCTTGCGATTCAGCGCGATCTACGCACCGCGTACATGCAGCACTGGAGCCTGAATGTGCAGCGACAGCTTGGCCGCAGCAGTCTGTTGGAAGTAGCGTATGTTGGTTCGAAGGGCACGAAGCTGTTGACGGCTCGCGATATCAATCAACCGCTGCCCAGCGCGCTGCCACCGGGTTTACCTTTTGTGCCTCGGCCCAACCCGCAATTTGACGATGTCGACCTGCTCGAATCACGGGCCAATTCGAATTATCAAAGTTTGCAGGGCCGCTACCAGCAACGCCTGACACGTGGCCTCTCGACGCTCGTGTCGTATACGTGGGCTAAGTCTATCGATGATGCATCGAACTTTTTCAGCAGTGCGGGGGATCCAAACTTTCCGCAGAACAGCTATAACCTGCGGGCCGAACGCGGGCGATCGAATTTCGATGTGCGTCATCGGCTGTCGGCGAGCTACTCGTATGACCTGCCATTTGGAAAGGGACACAAACTCCTGGCCGGTGAAGGTCTGGTATCGAAGCTGCTGAGCGGCTGGCAAAGTTATGGGATTCTTACGCTGCAGTCGGGACGGCCTTTTACGGTGGCCTTGCTTTCGGATATCGACAACAGCGGCACCGGCCGTTCAATCCTGGGGTTTGGCGCCAATGATCGTCCGAATGTCGTGGGTGATCCTAATTCAGGCGCGAGAACTATAGATCAATGGTTCAATACTGCAGCGTTTGGTTTTTCGGCGCGAGGGACCTTTGGAAATGCGGGTAGGAATATTCTGGATGGACCAGGCTATCAAAACCTGAACTTTTCGCTGGTGAAGAATACAAGTTTCTCCGAGCGCCTCAATCTTCAGTTTCGCGCCGAGTTCTTCAATCTTTTTAATCACCCCAACTTCGACCTACCCGACAATTTTCTGGGCTCGCCAACTTTCGGCAGCATTAGTTCAGCGCGAGATCCGCGGCATGTTCAGTTTGGTTTGAAGTTATTGTTTTGAGGTGACACGGGGTTCGCTGGTTTGGCAGGTTGCTACAGTTTATGACAGTTAATCGCCTGATTCCTGCAATACAGCGCAATCGTCATAGGTCTGGTACTGCGCGGACAGCTCCTGCTGAGCGTCGTCGCCTGCACTCTCGACCACATTTTCGTACTGCTCGTATAGCGGGGGTGGGATCTCAGCAAACTCAGCCATGGGCTCGTAGATTTCATCCACCCCTTCCTTAAACACATCACCCATTAACAGGTTGATGATGTTCACGCGCTGGTCGGGATTCTTTTTCAGGAACTGCGAAAAACTGAAGCCTTCGTTATAGAACGCGTAAACCAGCTTTCTCATCGATTCGATGCCGCGATCCAGCTTGCTCTGGAACTGGCCCAGGCGCGCCCCTGAGAAATCGTTGTTCCTAAAAGCGTCGTGAATACTGTCGGCGGCGAGTTCTGCCATCTTCAAAGCCAGCAGCACACCAGACGAATAGATCGGATCGAGGAATCCATAAGCATCACCGATCAGAATGAAGCCATCACCGGCAAAATTCTTGGAGCGGTAAGAGTAGTCGAGGATTGAATAGATTTTGTCCGTTCGTTCTGAGCCTGCCAGTCGGCGGCGCACGGCTTCAACCTTTTCTACCTCTGCAAAAAAAATACTCGCGAGATCCTGGCCGCGGTCTTTCACGAGATATTCAGGATCGGCAACGACCCCGACGCTGGTAATGTCGTTTTCCTGCGGGATATACCAGAACCAGCCGTTGCTTCCCAAAGGTGTACGCAGGACCAGTGTCGCCCCGCCATTGAGATCTGGCTCGCGATGCGCTCCCTTGAAATAGGTGTAGAGTACCGCCTTCTTCAGTTTCGGATCTCGCACGCGCCAGCCCAGTCGATTGGAAAGCATAGCCGTCTGACCGGTGGCGTCGACTACGACCGGAGCGCGGAATTCCTGTAACGAGCCGTCCGGCAGACGAACTTCAACACCGTAGGCGCGCTCACCTTCGAAAAGTACCCGCTTGATCTGACTTTCCTGGTAGACGATTGCGCCCTGCTCTTCAGCATGTTCAAGCAGGAGGAGATCAAAGAGTGATCGAGTCACTTGCCAGGTAACTGCAGATTCGTGATGGTTCGCTTCGAAGAAATAAAACGGACGGGATTCTTTCCCAGCCGGATTGGCGAATTGCACGCTGTACTTTCGCACGAAGGGACTCGCTTTGAGCTTTTCGAGCAGTCCCATGCGCTGGAACGTGAAGTAAGTGTCAGTCATCAGTGACTCGCCGATGTGGTGGCGCGGAAACCGCTCCTTTTCAAAGACCACGACACTCCGGCCTTCGCGCGCTAAAATACTCGCCACGCTGCTGCCGGCCGGCCCTCCGCCCATCACGACGACGTCAAAGCTTATTTTCATTTCCATTGGTCTATACGTAGCGCACGGCCTTTAATTCAGGTTCGAAAAAGTCAGAGAGAAAATGATCCACTTGCAGCAGACCGCTGCGAGTCAGCGCGATCGTGCCGTTGTGACGTTCAATCAGGCTGTCATTGTCTAGTCGTTGATACACCGGTTGAAATTCGTCCCAGACGTCGACGCCGAATTTTCGCTTAAAATACTGCAGGTCGAGCGCTCCCGTTTTTAGCTGCAGTACCATTTCACGAATGAGTTTCTGCTTCTCAGTGAGCGTCAGTGCTCGCAGGAGTGGCAGGCGATTCTGATCCAGCAACGCCAAATACTCTTCAAAATTATGCGCGTTCTGAGAATGGACACCGTCAAAATGTGAGAATGATGACACGCCCAATCCAATCATGTCGCCGCCATGCCACAAGGCATCGGTGTAGATGAAGCGGCAGGCTTTGGAGGTAGTGGCGAGGGTGTAAGCGCTGGCGATGCGATAGCCCCGGGCCTGGAATTCTTCGAAAGCAAAGTTGAGCCAGCGCTGCTTGGTGGGCCAGTCGGCGATCGGCGAGGCCAGGCCATCGTGCAGTATCTCCTGTGAAATAACCGTGTTGTAGGGCAGTTCCATTTGATAAATCGTGAGCGAGTCCGGTTGCAGCTCGAGAGCGCGCCTGACAGTCTCGCGCCATTTGCTCTCCGTCTCCCCGACCATGCCCGCGATGAGATCGATGTTGATCTGAGGAAAATCAATTTGCCGCGCGAGGTCATAAACATCATAGATTTCGGGAGACAGATGCGCGCGACCGTTCAGCGCGAGGATCTCATCATCAAAATGTTCGACACCGAGACTCAGCCGCGTGACGCCGATATCCTTTAAGGTCTCCAGTTTTGATCTTCTTAATGTCCCGGGCTCGCATTCAAAGGTAACCTCTTCCGCGTTATCCCAGCTCACGTGCCGGTTCAGACCGTCCACCAGGTAGTGCAACTGCTTTTCGCTGATATATGAAGGCGTCCCGCCCCCGAAATAAGCGAAGCGTAGCTGCCGCCCCTGAATCGCTCGAGTGCGACTGTAAAGCTCGACCTCTTTGATCAAAGCATCCAGATAGATTTCGATCTCGCCGGCGTTCTTGTCTGTGTAGACTTTGAAATAACAAAATTTACAGCGTTTGCGGCAGAAGGGTATGTGGAGATAAAGCCCGAACGG
Organism: Pyrinomonadales bacterium; assembly: GCA_038237475.1. Taxonomy (GTDB): domain Bacteria; phylum Acidobacteriota; class Blastocatellia; order Pyrinomonadales; family Pyrinomonadaceae; genus JAOAPY01. Next base: position 197,283 of record JBBRYS010000004.1, on the reverse strand, counting down.
ATCTTCAGTACGGGCACGCCGATCGAGCGCCGCCAGCGCTTCCGGGACATATTCCGGTAGCCACTGAGAGAAGGGCGGGTAATTGGAAACAAAGTAGTTGCCGACTTCCGTGGCTGGCATTTTGGTGTCGGTCATAAGAGCCTGTCGAAAAATATCTTCCCGGGAATCTGGAAATCGGTCCGAGCTTTCGGCTGCCGGCTATGATGGAGATGCAAGAGTAAATCCAAACGGCGGTCGCTCTGATGGCTCAGCAATTCTTGCTGCTATGAAACTAACATCTATGGAAATGATGATCAATTCATGCAGTAACCTGAATGATAGTTACCAGCTCCGCAAACCTTTTCAGCCGTCTATTTCACGGACTACTAATCGTCGCGCGTCTATCCCCCTAAACTGCTGGGCTACTATCATTCGTCCGCTTTGCGGATTGATGAAGACGGAGCAGAATCTGCAGACCCACCAACGGTACGTGGGGCAGGTCAATATAACGCTGAACCGCGCGGGTTTGCTTAATCCCTGTGCTATTGGGCAGCGATATTAAAGGCGGCCATCTCCGCTGCGTTGCGAATCAGTAATCGCCCGCCCGCAATGGCTGGATAATTCCACGTCTGGCCTTCCAAAGCCTGGAAGCGCGCGAGCTCGGAATATTGGTCGGGCGTGGCCCGAACCAGGGCGAGTTCGCCACTAGCGCTGCTGATGATGAGATTGCCGCCGGCCAGGAGCACTTGACCGTAACCAAAGCGGCCACCCTTCCATTTGCGCTCACCTGAGTTTGCATCGACACAAGTGAGAATCCCCTCGTCCAGTCCATAGATATATCCCTGATCAAGAACCGAACTATTAAACTTGTTCTTCATGTTGATGTTTTCCCAGACGTTGCGGGCGCTGAGGCTCTTGCCGCTGCCACTAATCTCAATCAAGGCTGCGCCTTTGCTGTAACCTGAGGAAATAAATACATGATTCTTGTCGACGATGATTGGCTGCGCGGCATTGATCCCCATGCTTGTATCCCAGGCACTAGTCCAAATCAGAGAGCCGTCCTCAGGTACAAGCCCAAACACACGATTCGCGCTGACTACCAGGATCTGGCGTCTTCCGGCCAATGTGACCAGCATTGGTGAAACATACGCAGCCGTATCGCTTTGTGATTTCCACACCGGTGCGCCGGTCAGTTTGTTGTAGGCAACTACGGACTTATTCCCGCTGCCACCTGGCAGGACGATAAGTTTGTCATCGACAATCAGTGGAGAGCCTGCCATCGCCCAGGGCAGGTTGGTCGCCTGGTTGTCAGTCAAAATGTTCTTGCCCCAGAGAACCGCACCGGTGCGGGCGTCGAGGCAGCGGAGTTCACCGGTAGCGCCGAGTGCGTAAAGCCGGCCTTCGTCCCAGGTGGGCGTCGAGCGCGGCCCGTCCCCGTTTGGATCGGTGAACTCGGCGTTCCAGCCCTGAGTCCATAGCTCGCGTCCGGTCGCCGGATCGTAGGCAGCGGCTACTTCCTGTTTGCGCCGCTGCTCGAGCGTGTAGGCGCGACCATCGGCCACGGTGAATGATCCGTAGCCGATACCAATTGGTTGCTTCCAGACCGGGGTGAGTCCCTGAGCGGGCCAGGAGGCCATGACCGCCATTTCGTCGTACTTCCCATCACGGTTGGGTCCGCGGAAGCTGGTCCAATAATTCCTCGAGGCGTGAGCGGAAGCTGTTTCGGCAGCACTGCCGGCCGGGGCCGATTGTCCATTTGCGGCAGACTGAAGACCGGGAGAACCAGCAGGAGGCGCAGTCACTCCAGTAGTCGATGGGTCAGCGGCTGGGGTTTGCGCCTTTTGCTCAGCGCGACTCTTTTCCACGGCGCTGTACACCGCCTCGTGACCAATGGAATTGCGCCACGATCGAAATCCAAAAAAGTAACCGGTCGCTAAAAGGATTAGGCAGAGTGTGCCGAGCAGTTTTGTGAGCGCAGGAGTGCGACGGCGAAACCAGAGCAGCACCAGTCCGACAGGAGGCGCCACCAGTGAAGAGACAAGCAACACAATCGTTGACTGATGCCATGGTGTCGTTTCCTGCGGTTCAAACATTTATTCCTCCGTAACCGTTGGGCAAGAGCCGCTCACCCAGTGTATTGCCAACGAAAGTCCCGACTGGTATTCAAATTCGAAGTTTGAGTTTCTTTACCTATTTTGACGTCAAAGCTTTTGAGCTTGTTCCAACTAATTTCCGATCGCATACAAGTTATGTTCGCCGCGCATAAAAATCCGCCCGTCGGCGATGGCCGGTGAGGCGTACACGGGCTCTCCCAGAGAATTGGTCCGCAGCACTTCGTGCTTCAGACCAGCCTTCACGACAAAGGTATCCCCCTCTTCGCTGGTCAGCAGGATTTTCCCCTCGAAGGCGACGGGCGAAGCCAAAAACATCGTGGCTTTGGGTACTCGCGCTCCCTCGTATTCAACTTTACCCGTTTGCGAGTCAAGACAAGTAATCGTGCCATTGCCTGTCATCAGGTAAACATAGTCTCCATAAAGAATCGGAGACGGTACATAAGCCGTGCCTTTATTGTAGGACCACACCAGAGCGGGAGTGCCCGTGACGTCTCCGCTGCCGCCAGCGCGAATTGCCAGTGCCACTTTCAGTGGCGAGCCTGAAGTGACGACCACCAGATCTTTGGAGACGACTGGAGTCGGAACGGCGTTACTTTCCAGTCCCTTGTGGCGCCAGAGTTCTTTGCCGGAAGCAGGATCATAGGAAATGATTGCCTCGGCTGCTGCGGTGATGAGTTCCGTGCGCTTGCCGGTTTGGACCAGCACGGGAGTGCTCCAGGTGATGTCGACTGCCCGCGCCTGGCGCCAGGCTTCTTTACCGTTAGCTTTGTCAAAAGCGGCGATGTAGGAATGCCCGCCACTGTCATCGCACTGCATTATCACAAGACTCCCAAAGAGTATCGGCGAGACGCCATAACCAACGCTGGCGGTGCCAAGCGTGCCGAGATTCTGCTTCCAGATGAGTTTACCATTGTAGTCGTAAGCATAGAGGCCCTCGCTGCCAAAGAAGGCGAACACGTACTTGCCGTCAGTGGCGGGTGTGGAAGATGCGAAGCTCGCCACTTTATGACGGCTATCTTTCACCGGCCCTTCGTAGGCTACCCGCTCCCACAAAATCCTGCCGCTCTCGCGGTCGAGGCAAATGACCTTGAAGGTGTGGAGCAGGTTTGCACCCACGGCATCGGGATGGACGAAGTCAGTTCCATCGGACAACTTGTGCGTGACCCCGGGCGTTCTTCCGGGAATGACGGCGCCGTCGAGAGCGCTTGTCAGGAAGATCTTTTTGCCCCAGACGATTGGTGAGGAATGCCCGCGACCGGCAATCGCTGTTTTCCATTTCACATTCTTCGTGGCGCTCCATTCATCAGGCAAACCTTTCTCCAGAGAAACACCCTGACCAGCGGGCCCGCGCCATTGCGGCCAATTGGGATTGGCGTAGACCGTGGAAGTGCAGAGTGTGATGAGAAATAGATAAGTTGGGATGCGAATCGAAGTGTAGGGTCTCACGATCAGGCTCCTTGAAAATGTAGCATTAGGTTGACCTGCGCTGCTGTGCGGAAACGAATTACTTCCCGGCCGTGGTCTTCGCAGACGTTTCTCCAAAGGCAAACAAGTGATTGATACCGCGAACTATGAGCAAGCCGTCCGAAATTGCGGGTGTCGCCATCAGAACTTCACCCACAGGGTTTGTGGCCAGCAACTCATACTTTGGTCCGGCCTTCACGACGAACACGTCACCGTCTTCGCTCGAGAGAAATAATTTTCCATCTGAGGCGACCGGAGAAGAAGTGAACGGCGCACCCTTGCCATTCACTCGCTCCTGATAAATGCGCTCTCCGGTTTTAGCGTTGTAGGCGGCCAGCACTCCCTGGTTCGAACAGGTGTATAGCAACTCGCCATAGACAATTGGAGTTGGCATGTAGGGACCGCCGCGTTGCTTGCTCCAGGCGATTGACTCATTTGATTCCTTACCGTCTTTCAACGAAATGTCGCCGCTTGCGCCGGGTTTGATGGCGTAGATAGGTTGAATTGGAGCATAGCCACTGGTGACGAAGATCAGATCGAGGGCTGCAAAAGGCGTCGGCGTGGTAATTTCAGAGTTAGGGGAAAGACGCCAGAGTTCTTTACCTGTTAAGGGATCGTAGCCGCGAATTGCTTTTGATCCATTGGTAATCAATTCGGCGCGCGCCTTTCCTTCGTAGATCGTCGGTGTGCCCCATGAAGAAATTTCTTCCCGTAGCGTCTTCCAGGCCAGCTTTCCTGTTTTCAAATAGTAGGCAGCGATGTATGAATCTTTCTGAACATCAGCCTGAACGATTACGAGATCGCGATAAATGATCGGGGAACTACCGTGCTCCCATTGATAGTCGGCATCATAGAACCAGCCTGAATCCAGTATTCCGATGTCCAACTTCCACTGGAGCTTGCCATTCAAGTCATAGTTATAAAGTCCGTGAGAGCCGAACAGGACCACAAGGTTTTTACCGTCGGTTACTGGAGTTGAGTCTGAGTGGGTAGATTTTGGGTGACGCTTGACCTTCGGTAGTCCTTCAAAAGCAATTTGCTCCCAAAGGATCTTGCCCGTTGTCTTGTCGAGGGCGTAAACCTTCCAGGTATGTTTTGGATCGTCTTTGACTGGAGCGACATCGCCGTAGAGGCCGTAGCGTGTTTCGTCTTTGGCGCTGCTTGTCACTGCCGTGGTAACAAAGACTTTATTGCCCCAGATCACCGGGCTCGAATGACCGAGTCCGGGGATAGCGGTCTTCCAACGAGTGTTGACTGACTTGTCGGCATCCCAGTTGACGACCGCAGGACGCCCCTCGACAACTCCGCCAGCGCCAGGGCCGCGAAACTGCGGCCAATTTTGTGCGCTCGCCAGTGATGCGGAAGCAAGACAAATGATGATCGCGGCGAGATGTTTCATTTTGTACCTCAAATATCGGGAGTCAGTTGTCAGTAGTCAGTGGTTGCTTACCACTGACCCACTGACCCCTGACAACTGACTAGTCTACCCTCTTGTATGTGGTACTGCTGGTTCCACGTTTGAGTACCAGACTTTCAACTCGATTGGCCTCAAGCTTGATAGTAAAGACCATGCCATCAAATTCGATTGGTCGAAAGGTGGTTTTGTCGACCGCAATCAAAGTAATCACCTGTTGCCCCTGGGACTGCGCGGAGAGCTTGCCGTCCTTCACTGTGATCGTCATAACGGATCCTTGCTCGCTCTTGTAATTCCCGAGATAGCTCTGCAACGTAGCCGCATCAATTTCAGGGGGCGGCGAGGCGCCTGCCTTTTTCAACAACTCGGCGAGTGCCGCCTTTTCCTTATCACCCGCCGCCACAGCCAGGGCGGTGGTCATGGTTTCTGATTTGCTTCCGCTCTGAGCGAGCGCGATCTCAACCAGGGACTGCGTACCGGAGCGCACGCCCGCCAAGAGGACGTCATCGACACTCCCCGTATCTTTTGCCAAGATGACCTTCACCACATCAAAGTGATCGTTCTGCAGCGCCCACGAAATAGCGTTGGAGCCGTAAAAGCTATCCTTCACGGTCACATCCACGCCGCGAGCGATGAGTAACCTCGCAACTTCGAGGTGACCACGCTCAGCTGCTTTGAAGAGTGCCGTGGTTCCATAGCGAAACTTCGCGTTTACGTCGGCGCCTTTATCCAGCAAAGCGGCCACGCGCACCGCATCGCCCACCCGCACGGCTTCAAACATCTGATCGTTGAGTTCCTGCTGATTCTGAGCCGCGATGGAAAGGGAACTGAACCACAGGATACCCAGAAGTAATAAAGTCCGTTTAGTCTCCATTCTTTCCCTCGCTGGCCTTAGAGTATTCAGATATTTAACTCAGCAACTTCACCCCACCGGAACTTAATTCACCGCTCGAGTTTTCCAGAACACCCCGTCCGGAGACAAGAATGTAAGTGAATGGCCTGGTTGTGTTGTGGCCCAGTTGATGACCGTTGCGCGGCACCTGTTCTCCGAACCAACTGACGGCCGCTGAACCCATGTCGGCTGAATGAGCTTGACTCAGCTTTCTAAAGCGATATCTTTAAGCTGAACCGGGATCGGGTCAAGATAAATAATTTGAATCACTACAACGCATCTCTACGTATCTAACATCTTTAAGGTTGCAGCCTATCCCGGCGGTTTACCTTCGATTTCTTTCAGCAGCGTATCTATTCTTCAACTTGAATGATGGAAATTCAAAATGACTAACCTCCTTTCCATTTTTTTGAATGTTATTATCCTGGCATTTGTCATCGCACCTTCAATCGGGAGCGACTGGGCTGAGTGGCGTGGACCGGCTCGCGACGGTCTCTCCGCTGAGAAAAATCTCCCTACCCATTGGTCGCCGGCGGGTGACAACCTCTCCTGGAAAGCCCCTTATGGCGGGCGCTCGGCTCCGATCGTCATGAACGGCAGACTCTATTTACAGAACACCGCGGGAAAGGGTGAGTTGGAACAGGAGCGCTTGATGTGTTTCAACGCGGACAGCGGCAAGCTGCTGTGGGAGCACCGCTTCAATGTCTACCTCAGCGATGTGCCACCACATAGAGTTGGTTGGGCCTCACCCGTGGGAGATCCAGCAACGGGAAATGTTTACGCCTTTGGAGTTGGCGGGACGCTCCTGGGGCTGACGCGCGAAGGGAAGGTGTTGTGGGAGCGATCACTGGGCGAGGACCTCGGACTCCTGACGACGCATGGCGGGCGTACTGTCTCGCCGATTGTGGATGGCGATCTGGTGATTGTGAGCGGCGTGACTTTTCAATGGGGGCAGCATGGGCGCGGTGCGCATCGCTTCATCGCCTTCGACAAGAAGACCGGCGAGACAATGTGGATCAGCGCCCCGGGCGGCAGGCCTTATGACACGACTTACGCGGCGCCGATCATAGCCAAAGTAAACGGTATGCGGTTGTTGATTCAGGGAGCCAGTGATGGCGTGGTCCACGCGATCAAAGCCCAGACTGGTGAGCCCGTCTGGAAATATGAAATTAGTAAACGAGGTCTGAATACAGGCGTCATTGTGCACAATGGACTGGCGATCCTGACCCATAGTGAAGAGAATCTAGACTCCAGCGAGATGGGTATGATCGTAGCCGTCGATGCAGCAGCGAAAGGCGAAATCAAGAAAGATCAGGTCAAATGGCAGGTCTATGGCTGGCAGGGTGGCTTCTCATCACCCGTGCTCGATGGAGATCGCTTTTACCAGCTTGATAACGGCGCAACGCTGGCAGCTTTCGATGTCAACAACGGCAAGGAACTGTGGGTAAAGAAATTGGGAACGATCCAAAAAGCGTCTCCGGTTCTGGCCGATGGCAAGCTGTATGTCGGTACCGAGGATGGCAAGTTTTACATTCTGAAACCCAGCGCAACCGGAGTGGAAGTGCTTGACGAAGAGCAACTCGGCACGGCTGCACTGCCTGAGGCAATCATTGCTTCGGCCGCAGTTTCGGACGGGCGAGTTTATATTGTCAGTGATGCAAATGTGTACTGCATCGGCAAGAAGGCAAAAGGGACCCCTTCTGACAAATCGGTTAACACTGTGGCTCGCTCCTCGAACCCAGCTACCTATGTACAGGTAGTGCCGACTGATCTAATTCTAAAACCAGGCGAGCAGGCGAACTTTCGCGTGCGGCTGTTTGACGAACAGGGAAACTTCGTGCGCGAAGAGGCCTCGGCCAGCTGGGCACTCGATCAGTTGAAAGGCTCGGTAGCGAACGGACGATTTGTAGCCTCCACAGATCCGACCGCTCAGGCCGGCCTGGTACGGGCGACGGTGGGTGGCCTTTCGGGTACAGCAAGTGTGCGCGTCTTTCCACCGTTGCCGCTCAACGAAAATTTTGACGAGATGGCAGTGAATGCGATCCCGGCGACCTGGGTAAACACGACGCTCAAATACATCGTCCGCGATTTGAATGGGAACAAGGTGCTGGTTAAGACGACTGAAGGTTCGTCGTTGCTGAGTCGCGCTCGCGCCTACTTTGGTCCATCGAACCTGGCAGATTACACCATCGAGGCTGACGTTCAGGCCACGCAAAAGCGCAGACAACAGGGCGATGCCGGGGTGATATCTCAGCGCTACGTGTTGACGCTCTACGGCAATAGCCAAGCGCTGCACATTGAGCCATGGCAGCCGGAGATCGCGCGGACAGTAAAGATACCCTTCGCCTGGAAACCGGATGCCTGGTATCACCTGAAGCTGCGGGTCGAGAACCTGCCTGACGGCAAAGTGCGCGCGCGTGGTAAGGCCTGGGCTGCCGGAGAACCAGAGCCTGCCGGTTGGATGCTGGAACGGATCGATCCCATTCCAAACCGCCAGGGGGCGCCTGGGATTTTCGGCAACGGACTTGCTGAAGTCTATTTCGATAATTTGAAGGTCTATAAGAATCAGTAGGGCAGTCTGAAGAAGGATGAAATAATGGCGAACGAATTGAGAAACGGCTCCATTAATATACAGAAAAATCGCAGGTACTATTTAACTGCCGCAATCGGCTTGTTGTTGATTTCGTTTTGTATGCTGCCGGCTTTCCCAGCTGCTGCCTCCGATCCGGGCAAGGGCGACTGGCCGATGTGGGGCGGGACTGCCGATCGAAACATGGTCTCGAACATGAAAGGGCTGCCCACTATCTGGGACGTGAAAACTAAAAAGAACGTCAAGTGGGTTGCCTCGCTGGGCTCCCAGTCCTACGGCAATGTTGTAGTTGCCGGAGGACAAGTCTATGTCGGTACCAATAACGAGGGCGTGCGCGACCCGAAGGTGAAAGGGGACAAAGGTATCCTCATGACCTTCCGCGAGTCTGATGGCCAATTCCTGTGGCAGGCAGTGTCCGACAAACTTGCCGCCGGGCGCGTTAATGACTGGCCCTACCAGGGAGTTTGTTCTTCTCCCCTGGTCGAAGGTGACAAGCTATATTACGTCACCAATCGTGCCGAGTTGGTAGCCCTCGATACCAAAGGATTTCGAGATGGAAAAAACGATGGACCATACACGGATGAAACGCTGAAGAGCGAAACGGACGCTGACATTCTCTGGAAGTTCGACATGATGGAGGAGGTGGGGACGCTGCCCCACAACATGGCGAACTCTTCCCCGGTTTCTTTCGGCGATCTTATCTATGTCAGCACCTCAAACGGGCAAGACGAAAGTCATGTCAACATTCCTGCTCCCAAAGCGCCCGCAATCATCGCTGTCAGTAAGACCACAGGGAAACTGGTTTGGGAAGATAACTCGGTGGGTGACCGGATTCTTCATGGCCAATGGTCCTCGCCCACGGTCGCGAGAATCGGCGGCGTTGATATGGTGGTCCACGCGCAGGGCGATGGCTGGATTCGCGGATACGAAGCGCTAACCGGCAAGAAGCTATGGGAATTCGATACGAACCCCAAGGACTCAGTCTGGCCGAAGACTCGGAATGAACTGATCTCCACCCCCGTTCCCTATGAGGACAAAATCTATATCGCGAACGGACAGGATCCCGAACATGGCGAAGGTGTGGGCCACATGTACTGTATCGATGCCACGAAACGAGGTGATATCACGACGACCGGGCTCGTCTGGCACTACGACAAGATCCGCCGTTCGATCTCAACACCTGCTATCAAAGACGGTATAGTCTACGAAGCTGACTTTAGCGGGTTCCTCCATGCAATCGATGCCAAAACAGGTAAGCCTTACTGGGTGCACGATCTGTTTGCGGCCATTTGGGGTTCGCCAATAATAATTGACGACAAGATCTATCTCGGCGATGAAGACGGCGATGTGGTAATCCTGCAAACGGGCAAGACTAAGAAAGTCATTGGTGAAATGAATATGGGGAGCTCCGTTTACTCGACCCCGGTGCCGGCTAATGGCACGCTCTACATATCGAATCGCAACGAACTCTTTGCCCTCGCTGAATCGGCTGCGGCCAAACCATAAAGCGTGAGACTGGTAACGGCGCATGAAAGTCCGCCCCTTGATTCGATTGGTTGATTCGCATCAGAGTCGTTACTCTGAGAATACATGTGCGGGCCGGCTCGGACGCCAGGAGCTGCTTACATCGCGTGAGAACTTTTGATTTTCAACCTCGGACCTCGGTGATTTTCGGGGCGGGCGCCATTACTCGTCTCGGTGAGCTCGCGCGCGAACGAGGCTTTAAGCGCACGTTACTGGTGGCCGATCACGGTCTGCTGGCATCCGGTCATGTCGCCAAAGCTTCGGCGCTGCTGCGTGCTGCCGGAATTGAAGTGGTAGCATTTCATGACTTCGATGTTAATCCGGATACGCTGATGATTGCGGCCGGTTCTCTTGTCGCGGAGGCCGAAAAGGTCGATTCGCTTATTGGCCTCGGCGGCGGCAGTTCGCTGGATTGCGCCAAAGGCATTAATTTCCTGCTGACTAACGGCGGTGCAATGTCTGACTATCTCGGGTACGGCAAGGCCGGCAAACCCCTTTTGCCGATGCTTGGCATTCCCACGACGGCAGGGACGGGAAGTGAAGCACAGAGCTACGCGTTGATTTGTGATCCAGTCACTCATGTGAAGATGGCGTGTGGCGATCCTAAGGCTGCATTTGGGGTGGCACTGCTCGATCCGGAGCTGACTATTTCCCAGCCAAAGGCGATCACAGCGACAGCGGGTTTTGATGCAATTGCGCATGCGGTTGAAACCTACGTGACCGTGAACCGCAATGTGCTCTCACAAATGTATGCGCGCGAGGCGTGGCGTCTGCTGGAAGGGAATTATGAGCGTGTTCTCACAGAGCCAAATAATCTTGAGGCCCGCGGTGCAATGCAGTTGGGGGCCTGCTTTGCGGGAGGGGCAATTGAAAGCTCGATGCTCGGCGCCACACATGCGTGCGCCAATCCGTTGACCGCCCATTACGGAATCACTCATGGCGCAGCCATCGCCATGTTGCTGCCGGCTGTGGTTCGTTGGAATGGCGGCGTTGCCGGTGAGTTGTATGGGGAGCTTTTGCAGGCGAGCGGAAGAAGGGTTGACCCGTCGCAGCCGGCTGAAATACTGGCGCGACGATTGGAAGAATTGATCGCTGCCGGAGGGTTGGCTGGCGGGTTGCGCCACGCCAACGTACCCTTAGATGATCTGAACCTGCTGGCCGGGGAAGCCGTGCAACAGTGGACCGGAAAACATAACCCGCGACCTTTTGATCTGACTGGCGCCCTGGAGGTTTACCATTGGGCGTACTAGCGAGAATGCAGAATAGGGAAAACGGAATGCGGACTGGCGGCAGAATTGTGTGCGGCACGTATCTTCAGCGGTGCTTGTTGGTGTGTGTTTCGATATTTCTTTTTACTGGGACAATGCTGGGCCAGGATACGCCGGCTAATAACTGGTCACAGTTTCGCGGGAATCCGTCTTTGACTGGCGTGTCGCTAGCCAATGTGCCGGGAAATTTAAAGCAGCTCTGGACCTACGAGGCGGGTGACTCAATCGAATCCTCAGCCGCGATTGTGGGTGGCACTGTATTTGTTGGCTCTCAAAAAGGCGAACTGGTGGCGCTCAATCTTGATAATGGAGCGGTCTATTGGAAGTATCCGACCGGCGCACCGATTGGAGAGTCATCTCCCGCTTACAGCAATGGAGTAGTTTATATCGGGGACCTTGGTGGTGAGTTCCATGCTGTCAACGCGTCCGATGGCAAGAAACTCTGGAGCTTTAAAACCGGAAACGAGATCAAGTCGTCGCCAGTGGTGGCAGGCGACCGCGTTTTGATTGGCTCCTACGATCAATATCTTTACTGTCTCTCGACCCGCAACGGAGCTGTGCTTTGGAAATTTCATATTCAGGGAGCCGTTCATTCGACTCCCAGTTTGGCAGGAGGACTGGCATTCTTTGCCGGTTGCGATGAAATCTTTCACGCAGTCAGGCTCTCTGATGGGAAGGAACAGTTTAATGTCACCTCGGGAGCTTACACCGGAGCCTCCCCAGCGTTGCGGGGCGGGGCCGCGTTCTATGGTACCTTCGAAAACGAAGTCTTAATGGTGAACCTGAAAGATCACAACATCGGCTGGCGCTATCAACATCCGCAACGTCATTTCCCGTTCTACTCATCTGCTGCCGTGGTTGATGATCGTGTGGTCATCGGCGGTCGAGACAAAATGATTCATGGCATTAGCACCAGCGGCAAAGCGCTATGGACCTTCGCCACCAGAGCGCGGGTTGAATCTTCACCGGCGATTGCCGGAGGCCGTGTGTTTGTGGGTTCTAACGACGGTCGATTCTATGTTCTCAACCTCGCGAATGGAGTGAAGGTGTGGGAATTCAATACAGGCTCACCCCTCTCAGCCTCGCCTGCAATCGCCAACGGCAGAATAGTGATCGGATCGCAGGACGGGCGATTGTATTGCTTTGGCTAGGTAGAACGTTCAAAACTTTGAAGAGGCAAAATATGTATAAACGCATTCTCTGCAGCGGTTTGTTTTCAGCGGCCCTGACCTTCGCGATTGGTTGCGAGAGCGCCCCGCCGGCCAACTCTTCGGCCGAGGTCAACCCGAAAGCGGTTAGCGCGGCCGGGCCGGCGGAACTCAAGCCTGCGCTCGACAGCATAAATGACAAAGATCTTCTGCAGCACGTCAAGGTGCTCTCATCCGACGAATTTGAAGGTCGCGGTCCGGGAACGAAAGGAGAGGAACTGTCCGTCAAATACCTGACTGAGCAGTTCCAACGTCTCGGCCTTAAGCCGGGGAATCCTGATGGAACTTATTTGCAGAAGGTGCCCCTGGTCGGATTCACCGGACAGCCAACTGCATCGTTCGCGGCCGGCGGAAAGAAAATTGATCTGAAGTTTCCGGAAGACTATGTGGCAATCTCTCGGCGCATCGTGCCCGAATCGAAAGTCGAGAATTCCGAGATGGTCTTTGTCGGGTACGGCGTAGTCGCGCCTGAATACGGCTGGGACGATTACAAGGGGGTCGATGTGCGCGGCAAGACGATCGTCATGTTGATAAACGATCCGGCAGTCCCTGCAGCCAATGACCAAAATATGCTTGACGAGAAAATGTTCAAGGGTAAGGCCATGACCTACTACGGCCGCTGGACCTACAAATATGAAATCGCAGCCGAGAAAGGCGCTGCGGCTGCGATCATCATTCACGAGACCGGGCCGGCGGGTTACCCGTATGAAGTTGTGTCCGGTAGTTGGTCCAGAGAGAACTTCGACATTCAGACCCCTGACAAAAACATGTCCCGGCCTGCAGTCGAAGCGTGGATTACGTCGGAGCGCGCAAAGGAGTTGTTTACCGCGAGTGGTCAGGATTTTGACGCGTTGAAGAAAGCTGCGGTCAGCAAAGACTTCAAGCCAGTAACGTTGAGCGCCAAAGCCAACCTCGATGTCAAGAACACGCTGCGCGAGATTAATTCCAACAATGTAGTGGCGAAACTCGAAGGCTCCGATGCCGCACTCAAAAGTGAGTATGTCATCTACACGGCGCACTGGGACCATCTCGGCCGCGATCCAAAACTGTCCGGCGATCAGATCTTTAATGGAGCTTTGGACAACGCATCCGGATGCGCGACCTTGCTTGAAATCGCTGAAGCGTTTACCAAACTGCCCATGGCGCCCAAACGGTCTCTCTTATTCCTTGCGGTGACGGGTGAAGAGAAAGGATTGATTGGGTCGCGCTACTACGCCACCAATCCCCTCTATCCTTTGAACAAGACCCTGGCGAATATTAATAAGGACGGTGTGAACCAATGGGGCCGCACTAAAGACATCACGATGGTGGGCGATGATAACAGCACGCTCATCGATCTCCTGCGGGAAACGGCCGCTGACCAGGGGCGAACCGTGAACCCGGATCCTGAGCCGGAAAAAGGCTACTACTACCGCTCCGATCATTTTGAATTCGCCAAGCAGGGAGTGCCCGCGCTTTACACCAGTTCAGGTACTGACTACGTCGGGAAGGACGCAGGTTACGGGAAGCAAAAGCGTGAGGAGTATGTGCAGAAGGATTACCATAAGGTCTCAGATGAAATAAAGCCGGATTGGATTTTAGCAGGCGCAGTTGACGACGCGCAGTTACTGCTGACAATCGGCTATCGCGTAGCGCAGGGAGAGAAGTTTCCCGAATGGAAGCCAAGCTCCGAGTTCAAGGCCAAACGCGATCAAATGATGGGAACGAGCTCGCAGTAGGCTTTTCAGATACAGGCTACAGCGACGTACTGATCAAATCCTCTTCCTGGAATACCTCGGCATGAGCCGGGGGATATTTCAGATACAGCCTAAAAGGATTAGCCTGCTCTTGTTTAGGTTGGATCGCAACAATCCCCCAGCTGGCGGTGGGGGCATTCGAAAAAACCTAGCCCGGCGGAAAGTATCTTTGAATCGTCGAGTCTTGAGGTTTCACTGTGATCTTCGAAAACGTGATCATCAATAATCCGGAGACGATCACCATCGGCACTACTGGCATAAAACCAAAGACTGCGGTGCCACCAGGCGTCCGCGCCAGTACATCGATTCCTGATACCGACCAACTCACGATGGAAGGTCCGGGAGCGGGCGCTGGAACCGCGTGTTGATAAATCGCCACCGCAATGACCGCCAGCGCGGTCCAAAGAGTAACCGCCAGCGCTCCCCACTTCGTACTCCCTCGCCAGAACAAGGCCGCAATCAATAACGGTGAGAGGGCCGCAAAACCCGAAAAGGCATACTGAATGGCAAGCTCGAAGATTGTTTCCGGCGCTCGCAAGGCCACCGCATAAGCCACCAGTGTAATCAGCACAATAAAAATTCGCCCGGTCTGCACCTGCACGCCTTCTCCAAAGCGCCGCTTGCCTCCATAGAAGGCAAAAAAGTCCTCCGTGAACATGGTGGAGAGGGCCAGGATCTGCGAGTCACTGGCCATCACAGCGGCCATGATGCCTGCTCCCAACAACCCAGCCAGCCAGAGTGGTGCATATCGCTGCAGCAACAACAAAATCACGTCGTCACCCGCAGCCTGCTCGCGCAGTTCATCCCGCTGTTCTGGCGCAAGGTTCTTGCCCTGTGTCACGAGCATCCGGCGCGCTTCCTGCTTGGCCTTAATCTGCGGCACGTCGGTTACTCGGTTTGCCATCACCCCCAGGAACACGCACGGTAACCAGATTGCCAGGATGCAGAGCGGGTAGAAGATGACCGTCTTCTTAAAGTGGTTCATCTTCTGCGCAGTCAGGCAAAAGATCAGGATATGTGGAAAGGCGATAGCGGAAAGCGGAATGAACGTATAGCTGAAGAAGTACTGCGGCGAGATTCGCTCACGAGTTAACAAGGGCGCGAAGGCGGGTGAATTAAGCATCGCTTGCGCGGCGCTGCGAAATCCTCCCATGCCCGTGCCGATTACTACAATGGCGACGGCGCCAAACAACAAAAAAAGGATTGTCTGAAATGTGTTGACCCAGGCCGTGCCGCGCATGCCGCCAAAGAACACGTAGCCCATCACCACCAGTGCCACCATCGCGCCGCCGAACCAGTAGGGAATCAATCCACCGCTGATCGAATTGAGTGTGGTGCCCCCGCCCATAATCCCAATGATGATGTACGGTATTAAGAGGACAGCTTGCAGAACAAAGATCACGGTTCCGATATGGCCGCACTCCCAACGATCGCGAAACATCTGCACCGGCGTCATGAATCCATATTTCTTGCCGAGCGCACAGACGCGTGTACCTATAAAAAAGATCGTCAGGGGAATGATGATGCCTGACGACGAGGCCATTAAGCCGAAGGTAACGATTCCATTCGTAAACGCATGGCCCGACGAGCCGAGGATCGCAAAGGCCGTCATGTTCGTTCCGAAAAGCGAGAACAGAAAGACAAACGGCCCCAGCGATCGGCTGGCCAAAAAGTAGTCCTCGGCTTTTCCCCCACCGGCGGCTTTTCTAAAGGCAAAGATGCCAATATAGAGAACAGTAGCGAGATAGATGAATACGACAATGGCAGGAATCACGCGCTGATGTCCTCCTTTGGTTTTTCAATCTCCTCTTCCAAATGGTGGGGCCAGGCGTATTTCACGAGCAGCCACATCACCAGAGCAGCCGCGCCCGAGTAGCAGGCCTGATAGAAGAGTCCGATGGGCAGGAAACCAAATACTAAAGGATGCGCGGTGCGCCAGAACCAGAAGTCCTGATGCAGCACGTAAAGCACGACCACGATAATGACCAGCAGCGCTCGAGACATAGTTTTGCGATCCTTGCGTTATCGTAAGACTTGCAGAGTTCAGAGCTAAGTTTGCTGACAGGGCGAAAACCTGCGAAGCAGGCTTGTTCATTTTTAGGTGCCGTTTATTAACATGAAAGCATATGTTTGCCTAGTACAAAGTTGGTGGTGTCTGAGGTTTCCGCGAATTAATTGTGAGCGTAGAACGGGGAATCGGTTGTTAGTACAGATTCGCGTTATCGCGACCAAGGTGGGACGAATGCCAGCTCGTTCAGAATCTCCAACCTTCTGCTGCACCTCGAATTGACATAAGTGGCCTCTTTCGCTACATTCTTACGCGTTACAAGCGATTAGGCGCAGTATCATTTTTTGATAGAAGCTCCGGAAGTCCTTCGTATGAATCGAACAACAACTCGATTCTCGACTTATTAATTGAACCCGCCACGCGGGCTCGCTACGAAGGCGCTCCTATCGAAACCGATCAAAGAAGTAGTAAATCGCAGTGGTAGTCACAAATCGTAGGAGACTAGTCCGGCGAAGTCGCTGTCGGGCGAGGGCATGCCCCTAAGCCGGTTCGCTGGCAGGGATGGAACTCCTGAATTTGTGATACAAGTGATGAGCGAAATCAACGTACAACTTAATGATGGCGTTTCCAGGCCGCTGGCCGGGCCGGTGACTGTAGCTGAAGCCCTGAAGCAGTTGGACCGTGAAGTGGCGAAGCAAGCTTTAGCGGCACGCGTGAACGGCACTGAAGTGGATCTCGCTTTTAAGCTGGATACGCTGAGCACCGGTGCGCCCGTCAGGATTGAACCGGTACTGCCGCAGACCCTGGCTGGTCTGGAAGTCCTGCGACACTCGACCGCGCATCTGCTGGCGGCAGCGGTCCTGGACCTTTTCCCCGGCACACAATTGGGAATTGGACCGGCATTGCTGGACGATCCGCGTTATGGATTTTTCTACGATGTAATCGCTCCACGAGCGTTGCTTGAGGCCGACCTGCCTGTAATCGAAAAGCGTATGCGCGATATTGCCAAACGCAATATGCCGTACAGACGCGAAGAGATTGCCAAGACTGACGCCCTGCAGATATTTAAGGAGCGGGCTGAACCCCTGAAGTGCCGGCTGATTGACGACAAGGGCGGCGACACAGTCAGCGTCTATTACATCGATGGGTCTCCCTTTATCGATTTCTGTCTTGGTCCGCACGTGCCCCACACCGGAAAGTTGCGTGCGTTTAAGTTGCTGTCGCTGGCGGGCGCCTACTGGATGGGCGATGCGGAGCAACCGCAGATGCAACGCATCTATGGCACTGCATTTTTCAGTCAGGAAGAGTTGGATGCGTGGTTAAAGCAGCGCGAAGAAGCTGAGAAGCGCGACCATCGCCGGCTGGGACGCGAGCTCGATCTCTTCTCGATTCAGGAGCAGTACGGGCAGGGCTTAATATTCTGGCACCCGAAAGGCGGAATTATTCGCCAGCGGATGGAAGACTACCTGCGTGAAGAGCTGGTCAAACGCGATTACAGCTTCGTTTACACGCCACACATTGCCCGGCGCGAACTGTGGCAGGTCAGCGGTCATGAGCAGAACTACGGCGACTCGATGTTTGCGCCAACCAAGATCGAGGATGTCGAGTTTCGCTTGAAACCGATGAACTGTCCTTTCCACATCGGCATTTACAAATCACAACAACGTTCCTATCGGGATTTGCCGCAGCGTTACGCGGAAATGGGCACCGTCTATCGCGCAGAGTTGTCCGGCACGCTGCATGGCCTGATGCGAGTGCGTGGATTCACGGTTGATGATGCTCATCTATTTTGCACTCCGGATCAGGTGCGCAGAGAGATCGACGACTGTGTTGATTTTGCGTATCAGGTTTTGAAGACCTTTGGTTTTGAAAAAATCAAGTTCGAACTGTCCGTCAAAGGCAGCGATACTTCAAAGAACTGGTTGGGTTCGGATGAAGAATGGGAGAAGGCCGAAACCTCCCTGGCCGCCGCTCTGGATGCGCGCGGAATCGATTACGAGCGAATCGAAGGTGAAGCAGCCTTTTACGGCCCAAAGATAGACTTCAAAATTGAGGACGCCATCGGGCGCCTTTGGCAGCTGGGCACGGTGCAGTGGGATTTTAATTTGCCCGAGCGATTCGAGTTGGAATATATCGGTGAAGACAATAAGCCGCACCGGCCGGTGATGGTCCATCGAGCTCTGTTTGGATCGATCGAACGATTTTTCGGCGTGCTGATTGAGCACTACGCCGGCGCCTTTCCCATTTGGCTGGCGCCTGTGCAGGTGGCCGTGTTACCGATTACGGATCGGATCAATGATTACGCCGCCGGCGTGGCGGCGGCGCTGCAAAAGAGCGGACTGCGCGTGACGGCTAATCTGCGCAGTGAAAAGATCGGCGCCAAGATTAGGGACGCGCAGATGCAGAAAGTGCCTTTTATGCTCGTCCTCGGCGATCGGGAATTAGAGCAGCAGCAGGTGGCTGTCCGCGAGCGTTTACAGGGCGACATCGGGGCGATGTCACTTGAAGATTTCCAGGCGATGGCACACCGGCTCGTTGAGTCGCGTGCCCTGACGAATACTTAGTTCCGGTTTTCCTTTTCGCTCCCGAGTCGATCGATTCGGATGGTGGGAGATGAGCACGGAACCATTACTGAGGAGGTGCAGCAATAGCTACAGGCTTTCGAGGTCGCGGTTCGCGACCAGACCATAGACGTTTGCCGGTCACGCGTATCAACGAGAGAATTCGAGTACCCGAAGTACGTGTCATCGGTGAAGAGGGCGAACAGCTCGGCGTGCTGGGAATTCAGGAAGCAATCCGCGCTGCCCGCGAACGTGGGTTGGACCTGGTCGAAGTAGCTCCAACCGCACAGCCTCCTGTTTGTCGCATCATTGATTTTGGCAAGTTCCAGTACGAGCAAAAGAAGAAGGCCAACGAGGCGAAGAAAAAACAGGTCACCATCACTGTTAAGGAAGTTAAGTTTCGTCCCGGCACCGACGATCACGATTACGAATATCGCATGAAACATGCCCGTGGCTGGTTGCAGGAAGGAGACAAGGTCAAGGCAACCATCTGGTTTCGTGGGCGCGAGATGACACATCGTGAGTTGGGTTCGAAGATCCTGCAAAAACTGGAAGCCGATCTGCTGGATGTAGGCGAGGTCGAGGCCCGACCCAGAATGGAAGGGAACCAGATGTTTATTATCTTTGGGCCCAAGCGACATAAGACCCCGGCAAAGACGGAGAGCGCAGCGCCAGCGGCGGGCGGCACACCGGGTCCGAACTCGTCCCCCGCATCCGGAGGCACTTCGGGGCCGGCGCCGGCAGGTACTTGAGTTTAGTGGAGGGCGGAACCCGTCACTCCTTATGACGCAGCTGTCAGTGCGTCTGGCGATGCCGGCCCACAGGCGGTCTGCATGCTGGAAGCGCGCGGTCCCAGATTAAGTCTCAAAGAACAGATAGCTTGCGTTACCGAAGTGTGGCGCAAAATTTTAAGGGAGGGCAATGATGCCAAAACTGAAAACACACAAAGGCGCGGCGAAGCGATTTCGTCTCACCGCGACCGGCAAAATTAAGCGCGGACATTCGCATGCGCGCCACATTCTGACCAAGAAGTCCAGCAAGCGGAAACGGATTCTTGATATTGACGTGCTGGTCTCAAAATCGGATATGAAGCGCGTCGAGGCTATGCTGCCTTATGGCAGGGACTAAAGGTTAGGTCTCAGGACTTTGGTTCTGGTGTTTCAGGCTTCGGCCGGCCTTCTCGATGCGAGAAGAGTTTGGTGAGCAGTCAGAGACAAGACTTCCTAAACCAAGAGCCCGACGACCAGCATTTTTTTTAGAAGGAGGCAGTCATGCCCAGAGCAAAACGTGGAAATAAGCGTCTTGAACGACGCAAGAAAATATTAAAGCTGGCCAAAGGCTATCGAGGTACCAAGTCCAAGCTTTATAGGTCGGCCAAAGAATCGGTTGAGCGTGGATTGAACTTCGCCTACACCGGGCGCAAGTTGAAGAAGCGTGATTTTCGCAGTCTTTGGATCGTGCGTATCGGCGCTGCCGCGCGTCTGAACGGTCTCAACTATTCGCAGTTGATGCATGGCCTGAAGCTCGCCGGCATTGAACTGGATCGAAAGGTGTTGGCCGATCTGGCAGTGCATCACCCGGAGTCATTTAGTGCTGTTGCTTCACAGGCGAAGGACGCGCTGAATGATAAGCAGAGTGAAAAAGCAGCCGCCTAACAACCGATGATCGCAACAGTCTGAATGCGGGAGTCCCGCGGGTGTATTCGTCGTAATGGCCGAAGGTCAGAGCCAGGATAATCCCAAACTCCAGGTTGAGGCGGCAGGCAAAGCGTTCGAGCAGGAGTTCGAGCGCTTTGCACGCTTTACCGGTGACGCCGAACTCGCTACTCCCCTGAGTTTGCGCGAGGCAGAGGCGGAGCAGCGCTCACTGGCGGAACTGCGCACCCGGCACTTTGGTAGAAAGAGCGCACTATCGGCATGCAAGAAGCTGATTGGACGCGTTAGCCCGGACGAGCGCGCCGCGTTTGGCCAACTGGTGCAGCAGGTAGAAGCAGACCTTCAGGGAAAGCTCGAGCAGGCGGAGCAAGTCCTGGGCAGGCTCGTTGAAAGCGCTCGCACAGAACGCGAGAGTATCGATGTCACACTTCCCGGTCGTCGCCCACGCGGCGGACACTTGCATCCAATCACCCTCCTGCGAGAGAAGATCGAAGACATCTTCGTCACACTCGGCTACGCCATCGAAGATGGTCGCGAGATCGAAACGGACTTCTACAATTTCGACGCGTTGAATATTCCCCAGAGTCATCCCGCGCGCGCCCCCCAGGACACTTTTTACACCACAGATGGATTCGCTTTGCGCTCGCAGACGTCGACGGTGCAGATACACGCCATGCAGCGTCGGGGCGCTCCGGTGCGCATGATTGCTCCCGGGCGAGTGTTCCGGCGCGATACGCCGGATCCGACGCATAACCCCATGTTCTTTCAGGTTGAAGGGTTGTGCGTGGATAAAGGGATCACCATGGCCCACCTCAAGGGCACAGTGGGAGAGTTTTTGCGACGGATGTTCGGTCCGAACACTGTCACGCGCTTCCGGCCCTCATACTTCCCCTTTACTGAGCCAAGCGCGGAGTTTGATTTTAGCTGTTTCAAGTGCGGCGGATCAGGTTGTCGCATCTGCAAAAATTCGGGTTGGATTGAGCTGGGCGGTTCCGGCATGGTGCATCCAAATGTCTTACGGGCTGCGGGAGTCAACCCCAATGAGTTTTCGGGATTTGCGTTCGGACTTGGTATCGATCGCATGGCGGCGCTGATGTATAACCTCGACGACATCCGCCTGTTATTTGAGAATGATGTTAGGTTTTTGAAGCAGTTCGAATAGGTTCGAAGTAGTGCTTTGTACTTTGATCTTTGTACTTTGCTCCTAATTTTGTGAATCGAATCTGAGACGCGATTGGCGACACCAGTCAACGCACCCAACCAAAAGCAAAGTACAAAGTACCAAGCTCAAAGTACAAAGTTCAGAGCACCAGGAACAAGAGGTCGTTTTTCCATTTTCCAATCATGTACATTTCCTACAACTGGCTATCAGAACTGACGGGCACAATCCTGACGCCCGCCGAGTTGCGCGAGTCGTTGACCATGGTTGGCCTGGCTGTCGACGCAGTCGAGGACAAAGGCAGCGACCAGATAATTGATGTTGAGGTGCCTTCGAATCGCCCCGATTGTCTTTCACATATCGGCATTGCTCGCGAAGTCGCTGTGATTGAATCCGGAGAAGTGATATACCCGCCTGCCACTCCACTCGCCCTTGGCGGAAGAGCGGAGGAGTTCACCTCGGTGGAAATCCTGGCCGCCGACCTGTGCTCCCGTTACGCCGCGCGGATCATTCGTGGAGTAAAAATCGGACCGTCACCCGACTGGCTCGCAAGCCGGCTCGAAGCAATTGGGCAAAGACCAATCAACAACGTTGCCGATATCACTAATCTCGTTCTACATGAAATAGGACAGCCGCTCCACGCTTTCGATCTGGCGCGGCTGAGTGAGCAGAAAATAATAGTGAGACGCGCGGCGAGTGGAGAGCTTCTTAAGACTCTCGATGGAGTTGAGCGCAAGCTAGACACGAACATGCTTGTCATTGCTGACGCCAAACGTCCAGTGGCGCTGGCGGGGGTGATGGGAGGCGAAGATTCGGAGATCTCAAGTCAAACAACAGACGTCCTAATCGAAAGCGCCTACTTCAATTCCGATTCCGTACGCCAAACCGCGAGAGCCCTGGGAATGGATACTGAGGCATCCAGAAGATTTGAGCGCGGCGCTGATTTCGGCGGAGTGATTCGAGCTCAGGAACGATGCGTCGAGTTGATTTGTGCGATCGCCGGTGGTGTGGCGACTGAGAACGCCATTGACGTGGTTACAGAACGCAGGCCTGAGCGGCGCATTCCTTTTCACGTCGAAAGGGTTGAGACACTGACCTCGCTAACAATTGCCGAGCCGGAGATGCGCCGGATCCTTGACGGGTTGGGCTTTAAAATTGAAGCCGACGAAGCAGCGCCGGCAGGCTCGCTGACTTACGTTGTTCCCAGTTGGCGCATCGATGTCGACGGGGAAGAGGATTTAGTAGAAGAGATTGCCCGGCACAGCGGCTACGACCGGATCGGAGCCGACCTGCCCCCTGCGCGGGCTGCCGGAGAGTATCAACCGAGGGAGTTGAAGCGGCGCGCTCTGCGCCGATCATTTGTCGCCAGCGGTTATGCGGAAGCCATCAACTTCAGCTTCATCGATATCGTGACAGATGATCAAATTGAGCCACTGCCCAATTTGATTGGAGGGGCTAATGCGGAGCGATTCGTCACGCTGCGTAACCCCATCGTTGAAAACGCCGTGCGCATGCGGCCAAGCCTGATTCCGGGCTTGTTGAATTCGCTGCGTAACAATTTGAATCATGGGGAGAAAAGCGTCAGTTTGTTCGAAATCGGGCGAGTTTTTGCTTCAATTGAGCCGGGGGAGTTGCCGGTGGAGCGTGAGGCATTGGCCTTTATCTCAAGCGGTGGAGTGATGGAAGCCGGACGCGCCCAGCCAGCGCGCGAGGTTGATTATTATGATACCCGGGGGGCGCTGGAAGCGGCGGTCGCTGCGATCAAATGCGCTCCGCTACAGTTCCAGCCACAGGTTGCCCAACACCTGCGGGAGGGACAGTCGGCTGCGATCGAATTTAAAGGCGAAGTGATCGGTAGCCTCGGCCGCCTCTCAGAGCCGCTTTCCTCCAGCTATAAATTTCGGCAGCCGGTTTACGTCGGTGAATTGGATCTCACGTCATTGCTTGCTGCACCTGAAGAAGTCGTTCTTTATCGGCCGCTGGCTCGATTTCCCGCGGTCAGTCGCGACGTAACTTTCCTTGTCAATCGAGACGTCAGCTTTGCTGCAATGATTCAGGCTGTGCGTGCTGACGCAGTTGAACAGTGCCGCGCAGTGCAACTGGTCGGTGTCTACGAAGGTGTCAACGTTCCCGAGGACAAGCGCTCCATTACTTTGCGATTTGAATATCGTTCCGACGAAGGCACACTGCGCGATGATGAGGTCGAAGAAACACATCGATCAATCGTCGACAGTTTGGTGCGCACCTTTGACGCAGCGCTGCACTGAGAAGCAGACCGAAAAAATAAATCGCGCCTAACAACAAAATGAGTCTTGCGCTTGCGAGCGCGAAGTCGCATAATCGGACGGCTTCAAAAAACAATGTCTTGTCCCGAGGGAGAGAAACGGATGGTTGGTTTATCTGGATTGGAGAAATTCTCGCATCTTGAAGACAAGATCTATCGCACCATAGAATTGACCAAGTCCCTGAGGCAGGAGAACGAGAACCTGCAAAAGGAACTGACGCTGATGCGCCGCGACATCGGCAATGTGCTGAATGAGAAAGAACGGCTTGAGACACAGGTCGAAAAATTGTTAGCCGAGCGCGACATGATTCGCATGAAGGTCGAGGCCATGCTCGATGCCGTGGCCGCTGTCGATACTGAGATGGCGGAGGAGTTTAGGTAACGGTTCGCACAGGCCGGTCCCAGCCGCTGATATAAGATATGTCTCCACGCAAGCTTCTGGTTTGCGTTACAAGCTGCAACTGAGTAGATCGGAATGGAAGCAACTACAGGCACTCCCACAGTGCGGGTCGAGATTTATAATCAGACCTACAATATCCGGTCGGACGGTGATACCGAATACATCATCCAGTTGGCCGAGTTTGTGGACGGCCGCATGCGCGAAATTTCCTCTGGAACTCTCACCGTTGACTCCCTGAAAGTGGCAATCCTCGCGGCGCTGCATATCGCTGATGAATTGCATCGTTTGAAGCAACTACATGAGCAGGCTGATTCCCAGTTGGCAGCACGCAGCGGTGAATGCGCGGAAATGCTGGATCGGCTTTTAAAAGTCCGCTCAAGCCTGGAGCAGGAAAAGGGAAACTCCGGCAATATTTCCTTCACCTGAGACCGCCCTCCATCCGTCATTTCAGCTCTCCTTCAGTTAGCCCACAGCCATCGTCGTCCCCGAACGTTTCATCTTTTTACAAACCAATCCGGATAGCCGCATTCTGAATTCGAATAAGGTGCTTCACCAGGCATCTCGCTTATGCTAGTATCCATTGCGGCGGAGGGAAACATCTGCAGGGCTCGTCACCGAGTTACGATGATTGAGCCAACGCCGAAGAAAAGGGAGACCGAAGCCGCATCTGCCAGTGCAGTTCTTCATTGTTAAGAATTGCCAGAGGCTGCGGTAGTTACAGGTCACCCACCTGTTAAGCAGGTTCAATCTCGGCTTCGGAACGACCTCGTGGATTTTCCTCCTGCCAACTTTTAAGCCGTGAACCGTCAAACCATGAACAGGGCTCGGGATACTATTCATGGTTAATCGTTCGCGGTTTCTTGTTTTATTATGAAAGTACTCATCATCGGAGACGTGGTTGCCAAGCCGGGACGGCTGGCTGTGCTCGAGCGGCTTCAGGACTTGCGTGAGCAGCACGAGATCGATCTGGCCATTATGAATGCTGAGAACCTGGCCGGCGGTTTTTCCATCACGCCGTCGCTCGGGGAACAGCTATTCGCGTCGGGAATCGACGTCATGACCTCCGGAAATCACATTTTTGACAAGCGCGAGGCAATTGACTACATCCAGAAGCAACCACGCCTGTTAAGGCCGGCTAATTATCCTCCGAACACGCCCGGAAGCGGACTGTGGATCGGACAAGTGAAGGGAATCGATGTGGCAGTGCTAAACCTGATGGGTCGAGTGTTCATGCCGCCATCAGACGATCCCTTTCGCATCGCCGACCAGGAACTGCAATCGGTACCGTCAGAGGTCAGAGTGCGAATCGTCGACATTCATGCCGAGGCCACTTCAGAGAAAGTAGCCATGGGCCGCTATCTCGATGGGCGCGTCTCTGCCGTGGTGGGCACGCACACTCATGTGCAGACGGCTGACGAACAAATTCTGCCAAACGGCACTGCTTACCTGACCGACATCGGCATGACTGGAAGCTACGCTGGGGTGATCGGGATGAATGCGGGGGACGTCATCAAACGGTTCACTTCGGTTACTTTCAGGCGGGCCGAGCACTCCAGTGGCGAGTCCAGGATTTGCGCACTGGTGGTTGACATAGACGAAGCGACGGGACGCGCGCGTGAAGTGCAGCGGCTAAACCTGAGTCACCAGTCATAGGATTCTTTGTAACTAACCTGGCCCTTCCTTATCTGGAACCAGACTGCCTGTGTTCACGGATGTTTTAACAATCGGAGGCGCCATCAGCCGCTGCGATAATCCCTCGGGGAAGGAGCGGACCCGGCCGCCGCCATCGGTAACTACGTGGCCGGTTTCTCCTTCGGCAATAATTTGCCCGTCAGAGTTTCTCATGATTTCGTAACCAAACCGCAATGAGCGGCGGCGCATCTCGGTGATGTGGGTGCGGATCAACAATTCATCGTCGTAATAAGCCGGAGCTTTATAACGGCAGTAACTTTCAGCCACCACCAAAAAGGCGTCGTCGTTGGCTTCCATATCCTTATAGGCGAAACCACGCGCTCGACAGTATTCGGTGCGGCCAATCTCGAACCAGATCAGGTAGTTGGCGTAATAGACGATACCCATCTTGTCCGTTTCCGAATAGCGGACGCGAATGAGGGTCTCATGCCAGTCGTCGATCGGTTGATCCTGCAGGACCGGGCTTGTCATTTGAGTAAATGCCTCCCACACTCTGTCCGACAGAGGGATAATCACAACATCTCAGCTAACTCAGTGGCGTTTAGCGGACTATAAGAGCGGAGGGTCGAATATGTCAAAGAGAAATAGCCTGGTAATGACCCTGCTGTTGGTTACGGGCCTGCTGGCGCTTTCAATCTTCTCAAGCTACTCCACCGCGGCCCCGCAGAGAAAAGGCGTGGTTGTCGCTGCGAGCAATGCCAAGAACGCGGCCATAATCTCCACCTCAGCTGCGGTTTTGAAAGAGACCAGCGCTATCCGTGAGCTGGCTATCCTGCAACCGGTCAAAAGCGGCGCCCAGTCGCGCGCGGAGATCGAGCGCATGGTAATTCGGAACCTCGACGAGCAAACCACTCCCGCTCAGATGAGGGCCACGGAGCTGACGCTGAAAAAGCTGGGCATGGTCCCGCCCGACTTCGCCTACCGCTCTTTCCTTATCAAGCTCTTGACGGAGCAGGTTGCGGGATATTACGACCCCAGGCAGCAACATTTCTTTATCGCCGACTGGATTGACCTTGAGGGCCAGAGACCGGTTATGGCTCACGAGCTAACTCACGCTTTGCAGGATCAGCACTTCAACCTGAGGCGTTTCGAACATTGGCCTCGAGGGGAGTCAGATGCCGAGCTGGCCGCTCATGCTTTGATTGAGGGCGATGCGACCCTGGCGATGAAGGTCTACATGGCGAAGAATCCATTAATCGCTTTTGCCTTCATCCGGGCTTTCGGCCCCACAGCCATGTCCTCCAAAGAATATGAACAAGCGCCTCGCTCGCTGCGCGAGTCGCTGGTGTTTCCTTATGAGCAGGGGCTGGAATGGGCCACGGCGGTTTTTAGGAAGGGAGGCTGGCCGGCGGTTTCGCAGGCGTTTGCAGAGCTGCCGCAATCGTCAGAGCAGATTTTGCATCCGGAAAAATATTTCGCCAAAGAGGCGCCCGTCAAGGTGACCCTTCCCGACTTGCGCGCGGAGCTGGGCTCGGGCTGGAAGCGCATTGACTATGACGTAAATGGCGAGTGGGCCTATTACCTGATTCTGGATCAGTTCCTCAACGTCAAGGCCGAATCCCAACGCGCAGCTGCCGGTTGGGGTGGTGACCGTTACGAGGTTTACCAGGGAGCGAATCCGGATCAGGTACTAATCGCGCAACTGAGTGTCTGGGATACTGAACATGACGCGAGCGAGTTTTTTGATGCCTATATTAAACGGACTGGAATTCGGTATGCGGCTGCCAAAGCTATCACCCAGGGCCCTACTTCCGACTCGCGGCGACAATGGACCACTGCTGAGGGCGGTGTCTTAATTGAACTTACAGGCAAGCGGGTGCTGATTGTCGAAGGTATCCCGAACACAGCCGACAGCCAACGTCTAGTGAAAAGTCTCTGGCGGTAGTGCGTTGTATACCCATCGCCAAAGCAATTTCATTCCTTGTGTTTAGGGAGGTCCAGAGGCTGCGAGACTTCGTCTAATGATGCACGTTCTTAGCCTGCGGAACTTTTCTGACGCCCGAAAGCAGACTGCGTTCCAGACCAGGGCAATATCGTGGTTATCGTAAATTGTGTGTCTTCATCGTCCGTGATATTTTTGTTTTTTAAAAATCTAACATTAAGTCGATCGGCTCAACCGGGCGGGGACTCGCTCTGGTCTGCCCTTAACCAATGAAAAGATCTCAATCATCAGCTAACAGTGAAACGCGCGTACGTCTTCGCGAATTGACGGCGGAGCTTAAACGGCTCGAGGCGAAACTGCGTCGCGGCGGAGGGCCGGACAAGATCGAGCGCCAGCATAAACAGGGAAAGCTCACTGCGCGGGAACGGATTGACCTGCTGTTTGATCGCGGATCTTACTCTCAGGAGATCGGACTGCTGGTGGCCTACGACCAATATGACGGCGGTGCGCCTTCAGCCGGTGTGGTTACGGTTGTCGGTCACGTTAACGGTCGCGAAGTCGTTGTGGTCGCCAATGATGCCACGGTTAAGGCCGGTTCCTGGTGGCCCGAAACAATCAAGAAGATTTTGCGGGCGCAGGAGATCGCGATGCGCTCGCGGCTGCCGATCATTTATCTGGTTGATTCAGCGGGCGTAAATCTGCCTTATCAGGGTGGCGTCTTCCCAGGTCAGTATGGCGCGTCCAGGATTTTCTATTACAACTCGATCATGCGGCACTATTTGAAGGTGCCGCAAATTTCGGCGGTGATGGGACCGTGTATAGCCGGGGGCGCTTATCTGCCCGCGCTCTCGGATATGATCATCATGGTCGAAGGCACATCGTTCATGGGTCTGGGCGGCGCGAATCTGGTTAAGGGCGCGACGGGCCAGACGATTGACAACGAAACGTTAGGTGGCGCGCGCACCCACAACGAGCTCTCAGGAGTAGCGCATTATCGGGTCAAGGACGACGCTGCCTGTATCGATAAGATCAGGGAGTTCGTGTCGGAACTGCCGCCACGGTCCCAACCTGCAGTGGCTATTGTCGAACCCGTCGAAGCCGCGCGTCCGGCCGTTAGTCTCTACGACATCATTCCCGAAGATCATCGGCAACCTTACGAGGTGCGCGAATTGCTGGAATGTCTGCTTGATGGTGGGCACCTGGATGAATTTCAGGCTGATTATGCAAAAGAGATGATCACGGGACGGGCGCGCATTCGTGGCATCCCGGTCGGCGTCATCGCAAACAATCGCGGTATGACCCGCGCACCTGGCGGTGGACCGCCGCGCTTTGGCGGCATCGTTTACACAGAATCAGCCGAGAAGGTGGCGTATTTCATCGACACCTGTAATCGTCATCAAATACCATTGCTGTTCATCCAGGATGTTTCGGGATTCATGGTTGGGGCTGAAGCGGAACACTCAGGCATCATTCGCGCTGGAGCCCGATTTGTGGAAGCCATGGCCACGGCGGCGGTACCGAAGCTTGTGCTGACGGTTAATCACGCTTCGGGTGCAGGCTACTACGCGATGGCAGGTCAGGGTTTTGATCCGGATTTCATTTACAGCTGGCCCACGGGCCGGATGGGAGTGATGGAAGGCGAATCCGCCGTGCAGGCAACCTTCGGAACCGAACTCGAAAAGCTAAAGCGCCGGTCGGCCAGTCCCGCTGAGGAGATGACGGCTGAAATGGACCAGGTGCGCGAATCATATGAGCGGGAACTGGACGCTAAGTATGCCGCTGCGCGCGGGTTTGTTGACGCTGTGATTACTCCTGAAGATACGCGCGCCGCGCTCGAACTTTCATTGCGCACGGCACTGAATTATGGTGGACCTCATCTGGGTCAATTTGTATTACCGGCTGGTGGGGCCTGAAACAAAGACAGTATTTTTCAGTAAGGAGGTGCGGTCATGATCAGCAACTCAACACGCTTCCAGGCGTTCGGAGTAACGCTTTCAGGCGGGCGCGCGAAGCGTGCTCTTGTTGGTGTGATATTACTTTCAATGGTAGGACTGACAGTTGCGGGGCAACACGGGACCTCTGCGGCGAAAAAGTCCGCGAAAGGCAGTGCGAGCAGTCCGGCAAAATCGGCCAGCGATGCCGCGAAGTCTGCCAACAAGACAACGACCTCAGTCAGGTCAACTAAATCCAGGGCGGCGATTCGTCCGGGAGAGCGCGTCACAAGGTCTGTGCGCCATAAACAAAACGATAGCCCGCCAGTGGTTTCCACAAGTTCGCACCCCGCTAGTCCGATTGAGACAGCTGCACGCGACCGACGCGTCACGATGCCGCCTGCGGTGGCGAATGCCGAAACCGCCAACCTCAACACTGCCGGCGCGACAAAAGCAGTAAACCGTACGACTGGAAAATGCGATCCGGAAAAGGATCAACGAGTTGACCTGTCCGGCACGTATCCAGGCAAAGTTGATTATCCTGCGGCCGGCTTTGTCGGAGACGCCACGCTGACGATTATGGGTAACCGATTCACCCTCGACTCCGGTACGAAGACTGAGATCGGCAATGTCACGGCCGTGAGCACCTGCAATTACACTGCAGTCGCAATGATGTTTGGTGAATGGAAAACCCCGCAGCCCGGCGATCCCGTATTACCACCGCTGCCAATGCTTTCGCTGAGGGCCGTGAAGAAGGGGACTGACTTGACTCTGACACCTGCGGCCAGTGAGAAGCGGGCGTTTTCGTTTACCTCAGTATTAAAGAAGTAGCCGGAAGGAAGAATCGAACTTAAATAAATGAAGAAATCAATTCGTATCGCGGGTGGTCAGGGTTTTTGGGGTGATCTTCCTGACGCGCCAGTGCGACAGGTCGAGGAAGGTCCGATTGACTATCTAATGCTCGACTATCTGGCTGAGGTCACGATGTCGATCATGCAGAAGCAAAGGTCTCGCGATCCCAGCGCGGGCTATGCCAAAGACTTTGTGGGATTGATGCGGCAAATTCTTCCTGCGTGCATCGAGAAAGATATCAAAGTTACAGCCAACGCCGGTGGCGTGAACGTCGAAGGCTGCGCCGCAGCCGTCCAGAGTGTCGCTCATGAATTAGGGTTGGCTGGTAAGTTCAGGCTGGGCATTGTCACAGGCGATGACATCATGCCGCGGCTGGATGACTTCATCGCGCGCGGCATCGAATTGCGGAACATGGATACGGATGAGCCACTGGCAACAGTAAGGGACCGGATTCAAAGCGCGAATGTCTACCTTGGCGCCTGGCCCATGGTTGAGGCGTTGAATCGCGGTGCGCGTATCGTAATTACCGGACGGGCAACCGACACCGGTCTGACGCTGGCCCCTATGATTCATGAATTCGGTTGGGCTGCGGACGACTGGAACCGGCTGGCTTCGGGGACGATTGCCGGGCACATTATTGAGTGTGGCGCGCAATCTTCCGGTGGGAATTGTCAATATGAGTGGCGCAGCATTCCCAACCTCGCCAATGTCGGCTTTCCGATCATTGAAGCGGCGCCGGATGGCACCTTCGTGGTGACTAAACATAAGGGCACTGGCGGCTGGGTGATAATTCCGTCTATCAAAGAGCAGTTGGTCTATGAGATGGGCGATCCTCATGAATACCTGACGCCCGACTGTGTGGCGGACTTTACCACCGTGCAGTTAGAGTATGAAGGAACTGATCGCGTCCGGGTTTTTGGCATTGAAGGCCGGCCTGCCACTAAGTTCCTGAAGGTGTCGATCAGCTATTCAGCCGGATACAAAGCGGTGGGTACGCTGGTTTATTCGTGGCCCGAGGCTTATGAAAAAGCGCAGGCTGCAGATCGTATCCTGCGTACGAGACTCGATCGGCTGGGTCTCAAATTCGATCAGGTATTGACTGAATTCGTGGGAGTTAATGCGGTGCATGGACCACTGGCCGGTGCGGCTAGCGCAGAAGTGCCCGAAGTGCAATTGCGTGTCGCTGTCCGCGGTCCGAATCGTGCGGCTGTCGAGCGATTCACTAAAGAGATAGCGCCGCTGGTTTTAACTGGCCCACCAGGCGTGACTGGTTTTGCCGGAGGTCGTCCCAAAGTTGAAGAAATAGTTGCTTACTGGCCCGCCTTGATACCAAAGGAAGAGATAGTACCGCGGGTTGAGATTATCGAAGCGTAAAAAAGAATGCGAATCCAATTACTTAAGCTGGCGCACGCGCGTTCAGGTGACAAGGGTGACACAGCGAACGTGGGGCTTATCGCGCTCGAGGACAAGTATTATCCAATGCTGGTCCGCGAAGTGACGGTAGAGAGAGTGAAAGAACACTTCAGAGGCATCTGCAAGGGTAAAGTAGAGCGCTTTGAATTGCCAAATCTGGGTGCACTTAATTTTCTGCTACATGAAAGTTTGGGTGGAGGCGGAACGCTCTCTCTAATGACTGATGCACAGGGGAAGACGTTTTCGACGGCTATACTGCGCATGGAAATAGAGCTACCGGATGCCGAAGCTCAGGCCCTGGGCCTAATGATTTAGAACCACCGGTTTGCGATGATGGTGCATGCCGCTGAACTCCGCAAGCCAGCAGTTTGCGTGCTCACATGGATTCCTCTTCCGTCACCCATCACTATGCGCAGATAGGTGAGGTACGTCTGCATTACGCTGAATGCGGTTCGGGTGATGAACTTGTAATCCTGCTGCATGGCTTTCCGGAATGCTGGTATTCCTGGCGGCATCAGCTGCCGGTGCTGGGAGCGCGGTGTCACGCAGTTGCACCAGACCTGCGTGGCTACAACCTAAGCGACAAGCCAACTCGCGTCCAAGACTATCGTATCGAGCTCCTGGTCGGGGACGTGGTTGGTCTGATCAAATTTTTCGGTAGAGAGAAGGCAATCATAGTCGGTCACGACTGGGGGGCCGCAATTGCCTGGGCCGTAGCCCAAAGGCATCCCGCCATGGTGGCGAAATTAGCTGCGCTGCAGGTTCCACCGCCTAAGGCCTGGCAGTTAAACTTTACCCTGCGCCAGTTCCTCGCCAGCTGGTACATGTTCTTCTTTCAACTGCCGCGACTGCCTGAATGGTGCGTGCGAGCTAATGACTTCGCACGAGTCGAACGTATGTATCTCGAGACAAGCTTCCGCCCGGGCGCCTTCACCGGCAGGGACCTGGCGGTGTACAAAGAAGCTCTGAAGCAGCCGGGTGCGCTAACGAGCGCGCTAAACTACTATCGCGCAAATGTCTTTCGCTCGCTGTTCGCACGAAACGATAAAATTGAGAGCGGCGCTAAAGGTATTCAGGTGCCGACCCTGTTCATCTATGGTGAATTGGACAGGGCTGTGCTGCCCAGCACCGTTCGGGGACTTGAAAGATTTGTTTCCGCTCCTTACCGCGAGTTAAGGATTCCCGACAGCGGTCACTGGGTACAGAATGAAGCCGTCGCTGAAGTGAATGCAGCGCTGTTGGATTTCACTGATGAATCCAAAGCTAAATGAGCCTGCGTAGTGGGGACCGGAGAATGACAGAGAAAACTGAAGCAGTTTTATATGCAATCGCCGGCAGTGTCGGGCGCATCACCCTCAATCGCCCCGAAAAAAGAAACGCTCTCAACGATGAGGTCGTGAGCGAGCTGACGGCCGCGTTGCATGCAGCGTCGCAGGACGATGCTATTCGCGTGGTCGTAGTTACAGGTGCCGGGAAGGATTTCTGCTCCGGCGCCGATCTGTCAGCTCTGCAGAAAATTTCGGAAGCGTCGGTCGAAGAGAACACCGCAGATGCGCGCGCGCTGCTCGAACTCTTTTTGCTGATTCGCAGCATCCCGGTGCCGGTGGTCGCGGCTGTGCGGGGCCGAGCACTGGCTGGAGGCTGTGGCCTGGCCACTGCCTGCGATCTGGTGCTGGCCTCGGAGTCCGCTCGCTTCGGTTATCCCGAGGTGAAGATCGGATTTGTGCCGGCCATGGTGATGGCGATTTTGCGGCGGAACGTTTCTGAAAAGCAGGCCTTCGAATTAATCACTCGCGGTACTGAAATCGGGGCGGTTGAGGCCAGGGAGCTCGGCCTAATCAATCAGACTTTTCCGGAAGAGAATTTTGAGATTCTGGTCGAAGAGTATCTCCATGATTTTGATAACGTAAGCCGTTCGGCCGTATCGCTCACGAAACAACTGCTCTACCAGATGGATGGCTTGAGCTTTGGCGAATCACTGCGAACGGGGCTCGATGTGAATGTAATTGCCCGCCTGACTGACGACTGCAAGAAAGGAATTGCGCGATTCCTGCGCAAGGAGTAGCATGAGCGCGTTCTAACCGGAAATTCGTTGCTTCGCCCGAGAATTCGGACAAGGAATTCCCAGTGGAACATACCTATAGTCCGGTTCAGCCTTGTCCCGAGGCCGTCCAAAGAACGTGATTTTCAACTAAACCAGCAAGCCGGCTTGCTGTCATACCATCTTAGGAGGCTCTATGCAGAGTAAAGCTTTCGCCAGAGGATTCGTGCACTTTACGCTCTTGATCGCGCTTGGCCTTTTCGGCCAGTTGCTAATGCCGCTCACAGCCTTGGGTCAGGGAACGGCCAGCAGCGGCTTGAGTGGCGTCGTTTTGGACAAGAACGGTGCGGTGATCAAAGGTGGAACAGTGACCGTTACCAACAAAAGTAACGGCCTCAGCCGCACTGCGACAACCAACGACAATGGCGAGTACCGCATCGACTTACTGCCGGCCGGTACTTATGACATCAAGGTGACGGCTTCTGGATTCGGAGACCAGACCGCCGAGAATGTTCAGTTGTTGGTGGGTCAAACCAACAATCGCGACTTTAACATGAGCCCCGGGGTCCAGACCGCTAACGTAACTGTGAGTAGCGGAGACTCCGATTTGGTCAGTCGCGAGAAGACGGATGTAAGCCTTAATATCACGCCCAGGGATGTGCAGGATTTGCCTCTTAACGGACGCGACCTTGGGAATCTCGCTTACCTGGCGCCGGGTGTGAAGCCGGTCGACTCTTACGATCCAACTAAACGACGAATTGCCATTTTTGCCGTGAACGGATCCAGTGGCCGAAACGTTAATGTCACGGTCAACGGCATCGACAATAAAGACAATACAGTCGGTGGTCCCGTTATGCAGTTCCCGCTCGAATCGATTCAGGAATTTATCATCAGCACGCAGCGCTTTTCAGCAGTTAACGGACGTAGCGAAGGCGCGGCCGTAAATGTGATAACCAAGTCCGGAGGCAATCAGTTCCACGGTTCAGCATTTTTCTTCCTGCGAGATCGGAAGTTGAATGCTGCGGAAGTCTCGCCGAGTAATACCGCTATTAAGTCCAAGCCGCCATTCAATCGTAAGCAATTCGGTGGATCAATTGGTGGCCCAATCAACAAAGGCGATCATCCGACGTTCTTTTTCTTCGCTTATGAAAAGCAAAAGGAAGCGACCTCGATCCCGGTAGATTCCTCTGCGCTGACGGAGTTGAACATCGTCAAGCCGCTCGGAGCGGATCCGGCATCAGTTATTCCGACGCCGTACAACGATCGTCGCTGGAACGCAAGAATAGATCACAGCTTTAATGCGAATCACAACATATTCGCCAGTTTTAGCGATCAATCCAATCTTGGATTTAACGATCAATCCGGCCAGCGGAACGATCTCACAGAAGGAAACTTCACCAAAAATCGATTGCTGCTTGGCAACATCACCTTGAATTCAGTTTTGTCGCCCAAAGTGGTGAATGCCGCGACGGTGGGCTACTCCTATTGGAACAACCTGATCGATACTAATCAGACAGTTCCTCTCTTTACCTTCCCGAATGGCATTAGCTTCGGCACCAACGCGAATGTGCCGCAACAGTCTTATCAGACGAAATACCAGTTCAAGGATGACCTTTCCATCAGCCACGGCGCCCACACTTTTCGCACCGGCTTTGACTACCTGAAAGAACCGAAGCTGGGAGGGTTCTTTAAATTCAATCCAACCCTGGAAATAGATTTCAAGGATCTACCGAGCAAGATCACGACAGACACCTTGAACTATCCGAACAGGTTTGCTACCCCGGGAGCGGTGGGCGGCATGACCATCGCGATCGGCGATCCCTATTTCAATCTGCCCGGTGGGGCGAAGATGTTCGGAGTCTATTTCCAGGATGACTGGAAGGTGCGGCGCAATTTGACGCTGAACCTCGGGCTGCGTTGGGACAAGGACTTCAATCTGATCGGCACCCAGGCGCAGGATAGAAACAGAACTTACCTGGCGCTTAAAGCCATCAACCATCCTGCCGCTCGGGCACTGCCACACGATGACGGGAAGGATTTTAGTCCGCGGGTTGGATTTGCCTGGGATATGAAAGGAAACGGCCGGCACATTTTGCGCGGAGGTTATGGTCTTTACTATGGGCAGACGTTTCTGAATATTCCGCTGTTCATGATCCAGCAGATCAATCCGACTATTTTTGCCACGGCGTTCAGCATCGCCAGCGGGGACCTGGTGCCCGGCACGAATATTCTCCTTTCGAACTGGCGCTACGGCGTTGATCCATTACCCACAATTCCGGCTCCCCAGACGCAGTTAGCTGCGGGTAACACCGGCCGCATCATGGATCCGGATTATCGTAACCCCTACTCGCAGCAGTGGAACCTGGGTTATTCATGGCAGCTGGACACCAATTCCGTGCTCGAGTTTGAATACACGCACGTACTCGGACTCCACGAATCAAAGACCGTCAACATTAATCCCACACTGCGCTTATTCTGCGCTAACGGAGGAAAGGTTTGCGGTCTCGGCGATGCGAACGGACCTGAGATTTCTGCTCGCCCCCTCAGTGCCGCCCTGGCTGCCGCTGGCAAGCCTGTGCTCGGGCGCATAGATTTAGAAACGTCGACTGGCCGCTCGCGTTATGACGGTCTGAATATCTCGTATCGTCGACGTCTCTATCGACACTTCAGCGTGAATGCGAACTACACTCTTTCACGAGCTCTGGCTTATAACGGGAACGCCGCGGCCTTTCGCAATCGCGCCTGGAATCCATTTAATATTTTTGACTCGTCCGAATATGGCCCAACGCCGACTGATTCTCGCCACCGATTTTCGATGAGTGGCGTGATCAATTTGCCCGGGGGCTTTCAAATTGCCCCGGTGATGCAGATAGAGTCGGGGCGTCCGTACACGGCCGGCTATGGCGGCTCCATCGACTTATTGGGTACGGGCAGCGGACGCGGAACTTCCCACGTCGCGGTCCTGAGCACCAGCCCCAACGATCTCCGTAGCGCCATAAATGCTTTCGGCGATCCCGGCGGAACGTTCATCAACATGGTAAACGGATTGCCGGTGACAGTCAGCAACGCTGTCAAGTACCGTAACTGTTACCGCGCCGGTCAGTGCCTTACAGCTCCTTTCAGTAACGTGCGTGGGCAACCCTACTTTCAACTCGACACGCGCATAACCAAGAACTTTAAAATCAAGGACCAAACGAATATCGCGGTCATTTTCCAGGTCTTTGATTTGACCAATCGGGCGAACTTTGGAAACAACTTCGGAACCGATATACGGCTCCCCACTTTCTCGACGCCTACTAACTTCCTGACGCCGAGCGGAGTGATCGTGCCGCACAGTTTGTCAGCAGAACTGGGAGTGCGCTTCTCGTTTTAACCGGGTAGGTGACTAGCTAACGGTAGGTATTTTGGCATTGGAGGTGGCAGGAAGTGCTGTCACCTCCATTTGCTTTTCGCGCACAATCTCAAGCGCAGTATCGAGCACCGGATCTCCGATGGACGAGATCAGCCCCAGCCTCAGCGCCTCGATTGCGCTGATGCGACGCGCCGTCATGAATAATTCCAGCGCCTGGCTTCTTCCGATCAAGCGCGGCAGTCTCTGCGTCCCACCCCAACCGGTAATTATTCCGAGCAGCGATCCCGGATGAGCAAAGACTGCATCTTTTGACGCCACTCGAACACGGCAGGCGAGACTTAGATCCAAAGCCCCACCCATGCAGTAGCCGTTAATCGCAGCCACAGTGAGTTGCCGTGCGTCTGCGATCTTCCTGAACAATCGCTGACCTCGCTTTGAAAAGGCACTTGCTGCTGTTTGATCTAGTCGCGCCAGTTCGCGGATGTCCGCCCCTGAGGCAAATACGTCATCAGTGCCGGTGAAAATGATGGCGCTTACGTCGGGCCGGGACCCGAGGTCAGAAAAGATTTCATCGAGAGTGGCAAGGGTATTACTGGAAAGAGGACTGCGGCGGGCAGGTTGATTGAAGCGAATCACAGGTATGCTGCCGATAAACTCGGCAACTATCTCCGGGCTCTCGCTCGCATTGTTCATTCGCGTGGTTTCACGTTGGCGCGTAGAAAAGTGACAATGTCTTCGGTCGAAGTGCCTGGCAGAAAAATACCGGCGACGCCGAGCTCTTTTAATTTAGGAATGTCTTCCTGCGGCACGATACCCCCGACCACAACCAGACAGTCATTCATGCCTTGATCGCGGAGCAGTTGCACGATGCGCGGGCAAAGGGTGTTATGCGCGCCGCTCAGAATCGAGACTCCCACGGCGTCGACATCTTCCTGAAGGGCCGCGGCTGCGATCATCTCCGGAGTCTGGCGCAGCCCGGTATAAATGACCTCCATGCCAGCGTCCCGTAGCGCCCGCGCAATCACCTTAGCGCCGCGGTCATGGCCGTCAAGACCTGGCTTGGCTACCAGAACGCGAATTCTTGTGTCGGTCATTTCAAGCTCCCGGCGCGAAAGACGTTCAGCGGCCCATCGCGTTTAATGTAAGGCTGTAGTTGCGCAAAGGAAAAAAAGTATTCGCCATTCGGTTGTAAAGCCTGAATGACGTGAGGGAATCCGGCATCGAAGAGAAAAGTGATACCTCGGTCGCTGACAGAGAATTCGTCAAGGTGCTCTTCCGAGAATTTTAATTCAGCAAAAGTCGAACGCAGCGATTCTTTTTCTTCAGCCGACGCATCCTTATCCTGCGAGAGCCTTTGCAGTGATTCGCGAACCTCGCGATGCAATTTCTCATCGACGAGTGCGGCCAGTTTAGCCAAACGCGCCGGCTCAAAAGCGTCGACCGCTTTAATCACTTCGCCATTTTTGAGGTTGATGAGGAAGTGCTTTCGCTGCGAGTCCGGATACGCGCTCATGCCTTCCTGCCGAAACGTGATGTCGAGCAGGTAGTCCTTGTTGTAGCCCACGTTGTAACCAAAGTCGGTGAGCCATGAGTCTTGCCGGTATTCCTTGAGCGAGGTGCCAAAGGCATTTTCCACTGCCAGGATTTTCTGGACCCGGCTTGTTATCGCTGCATCAGCCAATCCACTGACTATCGGATAGCGAACCCTGGCGGTCTTGCGATCGGGAAACTGTCTGGCAATTTTAGGGGTGCGGGTCAGTACAACTGTACGCGGTTGAATGATGGCCACGCCCGTCTGAACGGATTGTTGAGCTTGTGCAGTACTGCCGCAAACGATGATAAAAAAGGCAAAGACGTTGAGTTTTCTGGTGCGCATATTCCTCGTTGAGTCGCTAGAACGCCGGTTCTTCGTAGATTCCATAAACATCTCTCAGGGCTGAACAAATCTCTCCCAGCGAAGCATAAGCACGCACGGCTTGAATCGTCGCCGGCATGGTGTTTTCATTACGTTGGGCAGCGAGACGCAACTTGTCGAGAGCATTCGCCACGGCGCCTGCGTCACGCCGGTCCCGGGTCTCCTGCAATCGCTCGAGCTGATGCTCTCGAACTGATTCGTCGATCACTAAAGTAGGGATCGGTGCAGCTGCATCGTTCTGATATTTGTTGACGCCCACAATGGTTTGCTCGCCCCGTTCGACGGCTTTTTGATAGCGATAGGCTGAGTCCTGAATCTCGCGTTGCGGAAAGCCTTTTTCGATTGCCTCAACCATGCCGCCCATCGCATCGATCTTTTCGAAATAATCGAGAGCAGCTCTCTCCATTTTGTCAGTCAGCGCTTCAATAAAATACGAACCGCCCAGCGGGTCAATTGTATGAGCCACGCCTGTTTCCTCGGCGATAATTTGCTGAGTGCGTAAGGCGATGAGTGCAGCCTGATCCGTCGGCAACGCTAAGGCTTCGTCGTAGGAATCTGTGTGGAGACTCTGCGTTCCACCCAATACGCCCGCCAGTGCCTGGATAGCCACGCGCACGATGTTGTTGAGCGGTTGCTGGACCGTAAGGGAAACACCCGCCGTTTGCGTATGGAACCGTAACTTCAGAGTGCGTTCGTTAGTCGAACCAAAGCGGTCACGCATCGCCCGCGCCCAAATACGGCGAGCGGCGCGATACTTGGCAATCTCTTCAAAGAAGTCGTTGTGAGCGTTGAAAAAGAATGAGATGCGCGGTACGAATTCGTCGGTCGCCAGCCCTGCCTTCACTCCCCAGTCAACGTATTCAATGCCATCGCGCAAGGTGAACGCAAGTTCCTGGATCGCGGTCGCGCCCGCCTCGCGAATGTGATAGCCACTGACGGAGACTGGGTTATAACGCGGCACATGCCTGGTGCAGAATTCAAACGTGTCCGTCACCAGTTTCATGGCTGGACGAATGGGATAGATCCATTCTTTCTGCGCAATGTACTCCTTCAGAATATCGTTTTGCAGCGTCCCCGAAATCTTCTTCCAGTCTGCACCCTGCTTTTCTGCGACCACCAAATACATGGCGAGAAAAACTGAGGCGGGGGCATTAATAGTCTGCGAAACGGTCACGCCTTCAAGCGGAATCCCGTCAAATAAGACCTCCATGTCAGACAGGGATGACACGGCAACGCCGCACTTACCCACCTCGCCCTCCGAGAGCGGAGAATCAGCGTCGTAGCCCATTAGAGTGGGCAAGTCGTAGGCGACGGAGAGTCCTGTTTGACCCTCGGCCAGCAAGTATTTAAAACGTGTGTTCGTCTCTTCGGGAGTGCTGAACCCGGCGAATTGCCGCATGGTCCAAAGCTTTCCCCGATAACCGCTGGGATGAATACCGCGCGTATAAGGAAACTCTCCAGGAAAGGAGATGTCACGCGCGTGATCGTTTTGTTGTAGGTCTGCCTGGGTGTAGAGACGATTTACTTCATCGAGCGATACACTTTCAAAGCGTTTCTCCGCGTCAGGCGTTGTCGCTAACGCAGGTGCCAGCGTCTCGGTCTCCCAGCGTTCAAAGTCGGCCTGTTCCGGAGAAGAGATCTCTTTGATTTCAGCCATAATCCCCTCAAGTAATTGCGCAAAATAGGCGGAAGTCGATATTAGATTACGACTATATGAGTGTCAAACTATGACCCTCTGCGCGATTATTGGTTTTCGGATTGAATTATTGAGAAAGGAGCGCGGTTATGATTCGAAAATCACAACCGCGCCACAACGGCAGGGACCCGAGATACGTGGCTTCAAGCAGGGGACTTACGGTAGGCATCGGGCGGATGAAAAATAATTGCCGCGCCCGGTGACGAAGGAACAACCCCAATTGTTCATTCCACCGGTACAATAATCTCATTAGCTCGCGCCATATTAAGCTGCGACCGCGCGGCCGATTCAATGGCCTTGGGGTCATTGCTTAAGCGCCGAATTTCGCTCTGTAACGCCGCATTCCCGCGGCGCAATGTTTCCACATCCTGCTGCATGGTCGCGTGTTGGGCGGACGCCGTAGTCGCTTCCCCATAAGTGCGAATAGTTACTGTGACGCAGACGCTGAACGTCGCTAACATGATCATACCCAGGGGCACCCACGACGGAATGATCCCACCACGCCGGCGAACCTCAGCCCGGGTTCCGATTAGCTCAACCGACAATTCCTTCACTGTTGGTAGAGTTGAAGTCGTTCGCGGCAATGCACGCTGCGAGCGAATGCGGTCGTCAACCCAGTAAGTGTTCGCTACCCTGCTCAAGGGGCACCTCCCTATTCCTTCGGTCCGAGTTAAGTGAATGCCGGACATGGTTTCACCGGGAAAACCTGGTCGGCAGTTCTTTCAAATTGATAAGCGGTTTACCTTGCGCCATTATCCGTTGTCGGGTCCTGGCCGGATTAGCTTCGCGTAGCTTGAAGTGGAAAGCGTTGGTGTCGGCTTTTCTCTTAAGTAGCTGCTTAAGTCGCTTTCCGCAAAAACCACAAGATAACGCGTGTCTGAATTTCACGAGCCCCAACGGAGTGTGCTCGATTTCAATTGCCAATCCGTTGCCAGTCAATAAGTTACGGCAAGGTGGCCGGAGGTTAGCACCAGCGCTTAAGTGTGTAAAGTAAATTCTCAGGTGTCAGTTGTGAGTCCTAAGCCTTGTTAACGCAGGGACTTAGGGTTGCTTAAGGCAGTCGATGGCGAACGCAAGGCGTACAGGAAGATTGATATTTTAAACTTGTTGGCGCTCTATTCGGTGTGGGCATTTAAACTCGCGACCCTGACCCGCCCAATCCGCGCATTGGCATCGTTGACGAGTGCTGTATTGAAGGGCGTGAAAGCCGCAACCAGCGCGGTGCGAACACTACGCTTCTGAGTACCCACTTGTTGACAGGCTTTACGTATGCCGTCTACCTTATCTCTCTCTTGGAACCAGGACCCGCTGCTGAAGAAACGCTCGCTGGACAAAAAGACACGCAGAGCACGAATCTCGCAATAGCGGGCCGTGTTGACACGCCCAAGATCGATCCCTTCCATTCCGAACTAGCTGCCTGCATTAGCTAAGTCCTATTATTTCTTCACTTACTTTTGAAGTGGATCCACGGCATGGTCATTGCCATTAGAACGGCGGAAACTTGTAGGTATAGTTGTGCGGATCGATCAACTCCTGCGGTCCAACGTCATTTAATTTTAAAAAACGAGGCAAAGAGATGCGACCTATTAAACATGCGGAGAGAGGACTAACCTTGTTGGCTGGTGCTGCTTTTGACGCAATTCAGGTAGTAAATAAGTACAAACCTAATCCGTCCTTCACCCCTAAGTGGTCCGATAAGCCGTTGTTGAAATCCTGGCAGAAGACCAAGCCAACACTCGGCTATCCCCGCACAACCGACTCGCTCTGTCCTAATTGTGTGATTGAAGCGAGAGAGTCAATTCTCAGCGGTAAGCAGGATGTCAGCATACTGATCAATGAGAACGTCGGCGAAATTAAGGCTCAGATTATTGAGCGAGATGGCGAAATCTGGATGATCAAGGACTGCGCTATTCATGGTCACTTTGAAGACATGATGGCGATTGACTCCAAATTTCTGACGCACATTGAAAAGATGTTTCCCGGCCGCGATATTCAGTCGCACAACGACGAGAAGCTTCATAACCACGGCACCAGCACCATCAAGTATGGTCGGGGCGCGGTCTTAACTGTTGACCTGACGAACCGCTGCAACATGATGTGCGACCCGTGCTTCATGGATGCAAACCAGGTCGGCTTTGTGCATGAGTTGAGCATGGAAGAGATCAAAGAGATTCTCGATAACGCCATCTCAATCAAGCCGCGACGTCAGATGTCAGTGCAGTTTTCCGGTGGCGAGCCCACAATTTCTCCGCACTTCCTCGAATCCATTCGTTACTCGCGTAAGGTTGGTTATAACAGCGTTCAGGCGGCGACCAATGGTATTGAGTTCGCGAAAAGCAAAGAGTTCTGCCGCGAAGCTGCCGAAGCTGGATTGCGTTACGTTTACTTCCAGTTTGACGGAATAGGCAACGACGCCAATAGCCATCGACAGGTCGGAAATCTTTTCGATGTGAAGCTGCGCGCGATTAATAACCTGCACGAAGCCGGCGTTGAAATCGTGCTGGTCACAACCCTGGTCAACGGAATTAACAACGACCAGGTTGGTTCGATCATTCGCTTCGCGCTTGATAATCCCAGGAAGATCGCTTTCCTGTCCTTCCAGCCGGTTTCGTTTACCGGTCGTGACGAAGAGATTACTCCCCAGCGTCGTCTGCAACA
Source organism: Pyrinomonadales bacterium (assembly GCA_038237475.1). Lineage (GTDB taxonomy): Bacteria > Acidobacteriota > Blastocatellia > Pyrinomonadales > Pyrinomonadaceae > JAOAPY01. The sequence goes on along the minus strand of JBBRYS010000004.1, from coordinate 153,595 downwards.
GCGTTATACGCTTTCGCACCTGGCGCACGACGTGAAAGATCAGGTGGGCATCACTGAACCTACTCGCGACTGGTTCCCGTTATCCCTAATGGGCGCCTTCGCAGATTTTGCAGACCTGGTCCATGGGCCTGACGCCGAATGGGGTCAGGTGTCGTGCGGTTGTCACCCGAACTGTGGTGTGGGCACGGCTGTCATGGTCGACAAGGAAACTCGCGAAATGAGTCCGGTGCCGGAATTTCTGAGTATCCCCGGCCTGGTCAAAGATATGCGCAAGATCACGGATGCTGCTCGGGGCAAGTGGGCTTCAAACATCATGATGGGGCTAGCCTTGTTGAAGCATTACAATCCGTACAAGTCGCCTTCCCAGTTTACGCTTTACGAACTATTTAAGAAGTTCGATAAGTCGTTTGGCTTGACCGGCAAGAATTATGGAAAGGTGAGCGGAGATCGCACACAGGACGACATCGAGAAGCGCCGCGCGGATCGTTGGAATTTCCTGTTCATCGCCGGCATGTGGTTCCAGGACTTGTTCAACTACGATTTTCGCCGTACGGAAATGTGCATCATTCCTTACGGTACTCAGGAAGGAGAGATTTCCTTCTGCGCCTACAACACCGGTATCGGCTGGCGCAATATCATCGAGAACATGCACCAAAATGCGACCGTAGCCAAGTGGTATGAAGATCACGGTCGCCACGAAATTTTTGCTCGCGGCAGAGAAGTGGAACTCAACGACGACGCGCATAACCTGGTGCTCAATCCAATTGATCTGAAGCGACCGCACAAGCCTGAAATGGAAGGCCCCAAGACTGCACACGAAGAGGCCGTCATGATGCGCAAGCTTTATCAGGAATTGGTGCTGAAGCAGCAGATGGATACTAAGGAAGCTGATAAGCCAGTCCAGATTAAGGGACTAGGCTCGAAGAAAGCAGCCACAGCTCCTGAAGCTGTAGGAGTTTAGCTTCTGAAGTATCGGAGCACTTGCCTTGTTTGAGCTTGAAATACAGGAGAACCCCGCGAACCGGTCTCCAAATTCGCGGGGTTCAACTGTGTTGCACTGTCTGGCAACTTGACCACAGACCTTTTGGGCGTTTAAATAGGCGAGTTTGAATTAAGGTAGATTTTTACAGGAGAGTTAGGCGGACACAGAATGGCGATAGTTACTATTAATCCCGGTGAGTCGATTGAAAGTGCCCTGCGACGTTTTAAGCGCAAGGTGATGACCGAAGAAATTATTAAGGACGCGAAGAAACATGCGTTCTTTATCCCACCCGGTCAAAAGGCAAAACTCAAGTCAGCCCTGGCGCGCAAGCGCAATAAGAAGAAGAGCCGCATGCGCAGCCCCCGTCCTGCTCGGGACTAGCTATCTTACCGCGCTCTGCTCTCACTTGCCGTTCACAGTTGAAGGAAGGGAAGTGGACGCTCGTGAAAGAGCGCCTGCTTCGGTCTCGTGTGCCCGAACTGTTAGGCCCATCTGGTGAGCCGCCGGCTGAAGAGGTTTTGGATTCCCAGCTTATCTCATGACTCGTATTCTGCTTACTAATGACGATGGTATCCAGTCGGATGGTCTCATCATGCTGGAACAAGCTCTGCGTGAAGTGGGGGACGTTTATGTTGTGGCTCCATCCTCAGAGATGAGTGGTGCTTCACACAGTCTTACCCTCGCGCGGCCTCTCCGAATCAGACAAATCGACGAGCGCCATTGGAGTGTTGATGGAACTCCTACCGACTGCGTTACGCTGGCGTTGAATAAAATTCTGCCCGTCGAAGCACACCCAAATATCTGTGCCTCCGGAATTAATCATGGAGGTAATCTCGGTGACGACGCGACCTATTCCGGCACCGTAGCCGGAGCGCTGGAAGCTACCATTCTCGGCGTACCAGGACTGGCTTTCAGTTTGGTCGCCCGCGACAACTTTGATTTCACTGCGGCAGCCCGGTTTGCTGTTCAGGCGGTCCGAAAGGTTTTGACTGAAGGACTTCCCGAAGGCACCCTGCTGAACATAAATTTTCCGCGTGGTGAAATAAAGGGAGCGATGGTTACTCGCCAGGGGATCAAGAATGCGCGGCCCGTCATTTCCGAACATATTGACCCGCGCGGCAAAGCATATTTTTGGATTGGCGAAGAGTATTTTAATACCAATTCAGCAGCCGGAACTGATTACCATGCCGTCGAGCAGGGGATGGTGTCGGTGACGCCGCTCAAGAGTGATATGACCGACCACGAAGCACTGGCTGCGATTAAATCCTGGAATGATCCATCTACCATTGAGCTCTTGCTTAAGAGCTAAGTTGATCCACGGGATACCGAACTTGCCCACGCCCGACACGAATCAGGAGTACGCAATCCCGCGCGAGCGGATGGTCGCTCGGCTCAAGGATTTCTATCGCATAAAGGATGCGCGGGTACTTGAGGCAATGAGGTCGGTGCCGCGGCATTTTTTTGTGCCCGAGGCGTTGCGTGGCAGAGCTTACGGAGACCATGCCCTGCCGATCAGCGGCAACCAGACTATTTCCCAGCCATACATTGTGGCGCGTATGACCGAACTGCTGGAGTTGGACGAGAATAGTCGAGTACTCGAGATTGGAGCCGGCTCGGGTTACCAGACCGCAGTGCTGTCCAAGGTTGCGGCCCAGCTCTACGCTATCGAGCGCATTCCGGATCTGGCGCGCCTGGCACAGTCCAGGATTCGGGAGCTTGGCATCTATAACGCCACAGTTAAGTGTTTTGACGGAACCCTCGGTTGGGCCGCCAACGCACCCTACGACGGGATCCTGGTTGCTGCCGGTGGTCCAACTATTCCCCAACCGTTGGTAGCCCAATTAAAGGTTGGCGGTAAGCTGGTGGTTCCCGTGGGCAGCGCCCGCGAATCACAGCAACTTGTGCGGGTGGTAAAGACAGTGGCAGGAAGCCGCGAGGAAGACCACGGGCCCTGTGCTTTTGTGCCTTTGATCGGTGAGCATGGTTGGAAGGAAAACGGTAAGTGAGTTGAGCAACAACTGCAATGCGCATCTGAGATCAACCAGGCCTCAAACAACATTCTAGAGTCCAGAGCCCTACCATAAAATGATCGCAAGGATAATCGAAGTGCTGTCGGCCATCATCGTGGCCGTGATCTCTGCCATGGGGTATTGGGGTGTGGTTCTGCTGATGGCGATAGAATCAGCCTGCATACCGCTTCCCTCTGAAATCATAATGCCGTTTGCCGGCTATCTTGTTTCCCGCGGCGAGATGAACATCTGGGGCGTTGGGATCGCTGGTGCGGTCGGTTGCGTTCTGGGATCGTTGGTGGCCTATTGGGTGGGAATGTACGGTGGCCGGCCGCTGATTGAAAAATACGGGAAGTATGTGCTCATCTCACGGCAGGATCTGGAACTAGCTGATCGCTGGTTCAGCCGTTACGGTGAAGCGATTATTTTCACCAGCCGGCTCCTGCCGGCTGTCCGAACGTTTATAGCTTTTCCAGCCGGCGTGGCGCGCATGAATCTCACAAGGTTCATAATCTATACCTTTGCCGGATCGTTGCCGTGGTGCCTTGGCTTGGCTTATGTGGGCCAGAAGTTGGGCGAGAAATGGAACAAAGACGAAACGCTCAAGACCTATTTTCATCGGTTTGATTTCCTTATCGGCATCATCGGCTTGATTGCAGTGGTTTGGTGGGTGCGGCGCCATCTAAAACACCTGAAAGAAGATAAGGCGCTAGCGGCGAAGTAACGCCAGGCCAAATTGGCCTCGTCACGCCTGCAGCGAAAATGAAGAGCGGTTCTCAGGTTGGCTCGCAGGCGCAAAAGGGAATTGCCAATACTTGCCGATATGGTACGATGTGCGCACGTCAGTCGGTCGCAATGCTAAAGAAAAAGAGAGAGACCTATGCCCCGCTTTTCTTTTCTTCCACACAGTGCTTATAAGCGAGAACAAGCTGCTATTTCCCGGCGGTCGATGGTTCCGATTACTCTGTTTTATCCCACTTATGCGGCCATTGTATTGACCGTAGGCTTGCGCTCGGTTCATCCCCTGCGCTCGCTGGCGTTTTTTCTGTTTGGTCTTCCCGTCTGGACCATGGTCGAATATTTTTCGCATCGCTTTGTCTTTCACCGTCACTGGAAAGTGTCGCAGCGCAAATACAAAAAGTATTTCACTTATCTTTCAAACAGGTATCTGGATCCCACGCACTTCGGGCATCATGAACGTCCCTTTGACGGAACGCACATCAATGGTCGTCTGAAAGACCTGATGCCGATTTTTATCGTGGCTGCGCCTGTTAGTTTTATTTTTCCGCTGTATTCGGCTCCGATGTTGCTCGCCGGCGTTGTCCTGTTTTATGTGGCGGAAGAGTGGATTCATCATTGTGAGCACTTCTATAATTTTCGCAATCGGTATTTTCGTCACATCAAAAAATCTCATCTCTATCACCACACAGCCAAGGGGATGCATCGGGGCTACGGCATTACCAACGGGTTCTGGGATGTTGTTTGCGCCAGTCGCTATACCCGGGAAGTACGGGAACACTTGTTTGGCCGTGCGAAAGTAACTCAGCGTTCAGCGTAGGCTCGGGTGGAGTCTGGGGTCTGAAGCGAAGACGAAAAACTAACAACTCATAGGTTCACAAATGTTAACGACGATCTGCGCCAAAATGCTGCTCGCCGCCGTTCTCGTTTGCTCCCCCGCGGAATTGAGCAAACAGTTGCCGGTACTCGCTGCGCCCGCCGGCGGCACGGTCGGTGTCTCAATGATGCTTGTGGAAACGGGCGAGACGGTCCGTTCGCACGCTGCGGATCACTTTCCGATGCAAAGTGTCTACAAGCTACCAATAGCGATGGCGGTTCTCAAGCGCGTCGACAAGGGAAAGCTCAGACTCGATCAGAAGGTTAAGCTTAGTTGGGCACAGTTGGCGCCGGCGGGATTGCACAGTCCGATCAGAGACAAGTACCCACGCGGCGGAGTAACGTTGACACTTCGAGAGCTCCTGCAGGCCGCGATTGTAGATAGCGACGGCACGGCCTCTGATTTGTTATTGACACTCGTACCGCCAGCGCAGGTGACTCAGTTCCTCAATCAGCTTGGCATCACCGACCTGATTGTGCTGAATACAGAAAAAGAGCTGGCGCAGGATAAGCAAGTTCAATATCGCAACTGGTCCACTCCTGATGCTCAGGTGCAGTTGCTTAGCGCGCTGTATCAGGGAACTGCGCTTGCGACTGAAACTAGAGCGCTGTTGCTGGGCTGGATGACAGAGACCCAAACCGGTACCCGACGCTTGCGGGGCTCACTACCGGCAGGCGCAGTCGTCGCCGACAAGACGGGAACCAGCGGCACTCTGAGAGGAGTCACCGCGGCTACCAACGATGTGGGCTTGATTACCTTACCGAGTGGACACCATCTGGCCATCGCAGTCTTTGTTTCCGATTCGAAAGCATCCCAGGTCGTGAGAGAGGGCGTCATCTCCAGCATTGCCCGGGCAGCGTGGGACTGCTGGTCCAGGTAGAAATACGCAGTCAGAAATCCTTACCGAGACAGGTCGTTCGACCGATGTCACTTTGGTAGTTCGCGCACAACTTCCTTCGCATCTTTGTCTTCCCGCAGTCCCTGAAAAGACGGGTGCCTGACCGCACCGTCGTCGGTCCACTCGGTGAAGGTCACGACCGCCACCAGCTTCGGCTCAGTCCATTGTGCCTTGCGCAGCCCCGGTTCTTTGGGGAGTACAGCGAACGCGGAACTCTTTTGCGCCAGTTTGTCGAGTTGCTTTTGCAGCTCGCGTCTTAGTTTTTCTGTGAATCCCGTACCCACGCGACCGGCGTAGACCAGCTTCTTTTTTTCGTATACACCTAAAATCAGCGAACCAATCCCAGGCAGATTATTTGTCAGCGGGGTATAACCCGCCACTACAAATTCCTGTTGCTTATTACATTTCACCTTCAACCAACTCTTACTGCGAGTCGAATCGTAAGTGGAGGTGGCCAGTTTTGAAACGATGCCCTCAATGCCGTATTCACAAGCGTGCTTGAAAAAAGCATCCCCATTGCCTTCGAGGTGTTCGCTGTAACGCAATAGATCGCGCTTGCCGCCGCAGATCCCCTTCAAGAGTTCCTTTCTTTTCTCGAGCGGAACGCGGGTAAGATCAAAACCATCAAGGTGCATGAGGTCGAAAATTTCGTAGACAAACCCGGCCGACCCAGTGCCCAGTGCGCGCTGTAGTTTTTGAAAGCTGGATTTGCCCTGCGCGTCGACGATCACCATTTCACCGTCAAGCATGGCGTTGGTTACCGGTAACAGTTTCACTGCTTCGACTACGCTGGGAAACTTGGCAGTCCATTCCTTGCCGTTGCGGCTGAAGAAGCGCACTTTTCCGCGATCGATGCGGCAAAGCATGCGGTAACCATCAAACTTCAATTCGTGTAACCACTGATCCCCGGCCGGCGGCGCCGTCACCAGGGTAGCCAACTGCGGCGCAATGAAAGCCGGCAGCTTGGCCTTTCGAGCTGTGCGCAGATTTTTTAGATCCTTTGGGGTAGCCAATTAGTGTTCCTCGCACAGTTGGGTCCGGTCTGGAGCTAATTCTAACCGCTCCGCGTAACTTTTGTTCTTCTTTTATCTGACCCGTGGACAAGACATCGCTGCATGTGTAGGATGCCGCTGAGAAATCTAAAAGGGATTAGGATGAGTGCCAGTAAGCCACACCCAGGGAAGGCCAGGTTGGAAGTCCTTGACTTGTTACGGGTGGCGTGGCGTCATATCGAAGCCAGCGAACGCCTGCTCGCCCAGGCACGCCTTAATCCAACGGACCGTGTAGTAGTTGAAGGGCTTTTGATCCTCGCTTTGGAACACGCAGAAAAGTCCAAAGCAGCCATTGAGCATGCGGCAAAATTATGGCGCTTCTGAAAGGTCATGTCCTTTGTAAAAATTAATGATCAGATCCGCTTGAGTCCCCAGAGATCGACGTCGAGCTTCTCGGCATAGTGAAGCAGAGGCTTGCCCTGCGGCGATGGCAGGCCCAGTGCCTCGACCATTGTCGCTGAAAAATTCTTGAGTTCGGCTCGTCGCAGCGGCCAGGGCGGATGGAAGATGCGCGCGCGATAAAGTTTTCCTCGATGATTGCTGTACAGACAATAGCGCTCAGTCAGAAAGTATTCGACGCTGCCGGGTTCAGAGGTCGCCAAATTCTCGCCGATGGACCAGCTCGCGCTGAAGCGAGCGTCAGGCCTGCTGGTGCGCACGAGCGAATAATCGATTGATTCTTCGTCCTGCCTCAGTTCGATTTGGGCATTGTGGTAGGGCAGGTAGTAGAGCGTTCGCGCACCAAGAACCGCTGCCGCACTGTTGCAGTCGAGCGAAAAGAACCAGACTCCGGGCACGCCATCGACGTGGACATACGTGCGCACGTTCAATTCGTGTATCGCCCTCAGCCCGGGCACCGGCGGTAGAAACAGCGGCCGCGTATCCCACATCGTAAAGGGGACAATGGCGATCCAGGCTGAGCCTTCGAATGCATCGATCTGAATGGGCGGTGGAATGAGTGGCCGCAGCCTTTCTACTGCGATGGGCCAATGCATAAACAACAGCTTGCCCCAACTTTGGCGCAACAGCGGGCGACCGGGCGGACGGATGGGTGACACCTCGCCTGGACTATTGTTTATTAACTGTTTCATTTTCAGTCTGGGCTACTGATGAGATCATGGCACCAGAGATTTCATGATTGGTCAGTGACTGGGTTACCAATCGGGGCTTCATCGCCCCCGAAATTTTCAAGTTGATACCGTTAGGTGGCGTCACTGCGCGACCCGGGACGGCTTCGGTGCGCCTTGAATATGCAATGGCGGTCGGGGAGAGCAACAGAGGCTAAACAACCGCTCGCGATCTCTTTGCATTTCCTGCTCATCCTTCAACCAGGTCAGGACCTGCTCAAAGATTCGCTTTGCATGCGCCTCGCGTGGCGCAGTAATCCGGTAATGCATCCACTTGCCCTGGCGCCGGGCACTGACCAGTCCGGCCTTTCGCAGGTAAGCCAGGTGCCGGCTGATTTTCGGCTGGCTGATTTTCAGGACCTCCACAAAGAAGCAGACGCACACCTCATTCTCTCCGATTAAGCTCAACAGTCGCAGCCGCGTGCGATCGGCCAGAGCCAAAAAAAACAACTCCATATCGAAATGCTTCCCGTTCATGGGGCGTATTATACACATTTTTAAATATGGCTTGACATATATGTGGTTACTGTCTTATGCTACCGCACATATTCGCTTGGGCGAATGCGACACTTATGGAGTTGGGAGGACAAACTGATGATTGGAAGCAGAGAAGGGCAAGTGGTTCAGGCGTTAAAAGCGCATCTGGCCATCAACGTTGAGAAAGTTGAAGCAAGCCTCGATTTTTATCGAAAGCTGTGGGGCATTGAGCCAAGTAAGGTGCGGACCGGTTACGCCAAATTTGATGTGGCCAATCCGCCTTTGAATTTCACGCTAAACGAGGTTCCCCATCAGGGCCGCGGTGCGCTCTCGCATCTCGGTATCCAGGTTGGCTCGACTGCGGACGTGCTGGCCGTGCGCGAGCGTTGGGTAAATGAAGGACTGCTGCCGCGAGACGAGATGCAAACGAGCTGCTGCTATGCCTTGCAGGACAAGGCCTGGGTGAGCGATCCGGACGGTAACGAGTGGGAAGTTTTTGCGGTTTTGGAGGACAACCTCGCGGCCACAGCCACCTGTGAATCCGGGGACAAGACTGCGCCAACCACAGCGTCATGTTGTGCTCCAGCGCCTGTAGCGATAGGCTAACTCCTGGGACCGCACGCATCCTGCGTGCTGTCTCGTTGAATGCCGGCCGGTAGAGAAGAACGGAAAATCGCGGAGGTCCGGACCTGTCACAGATGCGCTGTCCGGGTCCTACCTTCCGCAAGAACTTTGACGATGGAAATCGAAAATGCTATTCGCGTGCTAATCCTTTGCACCGGCAACTCTGCCCGCAGCCAATGGCTGAAGGGCTGCTGCGTAACGCCGGCGGCCGACGCTTTGACGTCTCGAGCGCCGGTGTTTCACCCGGCACTGTGCGACCGGAAGCCGTCATGGTAATGCATGAGATTGGCATTGATATCTCAGGTCACTGGTCAAGATCAGTAAGTGACTTTGTTGACCAACGGTTTGATTATGTGATTACCGTCTGTGACAACGCCAGAGAACAATGCCCGATCTTCCCCGGACAAACGCGACTCCTGCACTGGAGCTTCGACGATCCTGCCGCTGTGACAGGCAGCGAATCGGAACTGCTCGCAGTCTTCCGCCGTGTCCGCGACGAAATCGCTGAGCGCGTTCGCGCATTTGTTTCCGCCCAGGTCTCAGGACGCAATGCGGAGGAAACACGTAACCTGCGACTTGAAACTTGAAACGTGAAACTCTCTGATTTGACTCTGACGTGCTGCTCACCTAGAATCCAGTGTCCGTTATGTCGGGGCGTGGCTCAGCCTGGTAGAGCGCACGGTTCGGGACCGTGAGGTCGGAGGTTCGAATCCTCTCGCCCCGACCAAGTTTTCAGCGAGAAAGATAAAGACCGCCATGATTTGGCGGTCTTTGTCGTTGGGGCTAGTGGTTCTTAAGTTGATGGGATAACGCTGCAGAAGGAAGGCCGAAGAAGAAAGGCCCGCCTAAAGGCGGGACTCTGAACGCCTGGAGATGCAGTCGGCCCTTAGAGGAGGAATAAGAGTTGAGGGGATTCGTTGAGGCGGCCAATAACGATCGCGTTCTGGTTAAAATGTTTCCCTGTTTCAACGGCAACTTCAGGTTCGATGCCGATAATTAACAGACTCTTTTCCGCCGGCCACTTCAAGTCATCGGCCTGACTCTCACCCTCAAATGTTTTATAGCCTCTAACTCTTTCGATCAGTTCCAGATGTCTAACCTCATTAGTTTCTGCGCCCAACGGTTTTGACCTGGGATTAAAAGCCGTAATGAATGCCCAGAAATCAGACCCGTGCTCGACCAGCAAACGATCCAATGCTGCACTCGACTCACCGATGCGAAGGGTGATGGTGCCGGCTGGTGCATAGACGCGATATGAAGTTTCCAGGTAGGCGGTTTTAATCTCTTCGCTAATCATGAACTCAGACTCTCAGTGAGCCGGCCCGGCTCGTGATAGAATTCGCTCGAAACGTTGTTCGAAAAACATCAGGATGCTTGCGATCGAAGGCCAACAGTTTGCTCTACAACTGTGACCATCGCAAATCAACCTTCGTTCACGAGCTTCCCAGTTCCAACAATCCCGTCGGTGAAGTCTTCGAGACGAGGAATGACAGCTTCTTAGACAATCGTCAAGGACACGATGGGAGAATCTCAACGAAACAAAATTGAAGTCTCGACTGACGCGGAGCGCCGGTTGGCAACTGCGCGCGCGTGGGTGCAGTCATTTCCCCGCGACACTGAAATCCTGGTGGTGGCCCACTCGGCTGAAGCCGGAAGCGATTTTCAACTTAGCCTTCTGACTGAGACGGGAGCATCCTTCGGGATCAAACGATTCACGTTGAATTTGCTCGCCGCTCGCCTCGCGCAGCAGGCGCTGGCAATGGCGGAACGCGCCCCTGCCAGTACTCTCTCTTTCACCGCAGTTGTGGCGCGCGCAATTCATGGTCTGCAGGCGGCAGGAAAGTTGAAGTACTTCAAGCCCGTGGCGACGCGGCCCGGGTTTCCTATCGCGGTTGCTAAGACGCTTGAAGAGTTACGCCTAAATGAAGTTGCGGAGGAGTCGATTGCGCGCTTGCCGCGTGTAGGGCCAGACCTGGCCGCCATCGCGAAACTTGTTGATGCCGAACTGCGAGCGGCCAAACTTTCAGATCGAGCAGTGTTGTTCCGTACCGCTATTGAGTCGCTCGAACTGCCTGAGAACGTCGCATATCTGCAGCGCCCCTTCCTGCTACTCGATGTCGCGCTGAGAGGGACTTTGGAAAGCGAATTGGTACGCGAACTCGGGGCGAGGTCCGCCACGGTGCTGGCGACTGTGCCGGAGGGAGACGAGCGAACGCTTGCAGCGCTGGAAGAATCGCTGGGATGTAAGAGAAGTAAGACCGGTGAAGAGAACCCAGCCGCTGCCGGCTCGAACAGCCTGTCGTTGGTGAAACGGCATCTGTTTAAAGACTCCGCGCCGCCACGCACGCCGCTCGATGAGACGGTAACTCTACAAAACTGGCCGGGCGAGCCGCGAGAATGCGTGGAGATTGTGCGCAGTATTCAAGCTGCCGCAGCGCGAGGCGTACCGTTCGACCAGGTAGCCGTGTTGCTCAACTCTCCGGGTGAGTACCGCGCTCATTTGGAGGAAGCGCTCGCGCGAGCGGAGATCCCCGCATACTTTGTCAGAGGCACCACCGCTCCCAATCCGGCCGGACGGGCCATGCTCTCGCTCCTCTCGTGTGCCGCCGAAGGCTTGTCAGCCCGGGCCTTCTCTGAATACTTGTCGCTGGGCCAGGTGCCGGAACCAGAGGCCGGGAAAGATGTTGAGGCAAAGTGGGTCCCACCCGAGGATGAGCTCAGCGTTGAAATCGCCGCATTTGATGAAGACTCCGAAGAGAATAGTTCATCGCTAGTAGCAGAGCCCGAAGAGAAAATCGTCATTGCCGGAGCTTTGCGAGCACCAGCTCGCTGGGAGCGTTTGCTCGTCGATTCGGCAGTGATTGGAGGGAAGGATCGCTGGCAGCGCAGGCTCGACGGTCTGGCAAATGAATTCGAATTACGAGCGAAAGAAGCTATGCCTGAGGATGAAGCTCGGCTCGCCTCGATCAAACGACAAGCCAGCGATCTGGAATCGTTGCGCTCATATGCGTTACCGCTGATTTCGCGTCTCGACGCCTTGCCTCAACAAGCAACTTGGAGCGAGTGGCTGGCCCATCTCCGCGAGCTTGCCGTCAATGCTCTGCGCCGGCCGGAGGGAGTGCTCGCTACTTTTGCGGAGCTCGAGCCGATGGGTTCGGTGGGTCCGGTAAATCTTTACGAAGTGCGACTGATTCTCCAGGCGCGCTTGCACGACCTGGGAGTAAAGCCGCCGAAGCGGAGGCACGGATGCGTCTTTATTGGTCCCGTTGAAGCAGCTCGTGGGCTTTCCTTCAGCCTGGTCTTTATTCCTGGTTTGGCGGAGCGAATTTTTCCGCGCAAGATTGTCGAAGATCCCATTCTGCCTGATCGCCAGCGTGAACCAATCCATCTTACAACTCGTCGTGACCAGTTGGATGTTGAAAGGCTCAGTCTGCGGCTCGCAGTAGGCGCGGCGCGCGATCGGATCCATCTTTCCTATCCACGCATTGACGTGCAGCAGTCCCGGCCACGCGTGCCTTCATTTTATGTTTTGGAAGCTCTGCGCGCGGCTGAAGGATCGTTGCCAGGTTTTGAAGAGATTGCCGCCCGGGCGGAGTCGACGACGCGGGCGCGGTTGGGCTGGCCGGCGCCCGAACAGCCGGAGTCGGCCATCGACGAAGCTGAATACGATTTGGCGTTACTCGCAAGCCTGGTTGATGAGCAGGATGACCAGACAACTGGCCGCGCGCATTACCTGTTGACGGCGAACCAGCACCTGGCTCGTGCGTTGCGCGCGCGCAGCCGGCGTTGGCTGCGTCGTTGGACACCTAATGACGGACTCGTCGATGCGGATGAACTCGCGCGGCAGAGCCTAGCCAGGCATCAGTTTTCCGCGCGATCATTTTCAGCCACCGCCCTGCAAAATTATTCCAATTGTCCTTACCGGTTCTTTCTCAGTGCCATCCTGCGTCTCGAATTGCGCCAGGAACCAGCAGCGATTGAAATGATCGATCCACTGACCCGTGGTTCGCTTTTTCATGAAACGCAGTATGAGGTGTTGACGGCATTAAAGGCTGAAGGCTTGTTGCCGCTGGGGCTGGATTCTTTGCCGGCAGCTTTTGCTCTGATTGAAATTTCACTCCATCGTCTGGCGGCGCAGTACGAAGACGACCTGGCGCCGGCGATTCCCCGCGTTTGGCAGGACGGCATCAACAGCATCAAAGCGGACTTGCGTGAGTGGCTGAGGCGCATGGCAGACGAAGCCGACGGTTGGATCCCCGACAAGTTTGAGCTTTCATTTGGTTTGAGTGATCGCGGGCCGCGGTCCAGTGATCCGGCTAGCGTGGATGAGCCGGTGGCAGTGATCGGCGATCTGAAGCTGCGCGGTTCGATCGACATGATCGAGAGGCAGGGCAGTGATCGTTACCGGGTGACAGATCATAAAACTGGCCGTGCCTACGCCGATGACCGGACGATTGTTGGCGGCGGCAGATATCTGCAGCCTTTACTTTATGCGCTCGCCAGTCGGGAATTGCTGGCCGGTGAAGTTGAGTCGGGTCGCCTTTATTACTGCACCTCGGTGGGCGGATATCAGGACCGCGTCGTGGATCTCAATGAAGAAAACATTCAAATACTCAATACGGTGCTGATCACCATTCGGCAGTCGCTGGCGGATGCTTTCTTGCCGGTCGCACCGGACGAAGGCGCCTGTCGTTGGTGTGATTTCCTGGCGGTCTGCGGAAGCTTTGAAGAACGACGGAGCCACCTCAAGCCGCGCGATCGTCTGGTCCAGATTAAGGCGATGAGGGAGCTGCCATGACAAAGAAGAGAGGCAGCATCAGGAAAGTTACAGCGCTCGCCGATCAAGCGGCGCGCGATCGCATCCGCGAAGATCTGGATACAACTCTGGTGGTTGAAGCGGCGGCCGGGACCGGTAAGACAAGCGCTTTGGTGGGCAGAATCCTCGCGGGAATCACCTCCGGGCGAGTCAGGCTGGCGGATATTGTCGCGGTCACGTTTACCGAATTCGCAGCGGGTGAGTTGAAGTTGCGGCTGCGCTCGGCCATCGAACTGGCGCGCGAGGAGTTTGCCGATTCAGTTCCGGTGACAGAGTTTTTGCGCCAGGCAGTGCAGGAGCTGGAAGAGGCACGCATCGGGACGATTCATTCTTTTTGCGCGGACCTGTTGCGTGAACATCCGGTTGAAGCGGGCATCGACCCCTTGTTTCAAGTGGCTCCTGATGACATGAGTTATCCGCTCTTCGAAGTAGCCTTCGAGCGCTGGTTTGAAGCACAGCTGGCCTCACCCGCTGAAGGAGTTCGTCGCATTTTGCGGCGGCCGCAGCGGAAAGAATTCGGAGGTGGACGCAGCGCAACCCTGGCTCGCCGGCCTGGCGAAAGCGGACCCAAACCTGTGCTGCGCCACGCCGCCTGGGAGTTGGTAAAGGAAAGAGACTTTACTGCGGCATGGAAGCCTTATGCTGGGTTCGCGCGCGATGAGGAGATCGACGAACTGATACTCGAGATGCAGGAGCTTGGCAGGTGGTCTGACAAGGGCCGGCAGGATCAATGGCTGACCAAATCACTCGTCTACCTGAAACACTATGTAGCCGAGCTGACCAGGATTGAAACGCTAGGCGAACCGCGTGACTACGACGGCATCGAAGCGCGTTTGTTCGGTCTGCTTGGGAGCTGGGGCAGGGCCAGGGACTGGAAAGCCTACTATGGCCGAGACGATTTCCCTGCGGATGATTTGAGAAACCGGCGCGACATTCTTAAAACGCGGGTGAAAGACTTTGTCGACAAGTCAGGCGCCGATCTCGCCCCGCGGTTGCGCGAAGAATTATGGGAAGTCGTCGAGCGCTTCGAAGAGTTGAAGGAGCGTGCAGGCTATCTTGATTTCCTTGACTTGCTGCTGCGCGCTCGCAGCCTCGTCCGGGATGATCGCGATATTCGTATCGAGCTGCAGCGCCGCTTCAGTCATATCTTCGTCGATGAATTTCAGGATACTGATCCACTGCAAGCCGAGATCCTGATGTTGTTGGGAGCAGACGACCCGGACGAGCGCGACTGGCGCTCAGTGCACATCGTTCCCGGGAAACTCTTCATTGTTGGCGATCCGAAACAGTCTATCTATCGGTTTCGGCGCGCCGACGTGGCGCTTTATCAGGAGGTGAAACAAAAGGTCGTCGCTTCGGGCGGCGCCCTCGTCGATTTGAATGTGAGCTTTCGCGCGGTGCCTGAAATTCAGCTGGCGGTTAATGCTGCGTTCGCGCCGGTCATGGCGCAGGAGTCATTGACACAAGCGCACTATGTTCCACTGCTGCCTGATCGGGTTGGGCCCGCGACACAGCCTGCAATTGTGGCCTTGCCTGTCTCTCAGCCATATGGAGACTATGGCCGGGTAGTAGACTGGAAGATCAATGAGTCGCAGCCTCGGGATGTCGCGGCATTTCTTAGTTGGCTCATCAACGATAGTGGCTGGACCGTGACGCAGCGAGGCCAGGCAACCGAGCGGGTGCCCCTGCAAGCCAGGCATGTCTGTCTTCTGTTCAGACGATTGCGTCATTACTCCACCGATGTAACTCGAGACTATGTGCAGGCCCTCGAGAGTTATCAAATACCGCACCTGTTGGTGGGCGGCAGCTCTTTCCATTCTCGCGAAGAAGTGGAGGCCATTCGCAACGCGCTGACCGCGATCGAATGGCCTGACGATGACCTAGCCGTGTTTGCTACTTTACGCGGTCCGCTCTTCGGTTTCACCGATGCGCAGTTGCTGTCTTATCGCACTCTCTGTTCGAGCTTTCATCCCTTCCGCACGCCGCCCGAAGATCTGCCGGACTCTTTGCATGAAGTCGTGGAAGCTTTGGGAATCCTGCGTGAGCTGCATCTTGAACGCAACCGACGCGCGATTGCCGAAACCATGCAACTGTTGCTGGCAGAAACCAGAGCGCACGCAGGCTTTGCCAACTGGTCCACCGGTGAGCAGGCGCTGGCGAACATCATGCGTCTCACGGACATGGCTCGCCGGGCTGAGCGCAATGGCTTGATTTCATTTCGCTCGTTTGTGAATTGGCTTGACGAACAGGCCGAGAACGGCGATGTCGGCGATGCTCCGATAATGGAAGAAGGCGTGGATGGCGTGCGCATTATGACTGTCCACAAGGCTAAAGGTCTTGAGTTCCCTGTGGTTGTTCTGGTGGACATCACTGCCAAGGATACGCGCGAGCCATCGAGGTGGGTTGATCAGGCGGCCGGGCTGTGTGCCATGCGACTTGCCGGTTGCACACCTAGAGAAGTTCAGGAACATGCGTCTGATGAAGAGAGGATCGAGCAGGAAGAAGCTGCGCGGGTTCTTTATGTGGCGGCGACTCGTGCCCGTGATCTCTTGGTAGTCTGCGCCGTTGGAGATGGTCCTTACGAAGGCTGGCTCGCGACGTTGAATCCGGTGTTGTATTCGGCAGACGAGGACAGCTTCAACCCCGAAACAAAACAACCGCCGGGCTGTCCAAAGTTTGGTGAGGACACGGTTGTCGATCGCCCGCCAAATGCCGCTCGCCGCATCGGATCAGTAAGTCCTGGCTTGCACCGGCCAGCCGCTGGCGAGCATCGAGTGGTCTGGTGGGATCCTTCTGTGCTGGCTCCGCCGGGCAGTGCGGTTCGATCGAGTTCACGACTGACGGAGTTCCTGCGAGAAGATGAGGGCAAAGTGCGATCCGAGGAGGGAATTCGTTCTCATGACGAATGGCAAAGAGTTCGCGCCGCAACTCGCCAGTTGGCGGCTGTTCCCGAATGGAAGGTGGTGACTGCAACTGCCCAGGCGCTGGCTCGGACCGATGAAGTAGGCGAGCAAGTGAGCGTGCCAACAGCATTAGCCGCTGAAGTCAGCGTCGAAGCGGTGGCCATTGATTTCAGGCGGCCACACGGCAAGCGCTTTGGCACATTGGTCCATGCGATCCTCGCGGTCACGTCACTCGCCGCTGACCGCACACAGATTGAGCAGATGGCCCGGGCGCAGGGAAGAATCTTTGGTGCATCGGAAGAAGAAATTATCGCCGGGGCTGAAACGGTTGTGACTGCGCTGGCTCACCCCCTGATGCAACGAGCGGCTCGCAGCAGAGAGTTCCGGCGCGAAGTCCCTCTCATGCTCCGGCTGGCAGATGGCGTGATAGTAGAAGGCGTGATTGACCTCGCTTTTCGTGAAGCAAGTGGTTGGACCGTGGTAGATTTCAAAACTGACTTTGAAGTGTCAGGCAGGCTGGCTGAGTACCAGAAACAAGCAGGACTGTACGCTGAGGCGATCGCCAAAGCTACTTCGATGAATGCGACGGCGGTCCTGTTGAGGATTTGATCACGGCGCTCAGCTGCGGATTAGGCCGGAACTTCATTGCAGAATTTTGGAGAAATTCAAAAGCCCCTGCCGTAAACAGCAGGGGCTTTCTTTTAACGACCTCGGGAAATCGTTTAGTTGAATTCCAGCACGAGGTTCTTTTCACAAAAGTCGAACGGGGCGGGTTCTGACTCTTCCTGATCGTCAAACACAGCCTTGAAGTGCCATTCGCAGTTGCCTTCGTCGGTTGACTTGTCCCATTCGAGCGTCATCGTTTCGCCCGGTTCGATGCCGGCGCCAATGTCAAAGTTAGCGTAGGCCTTGCCGTCTTCCGACGCCAATAGCTTTACGATCTTGTTTTTGGTTTTGTTATGCACCTTGAAAGTGTAGCTTGCGTTGGTGTATGCATAGCTCACGGCGAAGCTCATCAGAATGAGGGCACAAGTGAGCAAGGGTAATCTGCCAAAAGTCTTTCGTAACATTCTTAGGGGTATCTCCTGTAATTCTGTTTTGTCTTGGAATGGTGTGCGTGGATTGCACTGAGAGCCGGGAGATCATACACATCTACGCGTCTGTCCGCAATTGAAGCCACTGGCTCAGAGTGGTCGAAGTGTTGTATTGAAATGGGGCGGGTTGCTGCGAGGATTTGGAACAAAGGTGTACAGCAGAAGCATCACAACACGACTCGCCCCAGCCAATATGTCTGGACTTGGAGTCGTTATCCCGGTCTCCCGCGAAGATTCAACGTCGCGCGACTGATGAAAGGCCTGGCGGCATCCCGATTGCAACATGCAACGGAATAGTTCACTGTTCGCTGGAAAGAAATACTTGGAAGACCCAACTCCAACGTAAGCTGATTGGTTCGAGAGACGCGATTCAGCTACAGATTCTACTGCGGAAAAGTCGGCACTGCGACGCTAATGTTTGCCTATTCTACCTTGCCGACTTTTCTATCTCTCCTTCTGGTTGAGGGTGAGAAGGCCATTCATTCCGATCACACAGTTATAATTTTCTTCGCCGAGATAGTCCTGATGCTCGTGGTTGGACGGTTTTTAGGCGAGCTGATGCTTCGCATCCGCCAGCCGGAGGTCCTGGGCCAACTGGTCGCCGGCATCATCATTGGCCCAACCGTTTTTGGAAATTTATGGCCGGGCGCCCATCACTTGATATTTCCCGATAGCCCTGAATTGAAGAAGATGATTGAGGGCTTGTCTCAGGTTGGCATCCTCATGCTGCTTCTGTTGGCCGGAATGGAAACCAACTTCGCGATCGTGCGGCGCCGCAAGCGCATGGCTTTCTTCTCATCGATTTCCGGCATTGTGGTGCCATTCGCGTGTGGCCTCGCCCTGGGAGAAATGCTGCCTGACTGGTTGCTGCCGGCGCCCGATAAGAGGTTGGTGACCTCTCTCTTTCTGGCTACGGCACTTTCCATATCCTCGATCAAAATCGTAGCCATGGTGATCATGGAAGTTGATTTCATGCGCCGCAATATCGGTCAGTTGATCCTGGCTTCGGCGATTATTGACGACACGATCGGCTGGGTCATCGTGGCAATTATTTCGGGTATCGCCGCTGAAGGCGCCCTGAACTTGAGGGGAGTTGGCTTTACAGTCGCGGGCACGCTGGTCTTCCTGACCATAAGCTTCACCTACGGGCGAACGTTGATCACGCATATTATCCGTTGGACGAATGATAATCTGCAGATCGAGTTTTCGGTCCTCTCCGTAGTTCTGATTCTCATGTGCCTGATGGCGGTCGGGACCGACATCATTGGCGTTCACACAGTCCTGGGAGCCTTTGTTGCCGGCATCCTGGTAGGACAGTCGCCAATGATGACGGATCATATTCGCGAGCAGTTGCGCGGAGTGATCGTGGCCCTGTTCGCTCCCGTCTTTTTTGCCGTAGCCGGCCTCAGTATCGATCTCACTATTCTTAGAGACGTGAACAAGCTTGAGCTGGCAATCGGCTTGATCCTCATTGCGAGTTTAGGGAAGCTTGGCGGCTGCTTTGTTGGAGGAAAGTTGGGAGGGCTGACCACGCGCGAAGCACTGGCCCTGGCGGTGGGTATGAATGCACGTGGTACTACTGAAGTAATCGTCGCGACGATAGGCCTTTCGATCGGAGTTTTGACGAAAGATTTTTACACCTTGATTGTCGTGATGGCGATTACCACCACCATGATTATGCCACCTATGCTGCGTTGGGCCCTTTCCCGGATTCCGGCAACAGGCTCAGAAAAAGATAGGCTGGAGCGTGAAGAAGCAGAGGCCAATGATTTTGTTCCTCATCTGGAACGACTCTTAATCGGCGCCGACAAAAGTGAATGCGGTGAGTTGGCCGCTTTGCTGGGTGGGTTGTTCGTCGGCACCCGGAAGATCATGGCGACGGTTTTAGATCTCTCGGGCCAGGGCGAGAAGGGATCGACCCCTGCAGTCCTGAGCGCGAGTATCGCAGATCGGGTCAAATGGTCAGTTGACGTTGCGGCAGCCAATGACGCGAAAAGGAAAGATGCAGCAAAGAAAAAGAAGCCCGATGACGACGAAGATGAAAGTTCAGCTCCCCCCTCGCAGCTTAACACTCGTGTCGCGGTGGAGGAGCCTTCAGCTGCAATCCTGGCGGAACTCAAGAATGGCTATGACATGATCTTTGTGGGGCTTGAAGGTGCTCTATCGCAAAATGGCAAGAGCCCCGGTGCTTTCGGCAGTTCGATTGAACAAATCGTGCGAGACTTTAAGGGCGCGCTGGCGATCGCTATCGCCAGGGACGACGCAAGTGCTGAGGATCGCCTCGCTTCGATGAGCATACTCGTGCCTACAACTGGAACCAGCTATTCGCGGCGCGCGGTGGAAGTTGCGATCGCGATAGCGAAAGCCTGTAACTGTGGCGTCACGGCCTTAAATGTCTCGCCACCAATGGACGAGGCTGTCTTCTCGCAGCGCGGCGCCAAGCACCTGAGGCCCGGTCGCGCGTTACTCAAGGACATCAAAACCCTGGGTAAGCGCGAAGGCGTTTCAGTTAAGACCGTGGTCCATGTGCGGCGGGCTCCTGAGCCGGCTATCCTGCGGCAAATCAAAGAGGGCAAGCATACGCTGGTAGTGCTGGGGGCTAACGTCCGGCCCGGGGAGGGAGTGTTTTTTGGACACAGCGTAAAAGTCCTGCTTGAAAAGACCCCCGCTTCTTTGTTGATTGTGAGTTCATAATCAAAGTCCCCATTGAGTGGAACAGAAACTGCTAGATCCTTCGTCGAGTGAGAAAACAAGCGAACATTGGACCCTGGTGGCTTGAAGCTGGTACGGAAATCTGTCCGGCGTGTCATCAGTTGTACCTATATGAGACGGGGCACCGCTGTGGCGAGTGTGATGCTCCACTCTGCGGCGAATGCGTGCAGATGAAGCTGGGGCGTGAGTCGATTACGGTCTGTTGGACCTGTTACAAGTGTGGTACTCAAGCGGCCGGCTGAAGTCCATTGGAGGAGAGGGAAGAGATGGCAGCGCGTGCAATCTGGAAGGGCGAAATAAAGCTGGGCCCGACCAGGCTTCCGGTCAAGCTTTATTCCGCAGTCAGCGAAAAGAGTATTCGCTTTAATATTCTGGATAAGCATCGCGAACGGGTGAAGCAGCACATGGTCAAGCAGGACGACGGTGCAGAGGTACCAAAGGAAAAAATACAAAAAGGGTATGAAGTTGAGCCGGGATCTTTCGTGCTCCTGACCGATGAGGATCTAGATACGATTAAGCCAAAACCATCGAGAGAGATTGCGGTTACTGAATTCGTTCCGAGCAACCAAATAACGCAACAGTATTATGAACGTCCGTATTACCTTGCTCCCGATGGCGATGAAGAGAATTATTTTGCATTCGCTGAAGCACTCGCCCAGACAGAGCGCGAAGGCGTGGTCGAATGGGTAATGCGAAACAAGGAGTACCAGGGAGCGATACGCTCACAGGACGGCTACTTGATCCTTTCGACGCTGCGAAATTCCGACGAAGTGGTTGCGGCCAAAGGGCTGCCCAAGCCGGCCGGGCGTGCGCCGAGCAAAGAGGAGATCAGCATGGCACGCCATCTCGTCAGCCTGCTGGCAGATGAATTCAAACCGGCTGAATACAAGGACGAGTATCGCGAACGGGTGCTGAAATTTATTGAAAGTAAAGCCAGGGGAAAGGCGCCGCGGCTGAAACTGGTTAAGTCGAAGCGTAAGACTACCGCACTCGCTAGTGCCCTCAAGAAGAGCATCGCCGCTGCCAACAAGGCAAAGGAGAAACGCGCTGCCTAAGAAGGAGAAAAAGACCGCGGGTGATGAGGAAGCAGGTGGCCGTCCCTTCTGGTCTGGCACTATCACCTTTGGCCTGGTGAGTGTCCCTGTCAATCTGTTTCCGGCTAACCGCTTGAGCCGCGCTCCCTTGCGCATGCTGGGACCTGATGGTGAGCCACTCGCGCGGAAGTACTACTCTGAAAAAACTGAGCAGGACCTGGACGCGGATGAAATGGTGCGCGGGTACGAGGTTGATAAAGGCAAGTTTGTGGTGGTGACGGACGAAGAACTGGAACGGCTGGCCCCGGACAAGACGCGCGACATTGATCTAACCAAATTTGTTAAGGCAGACTCAATTCCGCCTCTCTATTTCGAGCGAGGGTACTTTCTCACGCCGGACGGAGGTTCAGAAAAAGCATATAAGCTGCTGGCCGAAGCAATGGCCAAAGATGAGCAGGCGGGGATCGCCACATTCGTGATGAGGGGCAAAGAACATTTGGTAGCCATCTTTTCGGATCATGGGATCCTGCGCGCGGAGACGATGCGCTTTCCCGATGAGCTGCGCACGCCGAAGGAAGTCGAGTTGCCGGAAAGGGCAAACCCCGCGGCGGCGACGGTGAAAAAGTTTGCGAAGCTAATTAAAAAGAATTCCAAAAAGACTTTCTCACCGGCGCGGGATGAAGAGACGGAAGCTTTACTAAAGCTGGTTAAGAAAAAGCAGGCGAAGCGCAGCAATGTGGTCAAGATCGCTGATGAGCAGCCGGGTGAAAGCAACGTCGTCGATCTGATGCAGATCCTGAAGAGAAGTCTGGCCGGCCGCTCAAAGTAAACACTGCCCGGTAAAAACTGGATAACCAGGGGGGGGGAAGAAAATGCGGAATCCAAATCATACAGTTGAGAAGAGCCTTAACCGCCGAGTGGGATTACTGGTGGCGGGCCTCGGATTGGGAGCCGGACTCGTCCTGTGGCTTCTTCGGGTCAGCGCCGGCACAGCTCAAGAGACGGCGCCGGGTTATCGCCCGCTGCGAGAACACACCGTCGATGATCGCGGTACGGATCAAGCAGCTGCGGCCAAAATGATCCTTAAGCTGCGTGACCGTACTTTTGATGGCAGCGATGAAAGACTCTCGCTCGCTCTCGGTCGTCCACTCTCGGAAGTGACAGCCTGGCAAACCGGCGCAGAAGTGATAGATGACGACGTAGTAATGAAGGTCCGCAGCATTGCCTGGTTGCGCGGCATCGAGATTGAGTAAGGGGCGAAGCGAAACCCAATGGGCAAAAACAATTCTTTGGATCATGATCGCCGGGACAGAGCGGAGTCTGCGAAAGATGAGCCTGCTGACAAATTAACCAGGCGCAATATCGGGAGGGTGTTGAAAATCGAGAACGCTGCCAAAGCGAGGCGCACACCCAGCGACCGCGTTGCTGATGCCATTGCGCGCTTTTGCGGCAGCATGACGTTTGTCTGGGTGCACGTAATCTGGTTTGGCGGCTGGATTCTCTTCAATGTAATGCCGGGATTTAACCACATCGATCCGTTTCCTTTCACATTTCTCACGTTGGTGGTCTCACTGGAGGCTATCTTCCTTTCTACCTTCATCCTGATAAGTCAGAACCATGATGCCAGGATCGGCGAGAAGCGTAACCACTTGGATCTTCAAATCAACCTTCTGGCTGAACAGGAAACGACAAAAATGCTTGCGCTGCTCCGGCAGATCGCTCACCAGGTCGGCGCCGCCGGAGCTGATGACGAAGATGCGCGGGCGCTTCAGGATGAAACCAAGCCCGAAAAATTAGTGGATCAGCTGGAGGAAATGGCAGAAGACAAGGACAGACTTAGCTAGACTAATGAGTAGATGACCCCGACAGAAAGCGAGTTCTTTCCCTTGGAATGATCATGAATTAGTCCTGTTCCCGGATCCCGTTACACTATTCCAACTTCATCTGACAGCCAACGCAGATCTCGTTGGTGTGTGAGGCGCCTGTGACGTATGTATTGCGTAATTCATGCCGCTGATGCATTATTAGCGTCCATTGAATGCCACAGGGATTATCGACGCACCCTGAGCTTAGTGCCCACTCGCTTGGCGCGTCGCCAGCCCCGCCAGACTAATAGATGACGTCCCGACCTTGGGCTAATCATCTTCAAACCGGAACCCCAGACTGTCTGATATGCCGATCTCAGGCACTATCGGACACGCTTTTTCACCCGGAGGTAGATCCCGATGCCTGGAACAATTTATCCCCTTGAACCCAGTTGGTTGCGTCGCTTTGCAGTCGCTCTGAATCGGAAGCGCACGACGCGTCCTTTCAAAGATCCGAAGGCCCTTTTTCTTGTGCTGATCGCGATGTTCCCAATAAATTCCACCGTCGTGATCGGACAGGTCCGTAGCGAGCGGGAAGTGTGGGGACCGCGTTATCGCCCGAGTGCCCAGCGAGAAGAGCGCCATCGAGGTCGTCATGGTAACGATACGCTGGGACGCTTGCGGTATTGGAATGAGATTGCCATCGATGCGGCCGGCCTCGATCATACGCCGGTGGCTCCCGGGGATCCCCGCGTCTTCGGCGAACAGCTGGGACCGGGACGATCAAGCCGGGCCATGGCCATTGTGCATATCGCCATCTTCGAAGCGGTCAATGCTATCGACGGCGGATTTCGCAGCTACCTCGGCATTGACAGGGTCCGGCGAAATACTTCAATGGATGCAGCTATCGCGCAGTCTGCGCATGACACCCTGGCGGCGCTGTATCCATCTCAGGCAGTCAGCTTTGATGCCCTCCTCGCAGAAGATCTGGAGCGCATTCGGCCGCCGCTGCACGCCAGGCAGGCCGGTATTGAGCTTGGTCAATTAACGGCAGCGGCCATTCTCGCTTTGCGAGCGGCGGACGGTTCACAGCACGCCGAAGACCGGATGGGGATTGAATATATTTCGGGCAACGCTGCAGGCGTCTGGCGTCAGGATCCCATTAGCTTAATTCCGCTGGCGCTGGGTTCACACTGGGGTGCGGTGACGCCCTTTGTTCTGCAGTCGTCGAGCCAGTTTCGCGTGCCCGCGCCGCCCTCGCTTTCCAGCCCCGCATACGCTGCGGCTTACAATGAAGCCAAGCGACTCGGTGGTGACGGCATTGTGACGCCCACGCAACGGACAGCGGAACAAACGCAAATCGGATTATTTTGGGCTTATGATGGAACGCCAAGCCTGTGCGCGCCACCCCGTTTGTACAATCAGATCACAGTCCACCTGGCGGCCCAGATGCATTCTGATGCGGTTGAGCTCGCTCGTTTGTTGGCCTTGGTCAACACGGCTCTGGCGGACGCGGGCACTTCAAGTTGGGAGTCAAAGTATTACTACAAATTCTGGCGCCCCATCGCGGGCATCCGTGAATCTGATCCGGGAACCGGACCTACGGGCACTGGTGACGGCAACCTGGCCACGATTGGTGATATAAACTTTTCACCGATGGGAGCTCCGGCCAGCAACCTGTCAGTGCCAAACTTTACTCCGCCGTTTCCTGCATATCCCTCGGGCCATGCAGTTTTTGGCGGCGCGCTCTTCCAGACTCTGCGCAGATTCTACGGTACGGATCGGATTCCGTTTACTTTGATGTCCGATGAATTCAATGGAGTGACCGCGGGGAATGATGGAATAGTGAGACCGCTGGTATCACGGCACTTTAACACGTTGTCCCAGGCGGAAGAAGAGAATGGTCAAAGCCGTATCTATCTCGGCATTCACTGGTCTTTCGACAAGACAGCAGGCATATCTCAAGGGCGGCAAGTCGGCAACTATGTTTTCGAACATGTCTTCAACAGGGAAACTCACCCAAGGTGAGCAGCTCGTTACTGATCGTATCCGAAGGCGACCAACATATTTCCGTTGATTGCTGCCGCTGCCGCCTTCGAAGTCTTACGCTGAAAATCTAATAAAAAACGTCTCGTGCGCTCCTGGTGAGATCTGTTAGCCTCTCACCGGGAGATCGGTGCGTTACCGCAGTTTTAGTCTTCCAGTCCCCATTCCTGGAACAAAACGGATCGGGGCCATTAGCCTCACTCTTCCTCAAATTTCCCGGGCGCAGAGCCCCGGTTCTTAATCAGCCCTTCATCTTTTCGGTATCTTAAACGTCCAGGTGACCTATGTAATAGGCGAGTTTTGGGCGGGTTGGATGGTTTCCACAAGCAAATTCGGCGGCCGAAGCAAATGCCCTTTGTGCCAAACGCCGGTAGGCCCACTGGCAGGCCAGTCGCACCACTCTCCCGGAAGCGGCTCAGACTGCGGAAGTAGGTCGCTCCGGAACCATTGAACAGGATACGCAAAGCGAAGCAGCAGCCGTCGAGATAATGGTAAATCTTAAAACCTTTCAGGATGAGATTCAGGGCGACATTGGCTTTAATGAATACCAAACAAAGCTAGCCAGGCTGAGGGTTGTCCTTGCCAACACGCTTCCCTCCTTTTCCCGACACCAGCCAAACGATGAGATGTTTCGACAAGAGGTTGAAGGCGCGCTGCGTGAGTACACCGCGGCTGAGAATTGGTGGAAGACTACGATTGCCAATAGCACAGTCTTCACCGGGGCCGACCGCAGAGAAAGAACTAATAAAAATTTCGAAGCTGCCCGAACACACCTGGCAAATGCCAAGAGCGCTCTGGTTAGTTAAATCCGCTCCTGATCAATCTCCAGAAACAAGAACCGCACAATTAAGCAGTTGGAACGATCAACCAGGGGTCCTCGACACTTGACTCGGCTTCGTGCAGGCGTCGCTCGAGAAACCGCCGTTCGGCTTCGTTTGTCACCAGCGACAGCGCTTGCCGATAACTCCTGGCTGCCTCGAAGTTGGATCCAAGGCGGCGGAGTAAGTCGGCCTGAGCTGCGTGTAACAGGTGATAGTGGTTGAGTTCACCCTCAGCAGCGAGCCTTTGCACCAGTACAAGTGCCGCCTGTGGTCCGTCAACCATCGCCAGTGCGGCAGCACGGTTAAGCGAGATGATCGGCGATGGCTGCACATGTTCAAGTAGATCATACAGGTCGACGATCCGGGACCAGTCGGTGTCTGCTGCTTTGGTGGCTCGACAATGCTCAGCAGCGATTGCTGCCTGAAGCGCGAATGGAGCAGGTGCGCCCCTCAGAGCCTCATTGACAAGCGGCAGCGCTTCGGCGATCTGTGCCGCATCCCAGCGGCCCCGATCCTGCTCCTCAAGAATCACGATGTCGCCATTCTCATCGAAACGAGCCTGACGCCGCGAGTCGTGAAGCAGCATCAGGGCGAGAAGAGCAGTTGCTTCAGGCAACGACTGCGGCTCAACCAGCGCCCTGATTAGCCGTCCCAGGCGAATAGCTTCAGCACACAAGTCGGTTCTCAGTAGTGATTCGCCATGCGTAGCAGCGTAACCTTCGTTAAAAATGAGATAAATCACCGTTAGCACAGCAGCAAGACGTTCCGGCATTGCGGTCGCGTCAGGCACCGAATACGGAATGCGTGCATCGCGAATCTTACGCTTCGCGCGTACTAATCGCTGGGCCATGGTTGCCGGTGGCACCAGGAAGGCGCGGGCAATTTCGTCTGTCTCCAGGCCACCGAGTGTGCGCAGGGTGAGGGCGACTTGCGACTCAACAGCCAGGGCTGGATGGCAGCAGGTGAAAATCAGGCGAAGACGATCGTCTGGAATTTCAAGCGAGTCCTCAACTGCGGAATAATCCGGCTCCTCAATTGTCTGAACCATTCCCGACGCGACATACGAGTCCACCTTCTCCTGAAAACGTGTCTGACGCCTCAACCTGTCAATCGCTTTGTGGCGAGCGGTCTGAATGATCCAGGCGGGCGGAGAATCGGGGATGCTCGACTGGCTCCACTGATCGAGAGCGGCGGCGAAGGCTTCCTGGGCAGACTCTTCGGCCAGATCAAAGTCGCCGAATGAGCGGATCAGAGTGGCGACAATGCGCCCCCAATCTGAACGGTAAACAGCTTCAACCGCGGCGTGGGCGTCCTGGGGCATAGCGTATGTTAGGCAATATTTGGCCAGGATGTCGATGACGATGGTTTAACTGGCAGTCTCAAGTCAGCGGAGAGATATTTTCTTAAAAAATATTGGATGGGTTGTCGATTCGTGAGCAGCTTGATCGACTATTAAGTAATCGAGCAGCGTTCAGGCCCGTTTAGGTTTGCCCGCAGGCTGAACTCGCGACCGAAGTACAAACGCAGGAGAGATCAAATGCCAACAATTACGCCGTTCTTGTGGTTCGATGACAAAGCCGAAGAGGCCATGGACTTTTACGTCTCCATTTTTGAAAATTCAAAGATCAAAGCCGCCACTCAGTATGGCGATGGCGATCCAGTTCAGCCGGGGAGACTTATCGTTGGGGAATTCCAACTTGAGGGTCAGGATTTTATCGCGCTTAATGGAGGACCACTATTCAAGTTCACAGAGGCCATCTCACTTGTGGTTAGTTGTGGAACGCAGGAAGAGATCGACTACTTCTGGGATCGGCTCTCAGAAGGCGGTGAAGAATCAAGATGCGGCTGGCTCAAGGACAAGTATGGACTGTCCTGGCAAATTGTTCCTACTATCATGGGCCAGCTAATGAAGAGTAATGATCCGGATAAGAAGAACAGAGTAATGCAAGCCATGTTGAAGATGGATAAGTTGGAAATAGAGCCATTGCGACAGGCTTACGAGCGCTAGTGAAGGGCGTTGCGATGTCAGGTTGGCTGGCGGCCCTGACGTCTGCTCTGGATTCAGGTCTGCATATCGTAGTCAGTGGAGGATTCATGAAATACATGTTATTGGTTTACCTCAACGAGGAGGCGATGAACGAGGTGGAGCGCGAGCACTGTTACGTTGAGTCTGCCCAACTTGCACGGGAGCTCAATTCGAGAGGGAAGTATATTGACGCCAGTCCGCTACATCCTGTAGCCACCGCAACCAGCGTACGGGTGCGCGATGAAAAACTGCTGGTTGTAGATGGGCCGTTCGCTGAGACCCGTGAACAGCTCGGCGGATACTACCTGATCGATGCTGAAGACCTGGACGAAGCCATCCGTATCAGTGAAAGGATTCCCGCCGCTCGCTTTGGGACTGTGGAGATCCGACCTGTGCTTGAAATCGCAGATCTGCCCACTTGCGGGACGAAAGTTGGCGATGAGGACAATTCCTGCTTGCCTTCTTAAGCTTTGCGACCGCCCGTGTGTGGACTAACAAATTCGGAGAGGCTGACTATGAATATTTTAATGTGGATCATTCAGGTGCTTTTGGCGCTGCTATTCCTTTTCTCCGGCGCAAGCAAGCTCATTTTGCCGATCGAAAAACTGATGGCCATGGGACCTCCGAACCAAGTGCATTTGCCAGGGCTGTTCCTGCGATTCATTGGCGTTTGCGAGGTGCTCGGCGCGTTGGGACTGATCCTTCCCGGCTTGTTGCGGATCAAAACTGGCCTGACACGGCTCGCTGCCGCAGCTTTGGCAGTTCTGATGATCGGCGCCGTAGTGGTGACTGTTGCCGGCATTGGGCCTGGAGCAGCGGTGGTGCCGTTTGTGATCCTGGTCCTGTTGGTATTTGTGTTTTACGAGCGAACCTTTAAGGTTCCGCATCGGCCCTGAGCTGGCCCCTTACGAGTGAGATATCTCAGCGCTAAATTTAACGAAATGAAAAATGACCCGCACCATAAAGGCGCGAGTCACTGTCCACAGCTCTGCTACTTCTTTTTGTTTTCATTCTCCTCTTCCTGGAATTTGAGCAAAAGGGCAGATAGTAACTTTCCGTGCCGTTTGCCCTTCTACCTTCGAGTCGAACCAGCAGCCGCGTAATCGACAACGCAATTCTATTATTCTTGTGACCGATTGATACTGACCCGTACCAGCGGGAAGTACAATGGCCCTGTGGACTTGATGATGGCAACCTGCGTAAGCTGTGTCCCATGATCGTTCACTTGATTGACGGCACTTACGAGCTGTTTCGGCACTTTTACGGTATTCGACGCTTCAAGAAAACGGACCCGCCATTTGGAGCCGTGTCGGGAGTGCTGCATACCGTTACAAAGATGATCGAAGACGGTGCGACGCATATCGGCGTCGCCACCGATCATGTTATCGAGTCGTTCCGCAATTCTCTCTGGGAAGGCTATAAAACCGGAGCGGGGATCGAACCAACTCTGCGTGCTCAATTCACCCCGCTCGAAGAATCGCTCGCCGCTATGGGAGTGACCGTGTGGCCCATGGTCGAACTCGAAGCTGACGATGCCATGGCTTCAGCAGCGTACCTCGCGGCGAAAGATCAGCGAGTTGAGAAAATATGTATCTGGACACCCGATAAGGATCTCGCTCAGTGTGTGGTCGGCGACCGAGTAGTGCAAATCGATCGCAGAAAAGATCTGATTCGAGATGCTGCGGGTGTCAGGGCGAAGTTTGGAGTGGATCCTGAGTTCGTCGCTGACTACCTCGCTCTGGTGGGAGATGCCGCCGATGGCTATCCCGGAATCGCGGGTCTGGGGGCGAAGACCGCTGCGACCTTGATCAATCGCTGCGGACATATTGAAGATTTTCCGGCCGACATTCTGGGTGAGAACCGCAAGCAGGCATTGTTGTTTAAGGATTTGGCAACACTTCGCACTGATGCTGCCCTATTCGACGACGTCGAAGAGTTGGAGTGGCGAGGGCCGCTGAAATCTTTCGCCGCTATGACGGAAAAGATTGGTGACCCGCGCCTGCTCAAACGAGTACTTGCATGCAGCAAAGCGCTGAGCTAGAAGAAGAATCCCCCGTGCGTAAAGGCGAGGATAGTTCACTTCCAACCTAAAACGTAGCAAGCAAATTCCTCCCGAGCGTAAGCACGGCGATGTTTCAATTCCAGCCTGAAAGATGGGATTAGGATCCTCGCAAAAATCCGAAGCCTCGTTCAGACCCAACCTGACGATAGGTTGGATCTGAAACCTCCCCCGGCTGACGCCGAGAGAAATTGTCGGAGGCATGCGGGTGGTCACTCTGTAGGTTGGATCTAAAAAGAATCCCCCGGCTGGATGCCCGGGGGATTCCCTGATAACCGTTGTCGTACTCTCGGAAGTACGGCTGTTCAAAGCTGGCGTCTATTGATTCCTCCATTTTACCGCATAGTCGGGCCAGCAATTCGCAAAGTCAAACGTACCGAATGAGCTTGGATCCTGCTCGCCGTCCCTTCCGAAGGGAAGACCCGTCGTGGTCGCTGGTGTTGCCGGTGCGAACTTAGGATCAAGCGCTTTGGCAATTTGATCGCGAACGTCAGCCAGATGCGCTCGAGTTATGCGATCTGTCGCCCTTGGGGCAGCCAGGCCGATGGCCGCGCTCAAGTCCCTTAGCTCAGCCCGGATTAGACCTCGGTAATCATCGTTCACGGGAGTCCGGCCATTTAGCTTTCCTGAAAGCAGTTCGATGTAACCTCGCTGCAGATTGCGCCGGAAAGGATCAATGTGCACGGCGCCCGTATCGATTTCCTTCCAGATGCCATGACGCACATCGACGAGAAAATCCGCGGGCCGGTAAGCGGCGGCGCCGTCGATCGCTTCCTGTTCAACCAGACGCGTAAAGCGGGTATTACTCAGCAGGGTATTCAACACTCGCTCCTGAGCGGTATTCACCCGCGCGAGCACGCCTGCCGGCTCGATACGCCTGAGAATCTCAGGACGGATGGCCCAGCTCGGTGTCGCGAACGCATTGTCATTAAGAAAGCGAACAGCGGCAGCCTGGCGCGCACGCGGCACAATCGTGAAACGCACGCCGTCCTGGCCTGCGTGCTTTTGCTGCGAATCGAAGCCACCCACTATAACGGCAACGTGATTGAGCTCGGTGGCCCATTGTCCCAACATGCGACCGTATAATTCTTCCAGATCATCATACGGTTCGCCTTTATGAGATGTCGCCGGAAGCAGCATGTCCGCTACGCGCTGCAGATTCCTGATGCCTAAAGCTGTCGAAGATACCGCGTCGGCGTCTCCTACTGCTTCTGTGTTCTCACCCGGATCTGAACCACGCGAGTCAGCCGTAGAAAAACGTAAGTACGGTTTCGAGTCCTGTTCTCGGGCCCACTCATCGAGTGTCTTCGTTTCTTCGTCGGGAGTGCGTGCGCCCGGAATCGGCTTATAGCCCCACATGGTTGCCCACTTGTCGTAAGGTCCGATTTTGGGAATCAGATCTTCAACCGGGATGTTGTCTTCGGGTTGCGCAACGTAATTGAAACGCGAGTAATCCATCAGGGTCGGCGTGTGGCTCATTGTCCTGAGCCATTCGGCGTTGCGTAACTTATCAACGGGGTATTCGGCGCTGGCTTTCATGTTGTGTTGAAAGCCCAGGGTGTGACCCACCTCATGTGCGACGACGTATTCCACCAGCCGGCCCATCAACTCGTCGGGCAGTGGTAGTTTCCGGGCCCTCGGATCCAGTGGGCCAACCTGCAGGAAGTACCAGTCACGTTGGAGGTTCATCACGTTATGGTAGTACTGAATATCAGAGTCCAGAATCTCGCCCGTGCGCGGATCCGAAACGTGTGGACCCGATGCATTCTCGATCGTTGAGGGCAAATACCGGATGCATGAGTATCTTGCATCCTCTGGATCCCAGTCTGGATCTTCCGCTTTTGAAGGTGCTTCCTTCGCGATGATTGCATTTTTGAAACCGGCGGCCTCGAAAGCAGGTTGCCAGTCTTCGATACCTTTCTTTATCCACTTTACCCATTTGGCAGGCGTCGCCGGATCCACGTAATAGACAATTGGTTTCACCGGCTCGGAGAGTTCGGCATTAGGATCCTTCTTTTCCAGCCGCCAGCGCGTGATGTAAATACGCTTCGGCGCTCGCTGCTCGTCGATACCGTAGTCGGTTTGTCTGACTGTGAAATAGCCAACGCGCTCATCGAACAATCGCGGCATCATTGGCTTGTCCGGTAGCTTAACCATGCTGTAATGCATCACGACCGTAGCGTTAGTTCCGGCTCGCATGCCGGTCGCGACCGGAGTCGAGGGAGGCTGTGGGCCACCGCCGCCGCCCGCTGGTGTCGGATCTGGAGGGGAAGTGTAGGTTTGTGAAACCTCGGTTTCAATATTCGTGGGAAATGACTTGGTCTTTTCAATGAAAGACCGGGCGGGATCAAAACCGCGCGCGCGCAATCTGGTTCTTGCGCTCAGTTCAGTTACTTCGGTAGTAAAAAGTCTCCCGACTTCGATGACGCAGGAATCGTCTTTGCCAAAGGCCTCGACATTGAATGCCATAATAATGGTGTCGTTGTTGGCAGCTTGCACGGCGCGCGCAACGGGAAGCGAGGGGTCCGCGACAACTTCGTAGGACACACTCCGCAACAAGATGCGATTGTTCTTTCGCTCCCATTTGACGACCCGGTTACCGGCAGCCTGCCCACCATATCCTGCGCCGAGCGTAGTCCTGGCAATCTGGCTCACCCATAGGAATTCCTTGCCCAGTTCGCTTTTGGGAATCTCGTAATAAACCTTTTCCTTGATCGTATGGACAGTGAAAACGCCGGGATCAGACTTTGCGTCTTTCGTAATAACCTTGTCATAGGGTTTTGGTTCGGCAGTTATTTCCGGACGTCCAGGTCGCTCCTGGCCTGCGCCACCGCCGGCGGGAGGAGTGGCGGGATCCTGAGCTAACGTCTCGTCAACGCTGTTGCTGGTTGGGTCCTGTTGTCTACTCGCATAGCTGCTGGTGGTAAAAGCTACCAGCCCCGCCACGAACAAAAGAGAAAGAACGGAAAAAAAAACTGATCTTGATGGCATTCGCATACCAGGCTCCTTAGTTGATAAGAAATTGTCGACTGGTGAATTGAAGATTTGGCAAACCTAAACCTGTCAAAGCAGTTGGTGCCGGAAGCATTGAACCTTTGAGAGTTCTAAACGGAGCAGTCCGCCTGCTCTGAAACACGAAAAAATAAACTTTGCGTCGAAATCACGGCCGTTATGTTTGGGATCGAACGATAAGCCATCCAACGGTTGGAGGTCAATGGCTGGGGGGAGCGATATCCTTGTTTGGAATCGCTGGAAGCAGAGCGGCTTGCCGGCACGTCACCTGGTGAAGATCGCTGGATTTAGAATTGCTGATTAATTCAAGTCAGGCACTTAAAAAAGCATCCGAAGCAACACGTATCGAGACCTTCAATCGAATACAACCAGGGAAAAAGGGTGTTTGACGCTGGACCTCGAAAAGTGTTATTTTTCGCTCACTTTCCCAAGGCATTTGCGGCAAGAGCCATTGCCAGCTCCAATGCAGATTCCGACCTAAAGTTTGGAATAGCTCTATTGAGATTCTCGGCCACGTGTACCTGTACGTAGTCGGTAGTGGCCACATTCGCACAGTCATCTAATTGCTTACCGAACTATGGTCCGCGGGGCTCAAGAACCAGGGGTGCAGTGTATGGTTGCTTTGTCAGGCAGCAGTACTTGGACTTCCTCGGCCGCGAGCCGGAACAAAGCGGGCTGGATTACTGGAGCGCGCAACTGCGGGCTTGCGGCGACAACCTTGATTGCTTGAAGACTCGACGGCTGGAGGTCAGCGCAGCCTTCTTCATAGCGCAGGAGTTTCAGGACACAGGGCTATATCTCCACGACGTCTATCAGGCGGCGCTGGGCCGTCAACCCGGCTACACCGAATACTCCCTCGATAGAAGCGAAGTCACTGGAGGACCGCGTCTGGAAGCGAACAAGGCCGATTTCGCGAGGACTTTTGTCGAGCGGCCCGAGTTTCAAGCGCGTTACACTTTTACTATGAATGCGGAAGTGTTTGTAGATGCATTGTTGCGAACAGCACAGGGGAGTTCAGGAGTGGATCTGAGCGCAATGCGAGCCAATCTAATCTCAATTTATGAGAGCGGCACGACGGAAAGCGAACGACGCGGCGTCGTAGTACGGAGCCTAACTGAAGGCAGCAGCTTCAAACAGACGCAGTACAATCCAGCGTTTGTTTTGATGGAATACTATAGCTATTTGGGTCGCAATCCTGACCGGAGTGGTTACAACTTCTGGTTGAACGTGCTGAATGTAGGGGATCGAAACAACTATCGCGGGATGGCGTGCTCATTTGTGACGAGTGCTGAGTACCAGCGGCGGTTCAGCTCGCTCATCACGCGCAATAATGTGGAGTGTGGACAATGAGGGAAGCAGTTTGAAGGGTAGCTCGGACTCTCCACCGTCGAAAGCAGTGAGAAGAGAGCACGCAGGATGCGTGCGGTCCCAGGAAGCTGGATGCATGCGGTCCCAGGGAGGATCAGGCTCGAGGTTTCATCAGTTGGACCAGGTACTCGCGATTCTTCACGAGGTCAGTGAGTTCTCGAAACATGTTTGCCTCAATCTTCTCGGCGTAGGGGAGAATGTGATCCGTCGTTTCCTTCAGGTATCGTTTTACGAAGCTGACGTCGTGAACAAAACCCAACGCGGTGAGGTTGCTGATGCGGTCCGCAAGTTTTAGAACACGTGCACGGCGGCTCCCATTCAGCAGCACGCGTTCCAGATAGGTTGCTTTTGGCTCGCGCACTCCGCCTTCAGTCCTGATAGTTACCTCCATTACAAGGTCATAGACCGCAGGGCCATCAGCATCAATGGCATTAATCTCTGCTTCACTGACGCCGGGCAGGTCCGGGGCATCCTCAAACAAATCATGAATTACCGCGGCCTTTAACAAAACCGGATCCACGAATTTGTAGTCGATGAGAATCCCCATGGTGCTGATTTGATGCCGGAACATATTGCTGCCGGAACGGCGCTGGACGCCGATCAACGCCATGGCCTTAACAATGTAAGGAGCGAGAGTGATGCCGGCGAGAGTTGTCTCGAGGTTTTCTACCATGATCTTTGTGGGGCTCTTGCCTGTAAAGACTGGAAACCCACCCGGCGAGTCCCGTGATTGTTAAGGATGTGCCCGTCCCGCGCAGATCGCACTGCGGAACCTAAAAGCGCCTAGACCGTGGCCTTGTGGATTTGCCGCTTTAGCCGATGCAATGTCCGTCTTACGCTCTTAAGCGCAGCTGAATCGTGCGCAGCAAGGGCTTCCTGACGCTTCTGCTTCAGCTCTTTCATGCGCGACTTAATCGCAGCCTTGTCGACTCCGACTACCTCGTGGTGCTCATGCTGTATACCCAGGGCGTTAGCAATGGCCACCAGCAGGTGTTCCTTGTTCAGTTGCGTGTATCCCTTGACGGCTTCGTGCTCGATACCCTTCGCTATCTCTCGCAACTCCACAATGGTTTTATGTTTTAGTTGTTCGAAAGTGTAGTCCATTCGTTCGATCCTCCAGCAAGAGTTCAAGTGGATGGGACCGAAATCAGAGTTTCGATCCAGATATATTCAAGCGTTCGCCTCGCCAGATGCAAAAATCTGATTCAGATGATGCTCAAGGTGTCCCACATAATCGCGCATGAAATATTTTAGATCGACGGGGTCGCCGGCGCTGACAGGCTTCCAGGCCACGCGATCAAGATTGTGCTTCTTCCGTGGCTTCAATTTTATAGCTTCAGGCAAGACTGACATTAGATGTGCGAGATGCAGGTTGTAGTGGCGCCAAAGTTGGACAAGTTGTGACCAGGGCTCGTCGTTGTAATGCTGTGATTCCACCCATGCTCCCTGATCGTAGGTGGGACAGACAAGCTCATCGGTGAACTGTGCACGCACGAAGCGCTGGTGATTATTAGCGGCGGAGTCGATCAAATGTCCGATAATCTGCTTGGGAGACCATGTGCCGGCGCATCTCGTAGTTGCAGCTTGCTGATCTGAAATAGCCAGCAACTGCTGGCTTGCGCTCTCGACCGTCCGGCGAAACTCTCCAATCCAATCAGACATGACGACCTCAAAACTGATTCTCAAAAGCCTTGAATTGTTCCTCGAGCTTCCACTGCAGCTGCGCCTTCTCGCTGGCGGCCAGAAACCGCCGGCAATCTTCTGAAGTCGTACTCATCAGTCCCAGCCCGGTAGCGCATTGCGCAACTGGAGTTGCTTTACGTGGATCGCTCCAAAGACTCAGGCCGCTGGCGAATGAATAAGTGAGGCTATTGCGAGCCATCGCCTTTAGTTGCAGATAATCGAGACCCTGATCCTCTACGGCCTTCATAAACTCCCGCGAGATTTCAGAGCGCGAAACACCTTCGTCATCCGTAGCCAGTGCGACCGGCACACCAAATTGCAGGTACGTGTGAAGCGGATGATCCTTTCCTTTGACGCCGAGGATCAAGTCATTGCTGGAGAGACATATTTCAACCATCACTTGCCGGCGCGCCATCTCTTTGAGCAATGCATTGGGTTCCGTCTCATGCATGATATCGACGCCGTGCCCAATCCTTTCTGCACCGGCCACCTGAACCGAATCACGAATATGAAAAGATAAACCGGCTGGCGGCACGGAGCCCAGGGCCAGCTCTCCGGCGTGTAAGCTGAGGTGTGCGCCGGGATAAAGCGGACGGAGCCCGTGTAACATCTCCATCTGAACCGAAAAATTGTGCATCGATGCATATCCGTCTTCCGGTTGGACCAGGTTCACCGCGACTACTTGTGATTTCGGATCGTCAGCTAGAGTGAAACCGGTCACCATTTGCGCGAAGACTACTCCCAGTGCCGCGCCGCGAGAAACCTGTGCCACATAACGAACTGTCACTGCGCAGCCGGGATCTGCCTGAGGCTCGCCACACTTGAGCAGTTTATCCTTCTGTGATTCGGCAGTTCGGAGATTCTTAAGACCGGCTGCTACGGCCTCATCGATGTGCGCATCCTTCAATTTTTTGAGGGAGCTCTCGACGTTCCCATCCCAACCGGCCTTTTGGCCAATCTGGCTGGCCGCGCCGCCGTCGGGCGTCAGCATCAATTCCAGATACAGCACCTGCCCGCGCGCCGCCCGCACCACTGCATCGGCCAGCATGCGACCGGTTTGATCGTACGTAGCCACGCCAAACTTCCCGAAGGTGTCAAAGAACTGGTCGTGCCCGTTCAATCCGGAGTACTGCCAGTTACGCATGGACCAGGCATCGATCAGCTGACGATAGAGCAGGGAATTAGTCAGAGCTGTCTGCATCGGCGCAAGATCGGCCTTGGCGTCACAAGGTGGCTGAGCAGCGGCAAGAGTACGAGTATTAACGCACAGACCGTTTTCTGCTCCCCACTCGATATAAGATTCTGCATAGACTGAACCCGACAGATGATTGTGAAGATCGCCGCCTTTAGGCATCTTCAAAAAGAAAGCGACTTGTTGCGGAGGTGACTTGCGGATGGCTTCCAAAAAGCGCGCCGTACGCTGTTCGGGCGTTCCGGCTTTCGAGTCCGTCTGCGCTGCAGTCGAAGTAACGCCAGACTGAATCGCGGATATCAGAATCAGGCCGCAGAGGGTGGAGGCAAAACGTCTGAAGGTGGTGGTGAGTGAAGCGCTCATAGCTGGCCTTTCCTTTTTAAGCAATTGTGACGGGTTAGGGATCAGCAGGAATGGCCCGCGGATCCTTCTGCGGTGCAGACTGCTTCTCGAACAGTACCACTTAGTAAACCGACTATTACTCGTAGCTCAGAGCGTCGACAGCATCCTGACGCGCCGCGCGGACCGCCGGATAGAGCGCTCCCAAAGTTCCGCCTAACACACCAACCAAAAGCGAAATCAGCACCCAGCGGGGTTCAATTTCGACACGCAGATTGGTAAAACTCATAATTAACAATCGTGCGCCAAAAGTGAAGATGACGCCGACCACTACGCCAAGCAGGCTGACTACGATTGCCTCCTGCTCAATCACCCAGGCAATCTTTGTTTTCGACATGCCGAGTGATTTGAGCACGCCAATTTGCCGTGTTCTTTCAGTCACCGTCGTGTACATTGCAAGCAGAATCACCAGCATGCTGATCGCAGCTGCGACTCCGATTACTACCTGCAGGAATACATTCAGGGCCGGCAATCCGGTAGCGTAAAGCTCGGGCAAGTCGCGCGTAAAGATTAGTTGCTCATCGGGGAATCGCTCCTTGATACGCGCCGCGACGGCATCCTGTTGTTTAGGGTCTGTGCAGCCAACAAAGATCGCGGTCGCCTTGTGCGCCGCGCCAAATTGTTCCTGCATGGTGCTGAGTGGGATTTTTACGCGCGCGCCACCTGCGGGTTCATAGATACCCACCACGGTGAAATTGCGTTCGAACAGCAATATTGTAGAACCGACCCCTTTGCCTTTGTGTTCCTTAATCCAGACTGGATCCACAATCGCCTGCTCTGGGCCAGTGAACTTTGAGCCCTCTCGTATGGAGATACCCACCAGTGATGCGTACTGATCGAAATCAATCCCGTCCAGCAGTCGACTACCAAACGGGCCATCGCTCTTGTCAAAGGCCTGACCAACAGGAACTGCGCCGCGCACTCCCTCAATCGCCGCTACTTCGGCGGCGCGAGTGACGGTCAGAACCCAGGGCGCTGAGCCGCCAATGCCAATTGAGCCGGAGGCGCGCATCATGATCTCAGCCTGAATATTAGCGTCGCGTCGTCCATGCTCATGCAACATACCGTGGGCCAGTCCCACCGTGAAGACTATCAAGAGGACGCCCACCGCCGTACCCAATACGCTGACCACAGTACGCATTGGCCGATGGGTAAGATTTGAAAGTACGAGATTATTCATAAATTGGGGACGGTCAGTAGTCAGTTGTTGCCCATTGATCGGTGACTATCTGAGACAATGTCGATAACTAACAGTTACAACTAACCACTAACAACTGACTACTGACCACCAACTACTGACTAACGACTAATAAGTTCCTTCACAATTCTGCCGGGGAAAGGGCCGAAGCCTTTTTCCTTAATTTCAGAAGAAAGCGACATATCATGGCCTAACTTTCCGGTTAACGCCAACATGGTCGGCACAAAACTCAAGCTATCATAAGGTTCGGCAATGACGGCTCCGCGCTGTATTCCCGTATGACTCCCACCAGCGAGCATCCACGTTGAATGAGTGGACACGCGCAAAAACGAGCCGTGATTTCCGCCCGGGTTGAACCCCCGAGCATCGAAATTCCAATGATCATTGGCAACGACGACAAGATCAGTATCAGTGAGCCGCCTCACTCGCCGCGCCAGACGGCGCAGCAATTGCTCATCCGACATCGTTTCCGCAATCTGGTTCAGGGCCTGTTGGTGTCCCAGCACTTCATATACTCCGACCAGGCCATTTGAATACCGAGTGTGGTGCAAGGCGCGTAACCATTCAACGTCTGTGTGCCACTGACTTAGCCATTGTTCTTTGTCGCCGGCTGGTATCGCTAAGTCCGGATCTTCGAAAACTTTCAAAGGCAGGCCAGACTGCCATGATGTTGCTTCAAGGTGTATCGATCCATCCGCCGCCTGCACTAACTCCCTGACGGGATGATAAAGAAAACTCAGTTGCCCGGCTGCGTCCCTGCGCGCGAAGATCAGAGCCTGCTGGTTCGGTCCGCCGTAGATCCAGACGGCGTCCTTTTCCGCCTCATCGAGATCTCGAAAATAACCGCGCAGCGCCTCAACGGGAACAGTGGTGGCGACAAAATCCACCGGTCGATGGGAAACCTCGCGCTGGACATTGTTGCGCACGGTAATGTTCTGAAGCAGCGAAAAGTAATTCACTCGCAGTAGGCTGCGCTCTAAATCCAACTCGCCTCGCTCGTCCAGAAGCGGCCCCTTCGCGGTAAAACCCACCACATAATTCTGCAGCTGATAGACGGTATTGTTCTCACCCATCGCCTGCCGGGGAATTACGTCGCCGATGCGTAGCTTGGCCGGATCAAACCCGACGGGCTTAAGCGCCAGTAAGCTATTGACCGACCGAAGATATTCGTTGTAGTCGCGCTCCTGAGCCTGCCATTGCTTTAATCGTGCGCCAATCCGATTTAGATCGTCGTCGCGGCCCAGCCGCAACTCGGCAGCGGTAAATTTTCTGGGCCGAGCTTTCCAGAGTTCGCTCTGTTTCTCGATAACTCGGTGCAGGGCTCCCAACTCAACCTTCATCACTTCGGCGTTACTGGCCCACTCGTGGCGCCGCCGCCCGAGAGTGTCGAAAAAAGCTTGCGTCAGGGCCCGGCGCACAGGCTCCGCTATGTATTTTTCGCGTAGTCGCAGCAGTAACAACTGCAGCAGATTCAAATCGCTGTCGCGGAGATGGATGGCCGCGCGCTCATTGCCGTCGAAATCGAGCAGGGCCGTTGGGTATTCGTCGCTCTGCCCTTTCAAATAATATGAATCGGGTGTGTTGGTGGTGATGAAGTAATAGAAAGGGTTCAAGCCTTTGATGGCGTAATCAAGCAGCAACCGGCGTTTGGTAGTCACGTGATGGCCGCCGCCGGCCGCACTGCCCAGCAACTTCACCAGATTAAACCCCTGGCTGTAGATCTTTTCTGTGGAATTAATGCCGTGATCAGACACCATTACGAGCGCGGTTTCCGGAGCTTCGGGTGTGTTCTGGATCGCTGTCCACACCTGTCCGATCACCGCATCAAGCTCTTTTAAGACTCGCAGTTGCGAGGCCCGGTCGGCGTTGGAGTGGGCCAGGTGATCGAAGTCCTGCAGCACCAGATCAAGGTAGTGAATCTGCGGATCCTGCAGCTTCAAGATCAACTCCTTGATTAGCTCGTCTGAAATCAGGCTTCGCAGTTCCAGACCCATGGTCCATTCGTCAAATAATTCCCGGGGTGGTCGCTTAAAGCGGTTCTGCAAAGCATTTGAAAATGTGAGATAGCGTGGACCACGCTGGTAAATCGAGAAACCGCTGTAGCGCTCCGGCTGCGGCCAGGCATCAAGCAACAGGGGAATGCCAAGCGAATCGAGCACCTGGACGCCGACCATATCGACTTGACCACCCGAGGCGCCTTTCAGGAAAAACGGGATCAGGTTCAGATAGTCGTAAACGTGAAGCGTATAACGATCGAATTCGACGTTGCCTTTAATCTGCAGATGCTGGCCAGTGTCGAGCATCGACCATGATGGCCCTGAGAGACTGACCCCGCGCACGTAAAAATTCGCCAGCCGCGTTCCGCCCTGATAGAAGATATGGTCTATCCAGGGTAACTGGCTTTTGCCGGTTTGCGGATCTCGCTCCTGAACAAACTTCTCGACGGTATCGTTTGGCAGGCCGTCAATTTTCAGCACGACCAGTCTGGTGGTCTGAGCGTCCAGCAAGCTTGGCGATGAAAGAAATACGATCCCAATTGCGAGAGCGAAAAGAAAGGTCTTGCTGAAAATGGAGCTGGCTGTGATCAATCGTGCAGGTGAGCAAACAAGGGTTGCGTAAAGCATCGCTAATGTTGATCCGGCTGGCCCGGTGTCGAAACCGTGCCCGAGGACAAAGTAGGATCTGTAGAACGCCGGCCGCCTAGATACAGGCTAGTCAGGTCCCGCCAACTCTGGGCCAGATTCGGCTGTTGCGCTATTCGCGTTAATTCCGTGCGCGCCTTTTTGTTATTAATCTGAGATAGCGTCGCCAGGCAGTCTCGGCGCACGTCGTCGTCTCCGGTGCGCGAAAAGATTTGAGCGGTCGCCGTGGCCGCTTTGCTGCCTGCGGCTTCACCGTGCTCCGCGAGAAACCGCAGCGATGATCTGATCTCACTCAGATCCCAAACAACATCGAGGCGGGGGCTGGCGGCAAGACTAAACGGTCTCTTACCCGGATGAAGTCCGGAGTGGGCCACCTCTTGCAGAAAGTTCGTGTGAAAAGCCATTTGCCGCGCGACGTCCAGTCGCTCGTTGAGATCGGCAGTCTCCTTTTCGCTATGTGTGTATCGGCCCAGGCTTAACACGTTGGCGA
This sequence comes from Pyrinomonadales bacterium, assembly GCA_038237475.1. Classification (GTDB taxonomy): domain Bacteria; phylum Acidobacteriota; class Blastocatellia; order Pyrinomonadales; family Pyrinomonadaceae; genus JAOAPY01. Next base: position 111,511 of record JBBRYS010000004.1, on the reverse strand, counting down.
GACGAAACATGAACCGGGCGGGCTGGCCATGTTCAAGTTTTACCATTTCGGTGCGGCGGTCGCGGGCAACTCTTGCGGGCAAGCCGTCGGGATTCGCAGCATAATTAAGCAGCGCCGTGTATTGATCCTGGGCCAGGCGGCGCTCCGCTTCGTCTCCGCTTTCCAGCGGGTTTAGCGATACCAGTCCGGCGCGATCCCTGATTCCCGAACGTAGTTCAGGTTCCAAAGAGGCATTGAGCGATAAGAGCAATTTCAATTGAGCATACGTCTTCAACCGCGACGGCTGATTAAAATCCATCCCTCGCTTGCCGGTGACAAAGTTAAGAGTACTGCGGCCCATGAAATAAGGGAGGTCACCGAACTGCGAGAGCGCCAGCACATTCCGGGTTACATCCTGTAAAACTCGCCGCGACATCTCTCTGCGCCTGGGATTACCGCCATCTCGAAAATCGACAAGGAGCGCTGGTATCTTTGGATTATCCAAACCATAGAGAGCGAGCGGGATTAATTCAACCTCGGTTGCTCCCGGCGTCTCTGGGTTTGCCGGGCGCTGATCGGTGTCAAAGAACCTGCGCTCGCTATAACCGCGCCAGGTCTGCAGCCTATGGTCTGTCCAGGGATTTGAGAAATTGAGAAAGCGGCCGTCAAAACGGGCAGCGGCTCCGCTCTGCAATTCCGCCTTATCGATCCAGAGAAGCGCGTGGGTGGCGCTGCCGTCCGGCATTAGAAGCGGTTCAAAGATAAGGTTGTTGGCTTCTGCCTGCTGCCGCAACAGCTCCCAGTTGTGGCCGCGCTCGTCACGAGCTTTCGTATTTTCCTTCTCGTAAAATCTCGGTAGCTTGCGCTGGTTAACCAGCCCCCCAAATGTCTTATCCGTCAGCAATAGCCGAGCTTGAATTTCTTTTAATTCGCCCCCTGTAAAGGCGCGAGGTTGACCTGATTCCTGGTAAAGCGATAGCAGCGAGAGAGCCTGGATAATCTGACTCTGACGATAGTCCGTGATGTTCTGCCGGTAGGCTCTGGTGGAAGCCCTGACGGGAGTTCCATATGGATCCAATAGGATTGCCTGCAACGCGCTCCAAGCGAGCTTTTCCCAGACACCCTGATCGACTGTTGCGAGGTCGATTAATGGTGGAGGGTTTTTCGCCGGTTTGGGGTTCTTGACCGCATGGGTGTACAGGAATGGCACGGCGCCCGTTAAGCGTCGCCAAAAAGTAGGACGCGTGTAGCTCAAGGCCCATAAGTAGCGCAAACGATCGTTATCAGGATTGGAATCCCCCAGCGTGTCCCTGAGGACGCTGACCATTGGAATCCAAAGCGGGGCGGAGTCGCGTCCATCCTCGACCTTCGCTTGAATCGTGATCAATTCACCGCCGCCGCTGACAGGTTTGACTTCGAGCCGCAGGAACTCATTCTGATCGGTTGGTTGAGCGGGTACTGCGGTTTGAGCCAGGGCCTGGCAGCCAAACTGCAGAAGGAAACAGGCGACCAGCCACAAGGCTGCCCGGTTTGGGATACTCCTCGATCTCTTAAACTGGCAGTTAGCCGTGCGACTAATCACGGTGTTTGCCATGAATTACCCCTTGAACCTCGATGGTATCACGATCCGTAAGCCCGGTAACGGCGGCAGTTCGCAGATCATAAACTCAACTGTGTCCTGCCACAAGCATTAAGTTAGGCCTCTCTGCGAATAGCCAAAATTAAAAAAGCTGTAGTCAAGCTCCGATGCTAGGGCTCGATCCAAGCGTTGCCGTCGACGGGCTGATCGCAGGGCAAATAATTATTGCGGTGGTTGAAGAGGGGGATGTGCGGAGCCGGCCGTGGCGTTTTCTGCCTGCCCAGCATTGTCACCGCCAGCCACCCAGCCGGCCTTGCCAAGGAGTGTCAGCGCAAAGCGAATCGGTACGGCAAAATTAGAGGCCTGGTTTTCAGTAAACACTGCGAAGTTCACACCGATGACGCGACCTGATGGACCAAACAGCGGCGCCCCGGATCCACCTTCGGCTGTGCGTGCGTCGTAGGCGATGCGGCGCACTTCCAGGTCGGTGATGTTTCCCTGAGTCGTCAAGGGTCGAATGCGTTTTGTTTCTGACAGGAAACCCAGCAGCGAATCGAGCGAACTGTACCTCTGTTGAATCCCGCGCGACTCGTTGTCGTCCAGCAGAGCAAGCAAGCGATCGGGACCGTTGGGATAGCCCATCATGACGACGATCTTTCCCACCGCTACCGATTCCGTGTCTGTCTCCAGCGGCAAAACGGGAATACCTGAAGGTAGATCTTTGACGTCCAGTGTGAGGGCCGCCAAATCATCACGCTGATCGACCTGCTTAACTTTTAACGGCATTGACTGGGCGTGATCGGGAAAATACGCGCTCAGCTTTTTCAGACGTGCCTGACCACGGACCCCGGCGCTCAGACTCTGCGCGTGATCGTCGGCCAACCAGGGCTGAGCAATGTGGCGGTTTGTTATCACATAACCGTTCCCCACGTAAAAACCACTGCCGACGAATCCGAATTCTGCTACTGGTCCCCGTCCTTCGGGCGTGAGCGAGGCCTGATCGCCGCCACTGCTGACGGCGGCGCCACTCTCGTTGAGTTGGGCTTCGGGATAGCGAAGTGGGCGGCCCGTGCCTGCTTCAGCGTAATAGAACGTGCCGGAGATCAGGCAGACACCCTTTCCATAATCGCTGAAAAACTTAACGGCAGGCGATAATGTATTTTGAATATTCTTGTTCGAAGCATCGATATCGGTGAGCTTCTTGTTGGTTTTGTCGACCTGCTCTTTCATCCCATTCATCTGGGTCCGCTGGGCGTCAATCACACGGCGATTGGTCTGTATTTCCTTGAAGAGGGCGAAGCCGATGTAGAGTGTTCCCCCAACCAGTAACAAGGCAATCCCCAAAGCGATCAGTTTGGTGCTGATCTTAATTTCGCGAACCAGCTCGCGGGTGAACTCGCGCAGGAAAACCTTTGCGTCGTCGCGCCTCGCTGTAGCAGCGGATTCAATCGCAGCCTGTTCGATAAAGGGAGCGACATGTGTTTCGTGAGCAGGCGCGGGAATGACCGCAGGCAGAGAACGAATCGGGAAAAATTGCAGCACCAGAGGCGAAGCTTCAATACGCACTTCGTCGCCATCCGCGATCACTGCTTCTGACTGCAAAGGCTGGCCGTTGTGAATCAACCGGAGCGACGGATCAGCGTAGCTAACCCGGTAGTGTCCATTTAACCGAGAGAGGCTCAAAACATCGCTGTGGGCGTCGGCCCTCGGAGGGAGGTCGGAGACGCGCAGCCGAAGATCACAGTCATCCGTGCTGCCCATGCGGATTTCTTCGCTGGTGAGCACTTCCGTGTGCTTGTCGTTGCCGGAGGAGATGTGGATAACGAGGCCGGTTGACATAAACTGCCTGAGCCAAACTAAATCCAAACATTAATTCGGGCGCCCGCTGCAGACCGCTCAAATCCAGCTGCGGTCATATGAGCAGTCGCCCGTCGAGTTCGTATTCTACAGATTAAGGATGAGCCTAGCAAAAGAACTCTACTACGGTGGCAGGCACCTCTGGGTTTCGTGTTAGGATGCCTAAGTAAGCTTAATTTGCGCGTTACTAAAATTTGTACTATGTCCAAGTCAAAATTTTCATTCATCGAAGACCGCGGAGAGCTTTGTGAATTAGCTCCAGTGGTGACGGCCCCGATTCGCCACCATATCTTTGTGTGCACGGGGAAGTCGTGTTCGACCGTCGGTAGCGCTGAGGTCAAAGATGCCTTCGAAGCTGAGTTGAAAGCTCGCGGTCTGCTCTTTGGCAAAGAAAAGAAGGGGAAAAATCCGCAAGGGAGTGTAGTGCTGACTGAATGCGCTTCGGTAGGGTTTTGCGCGATCGGCGCGGCCGTGATGGTTTATCCCGAGGGGGTCTGGTACGCGCAGGTGCAACCCGGTGACGTGGCTGAGATCGTTGCGGAACACATCGTAGATGGCCGCCTCGTTGAGCGTCTGGCGCTCATGACTATAACGCAGTCCAGTCCCGCTTCTCTCACCCACGATGATCGTGTGACATTAAGCGATCCTATACCGAACCCGGCCGATCTGTGACGCGCAGAAGTACTTAATCCGCGTCTGTGTGCCGATGCTCGATTAGTTGTGGCGGAACTTCTGTGTTCAGGCAGCGTCGGCTTTGGCCCTGGGTTTCCAGCGGAGCACCGGCTTGCGCGCAGCCGCTGCCTCGTCTAGACGGCCAATGCGAGTTGAGTGAGGTGCGTTCAGCACCAGTTCAGGATTCTCAATAGCCTCACGAGCAATTGATCGCATGGCATCGATAAACTGGTCCAGTTCCTGATGACCAACCGACTCGGTGGGCTCAATCAACATCGCGCCCGAAACAATCAGCGGAAAATAGATCGTAGGCGGATGGAAGCCGTAGTCGATCAGTCGCTTGGCTATGTCGAGTGTGTGCGCGCCCTTACGTGACTGACGCTTGTCAGTGAAAACGACCTCATGCATGGGATCCGCTTTGAAAGGCTTGTCGTAATCGCTTACGAGAGCGTGGGCTATATAACGGGCGTTTAGCACCGCTGCTTCCGTTGCTTCTCGTAAGCCATCGTGACCGTGTGTTTGAATATAGGAAAGCGCACGCAGCATCATGCCGTAGTTGCCATAGAATGCTTTGACCCGGCCGATCGATTGCGGCTGATCGTAATTGAATTTGTAGCCGGCCACTCCCGCATCGCTTTCGGCCTTGATGACTCGAGGAACCGGCAAAAACGGCTCAAGCTCTTTCGTGCAGCAGCAGGGACCACAGCCCGGTCCGCCACCACCATGCGGCGTCGAAAATGTCTTGTGCAAATTCAGATGAATGACGTCGACGCCCATATCACCGGGTCGCGCTATTCCAACCAGCGCGTTCATGTTTGCTCCGTCCATGTAGACCAGACCGCCCGCATCGTGGACGATCTGACAGATCTCTTTAATGTTCTTTTCAAAGAGACCGAGCGTATTGGGGTTCGTCAACATCAAGCCCGCCACGTCACCTTTACTGCAAAGCTCGCGCAGGTGCTCGAGATCGGTGAACCCTTCCGTGGTAGAGCGAATAGTCTTAACCGAAAATCCGGAAAGATGTGCGGAGGCCGGATTGGTACCATGTGCGGAGTCCGGAATTAACATGGTTCGGCGTTTGGCAGATGCACCCTCGCTGTCTCTGGCATCGATAAAGGCACGAATGATCATCACGCCGGTCATCTCGCCATGCGCACCGGCGGCGGGTTGGAGGGAAACTCCCGGCAGACCAGTTATTTCAGCCAGGTGGTGCTGCAATTCATAAATGACCTGCAAAGCACCTTGAGAATCCTCCTCGTTTGCGAGGGGATGCAGGTTGGCAAAGCCGGCTATGCGCGCTACTTTTTCATTCAAACGAGAGTTGTACTTCATGGTGCATGAACCAAGCGGGTACATGCCGAGATCGATTGAATAATTCCAGGTTGAGATCCGCGTGAAGTGGCGAATGACGTCCACTTCGCTGACTTCGGGAACGCCTTCCAAGTCGTCATCGCGCTGAAACTGCGGCGGGATAATCTCGCCCAGCGGCAGCTCATCAACATCCAGGGGAGGCAGGCGGTAACCGATACGTCCAGGCTGCGAACGCTCAAAAATGAGCGATTCGTTGTGGCTGATGTGCGAGGTAACTTTGGTGATATTAGTTGAGCTCATTTGTGCTTTCAAGGGTCAGACTTTGGAGTCGCAGCAGTTAACGGGTCGCCAGCGCTTCGATCAAAGTATCAATTTCGGCCCGGGAATTGAGTTCAGTCACGCACACAAGAAAATCATTGGGTCGATCCTTGAAATAGCGTGACAAGGCCAACCCTCCGTTAATTTTATGCTTCGCCGCGAGACCCTTCAGCAATTCACCAGCGGGGACCGGGCTGCGCACGACGAATTCATTAAAGCGCGGCGCAGAGAAGGGAAGTGAAAAACCTTCCAGCTGTGAAATGCAACGGGCTGCATAAGCCGCCTTTTGCGCGCACTGCTGGGCCACCTCCTGCAAGCCTCGTTTGCCCATGGTCTCCAGGTAGATGGTTGCGGCGAGTGCTATCAAACCCTCATTGGTACAAATGTTCGAGGTAGCTTTCTCGCGGCGGATGTGTTGTTCGCGGGTGGCCAACGTGAGGACAAAGCCTCGCCGCCCCTGTTTATCAAAAGCTTCGCCCACCAGACGCCCCGGAATTTGACGCGCGTACTTTTCACGCGTCGCAAATAGTCCGACGTATGGTCCACCAAAAGACAGAGGAACGCCGAAGGACTGGCCTTCAGCGATTACGATATCGGCCCCGGCTGCACCGGGCGTTTTTAGCAGCGCCAGCGAAGCCGCTTCAGTCACGGCGACGATCAATAACGCGCCCACCGCGTGTGCTTTTTCGGCGAGCGCGGTTACGTCCTCGATGCAACCAAAGAAGTTCGGCGACTGCACCACAATGGCCGCAGTCTTATCATCGAGCGCGCTTCCAAGTTCGGTGGTTGCCTGGCCGGTAGCCGGATCGAAATCCAAATGCTCGAAATCTATTCCGGCGTGCTGAACATAAGTGCGAACGACTTCGAGGTACTCAGGATGTACCGCGCCGCAGGCAATTACTTTGGAGCGACGGGTTACCCGTTCAGCCATCAGGACTGCCTCGGCCAATGCAGTTGAGCCGTCGTACATCGAGGCGTTTGCCACTTCCATCCCCGTCAACTGGCATACCAGCGTCTGAAACTCGAAAATCACCTGCAAGGTGCCCTGCGAGATTTCTGGTTGGTATGGGGTGTAGGCGGTGAAGAATTCGGAGCGAGAAATCAGGTGGTCCACAATCGTCGGAATGTAGTGTTCGTAGACACCAGCTCCGAGAAAGCTGGACCTGTAGGCAGCACTGTTGCGGGCGGCCATACGCTCGAATCCGGCCAGCAGTTCAATCTCTGAAAGTGCGGCTGGAGTATCCAGCTGCCTTTGCAAAAGCAATTCTTCAGGAATCGATCTGAATAGTTCTGCGGCGGAGTCTAGGCCGATCTGCTTTAGCATCTCGGCCCGTTCTGCGGACGAGTTAGGAATGTAGCGCAAGTTTACTCAGTCTCTTCTTTCGTGAAATCTTCATACTCGGCGGCGGTCAGTAGGCTGTCAACCTCGCCCGCGCTCGACATCTTCACTCGAATCATCCAGCCGGTGCCGTATGGGTCGGTGTTTACACTTTCAGGAGCATCCTGCAGCGCTTCATTCTGCTCCGTAACTACACCGGAGACTGGGGTGAAGAGCTCTGATACTGCTTTCACCGATTCGACTGAGCCGAAGGATTCGTTTGCGGCCAATTCATCGCCGGCCTTTGACACTTCCACGTAAACGACATCGCCAAGAGAGTTTTGTGCGTAGTCAGTAATTCCGATCGTGGCGATGTTGCCTTCGACCCTGACCCACTCGTGGTCTTTGCTGTAATGAAGATCCTCAGGAACGTTTGCCATGAGCTCTATGTTCTCCTATTTAGTCGAGGTCGAATTCAATATTTATTTCAGACGTTTGAAAAATGGTGTCTTCACGACGACGGCGCTAATCGGCCGTCCGCGCACGTCAATCTGGATGGCCTGGCCTTCGCTGGCGAACTCCACGGGAACGTAAGCAAAGCCGATGTTCTTTTTCAGAAAGGGGGCCGGACTTCCTGATGTCACTTTGCCGACTAGTTTTCCATCGACTAGGACATCCTGGCCGTCGCGAGCAATACCGCGCTCGGTCATTTCAAATCCGACCAGCCGCCGCGCCACTCCCCCTTCTTTTTGCCGGGCCAGAGCTTCCCGTCCAACGAATTCACCCTTCTTGAGTTTACAGATCCAACCCAGATTAGCTTCGAGCAGGGTGGTTGTCTCATCGATCTCGTGGCCATACAGCGACATGCCGGCCTCCAACCGCAGAGTGTTGCGCGCGGCGAGCCCGCAGGGAAGAATACCAGTCGGCGTATCTACATTGCCTGCGCTGAGAAGCTTGTTCCAGAGTTGCTCGGCTTTATCGGCGGCGGCATAAACTTCGAAGCCATCCTCGCCTGTGTAGCCCGTTCGCGAAATTATCGCGGGGACTTCGTCAACGGTTCCTTCGCGGAAGTGATAGTACTTAATCTGATCGAGCGGGAGGTTCGCCAAAGGCTGCAGGATTTCAACAGCGTCCGGACCTTGAATTGCAATTTGACAGTAATCAGAACTCAGGTTTCGCAGCTCAAGCTGTTCCTTGTCCAAATGGGAAGAAACCCAGGCCCAATCTTTCTCTGTCGTGCCGGCGTTCACCACCAGCAGCAAGTGCTCAGCCGCAAAGCGATAGACCAGTAGATCATCGATTACAGTTCCCTGGGGCGTGGTCAACGCCGAATATTGGGCCTGGCCATCAAGCAAAGCTGAAACATCGTTAGACGTGATGCGGTTCACGAAAGCGATTGCATCGCGTCCGCGCACTTCAATCTCACCCATGTGCGAAACATCAAAGAGACCCGCGTGTGTTCGAGTGCGCAGGTGTTCTTCGACGGTGCCGGCGGGATATTGGACAGGCATATCCCAGCCGCCAAAATCCACCATGCGACCGCCCAGACTGCGATGCAGCGCGTTTAAGGGCGTTCGTTTTAGTTCCAAAGCCGACGAACTCAAGGCAATCTCCAACTGATACTTAATCGCGGGCAATGACGGTCACTGCCGGAATTAACTGTTCAAATTCACTTATGTGAATGAAGTCGCAACCTAACATGCGATATGCGGGGGCGTCAAGCGAAGGCGTTTGGCGTTTTATCAAGTAGTAATGACCTGCAAAAAGGCCACGGATAAGCGAGGATTAATCGGATCCGATCGCTGTGTTTCAGATCCTCTTAACCCGCGTTCATCCGCGGCCAATTCTTTTCTGCCCCTATGTTACTGCGGGCACTCGCGATTGTTGCGCGGAGTGTTGGGGCCGAAACGCAGCTGGTATTCAGGCGCTGACACAAAGGAGCAAACTAGTGCTTGCTGTTTGGGCACATCGCCGGTCGGAGCTGAATTAATCTGGCCTTGCCAGAACAAAAATCCATTGATATCCGGATTGCGGCGCAGATAGCCAAAATACAACGTCAGCGCAAACTGTCGATTGTATTCAGCATTCACGAATGCACGGTTGTTAATTGGATTGTTGGCCGCGTCATCGAGACCCAGCAAGTACATGACCTGGGCTCTACCTGCATTACCGCCACCGGCAGTATTGTACTGGTTGATCAATGCCGTCCGTTGCGAACTTAAATTCACGCCATCGTCGTTTTGGATCGTGGCCAGGACTGCATCCACGAATAGTGCTGCCGTATTCAGGCCAGCGCCATACCTGGTATTAAATTCAGCGCGCGAAATAAACAGATTAGCAAAAGCCACTTGCGCCGCCGACAGAGTTGCGCCGCCGGTGACTCGAGCACGGTCCGCGGTAAATGTTGCGTACTCCGGCAACTTGTTTGCTTCCGTTGTGTTTGCGCCGTCTGGATTGGGGAACGGCTGAGTATTACCATACGCGGCACGGTAGACCAGGAATACGAAACCCGCCGTCTGGTGGAACTCAGGTTCAAAAAAGAAAGCGTCAGATACGCCAATAGTATTGTCGTGAAAACACTGAGCGCCGGAAACGCAACCCAGATTCAGCCTATCCATCCAGAAAGTCAGACCGGCATTATCAGGATCGCGACCGAGGAAATCGAGGTAGTGCTGTCTGACAAAGAAGGCCCCCTCCATGGTTGGGTTCCATAACAATTGCCCACGGATTTCGCCGCCGGGGAAACTGGTGCTGTGAATGTTGATGTAGTGCAGCGACGCCTTCAAGTCCGCCACCTGCTGCGTGGTGGGACTGATTGCGAAGTCTGTGACAGGATTGGTAGTGGGCAAGGGGAAAATAATTGGCCCCGGAGTTCCCACCGCCCCCTTGTGAATATGAGCGCCAGACTGCGAACTGCCCAGGTTACTGAACTGTAGGCTGACATTCGCTGACGTCTCGGCTCCATTCAACAAAACATAGCCCTCCCCTCTGCCCATGGAGGCATTGGGTGGGGTTTCTTCGGCGCCGCCAAATGACGCGCCAAATCGCTTCTGCGGTATGGATGGACCAGCACCATCGTTATCGATGATGTTAATGACGGCTGGATTAGTACCTGCGATTGCCCCGCCGGTGGCGCTGCTAAGAGTGATATTGATGGTTTCTGTCGGTTCCGGATAGGCATCATCAATGATTTGCACCGAGAACGTTCTCGATGTAACGCCGGCAGTGAAAGTCAGCGTGCCGTTGCGCACAATGTAGTCTGTCCGTTGCGATGCGGATCCATTGCTCGTGGCAAAGTCGACAGTTGAGGTGCCGGAAGTATCGCCTGTGCGATTGACCGTAATGGTTACTTTGCCGTCGCCCTCACCTACATCGTAACTTGCAGCGCTGAATTGCATATTGGTGGCGGTTGCCGCTACCGGGATCTCCCACATGCCGCGGCCATGCGTCGCAATGCGCACGAGCCGATTGCTGTTTTGAATCGCGACATCAAACACCGCAACTCTCGGCAATCCCGTGCCGAACGGATTCCAGCTCGCGCCGGCATCGGAAGAAAAGTAAACCCCAATATCAGTTCCGGCATAGAGGTTATTTGAGTTAAGAGGATCCACTACGAAAGCATTAATTGGCACACTCGGAATGCCAATACCCACGGCGGTCCAGCTTGCTGCTACCGGTGAACTTCCAGCAGCGGCTCCGAGGTTGCTGATTCTCCAAATTCCTTGTCCCGCGGGAGCAAAGAAAGAGAAGGTCACGTAAGCAATATTCTTGTTATTCGGATCGATGGCTGCTCGCCCGACAAATTTGTTGGTGGTGCTGCCATTGGGGTTAGCCGGGAAGCTTCCGGAAGTAATATTCACCAGCGTTGCCGAACCGGTGCTGGTGGCCCAGACCTGACCGTTCTGCATCCCCACCACGCGATATGTATCATCCTGGGGTGCGATCGCAATAGTGCTGACGGGGGAGGTTCCAGAAATGGGAGCCTGGCTGACCACCGTCATGTGGTCGCCGCGATCAGTCGATCGATACAAGCGGTCAGAACCAAAATAAAGCGTGTTCGGCGTTCCCGGACCCAAAGCCATCGGTGCATAAAAGAGAACGTTATCGGTCCTACTGATGCCGTTGTTGAGCAAGTCAGGAGTGCCATCGCACGCGATACTCAGCTGATCCGCAACGTTGAAATCGCCACGAGTGGGCCAGGAATTCTTAATCGCCAGACAGCTCGTGTTGATGATTCGATCAAACCCAATTTGCGAGCCGGTTTGATTGAAGAAGGTGTGATACATCGTAACGTTAGTTGTGTTGGTGGCGCTCTGGTCTATCAAAGCATAGCCACCATCTCCACCCTCGGCATTGATCCATGTTCCGGCAGTGGTCTGCTGCACTTCTGTGCCGTTGTCCTGTGTCCCGCCCATAGTGAAATTGCGATCTGTCGGATGGACCGCAAGCCCTTCAAACTGCATCGTATTCAGAGACGCATTGTTGAGGTTGGTCCAGGCACTACCCGCTGCCGCGGTGGAGCTTCGCTTCCACACTCCGCCATCGTTGGTGGCATAAATTGTTGAGGGGCTCGTCGAGGTATCGAAAAACAATGAGTGCGAATCGGCGTGCAGGGCATTGTCATCTCGTGTAAACGTAGCGCCACCGTCCGAGGATTTCTTCATTGCATCTGAACAGGTGCCGCGCGCATTGCCACCCAGATAAATAACGTTCGGATCGTTTGGATCGACAGCTACGGCTAGATCATAAAAACATTGTCCGCCGCAGAATCCGCCGCCGCCGGTCAGTTGTGGAGTCCAGGTGCCGCCCCCATCGACAGATTTTCGCAATGCTCCGCTGTTGGTACCGGTCGTACAGGTCGCCGGGGCGGCCGGTGTCTCACTCGTCGCAGCGTAGGTGGTGACAACCGGGCCGACTTTATTGATCGCCAGATTGGCACGAGTGCCGGCGGCGAGACTCAGTGTCTGAGCAAAAGTGGGAGTGGCGGCCAGTGCGTTAGTCGAGCGAAAAATTCCGCCATTGAGGCCGATGCCGATGACGGAGACCAGAAGATTATTCGGGTTACCCGGCTCAAGGACCATATCGGGAGTATCTACATTTCCCGTGGCCGGACTGTCCGGGCTGTTATCCGTGGTGACGACGAGTTTTTGAAATGTCACCGCACCAGCGCCAGCCGTAGCATTGGTTGATCTATAAACACCGCGCGTGGCAATGGTAGGAATTAAGCCGAGCGAGTTTGCACCGCTACCCCCTATGCCGCGGCCCGTGGATACAAATATTGTCGCCGGATCGGTGGGATGCACCACGACCTTGCTGATTCCACGCCCGCTGAAAACGTTATAGGTGAGATTACCAATCGTCTGTGAAGGATTTATGGGTCCCACCAGAGTGGCCGATGTATCAACATTATCAATGCGGTATAGGCCCACCCCGAAAAAACAGTCGCCACATTGATGGAACTCGCCGGTACCGACATACAGAATAGTCGGGTTTGACGGAGCGAGCGCTAATGCGCCAATCGCCAGCGACTGCGCGGAGTCAAAGATCGTTGCCCACGAAGCGCCGCCGTCAAGAGAGCGCCACACACCACCCTGCGCCGTGCCAAGGTACACCTTGTTTGAATTTGTTGGATCCACAACCACGGCAGTAGCGCGGCCACTTACAGCAATATTGGCCCCCCCTTGAGCGCTGCCGTTCGGCAAAGGCGCGGGTCCCAGAGGCACCCATGCCGCCAGGGCTGTATCGGGACTAGCAGCGTTCCTTGAAGCCAGGCGAACTTGCGATTCCTGTCGTTCAAGTTGTCGTATCGCTCGGCCTCGTGCCAAGGGGTCGTTCGCCATTCCCGGTTCAAAGCCACGTCGCCGCGCGATGTACTCGTCCCGTAGGCGCAGGTATTCTTCCTTCTCGATGCCGCCGGCAACTTTCGGCATATCCGGATCTTGATCATCTAAGTCGTCAGCTTCCTCACCTTTAATCAGATGAGCTGCGCCGTTCGCTTCGCTGGCTGTCTTTTCAGTCTTACCGACTGAACCGCTGAGGGGTTTGGCGGTCTTACTGTCCACCTTCGGGTCCGATTTTCTATTCTTGTCCGCGGAACTGGGCGACATGAACAGAGACGACATGAGAATCATGACGACAACAAGAACTAGCAGGGCGGGTACTTTTTTCATTGGGTTGCCTTTCCTTTAGTGTTTGAGGATTGCCGAGACAGGCGTCGGTGTCGAGTCTCAGGAAAAATCTTTGTAGTAGCTACAACTGAGTTGTCGGCTCAGGCTGAGCGAGCAAGGGCTGTTTTCGCACTTGATCTTCGAAGAGAGGCAATTAGAGTTGTGGCGCAATCTCCCTCTCGTTCGTAATCACGCAGTCTTGGTTTTGACTCCGCCTGGGGCCGGAGTAATTTCCTGGGAAGAGGTTGCTCGGCCACATTCTCTCGACTCATATCAAATCAGCTTGGTTCCGGTAAGGACACAAAACAAGATAGCAAAGGCAATTTAGTGCCGATGAGTTACATGTGTCAAGGGATTCTGACAAATACACAAGACGCTCTCTCCGAACGGTATCAACTTTGGTGCGGGTCCAAGCGCCTGCTCCAGAGAAGCGTCAATTTGCCTCCCAACGTTGAGGCAAGTAAGCTCATCATATCCGTGGGAATGGGAGGGCGATGATGTTGAGCTTGATCATGATAATTAGCAGTTTGCTTATGGCCGCGGCGCCTGTACCGGAACCCTGCTCCTGTTTGCCTCAAAATATCAAACTGAGTGATGTAGTGACGGCAGGAACGGGTCGACCTGGCAGGGCGCCCGGCAATAAAGTAACTGTCGAGCAAAAGATTCACGAACTCAAGGCAGTTTGCCGGAAGGGGAAGCTGGTGGATTCCGCAGGCAAGCGGATCTACTTTTATCGACTTAAGGGTTGCTGGGGGAATCCGCCTGAGGGTTATCAGGAAATTCTCAAGAACCAGACGGCCGAGTTGGTGAAACTGCGGCGTACCTATCATGTCATTGAGATGACCTGCAATCCGGAAGGCACACAGCCCTACTGAAAGTTTATGCCGGTCCCGCTGGACGAACTCAGAAATTCCGGTCGCGCACATCAACTTTCTGCACGCTAAAAACTACCCGCATCGTGTCTGGGCGCCGATCAAATGAAGCCGGCACGAACGCTGCATCGCGACGCAGAGCGCTTTCGAAATCAGCCAGCAGGCGACGATCGCGCGGCGCCTGGACCACTCCGGCTAAAGATGCGCTGCCATTGCTGAAGACATCCGCTACAACCACCATGTCGTCTGCCTCTTCATATTCCATCGGGTGATTGGGATTAGCATAGTTGCGAGTCATAGCGGCGAGGGCGCCACTGGGATTCAAGCTGGGCGACTGCTCCGCGAACGGAGCTCGACTGGCAGCGTAGTCTTCAGAGTTTACCGGCAGGTTCAAATCAAATGAGGACGCAGGATCACTCAAAAAGACGACCCGTTGATTGGCGGTGCTCTGTAACGCGGCCTCATGCAAGGCGATGAAGTGCGGCCGCAGCGCAGCGAAGACAAGCGCGAACAATAGTACTGACGCGAAGGATCCGACTGTGTACGGCATCAAGCGTGGTTGCAGCCAACGGCCCACACCCTCTGAAAACGAAAGTCTGGGCTGCAAGCGCCGCGCACCAGCCTCAATCGCCAGGGCTTCATTGATTGAGTCTGCCAAATCAACTGGCGCCAAAGGACGTGACAACGTCCTAAGGCCCTGTTTTAACATCCGCAGTTCAGCGAGATGGGAGCGGCAAACAGGGCACTCTCCCAGATGCTCGTCGATCGAAACCCGCAAGGGCAACGAAACGACGTCATCCAGATAATTCGAGATGAGCTGTCTGATTTCTTCGCACAACATAATTCACTTCCCATTGCCGCTCGCAGGATTCACGAACTGACTGGAGAAACGCATCCCGGGCGGCACTGCTTTGAATGGCTGACCGACCCCGGCTGCCTCCCAGAGGCGGGAAGCAAGGCGGATAGAATTCGTTGCCGACCAAACTGCTTTTGCGAGCGACTCTCTCAACGGGTGTTGCTGGCCACGTTTCAAATTCGCTCCCTGGGCTGTTCTGCCTGCCTCGCACTCCTCCGTTCACTTCGACCCATTTGGCACCGAGTTGTTGTGAGCCGGGGTGGGTCAGCCATTCAAGACATTTGCGATTGCTGATTGCGGAACGCGGACTGGATTGAATCCCAGCCCTAACCGAAATCTACAATCTGAATTACAAAGATCCTTCCAACTTACGTCTCAATTCTTCGCGGCCCCGCGACAGTCTTGACTTTACCGTCCCAACGCTGATGCCCAGAGTGGCTGCGACTTCTTCATAGCTAAAGCCCTCAATGTCTCTGAGAATTACCGTCTCGCGATAGGAGTTCCCGAGCGTCTGAAGCGCTGCTCGTAAGGCGACTTCCCGCTCGTGCGCCAGGGTGCGCCGTTCCGGATCGGTACCAGAGTCAGCTCTGAGTGTCGCCGCTAATGGCTGACCGAGGGATCCCGTCGGCGCATCGATGGAAACAGTCACATCGCGCCGCCTGCGCCGCCACCAGCGCCACCGATTGCGAGCCTGATTGATAGCAATGCGATAGATCCAGGTTCGCAGATCAGCATCGCCGCGAAAATTGTGAATGCTCTGAAAGGCGCGTAGGAAAGTCTCCTGAGTTAAGTCGCGCGCCTCTTCAGAATTTTCGGTCAGCCTGTAAAGCAGGCCATATATCTCGCTTGACCTCTCCGCGACGAGCATTTCAAAAGCGGCTGCTTCGCCTCGCTTTAATCTTTCAATGAACTGAGTTTCAGCTCCCGGACGAGATTCAGCCGTGACCGCCAGGGCGGCCGAGTCCAAATCCAATTGCCCGCGGAGGGCTATCGGCTCTCCGTAGCTCACTGATCACTCCCTGAGACGAAGAGGTCGTGTGATCTTCCGCCTCGGCCTACAACAACCCGGCCTCCTAGAGAGACTCGGGCCTTTAGACACCGTGTTCCAGCTGGTTGTTCCAGAAAAGTTTGCATGTGAATTCAGCCGCCCGCATTACCAGCCAATACCTGCAAATGCTCACTCTCTTAAGCGCGTGTCCTGTCAGTTGGTACCGATGCTTGTGCATCAGTACCTGTCAGTTCGCTAGCTTGACAAGCTTTCGCGGCCACCATTAGAGTGAGTGTTTGCTCATCATACACCTTAAAGAACGCGGTTCACCAGATGGACTTGCGAAAGAAATGAGAATCAAATAAGTGGCTAAATACACCAAGAAGCGCGCTCGAGAACTCAAACACGACAAATTTCGCGACACGACAATGATGGTCGTTGACCGCCTCGGTAATCGGTTAGCGGGTAAGGGGCGCGCAATTCTATACGGCATCGCCGGCATTATTTTGCTCGCTGTAATTACCGGGCTGGTTATCAAATGGACCAACCGCAAAGCGGACGAAGCACGAGCGGCTCTGGGGCGCGCCATCACAATTGCCGCCACTCCAGTATCGTCGTCTCCAGCACCCGGGACTCCAACCGGCAGTTTCGGCAGTGAACAAGAGCGGGCCCAGAAAGCCATTGAGGAATTTCAAAAGGTAGCAGCCAAGTATGGCGACCCCTACCGCACTGAAGCTCGCTATTTCATGGCCAGCAGCATGCTTTACATTGATCGGAACAAGGGCATGAGCGAGCTGAGCGACCTGAGCAACAACAGCCTCAGAGAAGTTGCCACGCTGTCAAAATTTGCTCTGGCGAATGCCAAGGAAGCTGACGGAAAGCTCGATGAAGCAGCTGCACTTTACAAAGATGTAGCAAACGCCGCCAGTAATGTAGTGACCCCCGACTCCGCCAATCTCCGCTTGGCGTTGGTTTACGCCAAACAAGCGAAGAAGAAAGAAGCGGCGGATCTGCTCTTCAACATCGCCGAAGCTGCCCGCAAAGCGAAAGATGGTGACGGCAATCCCGCGCCCCAATCACAGGCGGCGCGCGAAGCCGCGACGGAACTTGAAAAAATCGATCCAACCCGCCATGAACAACTGACTCCCGAAGCCCCTCGGAATTTACCCTTCTAACATGGCCGCGCACCCTGGTCGCTGTCGAACCAGAGAAAAATGAGAGGCCAGAGACCGAATTGGTGCGTACCCACTTTACATGGATAACCTGGCGCATTCGCTTTTAGGTCTCGTCGTCGCGAAAGCCGGGCTGGACAAATTCTCGCCGGGAGCGACAGCTGTCTGTGTGCTCGCGGCAAATGCGCCTGACATCGACTTTGTATACGCGATCTCCGGGGATCGTTGGACCCTGCTCCATCACCATCGCGGCGTTTCTCACTCCATCGCCGGCACTCTGGTGCTGGGTATTGCCCTTCCGGTCTTGTTCTGCCTGATTGAGTTCGCAGTGGCGCGCAGTCGCGATCGCCCTCGTCGCTTTCGGTTCCGCGGTTTGCTGCTGGCATCCTTGATCGCGTGCGCCACTCATCCGCTTTTGGATTGGACCAACAACTACGGTGTGCGTCCCTTCCTTCCCTGGAGTGGAAAGTGGTTCTATGGCGACTTCGTCTTCGTGGTAGACCCGCTGGTTTGGGTGATACTCGGAGGCGCTGCGTATCTTCTGGCAGCAAATTCAAAGTTGCAAATTTCACTTTGGGGACTGCTGGCTGCTGCAGTCACTTCTCTGATGATTTACGTTGCGTGGACAAGTCGCGCCCTGGAACACCCAACCTTAGTCCTGGTGGGCTGGATCGTTGCAATAATCCTGATCGCCTGGGCTCACCGATTAAGGGCAGGCAAAACGATGGGGCGCCCTATAGCCCTGGCAGCATTGCTCTTGTTGTGTTTTTACTGGGGAACCCTGAGCGTGTTGCATTCGCAAGCGCTGAAGTCAGGCGCAACCCAGGCCGCGAAACTGGCGGGGGAGCACCAGGAGACGCTCTTGCGAATGGCGGCGATGCCGACACTCGCGAGCCCCGCTCACTGGCGATTCGTTGCCGAGACTGATCAGGCAGTCTATCGTTTTGAAGTCTACCTCGATTCATCTGCCGGACGATCTGCGGAACTGGTCCGCTACTCGAAGTTTACTCAGCCTGAGAATGCTGTCCGAGCTGCTGCCCTGAAGGACCGGCGCACGCAGGCGTTCATGGAGTTCGCGCGCTTTCCAGTTGAGCAGTTGTCAGGGGACTGCGCTACTCAAACATTCGTTCAATTTGCTGACTTGCGTTACACTGAACCGGGCAAAACGCGAGGGTCTTTCTCGCTCGAGGTGCCGATTGAATGTCCCGAAGTAGATGACCCCAGCGATGGAAGATAGCGATCAGAACGAAGCTTTAAGCGCGCTTGGCGAAGCAGTGAGGCAGCCAAAAACAATTGGCCGCAAGAGCGTCGCCAGCGTCCGGGTCTCGCCCGGCGCGTATCTGGCGTGCGCCAGTGTTCTCACCTTCGCTTCAATGCTGCTGCTGCGCGCGGAGAATGACGGTTGGGCGTTGCTGAGCTTGAGCACCGCCTGGGTACTGATGCCAATCCTTGCGCTCAGAGATCGGATTGTGTTTGACGGCGCTTCGCTAACTCGGAGGGGCCCGCTGCCCTTCCTGCTTCATTTACTCACCGGACGTCGTCAGCAGTTGCTGCTAGCCAACATCGAGAAAGTTGATACTAATGCCGTGCGCACTCTGCGTCGCGGGGGCAGCGTCCGTTACCGCTATCGCAGCCAGTTCACTGGCCAGGGCACCTCAATAGTCCTGGCGTCAGGAGGGAAGGCGTACCGGCGAATGGTGCGCGAGCTGTTTCCGTTGATTCCTGAGGTGAAGATCGATGCGCGCACGCGTGAGCTGCGAGACTACTTGTGCGAGCCAAGCTCGTGTGCTGCAAACATACGCTCGCTGGGGCTCGCTTCTCCACTTGTTCTCGATAATGCAATGGCTGACGTCCGGAACCGCATCACCGGCAGGTCCACCACCGAAATCCATCCGGCCTCGGACTTTGAACGAGCGCGAGCCCTAAGACAGCTCGCCAATCAACTTCGCGTCTGGGGTCGCTTGACGGAATCGCGGGAAGCCTTTCGACGCGCACTGATTGTGATTCCGGGTGACGGGAGACTGATTTATGAGTTTGGCCGTCTGCTGCGTTCTCAGGCCAGCGCGCTGAGTGATGCTCGCTTGCTGTCGCGCGCGCGCGCGGCGTTGCGACTCGCCTCGCAGCGTACCGATGACGATGCTGCGTTGTTGTCTCTAATAGGAGAGAGCCAGATTGAGTGCGGCGATGTGGACCGGGCTGAACGCACCTTGCGTCAGGCGCTGGCACTTGACTCTCAGAGTTTTCGCGCGCGGATCGACCTGGCTGATCTCGCTTTGCGCAATGGGAAATTGGCTCACGTTATTCTCAACTATAGCGATGCTGCACGCGTAGCGACCGACAAAGCTCTCGGAGCATACGCCCGTCGCGAGGCAGATTATTACGCGCGTTTGAACGACGATGAAGAATATTTGGGTGCTGAGTTACGCCGCATCGATTGGCTGCAAAATGCTGCGCGTGTTCGCCGCGTCGCAGGGCGGGTGACCAATGGAAGCATTTTGATAGCTTTGGTTGGGCCATACGTGAACGAGACAGTAAGCGAGCTCGGGTGGGCGTTGGCCTCGTGCTCACTGCTTGCGTGGGTGGGTGCCTACTCAGTCGGTAAGCTGTTGGCCGAGCGAAGAAAGCCGCGTCCAGCTGATTAATCCGAGGGACACGATGAAAATAAAAAAAGGGTAGAAGCGCTGAGCTTTTACCCTTTTCCCATCCCAAGATCTAACTTCTTAGGAAACTGTTTTGGATCTCGAAGTGCCGCGCGGTTTCGTTTTCTTATCCGCGGCTGGCTTCGTGTTCGAATCAACCCTCGCACGATGGCTGATTCGAGCCGGTGCTGGTACGGCGACCTTGGCTTCAGTTGAAGCTTTCTGCGCCGGCTCATTGGAGGCATTCCCGGCAGCCGCCTTCGCCCTAACTTTTGTACTGCCCTCAACTGCGGGCGCTACCGAGCGCTTGGCCCGCTCGTTCGCAGAGACGGCCGCTTCAGTTTTTCCTGTGGCCGGGTTAAGAAAAGAATCCCAGCGATAGTTCGTAGCCTGTCGCTCTTCACCCAAGCGCTTGAAAACAAGATCAGTGACAGCGTTGGTGACCCAGTTGTGGTAGAACTCGCCTACAGAGATCAATTCCGCGTCCGGGGCTGGATTCATGAAGTCGATTGCATATGGAACCCCGTCCTTGATGGCGAACTCGACTGTATTGATGTCGTAGCCCAAAGCGGTGCAGAGTGTTCGGACATCTTTGGTGACTCGCTCAAAAAGCTTCGGTTCAAGATAGTCCGGATTGTGAATGTATTGCTCGCCTGACAGGTAAGGCTTGCGCGGGTCATAAGGCATAATCATCACTTCCTGTTGGCCGATGCAATAGCACCTGACAAACTGGTCGAAGTCGACTGCCGCCTGCAGGGTCATGCAAAGTGTTCCGGTCTTTTCGTACTCGGCCCACAGTTCTTCAAGCGAGTTTACTTTCGAGACGTTCTTCCAGCCACCGCCGTCGAAGGGCTTAAGGAATGCGGGCATGCCGACGTAGTCGACGATACCTTGCCAATCAAGGGGAAACTCCAGATTGCGCAAGCTGTCATTCACAATCCCCTGCATGTAGTCCTTTTGCGGTAGCAGGACTGTGCGCGGCACTGCCACTCCAAGCTTCTCTGCCAGTGAAAAGTTAAAAAACTTGTCATCAGCGGACCACCAGAAGGGATTGTTAATGACGATCGTGCCTTCGAGCGCAAGGCGCTTCAAAGTGGCGCGATAATACGGCACTTCGTGAGAGATACGGTCGATAACCAGATCATAACGTGGTGGATCATCATGGCGAATACCGCCCACTTTGATGAACTCAGCGACCGTGTCCCCATTCCCGCGTTCGTTGATGTTGCTGATTAGCGCGTCCGGGAAGGTACGCTCACGGCCAACCAAAATTCCTACTCGTTTCATTTCTGTAAATCCTCTCTTTTTTGTTTGCGTCACGCCCTAAATGGCGCATAGATGCCAATGATAGCGACCGATGATAGTCACCCGATGGCGGGAAAGAGGCACGATATCGTGGGAGGCAGGACTTGTCAAACCAGGCAAATTCAACCAGGGCATCCGACTGACCAACCCACGCATCAATCAGTATAACTTGCCACGGCAAATGACTGCAGGGCAACTGGTTTTGGCGGCGGGCTGTGCTACAATTCGCTCGCTCGATGGCTGCTTTCCCCAAAATTACCGTATCAGAATAATTACGACGACGCCCCTTCAGGAGAATCGAAATCTTGCTTCGACCCATTCCGTTCCTTTGCACCTTTCTACTGTTTTTGATTTGCCTCGGCCAACCGGTGCAAGCTCAGGACACAACCTCAACGGACAATGCTGCTGCGGCCAAGCCTTCCCCGACGCCTGCCGGTAAGCCCGATCCGAATGCCACGCCGACAGGGGCGCAGGTGGCCGAATCGGTAATCTTTGTCTATGGGAATAGCGGCGGGCGCGTGGTGCTTGATCAGATTCGGCGCAACGGCATCGAGCGCGGCCGGATAACGCGCAATACCGGTGAAGGACGCAGCGAAGAAGCCAGCTACGAGCGGCGCTTTGTGCGCGGCGCGGAAGCTACCAAGGACAAGATACGCGTCGACCAGAAAATGCCCACCATGGAGTATTCGCTGGTTTACGGCGACGGCCGGTTGTGGGGGATTATCAACGGCGCAAACTTCACTCCAAGACAGGATGCTGCCGCCAGCTTTATGTCTCAACACTGGCATGGCATCGACGCTCTCTTGCGCTACCAGGAAAATGGTTCGACTCTTTCCTACGTCGATAAGATAAAGCAGAAGGGACTCGAGCTTTACGTCATTGATCTGACCGACAAAGAGAAGCGGGTCACGCGCTATTACGTCAGCACAAAAACTCTTCACGTCCTCTGGTTGGAATACGAAGACAGTGGCGACTCAGGGTCCCAATCAGTGAAGTACACCCGAAAGTTTCACGACTATCGCCTGGTGCAGGGCACGTTGCTGCCGTACCGCACAGTGCTGCTCGCTGACGGTCGCATCCTCCAGGAAACATATGTCGCTTCAGTTACCTACGGCGTAAAGCTCGAAGATTCGATCTTTCAGAATCCGGATGCTCAGGCCGGCTCGAATCCCTAACGGCGTTAGTCTCTCTCTGCCAGCGAACCTGCCAGCGCCGGGCCTGAGTGTTCCTCTTGACGGCCGTTGGCGACATTTTTTGTACTTCCTTCGGAACTGAAGCTTACTAAGGGCGTTTACATCCTCTGGGGGACGCGCCTCTGTCCGTGTATCATTAGCATGCGAAAGGGTCGCGCTTCTAGTCACGAACTTTCGATTGGGAGTAGTGCTATGAAAATTTACAGGTGCAAGGAAGTTTTGATTTGAGCGCATGTGAAAGCCTACCTGCCTTAATGGACACGCTAAGTTCTATAGACGACCGGAGTCTGGGCGCTGTGGCGTTGACGCCGGACCTTGTCGTGGGCTCAGCGACCGATCATGCGCTTATCGAGGCTATCAGGGTTGGAAGTGATGAAGCTTTTACCGAATTAGTAGCGCGCTATCGCAATCCAATTACGAATTTTATCTATCGCATGACCAGTGATTACGATGGCGCAGTCGATTTGGCCCAGGAAACATTTGTTCGGGTCTACAAGGCGGCCGACAGATACCAGACAAACTACGCTTTCTCGACTTACATTTATCGCATCGCGACGAATCTGGCGATCAGCGAGCTGCGGAAACGAAAGCGACGCAGAGTTGTCTCTCTGACGGGCTTCTTCCAGTCCAGCGACGGTGGTGAGCCTCGCGAATTTCAGCCCAGCGATGGACAACCGCTTCAGGATGTAACTCTCGTCGACAATGAGCGCCGCAAGGCAGTACAGCGAGCGATCGGAACCCTTCCCGACAAGTATCGAGCGCCTTTGATTCTTCGGGACGTTGAGGGTAAGTCTTATGACGAGATCTCTCAGATTTTGGGCACCAGCGAAGGAACGGTCAAGTCAAGAATCAGTCGTGCACGTGGATTCCTGCGCGACAAGATGCGCGCCTACTTGTGAAAGTAGATCGGAGTTCGGAGCTAAGCTATGACTAATAATGATTGTAGAGCAGTCCGTCGAGAGATTGACGCAGCGGAAAAGCTTGAGCAGCTTGACAGCGCCGCCGGCGACCACTTGCGGGACTGTGCCGGCTGCCTATCGTTCGCTTCTGAACGGCGATCATTAAGCAATTTGATCGCCTCTTTGCCGCAGCTCGAGGCGCCGCCGGATTTTGATTTCAAATTGCGTGCACGCCTCGCGCGTGAAGGAGTGCGTTCGCGGACAACGGGAGGACTCGGACGTTTTCTGAAACTCCCCGTGCCGGTTTTCGCAGCAGTTTTGGCAATGCTTATCGGTGTCGGTGTGATTGTGGTCAGGAATGGATTGCCGCGGGGACCGATCAATAACGCAGTCGGGGGACCGGTCGTAAATGTGAACAGTCCGGCGCGGGAAGCGAGTTCGGCTCCCGGAAAGGAAACAGCACAAGCTACCAACGCGACCGTCGACAAAAATGATGAAGGAATTGAGATCCGGGATGTAACTGCTGGTCCGACCCGCCCGCGAGTGCTCAGAGCCCGGAGCAGCAGAGTAGAAGGGACCGCCACTCGTGACTATGGTCTTGGCACGGCGGCGGTAGTATCAGCCCAACCGGTCGAACCTGCAGGGCCTGTTGTTCGCGTGCCGCTTGACGCGCAAGTCCTGCGCGTTTCAATTGATGACGGGCGCGGCGAAACTCGCACCGTTGCTCTGCCACGAGTTAGTTTTGGCTCGCAGCGTCTGGTCGCTAGTCAATCGTTCATGCCGGTATCATCCACCACCAACGGTGTTTGGTAAGGTAATCGAAGAGTCTGATAGTAAGAACGGAAGTATTTTATCTTTTCAATGTCTAAGTCTAAGTCAAAAGTCTTGTCTTTGCTGATCATGCCCGCCCTTCTTAGCGGTACGTCTGCGATCATCGGGCAAACTCCAACGGCAAAAAAGAGAGCCACGCAGGATTCAGTAATTGTAGAGCGACAGACAGCCGCGCCCCAGGTCATTACTGTGATTCATCGCATTAATGGTTTGAAGATGGTGCGGTTGCTTATGAGGTCAGGTGAGGGATTGCGCGCGGTGGACAGTATGGACGAAGCCTTCGCGATGACTGGTCAGGTCCATACAAATATTATCGCCGGCCTGAGTTTGGATGATGGGCAAACTGTCGCCGTCTGGTGGCCCGAGGCAGAAGTTGAAATCGACACGACCGTGGCGGCGCCAACAGTTGGGACGGAAGTAGCGATTCCCCAGTCCGGCCCGATGGCGATGGCTGTACGCAGAGCCGGTACGAAAGCCCAGGGGCTTTTGGGTCGCCCCGACATAAGCATCATCGAGCGTGATGGAAAACGTCTTGAAGCTCAATATGTGGGTCTGGACGGCCCTACCGGTCTTTCAGTGCTTCGGCTTTCCACTCCGACAGCTCGTGGCCCAATGAATGTTGCCGATGCCAAAGTCTCTCCAGGCCAGCGCCTGCGTCTGTTTTCTCCTGAACCGGTGCGTGAGAGTACCAACCCCGGGGGAGACTCGATCTATGTTCGCATTGGCGAAACCGAAGGGCTGGTGGGCGACATCGTGCGAGATCTCGCGGGCGAGATCAGGCGGATCAAGATTCAGTCATTGAAATTATCGCCCTCGAAGGTGGGGGCCATCGCCGTCAATGACGCCGGTCAAACGGTCGGCATTGTAGAAAGTGTCGCAAATGGCGAGGCCAATGTTTTGACTCTGGCGATCATTCGCGCTGCTGCCAAAAGAGTGTTAGAGCACCAGGCCAGTGTGCCACGTCCATGGCTGGGAGTAACTGGTGAATCCGTAGCTTTCGCCTCACTGGATCGAATTGTGGGACAAGGTTGGGAAACCAGTCGAGCCCGATCGCTGCTCGAAAGACGGCGCGGTATTCTCTTGAACGCCGTAGCGCCCGGAAGTCCGGCGGCCCTCGCGGAGTTGCATGCCGGAGACGTCATCGTGAGCGTAAACAACACGGACGTCAAGACTACCGAGGAATTCTCGATGCTGCTGAACGAGCCGGCAGGCACACCAATTCGTTTCGAGTTTGTTCGGCCCAAAACAGATATCGCTCAACAGGTAATCATAAAGCTAAGCGAAGCCAGAGGGCCGTTTTTCACAATACAAAAATTCTTTCCCGCTCCGGCCGGTGATCAAAATCTCTTTACTGGTTCATTGCTTGATCATGGCATCGAGAGTGTGCCCCTGAGCTCGTCTCCAGGTGCGACGACACTGAGGGCTCACGGTTTACTGGTGGTCCAGGTGCAGCCGTCGAGCGCAGCTTTCGCTGCCGGCCTGCGGCCCGGCGATGTCATTGAAGCGATTGACGAACAAAAAATTTCCAGCCTGTCGTCTGAGGGGAAGCTGAACCTAACTACATCCAGGTATGTCCTGAGAGTTCTGCGCGGCAAAGAGAGACTCGTGATTCAGGTAAGCGAGAAGAAGTAAATTAGTGAAGCCTGATTATTTTAGAGCAGTAGCCAGTAGCCACGTTTTCAATATCCCCGGCGTCTCCGCGCCAACAGCAAAATATTCCTCGATCAATTTGTCGTAGATATCGTCTCTCTGGGCGGACAGCAGTTTCATACCGTAGGGCATTTTGCCGCCTTTGATGAACGAGCTGATCAGTGTCTGGTCCATAGGCCAGCTGATTGTACCCAGACGATTTGCCTGGTGGCAGGCGGAGCAGGTCATAGCTTGTGCCGCTACCGTCTCGTCAAACTTGTCGCCGAAACGTCGCCGGCGATCCTGCATGCTTGCTGAACTGAGACCGGGTCCGTATTTTTCTGCCTCAAAATATTTACCGAAGTTTGGCGCACCATAGGTTAGGAATCTCTTATTGACCGCGGCGAGGGCCTCTCGCTCTTCCATTTTCACACTGCCGCTTTGGGGGAAGACTGGCAGGATTCCACTCTTATGACATTGAACGCATTTGTCATCGCCATATCCCAATTCCCAACGGCCGTTGAGTGTGATCGAACCGTCGCGCCGGTAAGAACGAAAAAAGTCTTTGAAGTAAATATCAGAACTGCCTTGGGAAGCGGGCACCGCGGCTACGACTGACACGTTTCGTATTCGCCTGCGGACGCCGGGATCAGTGACGCCGAATTGGACCCACTTTTCAGGTTGGCTCGGTTCGTCCGCCGGTACGACTATCAAGAGCCTACGGAAGCTGTCGTCGTTATCCGGCGTGCCCAGATGTTGCGACTCGTAACTGAAAAAGATGAGCTGCTTATCAGGAGCCCGGCGCAGATTGAGCTGTCTCAGGTAAGTCTTGGCGCGGTCAAGCGTTTCGTAACGGCTCACTGAGCGCATAAATCCCTGGTCCAGAAGAAAATCCGGCACTTGAACGAATTGAGAAGTCTCTGCGAAGTATTGCCGGTCGGGAATCTCAAAGCCAAGTTCGTGATCCGGCTGGTTCGCGCGGGAAAGTGTCTTGATGTATTCGATAAAACGCGAATAGCGAGTCACGAAAACAATATCCTGATCCAGTTTGCATTGCCGCATCCTCATGAAGATTCCGCGGAGCACTCTGTCGTAAGCCGGTTCCGCCTTTTCATCATCGAAAGCGGTGCGAGCCGCAACGATCAAAGCATCGGCCCGGCTGTTGACCCAGGCGTCCGGACGTGAGGTTACCCTCGCGCAGGGTACCGCCTCTGCTTTAGCGCTCAGCAGCACCAAAATCAATATCGAAATACCCAACCTCGTACTCATACGGCCAACCGCCACGATTTCATTTGAGAACGCATACAAAGGCTATATAACAGTCATCCGCCAACTCGGTCAACGACTGCGCGCCGGTGCGAGACTCTGGCTGAAGTTGCGATGACGTATGACGTAGAAAGGCGCCGCTGCCTTGCTATAAGCAGCGACGCCGATCTTCCTCACAAATCATTTTAAGACTAGCGCTGGAGGTCGCTCACCCGACGCGGTCTGGTTTGGACCTGCGGAGCAATCGTCCTGGTAGAAACTGACGGAACGATCTTAGTCTCGGACGGTTTGATGGGAATCGTCATCAGCACACGTTTGACGGTGCTGCCTGCTGGGGTTTTGGAATCACGCCAGTTGGGTCGGGGGCTGCGCGCGGGCTCGCTGATACTGATGGCACTGCTCATCGAAGTCTCCAGGATGTGTGGTGAACTCGTAGTGCCGCGAGTACGGCTTGCAGCAGTGACCTTTAATTCCTTTGCACTGTCCTCACCTTCATCGTCGTCTTCTTCGTTCAGCGCTGCTCTTGGATCCGTCATCAGGGAACGGCCGTTAGCAATCTGTAGATTTGTCGGAGTGCCGAACCGCCCGTTTAGCTCACGGTAGATTCGTCCAGCAACTGCCGCCGGAAAATGGCTGTGCGCATCCGCACCTCGGGCGATTACCACCACTGCGAGCTTTGGATTCACTACAGGTGCATATGAAGTGAATAAGCCGATCCAGGTTCCATTCTCAATACACGTGCCCGTCTTGCCGGCTACTGCCTGTGAATTCTGCGCACGTCTTCCCGAGCCGTAGTTGACTGCGCCAACCATGCCCGGAACCATATAACCGAGTGTCCGCAAGTCCAGATTGAGTACGCGGCGAACTTTCGCTTGCGACCGCGGAGAGTCAGAGTTTCGCGGGACGCGAGGCGACAGCAGCCTCCCGCCGTTCGCCATCGCCGAAACCAGCGTGGCCAGCTGGACTGCCGTCACCTTGAAATCGTCGCCATGGGAAGACATGTGATTGACGGCATAACCCGACCGCGATGCAGGCAACTGACCTGCGGTTTCATTAGGTGCATTGATACCCGTTTTCTCGCCGAGGCCAAGCAGCCGCGCATACGTGATCATCCTGTCATACCCGACGCGTCCGCCGACCTGCTGAAAGTAAGTGTTATTCGAGTAAGCGAGGGCGTCAGTGAGTCCAATGCGATTCGTATTCGAGATATTTGCAGAGTCGCCGGGGTTGATCACATTTTCGTTTAGTCCTGCCAGCCCCGTCACCAGTTTGATCGTGGAACAAGGCTTGAATCCCTGGCGCAATGCCCACTCCTGATTCACGATTGTATAAACGCGACCGGTTCCAGGATCCATAACCACAACTGTCCCTGCATGATTGCCCAGAGCATTAACCGCCACGCGACGCACTTCAGGATCTTCTCCAGAGGTGTTGTCCCGGTCGATGAGAGACCTCACCTGGTTACGCATTCCCTCATCAAGCGCGCGTTGTCTCGCTATCGCAGCCAGCCGGGCCGCCGCCTCGCGTTGTCTCTGCAAGCGTCGCATTTCGACAGCCCGCTCCCTTTGCATAGCAGCGCGTGAAAGCCTTCTGGCTTCCGGAGGAGTTAACCGGTGGGATGATGTCTTGCGTGCGGACGAGTCAGATCTATTCGTGATTTTCGCCGCGGGCTGCTCAGTGTGACTTGAACGCTGAATTTTCTTCGCCCGGCTTCCGGCGTTTACCGTCAATCCTGAGGCCCCGGTAAAGAGTGCAATGAAGATGAAAGTTTTGTAGGCAGAGTTAAAGGCAGTGTGATTAAAGCTCATTTCCCTGGGTTCTCACTTGCTGAATAACTGCAGAATTTATCGGAGATTTCGTGGCAGGCGCGTTCTTAAGACGCCGTGGTGAAGGCAGCATTTGCCATGCCAGATGAAGAACCCAGGAATGCCTGAATTATCAGATAACCTCCCAGTTTTTGTCAGTGCAGGCTGGCGTAAAGTGTCATCACTTACGCGGAGGCCACGGTGCTAGTGCACTAGTTTCGTTGCGACGACGTCGCGCGGTCGCAAAAGCGTAAGAAATCGATCACTCTTCGAAGCCACAAGATTGACACTCAAGGTACCGACCGTTATGCTGTTGTCCCGTGAATCACACGGGTTCAAATCCCCAAACAAAGACAGTCGCAATCATTCCTGCCCGCTTCGCCTCGAGTCGTCTTCCCGGAAAAGCACTACTCGAAATCGACGGTAAGCCGATGGTTTGTCTCGTGGCGGAACGTGCTTTGGCAGCCTCGAGTGTCTCGCGCGTGATTGTGGCCACCGATGATTCGCGTATTGTGGCGGCGGTGGAGGCGGCAGGTTACGAAGCCGTCATGACCCTGGTAGGTCACACGAGCGGTACGGATCGTTTGGCTGAAGTAGCCGCATCGCTTCACGAGTTTGATATCGTCGTCAATGTGCAGGGCGATGAACCGCTAATCTCGCCCGAGACAATTGAAAGAGTGGTTGAGGCACTGCAAAAGAACAGCCGCTGTGCCATGTCGACCAGTTGGGAGCCAATCACTTCGGCAGACGAAGTTTTGAGCCCGGACGTAGTAAAGGTCATCATGGACAATGACAACTGCGCAATTTATTTTTCGCGCGCACCGTTGCCTTATCCACGTGAAGCCGTTCGCAATCACGGTTCGCTGGCGAACGCCCTGGAGAGGGAAGCAGGTCTGCTCGCGCAGTATCGCAAGCACACCGGGCTGTATGCTTTTCGACGCGAGTTTTTGCTGGAGTTTGCGAGCTGGCCGCCCTCGCCGCTCGAACAGATAGAATCGCTGGAGCAGCTGCGGGCGCTTGAGCGCGGAGTTAGGATCAAAGTCGTTCAAGCCGCGGCCGCGTCCATCGGGGTTGATACGATGGCAGATCTGGAAAGGGTGCGCGCAATCGCCGCGCGCCGAGGTTAAGGTTTTCAAGCATTGCGAACTTTCAGTGGTCCTGACCGGGTTTCTTTATGAGTGATTTAATCGGACTTGGCGTCATAGCGGTGATCGTGCTGCTGGCCATCTACGGCTTGCACGTATTGAGCAAACCCTACGAAGTAACTTCCGAAGAATTTGAAAAACGGGTCCAGGAAGGACCGGGGCTGATCAGTGCCGGTGTGATCGGACTGCAGAAAATGCTGGAACCGGGGGCGAACAATGCAATCGAGGTTCACGAAGATCTTCGTCAAGGCCGGCGGCGTAACGATGACGAGGCGGGCGAGCCGCCCGAGAAACTTCATGAGCCTTAAGCGTAAAACCATGCAGGGAAGGGAAGGCGGTCAATCATTTCACGGTGAGTAATAAGCGCTGTTCCTTTAATCCACTTTAGGAGTACCAAATGCCCAAATATATTTTTGTTACCGGTGGTGTGGTTTCAAGCTTAGGCAAAGGACTCGCGGCGTCATCAATTGGCTGCCTGCTGGAGGCCCGAGGCTTACGCGTCACTTTTATCAAGCTTGATCCCTACATCAATGTCGATCCGGGGACCATGTCGCCCTTCCAGCACGGCGAAGTATTTGTCACCGACGATGGCGCGGAAACGGATCTTGATCTGGGACACTACGAGCGCTTCACGCACGCACATTTATCACAGGCCAACAACTGGACCACGGGCCGAATCTACCTTTCCGTGATTGAAAAGGAGCGCCGCGGTGATTACCTGGGTAAGACCATCCAGGTCATCCCTCATATCACGAACGAGATTAAAGACGCAGTCCGCGCGCTGTCCGCTGAAAAGGAGGTTGATGTCGTGATCGTCGAAATCGGTGGCACCGTAGGCGACATTGAATCGCTGCCGTTCCTTGAAGCTATTCGTCAGATGGGAAATGAGGAGGGAACCAGCAACGCTCTCTTTATCCACGTAACGCTCGTGCCCTACATTGCCGCCGCCAAGGAACTCAAGACCAAGCCAACCCAACATTCAGTGCGCGACCTGCGCGAAATCGGTATCGCGCCCGATATCCTGTTGTGCCGCTCGGAGAAACCACTGGCGCGCGAGCTGCGACTAAAAATCGCCGGCTTCTGCAACGTCAAGGAAGCGGCCGTGATCAGCGCTTATGACGTGGACACAATCTATGAAGTGCCACTCGCATTTTATGAACAGGGACTGGATGAATTAGTTGTCAGCGAATTGAAGCTGGCCGAGACTGCCACGCAATCCGACTTGGCCAGCTGGCGTCAGCTGGTGTCGACGATTCGCGAGCCCTCCGGTGGTTCCGCCTCGATTGCGATTGTCGGCAAGTACGTTGAGTTGGAAGATTCTTACAAATCTCTGCGCGAAGCTTTAACACATGGCGGCGTCGCCAATAACGTGCGGGTGGATGTGCGCTGGATCGAGTCGGAAGAATTGATGGATGACGAGGGCTACGAATCACGGCTGCGAGACTTTGACGCGATTCTGGTTCCAGGCGGATTTGGCAAACGCGGTATTGCGGGAATGATCCGCGCCATTTCGTACGCCCGGCGCAGCAAGACGCCTTACTTTGGAATCTGTTTGGGAATGCAGACCGCTTGCATCGAATTTGCGCGTAACGTTTGCGGGCTCAAAGAATCTGATTCAACCGAATTCGATTTTGAAACACCGCACCCCGTGATCTTTAAACTGAGAGATCTGGTCGATGTGGAAGAACTTGGTGGGACGATGCGTCTCGGCGCCTGGCCTTGTGAGCTGGCAGAGGGATCGCTGGCCCGCGAGATCTACGCTGGCGCTGCCGAGATCAGCGAGCGGCACCGTCATCGTTTCGAATTTAATCCGGAATATCGCCAGCGGCTGGAAAGCGCCGGCCTGGTGTTCAGCGGCACCTCTCCGGACGAAAGGTTTGTCGAGATGGTCGAGCTGGCGCGCGATGTTCACCCGTGGTTCCTCGCCTGTCAATTTCATCCGGAATACAAATCAAAACCACTCAATGCTCATCCACTCTTCGCCTCGTTCGTGGAGGCCGCCTATGCCAATCGGCTGGAAAACGAAAACACAATTGAAAAAGCCAAGGAGGCGGATCCGATCAGCATTGAACGAGCCAATGCCACCGGCGCCGACTGAGCGCCACTTCCCCGGCCTTTCGAATTATCCCCTTGCGTTATTGTTTCAAAAAAGAGCTGCCAGCCTCCCCGTACGATTTTCTTTCCCCTTGAAGTGCATCCAAGCCATTTTTGCGAGATAATCCCCTGCGTCCCCCTGCTGGGAGGATCTGAATCATAAACTTCATGCTTCATTGCCCAACATGCGGTCAGGGTTACTCTGAGGATCTGAAATTCTGTCCGCAGGACAGTTCTCCACTTCAGGCAGACGCCACGAACGCTTCACCACCGCCGGCGGATCCGCTGCTCGGCAGGACTCTCGATGAAAAGTACCTGCTCGAGGAAAAGCTCGGTATCGGTGGTATGGGGACCGTTTATCGGGCGCGTCACCAGTTAATAGATCGACCGGTAGCGGTCAAAGTGCTGAACCAACGTTTTGTCGAAGATGAAGCCGCCAAAGCGCGGTTTCGGCGCGAGGCAAAAGCAGCCGGCCGCTTGCGGCATGCGAATGCTGTAAGTGTGACTGATTTTGGGCAGACCGCCGACGGTTATGTTTACATCGTGATGGAACTGCTCGAGGGCAAGACGCTCCGCGACCTGCTGTCTAAAGAGGGGCCGCTTGACCTGGCCCACGCCGTCTCGATCATGTTGCAGATTTCGTCAGCCGTAGCCGCAGCTCACGAAGCCGGAATCATTCATCGCGATCTCAAACCTGCGAATATTTTCGTGGTCCAACGCTCAGATGTCCCGACTATTGTAAAGGTGCTGGACTTTGGCATTGCCAAGTTGGCGGCTGATTCTCTTGATGATGAAGATCGCCAGACGCTGACTCAGGTTGGCGCGATCATCGGCACGCCGCGCTATATGTCTCCGGAACAATGCCAGGGACTGCCGCTGACCCCGGCTGCCGATGTTTACAGTCTGGGTGTAATTCTCTACGAGATGTTAACCGGCGTGGTGCCCTTCAGCGGTCAAACGCCGCTAGCTATCGCCATGCGGCACTCGACCGAGATTCCGCGTAAGCCAACCGAATTCATCTCATCTATTCCGCCGGCACTGGAAAATATAGTTCTTCACGCGCTCGAAAAACGGCCCGAGGATCGGCCGCAGGATGCCGAAGCGTTTCGACAGGAGTTGCTGTACACGGCGGGCACGCTGGGCCTGGAGCATGCTTCTGCTTCCACATTGCCCAGCCTGGAAGCGGTGCGGAGTGCGGGGACTCCATCACCATCAGGGCGTTTGGTAGTTGATTTGGGGCGCTTACGCGAGCATCGTGCGGCGACATCCGCAGGAGACTTGTCCGTCATTTCCTCGGATCAGGCGCAGACAATTGTTGACAAGCACCCGCTGGTGTTGCCGACGGCTGCTTCAGTGGCGGAGATTGGAACGTCGCTGCCTCGTGAGCAACGTCGGATCAATATTGATTTCGCTAAAGGAAAGCGCTCGGGCCAGACGGCCATCATTGCAATCGCCGCCCTGGTGCTGTTGAGCACGATAATTGGCATCGCTTTTATGATGGGCAGATCCCGCGGGACAAACGTTGAGCAGGGAGCGACCGTTGTTGCCAGCCCGTCACCCGTAGAGCCGTCACCTACACCGACTCCTTCGCCTTCGCCGTCTCCAACTCCAGTGAAAGAGAATCGAAAAGTAGAGGCAAAGAAGCCAGAGAAGAAGCAATCCAAAGTGGGCTCAGTGCTGGACAAGGTAAAGCGCATCTTCAAAAAACCATTTTGATTAATTGTGCGAGCTTGCTTTACGGGACCGAGTGCTGACTTAGGCAGACGTTTTTACTATGAACTCATTTAAAGTTGGTAGCGCCACTTTCGGTGATGGACGTCTGACAATCATCGCCGGTCCGTGCGTCGTTGAATCCCGGGAGCATACATTGATGATGGCGCGTGAATGTGCGTCTCGAGCGCAGCATGCCGGACTTGATCTGGTCTTTAAGGCTTCATTTGACAAGGCCAATCGCTCCTCGGTTAAGAGCTTTCGCGGCCTGGGAATGGAGGCCGGACTGGAAGTACTACAACAGGTAAAGGACGAACTTGGTTTGCCGGTGCTCACCGACGTCCACGATGTCTCGCAGGTGGAGCCGGTAGCTGAGGTGGTTGACATTCTTCAGATCCCCGCATTTCTTTCTCGCCAAACTGACTTGATACTCGCAGCCGCTCAATCCGGATGCGCGGTAAATGTTAAGAAGGGCCAGTTTCTGGCTCCGCAGGATGCACGGAATATTGTCGACAAGGCCCGAGCGGCAGGCTGCGAAAAATTACTGCTGACCGAACGAGGCGTTAGCTTTGGTTACAATAACCTCGTCGTTGATATGCGATCGTTCCCAATCATGCGCGAATTTGAAGTGCCGGTTGTCTTTGATGTCACACATTCGCTGCAGCTGCCGGGTGGACTAGGGCATGCGACCGGCGGGCAATCAGAATATATCGAACCGCTCGCGCGCGCGGGAGTCGCCTGCGGCGTGGATGCGGTCTTTATGGAAGTGCATGAGCGTCCGGAACGTGCGCTTTCAGATGGACCGAACGCCTTACCGCTGGAGCGCATGCAGGCATTACTGAACACTTTGCGGGACATACATGCATTGGTGGGAAAGTGAACTGGTAGGTCGCCTGCTGCCTAGAATCTGTTCAATCATTTCCGGATTTGCCACTATTAATTCTATGAAGAAACGTTTTCTAAGTGCTCTTGTCCTTCTCATTTCACTTGGCAGCATTGATCGGAGAACCGCGGCTCAGGATGACGCTCGCGCTTCCTGGCAAGTCATGGGTTTTGATATTTCTGCCAGCGTGCTGCAATCCGAACGCACCCTGGCGGCAGTAGCCACGCTGACGATTGAGAATGTCGGACGAGGTGCGGGCACAGGATTGACCTTCCGCTTGAATTCAAGAGCTAAAGTAAAGAGCGTCAATGTCAATGGTACCCAGGCCACATTTCGCTTATTGCCCGATGCGCGATCCGGTTTGCAACGGCTGAATGTCACCTTGCCCAGCGTGCCAGCAAACGGAAGCGTCGCAGTATCCGTAGACTATCGGCTGCTGGTGGAGCGCAATACGGGACTTGAAGCGATCTCACAATTGGGCTCGCAATTTCTTCCGCTCACAGCGGTCGCCGCCTCCGATCTCGCAGCCGGAGGTTGGTATCCGGTTTTGAATACTCCCTTCACTGTCCGCGCCACCGATACCGCTCGGTTCAAACTTCGCGTTGAGGGCAACGGAGTGATTAGCTCGGGAACGGAGAGCTCTGCCGGCAACGCCGTCGTCTTCGAACAAACACTCAATGGTCAACCGTTTTTTCTGCAAGGCTCATGGGAACGTACCGAGGGGGCCGGTGAGGCGAAGGGAATCACAGCTTTCCTGGCTCCGGGCACGCCGCCTGATGAAAAAAAGCAGGCTGAAGCGATGATGAACCTGGCGGCCGCAGCTCGAACGTTTTATGCCCCTTTACTTGGTCCATCTCCCGCAGTGCCCATGCGCCTCATCGCCGTTCGTCGCGGCGCGGGCTTTAACGATACCGGCACGTTGCTGATTGAACGAGGCGCCTTTCGGCGCTCCAAACTGGATGCAGCGACCGCGATGCTGATCGCCGAATCGACCGCTCGACTCTGGATTGGCGGACAAACACCTGTGCACGGAGAAGGCTCTGGAGTCTTACGTGATGGCATCTCACGATACCTCGCGCTCCTCTTTCTCGAAAAACAATTTGGGCGGGATCCCGCGGCTTCGGAAGTGCTGCGTGAGCGAACCGCGTTTGCCACCGTGGCTAAACGAGATGTTCCTCTGTCCCGATCGACCCCGCTGGATGACAGCTACTTTAGTGGCATGCCAAACAAGAGTTCGATGGTTTGGCAACTGGTGGATCGGCGGCTCGGTCGTGAAGCTTTCCTCAATATTCTCCGCACACAACTTCAGGGCGCTGCCGGCGATCACTCAGGCATCAGCCTGGCTTCATTGCGCGGCGCTATCGCTGCCCGCGGAGACGAGGCTCTGAGGAAGTTGCTAGATTACGAATTGGACCAGGCAACAGAAATGGATCTGATGGTCGGTCTGCCTCAGGTTCGGGGAACTGAAACTGTTTCGGCGCTAAGGAACATGGGCTCTATCGACGCTCTGGTCACCGTCGTCGCCACTACCGATCGCGGCGAGCAGCTGAAAGTCGAAACGACTGTCCCGGCGCAGAATTTCGCTGACGCCGTTTTCAAAACGACGGCGAAAATCGTTCGCGTGGAAGTTGATCCGGACAAGCTTTATCCGCAGATCGATTACAGCAACGACGTCGTGCCTCGAGTGCGGGAATTAAATGATGCGCTGGGTGAGGCTGCTCGATTTTTCGGGGCCCAGGATTTTACTCGTGCAGAAACAACGGCGCGCGAGATCGTCGCAGCGGCGCCGCGACTTCAGGAAGCGCGTCTGCTGTTGGCTCGAGCGCTGCTCGGAGCAAATAAGCTGGACGAAGCCGAGAAGTTGTTTCGCGCTGCGCTTGAAGAGCCGTTGCCGGCTGCGGCCTCGTTGGCTTGGGCTAATGTTGGCCTGGGCGAGATCGAATTAAAGAGAGGGCAGATAGTCGAGGCGGCGCGGCGCTTTAATGAAGCAGTGCGGACCGAAGGTGAGTACGCCTCGGCCCTCGCCGCTCGTGCCGGTCGCATCCGCGCCGAGAGCGTGGGAACTTCGCAGCCGCCGGTCGACGAAAGCGTGCGTGCCTTCGCCGGGCAACTGGGGAAGGACATTACAGCGGGATCCAAGGCTGACCTGGAAAACAAAGTTCTGTCCGGCGAGTTGGGCAGATTCATCAACGGCCTATTGGGAACCAGACCCGATGTGTGGCAGACGAGGGTGTTACGCACTGAGCAATTGGACTCCGTCCAGACGGTCGCTGACGTGTCAATCACGTCGAAAGTCCTCGGCAAGGAAGCCGCGGGCACGGCCGTCTTTACTCTCGTGCGGGTAGGCAGTGCGTGGAAACTCTCCGGGATTGATTTGTTTGAGGTCAGATAAGACATTAACTTTAAGCTGTGAGCAGGGTGTTGGGCCTTGAGCTTTGTACTTTGTGCTTTGAACTTTGCTCTTCTTGACGGTAAAAATTGATCTTAGTAAGAAAATCAAACGCGGCTGACAAATCAAAGTACAAAGTACAAAGCTCAAAGTACAAAACCTGGAACTAGACACTTGGAACTAGAAACTATTCAAGACATCGAACGGCGGGCCACTCGCGTTAAGCTCTTGCTGATGGACTGTGATGGTGTGCTGACAGACGGCACGATCACTTTGCTCGGCTCGGCTGACGAGCAGAAGTCTTTCCATGTGCGCGACGGGCATGGCATTGCGCTGCTTCATCGCGCCGGATTGCGAGCTGGAATTATTTCCGGACGCAGCTCGAGCGTCGTCACCCGCCGTGCCCTCGAACTGGGCATGGATCCCGCGCTCGTGCGCCAGGGCACTTTCGACAAGATCAAGGACTTCAATGAGCTGCTGTCGTTGGCTCAGGTTGAGGAGAGTGAAGTTGCCTTCATCGGTGACGATGTCACCGACATTCCCATCATGCAGCGGGTCGAGTTGTCAGTGGCTGTAGCAGACGCGGTGGCAGAGACTTTGTCAGTCGCGCATTACATCACCCAAGCCGCTGGTGGCCGGGGCGCGGTGAGGGAAGTCGTGGAAATTATCTTGAAGGCCCAGGGTCATTGGAATTCGCTGATGCAGCGCTACTTTGCTCTGTGATGTTTTGAACACCGCTTGCTGGCAGCACTATGGCAGTTAGGCGAAACAATTTGTGTCCTCTCGTTGACACAATGGTGCGCGCTGTTTATCTTTCATTCGCACCTCAGCAGCGCTGTCTTTCAGCGGGCGTAGCTCAATGGTAGAGCGCCAGCTTCCCAAGCTGGATGTTGCGAGTTCGAGCCTCGTCGCCCGCTCCAGGATTTCCATTCGCGAGAGATTAGGATCGATGATCGAGATCCACTCTGGACCCTTGGCCGACGGAGATCTTATTTGTAACGCCGAAACGATTAAGAGAAACGTATTGAACACCGGCCTTAGCGGTCCATACGATTGTGCGCCAATTCGCTCCATCGGGAATATCGTTAACGACGGTGAGACCTTCGAACGGTTTCTTGTAAACCTGATCACTCACTTCCTTAACCGTGACGTTATCGGGCAGCATTTTGGCGATGACCGCGGCGTTGGCACTCTCTGGGGTGTTGTCCGTAGCCGGGTACGGAATTAATAGCTGCACACGGCCGAGGTCCTTGCCGTCATCTGTGTGCTGCAGTTCCCAGTGGTACGGCAACGTGAATGTGCCTCGCTTGTTAAGCAAAGATCGATCTGGAAAAAGTTGCGTCCGGAGTTTTTGCGCCAGGTCCGCGCTCGACTGTCGCAGGACAAGATAATGAATCGTCGCAAGACCCCTCTTGCCCATTGCGACGTACACTAAAGCGATTTGCTAGTGGGCCTGCACATCGTCGGGCTTTAGCAGGAGCACGTTGGCGAAAGCATCTGCTGCCTCCTTGAGCTTATTGAGATTCTGGTAAGTCACTCCCAGATTGAAAAAGTTATCTGCGTCTTTGGGGTTCAACTTGGTCGCTTTTTTGAATGCCTCAGCTGCGTCCACAAGTTGACCGACATCAGAATAGGCGACTCCCAGGTTGTAATAGGCCTTCGGGTTGTTCGGCTTAAGGGCGAGCGATTCTTTCAAGTAGTTAATCGCCTCCTTCGGCCCGCCCGACATTCCGTACGCGACGCCAAGCCCGTACAAAGCCTCGGCCCATTCCGGCCTAAGCTTCAGAGCCTGTTGATAAGCTTGAATCGCATCGGCAATCTGTTCCAACTCGCGATATGAATTCCCCAGTTGATAGAAAGCATCTGCTTTATTGGGATCGAGTTGAACTGACCGTTTGAACGCGTCAGCGGCTTCTTTGTATCGGCCTTCTTTATAGAGCGCCAGGCCGCGTTGGTAGTCGAAAAGTCGGCGTTTATGTCTAGTTGAGTATTCGTCATACTTGGCGAATAAGCCGCCTTATGAGGTATAATTCGCCATGGGTGACGTGTTATGGAAATAAGGGCTGAATTTAGCGATGATTTGATTCTCCAGGAAATTGGTGAACGCCTCGCGCGAACAAGGTTAGCGCGCAACCTCACTCAAGCCCAACTAGCACATATGGCCGGTGTTTCCAAACGGACATTGGAACGGTTTGAGTCAGGTGCCGCCTCGACGCAGCTAGCTACATTCATCAGAATATCCCGCGCACTCGGCCTGTTACCGCGGTTCGACTTGTTGGTAGCCCAGTCAATAACTAGCCCCCTGGAACACGTAAAGCTCCAGGGAAAAAAGAGAAAACGGGCGTCCGGAACGAGAGTCGAAAACGGCTCCCACAAGAAATGGACTTGGGATGAATCATCATGACCGCCGCAGAAGTGCGTCTTTGGGGACGAAGCATTGGCGCTGTACTGCTAGAGAAAGGTCAGGACTATGCGACCTTCGAATATGACCCAGACTTTGCCCAAAGTGGAATCCAGATCTCCCCTTTAATGATGCCGCTTAGTGATCGGATCTATACGTTCCCTGAATTGCCATTCGTCACCTTCTGGGGCTTGCCAGGCCTGCTGGCGGATTCTC
Organism: Pyrinomonadales bacterium; assembly: GCA_038237475.1. Taxonomy (GTDB): domain Bacteria; phylum Acidobacteriota; class Blastocatellia; order Pyrinomonadales; family Pyrinomonadaceae; genus JAOAPY01. Next base: position 72,017 of record JBBRYS010000004.1, on the reverse strand, counting down.
TACCGGATAAATTCGGTACCGCTCTGATCGATGCCTGGCTGGCAACACAAGGCAGAACATCCAGCGACTTTAACGCAGTAGAACGCCTCTGCTACACCGGAGCGCGCGGAATGGGCGCACTGGAATTTGTCCCTCACAAGGGTCCAAAACTGCGTCAGGCGAAAAAAATCGAAATCGATTTGCTCGTGCAATTGGCGTCCGAGGTTCTAACGAATCACGGGAAATTCAGCGCCAACTTCGCCGACCTAGATCGTGAAGAAGCATTAAAGGACATACTTAGAGTGGGAACGTCAGCGGGTGGTGCGCGGGCCAAAGCCGTCATCGCGTGGAACCGGATGACAAACGAAGTTCGGTCCGGCCAAATCGCCGCAGGGAAAGGCTTCGAATACTGGATTTTGAAGTTTGACGGAGTGGCGGGCAACAAAGACAAAGAGCTGGAAGATCCAAAAGGCTACGGAGTAATTGAATACGCTTACTACTTAATGGCGAAGGCATGTCGAATCAACATGAGTGAATGCCGACTGTTCGAAGAGAATGGCCGGCGTCACTTCATGACCAGGCGTTTCGATCGTTCGCCGAGTGGAGAGAAGCTTCACATGCAATCATTGGGTGCTCTCGCGCACTTCGACTATAACCAAGCCGGTGCTTACTCGTATGAGCAAGCCCTACTGACCATCCGGCAGTTGCAACTACCGATGGACGCTGTGGAAGAAGAATTTCGGCGCCTGGCGTTCAATATAGTGGCCCGCAATCAAGATGATCACGTTAAGAATATTGCCTTCCTCATGAATAAAGAGGGCCAATGGTCACTAGCTCCGGCTTTTGATGTGACCTATAGCTACAATCCTTCGGGCGCATGGACTGCCAGTCATCAGATGACAATGAACGGAAAGCGCGATGGTTTCACGATGGCAGATTTTCGGACTGCTGCGAAAAGCGCAAACATGAAGCGTGGTCGAGCTGAAGCGATCGTCAAGCAAGTATCCTCCGTTGTGGCTCGATGGCCAGAATTCGCAGCTGAGGCGAAATTGGCTGAGGGGTTACGCGAGAAGATTCAGAAAACGCATTGCCTGACCTTTCCCGACGCTTGAACGCGCCGCGTCGGCCGACAGCAAAGCCAGTCCGAAACTCTTCAGTCTCTGACTTGCACTTCAGGGATTCTCAAAACAGGGTTGGTTGGGCGTCGGGCTCGGGTTCGACGGGTTGGACCAGGGACTCGTCATCCATCTTTGGAGAGTTCACCTCGCTGCTGACGGGATGACTCTTCATCGCTTCAGCCGGAAATGGTAATAGCATTCCCTTCAACTCGGGCGCCGGAGTTCGACTGTCCAGCCACTCATCATAGTTTTCGGGATCAAGAATCGCCGGCATCCGATCGTGAATGTCTGCCAGCAATTCATTCGGTCTCGTGGTGATGATATTGCAGGTGCTTCTGGTGAGGCCGTTGTGATGCCATTGATCCCACAAACCGGCGAACGCAAACGGCGCTTCGTCTTTCAATTGGAAAAAGTAAGGCTGTCTTGCCTTACCGCGCTTCTGCCACTCGTAAAACCCATCGGCGGGGATGAGGCAGCGTCGTCTTTGAAACGATTCTCTGAAACTGGCTTTCTCCTCAAGCGTTTCGGCGCGAGCATTAATGATTCCCGTCGCCTCTTTGCTCCACGAGGGGATCAGTCCCCACTCAAAGATGCCCAGTGAACGATTCTCTCCGACCTGGGTGACTGCAAGGATTGGCTGGCTGGGAGCGATATTGAAACGCGGGTTGACGTCGAAGAGATCGGCCGCCGGTACGCCCCAGATTCTGACACGACGTGGATGTCGCAAGGTAAAACGTCCGCACATAACTGTTAGTTAGAGTAGTTGGTTTTTAAGCTTTGAGCTTTGTGCTTTGCTCTTCGTTAAGCAAAGAAGGATCTCGTCAAAAGCTGGGACCATCGAATAGAAGAGCAAAGCTCCAAGGACAAAGCACAAAGCTCAAGAGTTCAGAATCAACAGCTACCCTGTCACCCCCGGGTCAGATGTCGATACTTGATTCGGTGCGGCTGGTCGGCTGCTGCGCCGAGGCGCGCTTTGCGATCAGCTTCGTAATCCGAATAGTTACCCTCAAACCAAACCACCTTGCTGTCGCCCTCAAAGGCCAGAATGTGCGTAGCGATGCGATCCAAAAACCAGCGATCGTGGGAAATAACCACCGCACATCCAGCAAAGTTCTCGAGCGCTTCCTCGAGCGCTCGCAGCGTATTCACGTCGAGGTCATTGGTGGGCTCGTCGAGCAGCAGAACATTCGCGCCTTCCTTCAACATCTTGGCCAGATGAACCCGGTTGCGTTCCCCACCGGACAGCATGCTGACTTTCTTCTGCTGGTCGGAACCAGAGAAATTAAAACGGCCAACATACGCGCGGGAGTTGACCTCGCGAGTACCCAGTTTCAATAGATCGGTGCCACCGGAAATTTCTTCCCAGATTGATTTGTTCCCATCTAGCGTACGGCTCTGGTCGACATAAGCGAGCTGCACTGTCTCTCCGACGCGAATGGTTCCGCTGTCAGGTGTCTCCTGTCCAGTGATCATGCGAAAGAGAGTTGTCTTGCCCGCGCCGTTTGGACCAATGACGCCGACGATACCGCCGGGCGGAAGTTGAAAGGTCATGTCGTCAACCAAAAGGTTGTCGCCATAAGCCTTGTCGACTTTGTCTGCTTCGATCACAACCGCACCCAAACGCGGGCCGGAGGGAATATGAATTTCCAAATCCTCGCGCCGTTTCTCAGCATCGTTTTCGAGCAGCGACTGATAGGCGTTGATGCGCGCCTTGCCCTTGGCGTGTCGCGCCTTGGGAGACATGCGAATCCATTCCAACTCGCGCTGCAGTGTCTTTTGTCTCTCACTCTCTGATTTCTCCTCGCGTCGCAGGCGCTCCTGCTTTTGTTCCAGCCAGGAAGTGTAGTTGCCCTTCCAGGGGATGCCGGCGCCGCGATCGAGTTCGAGAATCCAGCCGGCGACGTTGTCGAGAAAATACCGATCGTGCGTGACAGCAATGATGGTGCCGGGATAGCTCTGCAGGTGATGCTCGAGCCACGCAACTGATTCCGCGTCGAGGTGGTTGGTCGGCTCGTCCAGCAATAGAATGTCAGGTTTTTGCAGCAACAAGCGGCACAGAGCCACGCGACGGCGCTCTCCACCAGAGAGTACTTTGACGAGCGTCTCAGGTGGCGGGCAACGCAAAGCATCCATCGCCATCTCCAGCCGCGCGTCTAAATCCCACGCGTCCTGGTGGTCGAGCTTTTCCTGCACTTCGCCCTGCCGAGCCAGCAGTTTATCCATCGCATCGTCGGACATTTCTTCGCCGAACTTTGCGTTGATCTCTTCAAACTCCTTGAGCAGGTCGACAGTTTCCTGCACGGCTTCTTCCACAACTTCGCGCACGGTGCGGGCGTCGTCGATCAGGGGCTCCTGTTCCAGGTAGCCGACGGTGTAGCCCGGAGAGATAACGGTCTCGCCATTAAATTCCTTATCACTGCCGGCCAGGATACGCAGCAGGGAAGACTTGCCTGAGCCGTTGAGACCGATGACGCCGATTTTGGCGCCATAGAAATAGGAAAGATAAATGTCTTTCAGCACGGCCTTCTTGTCATAGAACTTACTGACGCCGACCATGGAATAAATAACTTTATTTGGTTCAGTGCTCATAATGTTTAGTCTACAGATTACACAGCGCGGCCTTCGCCTCGCAACCGGGGGCATTTCCCAGGACATTGATCGAGTGTTTACAGCCTCGCAGGACGATTGCAGGATGCGTTGAGATCGTGGCGCCGATATTTTTGCGGCTATTTAAAGTAAGAAGTGCAGGGCTTTCGCTTTAGCAGTTGAGATTCACCGCTTGAACTCTTAAGACTCAAACCAGCCACGGTGACTCGGCCTGTGAATTTTTCTTCACCCACGGTGAAACTCACGTTGCTGCCGTTTACTTTCACGGGCACAAACTCAGGCTTGGGATCTTCCGCGCCTCCCTGTGCAATTTGCACGATCGCATAGTGGCCATCGCCCGCGGCCACCAGCACGACTCTCATGCCTTCGAGATCGCCTGATCCCTGACCAATACTGAATCGCTCGTATACACCGGGCAAAGTAAGAGCCGGCGGTGTTTTCGCCGACGCCACCGGGATGATTGCCAAATAGATCAAACTAATCAAAGTTGCGCGCACGATATTTTTCATTACAGTTTCCCCATTAGCTTCCCTGGTTGATGGTTGGTATTACAGAGTCGGTCTGGGCCATAGAGTGAAACAATTATTGTCTATGGAAGCCCGCGTCGGCGAGTTCTCTGGCTTTCAGGTTAGCGTTCGCGTTGCCTATAGCATTGACCGTCTCGTCGATATGTTCGTAAACCTTCAGGCCTTTTACGATCAAAGTCTCGCCGGTGATTTTACCGTCGGTTGAGCCAATGTCGCTCCCCGCATAATCGTAGACCCGCAGGATTACTGCGAACGGGTTACCGTTGGCCATGCGCCACTCGAGTTTTTTCTGCTTCCAATCCGCGGACTGCATTCCCAGAGAGATACTCTCATCACCTCTATCAAGAGAGATACCCGTCGAGCAGGCTGAGTATGAGAAGTTGACCGCATAGCCATCGAGGCCTCTGCATTTGGTGGGAATGTCGGTGCCGTGCTTCTCGGCTTCGCGTTCTTCCTTTCTGGTCAGGCCGCTGCCGCAATTAGTTAGAAAACTATAGCGGCTGGAAAAAGTAGTCGCGCCCTGGCCCATGATGATTGGTGTCGCGACCAGTGAAACGAGACAGAGCGTAAATAGTTTGATCATCGCTCACCCCAAAGAAAATTTAGCCGCAGATTTACGCGAAAGTCGCGAGTCAAAACCAATTGCAGGAAAATTTGATTGTCGCCAAGTGCCGTTTATTTGAGGGCCGTTTATTGAGTCTGCCGTGCCGATCCGCGCTGCTCCGCGTAATCCGCGGCTACCACTCTCTTTAAAATTGCACCCCCGCTGCAGCCATAATCGCGAGCACAACTGCGATGATTGCTTCCCCCGCTATTAAACCCGAAGCGAGCGGAATGCGGTATTTCTCTTCAGTCTCAGGCGAAACCCTGGCCCAGATAAACTGTCCCACGCCACCCAGGATGAACGTCATCAGCACTGAAGCCGGGATCAACATACCTATCCCGATTGCTGAAGGCGAGGGGATCTTTTCTCCCCACTTCTCGGCCAGCAAGGTTAGTAAGATGCCAACTGCAATTGCTATGGCGAGTCCGACCAAACATCCGGGAGGCAGCGCACTGAAGCCCTTGGTTAATAACTCCGCAAACCCCGCCCACTTGACACTGATGGGAGCAGAGAGACCCTGTGGTCCGATGCCGAACTTATCACGCAACACCGGATAGACGATGGCTGTCGCCATTGAGCCGACTGGGGCCGCGATCAGCTGAGCGATGGTCAGACTGCGAGGATTGGAACGCAGCAATTGCCCGGCCTTAAAATCCTGCATCAGCGCTTCCGAGGTCACTGCAATGGTACCGGTCAACCCGCTTGATGACATGTTTACCGGCACGTTGCCCGGCGAGATGAAAGCAAAGATTGCCTGCATCATGTTGGACATCGCGCTAATCGGTCCCCAGTTGGTTTCTCCCAGAACACGCAAGCCGACGAGCATCAACGGGAGCGAAAGAATTATGGCGATGAACGAGAGATGGACCGGTATCCCCATGCTGAAATACTGAACGAGGCAGATGATCACCGTCATGATGATCGAGCCGATGGCGACCCACTGCATCGGGAAATCATTGTGTTCCATCCGGCTGCCGCGTAACCCGCGAAACGTTTTGACAATCAAGTGCCATTTCAGCGCCAGTGACGTCAGGCCGCCTGCGACCATCAAGCCGGTGGCGGGCCACATTACCCAACGGAGCGTCGCCGGGAAAGTCAGCTCGGGAATCATTCCGTGTGAAAGCAAAAATGGTGGCAGGATGAACCAGCTGATGGCGGTGCCGAGTGCCATCGCTAAACATATGCGAAAACCCACCAGCAACCCGGAACCCAGGGATAGCAGGCTGAGGTTGAAGCCGATATTCATCGCCTGCATACCCGGCAAAAAGAAAGTCTCCCGGATCCATTTGAAATAAGTAGTAATCAGCATCAGCGCGCCGGAAGCAACGCCTCCAAGGCCCAGCGCCTGCACCGGTCCGGTGGACGTTCCCTTATCGCGGCCATCGTGCAGCACTTTGATCGTCTCACCCGCGGCCAGCCCATCGGCGAAGGTCAGGTTCTCTTCATCGATATAGTGGCGGCGCATCGGCACAGCCAGCAGAATGCCGAGCAGGCTCGCGCTGCAAAGCCAGAAAAAGATCTGCCAGGTGCCCAGGTGAATTGGTGGATTCAAGACTCCCTTGGCGTTCAGCAAATCAAACGCGGCGAGCAACACGCACATGAAAGCCGTCTGACCGGCACTCGTACCCATTGTCTGAACGATGTTGTTCTCGCGGGCATTGGTTCCCGCAGCTCGCATGATCAGGACGAGAGCGATGAAACCGAAGAAGGCGGAGACGACGGACAGATTTGGTCCAAAGCCAAGCTTCAAAACGGAGTATGGATAGGCACTGCCAATAACTGCGGCAACGACTAATCCGACCAGGATTGAACGCGCGGTAAGTTCCGGACCTGTCTGAGATGCTGAAGTTGTTTTGCTGGTCATGATTAAGAGATCCTAAACGTGGCTGGCCTTGTACCATGATTTGACCGGAACTGTCGAGATCTGTAGCCGCAGCGTCGGGCCGTCATGAAGGGGTACCGGTGATGAGATCAAGGGAGAAGCGAGTTCAGATCCGAATCAGTCAGTTGCGAATCGGATTCAGAAATTCCTGGTGCTTGGCGCGCCGGGAGGTTGGCCAGTGCTACTGAATGACTTTCCTGAAGACCGCGGGCTAATATTATTTATAGAGTGCTCGAGCTCTTAGACGAAGGATTACTAAGATAGCGGTGCAGCATAGCTTCGAGCTGGGTGAAATCGATTGGCTTGGTAAGATAGTCGTCAAAGCCTACCGCCTCGGCTTTGGTGCGATGGTCAACAGTCGCGTGGGCAGAAACGGCGATGATGGGAACTTCGGCTCTGCCTTCGATCTGGCGGATCTTGCGGACGGCGCCGTAACCATCCAGTACCGGCATACTCAAGTCCATCAGAATCAGATCAGGGGCCTTTGTCTTGCAGATACTGACGGCCTGCTCGCCGTTGGCCGCTTCCAGCACGCCATATCCAATTGAACGCAGGATGTAGCGCAGGACTTCCCGATTGTCCTCGGAATCCTCGACTATGAGAATGAAAGTAACGTCCCGGTTTTCCACGACCCGCCTGCTCAGAGCTTCTACGCGCTGCGCCTTCTGGTTTAAATTGGGGGACGTTTCTGCGGAATCTAAACTGGGGATCGGGCTGAACCGGAGTGCGCCACGACTGGAAAAAGATTTCAGCAGGAAACGAGTAAACTCTAGAGCCTGACGCAATCTGCGTCAAGAAGAGTTTTCATTTGTCGGTGCCGGAGGCAGCCGCCAGCGGCAGCCACTGTCCGGAGTGCATGCAGCTAATGAGGCAAGAGTGTGTTACCGTCAACCTGTCATAAGTCATCCGATCTACCCGGCGTTACCACCCGCGGTCAATGATGTGGTCAGCGTTTCTGAGAAAGTCATGAACCAAACACAAAAGCCTTTTCAATTTAAATTTGTTGATGATAGCGAGGCGCATATCGCCCTGGAACTGGTCAACACTACGGATACAACCCTGAAGTCAATAGAGGTGCTGACAATTTTCCTGAAGGATGAAGTAACTATTGGCGGCGGTCCTTCACAAGCTCACATTAAGTTCGAATGTATCAAGGCGATGTTACCGCAGGAGAAAGCGGTAATTTCTCATCGCACCTGGATAAACGGCAAACCGGCCGCTCTGGAATACGATCAGCTGGCCCGGCTGAAAGTCAGAGAAGGAGTTGCCAGTCCTTACGTGCTTGATATTTCGTGGGAGGACGGCGATGGCAAGACCCGGTTCCAAAGGATTTCCGTGGGCCACTGATCATCGCCGTATTGCTGACACAACTAATTGAGGACTCTAAATGAAAATCTGCGAGTTTTGTCTACACTATCGGTCAGATGAACAGTGTGAGCTCGGTCTGAAGATTCCGAAGACGATGAGTTGCCGCGAGTTTGGTCCGGGCTTGCATAAGTTTTGCGATGACCCGACTGACTATCGCAGCGCCAACCAGATTGTGCAGATGGCCATCCATTTCGGAATCAAGGGCAGCGAGCTCAAGAAGGTAAAGCTGATGGCCTCGCAGGCTGAGAGTTCGCGGACTGCGACCACCGCTTTATGACTACAAGCCTGACTTGTTTCACCCACCCCAACTCGCTCTAACGCCGACAACGTGGCCCTGACGACCGTAAGCAGGCGCCAACCGCGGAAAGAATTTTGACTGGAGTAATGTTTTTTTCTTCCTGGTACCGTCATCGGCGTCGAGCGATCTATCATGATGTTGATGATAAACGTAGCGACCCATGCCATATCCCAAAGCGCTGCCAATTAAAACATCCGACAGAAAGTGATTTGTTCCGGTATATCGAGAGAGACTGACTGCCGTGGCAATCCCATAAGCGCTGATGCGAACGAGCGGCCGGTGCCGGCCGTACTCCTGATCCACGACCGTGGCCAGGGTCCAGGCGCTGATGGCGTGTCCGGAAGGGAATGAATTGCCACCGTCCAGGAATTCACCGCTGGCATGGTCCACCGTCGGACGTGGGCGTTGCGAGACTGCTTTCAAAGCGGTAACTACAATCGCGCTGTCAATCAGCGCTTCGGCTGTCAGCAGTCCGGTTTCGCGGGCTCGTTTGTTTCCTGACACACGCCCCACAAGATAGAAACTAGCGGCAACACCCCCGGTCACCAACCCGCTCCCGAGATAGCTGACGTCGTGGCTGATCCGTAACCTTGTACGATGATCGCCGGGTTCGAGTAACTCGCCGGAGGATCGTCGATCAGTGGCAAGTAAAATAGAGGTGGCCGCTCCCAGTGGAAACAGCCACTTACCGTCGCCTCGGCGCAGCCTGAGTGGGGCTGTCCAAATAGCTTTTTGATCGCTCAAGATGTTTACGAGAAATCGTTTTTCGAGTGACGGGGTTGGAGTGGGTTGAGGCTTAGCGTCCGACGATGCCTGAGCGTGGGCCGTTGCCGTGAACATTGAGAGGATGCAAACAGTCACCAACCAGCGGGTTTTGGCATTAGACATAGACGCCCCCATTGCTGACGTTCTGAATACTGAGTCGGGGAATCAAAAGTACTTCGATCTAAGTGATCAATGCAAGGTTGCTCCTCTAACCTTCCCGAACTCTAACGGCCTCTTCCAGGCCGCATACAACTTGTGTTCGACATTGGATAATAGTGGCGATACTATTTCCGACAACCACGTCAGCCACTGCAACGGAGAGATCTCTGCGACATGATAAATAACTTTTCAGTTTTCCTGCGTCCCCTACCCTTGTTCCTGCGTTCGCTCTTTACAGCAATGCTCCTACTGACTTGCCTGGTTACGGCTCCAGGTATTACGGCGCAGGTCGATCCGGGCATGTTGCAATCTCTTCACTGGCGCAGCATCGGTCCCTTTCGCGGTGGGCGGACCCGCGCAGTTGCCGGCGTACCGTCGCAGCCGAATCTGTTTTACGTTGCGCAGGTAAATGGCGGCGTGTGGAAGACGACGGATTATGGTCGCACCTGGGTTCCGATCTTTGACGATCAACAAACCGGTTCCGTGGGTTGCATCGCGGTGGCGCCGTCGGACCCCAACATCATCTATGTCGGCAGTGGCGAGGGCTTGCAGCGACCCGATCTGTCAGTCGGTGATGGCATCTATAAGTCCACCGACGCGGGCAAAACCTGGATCCATCTGGGCCTGCGAGACGGTCAACAGATTCCGCAAATCGCGGTTGATCCGCGCAACCCCGATCACCTTCTCGTAGCTGTCGCGGGTCATCCTTACGGACCCAATGAAGAACGTGGCATCTTTCGCTCGACCGATGGTGGCAAGAGCTTTACGAAGGTGTTGTACAAAGATGAGAACACAGGCGGCGCCGACGTTGTGATCGACCCGTCGCATCCTGAGGTCGCCTATGCTGCGCTTTGGGAAGCGCGCCAGGGTCCCTGGGAGAACGCCGCGTGGAACGGCACCGGCGGCGGTATTTTTAAATCGACCGACGGCGGTAGGAATTGGCAGCAACTGAAGAAAGGTCTACCAGAAGGAATTATTCAGGCAAATCTTGCCGTCTCTGCCAGTTCGGCGAAGCGCCTTCTTGCTTCCGTCGCGGCAAACGGTGTAGTTAACCTTTATCGATCTGATGACGCAGGTGAAAGTTGGACCATCGCCACTTCAGATCCCCGCCCAGCTGGACGAATTGGCGGAGGCGATTTGTCAGTGCCGCGAATCGATCCACAAAATCCCAACGTGATCTATGTAGCCAGCACTGTTTGCTGGAAATCAACTGACGGTGGAAAGACGTGGACTGCCTTTCGCGGAGCGCCAGGCGGCGACGACACGCAAAATATCTGGATCAACCCGACCAACAGTGATGTGATCCTGCTTGGCTATGATCAGGGAGCGATTATCACCGTCAATGGTGGGCAGTCCTGGAGCAGTTGGTACAACCAGCCGACAGCGCAGCTCTATCACGTCAGCGCGGACAACGCATTTCCGTATCGCCTCTGCAGCGGACAGCAGGAGAGTGGCTCCGTATGCATCTCGAGTCGCGGCAACGACGGCCAAATTACGTTTCGCGAATGGCATCCGGTCTCGGCCGAAGAGTATGGGTATGTGACCGCCGATCCACTTGATCCGGATCTTGTTTATGGCGGCAAGCTCACGCGTTATGACCGGCGTACGGCCCAAGCACAAAACATTCTGCCCAAACCCTTTCGCGCTCAGGATTTCCGCATGGTGCGCACGCAGCCGGTACTCTTCTCACCGGTCGATCCGCACGTGCTGTTCTTCGCCGCAAACACTTTGTGGATGACGAGGGATGGTGGTCGTAAGTGGCAGCAGATCAGCCCTGACCTGACGCGCAAGACCTATGAAGTTCCGGCAACCGTCGGCAAGTATCGCGCACAGCCAAACGCACAGGCGACGCAGCGCGGAGTCATTTACGCTGTCGCGCCATCACCTCTGGATGGGAAACGAATCTGGGCCGGCACTGACGATGGTCTTATTCACATGACGTCTGACGGTGGCATTCACTGGAATGATGTCACACCAAAATCACTTAAGGCCTGGGAAAAGATTTCGATTATCGACGCCGGTCATTTCGATGCCGGGACAGCCTATGCTGCCGTTAATACCTTGCGGCTTGATGACTTGAGGCCTCACATCTATCGCACGCATGACTCGGGAGCTAGCTGGGCTGAGATCACAAACGGCATTCCAGCGAATGAGAACGTGAACGCGGTGCGCGAGGATCCCGTGCGCAAGGGGCTTCTCTTTGCAGGCACTGAGCGCGCGGTCTATGTTTCGTTTGATGACGGCGAACACTGGCAATCATTGCGCCTTGATATGGCCCCCAGCTCCGTTCGCGACCTGATTATAAAAAATGACGATCTATGTGTAGCCACACATGGCCGGGGATTCTGGATACTCGACAACATCACACCGCTGCGCCAGCTCGAAGTTAAAGCCAGCGCTGTAGCCACGACATTGTTTCAGCCACAACCTGCTCTGCGGGTGCGTTGGAATATGAATACCGACACACCTCTGCCACCCGACGAACCGGCGGGGGAAAATCCGTTTGATGGAGCGGCGATTGATTTCTACCTGGCCCCTGAAACATCCGGGCCGGTAACGCTCGAAATCCGTGATGCGGCCGGGCAACTGGTGCGACGTTTCTCCAGTAACGATCCAGTACCACCCATCGATCCGATGCTTGCTGTGCCCGCGTATTGGGTCAGACCTGCGAAAGGATTACCCGGCAATGCCGGCATGCACCGATTCATGTGGGATTTGCATTACGCTCCGGTTCCCGGTTTAAAGCCTTCCTATCCTATCTCCGCGGTGTATCGCAACACTGCTCCAGCCCCAACCTCGCCATGGGTGATGCCAGGAAAATATTCTGTGTCACTGACAGCGGCGGGGAAGACTTTCACGCAATCGTTAACTGTGCAAATGGATCCGCGCGTTAAGGCGTCGGCGCGTGATTTGGCTGACCAGTTCAGATTAACCAAACAGCTCTACGATCAATGGCTCGAGCTGAATAAGGCAGCGAGTGAAATCAAGTCACTTAAAGCACAGCTGGCAGGGGTGCGTAAAGATGTAGCCTCAAAATCTCGGCTGGAGGCGTTGGAACACAAGCTGGATGAATTGGCTGGCTCAGAAGGACCACGTCCTGATCCGACCGCTAAGCTCTCCATTCAAAGTGTGCTGGCAAGAGTGCGCACATTGTTTGACCTAATTCAGGAAGTGGACCTTGCGCCTACTCCACAGGTAGTGACCGCAGTCGCTGAAGTTCAGCATGATGCGCCGATGCTAAGCTCGCGCTGGCTGGAAATCAAAAAGGAGCTGAATCAGGAATTGAAGAGCGCCGGACTCCCGCCGCTTACTGACAAGCCCTGAGGCCGGAGGACCGAAAGGGAATTGGGCACAGCCTCAAGTCTGCGTCACTGCGATCTGCCTTTAAAGATGTTTTCAATATCGGCGAATGACGCACCATCTGCGAAGTCCCCGAACGTGCCGTGTTGCTTGATGTTCTGCGCTGCGCGCATGAATGCTCCCCAGGCGACTCGTGCCAGGCAGGTTCCGACCGAAATGCGCCGCACGCCAAGTTCCTCGAGTTGAGATACGGTCAGCTGCAGGTTTCCGCTCGATACCAGGAGATTTACAGGCTTTGGCGCCACGGCGTCGACAATCGCAGCGATCTCCTGCGGACTTGAAACGCCGGGAGCATAAAGACAATCGGCTCCAGCATCGGCGTAAGAAACGAGCCGCTCCAGCGCAACCTTGAATGGTTCCGGCTCACCCACCAGCCAGGCTTCACACCGGCCTGTTAACACGACCGGAATGCCCGATGCATCGATCGCCGCGCGAGCTGCGCTGATTCGTTCCCGTGCGAGCGAAGCTTCATAGAGCGGCTTTTCAGAGTGCCCGGTCGCGTCTTCGATCGAGAGCCCTGCGACACCCGTCGAGATGCAGAGAGAAACACTCTCAGCGACGTCCTCAGGGTCATCGGCATAGCCGTTTTGAAAATCCGCGTTCACGGGCAGGGAAGTGGCCTGGACGATTTCGCGAACATGATTAAGCATCGAGCTGCGCGAGAGTGCGTTCACTGAATCAGGTAATCCTTGAGAGAAAGCGAAACCAGCGGAGGTTGTGGCTAGCGCAGCAAATCCGAGTTGGTGCAGATACATGGCCGTCCCAACATCCCAGGGATTTGGCAGCACGAAGCAGCCGGAGTGATGCAAGTCGCGAAATTTTGTGACTGCGGCCAATTGCTCAGTGAGATTCTGATCCATGGCGTCATGCTAACTCGGATCCATGGAGCTAAGCCAGCGCCGGACTGGGTCGGTCTGGTCCAGGTATGTACAGGCGGGATGTGATCCCTACCAAAACAAAAGCCCCCGAGGTGGGGGCTTTCATTGTGCGGCAGGCTATTTCATTTCTGGTATTCGAATCGCGCGACATCCGACTCACCCAGAATCACTGTGTCACCCGGACTCAAAACTGCTTCAGTGATTCGCTCTGATTTCGGATCATTGAGGAAGGTACCGTTTCGCGAACCCTCGTCAGTTACTACTACGCGGCCATCCTTTACTCCAATCGAAACGTGACGCTTGGAAATGCGCGGGTCGGCTACCACTATTTGCGCCAGGGCGCTGTCACGACCGACGCAGGCGCCCTCCGGAGTCACATCAAAAGTTTGTCCGGTCAGCAATCCGGAGACAAACTTGATTGAGCCGTAGTTGATCGGGGCGGTGTCGCTGGGCCGATGAATGGCCACCGTCTGTGACAAGTCGACCGTGCGATCCAGATTAGGATTGGGCGGGGGCGTCGGCCGGACCGGCGGGGCCGGTGGCGGAGACGAAGAACTAGGTGTTGGCGAATAAGCGGGCTTTGCCGGTTCTGATTTACTCGCCGCACTGCCGCCGCTGGCCGGCATCGGTGACATCGGTCCAGACGAAGCCGCCTTCTTACCGCGCTTGCGCATAATCAGGAAAATCACAATTGCGATGATGATTACTAAGACCAGGAGAAACACCGCGACCAGGGCGCCGCCGACCAATCCGCAGCCGGCTGAAATCCCGGAGGTGTCTTTGCCTTCTGCAATCGCCTGCTGGCTGCTTTGCAGTAAGCGCTCTACTTCAGAGTGCTGTGGGAAGAGGCGCTTGACCTCCTCGAATTTTGGAATTGCGTTCTTGTATTCTCCCTTCCAGTAAAGATCGAGCCCTTCGCGATAGTCTTTATCGATGACACCCAGTTGGTTTGTGGCGCCGGCGGTCTTGACATATTCCATGACAGTATTAGCCGCGACCACAAACGAGAAACCGCTCACCTCCTGCCCGTTGACCGTATCGCCACGGAACGTCAGTAACCCGACCACTTCCTGATGGTCATCCAAACATGGGCCGCCGGAATTGCCGTGGGTCGCGGGTGCGCTGACTTGCAGTATCGGGGCGCCACTGGACGATGCTTTTCTGGCTGATAACTTGCCGTCGGTAATCGACGCTTCAAGCTGTGACTTCTGATCCAGAGTACCGGTATTGAACGTGTCAGCCGCGCCGGGATAACCAACTACCGTGACATGATCCTGTAACTTCAATTTGTCAGAATCGGCTAATACCAGCACAGGCGCGTTCTTGACCTCGATTTTTACAATCGCGACGTCCTTGCCCTGGTCATTACTTTCGCCAGTGGGTGCGCCGTAAGCTTTGATCTCAAACGGAAAAACACTGCCATCCGGAATAATGACGTGATGAAAGATCTTGTAGCCAGTCAAACGGCTGCGGTTAAAAATGTAATTGATTGTATCTCGATCGAATTGGCGCGGATCCTTCTGATAGTAGCGCCCTACCTGGTTGAGCAATTGCCCAAAGAGCACCTCTTTCGCCTTATCTTCGCCATCATGAGTGGTGCTGACGACGTGAGCGTTCGTGGCGATATATCCATTCGCGCTGATGAAAAAGCCGGAGCCCAAACCGACATAAGAAACGTTGAAATTGAGGGTCTCATTTTTGGGAGAGAGAAAAGTATATTGTCCGGCAATGCCGTCGATGATACGCACCACCGCAGGTTTGCTGTACATTGCCAGCCGTTCGCCGTCGGAAACATCAGCTCTGGCGACAAAGCTTTGATTCACCGGCAGGACCATTAATACGCCGGCAAACAGAGTTAGGGTCACTATTGCGACAAGGGTTCTACGCATGACAAATGCTCCTTGGAGAGTTCTGAGATGGGTTGTCGAGTTTCGCTAGTTTCAAATCGTAAGCAGCAATCAGGATTATCAGCTAAAATCCCAGCCTTGCGAAAAAAGCGGCGGCGGAAGGAACACTAAGTAAATTTCGTCTTTTGCTTCTAGTCGAAAACGCTTAGAAAGTCAACAAAATTTGCCTGCTCTGAGGTAGTGGATATTCGCGTGGCCGCTCAAATCGATGGCAAAGACTACGGTTTCACAGGCGCAAAACGATTTGCTTTGCCATTCGTGGTTGGGCTTTTAACTCAAGCTTGGAGGTCGAATTTAATGACCACAGATCCGGAAACTGTCATTGTCAGACTTAACGAGCGCGATAGCGTTACCGCTCTGCTTTACGCTGCGCCGAAGAAGGGCAAACTTGAAACAACGCTCGTGCTGGGCCACGGGGCCGGTGCGAATCAGCTGAGCGGGTTCATGCGTCTGTTTGCCGCTGGGCTGGCGTCGCGCGGCCTGGACATTCTCACCTTCAACTTTCTCTACAAAGAGCAAGGCCGGAGTATGCCCGATCACAAGTCCAAACTTGAATCCTGCTATCTGGCTGTCATCGAGGCAGCCCGGCGACAGCGAAAACTTAAAGCCAACAAAGTAGCGACTGGTGGCAAATCTATGGGCGGGAGAATTGCTTCGCTGGTGGCGGCCGCTGGCGCCGAGGAATTGGCTGGTCTGGTGTTTCTCGGTTACCCCCTGCATCCGCCCGGCAGGCCTGAGCAATTGCGAACGGCACATCTTCCAGAGGTGCGCGCTCCAATGCTTTTCCTGCAGGGTTCGCGCGACACTCTCGGCACGGCTGCCGAAATTCACGGTGTGATTTCTCAACTTGATCTCCCTGGCACGCTTTACGAGGTGGCCGGCGGGGATCATTCATTCAGGGTGCCGAAGAGTGGTCCAGTCCCGCAGGATCAAGTTTACGAAGCTGCCATGGACGAAATCGTGTCGTGGTTATCGGCTCGCTAGTGACGGCCGACGACGTGCGTTTCTTCCGTTAGGAAACTGGCTCACAACTCAATCGCCGACCGTATGTTAAGGGAACGAATGCCTGGCCAGGGTGCATCGTTTCAAGTCGAAGTCCTGCCGAGAGTGAGGTGAAAGCCATCCGCAGATACGAGCCAGATCGGCACGTTCATTGCAGCTAACAAGTTGAAATAATTTTTAGGAGGAACCAAATTTGATCAAGCAATCAATGTTAGCCGCAGCTCTGTTGAGTGTCAGTGCTCTCAGTGGAGCGTGCAGCACCAGCCAGGAGACTTCGAATACAAACAGCAATGCGAATACTCAAATGGCTGCTCAGACTATCACAAGGCCGGGCCCCGATAACTCGGATATCACAACCATCACAGATGCCAACGGAGTTAAGACCGAGACGCGAACATTTCGCGACAATCCGCGCGTCGCAAGGGTTGTTGTTACAACTCGCAACGGCACGCGTACGACCCACGTTTATGCAACAAACGGCGAAGACAAAGAGGTTGGCACCGTAGAGAATGCTTTGGATGCTACTGGTGATGCCATTGCTAATGCTGCCGGCTTCGTTGCGGACAAGACTGTGGACGGGGTTAAGAAGGGCGTCGAGGTAGGCAAAGATGTAGGGAAGACCGTTGGGGAAAAAACCGGTGAAACAGCCGGCAAGGTGGCCGACAAAACTGCTGACGGCGCCAAAGCAGTCGCTGACAAAACAGCAACGGGCGCCAAGAAGGTAGGCAAAGCAATTAAGAACGCAGTGACTCCCTAGACGACTGATTGTTTTTAGGTTATACCGGGGCAGCCAGATCGTCTGGCTGCCCGCTTTTTTGCATAACCGTTAGCTTAAGAAATAGCTTTCTTGACAGCCTTCTTGGTGCCCCTGCCAAAGTGCTTGCCGGCTTTCCCCATATGTTTGCCAAAGTGCTTCCCGCCGCGCACAACGCGGCCGTGCTTAACATTTCGGCCCATGCTTTGGCCGGCTTTCTTCGTTTCATTTCCGCTGGCCTTCATTTGACCGCCTGCGGTGTTGGTGTTTGTGTTTTGGGCAAATGAGGCCACCGCCATAAACGCAAGTGACAGTGACAGCACCAGCGCCATCGAAAACTTCATCATAATCCTCTTCATTCTGACTCCTTAGGTTTTAGTTATTACTTAGAGAGCAATATCCCGGGGAAAGGGGTGAGTGGCTATTGAAGCATTATGGGCCGCGGTATTCAAACCCGAGGTGCGCCTGAACCGTTTCCATTCAGAAATGCGAGTCGGTTAGCCGGATGGTATACTCTTTTTGCGTCGCGCTGAGAGCCATTCTGTCCGAGGGAGTTTTAATCATGGATACAACTCGGTTCACCATACATTGCCCCTGCTGTGAAGCAACTCTGACGATCGATGCCGAAACCGGCGCCTTGATCGAACACGAGGAAAAGTCCCGGCCACTGGCGTCCTTTGATGACATGGTCAAGGGATTAGACAAGCAAAAGCAGGTGCGCGAACAGATCTTTGCCCAGGAACTCAGCTCAATGAAGGATCGTGATCGCATTCTCGAGGAAAAGTTTCAGGCCGCGAAAAAACGCGCCGAAAAGGATACGCGCATCTATCGCAATCCTCTGGATCTGGATTGAGCGCACTTCTCGTTGATGTCGGGTGCCACCCAGAAAAGCCATTAAACTAATTTCAACCCTGCCCAATGCTAATCCCGGACGACTTGGAGGTCAGTGAAGCGCATACCTTCCGTTGAGGGCGCGTTCGCCTGACTGTAGCTCGGCCCGTGAAGACGCGCGGTCACTAAAGCAATTGATGCGCATATTTCTTTCAAAATTCGTAGTCACATTCCTGGCCTTGGTCATTCTCATTGCGGCTGCATCTGTTCAAGCTCAGGTGAGGATGCCTCGGCTTGAGTTTCACGAACGGACGCTTGCCAATGGATTGGCGGTCGTCAGCGCAGAGGATCGAACCAGCCCCACAGTCGCCATCCAGGTCTGGTACCACGTGGGATCAAAAGACGATCCCACCGGCCGGAGCGGGTTTGCTCACTTATTTGAGCACATGATGTTCAAGAGCACCCGCAACATGAAATCAGAAATGATGGATCGTCTGACCGAAGACATCGGCGGCGTCGATAATGCCTTCACCAACGAGGACACAACGGTCTATTACGAAGTCGTGCCGTCGAACTACCTCGAGACATTACTCTGGGCCGAAGCCGATCGCCTTGCCGGACTGAATGTCGACGAACCCAACTTCAAATCAGAGCGTGATGTGGTCAAGGAAGAGTTCCGGCAAAGTGTATTGACGCCCCCCTACGGCCGCTTTGAACATTTGCTGCAACAGAAGGCTTTCGTGGCACATCCCTATAGACGACCCACGATTGGCAGCATTGAAGATTTGGACACGGCCTCACTGCCGGACGTGCAGTCATTCCACAGCACCTTCTACCGGCCCGACAACGCAACACTCGTCGTGGTTGGAGATTTTGATCAGCAACAACTCGATAATTGGATCGATAAGTATTTGGCCCCGGTTCCCAAGCCGCCAACTCCGCTTCCACGGGTGTCGGTCCGCGAGCCTGAGCGCAAAACTGAAGCTCGTTTTACCGAGCATGCTCCCAACGTGCCGCTTCCTGCCGCCGGCATAACGTATTTAATACCGCCCGTGACGAGCGAAGATGCCGCTGCGTTACGTGTGGCCCAGGTAATTCTTGCCGCGGGTGAATCCTCGCGCCTTTATCACGCGCTCGTCTACGAGCAGCAGATAGCGCAGAGCGCCGGCGCGAGCGCAAATTTGCTTGAAGACGTGAGTTACTTTGTTTTGACGGGCGTTGCGGCCAGTGGAAAGAAAGTGGAAGCGATAGAGGCATCGCTGCTGGCTGAAGTGAAAAAGATGCAGGACACGTCTGTATCGGCAGCGGAACTGGATAAGGCCATCAATCAGATTGTCACTAACCAACTGGTTGAGCGCGAGACAAACAACGGCAAGGCGCTGGCGCTCGGCGGAGCCAAAGTGCTGCTGGGTGATTCGGAGAGGGTAAATACCGACCTCGCTCGACTGCAGAATGTTTCTGCCGCAGAGGTGCAGCGGGTTATGAAAAAATATTTTAACCGCGAGAACCGAGTAATCCTGTACTACCTGCCGGAACCGGGGAAGGCCCCAACGAAAAAATGAGTTCCATTCTCAGTCTAAAAGCGACCGGGATGCTTCTCGCCCTCCAACTGTTATTGACTGGGGCGGTCTTCGCACAGGCGCCGCAGGCGACTCCGCCGCCTCCGGGACCACCACGCTCGTTGCACATCCCGGCGGCAGTAGAGCACACACTTTCTAATGGTTTGCGCGTCATCGTGATTGAGCGCACCAACACGCCTTTGGTCGCAGCGGAGGTGATAATAAAAAATGGTGCAGAAGTTGATCCGCCGGGGTTGCCCGGCCTCGCACATTTGACTGCCAGTCTTTTAACTCTTGGAACCAAAACGCGATCAGCGACTAAAATCGCTGAAGAGATTGAGGCCCTGGGTGGTTCGCAATCAGCTGGCGCGATGTGGGATGCTTCAACCGTCTCGATCGGCGTCATGTCGTCGAAAGTTGCTCCCGCTCTCGAAGTGATGGCGGATGCGGTGCGTAATCCCACCTTCCGTCAAGGTGAAATTGAACGACTACGACAGCAGTACATTGACTATTTGAATGTGGAGCTGGAAGAGCCGAGCTCACTAGCCAGCTTCGCCGCGTCACGTGTGCTGTTCGGCAATTCACCCTACGGACACGGTCTGGGAGGCACACCGGATTCGCTAAAGCGGATTAGTCGGGCGGATATCGTCAAACTTCACGCGGCGCTATATCGGCCTGCCAACTCCATCTTGATATTGGGCGGGGACATTCGGCCCGCGCTCGCGTTCGAGCTTGCTGAAAAATATTTCGGAGATTGGCGCCCCGCGCTGAGGGTGTCGAACGTTAATGCCGCGTCACCTCCGCAACCGCCGGCGCGGCGGAGAGTAATTGTTATCAACAAGCCCGACGCCGCTCAGGCGGCAGTACTCCTGATCCAGGGCGGGATTAAACGTCTTGATCCTGATTACTTTCGAGCTATTGTCGCTAATTCACTTTTGGATGGTTATTCAGGCAGACTGAATCAGGAGATACGCATCAAACGAGGGCTTAGCTACGGGGCAGGGAGCTCTTTCGAAGCGTTGCGTGACGGCGGTTCGTTCATGGCCTCGGCCCAGACGAGAAATGACGCCGGGGCGCAGGTGGCCGGGCTGCTCTTGCAGGAGATTAATCGTTTGGGGAGGGTTTCCCTGGCCAATGCTGATCTGGTCCCGCGCAAAGCTGCGTTGATTGGAGGCTTTTCGCGGGAGCTTGAGCAGATAAATGGACTGGTTGGCGACCTTGGGGATCACGCCCTGCAGGGGCTACCGCTTGATGAGTCGAATCGCTTTGTAAGCAAAGTGCAAGAAGTAACTACAGCCGAGATCCAGGAGTTCGCGGCCAGACGCTTGAAAGCAAATGAAGCCAGCATCGTGATCGTCGGAAATGCGAAAGAGTTCTTACCGGAGCTGCGCAGACAGTTTAAAGGCGTCGAGGTAATCCCTGTCGCCGATTTGGACTTAAACAGAGTGGACTTGCGCAAGCGCAGGCCACGAGCAGGGAAAGGGCGACGGGATTGATTATCAACCCAGTTGCGGAGGAAGCGTTATGCAGAGAAATATTTCCGGTAGGGCCTGTCTGTTGTTGTTAGTGCTCTCCATGGCCTTCAACGTAAAGACTTACGCGATGGGTCAGGAAAATTCCGGCGATAATGAGTCAACGAAGTACGCTAAACAACTAGCCAGTCGCAATGCAGATACCCGACAGGCAGCTGCCGAGGCCCTGGCTCGCATGGTGGCGCTGGACCAAAAGAAGATAGTCGAGGGTTACCTGCTCCAGGAAAAAGACAACCATGTCAGGCTGGCGCTGAACTGGGCACTCTATCGCATGGGCAAGACTCAATTACTGGTCAAGGTGATTCGCGATCTAAATTCTTCAAGGCGCGAGCAGGCCTTTGATTACCTAACCCAAATCGACAGTCCGTCGCTGCTGTATCCCTTTTTACAACAGGAGAACCAGGAGCCGAGGATCGCTTCCCGCTTGCTTGACGTACTGGGCCGCATTGGCGATGCGGAAAGTCTCGCGCAAATCAAACCCTTCGGTGATTCCTTCGATCCGAAAATTTCCGAGGCGGCCCAGAGTGCGACCCTCATGATTCAACATCGACTGGGCGAAACTCAGCCGGTGCAGACGACCCGTCCGCGAACTGTCGGCAAATCCGATCAGCCCTAGCTCACGGCTTTTCGTTGCTCAGGTTTGTAGGGCATTTTCGCAACGGTTATACTCCCACACTTAATGCACCGGAGCCTGCGCACATATCTCGACGTCCTCAAACGCGAAAAAGAAATCGTGACCATCGAAACCGAGGTAGATCCTTACCTCGAGCTTGCCGAAGTACACCGTCGTGTCATCCAGCAAGCGGGTCCGGCTTTACTTTTCACGAAGGTGAAAGGCAGTAGCTTTCCCGTAGTCACAAATCTCTTTGGAACGAAGAAACGAATTGATCTGGCCTTTGGCGCCAAGCCTCAGGAATTTGTGCGGGAGATGGTCCACGTTGCTGAGGCGCTGCTGCCACCGAGGCCGGCTGAGCTTTGGCAGCATCGTTCGCTCGCGCTTGAATTTCTCAAGCTGGGTACTCGGAATACAAAGCGCGCTCCGGTCAGTGAAGTGATCGTTCGGCCTGCGCGGCTTGATCAATTGCCTGTGTTGACGACCTGGCAGGAAGACGGTGGCCCATTTATCACGCTCCCACTCGTCTACACCGAAAATCCAACTACCGGAAAGCACAACCTTGGTATCTATCGGATGCAGGTTTATGACGCACACACCACCGGGCTGCACTGGCAGATTCAGAAGGGCGGAGGTTTTCACTACAACGAAGCAGAACGATTGGGTAAATCTTTGCCGGTGACGGTATTGCTGGGTGGTCCACCGGCGCTGATCCTGGCGGCTATTGCTCCTCTGCCGGAAGATGTGCCGGAACTGGTACTCGCATCATTGTTCGCCGGAGAAAAGATCAGGATGGTGAAGAACCCGACAGGCGGTGCCCACCGTTTAGCCGCTGAGGCAGAGTTTGCGCTGGTGGGCCACGTCCCCCCGGGAGAACGAAGGGCAGAAGGACCATTTGGCGATCACTACGGCTATTACTCTTTGACTCATGACTATCCTGTCTTCCATGTCGACGCCGTTTGTCACCGGCGCGACGCAGTCTATCCCGCTACCGTGGTCGGCAAACCAAGACAGGAAGATTTTTTCATCGGTGATTATCTGCAGGAATTATTGTCGCCATTATTTCCCCTCGTGATGCCGAGCGTTCGCGATCTCTGGACCTATGGCGAGACAGGATTTCATTCTCTGTGCGCGGCAGTGGTGCAGGAGCGCTATGGTCGCGAAGCGCTCGTGTCCGCGTTCCGCATCCTCGGAGAAGGTCAGCTTTCGCTTACGAAGTTTTTGCTGCTCACCGATACGCCTCAGGATCTGCGTAACTTTCCAGCCTTACTCGAACATGTCTTGGCTCGATTTGTGCCGGAAACGGATCTTTTCATCCTGGCTAACGTTTCGATGGATACACTTGACTACACCAGCGGACAGGTCAATGAAGGCAGCAAAGCGATCATGCTGGGACTGGGCGAGTTGCGGCGCCAGCTTCGGCGTGAGTTTCGTGGCGACCTGCCACGCGATGTGAGCCGGGCGGAAGTCTTTTGTGCTGGCTGTCTGGTTTTGCAGGGCAGTTCATTCGCGCAAGATCCGGAACAGGCAGCGCGCCTGGCAAAGGAACCGGCATTTGCTGATTGGCCACTTCTGATCCTGCACGATGACGCGGCAGTTGCGCGCTCGCCAATCGATTTTCTTTGGGCCACCTGGACCAGGTTCGAGCCCGCTGCGGACATTCACGCTGGCTCAACCAGAGTCGTTCGACATCATCTTGCCTACAGCGGACCAATCATGATCGATGCCCGCACCAAGCCCGGTTTTCCCGACGAGTTAGTGGTGCGAAAGGATATTGGGGAACTTGTGAGCAATCGCTGGCGTGAGTATTTCCCGAACGGGTAAAGTGTTTGCCGGTTGTCTCCGCGGCCCAAAGACTTCATCCCTGGTACTCGGACTGAAGACCCGCGAAACTCAAACTAAAGTTTGCCGGACTGTTGTTGTATGGCACTTCCATTCTTAATCGGAGTCGTCGCGCTGCTGGGAATTCTGCTCTTGCTCTGGAAGGAGATTCGTCGTGCTCCAATTGAATCCGCCTGGCGTAAGAGAGTTGGTATAGCTCTGGCAACGACCTTGCTGATTCTTACCGGTCTCGCGTTCTACGCGTTTCTGATTGAGCCCAATCGCCTGGTAATCCATCGGCAAGCTATCCAAATTACCAACTGCCCAGCTGCCCTCAGTGGGCTTCGCATTGCCGTCATTTCAGATATACACGTGGGAGGCCCCTTCATCGACGACGACAAGCTGAGGCTAATCGTCGACCGCACCAATGAACTCAAACCCGATCTGATCGTCATTCTGGGCGACTACATGTCAGGTAACAGCTGGCATGGACATCGAGTCGAGCCGGTGGTGTTTGCCCCCCATTTAAAAGGCCTGCAAGCGCCACTCGGTGTGTATTCGGTGCTGGGAAATCATGATTGGTGGTACAACGGTTTAAAAGTGCGTTACGCGCTGGAAGCGAACGGAATTAAGGTTCTTGAGGACGAAGTCTCGGAGGTCAAACGCGGGTCCAGTTCATTCTGGCTGGCGGGCCTGGCTGATCGATGGACTCGACCGCAACACATTCGGGAGACAATTGACAGAGTGCCAGCCGGGGCTCCGGTAATAGCGTTGACTCACAATCCGGACATCTTTCCCAATCTGCCCAAACGCGTGCCACTGTTACTCGCTGGCCATACGCATGGCGGCCAGGTCAATTTCCCTTTGATCGGCAGACCAATCGAACCTTCTGATTTTGGACAAAAATATGCGGCGGGCCACGTCTTTGAAAACGATCATCACCTGTTTGTGACCACTGGCATTGGCACGAGCATTCTCCCCGTTCGCTTCCGCGTTACACCGGAAATTGTTTTGCTGACGCTGCAAGGTCAGTAGAAGTCTTAGGAGGCTGAGCCGCCTTGTCCGCATAGCGGACGACCGGCAATAGCCCATCACTTCACCGCTGAGTTTGCTGAAGGGAATTGTATTCTAGTCCGCAAGGCGAACGATTGCCACAGCGTCGGCCTTTCGTTTGACGGACTGCATATTGATGCAACGCGTGCGATCCCAGCGATGAATCGCCGGGCTATTTTCAAGCGTTGCTTTCACGGGCTGGACTCAAAGAGACATTCCCGCATTCCCAGGAACTTCATCGAAGCGCTTCCAGGAGCCGGATGGTGAAGATGGCGCCCCCGCCTTTGCCATTTTCCGCTGTTAAGGTCCCTCCGTGTTCGGTGATCACGCGGTGTGTGAGAGCGAGACCGATGCCGTGTCCATGGGCTTTGGTAGTGAAAAAAGGAATAAAGATGCGCTGTAGATCTTCGGTTTGAATTCCCGTCCCCGTGTCTTTGATTTCAATTGCCACAGAAGCTGCTCCGTTCGGCTCCCTCTCGCGCGAACTCGTGACTGACACCTCGCGTGAAACCGCATCGTCAGGAATCGCTTCCGCGGCATTGCGCAGCAGGTTCATAAACGCCTGGCGCAGCATTCGCTCGTCGGCGTTTACAAACAGGGCGGACTGTTCTTTAGTTAACGGCTCGAAGGTGAGGGCGACACGCCGCTCCTGGTAGAGAGTTTGTAATTCACCGGCACAATCCTGCAGCAGCGTGGTGGGAAAGACTTCTTCAAGTTGCAGTGGTTGTGGGCGCGCAAAGTTAAGAAACGAGGTCACCATCTCAGACAGATTGCGGATCTCATTGAGCAGTGACTCGCTGGTCGACCGGCCGGTGCTGTCCAGTTCAAGGTTTTGCAGCAACTGCACATAGCCGTGCAGGGTGGCAATTGAGTTTTTAAATTCATGCGCGAGTCCGGCGGACATCTCGCCCAGGTTTTCCAGATTGCGCTTGAGGGCGACCTGCTCACGGAGTTGGGTTACTTCGGTAATGTCGGTGAGCAGGCAGAGCGCGCCTCGCTCAGAAGCTGAAAGATCGATCGGTGCGACTGTGACTCCGAGACGTCTGGGCGAACCGTTCGTCGGCAGAGTTTGAATCTCTTCGCGGCGAAAAAGCGCTCCGGTTTGCAGACATCTTTCAACCAGTTCGGCCAACTGTGGCAGCTTGGCTAATAATGTTCTGGCCGGGTGACCCGTTTCGCTGACGGTGATCTCCAACAACGTTCTGCCCGGCCCATTGATTACAAGTGAGCGTCCCGCTCCATCAAAGGCAATCAGGGCTGAAGGCACGCTGGCCACGATGCGTTCGCTAAAGCGTTCGGCGGAGTCGGCGCGTTGGCTGGCCTGAGCAGTGAGCCGCTCGAGTTCTTTCTGCTGCGCCTGCAGTTGGGCCACAATCGTCTGAAATGTTTCCAGGACAAATTGCGCTTCACCCTGAGACTTGTTGGCGTGAGCGGCAATTGGCGCGCGCTCAGCTTCGCCAACCAATTGCCTGTAAGGACGGAGCATCCAGCGCAAGAAGAAGAGAATGCAAAGCAGGCTCGCAATAAGGATTATTACAAAGGCTGATAAAAGAATTGGCCCGCGCACATTCGGTGTTGCTGGTGCATAAGCATAGAGGAAAATCGCGAACCCAGCCGCGAGCACGAAGAAGACGGTTAACAGCGTAGCGCCAAAGGTTGTGCGGCGGGACATGATTCAGTCTTTTGAACTTTGGTCTGTGGTTGGTGCCCTCAGCCCGATCGAGGAACGAGAACGAATCCGAATATGGATACAAAGGCCGGCTTACCCGAATTGGCCTGCGTACCATAAAACTATCGGCGATCCTATCAGGAGCGCGGCAATCGCTCCGATGCCCAGGAAGACGCCGAAGGGCAGTAGCATCTGCATGTTCCGGCGCCCCTGGCGCACCATTAAAGCGATGCCGATGAGCGAACCGGACAAGACGCCGAGAAAAATCGTCAGAATCGTCAAACGCCAGCCGAGGTAGGCGCCGACCATAAACATCATCTTCACATCCCCGAGGCCCATCGCTTCGATTCCGCGCAGCTTTTCCCAGGTCCAGCCCATCAACCAGAGGGAACCCCCTCCGATCAAACCGCCAATCACCGCGCCGATCAACGAAGCTGCCCACAGCGGGAGACCGTAGAGCATCCCTCGACTGAGAGATTCGAGATCATCAAAATGCGCTACGCCACTGGCGAGCGGGATCACGAAGCGCGCAACCAGAGCGAAGATAACGCCTGGATAGGTAATGGCATTGGGAAGCAGCATATGCTCGGCGTCGATGAAGATCAGGGCCACCAAGGCGCTGACAAAAATCAAATCGAATGGCAGGGCTATGCTAAGGCCATCACGCCAAGTAACGCCGACGTACAGAAGTGCGGTCAACAACTCCACGGCGGGATAACGAATCGCTATCCCCGTCTTACACGCGCGGCACTTCCCACGCAGCACGAGATAGCTGAGCACCGGGATGTTGTCATACCAGCCGATAGCCGCCGCACAGGTTGGACACCGGGAGTTGGGGAATACGATCGACTCTTCCTGCGGCAATCGATGAATTACCACGTTAAGAAAACTGCCGATGATGGCACCAAAAACTCCCGTTATTATGAAAAGGAAAGGCAAGGGAAGCGGTGCGTCGGGAAATAGTGATGACAATGATGGGTTCATGCCAAAAGCATTGTATATCGGCGGCTGTCCCGCGCCTACTAACTTCTTCTTTGCTGCATCTCCCAGAGCAGCAGATGTTTGAGGAAGGCATGATGGGCGGCAAAGTTGGCAATTGACCATCCGGCCAGACCATCGCGCCACCCGCCTTTCAGGATGAGGCTGCGCATCCAGGCAGCAGGTCCGGCACTTGCGATCCTGAGCGGCGTAGTGCGCTTTCCTGCTTCAAACATTTGCAGAGCAGCCAGCGGCGCATATCGTTCACCAATCATCCGATGATGATATGACGCATCAGGCGCCGGATAATGCAGCAGGTCGCCGTCGAGAGATTCAGTTCGCGAGCCCTGTTTCAGCTTCACTGACTCGTGGATGTGCGCTCCTCGCCAACTGCCGCTCGCTTTCCGAAACAGGCGCAACTGACGGTCAGGATACCAGCCACCGCCGCGTATCCAGCGGCCCATATAAAATGAGCGGCGGGGGATGGAGTAGCCATCGGCAAGTTGTTCGGGAGGTTTGCGCCGCAGCGCTGCGATGTCAGCCTGCAAAGGCTCTGACACGCGCTCATCTGCATCGAGACTGAAGACCCACTCATGGGTCGCCTGGTCAGCCGCAAACTGCTTCTGTTCGGTAAACCCTGGCCATTCGCGGGTTATGACACGGGCACCGCAACTGGCGGCAATCGCGCGGGTCTCATCGATTGACTGCGAATCTACGACGATCAACTCATCGGCCCAGGCGACGGACTCGCAGGCTGCCTTAATATTTTCCGCTTCGTTGAAAGTTATGATCGCTGCGGTGATTTTCATCAGGCGCTGGCTCAACCGGACGTGGAATTGATGACGTGAGCGTAGCCACACTGCTCGTCGCTCGCTGCCAGTATACCTTCCGGCTGACCGGGCGAACCAACTTCCTGCCGCAATCGGACCAGCTAGGGCTGGAGTGGGTTGTCCACGAAAACGTTATTCGCATGCAGCGTAGTTGATGTCGCATGCTGCAGATTTGATACGGCTTTGCTGTAGTTTGTTTCGGCTCGCACTTCGGAATCGCGAGCATTTGCCAAAGCATTCTGCCGCTGGATCAGCAGGTAGGTGGTTGACCGTCCCACCGAGTACAGCCGCTGTTCACCTTCTAATTGAATCTCAGCGTTGCGCCGTGCCTCGCGAGCGGTAAGCACCTGCTGTCTAGAGGACTCGACATTTTGCGCCGCATTGCGCACGTCAACTTCGACCACTTGTTCGGTAGAACGCACTGAAGCCTCGAGTTGCTCCTTCTGAATCCGGGCGGTGGCGAGATTCGCTTTGGCGGTAGTGTTGTGAAGCGGAATTTGGATTGCTACTCCAACCGTGATGTTACGCGTCTGGAACTTGGCCAGGTTGCTCAAGTCTTTGAAGTATCCGCCGACGAGAAAAGGCGGCGGAGTTCCCGAGCAGACTCTTACCGCTGCGTCACAAGGGGTTCCCGCCAGGCCCGTCGTCGCGAACGTAGCCTGGAGATCAACCTGGGGTTTGGTCTGATTTCTAAAGTACTGCAGATCGATTCCATTGATTTCGTTCTGCAGGCGCAGTCGCTGCAGTTCGGGGCGATTCTTTCGCGCTTCAGTAAGCGAGTCGTTGAGATTGACCGGTGTCGTATCTACTACTGGCGAATCCGTCGGAGTGATCTGAGCCGACCATTGTGGCGCCATTGAATCCTTCAGAATCAACTGCTTCAGACCATTTTCAGCAATCGAAACGGTCTGAGTGGCCGACAAGAGAGACGACTCTCGATTGGCAAGTTCCGTCAGTACTTCCGAACGATCCAACGGGGCCTTGGCTCCGGCAGAAATTTGCGCCTCAATCTGTCGCAGGTTCTCACGCGAGAGGTTGACATTGTCCAGTTGTACTTGCTGATCACGCATCGCAAAGACCAGGTCCCAATAGGCAGACTGTACCTGGGAGATAACATCAATCGTCCGGCGGCGAAAGTCAGCGTCTGACTGCTCCACCCGCTTTTTTTGTACTCTAATCTGATGCCGGTTGTTATCGATGGACCGGTTACGAAACAGTGGTTGGTTTACGATCAAAGCCAGGTTGGAGGAATAGTATGGATTCAAAGTACTGCTGGTCGCGCTGGTAGTGTTGCGGTTGTTGCTGAAACTCACTTCGTACGTGCCGCCACCCTGGCGAAACGACTTGGTGAGCGCAGGGCTCACGGAGAAAACATTTGTCGAAAGCTTGCCTGTCGGCGCGCCACTGAAAACGTTTTGAATTGGAGTAACACGATTGTCGATCTGCGGAGTGATTGTAAAAAAGATATCGTAGACCCCTTCCAGAGCGCGTAACTGTGATTCCGCGATTCGCACGTCATCTTTTGACACTTCAATGTCATTGTTGTTAGCAAGCGCCAACCGGATCGCTTCATTAAGAGAGAGACTGACCACGTTCCCGCTGACTACACCCAGCCGGGTCAAATTTGGTAGTGGCGGCAGCGGTCTCGGCTCCAGGGTCGGGAAATTGGGTTCCCGGGGCTCCTGCGAATTTTGATCGGCAGGCGCAGGCGAAGCAGTTGGAGTCGACGTCAAAGGACTGGGCTGGCTCGTCGGCCTCTGCTGGTCTGTGGCCGTCGGTTCTACTGTCGAACCCGGTGGTGTCTGCGGTGCGGGTTGTTGAGTCCCGGGCGCAGTGGCCGGATTCTGAGTGTCAGGGCGTGTTCCCGGTGGAGTCGCCGGGTTCTGCTGTGAGCCTGGCGGCCGCGAAGCGCCTCGCTGAGCTGGATTGCTCGCCGGTAGTTTCGAGGCCGGTTGCTGAGCTAGAACCGCAGCATTCGGAAGCAACAGCGCTGCACTCACCACACAAACCCTCATCACTCTGATAGCGTCAACAATATCCATCGGACCAAAACTCCTTGGGAAGCAATTATTGAAAAACGGGCTCTGCCAGGACTAGATTAACGCTGACAGAGTCCGCTAAATCAAGGCGTACTACGCTTTATGCACCAGCTCTGTTTCAAAAACATGCTGTCATCGTTGAAATGCAAAGCAGTCTGCATGCCAATCACTAGCTTTAGATCGGCGGTCATAAGTTCGCCTGGACGTCGCTGTCTTTGAACTACCTGTCCCGGACTGTGAGGATTTTCAGTACCGAAAGTTGTTGGCCCACATCAACTGTTAGTAGTATGTTCCCAGATGATTCCACCCCGATGACAATGACAGTGCCCTCACTTGACACCCGCAGAAGTGGCGAATAATCTTCCAGCTTACCTTTCAATGAACACTATCCCAGCAGCATCTAAATCTCGGAATTGGGATCAAGCATGTCCCGTTAGCGGGACGCCAAAAACGAATTCGCGCTGAATATTAAAGTTCCAGGGATCGAAAAGGAGACAAAAGCATGGCAGTCAAGGTTGGCATCAATGGATTCGGCCGCATCGGTCGTAATGTGTTTCGAGCATCGCTCGGTAACTCTGATATCGATTTCGTAGCGGTGAATGACCTGACCGACACTCGCACGCTCGCGCACTTGCTGAAATACGATTCAGTGCATGGCAATCTGGACAAAGACATTACGGCGACCGAGTCCGGCATCAACGTAGAAGGCGAAGAGTTTCGCGTTTTCTCTCAACGGGATCCGGCTGCTATCGATTGGGAGTCAGTCGGTGCGGACATAGTGATTGAGTCGACGGGCATTTTTACCAAAGCCGAAGACGCGAGGAAGCACCTGCACGGCAGCGTCAAGAAAGTAATCATCAGTGCGCCCGCCAAGAACGAAGACATCACCATCGTCCTTGGTGTCAATCAGGACAAATACGATCCGGCCGCGCACCACATTATTTCCAATGCTTCCTGCACGACAAACTGCCTGGCGCCGGTAGCCAAAGTGATTCATGAAAAGTTCGGCATCCGCTCAGCGCAGATGACGACGATTCATTCTTACACCAACGATCAACAGTTGCTTGATTTGCCGCACAAGGATTTGCGTCGCGCTCGCGCAGCCGCACTTTCGATGATTCCAACCTCGACCGGCGCAGCCAAGGCTGTCTCGCTGGTGCTCCCTGAACTGAAAGGGAAGTTCGATGGAATTTCAGTGCGCGTGCCCACACCAAACGTCTCGCTGGTAGACGTGGTTATGGACGTCGAGCGAGATACGACGACCGAGGAAGTCAACGCCGCGCTGAAAGCAGCGGCCGAGGGCGAGCTGCGCGGTATTTTGGCATTTTGTGAAGAACCGCTGGTCTCGGTGGACTTCAAGGGCAACCCTCATTCTTCAATTGTCGATGCGGAATATACCAAAGTAATTGGTGGCAACATGATTAAGATTCTTTCCTGGTATGACAACGAGTGGGGGTATTCCTGCCGCGTCAGGGATTTGATTGAATACATAACGAAGCAGGGCTTGTAGAGTCTTATAAAATTGCATCGTGCGTTTGAGCCACTGTAGAGAATATAGCCGCAGATGGACACGGATGAAACGCGGTTCAGAATCAGGGAAATTCTGAACCGGGGCAATTCAGACCCGGTTTTTATCCGCGTAATCCGCGGCTAAACGTCCTTCGGTGTTTGCGTTGAGGCCACTGCAAAGCGCCAAATACAAAGTACGACTTTCGTCTATGTCAAAACTTTCAATCAAAGATCTCGAACTAAAAGGTCAGCGCGTTTTCGTTCGCGTAGATTTCAATGTGCCGCTCGATGACGGCAAGGTCGACGACGATACGCGCATCCGCGCGGCCCTGCCCACGATCAATTACGCGATCGAGCAGGGCGCGCGAGTCATTCTCGCCTCTCATTTGGGCCGGCCCAAAGGACAACGCGTGGAAAAATATAGTTTGCGCCCGGTCGCAACTCATCTTTCAGAACTATTAGGGCGCCCGATTGTTTTTGCTGAGGACTGCGTTGGAGAAAAGGCGCAAGCTAAAGTAAATGCGTTGCAGGCGGGCGAAGTCGTGTTGCTCGAGAATCTTCGCTTTCATCCTGAGGAAGAAAAGAACGACGACGGCTTCGCGCAGCAACTGGCAAGTCTCTGTGATCTTTTTGTGAACGATGCTTTCGGCGCAGCGCACCGTGCGCATGCGTCAACCGTAGGCATCACAAAGTACGTCGCGAAATCGGCAGCCGGGCTGCTGATGGAAAAGGAACTCGCCTATCTGGGCAAAGTCATTAACGATCCCGAACATCCTTTTGTGGCCATTTTGGGCGGGGCCAAAGTGTCCGACAAGATTCCGGTTATCAATGCCTTGATTGATCGCAAGGTAGACCGGATATTGATTGGCGGTGCTATGGCTTATACCTTTCTGAAAGCCGAAGGTTTTACTGTTGGAAAATCGCTCGTCGAAAATGAAATGCTCGACACGGCCCGCCAGATCAGGGAGCGCGCCGCAACCACCGGAGTGGATCTGGTTCTGCCAACTGATCACCAGGTCGTTGACAGTTACGAACCAATCAAAGGACAACACATTCTTTCCAAGACTATTCCCATCGAGTTCACGAACGCTGGACACGCGGGCATGGACATCGGAGTCGAAACGGTGGCGCACTTTGCCAACGCATTGAGCGATGCGCGCACGATTATTTGGAACGGACCGATGGGCGTATTTGAAGAGCCGCCTTTCGATGAGGGTACCATCGGTATAGCTCATGCAGTCGCGGAAGCGGCCGATCGCGGTGCTACTGTGATTGTCGGCGGGGGCGACTCAGTAGCTGCGGTAACCAAAGCCGGCGTCGCCGATCGAATCACTCACATCTCAACCGGTGGCGGCGCGACGCTCGAATTTCTTGCCGGCGAAGAACTACCAGGCGTCGCTGCGCTCACCGATAAATAAGTTCGTCTTACTCTTTCATCCAGCTCCTTCATCCACTGATTTTGACTTATCAGTGCGGACACTCAGCATTGGTATGCGCTTAGTGAGGATCGCGCTGATCTGTGTGCAGTCCCGACGACCGCGGTGTCATACAACTTAAACTGCAGGTTGTAACTGCCGTTGGCCGCCGTACCGCCGTCGGTGGGCCGCCCTTGATAGGTAAAGCCAGAGCCCGGGCCCAGAGCTGCGTCGGCGCTGACGAGCGATGCAATAAGTATGAGGACCTGCCATGCCCTGTTGAGACGGAAATCCCGTTGCATGGTGAACTCCTTTTGGCAGCTTGCGCTGATTATTCAATTGAGCTTGAAAGATCCGGCCGGCCGGTAGACTCACTCTTGCTCTTACTGAGGCAGCCACGGAAGAACCGCCCAGCGAAGTGGACTGGGCAGATTCCCACCCGGCCACCAGTGTCGTGCTGCCGACGAACTTATTCACGCGAGAACCGAAGACGAAGCTTGTCATGCAGGGCGCATTTTTATTTTCGGGAGCTTGTGAAGATGTTTCCCGGCCGTGGTACAGTGCTTCCGTTTCATTGGAGCTTTGAGAGAGTTCATTGGAGCTTTGAGAGAGGAATCAGCCGCTGACCTATGAGAAAACCAGTCATTGCCGGTAATTGGAAAATGTATAAGACCGTTAGCGAGTCGGTCGATACTGCGCTGGCTTTGAAGCCTTTGGTCGCCAACGCCAATCATTGTGAAGTCATCATCGCCCCGGTATTCACGGCACTTAAGACTGTTGCCGACCGCCTGGAGGGCTCCAATATACGGGTTTCAGGACAGGATTGCGCCCCCGAAGTGGCTGAAGGCGCGCTGACCGGTGAGGTGGCCGCCTTCATGCTCAGCGACGTCGGCGCGAGTTACGTAATCGTCGGCCATTCTGAGCGCCGGCAGTTCTATGCAGAAACGGACAGTATGGTCCGCCGCAAAGTGCAGGCTGCTGTTTCGTCCGGTCTGAGCGCCATCGTCTGTGTGGGTGAAAGCCTGGGCCAACGAGACCAGGGAATCGCTGAATCTGTGGTAAACGGGCAGTTAACCGGAGGACTCAGCGGGTTGACAGCCTCAGACCTCGACCGTATTATCGTTGCCTACGAGCCTGTTTGGGCTATTGGCACGGGACGTACAGCGACGCCGGAGCAAGCGCAGGAAATGCACGCGTTTATCCGGCGCGTTTTCGCGGATGGGCACTCTGAAGACGCTGGCCGCAAGCTGAGAATCTTGTACGGCGGTTCGGTGAAGCCCGACAATGTTGATTCGCTGATGGCGCAGGAAGACATCGACGGTGCGCTGGTCGGCGGAGCGAGTTTGAAAGCAGAAAGCTTCGCGCAGATAGTGAACTACCGCCGCTCATAATGCGGGGATGTTAGTTCTTTGTTTCTTAAATGTTGTTCTTGTTTCTGCTTGCGTCGGGTTCTCAAAATCTTTCGCTCGAGAAACATGCAAAGCACAAAGAACCACGTACAAAGAACAACTGACCAACGACTACTAACGACTGATTATTAACATGCTAGCCTATACCTTATTCACGCTATTCGTAATTTCCTGTGCGGTGCTCGTGGTGGTGATCCTGCTGCAACCAGGCAAGGCCGATGCGGGCGCTCTGTTCACGAGCAGTGTCTCGAGCACAGCCTTTGGACCACGCGGCACGCAGAACATCCTGGCCAAGGTAACTATCGGAGCAGCGATCGCTTTTATGTTGCTGGCTTTGACCTTGTCACTGCCCGGCATCAACGGCTCGCGCTCGGTCCTGCAATCGGGAACGGTTCCGCTTGCTTCGCCGACACCCACACCGTCGCCCGCTCCAGCAACGGCAGCGTCTCCGGCGCCGGCAACTACGACGAGCTCCGTAACGACTGAGCCCGCGACGAAACCGGCAGCCACTCCCGCAGTCAAGGCTTCGCCAAAACAATAGTCTGAAAGACGGTTAGCGGACGCCCCGAGGTGACAGCCAGTTGCCGTTTGCGAGATTACGAGTAGTGCTGGACAGCGTTGATGGAAAGCCAGTTGCTGGACGAATGGTAGGAAAGTTAGTGGCTGCCCAAGCGTTAACAGAAAGCTATTTTGCTGGACGATTGTTAGGAAAGTGAGTCGCTGCCCAAGCGTTAACAGAAAGCTATTTGCTGGACGATTGTTAGGAAAGTGAGTCGCTGCCCAAGCGTTAACAGAAAGCTAGCTGCTGGACGATTGGTAGGAATTTTGATTGTTAGACGCGGTGACCGCGGAAGTAATTCTCACCTTTGACAACTCAAGCCGAAGTGGCGGAACTGGCAGACGCGCACGGTTGAGGGCCGTGTGAGGCAACTCGTGGGGGTTCGAGTCCCCCCTTCGGCAAATCAACTCTAAGTTCAATGGACACAAGCGCTTACAGCGACAACCACGGGCTTGGTGTCTATCGAACGCTCGAAATAGACACCACGCAAGCACGGTCCGGAGCATGAAAAAATGTCCGCCAGGTGCGTGCCTTTACAGGGCCGCCTACCGTATCGTGAAAGTGGTTTGAAATCAAAGTGATGTCACTGAGGGTGATGGACTTATGAGACAGGCGTTTTAGTATAGCTTGGGATGGTTCAAGCTGTTTTAGGGTCTTCGATGTTCGCGTATTGTTCGCGCCCGGCAAGTCCCTGCCTCGTGTTTGGTCGTCGTTCAATCGGCTCCTGCATTGGCGAGGACTGGCTTCAGAACGATTTCCAAGATTTTCGGGTGTGGCGATCGATCCGTTGGACTAGGGTTTATGAAAGCGACCCTGGGGTTTTGCAGAAAGAGACATCCAGTTTGTAACTATTCAGCTACCAAATGGTACAACTCACTTCACCGTCTCTCGTTTGGAGAGAGCGGTACGGACCTGAATTTAACAAGAGAATGTGCCTGCATCTGAAGCTGACCAGTGCTTCTATCTGATCGCCGAGTTATCCAGCAAAGTAGGCAGTTCGATTCAGACGCGGGCCACTCTAGGAGCAGCCGATGTCGCCGTCCCGATTGTTCACACGCTCTCGGCCTTCAATGAAATCGTCTGCATCCGCCGTGGCGAACTAAGCGTTGTGCTGGAGGAATGCGACTTTGGTCTGACGCATTTCCGGATGTACCAAGTTTGTGTTTTCGGCTAGCAACGTGGACAATTCAAGCTAGGTCATCCTCCGTTAAGTGTCGACTCATCGTTCGATTCTCTAGAAGGTGATTGGTCGACTAAGCTTCACCAGTAGGAGGAGTGCCAGTGAGTGTGCCGACGACATGTCCGGTCAATGTGTCGCCGTCGTAACGTGAAAATGAAAGACTTAGGGTCCACAACCAGCCCAACTTAAATGTTTCGACTGGCGTGTCAGGGGTTAGCGCCACATCGGTTATTGTCGGGAGCGTTACCTCAGTCGCGCTGAAAAAATGGGCGTAGCTTGCGAGGCGCGAGGCGTTGGAAAGCACAGCCTGCCGAGGGGCCACAATTGCTCCGGTTGCGTTGGCAGCAGTGACAGCAATCGGTTTTTTAGAGAGGTATTCTAGGTTCGCTGCTGCGTCGAAAACCATCGCGTCCCCTGTCATTATCGGCGGCACAGGATTTGTTGACAGCCCCTTTGGGACTCGGCGTTGTGGTCGGCGTAGGACCATTTGACGCCGACTCAGCGCCAAGTGGGGATCTGACTGGCGAGAGGGTCGCACGCGCTCGTTCGCTGTTCGGGGTTGGTTCCGGAGAAGTCTGCTGCGTTGTTGTTTTCCATGCTTCCGACCCGTTCATCCTGTGCCTGAGAACTAAGACAGTGATTGCAACGGCAATTCCGATCAAATTGACCGCTGCGGCTGCGTACGCCGGTTTCCATGCGAACCTGCGGCGCCAGTTCGATAATTCAATCTCTCGGTGCGGCGCCTTCTTCGTTCCAGGGCCATACCGGACAAGTAACTCGGGCTCAATTTGTTTTCGGAAAGTCAGAAAGCTTCGAAGATCTTCCCGGCATATCGGGCAGACGCTGACGTGGATATCCACTATCTCCTGATCCGTGACGTCTAAACTCTGCTCCGCGACCTCAACGAGTCGTTCATAACTCAGATGCTCATGTCTCAGCCAGAATTCTGGAGCAAGTGAAGGTGATTCCTTCAGTGCCTCTTTGGAGCCGTAGCGCGTCAGCTAGTTCTCGGTGACACGTTTCACAAGCCGCCACATGGTCGGCGACAGTCACTAGTTGCTCCTCAGGCAAGCCGCTTATGCAAAAGCCTTCAATTTGGGTTTTTGATGCGTGTTCGATCATACCACAGCAATTTGTTGCCACCATAGTTATAGACGGAAGTCTGCGGCAGAAATTCCAGTCCTTCGAACTTTATTGTTCTTCCTGTTCGCTCAAGGCAGCAGTCTCTCCCTCAAGCGACAAACGGCTTGAAAACGCCACTTAATAACCTGAGAGCGCGGGGCGCTCAGCTCGGCTCCAATGGCTGCATCGTCAATCGGCATTTGAGAGCGAAGGCTTAATACTTGTTGCAGGGGACGCCCAATGACTTCTGCGATTTGCCGGAAATCCGCGACCCCCGTTTCGATCAACAGGATGAACAAGTCCGCACCCCTGTCATCTTCAAAGCCGAAAAAAAAGGTGTCGCGTTGTTCCGAGGGCAAGGTCATAACAATTTGCCAAAGCCGTTGCACAAGTGCCGTCCCTTCCAACTTCGATTGTGCGCTGAGTGCCTCATCCGCCAACTGCAGTTCGCTCTCTGTGGTTCCGTCATTTGAAATCCAATCATCGCCGTAGTCGACTCCAAGCAGGAGAGCGACAGTTTCGGCCAGCGCGTCGATGGCTATAGGTCGATCAATCCAGCTAAGTACTTCCGCCACTATTCTCGTTAGCGGAACCTTCGTAATGTCTTCAATTGGAAACGCGTCAGCACGAAACGTTATGATGTGTCTCTCAAGCTCCTGCATTTGTCTTTTGGAAGCTGGTGATCGGTTCCCGGTTTTCCATACAGTGAAGCCGCCGACTGTCGCATCACCATCTTTCCAGATTGCAAAATCCTCATGTCTGCTGAAGATGTCTCGAACGTTGTGCTTGAGCCGGAATTTCGTGGGCGATCTCGTACGCAAGAAATCGTGACACGCATTCGTGGCGATTCGAGCTACGTAGTGGCGGAAGTTCCGTATCTCCGGTTTTGGCGGGGTCTCGACCAGATCACGCAATACTTGAGTGATCTTGGTCACTATATCTTGATACAGATCTTCGGCATCTTGGTTCTTGCGATTCTTTCCGGTTTGGTTGAGGTGAAACCAGAGTCGCTGTCGCAAAGTCTGTCTGACGACTGGCGCCGCATGGAACACCACGAGCAGGTCGAGTAGTCTCTCCCTCCCGGACTCATCGGTTGCGTTGAGATAGGGCAGCAGAACCTGGTCCATGGCGGTGGCTTCCAAGGGCAGTTGGATTTGCCTGACTGTTATGACATTAGTGTACCAAACCTTAGTCATGGTTGGCCCAAAGTGTTCTGAGGACCAGAGATTTGTGAACCACAAGTGACTTGGGGACGCAATCGAGAACTTGCGTGCGGGATACTCCCGCGAACGATGGCTGGGTCCGCAGAGAGAATCCTCATTAAGGGGCGCGTTGTTCGTTTCGAAATACCTATCCAGCGAACGAAGAAGTAGTAACTCCGAACCCCAGTGAACAAACACTTAACTGTGAACGGCGGTAAAACACCATCTAGTTTCAAGTTAGGGAGGCAAGGGTGACCGGCACAAATAAACGAGGTAAAAGGACATTTCAAGGCATTCTGAACAACGTTGCGTGTGAGAACGCCTTCCGCTTGATAGGAAGGGCTAGGACTGCCAACAGAATTGCGAAAGCGCTGCATGGCGGGCCACGCGAACGCGTGTATCAGGTTAAGGCTCACGCCCTGTTGGGGCTAACAAATCGGTTTCCTGAGCGAATTCGGATCACTAAGGACGCCCATAGCCCTCGATTTGTACTCGTTAAGGCTCCTGTCTTTCGGTTTGGTCTGCATGCGCCTGCCTATTTGTTCGAAACTGGCACCGAACTGGCGGAGTCTGGTGACCCAGGGTGGCAGCGACCGTTCGAGGCGAGTAAGATGAGTGTTTTGGCCCATTAGAATGGAGTCGATTCGCACGACTCGCAAAAGAAGGTAAACGATTGAGTCTTTGGCTTCAGATCCTAGAGCTTGCCGCTGCAGGTGCCTCATCGGAGGCGCACAGGCTGTTGACTGAGTTGCCCTTCGTGCTGCGCTACCCCGAAGTAGTCCCAGACTGCGGAACAGAATACAAAGGGCCTATTGTGAATGCGGTTCGAGCCATTATTCCAAAACTGACCGAAACTGATCGCGGGATCGCTGAATCCCGATTCGAAGATTTCGTGGACTACGTTATCGATCTCATCCAAGCCTCAGTACTTCGGACTCTTTCACTAGTCGAGTTTTGCATTGTAAATCCCGACGTATCTCTAGAACAGATGGGAGAGAAATTTGCCAGCTGGGACGGGCTAAAGCGTGGATCACTCGATAGGCAACGTTGGATCGCAAAACATTTATGCTCGATGGTCGCCGCAGGCGTCCGATTGCCCAAAACAATAGTTGATTTGACCCAAGTGAGATTAGAAAAACTCGGTGATCTCTATGGTTATAGCGAAATCGCGCTTGTTAAGGGGTGGGACTTAGGACGCAGTTGGAAGGACTTCAAATCTAATGAAGAGCTCGGTGGCTCCTACGTATGCATAGACAACGAGTCGGCAGGAGAAGCGAGTGTTGGCGACGAGAAGGCTGACTATGGAGGCATCGCCACGGCAAATATCATTCTTGCTCTAAGTACTCCCTCGGATAGCGAGTTTCTAGTTGATGTGGATCAGATGGGCAAGACTCTCACGGCGGACCTAAGTGACCTCCTTAAGAAATTCAACGCCGAAAAGCCAACCGACGGTTACTCCCCAATAGCTTGGCATAGCGTTTGGTGGTACATGATCACCGAATACGAGGCTGTGCCGCTAGCGTTGGACTCGCGTGATCCCGAATGCCAAGTTGCTCGGGAATTGGCCGAATACATACGAGAGCATTACCCAGAGGTCCTCAGCCCCAGTCGGGTCACTATCCTTAGGCGGCGGTCAAAGTTTCAAAGCGAATGCATAAATCGAGCCCACTCACTGCTCATGGATTGGGCTCAAAGCCGATGTTAACGAAGATGGCACTCAATGAGTAACGAAACCCAAATCGAAATCCCGCGCGAGTATCTTTATCAAGCCGCTGATGAGGCCCGCGAATGTTCGTCAGGCTCCGCGCGGGAGCGCGTGCTCGTTTCACAGGCTGTGACTCTTGCGATTAGGGATCTCGTCGAGGCGAAGACTCAGATAGCTACCGAACCCGGCCGGTCTGCGGAATCGAAGTATGTTGATCTGTTGGATATCTGCGACTTCAAGATTAACAACTGGCACTTGGAAGTCAGGGTGATCACAAAGGTTACAGAGTTGGCACTCTACGTGCCGACCATGCCGCTAATGGTCGGCATACTTTCTAACTTCTATCTGTGCGTGCAAGTTAATCAGACACTGGCGCGAGCTGAGATCCTTGGCTATGCAGCCCGCGAAGATCTGGCAGAGGCAGAGCTTAGTGACAATGGTCTTTTCGCCATCGTGCCTCAGGACGAGTTGAGATCATTCGGGTCGCTAATTGAATTGCTCAATCAACCACGGTCTTTCGATCGGGAGGAGTTGCGAGCCTATGATGAATGGCAGGCGCGAGCCGATCGGGTAGTCCGTACGCTACAGGATGCCTTAGCCGCGGAGGAAGTCTTTGATGAATCGTATGCAACACGATTAGCAGGTAGGCTGCACGATGAGGTGCTGCGAATATACGGTGACAGATTGCCACCTACCGGCCTCGAACCGTTGTTTGATCAGTTATTCCGGCGCTTCGGGTTAGAACCGCCGGTACCTTTGCATCCTGGGAGTCCGGTCGCATTTGCAAACCCGGAAGAAGCTCGGCAGGAAGCAGCTTCCGAAAGCACCGAGAAGGATTTCTTTGGCGATAAACTGGAAGTGCGTCAGCGCGTAGGTTTGTACCGCCATCTACTTCAGGAAGACGAGGCGCGCGAAAGGCACCGAAGGACGAAACGTGTGCTTGATATCGCCACAGCCGGACAACATCAGGTTCCTGCGCGCCGTCGACCGCAGCAACGCGCTGCTCGAGAACGACGCGCAGAGGCCACAATCAGAATCGAACCGCCGTCAGCCCAGAGCGTAGCAGAAATGGAAGGATCCACATTTGAAGAGGTTAAGCAAATGATCCCAAGCGAAGACATCGCGACGCCGATACAGACGGAGGATCTGAATGCTCTAGTCGGACTGTTAATACCAGGAATGATCGTGCGCGGCCCACTCTTTCCCGAGCCAGTTCAAGTGATTACGGCTCTTCCTTTAGGGACTGCGGTCAAGCTCATTGGCAAAGGTGTGAATACTAATCAAGTTTACGAGCCCATCCTAAACGCGCAGCAATTAGCTTTACTAGAGTTCACTTCGGAGGCAATAAAGTTTGACGGTGATCCCCAGCGGTTCCGGTTAGGCATCGAGGCCTTGCGTTTGGGTTTGGCGTACGAGTACGACCCGTATTTTTCACTCTCCATAGCGAGAGTCGATCCACTTCCTCATCAGCTCGAAGCCGTCTACGACTACTTCTTGAAACTCCCACGCATTCGTTTCTTGCTGGCTGATGATCCCGGAGCAGGAAAAACAATCATGGCCGGATTGCTACTCAAGGAATTGAAAATCCGAGGTCTGGTCAAGAGGACACTAATTATAACTCCGGCTAGCCTCTCGTTTCAGTGGCAACGTGAGATGAAAGACAAGTTCCGCGAGGACTTCGATATCGTGCGCGGGGATGTATTGCGGGCCAACTACGGCTCTAATCCATTCCAGGAGAAGAATCAAGTGATCACTTCTGTCTCCTGGGTGTCAGTTATTGATGATGCTAAGGACAGCTTGTTAAGAAGCCATTGGGACTTAATCATTGTGGACGAAGCTCACAAGATGAGTGCTTATAGTTCCGATAAAAAGACGCTCGCCTACCAGCTCGGCGAGCAGCTCTCTACCATGACCGACCATTATCTTCTTATGACCGCCACGCCTCATAAAGGTGATCCGAAAAACTTCTGCTTGTTTCTGGAGCTTCTGGATCGCGACGTTTATGGCGACGTTAAGAGTCTGGAAGAAGCCATGCGAAGAAACAGCGCTCCGTTCTATCTTCGTCGGACCAAGGAATCACTCATGACGTTCCCCGATCCTGAAACGGGGAAGCCATCGAAGATTTTTACTAAGCGCAATGTGGAAACCATCGGATTTCAGGTGAACGCTGAAGAGCTGGACTTCTATAACGAGTTGACCGATTACGTTGAAGATCAATCGCTGAAGGCGTCGCATGACGACACTGCGCGTGGCCGGGCTCTGTCATTCACGATGGCGATGCTTCAGCGACGATTTGCATCGAGCGTTTACGCCGTCCGGCGCAGCCTGCAGCGTATGCAGGAGAAGCGGCAACGTATTCTCGATGATCCAGCCGCGTATCGGCTGGAACAAATGAACAAGAAGCTCCCCAGGGATTTCGATGATCTTCCCGAGAACGAACAGCAGAGCATCATTAATGAGTTGGAAGAGGTGGTAGCGTCGGTTGATCCCGCCGCCCTGCGGATTGAAATTCAACGCCTGAAGGCCCTAGTCGCTCAGGCGATGGAACTCGAAAAACGCGAAGTGGAATCGAAGCTTGTGAAGCTGAGGGAGGAGGTTGTCAAGGCTGGCATCCTTGAAAATCCCGACATGAAGCTTCTGATTTTCACTGAGCACAAAGACACTCTTGATTATCTGGTCGAAAAGCTTCGTGCCTGGGGATTGTCAGTCACCCAGATTCACGGCGGGATGCATGTAGGAGATCGTGATACACCCGGCACGCGGATCTACTCGGAGCGCGAGTTCCGTGAGAATTGTCAGGTGATGGTTGCCACCGAGGCGGCGGGTGAAGGTATAAACCTTCAGTTCTGCTGGTTCATGATCAATTACGACATCCCGTGGAATCCAGTGAGACTGGATCAGCGAATGGGGCGTATTCATCGGTACGGACAGGATAAGGATTGTCTGATCTTCAATTTTGTTTCCGTGAATACACGCGAGGGACGTGTGCTTACCAAGCTGCTGGAGCGATTGAAAGAGATTCGCAGCGAGCTTGGCACCGATCACGTCTTCGATGTGATAGGTGAAGTCTTTCCGTCGAATCTTCTGGAAAAAATGTTCCGAGATATGTACGCACATAATCTGACTGAAGATGCAATCAAGGCGCGCATTGTGGAAGAAGTTGACCCGGAGCGATTCAGAAAAATCACGCACTCTACTTTAGAGGGCCTTGCAAAGCGCGAGCTGAATATGACCGCGCTCATAGGCAAATCTACAGAAGCTCGAGAGCGCCGGCTCGTGCCAGAGGTTATTGAAGACTTCTTCCTCAAAGCAGGTCCTTTAACTGGCGTCGCACCCAAGGAGATCAAAGGCGAGAGCCACATGTATCGCTTGGGGCGGATTCCGCGCACTCTGCAAACAATTGGGGAACAACTTGAGCCACGTTTCGGGAAGTTGGGTCGAGAGTACAAGCAGATCGTTTTCGATAAGGAAGAGCTAAAGAAGGATGCTACCTCTGAATGGGTCACGCCTGGACACCCTTTGTTTGAGGCTGTGCGCGAGGATGTAACCAATACCGTCCGCGAAGACATTGTGAATGGCAGCGTCTTCTATGACATCAACACAGAACGCCCTCACCGGCTAGATGTGTTCACTGCTTCGATTCGAGACGGCCGCGGTAAGAACCTGCATCGCCGTCTGTTTGCCGTGCAGGTCGAGGCAGATGGCTCCATGTTGATCAAGCAGCCCACCATCTTCCTGGACTTGGCGCTTGCTCCGAAGAGTACGCCTGTGCCTGATGTCGGCCAGATTCCCGATAAGAACATGACGGAACAAGCGTTGATTGAGAAAGCGCTCAATCCTTTTCTTGCTGAGACCGCTTCGGAACGGGAGCACGAGACGGAAACAATTGCGAAGCACATTGAGATCAGTCTGAGCGTTCTTATTGATCGACAGAACCGGCGCTATGCGGAGCTAACCGAACAGCAGCAGCGAGGAGACACGTCATCACCCGTGGCGGCTAATCTCAAGCAGACTCTCGATCGCTTGGATGACCTCAATCGTAGACTTGACGATAGACGAAGGGAGCTTGCTCAAGAGCGTCAATGCACTATCGGAGATATTAGTTTTGTTGGGAGTGCCTGGGTACT
This sequence comes from Pyrinomonadales bacterium, assembly GCA_038237475.1. Taxonomy (GTDB): domain Bacteria; phylum Acidobacteriota; class Blastocatellia; order Pyrinomonadales; family Pyrinomonadaceae; genus JAOAPY01. The sequence continues at coordinate 27,656 of JBBRYS010000004.1, read as the reverse complement.
ACCCCACCCTGATAGGAATCTTCCCAGCATTGCGCCAATGGTAAGCGACAAAGAGATCGAGCGAATCGCGGTCCAAGCAGTAATTGCTTACGAACAAGCGCTCGGTTGGCAGGTTGTTAGTGTGGAAAGCGAGAGTCGCGGATTTGATCTCATCTCGCGCAAGCCGCATCCGGAAGATCCAGAGACTGCGATGGATGTCCGCTTCATTGAAGTAAAAGGCCGGGCCGGAATTGGGGGAGTTCCACTGAGCAACAATGAATACAAGACAGCAGTGCGGCTCAAGAATGACTACTGGCTCTATGTGGTTTTCAACTGCGGAAGCACGCCGCAAATACACAAAGTGCAGGACCCTGCGCAACTGGGCTGGCAGCCAGTGAAAGTTATCGAACACTATCACGTGTCGTCTGGCCAAATCCTCGAGGCGTCTAAAGAGAGATAAGAAAATAGACTCAGAAGCACGACGACTTTAGAATGTCCAACAAATTCTCAAATCACGAGCTGGTCACATTGGCGGTCTATCTTTTAGGCGGCGAGTCGAAGTTTATCGACACAGAAGACATCGCCATGAAAGCAAACGACCTTGCACCCAAGCGTTTCACATGGCGAAAGTATCCGCAGCAAATCAATATTGAGAATGTGCGCACATTCTTGTCGGACGCAAAGAAGCTCAAAAATGGTGGCCTGGTTAACGGCTCGGGGTCTAAGGGATGGATGCTTTCAGAGACGGGTCTCGAATTCGCACAATCGAGAGTAGGCGATTTGGACGGTCGAGATCTTACCCGCGTGCGACTGAGCGTTAAGGAAAAGCTGTGGGTAAGGAACGAGCGAGAGCGAATGCTCTCTAGCGATGCATATCGAAAGTTTCAAGAAAGCGGAATTGGGTCGGTTACCCATCAGGAAGCCTCGGCATTTTTTCGGATCGATGATTATGTAGAGTCGGAGGCTCGAGAACGGAAACTGATCCGAATCTTGAATACTTTTCGTGGAGACAAGGATCTGGACCATGCAATTAAGGCGATTGCGCAAAAGGTAAGAAAAGGGGTGAAAGAATGAGCGCCAATGATCAAATCTTCGTCAAGAGTCATGTGGCTCGGGACCTAATGCAAAGCGCGGGCCTATTCAAGACTGATAAATTGGTTGTGTGGGAATACGTTTCGAACGGGCTGCAGTATGTCGACTCCGGTACAAACCCTGTAGTCAAAGTCTCGCTTGATAGCAAGAAGAAGAAGATCACGATTTCAGATAATGGGCGTGGCATGGATTGGAACGGACTGCGCAACTTTTTTGTAATGCACGGTGAGAACATAGATCGAAAGCAGGGGCGTGGCGGCCGGGGGAGATTTGGCACCGGTAAGTCGGCTGCGTTTGGTATTGCTGATAGATTGCGCATCACGACGGTCTGCGGGGGCAAGAGGTCGAAGATCGAGCTTTCGCGCTCATCTATCGAAGCAATGAACTCTGAAGACCCCATTCCGGTGGCAGTAATGGAACGAGAGATCGAAACGCCAGAATCAAATGGTACAACCATCGAGATTGAGAGTATTCACCTTAGATCGCTCGACCAGTCAGGAATTATTCATTACGTCGAACGTCACCTCGCGCATTGGACGAAGAACGTTCTAGTGTTTGTTAACAATCACGAATGTGAGTTTGCGGAACCACCTGTTGCCGAGCAGAGGAGGTTCAGGCCAGAAGGTCAACTGCTGGATCAGATTGGAGATGTTGAGTTGATAGTCAAGGTCTCTAAAGCGCCTCTCGAAGAGGACCTCCGTGGTGTGACAATTTTCTCGAAAGGCGTGTGGCAAGAGACCACGCTTGCAGGTAGTGAAGGGCGTGAGATGGCTCAATACATTTTTGGCGAGATTGATGTTCCCCGGCTCGATGAAGATAAGTCGCCCATCGCGCCGTTCGACGTAAGCCGTTCGATGCGACTTAACCCGAATAATGATCTGGTGAGAGGGATTTATACATTCATCGGCATGAAAGTAGAAGAGGTCAGAAAAGAGCTTACACAAGTCGAGAAACAACGGAAGTCTGACGAGGAATCTCGCAAATTGGCGACTCAAGCTGCTGAAATAGCGAAGGTCATCAACGAAGACTTTGACACGTTTCGTCAACGGGTCGCCAAGGTCAAAGCACAAGCCGCCGGGGCTTTTGATTTGAGTGACACAGACTCCCAGACCGGCCTTGATGATTCCGACATGATATTTGGATCAGAGATGCCGGCGCTCGTTGTTTCAGAGACCGGCGGAGTTGGCACGACCATGGAGGGTAGAGGAGACAGTCCAGGTAACGAACCGAGGACCTTGGCCCCAATAGTGACGACTGGCTCAGCAGAATCCGAAAAACAAGGTCAGAAAGGTGAATCTAAAGAGAATTCAACCAAGTCGAAGGGCGGCTTTGAAGTGAAATTCAAGAACCTCGGCTCGGAATCCCATCGGGCTCAGTACATGCGCGATGATAGAACGATATATATCAATCTTGATCACCCTCAACTTTTTGCTGCGAAAGGTCAAAGGGCGGTAGAAGACCCTGTCTTTCGCCGGTTGGCCTACGAGGTTGCATTTTCGGAGTATGCAGTCGCGCTTGCTTCTGAGTTGGCTTCGCGAGACGAATACATCGATCCTTCAGATCCGATCTTCGATATTCGAGAGACTCTTAACCGCGTAGCGCGTAAAGGCGCACTACTTTACTCCGAATGACCTCACATGAGTTTTTGGCGTTACGAAATGACGATTTCCACCTATCCTCGACCAGGTTACCCGATTGTGCCAACTATGCTTCAGGAGTTTCTTCCACCGACGCTGCGAACTGTCGACGAGAATCACAAACACGCGAGCGCTTCAGAGCGTTCGGAGATTGGCGAGAAAGTGATTTTAGCGCTGCGCGGTGAGGTTTCGAACATACGCGAACGCATTGGGGGTCAGCGATTGCCTGCACCTCCGCCAAGCTTGGATCTCACAGATTTGGCGCTGGAGAATCGAACTCATAATTGCTTGAAGTACTTGGGGGCGGATCGCGATTTACAACTTCTCGGGCTGTTCACGATCAAGAATTTGCTGGCTACTAAGAATTTTGGAATAAAGAGCCTTGTCGACCTCTTGACCACGCTGGAGTTTGTCGGAACGCAAGATTGGGCCGGTCAGTCGTCAGGAAAGCGGCTCGAACCGGACAGTGACACTCTTAGCGCCAAGGACATTAGAAATATTCTTGAATCCAGGTGCAACCCACTTGAGTTTCGCCAGCGGCGCTTACCCCCACTACCAGATAATCTTAACCTCAAAAAACTTGACCTGAGAAATCGCACTTATAACTGCTTGGAGAATGCTGGGTTCATTGAGCGACCGGGAGCCTTGTCCGAGCAATCTATCGCCGCACTCTTTTCCCTCAAGTCATTTGGAAAGCATACTTTTTTTGATCTTCTGGGCGTGCTTGAACCGTACTTCTACTCACCCGAGGGAGTGGAAGAGCAGAAACCTGATGCCGCACTGGGATTGCTGACTGAAGCCAGGCTGCTCGCAAACATGTCCGCTGCCGAAGTGATTTTGCCGGACGACCCCAGGCTGGGGCGCTTACTGCGCGCGATATCTCCTGACGCCCAAAATGCTCTTGAGGCTGCGGAATCCTTAACGAGGGGTTCCTTTGTTCCACGAAATCCTTCAACTACCCTCGCTAATATCCGGCGGCTGAGCGAGGAGATCGAAACTCTCACACAAATGAAGTTGGAAGACGAATTGAATTCCATACTAGTCAAGGCTAAACCCAGGGATGCGGAAATGTTTAGCCGACGTTATGGCTTGGATGGAGATGTTACGAATACCCTGCAGGAAATTGGCATCCGTTTCGGCATGACTCGAGAGCGCGTTCGACAAATCTGCGATAAAGTCGGACAGTTCTTCAGTGGCAGCAGTCCCTTCGTACCGGCGACTGACAGGGCGTTAGACTTAGTGGTTAAGAGGCTACCGGCGATCGCTGATGAAATTGAACAAGAATTTGTTAAAGACGGCATCGCGAACAAAATGTTTCGTCTGGAGGCGCTTCAAAGTGCAGCGCAACTTCTGCAACGCGAGCTTCTATTTTCCATTTCCGATGTCGGCGGTGTGAGAACTGCCGTGGCAATGGATACCCAGGACTCTCCGGCAAAGGTGCTCAGATTGGCCCGGAAGCTCACTAGACATTGGGGGGCTCTCACAATGGAAGAGCTAGGCGTCCAGGTCGCGGAGAAATATGGTTTACCTACTGATCTTGTGTTTCAGATTATCACCCGCCAGGGCGATTTTAAGTGGCTTGATCAAGAAACTGGATGGTTTTGGCTGACGAGGCACTTACAAAACCGAATCACAAATCGAATAAAGAAAATACTTTCTATCTCTGGACGAGTGGAGATTGGAGAACTGCGGGATGGTGTGCGGAGAAATCATCGAATGGCTGGGACCGCTCCTCCAAAACGGGTCTTGCTCGAAATTTGCCGCCAGCTTCCTTGGTGTGAAGTTGAGGGAGCACTTATAAAGTCCAACGTTGCTTTCAAATTGGACGAGGTCCTTTCCGATGTCGAACTCGTGTTTGCGACAACTCTGAAAGCTAACGGCCCCGCAATGCAGCGAGAACGACTCGAAGAGTTCTGCCTTGCGCGAGGAATGGCCCATTCCACATTTTATGTTTACCTGGGATATTCACCAATCATTGTGAGACATGCTCGTGGCGTTTACGGTTTGCGTGGCGTTGATGTGCCCGTTGGATTGGTTGAATCATTAAGGCCGACAATCCAGCGCGGACGAGTAACGAAAGATGGCGGATGGATGCAGGATGGCAAACTGTGGATTGGTTATCAGCTTTCTGAAAGCACCGTGAACAACGGCGTGGTCAGCATTCCTTCGTCGCTGATCCAGTTTGTCAGCGGACAGTTTTCGCTGCGGACAATTGATGGGACAGTTGTGGGTACTCTGGCAACGAATCAGTCGAGCGCCTGGGGACTCGGTCCATTGTTTCGGCGAAGAGGAGTTGAGGGCGACGATTACTTGGTTCTTGTCTTCGACGCGACAAACCGGACCGCTATCGCGCATCTAGGGGACGAGGGACTTCTGGAAGAGTTTCAAACTGGGGTTGCGAGTCCGGCTGACAACGACTCGAGCGAATTCTCGGAATAATGCTACTGGCATCGGCTCGCCGGTTGATTTGATTCTATGAACTATCCAAAGCGGTTAATTGAAGTTGATCTTCCGATTAAGCGAATATCGGCGCATGCGCGACGCGAGAAGTCCATCCGGCATGGTCATATTTCGACAATGCACATATGGTGGGCACGGCGACCGCTAGCTGCGTGTCGTGCAGTGATCTGCGCGGCATTGTGGTTCGACCCCGCCGATGAGGATTGTCCGCCGAAGTTTCGTGAGGTAGTGCGGCGGGAGATGCGTAAGTGGGCGCGCGATAGTCGCGGACTTATGAGCGCAGAATCTTATGATCATTTCGAGGCAGTGCAGAAGAAACCATCACTGCTTGATGACGAGATGCTGCGGACTTTGCTCCTCGACTTCATCGCGGACTTTGCTAATTGGGACAACTCGACGCGCAGGGAATATTTGGAGACGAGCCGAGCATTAACGGAAGCAGCGCACCTTGCCGCTGGTGGCGAGCCGGGCACGCGCCCGCTGGTGGTTGATCCATTCGCGGGCGGTGGGGCGATCCCACTTGAAGCGTTGCGTGTGGGTGCGGATGCGTTCGCGTCTGATTTGAATCCGGTGGCGGTGCTGTTGAATAAGGTGGTGTTGGAGTATATCCCGCGCTATGGGCAGCAGCTTGCCGATGAGGTGCGGAAGTGGGGCGCGTGGGTGAAGGCGGAAGCGGAGAAGGAATTGGCGGAGTTTTATCCGAAAGACCCTGATGGGGCGACTCCAGTTGCTTATCTATGGGCGCGGACGATTACATGTGAAGGACCGGGCTGTGGCGCGGAAGTCCCGTTGATACGTTCGCTCAATTTAGCTAAGAAGGGTAAAGAGTCGGTTGCTTTGGGTTTGGTCACGAACGCGAAGACAAAGGCAATTGATTTCAAACTTCACATTGGCGGAACAAATGGCTCTGAAGGGACTGTAAAACGCGGTTCGGTAACTTGTCCTGTATGTGGTTATACGACCTCAGTGGTGAGTGTCCGCAAGCAACTAAAAGCGTCGTCAGGTGGAGCAGATAATAGTCGGTTACTTGCTGTAGTGAACCGTTCAGGAGAAGGAAAAACTTATCGTGGTGCTTCATCCGAAGACATTGCTGCCGTTGAACGAGCGCGGAAAAGTGTTGATAGGAAATCTGTACTTAACGAAACCGAATTGCCATTGATGAGTGGAGTCTTCAATGTTCCAATTTACGGAATGACACGTTGGGATTTGCTGTTTTCATCAAGACAGTTACTGACGGCAAAGCTATTGAGTGAAAAAATTGAAGATGCCGCTCGTAGTATGTCTTCCACAAGCAAGAATGCAGAACTTGCAACATCGGTCAAAGTTTTGCTCGCTTTCGCGTTAGACAAATATCTCGATTTCAGAAGCACTTTATGTGCATGGATAAATGTTGGGGAGAAGATAGGTCATACGTTTGGACGGCAAGCGTTAGGTATGATTTTCGATTGGACTGAAGGCGTGCCTTTTGGTGACATTAGCGGAAGCTGGGAACGTTCCATTGAATATATCGGAGAGTTTCTAGAGAAGGAAGCACAAGCTGGAATGAAGACTGGTTCTGTTGAGCAAGCGTCAGCGCAGCAGCATCCGTTACCTAGTGACTCCGTGCAAGCATTTATTACAGACCCTCCATACTACAATGCTGTTCCTTACGCTGATCTCTCGGACTTCTTCTATCTATGGCTTCGTAAAAACTTAAGTAAAGAATTTCCTTCTTTGTTCGCAAGCAAAATAGCTCCCAAGGATGACGAGCTTTGTGAGATGAGTGGATGGGACAATGTCCGATATCCTCACAAAGATGCGGGCTTTTACGAAGCAGGAATGAAGATAGCCTTCGAGGAAGGGCGAAGGTTGTGTGTCCCGAATGGTATTGGAGTCGTCGTCTTCGCACATAAGTCAACGGCGGGTTGGGAGACATTACTTAGCGCATTGATTGATTCAGGTTGGATCGTCACAGGCTCATGGGCTATTGATACAGAGCGAAGCGGGCGATTACGTGCAATGGGTTCTGCTGCGCTCGCCTCATCCATCCATCTCGTTTGTCGTCCACGCGAAAACGCAGACGGCTCTGTGCGTGACAACGACATCGGCGACTGGCGCGATGTATTGCGCGAACTGCCCATCAGGATTCACGAATGGATGCCTCGTTTGGCGAAGGAAGGCGTCGTCGGCGCGGATGCCATTTTCGCGTGCTTAGGCCCTGCGCTAGAAGTCTTCTCACGCTACAGTCGAGTTGAGAAACCAAGCGGCGAACAGGTCACGCTCCGTGAGTATCTCGAATACGTCTGGGCTGCTGTCGCCAAAGAAGCACTCACCCTGATCTTCGCGGGCGCGACGGATGCCGATGTTACTGGCTTTGAGGAGGACGCCCGCCTTACGGCGATGTGGCTCTGGACGCTCTTCGCGGGTGCGAAGCCAGAGGATGATAAGCAGGCAACAGACGCAGATGCAGAGGGTGATAGCGACGATGAAGAACCTTCTGGTAAGTCTGCCAAGCCGGGCGGCTTCACTTTGGAATACGACGCCGCGCGCAAGATCGCGCAAGGGTTAGGCGCGCACCTCGAAGAATTGACGAAGCTCATAGAAGTCAAAGGCGACAAGGCGCGTCTGCTACCGGTCGCAGAACGCACCAAACACCTCTTCGGCAAAGATGAGGCAGAGGCTCCCCGCAGGGGCAAGAAGAAAGACAAGCAGGCCAAACTCTTCGACACTCTCGACGAAGTGGAAGCCGAAATTGGCGGCTGGGGCGACAAGAGCGCGCCGCAACTCGGCGATACCGTTCTCGACCGCGTGCATCAAGCGATGATTCTCTTCGCGGCTGGGCGCGGCGACGCAACGAAACGCTTCCTCGTTGATGATGGCGTTGGCAACGATGAGCGTTTCTGGCGGCTCGCCAACGCCCTCTCCGCTCTCTACCCGTCGGGCGGTGACGAGAAGCGTTGGGTTGACGGCGTACTGGCACGCAAGAAAGGCTTGGGTTTTTAGCGGCGAAGGTGTTTCAATTGAAGGCGGAGGTTATAAAGTATGGCGACAAATTTGACTAAAGAGATCGCTGCGAAAGCCGCGACATTGCCCCCGGAACGCCAACGCGAAGCACTGGCGTTGATCGAACAACTCGCCGCACGAGCCGACGTGGCGAGTCAGCATGTGCCGCGCTCTCAACGAAAGCTAAAGGGGGCGACGGCGCAAGGTCAATCAGTGAGCAGCGAAGAGATACGCGAAGCGCGGCGTGAGATGTGGGGCGAGTACATACGTGAGGATGAATCGTGAGCGTTGTCGCCGATACACATGCGATGATCTGGTACGTGGACGCGCCTCACGAACTTTCAACGGTGGCAACGGCGGCGATGGATGCGTCTGCAAATACGGGCGGCGAGTACATCTTCATCTCGGCAATTACGCTTGTCGAGATGCGCTACTTGGTGGAGAAGAATCGCATTAAGGCGAGTGTGCTGTCGCGGATTGAGCAGGAGTTGGACGAAACAGACCCTGTGATTGTCATCGCCTCACTCGACCGCACAATCTCTGACGCGCTCGCTTCGATCCCGCGTACAGTCGTGCCTGATATGCCTGACCGCATCATCGCGGCAACGGCTCTGGCGATGGGAGTGTCGCTTGTCACTCGTGATACGGAAATTCGTAAACTAACGAATGTCACCACTGTTTGGTAAGCATTATACGAAAAGCAAATTTTGTTAAGGAGACCGGAGCCTCGCATGGCATTAAAGCCCTGGTACAAAGTAGCCACGCCCCGCGAAGACCTGCGCGAGGGCAAACCGCTCGACGCCGCAGAGTTCGCCGTCCACCTCGATAAGATACGAGACGGCAGCGCGCCGCGCGAATATCAGAACCCGGAGCAATTCTTCGCACGCACCTATCTCACGGAGAATCTGACGTTGCTCGCCTCAGAAGTAATTCGGCGTCTATCTGGCGAACACACGGAAACATCCGCCGTCTTCAATATGGCGACGCAGTTCGGCGGCGGCAAGACGCACGCGCTGACGCTGCTGTATCACTTAGCGAAGAACGGCTCTGGTGCCGACAATTGGTCGGGCGTGAAAAAACTTCTGGATCGCGCGGGCGTACCTAGCGTGCCCGAAGCGGCGACGGCTGTCTTCGTCGGCACAGAGTTCGACTCTCTTTCCGGTCGCGGAGGCGACGACGGCACGCCACTGCGAAGGACACCCTGGGGCGAGATCGCTTACCAGCTCGGCGGTGATGCGGGTTTCAAGGAAGTCGCTGAACATGACGCCGAGTTGACCGCTCCGGCGGGCGACGTTATTCGGCGCTTCTTACCGCCGGACAAACCGTGCCTGATTTTAATTGACGAGATGATGCACTACATCAGCCGAGTGCGAAAAAAGGATGGTGCAACTCAAGTCTATAATTTTTTGCACAGCCTTTCGGAAACGGCCCGTGGCGCAGAACGTAACATAGTCTTGTGCGTAGCCTTGCCGGCATCGCTGGAAACAGAGATGAACGTAGCTGATCAGTCCGACTATATAAGGCTGACACATTTACTAAACCGTCTAGGCAAATCCGTAATCATGTCTGCGGAGAATGAAACGTCCGAGATCATCCGACGTCGGCTATTCGAGTGGGACCCGACCGCCATTGATCAGAACGGCAAGGTGATGTTGCCACGCGACGCTATTCAGACCTGCAACGAGTACGGCGATTGGGTTGTCGAGCATCGTCAACAACTGCCCGCCCTGTTCGACATAGACAACGCGCGACAGGTCTTTACCTCGACTTACCCTTTCCACCCAATGGTGATCTCCGTGTTCGAGCGTAAGTGGCAAAGCTTACCGAGTTTCCAGCGCACGCGCGGCATTCTTCGTCTGCTCGCTCTGTGGGTTTCCAGAGCTTACCAAGATGGATTCAAAGGCGCGCACAAAGACCCGCTCATCGGGTTGGGCTCCGCGCCACTTGAAGATTCCATTTTCCGTACCACCGTCTTCGATCAGCTCGGCGAAAGGCGTTTGGAAATCGCTGTAACGACCGATATCACGGGCAAACCAGATTCACACGCCGTCCGCTTAGATAAGGAATCGGTTAACGGCATTAAGAAAGCACGACTGCATCGCAAAGCAGGGACAGTAGTCTTCTTCGAATCGAACGGGGGTCAAGGTAAAAGCGAGAGTACGCTGCCGGAAGTTCGCCTCGCGGTCGCCGAGCCTGACCTCGACATCGGTAACGTCGAAACTGTGTTGGAGACGCTGGGAACATCGAGCTACTACCTGACCGTAGAGCGCAACAAGTACAGGTTCAGTCTGTCGCCGAACCTGAATAAGTTGTTGGCAGACCGTCGGGCCAGCATCCAGCCGAAGGACATCGAGGATCGTGTCCGCGAAGAGGTGCTAGAGGTTTTCAAGAAGAAGGTCGTAGGGGTTGAGTTGGTTCCGTTCCCGGAAAAAAGTGTCCAGGTGCTGGATCGCCCAATTCTGACACTCCTCGTCTTCGCCCCTAACGCGCCGCTGCAAAATGCTAGCACCATCCAAACAATCGAGCAGATGACGCGCGAGTGTGGCACTTCATCTCGCACGTTCAAGAGCGCGCTCATCTGGTGCGTAGCAGACACGTCTGCCACGATCTACGACGAAGCCCGAAAGGTTCTCGCTTGGGAGGACATTGAATCAGAATCGGGGGGGCTGCGCCTCGACGAAGGGCAGCAACGACAGCTTAAGGACAGCCTGCACAAAGCGAAACGCGACATTGCCGAGAGCGTTTGGCGCACCTACAAGAATATTGTTCTGTTGGACAAGGACAACAAACTGCGCACAGTAGATCTTGGCTTTGTGACTTCAAGTGCAGCCACTTCACTAACGAATTTCATCATTAATCGCCTGCGCCAGGACGGCGATGTCCAGGAGACCATCAGCCCGAACTTTCTCGCCCGCAATTGGTCACCCGTTTATACGGAGTGGAGTACGAAACAAGTACGGGACGCCTTCTTCGCCTCTCCACAGTTCCCGCGCTTGCTGAATGCGGACGCCATTAAGGAGACCATCGCTAAGGGCGTCAGTGGCGGACAGATGGCTTATGTTGGAAAGAGCGGGGCAGACTATGAACCCTTCTGGTACAACAAGAGCGTTGCCGCAAATGAAATTGAGATATCCAACGACGTTTACATTGTAACCGATAAAATCGCCGAAAAGTATAAGCAGAAGAAAGCCCAGCCAGTGAATCCAGAACAGCCGACTGTCCAACCTCCCGTACCCAGACCACCATCTGGAGCGGAGGATGAAGATGACGGTGGAGCCGGTCCAAGTGTGACGACCACTGTCAAGTGGGAAGGCGAAGTGCCAGCTCAAAAGTGGATGACTTTCTACAACAAGGTTTTGTCGAAATATGCGGTTGGCTCTGGCTTGAAAATAAAGGTCGCCATTGAAGCCAGTTCCGACGCTGGAATATCTTCGCAAAAAGTCGATGAGACTAAAGTTGCGCTGAGGGAACTTGGATTGGACGACGACGTCACGGTGAACTAAATTCCCGGAGAAAATCATGATATCCATATACGAAGAAAAAGGTGGCCTGTATCCGCAAGAATGGTTGGAATTTGCAGACCGAATGCATTCTGACAAGGATTGGACCCTTCGGACCGTACCTGGCCAGGTCTTTCATTGGATGGGTGGGTTGTCTGGGGAATACTGGAGAAACGGCAACGGCAATTGGGATAGATCTTGGGACCACTCGATCGAATTGTTATGGGACAATCTCGTGCCGAACAAATACGATGACTTTGCTGACGAAGAAGCAAGGGCAGAAAAACGTGATGAAGCGACTTTATTTGACGAGGCCACCAGCGAACAAATCAAATTGGATTTGAGCGTCGTCGCACTTTTGGGGCACAGTAACTCATGTAAACTTACCCTAGGAAAATTGGACAAAATAATAAAGGCCTTGCTGCCGGACGGCGATATTGACGGAGTTTTTGTGCGGCTCACTGATAGAACTATTGAGTGGCTGCGCGCCAGCGGGTCAGCATCGTCGCCGCTAACTCTAAGTCCAAAATAGTTGAGAAATTTGTCATTGAAAACGGTATCGTAATGCGAGACGGCAGTCCGATTCAGAATGTAGTAGCGGAGCGTATTGTGGGACTCAGCGATGTTGGGCTACCTTATCGGCTCCTGGAAAGATTTCTTGAAAAAGCTCTTGAGAATCCGAGGAAGCAGGTAGTCGACGAATTGTATCTCTTCCTTGAATCTCATAATTTGCCTATTACAGAGGACGGTGATTTTTTGGCTTATTTACCCGTTCGCTCTGACTATTACGACAGATCTTCCAAAGAATTTCAAAACATCGTCGGAGCGAAACGTAGTATGTCATCCGATGCAATCGGCGACGATCGCGAGAGCTCGTTAACTGAGAAAAATCAGGTACCGAGTTCGCCTAAGAGTCATCGAATCGTTAAATAAGCGCCCTTCAACCAAGAGTGCCAGATTAGAACGGCGTCCCACCTAACACACCCAGTGTTGCCGCCTGCACTGCGATGATCCTCTCTTACTCAACCTTTTTGCCGCGCTGAACAAACCGTCTTTCTTATCCCATATACAGGTGTAAGCAGTAAAAACCTGGTTGGAGGAGAGAAGACAATGAGACAGCGCGACCTAACAGAAATCATCAACAACAAGCGGAGCCGGACTTACCTGGGCCAAGCCTTGGCTATGCATTGGAATGTGGTGGGGCGATATGAACGTGACGACGCGGAAGCCCGCAATCCACGCTTACGCCGCCTTTCGAGGCAGGCAAGGGCCGATCGCTACGGCCTCAGGGTTCCTGCATAGGGGGAAAGAGCGTCAGGACCCCTACCTTTTAAGCACAATCTTTATCCAGTTGAAGCAGGAGAATCTTATGAGCAGCCATTTTCAGCAACCCACTAACGAAATCGTCGCCAGCTCCCTTCTTGGAAGCATTGACGTGCCGGAATCTGTCCATGTCGATATTTTCGTTACTGACGCTGATTCAGTGCGGGAACTAGCGATACGGCAGTCGGGACGCGAGCGCGATGAGTACTCACTCAGCGCCCTGCGAATCGGCATATTGTCTTTGAAGCACGCTCGTGGCCAAGTTGACGTCGACGCTGTGAAGCGCGAGGGCGACCGCCTTCTCGAAGAGTTAGGGAACTCCTTCGAGAGTTACCGCTCCCAACTTCATGAGAACGTGACGACCGTCTTGAAGGAATACTTTGACCCCACCAACGGGCGATTTCAGGAGCGTCTGGAGCGATTGGTTCGCAAAGAAGGAGACATTGAGCAGCTCTTGAGGCGGCAGATTGGAGTCGACGGCTCTGAACTGGCGAAGACACTCGCGGCTCATGTCGGCGAGAATAGCCCGATTATGAATCTCCTCGACCCAGAGGAGTCGACTGGTCTGGTTCAAGCGGTCCGCAACTCAGCCGAAGAAGTATTGCAAGCGGAGCGAGAAATCATTCTTGCGGAGTTCTCGTTGGACAACAAGGATGGTGCGCTAAACCGCATGATATCCGAGCTCACTGAGGAGAACGGACGCTTGACAGGAGACCTGACGAAGAAAGTCGATGAGGTGGTTAAGGAGTTCTCCCTCGACGAAGAAGACTCGGCGCTCAGCCGGCTAGTTCGCAAAGTGGAAACTGCCCAGCGTACCATTACAAACGAGTTCTCACTGGACAATGATGGTTCTGCGCTCTCTCGCATGTCTGTTCTGTTGAATGATGCCACCGCAGCGATTCACAGCAACTTGACGCTCGACAATGAAGGTTCCGCGCTCGCGCGTCTGAAGCGCGAACTCGTCGAAATACTCAAGGGCCATCAAGAGCAGGCGACGTTCTTCCAGAAAGAGGTGACATCTGCGCTGGATGTAATGAAAGCCAGGCGTGAGGAGTCGCTCCGCTCAACCACTCATGGGCGCAGGTTTGAGGAGGTGGTGGTCGAGTTCGTGCAGCACGAAGCTGAAAAGGCGGGAGACATCGCGGCTGCAACTGGCAACACCACTGGTGATATTAAGAATTGCAAAGTTGGGGATGCAACGGTTGAGCTTGGCCCAGACTGCGTAGCCGTGGGAACGAAGTTTGTCATCGAGGCAAAGGAACAAGCTTCTTTCGATGTTGGGAAGGCACGTGCAGAGATTGAAACTGCTCGAAAAAATCGGGGAGCGTCGGTAGGCGTATTTATCTTCTCGAAAAAGACCGCGCCGGCCACTCAGGAACCGCTGCTTCGGTATGGCAATGACATCTTTGTGGTCTGGGATGCTGAGGACATGAACAGCGACGTGATTCTGAAGTCAGCCCTTTGCCTTGCCAAGGCCCTGTGTGTGCGGGAGTCCAAAACCCGTGAAGCAGAGGCCGCTGACTTCCAGGCCATCGACTGCGCTATTCTGGCAATCGAAAAGGAAGCGAAACGCCTCGATGCGATGAAGACGTGGACCGAGACGATTACTAATAATGGTGGCAAGATTCTGGAAGAGGTTCGGAAGATGTCAGCAGCTCTAGACCGTCAAATGCAAGTCTTGAGGGACGCCGTGTCCGGTCTTAAGGAATCCGCTACTGATGAGAACTAACATTACAAGGAGAATCTAGCATGTCACGCTACTTTACTCATTACTGGCAGAATTCGACTTGGCAGAACAGTCAAGAATCTGGCGCAGAAGGCGATCTCCTAAGCCATACTGCCGGTAATCTTTTCGCGAAACGAGGTGTCGAAGTTGGCGACACCGTTTATGTCATCACCGTCAAAGGCGGCACTCTGTATTTATGCGGAAAGATGATCTCAGGAAAGATTGTCGATGCTCATAAGGCGGCAAAATATTTCGGTTTGCACGCTGAAGACTTATGGGAAGCGTCGGACCACATTGTCGCGTCGGCGGCCACACCGAAGCGCTTCGATCTCTCAGTGCCTCTGACGGTAACCGCTGGCTTAAGGTTTGTGAGTGGGAAGAAGTCTACCATCTTGAAATTCGTCGCTCGGGGGCAACTCGATCAACAGACCTTGCGGGGAGTGCGAGAACTCGAACCTAGCTCCGCTCTTGAGCTTGATGCCCTTCTACAGCCGATGGAGCCAGTCAGTCCACTTGGAGGAGGTTAGATGGCCAAGACTGAGACAACGAAGCGATGGTTGTTATTACATTGTGCATCACTATCGGGGTTGCCAAACCTGGCAGATCGACCGAGATGGTTTTAAGTTTCTCGCCAATCAGCACATCGGCGTGGATGATCTTTTCGGCACGGAGCTCTTCATGAAAATGTGGGATCTCACCCTGGTCTACATAGGTCCAAATAGAAAAGAGTATTGGAAACTCCGCGGTCAATGAAGGTCCTCGCAAAAGACTACGCTTTGGAGTTTAGCCAATCGATCGGCCTCGTACAGAAAGGCCCCCAGACACCTCACAGAGTTTGCGCAGCGGAGCAAACCCTTCTTGGAATAAGAGCTGAGCGAATGCGCAGTATCCTTTCGGCCCCCCCATTTGCAAGAAATTTGCCTACACCGACCTGGAACGTCCGCGCATTCTTGCGTGGGACTGACAAGTGGTGATTGGGATAAGCTCCCAAGCAAGTCCTTTATTCTGCCAACCCTTTCACTTTGCCCAGCCTTCTGAACATGCTATGGTTGACCACCCGAGCAGGTCAGGCTGGTCCCCGAGTCTGAAACTTGCTGCTTTTCTTTCGTCCCGGCCTGTTGATCGGTTGCAGTCTTAGAAGTCAGAAGTCAATCGAATCGTGACGACTTAGCGGGCGCCGTTTTCCTTTGTGGGTGAGCCCGTGATTTGGTGCGTGAAGCGCTCGCCAAAACCTCACAATTTCAGTTCGTTGGGCAGACTTAGTTGAGACTAATTGACCTCCTAAAAATCGACTGGAAAATCATAGGGATAGATGCGCCTGCGATCACTTGGATTGCAGCGTTTGGGATAGTGTTGCTCTCCATCGCGGTGCTTCTCCGATTGTCCTGGATCGTGACCCGAGAAAAGAGATTGCTGCTTAGAACTGCTAAGGAGCTTGAACAGACCTCGCTATCAAAAGAGCAAAAGCGAAACGGGTTACCCGGCGCAGCATACGATTCGCTCGGTCAGCTTTTTGAAAAGATCCCACGTCTTATTGCAGCTTGGCGCGTGTACGATTCGCAGCTCCTCTTGCGAGCTGATGCTCATGGCGAGGATCACTTTTGGTCGTCCGAGAGTGCGAATCTTGCTTTCAGTCCTCAGGTCGTGATCGATCCCTATATCAATAGAGGGCTTTACTCCGCCGTTCCGGGCATCGTAACTGGACTGGGTCTACTGTTTACTTTCCTGGCGATTCTCATCGCCTTACTCGATGTCCGATTGGTCAATAGCCGCGTGCAAGGACTTGAGCTTTTGATTCAGGGCCTTTCCGGCAAGTTTCTGTCATCCATAGCCGCCCTGTTGTCAGCTACCGTGATTGTCGTTGTGGAGAAGAGGCTCTTCTACGGCCTTGATAAGACTAGAACAAGACTCGTCGCCGTCGTTGACGGAATCGTTCCGCGGCTCTCTTCGACCAGAATTCTCGTCGATCTCGAACGGAACATCGCAGAACAGACTAACGCTTTCAGGGATTTCAACTCAGGCCTAGCTCCTATGCTTCAGCGTAGTTTCAGCGAAAGCATGGGACCAACGCTCGAACGGATGGTGCTGGTAATTGACGAGTTAAACCAAATGATGAGAGCGGCTGAAGCTCAAAAGCAAGAGTCGATAACAGGGTCCTTGGATGCGCTACTACGAAATCTGGAGCAATCACTCAACAAGACAATCGAACAAATGGGTGCGTCGTTCTCTCAGTCTCTATCTGGGAGCACGATGAATCAGTTCGACAAGGTAGCGGAATCGCTTCAGGGCACGGCTATGCTCTTGGAGAGCATGAATACTCAATTCTCCTCTACCAAGGCAGCGCTAAATGAGTTAATTGACTACGCCAAATTGTCGACTGCGGAGCAGATGAGTGTAGGGCGCGGTCAGGTCGAGGAATTGAGTAACGTGCTAGGGAGCTTGATGGAACAGCTTAAGCAAACGACGGACTCTTCCGTCGGCAATATGTCAGCCACGCTCACGGCAGTTGTTCATTCACTTTCCAGCGATGTGCGGACGCTCAGTGAACAAATGAGCACGACGATGCAAGAAAGTTCCCAGCAAGCTACCGGCGCTGCCAGTGCCATGATCGAGCGTGCGGACTCCTGGTCTACCCGAAATGCCGAACAATTGGCCTCTCTACTCGAAAAGCATCAGGACCAGTTGGCAGGAATTGACCAGTTAAGAACTGTCTTGGACAGGTCATTGGGTAGTTTCAATCAATCTCTTCGGCAACATTCCGAGATCGTTGCAAGTCTTCAGTCGATAGCGCGTGAGGTCAATGGCTGTTTCCTCGATCCGTTCTGCTAGTGAGGAGATTAAGAAGGTTCAGGGAAGCTTGCAGACGGTTGCGACTATGTCGAATGAACAGGTGACCATGTTGGCTGACGCCAACGCAAATCAGGAAGCGACTTGGATCAAGATCAACGAGAGTATGGAGCACTACAAGCAGGCGTTCAGTTCTGTGGAGACCTCGGCGAGTTCCTTGCTTAGCCAAATCACCGAGCATCTGACTAATCATGTTCATGTAACGCAAAACGGATATGAGGAGTTAGTAAAACAGTCTAGCGAACATTTCAAGAACGCGACCGAACGTTTGGGCGCTTCAGTCGGTGAGTTGGATGAGTTTTTGCAGGAGTTGAGCGAGGTTCTGGGGAAAGCGCAACCGACGACACGCTAGGAATCTAGATGGCTCACGAAAACACCGAATCTGGACTCTCCAGCTCCATGACAGATTTGATGACGTCGCTAGCCGTTATCTTTATCCTGTTGCTAGTTGCGTCACTTAACAATTCCCAACAAGAAGGTGAGACGACAAGAAATCTTATCCTTGCGAAATTAAAGCAAAAGATGGAAATCGAATTGGCGAACCGGCCAGGTTTCGAGGTTAAGAACGATCCTAAGGATCCACTAGGGTTGATTGTAGTGGTACCTGAAGGACTGATGAATTTCCAATCTGGCAAATCGGATCTTCGGGAAGAGGGTAGAGCATTTCTAAAGACAATCTTGCCGAAAATGGCTTCCACAGTGTGTTCCGATGAATTCAGGAAAGACATAGGTTCAATGGTTGTTGAAGGCCATGCTGACAGTAAGGGTGGTGACGACGATTTCAATATGTCTTTGAGTCAGCAGAGATCTATGGCAGTTGTGCGTGAGAGCTTAGCAGTCTTAGTCGGTAGCACTCCATCTGGTAGTGGGAATACTGGCGGTACTTCATCGCAATACCGCCCATGCTTTCTGGATCTATTGTCCGCGACCGGTAGGGGCAGCGTTGAGCCTATTCTAACAGACAAGGGCGAAGAGGATCTTGACAGGAGTAGACGAGTAATATTCAAGATTCGGGTGCGGTCGCTTGAGGAAAAACTGATTAAGGGAACACTCAATCTGAGTGGGGCGGAGACCGGAGGACGATGAACCCCATGTTGCTTGATTACCTTAAAGATTTGAAAAGGGCCAGCATTGATTTTGGCAATGAGCTGGAACACCTGGTCTATCCCGCCAAGGACTCGCTCGCGCCGCTAGAGGACCTTATTTCTAAGCTTGATCAGACGCGCGCCTATCGGCCCGTTCACGCCCCCGACGAATGCTTGGAACACTGGAATCGTTATTTGATCAGGAAAAACTCTGAACTGGATTCCCGGACAATCCGCTATCTTTGTTGGGCACCGGATGTTGCAACAGACCTTCGTTTCCACAACTATCTCGATCAGCGGGAATACGGGTTGAGGCCACAGTCTATTCAGGGACTAGTGCGAGCTTGTCATTCACGGTGGTCGGCCACGTTTGTGGTTGGTCCAGTCATTGAAAAGGTGCGGCACAGACTGCGCGATTACCGCGGTCAAAACCGCGTTATTAATCGCTGGAAGAAATCTATCGATGTGGTGCTGGGTACCAATGGCGCCGAACAGTTTTCAGGGAAGATAGTGCGAGGCAGGCGCCGCATTCAGGAAACGTGTGATGAGTGGGGAATACAGAGCGATACTGCGTACGTTGCCGCTGCTGCGAAGCACACAGCAGACTCTTGCCGCGAGAAAATCTCGGCTGATGAGACGTGGATCGACTACCTGATAGATGAAATTCTCTCGTGGGGTGGGTGGGATGTCGGTGAATTCAAGAGTGAAATCGCTCAAACCATTCTGCTCGATCTTGGAAATCGCGACGGCAAGTTCAGAACGAAGTTGGTTAAGTTTATCCTGAGCAATCCACGAGACCTTTTGGGCGACCCAAGACTGCCTGCACACACAACCAAATGGGTCGGCGTTAAAGAACAAGCAAGGACCAGAGTCATACAATGGCTATCAGGACTTGACGTTCATTTCTTCTTTGAACATGTGATGAGAAGGGGGCAAGATCCTCACGGGCGCAAGGACTTCTGGTTAAAATACGTAAAGGCTTTCAAACAATCTCGCCCACTGCTAAACCGTGAAGATCTGGTGCGACTGCGCCCTCAGCTGAACAAAATGCGCGATTACAGTTTTACTCATGGGTTTGTCGCGGACCAGCATAGCGCCTTTCTCTTGGATTTTGGACGAGTGTTGGTCATCGAATTCAATAAAATGGGTGCATGCTACGTTTATGATAGGTCGGAAGTTGAAAATGTCGTACCAGACTTTTGGTCAACACAACCATTTGGTTACTACAGGATTAAACAGAAGCGCTTAGTTGCGCATTGGATTGTCCACGACGCCGGAGGGAATTGGAAATACAAGCTTCAACAAATACTGGCTAGTTACGGCATTAGGCCATCATAGATCTTTCCTTCTCCGACTGTTGGTCGGTCCTGCTTACCCATGTCAGATCTCACTTGGAAATTAGCTGAGCCTGCGGAAGGAGTTTCCCTCGTAGCCGAAGGCGATGGCGTATGGCTTCGTCACAGCAGCGGCTCTCTAAGTGAGTCCGACGTTTTAGCAGAATTAGTACCGAGATCCCGATTAGGCCAGTTATTACCAACCTTAGTCCCGCAGCTATTGGAGCTAGGTATAGCGATCGAGGACGGAGGTTCACTGAGGATCGAGTATGGTGAGTATGCAGGACTTGAAGAGCAAGGTGTGGACGCTTTTAGTGGAATCGCAGAATGGGCGCCATTTACTCTCGAACTCTCTTCGTCAGGAAGCTTAGGTCTCGAAAGCTTTAGCTACAGGTATCGCTTCTACTTAGGAACTCAGTCTGTATATCCCGAGCGGCTAGGATGTTTCGTCCGCAGGAATAGTACCTTCTACCAACTCGACCAACAGTCTTTCACCCTCATAAGCACAATCGATGAGTTCAATGCATTGCCTCCAGAGCGGAAGCGCAGCTCCGAAGCCTATCTCAATTTTGCCGAAATAAAAGGATTGGCCAGAGGAGTCGGGGTGGAAGTAGATCGCTTCATTGCAAAACAGAATGTTCTGGTTCCTTCGCAGGTTGGCTTGGACATGCAGGTTCATGATGATGGGCGAATGTCGTTTATCCCCAAGTTCGAAGGTGTTGAGGATTCGGCTCTGCTGCAAGCATTTTTCCAGAGAGATGATATTGATGCCGTTTTCTCACTGAATCCTGCCGGTGGCGGCGGTGTACATATTGTTCTCGATGACACTCAGCGCGATGCTCTTCGACGAATGCAAAAGGTTCGCAGGCTGAGTGGGGCTGAGCGAAATGACGTTCTCCGTGATCCCCAGGCTGTTTTCGATGGCATTGGTGCGGCCGTCGATCTCACAGGTTTTGGTCCGCGTGTGCGAGGCATCGGCAACTTCCCATTTGTTTCGCAACCTTACCTACAGCGTAGCACCACCGGCATTTTCGAAGACGCTGCCGGACCAGGAAAGGAGCTAGACCGAGGCGCTTTCAGCGCCGGAATTAGCTGTCGTTATGCTGACGGAAATTCCGAAAACGTCCCTTTTGATTCGCGTGCCGAACTACTTAGTTTTAGCAAGGCAGCTCGCGCCGCATGGAAGACCGGAGAGGGAACTGTTCAACTGGGCGATAAGTCAATCCTCGTTGACGAAGCCTTTATCAGCGCCCTCAACGAACTGCTTGATCGAGTAACGCCTAGTCAAAGGCAGAGAGCTGAAGACGTCCCTGGCAAGAATCGTTATCTCCTCATCTATACCAATGAGTCAGAGCTTGAGTATCAAGAGGCATATGAAGGGCCTGGGGGCGAAAGTGATCTTGTCATCCCGGCGGCGCTAATGGATCCTGGCTTACTCAAACCGCATCAGCGCGCCGGCATAGCCTGGCTCCAAAGGAATTTTCGCTTAAATCGACATGGATGTTTGTTAGCTGACGACATGGGGTTGGGTAAGACCCTTCAAGTTCTCACGTTCCTGGCTTGGATAATTGAGCAGGGCCACCTAACACCAAACGGTGCGGACTTGGAATCTGGCCCATGGAATCCGATCCTGATCGTCGCTCCAATTATCTTGTTGGAGAGTGAGACCTGGCTCAACGATATGCGTACGTTTTTCAAAGATGACGGTGCTCTCTTCACGCCTTGGGTGACGCTCAGGGGCTCCACTCTAAGCGGGTTCAAACGCGCCGGTCAGCAGGAGACTGTAATTGGTGAGCCTGTGTTAGACCTCGATCGTTTGCTTCAGCACCGGGTGATACTCACGAACTACGAGACCATCGTTAACTATCAGCACTCCTCGTTTCAATTCCTCATGTGGTGACTAAGGTAGGGCCAGGTGTGTTCGGCAACCGCGGCTATTGTCGCTCCGCCTAAGAACAGAATCCTGTCAAAATCCTCAACAACGGCGAGTCTGGATGCGGGAAAGATAACTTGTCGAAATTTAGGCATCTGACACATGAGGAATTGAAACACAAGGACAAAATCCGGTTTCTTGTCGGCGACACACTGGTGAGCCCTTAGTTCGAACCACATGAGGAATCGAAACGAGGCCTCGATGGCTGCCGCGGCGCGTGATATCACCCGTGGTGAGCCCTTAGTCGAACCACATGAGGAATTGAAACCTAGGGGGCAATGCCGGGTTTTGAACCTTTGCCACATCGGGGTGAGCCCTTAGTCGAACCATCTGCATCTCCCTGGCGATGTAAATTCACCTCCCCTCTTGTAAGTAATGCCTCCCGACTTACGCCGCTGCTCGGGAGGTTGGAGTTTCAGCCGTGGCGTTGATCTTGTGGCCATTTGACGATAGGGAAGGGTTGTTTGCCGCGACAGGGGCAAGAGTCTCCTGATCGCGCCAGATCGGCTTCCACTTCACCTCGTTCTCCGACGGCCTCTCTCTTGCCAGCCATTGCCGCACTCCATATAGTCCGGTAACAAAGAGAATCCCCGCAACGTAGAACAACCAGCGCCAGGCCGGCAGTTGATAATGATTCTGTAGCCAGAGATCGACCAGAAACATTAGAAACGTTACGCCCAACCCGACTGCCAAAGTTTTGACGACATAGAACCAAACCGGGAGCTGATGCATGCCGAGGTTTTGCCCGTGGTTGTAGCCGTCACGATACTCCGCCTTGATCTCTTCGCCGTGTTCTCGTTGTGCTCCGGACCGCTTTTCGAGTTGCTCGGTTGCTGCGTGCAGCTCCTTTTCCGAGTGGTGAATGCGCCGGTTATGTGCCCAGCTTAGATAACGAAGGCGCGCCCATTCGACCCAATTCCCTATGATCTCGATCCCGTGTGACAAGGCCAGTGCGCCGGCAACCGGTAACATCACCGTCAGGAATACCAGCACTGCCTTCGTTAATCCGTCATTTGTTCCCACGAAGCGGCCGAGGTCAGAGGTCGGATCAAGCTCGTTTGCAAAGATCATCTCGCTGGCCCGAAATAATCCCAGTAAGAAAAAACCGGTGATAACAAGGATCCCCACGGCCGGGAGCAGAATGCGCTGAAGCTTCCAATTTGGCGCAGCAGCCTGCTCTTCTGGCGGCAGGGCGTAGTAGTGGCGTGCTTCACTGTAAAGAAACTTCAAGACAATGGCGCCCATTAACACAATGCCACCCGCAGCAAACATCTGATGTATGGGATCGGCGATGCCGAAACCGCGCATCGTAGGCATCAATAGATAGATCTCGCTGCAGATCGCCGCCATGAACATGACCACCAGGGCCAGCCCAAACACGAGCGCTTTGGGCCGACCTGCTTCCAATATTTCGTTGAGACGGGTGTTCGCTCGTTTCCAGCGGTCTTCTGAATGGGCTTTCTGCGCCTCCAGGCCGCGTATCCGATCGCTCGCCTTTTGCTCAATGAGCTGCACGTTTCGCTCAGTTGCATGGTCCACTTGCTCCTGAAAATCTTCTCCGCGCGTCCCGTTGGCGCCGTCGTAGCGTCCCTTTGGCAGCGCGCGCTGAACTGAAAGTCTATTTGATAGTTTGTTGAACATTAGCTTATCTCTCCTTCTATAGTTCGTCTGCAAATTGATTAGTTACTTACCCAGCGTTTCCAGGTCTACTGTGATCTGCACGTTGCTAGCGCCGCTAGCGAGAAAGTATTTGCGCCAGAAAGCCTGCACAGCTTCGCGACGCTCGGGGTGCATACGTTCCAGGTCGTAGCTCTTCAGGATTCCCAGGCTAACTTTGACGAGCTTGAGCTGCTCCGGCTTGGCCAGCTTCTCAGCCAGAGCTTCGGCTGATTTCAAAGTTGCGAGTTCAGGCATCTTTGGGAAGCGCAGGCCCTGCTCGTCCTCGACCATGTCTGAGAGCACGAGCAACTCTGAAGCGTTACCTCGAAACGCGTCGGCCGTAGCTCGCAAGGCACCCATGATGTCCGTTTGTTTCGCTTGAATCGCCGGTAACACAGCCAGAAACTGCTGGACTCTTTCCGCGGCGGCCGCTTTTACCCTCTTTAGGTTGCTATCGTAAGGAACCAGCTCGGTCGGCATGTCGATGTGGACAATCCGGGGCCCAAGGAGCTCTTCGGGTTCGCCCGTGATTGGCACCAACACCAGGCGATCACCACGCTTGAGGTTTTGCACCCTACGTTCTATTTCCCCGCGACAGCGTTGATACTCGGTGGAATCGATGCTGGTGGTTGCGTCCACGAGAATCACCACGGTGGTTGGCTCAGAGCCGCAGCCACTCAACAGGAATGTCACGACTAAGGCGAAAGTAACCATTATTTTTTCCATTTGCTTGGTTCCTCCACCAGCTTAGACGCTACTCGTGGAAACTCGGGCGCGGACAGCAAGCTTGCAGCGAGTGGAGGCTCCGGTCTTTGGGCCATCCTGGGGCTTGTGGAAAGCGTGGGCAACGCTTAAGCTCGGGCGTTCTCTAGAGCACGTGATCTGTCCTCGAAGACCCAATGAAGATCACCTACCTCCATCGCCAGCTCTGTCGCCTCTCAACTTTGCGAGCCGGATGGTTGCGTGTGGTCGAGTCAGACGGCTGTGCCGGTATCGACTCGGTCACCATTTCTGTCTTTGGGCACAAGCTTGAGAGCGAATTACTCCGACTCAGCGAAGAGCTAACGAAGGGCCAATACGTGCCACTTCCTTTGTTGCGCTTCTTCGTGGTGAAGATCAATGGTGGGCAGCGGCCGCTGGCTGTACCGGCAGTGCGCGATCGGGTTGTTCAGGACGCAGCGCTTATCCTGATAGGCCCTACTTTCGATCGCGAATTCGAAACTTGTTCCTTTGCATATCGTAAGGGTCATTCGGTAAAGCAGGCTCTTCAGCAGGTCGAGCGCCTGCGCGAGGCTGGCTACCAATGGGTACTTGATGCTGACATCACTTCGTATTTTGAGAATGTCGATCACGACCTCTTATTTGCGCGCGTCGCCGAGCTGGTTCCGGACCAGAAGCTGATGGATTTGATTCGTTTATGGGTGACAGCCCGCGTCTATGATGGTCATCAACTCACCGTGACAACGAAAGGCCTGCCACAGGGCTCCCCGCTCTCACCCATACTCGCGAATCTTTATTTAGATACCTTTGATGAGCAGATGCTTGGGGCAGGGCAGAAGCTCGTCCGCTTTGCCGACGACTTTCTGGTCTTGTGTAAGACGAAACCAAGGGCTGAGGAAGCGCTGAAGCTGACGCGCGAAGTCCTGGACGGGCTCCGGCTTTCCTTGAACGATGAAAAGACGCGAATCACCAATTTTACCGATGGGTTTAAGTACTTGGGGGCCAGCTTTGCGGCCGGCTTCTGTTTCGTTCCGCCGCGGCGATCGCATTTGGCGAGCAACCATGCAGAAATCACAATGCCCCCACCGCTGCCCATCCTCCGTGCGGCCCCGCGCCGGCACGACCCCTTTAATCCTGCGCTGCACGATGCCTTGATGAAGGCTTTCGCGGACATCGCTCCCAAAGAGATTCCTTCGTTTTTCACCCGCCCGAGATCCACTGCCGCCGGCGACCAGCCCACTGAGGACTTTGCCAACCAGAATTCAACTGAGCCCGATAGTGTGGAATCAAACTCTTCCTCCACAGCGCCGCCACCCTCAGCGTCCAGATCTTCCTTACCGCCTCCGAGCGTCTCGTTGTTGCGCACTCTATACATACACGAGCATGGCGCCATCATTCGTTGCGAGGATGAGCATCTGCGCATCGTGAAAGAGGAGGTGGAACTCCTGAGCCTGCCTGCTTTCAAGGTCGATCAGATCATTCTCTTCGGTAATTCCCAGATTACAACCAGCGCAATGAAATTTTGTCTGCGCAATAATATTCCGATCATCGTACTCAACGGCTTTGGCCGCTTCTTCGGTGCCATCGAATCTACCGGCAACCAAAACGTTTTGCTTCATCAAAAGCAATTCGAGCGTTTGTCAGACCAGTCGTTCGTCTTTAATACTGCGCGGCAAATTGTTCGCGGAAAAATAATGAATTGCCGATCCCTGCTCCAGCGACGGCAGCGCTCTAAGTCGGATGACCGGCTCGCTCAGTCAATCAACGAACTCCTGTCGTTCGCTACAGCCCTGAACAAAGCGGACACGCTCGACCAGCTTCGGGGGCATGAAGGAGCTGCCGCTGCGTCTTACTTCGCAGCCTTGGCGATTTGCCTGCCGGCTGCTTTCGAGTTCTCGAAGCGATCACGCCAGCCCCCAGTGGATCCAGTGAACGCCCTGCTTTCGTTTGGGTATACGCTGCTCTTCTACAATATCTATGCGATTGTCCGCGCGCGCGGCTTATCGCCCTACGTGGGCAGTCTCCACGCCCTCCGTCAGGGTCATCCAGCGCTTTGCTCAGATCTGATTGAAGAATTGCGGGCTCCGATTATCGATTCGCTGGTTACTGGACTACTGAACCGAATGGTCTTTACGCCGGCCGACTTCTATTTCGCTGAAAGTCCCGGAGCGTTTGATAGCAACGAGGACAACCCCGGCAGGGATTTGTCTGGCTCGCCTCCGGCGTCATCAGCTGACACGAGAATGCTCTCTCCCGACTCGCCACTGCCGGGTGGCTGCTTCTTAACGGATCCCGCCCGCAAGAGATTTGTAGCGCACTTCGAGCGGCGTATGAACACTTTCGTCCGGCACCCGGTGGCCAAAATGCGCACGACCTGGCGCGGTTGCATTGACCTTCAGGTTACCAGCTTCATTAGAGCGCTTAGGGGTGAGTCTGAACGCTATCTTCCGCTTGAGATTCGCTGACTGGGCCGCCACCTCGCCAAGTGTGCTGCTCGGGCTTGGGATATCGGAGAAACTCGGTGACACGTTCGCGCGCGTTACATTAGAATCCAAAGACCAAAGACCAAAGACCAGAGGCCGAGAGTCGATGCTCTGCATAGTTGCCTACGACATCGTCAACGACGGGACCAGAACTCAGATTGCGAACGAGCTCGAGAATTGGGGCTCGCGGGTTCAATATTCTGTCTTTGAGTGTGATCTAACGGAACGACGAACTAAGGAACTTAGCCGGCGCCTGGCCCGCTACCTGGCTGCGGGCGATAGTATCCGGATCTATCGCCTTTGTGAAGCGTGCCGAGAGCGAACTATCACACACGGTGGAAAGCCGGTCACAGTCGACAAGAAGTTCTATCAGGTTTGAAAAGCGTGCGATCGAGCATCGCGTACTGGAATAGAACGCCGACTGTTGTCGAGACTCTAACATGTTATGAATCAGCAGTTTAACCGGGTAGCGCAAAATCGGTCGGGGGCTCGATGCTCGCACATTGCAGACAAAGGACTTATGCGCCTGCGAGATGCTCTGCGAGTCAAAAAAGACTTTTCTAGCCGGCTTTTCGGAACTATAATCGGAAACCCCTTGTTAACTCCTGCCAGATCAGGCACTTGGTAGGGGGTGTGTCGAAGGCTTAGTCGAACCACATGAGGAATTGAAACAAGATCAGTGGGAGTCGATCAGCTCAGCAATCCACCCGTCGAAGGCTTAGTCGAACCACATGAGGAATTGAAACAAAGGAACAGCCCCCGTGTAGATGCCGCCCATTTGTCGAAGGCTTAGTCGAACCACATGAGGAATTGAAACAAAGGAACAGCCCCCGTGTAGATGCCGCCCATTTGTCGAAGGCTTAGTCGAACCACATGAGGAATTGAAACTCGAGCTT
>JBBRYS010000003.1:0-553797 GCA_038237475.1 Pyrinomonadales bacterium | reverse complement strand
GACTTAATTGCGGAGCAGACATCTGGTGCCTCCACGGTTAAGAAGAGATTAATTTGTTGGTGGAATAGGGCAGAGTATATATTTAGACACCAGATTTGTCCTAATTGTCGGCACCACTCTTGGTGTCTAATACATGTTATGTGCTTATCGCTTCCCACAGTGAAGTTCCAAACCGGCGTCGCTGTCGTGCTTACGCTTATGGTTCCCTTGCTCGCTGCCGCGCAACAATCTCCGAAGTGCAAATCGCCAATTGAGTATGGCAATCGAAACCAAGTTGACCCCAAACGTTCAAGTGTCCGACGTTTGTCGGGGCGCGTCATCATGGAGGTTGGCGATCCGGCGAAAGAACTCGGCGCGGTTCCTGCTTGTTTGGGGCTTTTCACGGAAAAAGATCATCGCTTGATTGCTAGCGCGGTCGCCGACGAAGATGGCCACTTCAAATTCAATTCTATTCCGGCGGGTCGCTTCCGGCTCGTCGTTCGTGATCCGCAAAATGCATTCTGTCTTGCGAATATGCCTTTGCGCGTTGTCGCATGGCCGCGCGGTACCACAAAGTCGCTCGTGATCCACATGCGGCCATCTGGCATTGACGATTGCAGCTATGGTGATTTCAAATAATGGGGACGCACATAACAAATCGTTGGACGCGAGCGGAATCAGCGGGCTTGTCATCGACAACTTGTCCGTAACGCAGTTGTTTCCCGCCGCGTCAACTCAACCGTTATGCGCTCTCACTTATGAACCTGCGCGAACAAATTGACTCGCACGAATATCTCTACCTTGCCGAGATCGGTGAACCAGAGGTGAATGTTCTGAGGATTGTCGTCGATGAGGCGAAGGCGTCAAACGATGCGGATGTGAAAATTCCTGACACACCATTTATGGGCAACCCAATCATATCTGACGAAACGTGTCGCCGTTATGAAATCACGTTCCCGTCTTACGTCGCGTATGCCGTTCTTAATGAATCGTTCGCCAAGGTCGACGATTACGAAAAACACACGGGCCGCTATTTTCGCATTTATTCGAAATCGCATTTCCTTGACTATCTTGGCGTGGCCACGTTCGCGTCCGATGAATACCCCGGCAAATCCAAGCACTATGAAATTGCTTGCTTGGATCATATCGTCGAGGTAGTCTCCGCCGAGGAACCAGAAATCCGCGACCTTTCGCGCGCATAACAAATCGTTGGACGCGAGCGGCGGGAGCGTGTTTCTCAACTTGTTTGGTGCGGCGCAGGGTGCTTTGATTCGCGCCGCCGCGTCAACTCAGACGTTATGTGGCTCCTTTTTGATACGGTGATTTCCTCATGAAACACGTAACTCCACTTCGAGCAGTCGCGCACGGACATCTGACTGTTACTCTTCCGGTCGTGGGAATCATCGCACTGTTTGGTTTCATTGGCTGGCTGCTGAACGGAGTTGGCGCTTTGTTTGTCGGCCTAATCGTGGGCTCTGTGATCGCATGGCCCTTTTGGTCGTTTCTTATGCCTCGGTGGCGTGACTGGGTCGAGGACGCCGGACTCACGGGAGACGATGTCCAACGTCTCGCTGTTATGACTTTCCTTCTGTGGCCCGAGGGTTCACTATTCGAACGTACAGAATTCCGCCGCCGTAACGGCAAACGCGGCTGGTGACGACAACGCCACATAACAATTCGTTGGACGCGAGCGGCGGGAGCGTGTTTTGTAACTTGCTTGGTGCGGCAGTGGGTGCTTTGATTCGCGCCGCCGCGTCAACTCAAACGTTATATGGCTCGTGATGATCAACGGATTCGGAGCGCCAAGGCTATCCAGGAATCGATCGGGCAAATCTTATTGCACGACTGGGATCCGATTGGTATCTCTGATGTGCCTGAGGCGCAGGACGAATATGATTCGTACGTCGGTGGCGTCTATCGGCTTTTGTCGTCGCATTGTTCCGCCGACGAAATGATCGACTATCTGTTTACGATCGAATCTCAGACTATGGGCCTGGCGATGCCACCGAACCGCGAACATTTGAGGGCGGTCGCGAATCGATTGGTCGCTTTGAATATTTCGCTTTGAACGTTGCGCCGCGTTTTTCTCTTATCGGCGCCATATAACAAATCGTTGGACGCGAGCGGCGGGGGCGTGTTTCTCAACTAGAATGATCCGGCGAAGCGTGCTTTGATTCGCGCCGCCGCGTCAACTCAGACGTTCGGCGTCTTCAGTAGCTAGCCATGAAACCACATTTCACACTGACGATTCTTCTGCTCCTCGCCTCGCCCATTGTGGTACGCGCACAATTTCGTCCGGCAAAGTGCGAAGTGCAACCGCTTTGGGCCGTCCCTAGGGGTGTCAGATCATCAAACTTTGGGCTGATGGGAACGTTTGAAACCGACACCACCGGAGGGACGTACATCCACTCCTACAAACTAGAACACACCGATTTGATTGCCAGTGTCGGCATCGACTTCGATAAAGATTATTCGAAGTACAAATTCCACCGCATCCGACTTGCTATCACCGTCTCAAACAAAGAAGAAAAAGAAATCTTTGAATCGGTTGACAGTTCTGAGGCGAAAACTCTTTACCACAAAGGCTGGAATCTCTCGGTAACCAAGAACATACACTTCGACGACCGTATTTACATGTTTACTTTTCGCTGTTGGGATAGCGCGGCCTTTGCCGGTAAAAGACCTTTTCTATGACCGGCGACGCCGAACAAATCGTTGGACGCGAGCGGAACCAGCGGGCTTGTCATCGACAACTTGGCCGTAACGCAGTTGTCTCCCGCCGCGTCAACTCAACCGTTCGGCAACACCTTTTTACGATGAACCGGATTCTCTCATGCGTGGTTCTTCTTCTGATCGTGTCGGTCGGTCTTTATGCGCGGCTTTCTGGGAACGACTCTGCCCGCTTCAACCCGTCTGGCGATTATCATCCTTCAAATCGACCCGCTGACGACATCGGCCTTCAATTCCATTTACAGGTTCGCTACAGACGTGGACGGCGTGTGGCGTGGGGCGAGGTCGCAAGCGTTGTGCAATTCTACCGATTCAGGTCTGTATCTGTTACCGAAAAACATCTGCGATTCTCGACGGCGCGCCATCACGGCGTGCAGTACGATTTCGAAGGTTCATTCCTGCGCAGCGGCAACTTTACAACGTCGCTAGGCATACCCGGGTCGGTTCCGCTCACAGGAACGTTGCGCAAATTCGTCAACGGCAGAAAAGTCATAGAGCTAACAACCTCCTTCGTTTACTATGTGGGCTGTTGACGTTTCTCTTGGCACTGTTGCCGAACAAATCGTTGGACGCGAGCGGCGGGAGCGTGTTTCTCAACTAGCTTGGTGCGGCGCAGCCGCTTTGATTCGCGCCGCCGCGTCAACTCAACCATTCGACACCTTTCAAATGCCTTTGTATGAATCCTAAAGCCAAACGAGTTCTCGCATTCGTGGCACAGCCGAGCGCGATCATTCTTGCATTGGCTCTCGTTGATATTGTCTGCGTGTGGCTGCGCGACTCGCGAGTCGATTGGTTCTTTGTGAACTATCACGGGTACTATGCCGACACGAAGGAGGTTTGGTGGCGAACGTTCCAGTTCCAACCGCAATACGCTTTGCATCTGACGATTGCGGTTCTTATTCTCATCGCTGCATTGGTCACTCTTGCGCGGCGAACGCGTCGTTGGTCGTGGCGCGGTGTCGAACAAATCGTTGGACGCGAGCGGCGGTAGCGCGTTTCTTAACTTGCTTGGTGCGGCGAGGGTTGCTTTGATTCGCGCCGCCGCGTCAACTCAGACGTTCGCCCGCTACCAATAGGTGCTGGTCACCCAATTGGAATGACACCGTCTCATCCATCTACAAGACATCGAGTTTGTGTGCTTACTGGGAGCACGTAGGTTTTCAGGGAGCAATCCGAATCATTGTTCCGAATACTAATGTTTTCGACCTAGACTACATAGGATTTAATGACTGTATTTCATCTGTCATGAATTTCGGATAAATTAGGAACCCGAAGCGCATACCATTGCAGGGGATTTTAGCTTCAAGTATCTCGATCTTGTGTTAGGGGCGTCCCTGAGTTGGCAGACAGCCCTGAGCATCGGACCATCGGTAACAGTTCACACTTCGCCCAACAACTCATTGAACCGGAGCGCGAATAGCGCGGCTTTCATCAGACAACTTGAATGGCTGGTTAGTTGTCTGCGCGCCCGGTTAATTCGAGCGTACGGTCGCAGTTGAAGGAGAATGGTGATGTTTGGAAAACGGCAGAATGCCAACGCGCTTGAACTGCCTCCGATCGCGGAATCGAATGCCCAGGCTGTTGAAGTGCTGAGGGTCTGGGCTGTACCAGGTAGCCCGCAGCAGTTCACTCTGCGCACCACTTGGAAAGATCCTGAGGCTTGGGGGTTACTCCTCGCTGACATTGCCAGACATGCAGCTAATGCGTACGAAAATGGTGGTGGTGATTCCAAGTCTGCACTGGCGCGAATGCGCGCGCTATTTGACGCGGAATGGTCGGAGCCTACGGACGTTCCAGAAGAAGTTCTTCCGAGTTGACCGTCCGCTGCGACCGAACAATTCGTTGCAGGTGAGCGCGGGATAGCACCTTTCTCAACTAGCTTTGTCCGGCGCGGCTTGCGTGCCACCGCCCGCGCCACCTGAACTCAAACCTTATGTTGCTTCCATTTGACGAAATCTGCGGGTCCCAACGGAACTACAAATTGGTTCACGCGTCTCTCAGAGTCGCGTGCGTCGTCGGGCTGGCTGTCGTTTTCGCCGTCGCTTTTGCTGGCCGCTTCGATCCGGTACTCGAACAGATCACCTTTTACTTGTTCTTGGGGTTACCGCTTGTTGTTCTTTCGATGGGCATCTTTGAATCTGTCTGGTTCCGCCGAACGGAACGCGAACATCGTGCGGTCGCTATCGATTGGTTACTCGTGCTGGCGTATCTTCTTGTTTGGGCATTCGAAATGGTCCGCGTCATTGTCACTGGTATTATGGTCCGCATGTGGGTCTGACGGCGCAACATAACAAATCGTTGGACGCGAGCGGCGGGAGCGTGTTTCGTAACTAACTTGGTGCGGCGATGGTTGAATGAATTCGCGCCGCCGCGTCAACTCCGCCGTTATCCGGCTTCCTTATTCTTGGCTATCGCATCGGAGAATGTTGATGGAACCTGAAAATCCGGAAATTGAATCTGGACACGTTAACTTTGCTCTCCTCGACGCTATGGGCGGTCACGAGTTTGAAGACGTTGTCGAACAGCTCTTATCTAAGATGGGTTTCCATATCGAAGGGCGCAAAGCAGCAGCCGACGGTGGAATTGACATGGTTGCCACCAAAATGGACGCCATCGTCGGCGGCAAATTCATCATTCAATGCAAACGCTTTACTGGATCGGTTGGCAACTCCGTTATTAGGGATTTGTATGGAGTAGTCCATTCCGAATCCGCCAATAAGGGCGTTCTGATCACCAACTCAACGTTTACAAAAGATGCGCGATCGTTCGCTGAAGGAAAACCTATCGAACTTATTGATGGCGCCAAGTTACAAGATCTTCTTCATCAGCATGGTTTGCTAACCACGACAGTTTCGTCTACTGACGTCAAGCTCTCGCCCGGGGTGCAATTGCTTTACACGCAGTTGGTGCGACCTCTCGAACGCATGATGGACGAATCAAAGAAAGTTTCCAATGGCCTGGTGTTCTTGCCCAAAGAATCCGTTGACTTAAATCGCTACCAGACAATCGTCCAGCGCCACATGGGACAAATCTCTGGCTTCATGAATACCTTTCCGGCATGGGCTGGTCCACTTGGCACTGCGCTCAACGACTACAATCCAACGGCCGAAACGCTAGCAGAACTCAGGAGCCACATACGCGAAATGCTCAATATGGCGCGCGCGCTTCTAAAAATTCAAAAGGAGGCCGAATCAATCGTTCCACCTCCTTTGCTCACTACGGCGCACCCGCTCTACCTAAAACTCGCGCCAGCCCTGCTGCAAAAACTGTGTCCGTTTGCTCAAATAGCCAAAGACCTTGTAGAGGGCACTTTTAGGGGAACAGAAGTCAATCTCGCTATAGACCTCGCGACCCCTGAAATGGATGCTCTTAACGCTGAACTTAACGGCATTGTCAGCAATCAAAACAAACCGACCACCGGTGCGTGTTTTATCGCGACAGCTTCGTTCGCTTCCGATCTTGATCCTAACGTCATACAGTTGCGTATGTTTCGGGATGAATTCCTAACGACCACTCGGCTGGGTCGTGCGTTTGTGGTGTTCTACGAAAACACTTCCCCCGCAATCGCCAAGTTCATCGCAGGTAGAAATTCACTGCGACTCGTAACGCGTACAATATTGTTTCCGTTTGTCGGTGTTGCCAAGCTCGCGAACTCGGTAAGGTCAGACAGGCAACGAAGCAACGCCGGATAACAAATCGTTGGACGCGAGCGGAACCAGCGGGCTTGTCATCGACAACTTGCGCTTAACGCAGTTGTCTCCCGCCGCGTCAACTCAACCGTTGGGCTGCGTCGCATTTGGAGAATAACATTATGAATCGTAAGGTCAGTGGCATTCTATTTATCGCAGCGGGGGTGGCATTCTTTGTCGCAGCTATACTGGCAGAGCAGCGCGCCTTCTATGGGGTCGGAGTTGCCTTTATTGGTATTGGCATAGCGTTTCTTTTCAGAGTGAGCAGGAATACGGAGCCTAAAGGGTGATGACGAGAGGGCAGCCCAACAACTCATTCAACCGGAGCGCGAATTGCGCGGTTCTCATCGAGAACTTGCCTCTATCGGCGGTTCGCCGCGCCCGGTTAATTCGGGCGTTGGGCGCAAGTTAGGGAGGTTCAAATTATGAAACTAAGACAATCCGTATGGCTGTTAATGCTCGCTCTTCCGGCAATAAGCCTTTCTGCGAAGGTGCAATCGCGCACCGACAAAGGTTTGCGAGCCGATGAACCTAAAACTGTTACTCTCTTCTCTCGGGCCAAATACAAAGATGAATTTGACGGCTCCGGCAAGTCAAGCTTCAGCTTTCGGAACGGCGCAAGGAGTGACGGTGGTCGCGAAATCACTCACAACAACTACGACCTTCAGTATGGCAATATCACCGTGAATGGGGATAGTGATTGGTTCTTGGTGACTATGGCCACGGATGATTGCAGCCGAATCAAAGATTTAGGTGAATTGAAGTGGTACGAGATCGCTGAGATTTCAGTTCTTCCGGCGAGTGTCAAGTGCCCGGAAGGTATTCGAATTTCATCGAAAACGGAAACTTCGCCTAACGTCAGCAGAGTTGTAGCCGGACACGCTTACGTTGTGCATACCAAAGATCGTGAATCTAACTTCTACACTCTATTCCGCGTCGACAATCTTGCGCCGAATGACCAAGTTACGATTTCCTGGAAACTAGTCCCGTCTCCGCAGAAGTAACCCAGAAGTGCTTGCGCCCAACAAATCGTTGGACGCGAGCGGCGGGAGCATGTTTTGGAACATCAAAGATGCGGCGATGGTTGAATGAATTCGCGCCGCCGCGTCAACTCAACCGTTGGGCATCACTACGTGTTCCGTCTGGAATCAGTTCTATGGACGAACAAATTCACGACGAAGAAACCTCGCAAGGTGAGCTTAATACCTCGGAGCTCACTTTCACATGGATAGATCCTGCGCCGATTGGCGCGGGTGAACAAATCGTACCCGCAGCACTTTCATCTGCCGATGCGCACTCTTTTGCGGCTCTTCATCTGATCGCCGGCGATTTGCAGTTCGCGCTCGACTGCTTCAAATTGGCTAATACATTCGGGACACCGGATGACCGGAATCTTCAGTCAAAGGCACTAATATTTTCCGGGGTCGTCGCATACGCCCGCTGCTTTAAATCTGGCGTCCGACAGTCACTGAGCGCCTCGAATATTGGTGCGAACACCGGGACGTTTGATTTCGAAATCCACAATTATCTCGTCACTCTTCGCGATAAACACGTGGCGCATTCGGTTAACGACTTCGAGGATTGCCAACCGGTTGCAATTGTGGTGGGGCGGCCCGAAAGCGGTTGGCGCGATGGAAGCGGTGT
Organism: Pyrinomonadales bacterium; assembly: GCA_038237475.1. Taxonomy (GTDB): domain Bacteria; phylum Acidobacteriota; class Blastocatellia; order Pyrinomonadales; family Pyrinomonadaceae; genus JAOAPY01. The sequence continues at coordinate 545,755 of JBBRYS010000003.1, read as the reverse complement.
TGGAGTCGTAATCAAACAGACGGTCGGAATATCCGCTGACCTCTTGCGGCGGGCAATCGTGCATATTGACAATCTGCACCAATGGGTCACGCGCGACTTAGAGACGAAACGGATTGCTATCTATCAAACATTTCGCGACGACTTTAAAAACACTGGTCGATGGGAGATGGCTCCATTGGTAAAATTGTCCGACCGCGCCAAAATCTCACGTCGACGAAAGTGATGCCCAACAACTCGTTGGACGCGAGCGGCGGGAGCGTGTTTCTCAAGTAGCATGGCGCGGCGGAGGTGCTTTGATTCGCGCCGCCGCGTCAACTCAGACGCTAGGCTGCTTTTGTTTGTTGAGTCGACTATACAGACAATTGGCCCAATTATGGTATTGTGCTTGCGAATTGAGCTTCGCTCGCTCCCTTCTCAGCTTCTCTGGAATCTACTAGACTATCTGAAGCCCATAGCTATCTCAGGCCAGCTACCTAAAGAAAGGAATAGTCGATGAACAAATTTCAAAACGCTTCGAGATTTGGGAGCAGTGCGCTTATTGGCAAACTAATTTTTCCGTCGCTTGTCGCCATTGGCGGCGCCATCTTGGTCATATCCGGTGTGGCAGGCATCGCAGCCGGGCAAAGTAAGCAAGACAAGCTTGAGTACGGGGTCACTTATGCTTGCCCGGAAATGAATAACTACGAGTTCAAAGTCATTAGCTGTGATGATAAGGATTGGTGTCAGGTATTTATCGCGAACAAGTACGCCCCGGGAGGGGGCAATGTCACCGGCGAAGGCAAAGATACGGTGCTGTCACTGATGAGAAAAGGTGAATGCAGCGTCAAAGGACGACCGCCAGTTGCTAAAGAGAAAACAGATCAGACTGATGGCAATAACAGAGATGAAAACCAAGATGAGAAAGTTAAGACTCCAACGCAAGATGCAGCCGCCGCCGGAGATTGTTCATCCGACCCCAGCCTGACGGCGAAACCGAAAGCCAACGACTCGATGGAGCTTAAATCCAAACGCGCCATTTTAGCGCGCTTCCAACAAGCGGTTGATAAGAGAGAGAAGGTTGGGGTTGGAATCAGTTTCGAGAGTTTTCAGATTGGGCCGCCGCGCGCCAATCTTCGAGGCAGTACGTTATATTTCGAGGACGCACCTGTTGGTGCGAAAATCTACCCGATCAAGAGCAAGTTTACCATGTGTAGTCTGTTCAGCACGGAAGTCATGCGCGATGTGATTGACGGTCGTTATGAGTGCTTCAAGGATAACTTCGGCGAATGGGTTTGCGGCACAGCATCTGGTTATAGAGTCATAAATACCACGTATGAGAAGAGGAGAAAATGATAAAGCCCTGATAGAGATGTTAGGGTCTTTTCGCACAGGCTCTCATCGGCAGCGGCGCAGCCTAACGACTCATTCGAGATGACGCCCCGATAGCAAAGCTTTTCAACCTGATTCCTTGCGATGAGGTTGAATGCTGCTGACGGGGCGCATTTCAATTCGGCCGTTGGGTCGCGTCACTCGTCGTTTGAAAACTGCGCTTGAAGGAGTGTGTTTCTCAACTTAATTCATCCGGCGATGCTTGATTGAATTCGCGCCGCCGCGTCAACTCCGCCGTTCGGCGGCTCGCGGCACAGACACAATTCACGGTTCAGTCTCACTTACTTTTGAGGGTGAGCGTCTCGCAAGCAAAACAGTTGCACCTCGGGTTCGGGGCGTGGTTTAGTTCCCGTGTTGACAGCGAGCGTTGTGTGATTTGGCAGGGTGCGTCGCTCCGCGTTTCAGCGAGAGTTGCCTGACGGCAACGGAGCGATTCCGATATCGTCGATGCTTGAATGCGCCGCAGCTTGAATGCGCTCCGGGTTTTCTTTCGAGGGCCGCCGCCGAACAAATCGTTGGACCGGAGCGCGGGAGGCGACTCTTACCAACTTGTATTTTTCTGGCGCTGCTTGAATCCCCTCGCCGCGCCGACTTGTGGATGGGCGACCTGGCCATGGGAGATATAGAAAGGAGTAAAGATGAGATGAGAAAGCTGTCCGCGGCTATAGCCGCCGCTGTAGTGATTACCATCCTGTGTCTCATGAATGTGAGCGCGCAAGATGAGAAGGATGCGGGTTTGAGCCGCGAATATAATGCTTGTATGGACAAATCGGGTGGTGTGACTGCAAACATGCTGGATTGCATTGGAGCAGAAACAAAACGCCAGAACGGGAGGCTAAACAGGGTTTACAAAGCGGTGATGGCGCAGTTAGATGGCGCCGGCGGAATGAGGTTACAAGAAGCCCAAAGAGCGTGGATCAAGTTTAGGGATGCTAACGTTGACTTTTACCGAGATCCCAACGGAGGAACTGCCGCTACCCTTGCTGGGGCTGATAGATATTTGATGATGACAGCTCAAAGAGCGTCAGAGATGGAGAACTTCAAAGAGTAAGCCGCGCCTAACAAGGCCTTCAGGAGACCCACAATTAGCATTGCCCCTAGAGATCAAGTCGTCTGCGTCGCCACCGAACAAATCGTTGGACGCGAGCGACGGGAGCGTGTTTCGTAACTTGATTCGTGCGGCGATGCTTGAATGAAATCGCGCCGCCGCGTCAACTCTGTCGTTGGGTCGCGTCACTGTTCGTTTGAAAAACTTCGCTTGAGAATCGCGTTGCAAACGCTTCGCGTGGCAAACGACGCTTGGTTCATGGGCCCCGATGTATCGCACATTGAAGTCAGACGTTATGCCGCTTTGCGCGAACATTCACGTTTCGGAAACATTTCGTTTTTCTTTCGTTACTTTTATCGTTTTTATCTTCTATTGTTTGTCTGGAAAAAATGCGAAATGTTTTTGCTTTTACGACACTAACCGATTAGAGAATACGAGTAGCTTTGTCAGACACTTAGACATCCATTTTGAAAGGAGATTAATCATGAAACGAATTTACAATGTTTTTTCGACGAGCCGAGTACGGCAGCCAGCAAGATTTTTTTTATTGCCGATGATTTTGTCGGCTTTGATTTCTTTTTCCGGCGCAGTTTCTTCAGTTTCGGCGCAAACTACCGCTGAAGTATGCCGCGAAACTCAAAAAGTTATCGAACAATATCAACGTGAAGAACAGGAAGCGACTACAAATGCTTACTATAAGAATAATGAAATGGATATGCGCCGAAACCTGTCAATTCTTAACAAGGCTATTTCAAATGGTAACTTATTGAATGACCGCAACCTTGGTGCCTTGGCTCACGAGCTATTTTTAACATTGCCGAAGGAACCCATCCAAATGACCCCTGATGAAAGATCAGCTTTCCAGCGACAAGCTCGATCCATATTGGTGCAGAAAATTCAAGAGATTTCCGGCTTTACATTAGAAGAGTTGGATCAAAAAGGAGAGCGCATAAAACAACAACTGAGTGTGCGGCGGGAGCGATTCAAGACACTCAACTGTGACGAAGTTTTATCCCGAGGTAAGGATCTGGGATCGACGCCGATTGATGGCTCGACGATCCCGATGGACGATTGGACGGGAACACAGAACAGTAATGGTAAAGAATCTGCTGATTGGCAATATCAGTTCACATTTAAATTAACTAAAAAGGGCAGCGCTTACTACGGTCAAATTTTTAATGAAGAACCAACGGAAATCGAAATTGAAGGTAGTAAATTCGTGTGGACACGAGACGTGAGAAAAAGTGTAGGCGAGGAGAAACCTGGTGTTTATACTCAGACATGGAGAGGCACAATTGAGAGGAACAACAACGGAAGGATAAGAATATACGGAACGTGGTCGGGCGCATACGCAAGCAGAAAAGCAGAGGGTCGCAACCTAGATTTTATGTTGATTAAGAAATAGCATTCAAGTATTAAGGTGAGTTCTACTAAGCACGGCATAACAAATCAATGGACGTGAGAGCGAAACAGCTTCTCTTTAAAACCTTGCGTGGTTAATTTTACGTTGCGCGTGGCTGGTTTCGCCCCACGTCATCTCGATCGTTGGGTCGCATCGCTTTCGATGTCAAAGGCGCGAATGATCGGCAGGGGTGGTCGAGTTGCGGCTTGAATGTTTGGTGTGGCGTAACTCAGGCTAGGTTGGTTTCTGAAAAATGGCTCCGGAAGTTTCTTGACCCACGCGGGGCCACACAACAAATCGGGTATGAAAGTCGAGGTAAAGCGCAAAAGATCTCCGTAGCCGCGGGAAAATTTCGAATTACGAATTGCGGACTATCCGATCCACGCGAAGAAATTTCGATGCATACCTCTTTTGTAACAAGGACGTTAACCAGCATCGCACTATGCGTGCTCTTGGCGACCAGTGTATCTGCCCACCCCGGCTCCGGCATTGTAGTCGACGAGCAGGGGCAGGTCTTCTTTACAGACACCGGTCAAGGTGTTTGGAAGATCGATGGGCAGGGTAAGCTCACCCGCTTGCCGGCATCTTTATTTCACTGGATGGCTATTGATGAAGCCGGATATTTCGCAGAATCTCAGAAGAACTTTGGTGAGTGGTTTGAAAGAGTAACGCCGCAGGGTTCCAAACCTGCTCTCATTATGTCTTCCGATTTTCCCCTGACCATTAACCGGGACGGGAACCTTTACTACGCAGATACTCGCCCCCGCTCGTCACGGATCGTTCGGAGAACACCCGACGGCAAGGAATCAGTTCTGGCAGCAGATGAGGCGTTCAAAGGAATTGCCGGCATAGCTGCCGGCCCGGACGGTTCGCTCTTTATCACTGATGCCAATGCTATCCGAAAGATCACGATGGACGGGAAGGTCTCGCAGTTTGCCAGTCCCGCAATCATCGCCATCGGCAAAGACCGCACCATCAATCCGCCGCTGGAAGCAGAGGCAAGCTACTGCCGGGGATTGGCCGTTGATTCGCAGGGGGTGGTGTACGTTGCCGCTACCGGCAGCCGCCGCGTCATGACGATCACACCTGGTGGCACCGTACACACTCTCCTACAGGCGCAGAGTCCATGGTCGCCGACCGGCGTGACGGTCAGTGGCGGCGAAGTGTATGTGCTGGAGTGGCAAGATGCGCCTCCTTCACAGTCGGAGACGCGTAACGCGTGGATACCGCGAGTTCGGAAAGTCGGTCGTGACGGAAAGGTCACGACCCTGGCAACGGTCTCGCGGCAGACGACCGCACTTGATTCTCCGCAAGTCAAACAAGAAAACAGTAACGAGCTTTCGACCGGAGTTAAGATCTTAATAGCAGTAGTGGTACTCGCAGCGGCGAGAATTGCGGGAATAAAAATCAAGAATAGTTAAAGAAATTTTGTGCTGAAACGTAGAGCCGTTGAACAAATAGTGAAAGTGGCTCGTTTCACTGAAGCGCCGCCTACAACTCATGCAACCGTAGCGCGATTAGCATGGTTTCACGCGCGACCCTTGCCGCTTCCGCAGTTTAATGCGCGCCCGCTAATTCAACCGCTGGGCACCCACTCCATGGCCTCGAAACGAACCTACATCGCCGCGTTGATCATGTCGCTCGTTATGTTTGAGGGCGCCTGCCTCAACCTCGCTGGGGCTTGCGGCAATGAAATCCTGAAAGAGGTTCGCTCTCCAACCGGCAAAATGAAGGGTGTTGTTTTTCAACGCGACTGTGGTGCGACCACAGGTTTCAGCACTCAGGTTTCCGTCTCCATCTGATCAGCAATTGCCCAACGAAGGGGGGAATGTCTTTGTCGCAGACACAGATCACGGTAAGGCTCCATCTGGTGCAGGTGGCGGTCCAATCGTGGAGGCCTCCTGGACAAATGAGACTGAACTGTTGGTGAGGTATGACAAACGCGCGCGGCATTCCCAAAACCAACCGTCTCTGGCGGATATTCATGTTCGGTATGAAGCTTTTGCGCCCTGAGTGCGCTCAGCAAATCGGGTATGAAAGTCGGAGTCAACCGTAGAGATCTCCGTGTAGCAAATTTCGGATTGCAGATTACGGATTTCCAGGTTGTTCACAGCTGCTGGTTGAAAACTACTCGACCCGAGATCGAGTCCGACGTAAAAATCGTCCATGCAGATGTCTCCTTCTTCGATTCCCTTGTCCAAAACCATTGGGACAAAAAGCAGGATGATTATCCTGCTGGAGATATCCGCACTTGAACTCAAGTTGTCGACGCACTCTAATCGTTCTTCCATTAGGCGCAACCGCCGCTCGCGTTCAATGTACTCGCGAGCGAGCGCGCCTGCGCAAGCAGTTTGGGGCTGAACGCCGGGCAAGTTAAAAGCTGTTCCGAACACAACCTAAGGAGACATGGAAATGTACAAACGTCAATTCACTGTGCTGATGTTTTTGATGATGATGGCAGGGACGGCGACCGCTAGTTTGGGGCAAGGCCGTCAAGACCCGGCAACACTCATCGCGGCTCAGCGCGAAGCGATGCAACGGCTCTCGATCATGGACGGGGTTTGGAGAGGTCCAGCGTGGACTATTCTTCCATCTGGTGAGAAACATTCTATTACGCAGACGGAGCGGATAGGCCCGTTTCTGGACGGGTCGGTTAAAGTCCTCGAGGGCCGCGGTTACGAACCCAGCGGCAAAGTCACCTTCAACGCATTCGGTACCATTTCTTATAAACCCGCTACGCAGATTTATACCTTGCATTCCTATGCACAGGGTCAGGCCGGGGATTTCGTGCTCACGCCAACGGCTGGCGGTTATGTTTGGGAGATACCCGCAGGGTCAACGACTATTCGCTATACGGCGGTCATTAAGGACGGGGCCTGGCGGGAGGTCGGAGACCGCATCATGCCGGGCGCGGAGCCGGTACGCTTTTTCGAAATGAATCTCAAGCGAGTGGGTGATACTAATTGGCCTGCTGAGGGAGCGGTTAGTCCTAAATGACTTTGCCGTTTCGTGGCCTGGTGACTAAATGCAACGCGAGCGCTTTCAAAGCGTCAACCAGATGCTTGTTTCATGGAATGCGCGCCCAGTTAACTCCAGTGTTGTGTGCTTCGCTTATGCCACGCCGACGTTTAGACCAAGCCTATGAATCAGCTCCTCTCCTTCTCACCGTTGTTGCTTGGTTTGGTGATCGGCTTCGCCATAGCCATTTTGATTATTGTGACGTGGGAGCAGACGTATCGGATCGTCAACCAGCATAGAAAAATATATGTCTTCAAAGCTCTCATCGCTTTGGCCGTGTGGGGTGGCTTGTCGTTAATATTACTGACCTTTCTTTCGGGCTATATGATGGGGCTGGCCCATACTCCTCATCCGGGTACCACTTCTGATTTGCCTTTGATCTTTACCTTCTGGGTGCTGGAATTGATTTACGGCGGTTTCGGCTGGCTACTGATTCTGTGGATGAAACGTCGTGAAGAGGTCTAGTGAGTGAATGCTTAGATAACAAGCTGGGATGCCTGGCTGTGGCTGAAGCCAATACAAATTACGACTATTTGAGACTCGCCCATCCAGGTCAAGCGCCGCGGCCTGTGGGCCAGTGGGTTATCCTGCTTCCGTTTGCTCTCCCTCACGTCGCTCTCTATAATTCGCGTTTTAGCCGCAGGAGAAAATTTGACGGCCCAAACAATACAGGACATCATTTCCGACAACGATCAGATTCGCGCTCGCCAGGAGCATCTTGATTCACTTCGCGAGCTGGTAGGCAACGTCTACCCCAACAAGTTCAACCGTAGTCAAGTCGTTGAGTCCGGACGCGAAGACACCATCACCACCATCGGCGCAAGGTTCCGTTCATACGAGCCGGTGCTCGCTGAAGGAACCAAGCCAACCACCGAAGAAATTGAGAGGGTCAATCAGGAACTAAACCAGGTAACTGTGCGCTTGGCCGGTCGTATCGCCGCGCCACCACGCGTAATGGGCAAGGCGGCCTTCGTCCATCTATCCGATGGCGTTGGGCGCCTCCAGGTCTACGTGCGCAAAGCCGACGTCAAGGCCGTCAACAACGATACGGCAGCGCTGCTGGAAGCAGAAGGAAAAGGTTGGGAGCTGTTTGGTCTGTTGGACCATGGCGACTTCATCGGCGTCGAGGGCTATCTCTTTATCACCCGGACCGGCGAACTTTCTCTGCATGTTGAGACACTACAGTTTCTGGCGAAGGCCTTGTTGCCGTTGCCGGACAAGATGCATGGCATTAACGATCCGGAGATTCGCCAGCGGCAACGCTACGCTGACCTGATCGCCGGCAGCCTGAAACTGGAGCGAGAAGACGGCGAGCTCAACCCGCGTGAAGTTTTCGAGCGGCGCTCAGCCGTTGTCCGCGAACTACGACGATTTCTGGAAGACCATGGTTATATCGAAGTAGAGACGCCGATGCTGACGCCGCTGGCGACGGGAGCCGCGGCCCGGCCTTTCAAGACCCATCACAACGCGCTCGATATCGATCTATACGCGCGCATCGCGCCGGAACTTTATTTGAAGCGACTGCTGGTGGGCGGTTTCGAAAAAGTGTTCGAGCTAAATCGCAATTTCAGAAATGAAGGCGTCTCTACGCGTCACAATCCCGAGTTCACCATGCTCGAGTTTTACTGGGCGTACGCTGATGTGAACCAGATGATGGATTTTTGTGAGGAGTTAATGCGAGCGAGCGTGATTAAGGCGCTCGGTAGCGCGAAAGTACAATTTGGCGAGCATGAGTTTGACTTCTCGCAACCTTTTCGCCGGCTCTCAATGCGAGAGAGTGTCGCCGGCTCGTCGAAGGGAGCGTTGCCGGATGACGATTTGATTAAGTTGTTTGAAGAAGTCGTTGAACCCGGTCTGATCCAACCGACCTTCATTACAGATTTTCCGAAATCCGTTTCGCCGCTGTCTAAGGCCTCGCCGGCAGATGCGACTGTGGCTGAGCGTTTCGAGTTGTACATCGCCGGCATGGAGTGTGCGAATGGTTTTTCCGAACTCAATGATCCGGCGGAACAGTTCCAGCGTTTTAAAGAGCAAATGCAGGAGCGCGATCGCGGCGATGATGAAGCCATGGTCATGGACGAAGACTATATTCGCGCGCTGGCGTACGGCATGCCACCCGCGGCCGGGATTGGCATCGGCATCGATCGCTTCGTCATGCTTCTCACCAACCGGCAATCAATCCGCGACGTAATTCTCTTTCCGCACCTGCGTCACGAACGCCGGCGCGAGGAAGCAGGGGTCGCAGAATAGGGGCTCAGATCAAGATAGGGCTTAAAACCAGAGCCCAAAGTCGCTACTTCAAATAGGAAATGATTGTGCCGCCGAATCCTACGGCCCAGGCGTGATCGCGATCAGCGATGAAGATCCGTTCGAGAGGATGTTGGGTGCTGCTTGGTTCCGCGGTCCAGTGCAGGCCACCATCGAAGGTGTGTATCACCGTCCCCCGAGAGCCTACCGCCCAGCCTTCCAAATCGTTGATGAACTTTACATCAAGTAGATCGGTCGTCACGCCAGTTTCCTGTGAGGTCCAGGTGCGACCACCGTTGATAGTTCTTACTACTCGTCCGCCGCTGCCGACAGCCCAGCCCAGGCGGTTGTCAATAAAAGACACGGCAGTGAAGCGTACACCGGTAACGTCCGGCAACTTTGAAGCGTGCCAGGTCTCGCCACCGTCTGCTGTCTGCAGAATCGTTCCCCCAGCCCCCACCAGCCAGCCGCGATCGTTATCCACAAAAGCGCCGCCCAGCAGAAGATAACGCGTGGGTAGCTGCAGACGCTTCCAATTCTTACCGGCATCAACGGTCTTGTATGCCGTACCTGCCTCACCGAAAACCCAGGCATGGCCGGCACGCGAAAAGACCATCCGAGTCAGACGTGTATCGACATTACCTTTCAAATCATCGCCGTTGACATCTATTTTTTCCCATGATTTTCCGCCGTCCGCTGTGCGCATCAGGTAAGTGCGCGGCGCTTCTTTCGTAGTCAACTCATACACGTTAGCTTCGCAAACCAACCAGCCATCCTGCCGGTTCCTGAAATACACATCCTGAATCGAGTCCTCGGTTGGCCGCGACTCGATCTTCCACGTCAGCCCGCCGTCGCTTGTGGTGAGCAGGGCCCCTTTACTGCCAACAGCCCATCCCGTTTGTTGATTCAGAAAATAGACCGAGTGCAACCAACCGAGTGTTCCGGAGGTTTGCCGGCTCCACGGGGCGGCGGAAGCTGTGAGGCAGAAGGTTGAGAGCAAAAGGACAAGGACTGAAACCGAGACACAGAGACGCGTTGATGCAGCGACACTGCGAAGTGACCTCAGACCTTTGCGATTGATTTTTCCAAGCTCAGATTTCATCGGCTGTCCTGCTCGCTGCGGCTATTGTGATTGCTGTGAACCCTCTGTCCTCTGTTTTTACAGTCCAGTGAAAATCCGCGCGAAGCTCACCACCTGCAGCAGCTTGAAGACTCCATCGAGTTTCTTCATGCGATTGCCGGGTACGAAGATTTGATCGCCGGGAATGAGATAAGTCGAATCAGGTGCTCTGCCTTTGTAGATGTCAGATACATTGACCGGTATCTGGGCCATCGAATTATCCTGCTGTCGCCGCAGGACTACGATTTTGCTTTTATCCCCAGTGCCGAGCACACCGCCGGCTTCGGCGATCGCTTCAGTGACTGTCATGCGACGACTCATCAGGCGGATTCCTGGTTGGGCGATATCACCTACGATGCTGTAGCGATAAGACGCTGCTTTATCAAGCGAAACCGTCACTTCGGGATCGATGATGTATTCGTCGTAACGCTTCTTAATCAACTCGGACACTTCATCAACGGTCTTTCCGTTCACGAACAGTCCGCCCGGGATTAGCGCCAGCGAAATCCTGCCACTGGGCGGTATTGTGATCCCCGAGCGCGAATAGCGATCCTGCCCAAAAACGGTCACAGAAATTACATCTTCCGGACCCAGATGATAGGTAGTAAAGAAGTTGTTGTAGTAAGGAACTACCGCATTCTCTTCCGAGGTCTGCTCCTGGCGATTCGCCTGCGTCTCAGCGGGAATATCGGTGGGCTGATCAGAAGGCTTCGCTTTCGCCTCGTTGCTTTCGACAGTCTTTTCGACGCTGGTCTTTTGACCGGTGGTGCGCGGTCGCTTTTTTGACGGCGCATCCTGAACTGCGGTCGGAACCATCGGGCTGGGAGTTGCCGTGGGTTCCGTTGGAACTGGCTTTTGAGCGTTCACTCGCGCGAAACCAGCTGGTAGAAAAGAAAGTGCCAGCGCCAGGGCCAGCGGTCTCATATTTTTGTAGTGCTTCATATCCTTACCTCCCAAATTGCGGCGGCGAGTTAACGCCACCAGCGACGACTAATGCGCGCCGCGCCCAAACATGATTATCTTTACCGTCTCAAAAAGTATGATGGCATCGAGTACCAGGCTCTGGTTCTTGATGTAGTACAGATCGTACTGCAGCTTCTGCCGCGCATCTTCGATCGACGCTCCATACGGATATTTGATCTGCGCCCAACCGGTCAGTCCCGGGGCGATCAAGTGACGCTGTTCGTAGTAGGGAATTTCCTCTGCCAATTGCGAGACAAAGTGTGGCCTTTCCGGTCGCGGGCCAACGAAACTCATCTCGCCGCGCAGGATGTTCCAGAACTGCGGGATTTCATCCACGCGGATCTTGCGGATGATTCGCCCTACCCGGGTGGCTCGATCATCGCCACTGCTGGCCCACACAGGCCCACCCTTTTCAGCGTCCAAGCCCATCGAGCGAAATTTCATCAGGGTAAATGGGTGGCCGTTTTTTCCCACTCGCTCCTGTTTGTAGAGAATCGGTCCCGGCGATTCGATCTTAATCAGAATCGCAGTCAGCAAGGCGATCGGCAACGACAGGATCGCTCCGATCAGCGCTACCAGGCGATGCATGACATTACGAAACAGTCCGGCGATGCGCGCCTGCCGACCCCGCCCGGAAAAGATCAGCCAAGACGGCCGCAGCATGTCCAGCGATACACGTCCCGTCAATCTTTCGTAGAACGACGCGCCCTCTTCGATCGAGACATCTCCACCCAGGCTCAACTCCAGCAGCTCAGAAGTGGGAAACTGGCCGCGCCGCTCACCCATGGCCACTACGATGCGATCCACGTTTTCCCGCTTTACGATCTTGTCCAGGTCTGCCGACAGCCCAAGCACGCGCGGATTCAACAGGCTCTTGCCGACCAGTTCCGGATCGTTATCGACAAAACCAACAATGCGGTAGCCCGCGTCCTTGCGGCCCAGGACTTCGCGAGCAACTTCGATGGCATTTTCGCCAGAGCCGACCACCAGAATGCGTTCGCCAAATTCCGGGTGACCGAGAAACCAGTGAATGGAGACACGCCAGCCCACCATCAAGCTAAGCGCGAGCGGCAGCGCCAGTAGCGAGATACCGCGTCCCAGCATCAGATGTGGAAAGGCATAGAAAGTAATCGCCAAGGCCACCCAGGCAAGACCAAGAGCCTGGACCAGCCGCAGCACCAGCTCGCGCCGATCGTGCATCACCAGGAAATCGTAGAGATCGTAAAAGTAGAAGGCCGTCAGACAAAAGCCGGTTGCGAGCACGGCCTTGAGATAGCCATGCCGGGCGATCAGTTCATTGCCCATGTCCTCAGGGCCCACGCGCAAATAGACAGCAAAGACTATCGCGCCGAACATCACAGCAGCTTCGGCGAGCAGCAGTACCATCGTCCGCTTATTGAATCGGGAGGATCTCAACTTATTACGACAGCCTCCTCATCTTTCTGTTTCCTGAGGCTCTTCTTGCCTGCGCCGATCGTGCGACGCTCGCGGTCATAGTAGCGATGCTGATAGTAGTAAGAATTCGAATCCAGGTTGGCATCAGCGCGATTCAGGATCACACCGAGCATGCGCTCGCGCGGCAACTGGTCCAGCAGTCGATCGACGATTGCATACCTGGTTTTTCCGGATCGCACCACCAGCAGAGCGCCGTCGGCTTTATCTATCAGCACATTGGCGTCAGTGAAAATTCCGAGCGGCGGCGCATCGATGATGACGTAATCAAACATCCGGCGTGCTTCCTTCAGCAAGCCCGCATAAGTTGGTCCGGAGAGCATTTCGGCCACATCATCACGGGCCTGGCCGCCGGGCAGCAGATATAGTCCGGAAGGCTCAAGGCGAACGATGGCCTGTTCCAATGAAAGATCGCCACTGAGGACTTCAGATAAACCGACCGGGAGATCCAGGCCCAGGTAGTGAGATGCGCAGGGAGCGCGCAAATCGCTGTCAATCAGCAGGCAACGAACTCCTTCTGTCTGAGCGAGCAACCACGCCAGGTTGAGCGAAGTGAGCGTCTTCCCTTCACCGATACCGGCGCTGGTGAGCACGATGGTGCGCACCTGTTGATGTTCGCCGGCCTGCAGCACCCGTGTACGCAACGCGCGAAACTGTTCGTTATAGGCCGAACGAGGCTGAGTGATAGCCACGAGATGAGGTTCGACGCGTGCCGCGGAAATCGTGTAAGACATGAATTCCGTGGCACGCGCCGCACCGGCAGCGCCCAAAGTTGCCCCAGCAGCACGGGAAGCGATTCCATCGGGGAGTGCCGACCCGACGGGAACTTCCGCAGTGTGCGCAGTGGACGCTGAACTGTAGTCCGCATCGGGTGCCTTGAGGATTGAAGAGCCAGCCATGAGCTGTGCCTCAATCTCAAGTGCGGCCGGTGGCAAACCACCGGCGCCGTTGCGGCGCTTCGAGTTCGTGGATCTTTCAGGCTTACCGCCGCCCGGTTGGACTGCGGCTCGCTTTAATGCTTCGTAAACTCTACCCATCAAATCTCCTTAGTTATCCAGTCCGATTTAACTGTGATGAAGTCATCGAGGACTAGATAGTTTCTACCGGGACCGGAACTTCGGTTTCCGTTTCCGCGTCCGGTAGATTCGTTCCGGCTGCCCATAACTCTGCGCGCCCGGAAGCCGAGAAGATGCGCGCGGGATCGGCGTTCTCTTCGCCCGGCTGCATGCCGCGGTCGGAGCGTGGCAACATGTCGAAAGTCTCAGCTACTTCTTCGATCGAACTGCGGCTGATAGTCGCTTCGCCGGCTGCATAACCAGTCAGTAGAGCGTTGTCACAAAGGTTATTGATATTTCGCGGAATCCCTTCAGAACAGCGAAAGATGTAATCGATGGCGCCAGGTGAAAAGATGTCGGTGCGCTCAGCTCCCGCGACCAGCAGCCGCGAGGTGATGTAACGATCAGTTTCTTCGACGGTTGGCAGCGCCTTGATGACGCAACGCAACGCGACCCTTTGCTTCAGTTGGCGCAGCTCAGCGCGATTGAGCACTTCGCGCAATTCGGGCTGGCCAGTCAGGACAATCTGCAACTGTTTCGCCGTGTCAGATTCAAAATTCGACAACAGCCGGATCTCTTCCAGCACGTGCGTTGAAAGCCCCTGGGCTTCATCCACGATGAGCACGGTGCGCAACCCCCGCGAGTGGCGGGACTCGAGCGCCTTGCCCAGCTCCAACAGTAGTTCGGATTTGGTCTGCCACTTTTGAATGTCGAGCAGCGTCGCCACATGCTGGTAAAACTCAGCCACCGAGAGGCGGGGGTTGAAGATGTAGGCAACGAGCACCGTCCGATCCAAGCGCTGCATCATCCAGCGCAGGATGGTGGTCTTGCCGGTTCCCACCTCGCCGGTGACGACAATCAAGCCTTTGCCACTCTCGATCCCGTAGTGCAGGTTAGCCATCACTTCGGTATGGGAGGGCGTGAAATAAATGAAACGTGGATCAGGCGTCAGCGCGAAGGGTAACTCCCTTAATCCGTAGAATTCTGCGTACACTCTCTTAAACCTCCAGTTTTTGCAGAGCAATCAAGCATGGGGACAACCAGCTTGTCGCCTGCCCTAAGAAACGAACCGGTCAAAAATGTGTGTGGCACGCAAGGCTAGAGCAATTGCCGGAATACTGATCAGGGTTGCGACGATTCCCATAGCCAGCAGCATCTTGCGCCGAAGCGGCCGGGTGCGGACCTCCTGTGGGCTGAGCAGTTCGGGAACGGCAATCAGCACCGGCAAGCCCGTGTAGTGAGTGGCGTCCTCCATCGTTTGAATGGTGAACAGACGCGGCACTTCGAAGATAGCCACCAGAAAAACTCCCAACGCAATACCAAGCGCCAAGCCAATTCCCGATAAGGTCCAGCGCTTGGGAGCAACCGGAACAACGGGGAGATTTGCCACGTCAACGACCTGAATACCGGCGCCCTGTTGTTGCGTGTCGGCTTCTGCACCCAACACGATGCGGTTCTGTTGGACCAGCAACTGATCGTAGTTGGCTTTCTTGGTAGCGTACTCGCGATCTAAGGCGCCCAGCGCGACCTGCGCCCCTGGAACACTGTTCAATCGCTGCATCAAGTCTGAAATTTGCTTCTCATTAGCAGCCAGCATGTCCTGCTGGCGTTTGATTTCACCGTCGGCTAGTCGCGCCTGCGTCTCGAGATCCGCAGCGAGCAGATCCGGACGCTTGGCCAATTTTTCTTCCTTTTCTTTAATGCGATCTTTCCATTCGGCGACCATCCCATCCATTTCTTTCTTTACTGAATCCAGCTCGATCTGCTTTGCCTGAACATCGGGATGTTTGGGCCGCAACTCTGCCAGCAAGCGCTGCAACTCGGATTCGAGCGCAGCTTTCCTTTGCACGAGATTGCCCCAGGCCTGAGTTGTCTTGGGATCGGTCAGGTTTTCAGCAACGTCGGATCGGTTATTTTCGGTTTGCTTGCGCACGATGGCGAGCTGACTGGCGATGGCGGAACGCCGATCCTGGAAGCGACCCACTTCGGTGATCAAAGCTTTCTGCTGCTCGCGTAAGCCACTCAATTGCCCCATCAGCGAAGCCTCTTCCTGAGGGAGATTGCCAAGATTCCGAGTCATGAAGTTCAGACGCTCGGTATCGATCTTATCGAGCTCGTCTTTGACCTGTTTGACCTGAGCTTCAATAAATTGTTTCGCCGAAGTGCTGGAGCTGATGGTCAACTTGGTTTGTTCATCAATGTACTTGCTCGCCAGATCGGCGGTGACTGCCTGGGTTGTACGCGGGTCCCGGCCGCGATAGGCGATATTAAAACCATTGGTGATGTCGTTGCGGCTGGTGTTGACCTCGACCTTGATGTTGTTGCGCATGATATCGATCATGACTTCCATCGGTTCCCCACGCAGACGTTCGTCGCGATAGAGATCGTATTTGATCACCAGTGGTTCAAGCTGGCTGCGGCTGGTGACTACCTGCGCGATACCCTGCAGTTGGCGATTCAGGTTGTCGTCAGACATGGTCGGCACCACGCCGGTGGGAAGCGTTGAAGGCTTGACGACGATCAAGGTCTGCGACTCGTAAATATCCGGCAGACGATGAACCACCCAGGCTACGGAGCTGGCGATGGCGATAGCCGGAAGGATGATTAACCACTTCCGCTTCCAGGCGATCTTCGCGTAATCGCTCGGTGTCCGCTGGCGAAACTCAACACTCATAAAACCAACTCCTCTCGTCTGACAAGCTTTAGCTTTGTCTTTTCTATGCTCAGGTGACGACCACAAAAGTCTAACGGACTTACAACGTCGCTAACGAGCGGCGGGCCTGCTCGGCCTCATCAAATGGCGACTTCTCGCCCAGCTTCAGCGCCAGTTCGAGCTCGCGTTTTGCACTCGTCTTGTCACCCCTGGCTGCCAGTGCCATCCCAAGGTGATAGTGATAGGTCGCGCTCGGCGCAGCCTTGCTCTTTTGTGCCGCTTCCTCATCCAACGCAACCGCCTTCTGCAGTTGTTCCACGGCAGCCCCATGTAATCCCTTCTTGTAGTAAACCCAGCCGAGCGTATCCGCGAACCCGGCGATGCGGGGATTTTTTTGCACGACGCCCTGGGCCATTCGTACTGCTTCGTCCAGATTCCCCTTGCCCTGGTCCGCATATAAGAAAGCCAGGTTGTTCGCCGCGATGGCCGAATTCTGATCCAGCTCAAGCGCCCGGCGATAGTTTTCAGCGGCTGCGTCGTAATTCTTGCGCGCATCCTCAAGCATGCCAATCAGCGTGTAGGCAGTTGCATTGTCTGGCTTTAGTTCGACGATCTTGCGATACTCCGCAATTGCTCGATCTTCCTGACGAGTATTCACAAACAGTGCACCCAGCGCCGAATACGCTGCCGTGTAATTGGGATCCAGTTCGAGGGCCCGGCGCAACTCCGCTTCAGCACCCTGCTGGTTCTGCTCCATGCCGAAAACCTGAGCTTTCAGGAAGTGCAGCGAAGCGTTATTGGGACTGGAGGCCAGGGCCTGATCGATCCTGGCGCGCGCTTTGTCGCCCTGTTTCTGGCGCGCGAAGAGTTCCATTAGCCCACTCAGTGCATTGAAATTCACTGCATCTACAGCCAGCGCATTCTCGTAAAAACCAATCGCCTCATCCGGCTTTTGTTCAAGCAGCGACACTACGGCGAGATTGACGTAAGCGTCCGTATCCTTGGGAGCTATGTCGCGGGCGGCCGCAAAATCCTGACGCGCACCCGCTAGATCTCCTGACTGTACTTTTGCGGAACCGCGGGCGATCAAAGCTCGCGAGGAGAGTCCGGCCAGCATCTGCGGCGAGGTCTCGCGATCAGGCGCGGACTTACTCAAGCGATCAAGCAAATCAGACGAGAGCCGCAGCGCGGTCTTGGGATCGCCGGTGAATAAACTCATTTGCACCTGCATCAGCTTGCCCGGCAGGTAGTCCGGATAGCCCCTTTCCAGGTCGCCGGCAAAAGAGCGCGCTTGATCAACCTGACCTAGACTGAAGTAGGCCTGGGCCATAAAGTAGAGGGCCGGCCGCGAGTTGGGTTCCTGCCTGAGAACTTCTTTTAAGTCTTCCACCGCTGCCTTCAGATCACCGGTTTGGCCAGTCTGTGATTTCACACGCGCGCGTAACAAGAGGGCTTGTCGATCGTGCGGGTCCTTTTTCAGGAGCTGGTCCACCTGATCCATTGTTCCGGTGGTGTCGCCACGCATGAGCATAATCTCGCCCAGGCGATAACGGCCCTGAGTGTAGTCAGGTGCTTTGGCGAGCACGTCCCGATAGATCTGCACTGCATCATCCAGACGATTGACAGCTGAATAATAGTCCGCCAACACGGCGCGGCCTTCCGGCTTGTCTTTGTCTAAATCGCCGAGTGCTCGATAAGCCGCTTCTGCTTTATCAAGCTGTTTCGTGACCAGATAAAAGCTGGCCAGTACAAAACGAGCGTTACGATCCGTCGGCTCAACTTCAACTGCTTTGGTTAACTCGGCTTCCGCTTCGGCCTTGCGATCTGCCTGGACCAAAAACTTTCCATATTCAGTGTGGGCCATCGCCGAACCCGTGTTTAGCGAAATGGCTCGTTTGTAAGTCTCTTCAGCTTTCGGAAGTTCGTTGGTGACAATGTAAAAGCGCGCCAGGCTCAGGTAGGACTTAATGCGGCTCGGATCGAGTTCGATGGCCCGATTCAGTTCTGCGAACGCCTTGTCCCGCTGGTTCTGAGCGAACAGAACACTGCCCATCAGGATATGGCCCTCGATATTGTTGGGGTCCTTCTGCAGGATATCCTTCGCCAGGCGCTCGGCCTGGGCCAGGGATTCAGCCGAATGGGCAGCATTCGAGATGTGATAATTTCCCAGCGTCCAGCGTGCTTCCAGATTATTGGCGTCCAATTCGACGGTTCGATTCAATTCGTCGAAGGCTTCCTGAAAACGCTGCAGACCCTCATAAGCACGGGCCAGGCCCCAGTGGGCGGCTGCAAGTTTGTCGTCAATCTGGACAGCATTGCGGAATTCAAGCGATGCTTCCTGAAACTTTTGCTCTTTCAGCAGAGCCTCACCGCGACTGACGTGCTCCGCCTTGGCTTTTTCGGGGCTGGTGCAGCCACTCAAAAGAAAGACCGTTGTCAGCAACGCTGTCAACATCAGCGGAAAGAAAAATTTACCTCGGCGCTCAATACTTATCATTCGATTCAACTCCTGCGGATTTTGCTGGATCAGGTTCCTCATCCAGGCGGGCATTGCCGGTGATGACGAATTTGAGCCAGACAATTCTAGAATAATGCTAATTCGCTTCCTCTTCCCCGGAATCGCTTGATTCCCTGCTTAATCCGGAACGTAAGCCGGTAATACAGTCGAGATATCGGCGGCAAATTTTCCCGCCGATTCAATGGCCGCTGCTTCTGAAGCCCCGACTGGGACCGTCACACGTACCATTGACCCATCAGAGCGATGACGGCGCAGACTGTCCAGCACCGTATAAACTTTCCCCCAGTATTCGCTGGCGACGGCTCGCCCGCGTCCCTGATACCAGTACAGCATCAGTTGTTTGTCCCGACCGTTTTGAATCAAATAGCGATTCGCTTCAAATGGCGCTCTGCCATCTGCAGGTGCAATGACCATGCGGGCCGGCTCACTCATGTTCCAGCCTGCCCCAGGCAGACAATTTAAGGGACTGTGATAGGTGGCTCCATTGCGCTGGCTCGCGTAATAGCCCACGTAGAACGAGGCGACTTGCCCATTGTCCGAACGATAATTTCTCAAGAGGTAATCATCAGCACGGAGGATCGACTCAGTGCCGGCGTCGAATCTTTCGTCTCTGCCAATTTGTTTCCAGCTTGAAACCCTTTCGGGAAAATTCTTTAATTCGCTGCGCGGAACCTTCGTTTCGTCACTATATTCCCAGGCATTGACACCCATCCCACCGAGCAGAAGTACTGCCAGCAAGAGACCAAACCGCCACGAACTATTAAGTGATCGTCCCATGGCTATTCTGCGCCTCCGGTTCGAATCACTTTTACGGCGGCGGGCTTGGATGCCGCTATCGCCTCTTCGGTTCGGTGTTCTTTTACCGGCCCTTCTTTTCGCACAGCCTCATCGGTCTTTGGTTGAAACCGATCCAACACCCAACCCACAGCAAACATTAGTAGTGCGGCCGAGATGTAGATCACCCAGCCGGAGAAACTATGGAAAAATCCATCCGCTACGCCCGTACCATAATAGTGAGCCAGGATACCCGTACCGCTGACCCTCAGAGCATTCGTTAGAATCGCAATTGGGACCGCGGCGGCGACCAAAATTGTGGAACGCCAGAAACCATAACTCTTCCACCATGGCCCTCTGGCATCGTCCCTCGGAAAGGTCACGTATGCGAACACTACGGCCAACGTCAGCAGAGTCATTAGCGAGCGAATCCCGCTGCAGGCCTCGACCACTTCCAGCTTTTTCGTTTCCAAAGAGCCGCGCGGCAACAGTTCAATCACATTTCCAGCCCGCAAAACTGCGATGCCGAACAGGCGCATCGACCAGACAGCACAACGCGACGCGAAAATTTGTAGTGGAAAGGCGATTTTGTTGAAGACGATGATGGGAATCGGAATGGCCAGCAGCAACAGAGCCAGCGGAACGAGATTCAGGCGCAAGACCCGAAAGCCCCAAAAATAAATCACGATTCCGGCGAGCATCAGCACGAGCGACAAGCGCTGTGTGTATAACTCAGCCCCCGCAGTACCGGCCCAAAGCGCAAATAAAGCACTCAGGATGGCCGCCCCACCCCAGAACCCGGATGGATGTACTGGCGTCTGCTTGAAGCGCTCGCGGTTGGTCCACAGAATAAAACCAATTACAAAGGGAATTAAGAGGCCGTGAGAATAGTTTTCGTCCGTCCACCAATCGATGCCAAGCTTCCGCAGGACGGTAGCGTAGGCGAACATCAAGGCAGCAGAGACGGCGAGAACTCGCCAGAAATACTTCGGGGCGCTGACACTCATTACGTGGATTCTCTGATGTTTTCGCTCAGAAAGGGCAAGTTCCCTCGCGAAAACCGAACCGGTTTCTTATTGAACCGAGGTGGACCCTGCTTTAGGCAGGAACACGCTGGCAAAAGCTTATCTTAAATACCACAAAAGAGACAATCAAAATCCTCGTCGAGAATAAATGATCAATCGCGCAGCACTTCCAAAAATGCCGCCGAAGAAATTTAACAGTGCAGGGATTGACAGAAACTGAGATGCGGAGGACTCAGTCTTTGAGTAACTTGAACCGGCCTGGGCTCGGCTGGTTCTGGTTAGAGGATCAGGATTGTGGGGCTGTTGCTACGCTCACCATTGACAATAAGAGTCAACTGGATCAGCCCGGCCCCTTGCAATTCCGGAAGGAGCACAAAGTTTATGTGATCCAAACCGGCGATGAGACTTTGACCCCCTGCAAATTCAACTGGCAATCGATAGACTTGTCCGGCCTGAGTGCGAGCTTCGATCGTAACTGATTCAGCTAGATTCGGGATAACGACCCCGCCAACCACGACATCGTTGGCGGGATCAGTGTTCAGGGCATTGCCCACAACTCCCGTTGCAAAAACCATCAGTCGCGTTCGCTTATCGAAACCAAAGTTTTCGCCGGTGGTGACAGAGACTGTAATCACTGCGGTTTGTTTACCTATATTTAGTGCGAGCACCGACCCCGCAGTGTCACCGTTAAAGGTCACGAGGCGCAGTGAAGAAGTTGGCGTTGGCGTTGGTGTCGGCGTCGGTGTCGGCGTCGGTGTCGGCGGCGGCGTTGGTGTCGGTGTCGGTGTCGGCGTTGGTGTTGGTGTCGGCGTTGGTGTCGGCGTTGGTGTCGGCGTCGGCGTTGGTGTCGGCGTTGGTGTCGGTGTTGGTGTCGGTGTCGGCGTTGGTGTTGGTGTCGGTGTTGGCGTTGGTGTTGGTGTCGGCGTCGGCGTTGGTGTCGGTGTTGGTGTCGGTGTTGGCGTTGGTGTTGGCGTTGGTGTCGGCGTCGGCGTTGGTGTCGGCGTTGGTGTCGGTGTCGGCGTTGGCGCCGCAAGCACCACGACATGCTCGATCGTGACGGAACCACTTACACCGGCGTCAAACACAATCGGACAAAAGACTCGCGGCGAGAAGGGATCATTGAGACAGGTCTGATCCAGCGTCCCGCGTGAACTCGTATTCTGAGTACCGACGACTCCATAGATTATCGACGGCCCTAACCTCACAAACACTCCATCGACATCAACGGTCACACGACTTCCTACCGGAGGCCCGGAAGATGGTGTTGGATTAGGAGTGGGCGTTGGGTTAGGCGTGGGGGTCGGCGTCGGTGTTGGTGTCGAACCAACAATCGTAATGTTGAGGTCAACGTACTCGGGATTTAGACCACCCTTCCCGGTGAAAGTAATCGAGTTTCCAGCAGGGTCGGTGAACCTCTGCCCCAACAACAATTGCGCATCAGAAAAGCCCGCGACTGAACCGGGAGTCATGTCCAGCAACATCGTTCCACCCCAATTCACCAGTAGCCCGACACCCTGGCGAGCTTCGATCCAATAGTCATTCGATTGGTAGCCTGGCATCCGCAAGCCATACAGTTTCGATGAATCTATTGCGGTCTCGCGGTCGTGAGCATAGATCCGGTAGGCTCCGCTCGACGTTATGCGTGGGACATTGGCTGCAGGGAGCCATCCCATTTCGGTCTTATGGAAAATGTTGTAGTTGCTTTGCGTCTGCTCTGTTCCAAACACGTCGAAGGGATCGGCAATACCGCTCGCCGCTGGACCACCGCACCCGGAACAGTTTCCAAAGACACTTCCATCGGTTGTTTGCCAACCATTCGCTCGATTGGCTACATGAAAATAGAAGGCGACGATGAATCCTTCAATGCCATAAGGGACTGACAGGATGTCCGCGGGCTCAAGCCAATACCAGTCTCCACCACCGCTGAGATAGCTCGTAAAGATTCCGTAGAAGCGGGGTATGTAAACTATGTTCAGATCGTACTGAGCATAGTTATAACCCTGGGCCAGCGCGAGTGACCGCGCATCGGCCAGCACCGCTGTGGTTCGTCCGGAAATACTTTGATAATAACTTCTGGGCTGTGGCAGGGTTACCACCGGTCCCACATTCCACGTAAGTGAAAACTGCCCGTATGAATAAGCGCGGAAGTCGGTATCAGCTATTTGAGCGTTAGCGTTTAGCAGCGCATCCGAGGGCAAAACCCCACCGGGATCGTCCGGAAAGCGCGCACGGATAAACAACAAACTTTTTTGTCCGTGGGAATGATCGAAAGGTACGAGTGGGCCGGTACCGGTTACTGCATTTCCGGTGACATGTTTGATCGAGCGAGCCTTGCTTTTAAGAGGAGCCACCCAGGACAGCGACAGCATCAGCACTGCTATCGCGAGGGAGGAAAAGACGAAACGAAAGCCGGTCGAGCCTGGACGCTGAACCCGAGCGGCAGAAAAATCTCGAACGGTTCCGGTTGAACCAGTCCGCCAGCAGCGAGGGCTGTGGCGCCACTTTGTCTGCAAATCAATTTCTCCAAAGCCGGTAATTCTCGCAAACGATCGCAACCAACAAAACAGTCTTACTTCTGCAGGACTTCGTCGAGCCCCGAACTCTCTTAACTAAAATCCAAATATGCTGCGGCGGTGAGAAACTTTGGCAGATGATTGAGCAGTCACCTACATTGAGCAGTCACCTACCAGGTGAGACGACACCTTAGAGTAAGGCTGCGACACTTTAAAACAGGAGGCTGACTATGTCAAATTCCTGTCAAAAACTTCGTCAAAAAGATTTTCGCAGCGAAGTTTTTCGATGGTGGAAATTAATAAAGGAGTGTCTCCGAAACAGAGTCACCCCTTCATCTTTCAGTTAATTTCACACTACGGAACAATAATCGTCGGAGCATTACTGCGCCGGCCGTTGACAATGAGCGTGAGCAAGACTCTACCAGCACCTTGTAATTGCGGCACCAGCACAACATTGACCTGGTCCAAACCAGGCAAAGCCGGCCGGGCTCCGGCAAATTCAACCGGCAGGTTATATATGCGGTTGTCCTGAGTTCGGGCTTCCACAATTACCGATTCCGCCAGGTTTAGCACCAGAGTGGTGTCTACGGTGACGTCATTCCTTGTGTCGGTGTTCGCCGCGCTGCCGCTCACACCGGTAGCGAAAAAGCTCACCCGTGTGCGTTTATCGGCGCTTAAGTTGTGGCGAGTTGTGACTGGCAGCTGCTCCATCACTTGCTTGGCGTCATTGAAAGCCAAAGCGGGGCCCGCCTCGTCTCCTGCGGCGGTAAGAATGCGGGTGACGTTGGGCGCAACAGTAATCAGGCCCCGAGAGACATAGCCCGACTGCGAGACCACGATGACCTCAAACTCTCCAAAAGGAAGAGTCGAGGGAACCAGGAAAGTAACGCGCGCCGGCGAAACAAATGAGACGGGGACCAATTGGCCTCCCACGGAAACGCTGACGCCCGCCAGTTCATATGGCATTCCGTTCGTAGAAAGATCTGCGAACTGTGTTTGGGTACTCAGCGGAGAGTTAACTGGATCTCCGAATATGGATCCCAGACTGGACGGAGAAACCTGGCCATCCGCCACCGGGCCCAACCCGGTTCCAGGGACGCCGACAGTCAAATTTGTCCTGGCGTTCACTAATAGCGCCAGTTGGATCGTCTCCGGTGTCAGGCTACCGTAGCGCATCAGATCTTCAGTAATCGCCAGATGTCCGATGATGCGTTCCAGGTGGGCTCTCATGTTGGCGGAGGGGCCGCTCTGTTCTGCTATAGCGGCATCGGCGCGGGTAAAGTAGTAAGCAGCCAGGAGCTGCGTTCCGATTTGATCGCTTGACCCGCCAAAGAGATTTCTCTCCAGCGTGAATTCGAGATAGGCATCCTGGATTTGAGCAGCCAGAGTGTCGAGATTGGCACTCACAGCAGAGGCTGACGGTGGAGCAATGCCATCCGCCGCACCCGCATAAGCATTTGCGGGCGGCAATTGGAAACCGGCTACGATGGTGTTCGCGAACTCCCTTGCATGGTTCACGCTTTCCGGAGACCTTACTACGTTCACCAGGACACTTTGGGAAAAGGTGCTGGCGCCTGAGTTGTCCGTCGCTTTGGCTTGCAGGTTATAGATGCCGGTTGTGACACTCGACCAGACGTAGCGATAGGGTGCTGACGACACGCTTCCAAGCAAAGATTCATTGGCATAGAAATCAACCCTCACAACCTGTCCATCAACGTCGGAGGCATTTGCGTTTAGAGTCACGCTGTTACCGATAACTATGTTAGCTCCGGGATTCGGGCTAACCAGGGTAACCGTAGGCGGCACATTTGGTGTGGGTGTTGGCGTCGGTGATGGCGTCGGCGTTGGTGTCGGCGTTGGTGATGGCGTCGGTGTTGGCGTCGGTGATGGCGTCGGTGATGGCGTCGGTGTTGGCGTCGGTGTTGGCGTCGGTGTTGGCGTCGGTGTTGGCGTCGGCGTGGCAACGATGCCCCAGGCTTCGAATTCTACGATGCGACTGTAACTCGAGAGGGCAGCGTTGATCAGAATCCTGACTTTCGACGTCGTTACGGGGCTGAATGTTACTGAGCGCTTAATGCGATTGTTTCCAATCACATTCGCCAGATCGACCCAGGCACCACCATCCCAATACTGCACTGTGAAGGCGCTCACGCCCCAGCTTGAAAACGTCTGTATGTCGGTGGGCTCGACAGCATTCTGATAGTCGTCCTGCAATGTATAGACATCGATCTCACTGACGGTTTTCGCGCCGCTAAAATCTACTTCAAGCCAGTCAGGGAAACTGTTTGCGGTGGCGTCGTTCCATCCACCGCCATTGCCCCAGCTACGACCTTTACGATCACCATCGATCGTCGTACTCACCTGATAGCGATTATCAAAAATGGTCGAACCGAATGCCGTGCTTCCATTGGTCGCAAGCGCAAAGTTAGTCCAGCCCTGTGGGGCGGGAGTAGGTAGCGGCGTCGGAGTTGGTGTTGGCGTCGGAGATGGTGTCGGCGTTGGAGTTGGTGTCGGCGTTGGCGTTGGCGTTGGTGTCGGCGTTGGCGTAGGTGTCGGCGTTGGCGTAGGTGTCGGCGTTGGCGTTGGCGTAGGTGTTGGTGTCGGCGTTGGTGTCGGCGTCGGCGTCGGCGTAGGTGTTGGCGTAGGTGTTGGCGTCGGCGTCGGCGTTGGTGTTGGCGTAGGTGTTGGTGTCGGCGTTGGCGTTGGCGTTGGCGTCGGCGTCGGCGTTGGCGTTGGCGTCGGCGTCGGCGTCGGCGTTGGCGTTGGCGTCGGCGTAGGTGTTGGCGTTGGTGTCGGCGTTGGTGTCGGGGTAGGCGTGGGCGGCGGAGTCGTTCCTCCCGCTAACGCAGCTTCGAGCATATCCTGATTAACGCCCGGATCCGTACCATCGCTGGCCTGATTCCTGTAAACACTATTCAGCGCCAGCCGATAATTTCCGTTCGCTGCATCTACAAAATTTACTGCGCTCTGACTGGTCGGACAAAAATTTCCCTGCGGATAACCATTAAAGCAGCTGGGCCGGTAGGGATCGATAGTGCCCGTAATCAAAACGTTGCGCGTCATCACCAATCCCGGGACTGTCCCTCCTGAATTGGGATTAATTCCATACTCGTTGTTGAAGACAATATTATCGTTGAAGGTAAAGTTGTTGATTGGAATATAACTTACATTCAGCAGGCGTCCATTCGCCCAACCAACGTTGTTGATGATCGTGTTATGACGGAAGGTGACACCATTGCCTCCGAAGAAATCCCCAACCCAACCGCCGGAAGTAAACAGGTTGTTCTCAATGAGCAAATTCCCGCCGATTACGCTGGTGCCGACATTGTCTTCCAATAACAAGCTGAATAACTGAGAGCCAAAACCAGGGGCAGTATTGAAAAGGTTGTTCCTGATGACTACGTCTTTAATGACAGACCAGGGCGAAGGACCACCGGAGGGTCCAGTCTGATTGTGCTGGGTCAAGGTGAAAGTCGCAGGCCACCCTATGAATTGGTTTCCTTCCAGATACAGCCCGTCAGCTGCTTTGACTTCGAAGAATCCTTTGGGATTGCGGCCAGTACTCGAAAAGACTTGAGCGGAAACAACGGGATTTATCCAAAAAGTGGAATGCGTGATGGTGACGTGACCTGGGTTTGAACCGTTCCACTTGGCGCCACCCGGCGAGAGCGGAGGCTGACTCAGCGGTAATCCGCAGTCCCCCGTGCAACCCGGCAGACTGCCAATAGTCCCGGCCCACGGAGTATAGTTCACGATATTCCCATTGATGCCGGTAACCTTAGCCACTCTGTAATACAAGCCGCTGTAGCCTAACTGCGCCGGACCGTCCGCCAGCGCGACGAGGTCACCGACGCTCAGATTGTTCACATTCGAAAAAGCTGCCGAGCTCATCGTAGGCGCCGGAGACGGCAAAATGGTCGCGGTGTTGTTGGTGCTGAGGTCACCACCGCCCATGAAGTAACCTGTAAACCAACTGTTGATAAAAGAGTTGTCGATGGTGAGTGGACCCGGCCCATTGATCATCATGACAGCGGCCGTATTATCAAACGTCTGTGAGTTGACGATGTAAGCGCCCGGTGAAGCGATTCGAGAATTGAGCAGTGAGATGTTGACGCCTTCGACATCAATGAGAATTTTAACTGAGGTATGAACGTTGTTCGTGCCGTCTTCCTGACTGTGAATCCAGCAACGATCAAAAGTTATGTCTGTCGGGGGGGACGTAACATACCTGCCGATGTCTATCAACGTCGAGACATAATGCGGACCGTCGATGTTGGACCAGGTCGTGATTTCAATCCCGATAAACTTCCAACCACGCGCGCCAGACGAAAAAGTCATTGCCGGATAAGGTCCCGGCGTCACGAGGTGGGCCATGTTGGGCGCATCGTTCGCACTTACGCGCACACCCGCCGGCAGGTTGGCGAGGTTTGCCGAGCGGACAATGATCGGACTACTCGCGCACTGCCTGGTCACAACCAGACCGTCACCGGGAGCGGTGAAGGTCGCATTACTGTCGAGGATGACATTGTCGCCACACTGCGCTGCATTCAAAGCAGCTTGTAAATCACCACCTGCGCCAACCACGATGTTGGCGGCTTGCGCCGAGCTAATCACACCGGCAAACAGAATCAGAACGGAAATTGGAAATGATTTTAGGAAAGACAGTTTGACTAAACGTCTCAGGGAGCGGGGAACACAGAACATATTTCGTCCTCACTTCGGTAGCCGAACGATCTCTGAAAAGAGACTCCTGGCTTTGCGGACCCGCATCACCACGGGGGTGCCGTTTATCGGTTAGGGCTGGCGTCTTAGTGCTGACGCTGGCTTTAAAGACCATCAGGAAAAGAACGGGAAGGTAAACCGGGCCTGGTGCTGGGATCGGCTCAGGTGAGCGCGACCATACTTGTCCGAACAAAACAGGGAGGAACCTCTCTAGCGTGAGAAGTGGACGCGTCCCGTTTGCTTGAGCAGGTAAGACTCACGCTCCGCACCGTCTGTTTTGACGGCGAGACGTTGGTTGCGTTGATTGACTTGGGAATGAGAACGATTGGGAAGAATAGGAACCCACTGACAAAGGCTTGCTGACGGGTTCGAACCCGATCCTAAACTACCGCGACTATTGTCTTCGGGGTTTCGGAGCTGGTTTCTCTCCGATCGCTTTCGGCAACCAGACAATCTCAGCCAGGTTCAGTTGATCCCTCGGAGACTCACGGCTTTGTGTCGCTGCCTCGCGGCAGGTTTACCTTTATCGGTGCAATCGCATCTTTGAAAGATCAGGAATATCCCGAGCGGGATAACGAACAACGACATTAAACAGGATACAACCATCTTTGTCAATTGGATTCTCCAGCTCGATTTTGCTCGAATTTGGACTTTCTGCGGGCGTGGCGACAAGGGGGGTTCAACTGCCCAGGATATATTTCACTTTCGCGGATACCCGTTCGCCAAAGTCCCGCAGATGCAGCTGAAAGTTGTGGGCGGCACCAAACAGACTATGCAGGATGGAAGGATTGGTATGCCGCTCAAAGGCGGGGATGAAATTCGTCTTATTGCCGAAGCCCAGGATTCGCTGGTCGTCGCTGGATAAGTCACCCAGAAAAGCCGCATTCAACAGCAGCGGATGATAACGATAGTAATCGACGTCTTCTTTTTGCAGCGGCACCGACGGATCGTGATAGTTATAGAAAATCGCGCACCGCTCTTCCAGCATCGGCACACCCTGCCGGTGAATGCCTGAGGTATCGAATAAGAAAGCCGAGCCGGCCGGACCAGTGACTTCCTGCACGTCACGTACTTCGGGGCGGCGCACTGGTCGAGGATGTTGTTGCCGGTGGCTCCGCTTCATATAGTTGAAAGCCCCGCTGCGCACGTCCGTCAGATAGAAAGCAAGCTTTACTTCTCTATAAATCTTCTGCGCGCTGCTCTGATCGTACCAGGCATCGCCATGCCAACCGTGAAAGTCTCGGCTGGTAGGCAGCGATTTCCAACCCTTGGCCTCAGTCAATTCATACGGCGTGCCAAGGTAGCGATTCAGGATCTCCAGAACCAAAGGATGCAAAGCCAAATCTACAAATCCCTGGTCGAGTAACAGCACATCTTCGACCATGTGGCGAAAGGGTTCGGTCTTGTGATAACCGTCAAAGTCATTCCAGCGCAGGCGCCGCAACCGGGCAGCGAAGGCCTGCTGCATGCCACTGAGTTGTTCGGCGGTAAGCAGATTGGGGAGGACAACGATTCCTTCAGTGTCGAGTTCATTGAACAGGCGCTCGCTTTCAACCGACGAGGTCGCTTGAGCGAGTTTCGTTTTTTGCTGGTCGACGGATCCTGTCATCTGAACTTCGCTTAACATGGCCTACACGGCTGTCTCTTTCATGATTTGCCGCAACCGGTAATCACGAAAAGCGCCCGGGTTTCCAGACTTTCCTTCGAGCGCAGCCAGCACCATGTTATAGGCTTCGCGCGCGCTGGCAAATACAATCTTGTACCGGCCACTGCGCTGGCCGAACTCCAGGGCCTCACCCATGAACCTTTTCATCTGTTCTCCAATCATCGCGTCCTGATCCCAATTGAAGAATCCATGGGAGTACAGTTTTATAAACGACCATTCGGGTCTGCCTCCCACGCTAATGTGGGCCCCGCGCCAGCGGTTCAGCCGCTCGAGATTTAAAGGATAATTTTGCGCCAGGGCCCCGTCATCAAGCCGGGGAATTGGCAAGCCACGCACTCTTCTGGTCCAATCGAAAACCAGTGGCCCGGTAAATATGATCGGTGTAATTGGCTTGTCACCCACCTTAAGGTCCGGTCCCGATCGATGAGGACGCGCCTCTGTTAAGGGATGGCCGCATTGGTAGATCGCATTTAAGCGCGGCACCTGGGAGCGATCCGGAGCCGAAGGCAAAGTGAAATCTGCATAGCACCCGGTCTCAGCCAGGATCTGCATCTCTGAATCAACGCCGCAAAATTTCCCGCCGGCGGAATTTGCCAGGGCCCAATTGCCATGCACAAACGCATATTGCGGGCTAGCCTTGGGACTTTCGCGTGAAAGACATTGATGCCTTTCCGCCAGCACATCGCGAAACTCGAGCAGCAGACGCCTGGTACTTTCGGCGGTATCTGGCTGCTCAACTCCATGATGGAGGTGCACCTCGACCTCGCCGAACCCGTCAGCCTGGAGTTCCGCCATCATCTCAAGCAGCGCGGGATCGTATTGTTCGGCGGGAAAGAAATTCGTATGGCGAAAAGGGGTCCCGTCTTCGTCGCGGAGCGCCGCGCCGGTACTGCGAGCGAGCTGACACCACTTTTTCAATTCCGGCAGGCCCTCAGGGCCAATGGGCGGTTCGAAATGGTTCGCCACCAGAAATATCAAGTGAGTCGGCCCCTCGACGTCCTTCGCCCGGTTGGTTAACTCGCGTAAACGCCAGGCGGGATAGCGCAGCAGCCAGGGAAGCGACCAGCGTAACTTTTCGGAAATGCTGTCAGAGTACATATCAGTTCGCAACCTGCGATTGAGATTCCGGTTTTCTCGCTACCAGGAACACACCGCGCACCATTAGTTCTTCGTCAGGCAGCCGGCGATAGGTCCGCGACAGCTTCGGCCGAATCTCATTTATTACCGGCAGCGCCGCCCGGGAATAGGCTGAATCCAGAACTGAGAGTTCCTGGTGCGGTTCGAGTGGACCATGGCCCAGCGTGTCGGTTATCAACCATCTCGTCGTGTATCCCAACGCGCGCATTTGCTCCCGGTAATAAGAGATCAGTTTTCGATTGGGTATGCCGGAATCAGTCGCCATTGACCTGTATACCGAATCGGGAATAGTTAGAAAAGTGAGGGGGTGCATTCCGCCATCACTGAACATACCGTAATCGCTCAGGTCAATCTTGTGGAGCATCAGCCCGCCCGGTACCAGCAATTTATCGGCTGCCGCAAAGACCCGCGCAGGGTCGTAGATCTCTTCGATAACTGCGCGCGAAATAATCAAATCAAAAAGTTGTTGGTCTTGCTGCAGCTGCGCGGCGGCTGCGTCCAGGTCGAGTCCGTTGAGGCAATGCAGCCGGCTGGAATTGAATCTGATATCGTCGCCGGGTTCTATTGCTTCATCAAAAAGCTGTCGCTCCTCGGGCGTCGCGCTGTCACGCAGGGCGGAATAAATTTCCCGTTCGCGAGCGACGTCGCGCCTGGAATAATACTTATCAACGCAAACGACGCGCGCTGCTCCCGCGGTTAAAAACTTGAGCGCCACTCCGACATTATCACCGAATCCAAGTTCGAGGATTTTCTTTCCGCGGAGCTGCTCGCTCGTCAGCTCGCCATAGGTCAGATAATCGCGAAACTGCTCTTCAATATAGGCCAGACTCTGAGCCAGACTCTTCCGGCTGTGACTCGATCCATGTTCGGTGACTATCTGACCCGCAGCGAAGCGCTTTTTCATCCTCCAGTTCTGGAAGATCTTAAAGGCAACGATCAGATTTTTTGATTTTCTCGCCCAGCGTTTCATAACTAATAGAAAGCGCACTCCAACAATCTATTTTGGCGTACCTTCCTTCGCCTTGAACACGCCCGAAGCAGTCAATGTCGCCATGTCCACGCCGGGGTCTTTGCCGTCGCCGGCTTTCCCCCTGTAAGAACTGCGTGGGCTTAGTTGCCAGCTTCCGCGTTTGTAGTCAATAAATCCAACCGCGTCGTAAGAACGAACGATGAAGTTGCCTGGCGGGAAAGCCTTATCGATCGGATACGACGCCGACACGTTTTCATTATCCGCGATCACGTTCCCTTTAATCGTACCGTTGGGAAAGCAACGACAGTAAAGAATGTCCGGACAGGGTGTACCGATCGAACAGGCAATACCATACAAATTGAACTGCACAATATTATTGCTGAAAGTAAAATTCGTGGCCGGATCACCGTAGCTCGTGATGATGTTGCCACCCTGATGCACAGTATTGTGCTCAATCGCGATTGAGTCGCCGCCGTTGACCTGCAGGAAGTAGGCAATCTCGCCGGTTGTAAACACATCTTCGAACAGATTGTTCGCTATGCGGATGCGTTTTGCGGTCTGGCTCGGCGCATAGTTGTCCGTGCCAAGGATATTGATCCCGGTACTCGCATGCCGCACGATGTTGTTCGTGATCTGGACATCCTCGATTGTGCTCCAGGGCGCCTTGGTGTCTTGATTGCGCACCGTGAGCACAAAAGCTGTAACTAGAATCTCGCTTTCGAGCATGTTCCCGTCGATGATTACCCGGCGCGCATTCTTCAACTCGAGGGTGCCCTTTATCTGGGCCTTGCCCTGCCAGGCTGCCGGCTTATGGAAATAGTTGCGGCGGATTTCGATATCAGAAGGAACCAGGCCCGGTATGGAAGGATCGCCACCGCCAAACAGCAGAACTTCTGCACCGCCTTCCAAAAAATTGTTGATGATGTGAAATGGTCCCGGACCATTCCAGCCGGCCACCGCTTGTGTCTCATCGTCAGCGCCGGCAAAACCCGAGATGTAGGAATTCTGGATAGTAGTCTCAACACTATTAAGCGCCACGCCGCGGCGCGCTTTGTTGAGACCAGTCGAGTGAACGTAGCATCGATCAAAGATCAGGTGATGGGGAAACTGCGATGCTTCGGTGTAGCTGCCCGATCCCAGGTCAATCAAATTGTAGACATAGCCGGCATCCGCAGCGGGCGCGAATTCAATCCCGACAAAGCGGTAATGATGAGCTTGCGGCTGAGTGCTGATCGCGGACTGCTTATTCGGCCCTACGATCTTCGGCATCGATTTAGCCTGGGCTGGAGTTACCCGCTCGCCATCCTTAGCGATACCAGCGATATCTGAAGTACGAATGGTAATGTAGTCAGCGTCGGTACCATTGCCCGAGCCTTTGTCAGGCAGAACTATCGGACCCTGATAGGTGGCGCCTGCCGTCAAGATTATTGTGTCGCCATACTGGGCTGCCTTGATTGCACTTTGGAGATCGTCACGCGCCTCGACGATAAACTCGTTAGCATTCCCGACGCGCCGTGAACGAACCTGTGAAGCACAGCTTTGCTGGGTGGCGAAGATCAGCAGGCAAACTCCACTCGCCCCAAGCAGCGAGACCACAGATAACAGGTTCATTAGTGGTTTTTTGTGACGCATCTATTTTTTCCCCAGGGCCGCTTCCAACACATCCACGTTTACCCCGGGATCAGATCCATCGCTGGCCTTCCGCAGATATTGACTGGCGGCAGCTAAGCGAAAGTTTCCCCGCGCTGCATCGATGAAACCGACAGCAGCCTCATTGGACGGACAAGCATTTCCAGCGGGATAGGGATTCGAACAATTCGGCCGGTAAGGATCCAGCCTTCCTGTGATCAGGACATTGCCTCGCATCTGAAGATCAGGCCAGCAGCCCTTCCAGGTACGATTATAGGGTGGATTGCAGTGCATGCCGTATTCGTTGTTATAGGCAATGTTGTCCTTCAACGTCACACGAGTCGTCGTGATAATGCCATTCAGAAGTCTGCCATCGGGCCAGCCTCCCGCCCCGGTGTTCAGGAAGGTATTATGCTGAATAGTGACATTGTCCCCACCGGCCAGATCGGCAATCCAGCCACCCGTAGTGAATAAATTATTCTCGATGAGAATGTTTCCCCCGGCGAGTGAAGTCCCTATGTTGTCTTCTAACAAGAGAACGAAGAGTTGAGCGCCATAGGGCCGAGACATATTCGCATAGCGATTATTTCTTATCGTTACATTTCTGATTACGGACCAGGGCGAAGGCGCGCCACTGGGGCCCGTCTGGTTTCTCACCGTCAAGGCGAGATTCCCTGGATAACCGGTGAACTCGTTGCCGTCCATGAGTAGACCGTCAGCTGACTTTATTTCAAAGACGCCTTTCGGATTCTGTCCAATCTCAGTGGCGATCTGGGTAGCGATGGCTGGATTAATATAAAACGTGCTGCGCTTAATGGTCACTTGTCCCGGATTCAAACCGTTCCAGCGAGCACTACCATTCGCAATCGGCGCGGCGCTCAAGGGCAGCCCCTGCCCGGTGTTTCCGCCCCATCGAATATAGTTAACGACCTTGTCGTTGATAGAAGAAATTTTGGCGACCTCGTAATAGCCTTCTCTGGTTTGAAAGGCAATCAGGTCCCCCGGCTTCATATTAGCCGTGTTCGAGAGGCGAGCCTGCGTCATGGTCGCTCCCGGCGCAACGGTAGCGGTGTTGTCGGTCCAGAGGTTTCCACCCCCCATGAAAAAGTTGGTGTACCAGCCGCTCAGGAAACAATTTTCAATCGTCAACGGACCCGGTCCGGCCACCATCAGGATTGCATAGTTCGACTCCGAAGTCTTACTCGGACCAGCATAGCCGGCAGGAAATGCAATCCGGCTTCCCACGAAGACGACTCTTTTCGCTTCCACATCAACGCCGGCTCGTGCCGTCGCATGAGCATTGTTCGTCCCGTCCTCGAGACTGTGGATGTAACAGCGATCGAAAGTGATATCGGAAGGCGCCTTCGTCGTCGGTATGTAGGTTCCGACGAACACCAGAAATTGAGTGTACTCTGGTTTGGGAATGGTCGTTACTTCAATTCCAACCAAACGCCAGAACTTGCTGAGGGGAGCAAAGCTCACTGCTGGGTAGGGACCGGCTGTGACCAGTCTTGACATGTTTCTCGTATCACTAATTCCGACCCGCTGGCCTGCGGGCGGAAGGGCCTCAACATTTGAGGTCCTGACAGTAATAGTGTCGGCGGCGGTTCCAGTACAACCGGTCCCCGTCTTGGCTGGAAAGAGAAAGCCCTCCTCGCCTGTAGCTTCATATACCGCGCCTGCAGCCAGAATGAGAGTGCTGCCGCAGGGCGCCGCGTCCAAGGCCTGCTGCAAATTCCCGCCGGCGGGCACACGGATAAGATTTTCCCCTCGTGAAGATTCGGAATTAGCGACGTTGCGCTGACGAGTCTGCATCCGGAAACCGCGAGCCCTGGCGATTAGTCCGGCAACTGATCCGAGCACAATCAATACGCTGAGCACCAGCACACTTTTCGTCAATCCGTTCCGCAGCTTGCCCGACCCTAGTTCCCGCTTAACAGGGAAGGTTCTGATCCGATCGGGCGGACAAGCCGGCACCGAAGCGAGCAAGGACTTTGGAAAGGAAGCTGCCATTTTTATTTCGCCTTTGCTGTCGCTGGATACGGCGAGAGCCTGGGCGGCGTTTCATCCGCCTCCAGTAACCAGATTGTCCGGTTTGAGAAGTAGTTAGTCAGCGCAAGATCGTGTTGGGAATCCATCTCGCGAGCAAACACAACTTTAGCTGAGTCAATATCAGCGCCGTTATAGACCCACTCAGTGTGATAGTCATGAACGGACTTGTAGCGAACGATCACCAGATGCTGGCCGGGCAGCGCTTCCAACCGCTGCAAAATTTGCGCTCGAGCAAAGATGCCGTTCGAGGCATGCGACCAGGTCTGCCGCCAGTCGGTGTTTATGTTTAGGTGCAGTGGTCCTGCCAGCAAACGCAGCGGCACCAGCAGCAGAATAATCAAGGGAAGCGCGCGCGCCAGCTGCAACCCCATTGGCCTGCGACACCAGCGCAGATGACGCAGCCCCTGTAAGATCGCTATATAAAAGATGCCCGTCAGTGGAGCCTCATAATGGGCGTTGAACCAGGCGGGAATCAGGAACCCGATCGCTCCTACCGCGCCTGCCAGCCAAAGCCAGCGCAAGCGGCTGTCACGGAGTACTCGGAAAAACAACCACAACGGAATTGTTAAGACCGGCCCGAAGTAAAACAACCACAAGGTAAGAAACTTACCCAGGCTTCGTATCAACACCCCGCTTGGCGTCATTGTCTTCTCGTAAAGAGCTTGCTCCCAGTTGATATAAAAATCCCGCATCACCGGATGATTGTAATGCGGTTCAGGACCCGGTTTTAGAAAAAGGAATACCGGCGCGGTCGCATAGGTGCCGCGTTGAACCTGGTAAGGCATGCGCGCCGGGCTACCCGTAACGCGCCAGAAGTAAAACCCCATACCAACCAGCATCAACACCAACACCGCACTCAGCGGCAACGCCGCACGCGTGAGCAACTCGCGCAGCGGCGGCCGGTGACGAATCCCCCAAACTAACAATGCAAGCACGGCTCCCGCAGCAACAAAAAACCCTTCATTGGGCCGGCTGTTCGCGAGGACTGCGATCCCGATTCCCATAACAACGGCGTAGCGCGCGCGCCTCCGCGTCATAATTCGCGGCAGGGCTCCCAGCACCAGTGCACCGCCAATTCCAGCCATTGCACCGCCCATGTAGCTATTCATCCAGTAGCTGAATAAGCCAATGCGAATCGCGGCAATCACTCCTCCCAATAAGGCCCATTGTGGTGGTAGCCAACCCTGCAGCATCCAACACAGCGCCGCGCAGAAAATTCCGGCACTCAACCAAACGCCCCACCACGGATGTCCAATGAGAACTTTTCCGAGAGCCATCATCAGGCTGGAGGCGATCGGATACATCGAGTTGTAAGTGGGTTGCTGCAGGATGTGGAAGCTCTCAAAGTGCTCCCACATTGGATGCGTTGGGTTCGTCAACCGGCCTGAAGCAAATGTATCGGCGGCCAGCAGATAAGCGAACTCATCATGTGTGCCCGGCACCGGCGCTGGCATTAGCGGCAGCAGCGCCACGCGCCCAACCAGGACGAGACCTCCCACAAACAGCAGCGCGAGACCGCGCCGCCGGGCAAATTTCCTGAATCCCACTTCAACATTCCGCAACCAGTTGGCGCCCAGCCTCGGCGCCAGCAGCGCGAGGAGCACCGCGCAAAACACCAGCGCGGCCTCAATCACTATGAATTGATAATGGATCATCAATTCATTGAAGACAGTCTGGAGAGTTCCCATATAAGGACGAATTGACCTGGGGTCCTAAATCTTCGGTCGGCAGACGAGGATAAATTGATAGCCGAAGAGTGTACTGCGCACTTTAGTCAAACCCCAGTTGAGGAAATGAAGGAAACTTAGGGACTTGCCCTTACTCGTTGCGGGAATCATGACCGGCAATGGTATCGGCGTGGCGTTCACACTGATCACATCGAAGCCTGATTCGTCCGCTAACTGCTTCATAGTACGCAAGGTGAAAAAACGCAGGTGAGATTCATCGAGAATACCTACGCGGGTGTAGTTGAAACGGCCGAAAAGCAAATTCAACCGGACCCAGATATTAGCAACGTTCGGCAGAGACATCAGGACTTTGCCGTTAGGCTTCAATAGACCGCTCACGCGACTCAGGATCTCGCGCGGATTCTGCAAGTGCTCCAGCACGTCACCGAACACTACGGCGTCATACTGGCCCAACTGTTCAAAATCCAGCTTCTCAATGTCGCTGACGATCATCTTCCGGCAATGTGGCCTCGCGATCTCAGCCATATGCTCGTCCTGCTCAACACCAGTCACGGCGCAGCCAAGACGCGCCATCGCAGAGCTGAGATAACCCGTGGCGGTACCGAACTCGAGCACTTCTTCCGGACGCTCCTGCTCAATCCATCGCAGAATCTGCGCATGACTGCTGTAGGGATCACTCTTTTTGTAAATGTAATGATCTCCAGTCACGTCGTATTTTTCCTCATAAACTATCCGGGACTTGTGGAGGCGGTAACGAAACGCTGTCCGCACGCAGTTGAAAGCGTAGGCCATGCCATTCACGTAACAGATCTCATCCCCATAGTAGGTGGGAATGGGCCGCTCAACAATGCGCAGGCCAGCCTCGTGGAACTGTATCAGGATGTTGGTATCGAAGTGCCACTCATTCGAGTTGAGGAGGAAGGGAACCTTCTTTAATGCTTCACAACTATAGAGCCGGTAGCCCGAATGGAACTCGGAAAGATTCATTCCGACAATGCGGTTTTCCAGCGAGGTTAGAATCCGGTTCCCTACGAATTTATAGAGCGGCATGCCGCCCTTCAATGGGTTCCCCCCAGCCGCCATGCGCGATCCGAAGACAACGTCTGCCTCATCGTTTTCGAGCGGCTCCAGCAACAGTGGCAGCACTTCAGGCGCATATTGTCCGTCCGCGTGCAGCATGACGACAATGTCAAATCCGCGTTCAATGGCGTACTGATAACCAGCCTTCTGATTGCCGCCATAACGCAGATTTTGCGAGTTGCGATGTACGGTAAGCTTGTCGAGTCCCTTGGCGAGTTTGTAGCCGATAGCGGCGTAGTAGGTGTTGTCGGTGGAACAATCGTCAAAGAGGAATACTTCTTCAACGTTTTCCCAGACGCTGTCAGGAATGCGATCAAGCGTCCAGTCAAGTTTATTGACGGCGTTGTAGGCGATAACGAAAATGCCGATTCGTTTTTTGCTGGTCATACTACTGCCAATACTGCGACGATCTCCGGCACAACTTGCCGCCGGTCATCATTCATGCGAGCCACAATCTTAAGCGGAGAAAGATTTAATGGCAACGTCCTTCCAAATCCGATTAAGAATCGGTCAGCGGACTTTTGGGGCCTTCACTAACCCCAACAAAAAACTGCTGCCCCACATCAAATGAATCGTCGCGAAAATCAACGGGAGACGCAGCCCGACGCCCAGTCCTTGACCCGCTGAGGCTGCCAGTTTGGCTGCGAAAAACAGCGCCAGCAGCAGGTAGGCGCCCAGTTCGAGTCCCAATAGCCACCAGGCCGGTCTCAACCAAATCCCCGCCAGTAACAAAATAGGAAGCGAAGCAGCGAACATTGGCGCAACCGCCTGACGCAACTTGATCGAGCCGGGATGGCGCAAAATCATCCGGGCTTTCCATCGTCCATAACGCCAATACTGAACCGCCAGGTCTTTCAAGGTCGTGCGAGCAAAGTAATCGCATCGCTCCTGCTGATCGAGCAAAACCGTTTGTCCGCTGAGCCGAACCCGATAATTGAACTCGTAATCTTCATTGGCCGACAGGGTTTCATCAAATCCACCGATTGACCGCCATAACTCTTTTCGGAAACAAGCGAAGGCGACGGTGTCCACCGCCTCCTGCGCATCCCCGCGGCCCAATCGATACTTGGCGTCGCCAATCCCGAACGGATGTGACACCGCCATTGCCACAGCGTTGGCCATTGGCGTATCAGCCCCGGCGCACACGTTGCACGGCATACCCACTGCGCCTACACCCTCTTGCTGCAGGACCTCAACCGAACGCCTGATGTACCCGGGCGAGGCGACTGCATGCGCATCCAGACGGGCAATGATCTCTCCCCGAGCCGCGGCAATGCCAAGATTCAATGCCATGGGAATGCGGCGCTGCGGATTATCTATCAGGGTGACGGAAATATCGGGACGCAGATAACAAAATTCCGTAATTGCCGCACGCGTGCCATCGTCTGACAAGCCATCAACGACGATGATTTCGTAGTAATTGGGATCGTATTGATCTGCAAGATTATGTAGTGCTTTGCCGATGAAGCGTTCTTCATTCAGACAGGGGATAACAACTGAAACAAATTCCCGGGCGGTCAAAGGCGTCGACATTTTCCCCATCTCGGTCACACCCGACTCTAAACGGATGCAGCAGTGCAAGCAAGAATCCAGCTAATCATTGCAACGTTCTCTATCACGCCATTCCAGGAAACTCATAAAACAAATGCAAGTGTCATCCTGATGACACCGGCCGAGATCCTGACTTTCCTGTGCGCCGGCGGCGAGCCAGCAAGGCCACGACGCCACTACTTAATAACACCATCGTGCCTGGTTCAGGCACAGGTTGCGCAACGTTGAAAGTGTAGGTATGTGTCACGAATTCTCCACCATCCGGCAAAAAGCCGGGCGGACTGATGATGGTGATAGTCAGTGTGGCCGGAGTGCCCTGTACTGTTGCGCCGGGAGAATTAATCGTGAACAACTGGCTATAGGGTGGCGGCACAATTCCAAACGCCGGAATAGTAAAAGTCTGCACGATCGGAGCGCTACCGGCTTCGTTATAAGTTATTTGAAGTAAGTTTGTAATTCCCGGCGGCAGACTTCCCTGAATATCCACCAGGAAACTAATTTGCGGTCCGGTGAGAGTGACACCCGGATTAGCCAGGAGGTTCACCTGAGTCGCGCCATTGTTCTGCAGGGCAACTACATTGCTGAAGGTTACTGAATCAGCCCGGGCGGTAGCCTCAGCGCCGACGAAAACAGAGAAGGCCAGAGCCAAAACGACAAACAAATTACGAGATTGGGGCACGTTCATTATTACCTCATTCATTGGCCAGGGGCCACCATCGATTATCGTCAACCGCTAACTTGGTGGAACACAGTTGTTGTTTGATTAGGAAATGACTAATCGGCGGCGATTGCCATTATGCTTGGCAACTTAATTATGGCAAGTGAAGAAACGAAGTTGTGAACGCCTGGTCCTGTTCGGCGAGGTTTGAAAATCCGCACCAACTGCAGAGGCTTGGGCCAAATGAGTGGTCCACCCGTTTGACCAATCCATCAAGGTCACGTATAGAAGAAAAAGATGAAAACACGTCTCGTCTGGCTGGTGCTCTGCCTTATCTGGGGTTCTACCTGGCTCTTCATCAAGCTTGGGCTCGTAGATCTGCCACCATTTACTTTTGCCGGCATACGGTTTGTCATAGCGGCACTCATTCTGTTGGCGCTGATTGCTTGGCGACGTCTTTCTTTTCCCCTGCGCGCCCGGGATCTCTGGTTGCTGGCGGTTACCGGTTTTCTCAATTTCTCGCTCAATTATGGTCTGGTTTTTTGGGGAGAGCAGTACATTTCGTCTGGCCTCGCAGCCCTGTTGCAGTCCATGCTTCCGGCTTTTGGTTTGATCATCGCTCACTTTTATTTGGACGGCGAATCACTGACGCTGCCCCGAATTCTGGGTGTTGCGCTGGGCGTGATGGGTGTTGGGGTAATCTTTTCGCATCAGCTTCACGTTTCCGGCACACAAGCACTCTGGGGCAGTGCTGCCCTCGTACTCAGCGCGTTTTGCGCAGCGAATGGCAATGTGCTCGTTAAGGCGCATTGCAAACACATCAACCCGATCGTGCTGGCAGCGGGACAAATGATGTTCGGCTTGATTCCTCTGGTGCTGATTGGGTTCGTAATGGAAGGCAATCCGTTGCGGCTGCATTGGACATGGATGGCGATAGTCTCGATGCTCTATTTGGCGATCGTTGGCACCGTCATCGCGTTCAGTTTGTACTATTGGCTGATTCTAAAGATGAGGGTTACCGACACGATGATGATCGCCCTGGTAACACCTGTCGTCGCAGTAATCTTAGGCCTGATCGTACTCAAAGAAACGCTCGAGTGGCGCACACTCGCCGGCGGCCTGATGATCATGTCCGGTATCGCCCTGATCGTCCTCCGCCGCCCCAAAATAGCTGACAAATCTACTGATGTTCCAAGTGCTTAGGTACCGCCTTCCAGGAGGCTTTTGGCGGGAAAAACCGACTGAAGTCGGTACTCGACTTTCAACAGATCGCTGAGTACAGGTTTTTAAGCTGCGCCTTTAGGTAAGCCTCGACAGTCTTAGCCACGCTCACCGCCTCTTCGTAAGGATAATAGTCGGGCAGGCGTCGCAGTTGGGCTATCTGCTCAATGGTCAGCCAGAAACCGCCGGCTTCGAGACCGAAGCGATTCGGTACCGCGAGTTCAAGTGCGGTGCGGTGCACAGCGCGCAAATATTTCACAGATACCGCTGCAATCTGGACCTCACAGTCTGACAACTCAAAACCGACCAGACTTAGTTCCGGGTCATCGTTTTTTAGATCGCTGTCTTTGAGCTCATCCAGCATCCCGCCCCCGTGTTCATTCCAAAAAGTCACCGGGCCTACGCCTGGCCGAGCTGTTCGTACTTGCGAATCAAGCCGCGCACGATCCCCTGAATCTGAATGCGCTCGGGCGTCTTGATGAAGATTGGCTTGAACTGGGGATTGGCCGGTTCGAGCCTAATGAAATCAGGCTCGCGATAGAATTTTTTCACCGTCGCATAGTTGCCGTCGATGAGCGCCACCACTACCTGACCATTCTCTGCGGTCTGCTGTGAAGAGACCAGGATGATGTCGTTGTCCTGAATGTTTTCATCAATCATCGAATCGCCACGCACTCTGAGGGCAAACATTCTCCCGCGCCCAACCATGTCCCGCGGCGCGGAGACCGTTTCGTGACTGAGTATCGCTTCGATGGGCTGACCCGCTGCCACGAGACCCAATAGTGGTATCTCTGCAGCAGCACTCTCAGTCGGACTTTCCTGCTCGACAAGTTCGATCCCGCGACTGACGTTGGGAATTCTTTTGATCAATCCTTCACGCTCGAGCGCGGAAAGAATGCTGTGCACGCTGGCCGAGGAACTCATTTTAAAGTGCCTGCCAATTTCAGCGATGGTAGGAGGCAATCTATTTATCTCAATATGACGTGCAATGAACTCATAGACCAGTCTTTGTCTTGGGGTTATCGGCATCTTCGCCTCCCTCTTGCTTTATTTTCCTGAGCCGTGCTAGATTTTCGCGGGGTAGCGAAAGTTGAGCGAATATTAGCGAATAATATTTCGGCAGTCAAGCAGAAAGGTATAAAGAGCCGCCGACACAAGACAGGAGTTGGTCTCATGGCACTGGCATTATCCAAAGAAACCATCGAATCCCAACTGGCAACTCGCTTCGGCGATGTCTTTAAATTAAACGATCGTCGCTATGAAGAAACGATTTCCACAGGCATTGTGGAAATTGATTCCCTTACCAGAGGACTGCCGCGCGGCGCCATCACGGAGGTCTATGGACCAGCTTCGTCCGGTCGCACCAGCCTGATGCTTTCCGCCCTCGCTCAGACCACAACTCATGAAGAAGTCTGTGCCCTCATT
Source organism: Pyrinomonadales bacterium (assembly GCA_038237475.1). Taxonomy (GTDB): domain Bacteria; phylum Acidobacteriota; class Blastocatellia; order Pyrinomonadales; family Pyrinomonadaceae; genus JAOAPY01. Next base: position 502,800 of record JBBRYS010000003.1, on the reverse strand, counting down.
GATACCAATAACGCCTTCGATCCACACTCGGCCCTCAAAGCAGGAATCGATCTCGAGCAACTACTTTGGCTGCGCTGCGATGGCAAGCTTGAGCACGCGTTCAAAGCCGCAGATCTCATTTTGCAAGGTGGCGGTTTTAGTCTTGTCGTGCTTGATCTGGGCGATATTCCGGCGGCTCAGGCGCGAAAAATCATCTCCTCCTGGTGGTATCGTTTTCGGCGTGTTGTAGAGAATAAGCCCACCGCACTATTAGTTATTAGCCAGGATTCATGCGTTCGCTCCTGTGCCTCGCTGGCTTTGGGAGTGAGTAAAATCGCGGACAACTGGTCAACGACTCAAGTACCAGCCAAGCCGAAAGCTGTTACAGAGCTAAATGCTAAATCCGAGAACACCCTCAATCTCTTGCAAGGATTTAAACTCCGCGCCGAGCGCCAAAGGCCCATTACCCCCGGAACCCGAGAAGCCTGTTTTAAAACCCAAGTAGTTTATTGAAAAGCGGCGCTCAGAGTACCGCCTTTAGGCGGACTTTACCAACGTAAAAGGCACTGCCCCAAACACCTCTCGCTCAATTTTCCTTCTTGACAATTTTCGTTTTTGTTCGCTACACTTCGCTAAATTATCGGGCACTGGAATAATGTGATGTTTGTTTGTGTTCACCACGCAAAGTTTACTAATGGCTCTCTGTCAGACTTTGCCTATGCTTTCTCACCCCTGGTGGAAGAAACCGCTCCCGGCACTGTTGTGCTCAATGCAGACGGTTGTGAACTGCTATTCGGCTCGACTTATCGACTAGCGAATGAGATTACACGCCTCGCAGCCAGACCTGAAATTGCCGGCGGTCTTAACGGCAAAGTCAATGTAGCCCTGGCCGCAAATCCCGACGCAGCCATACATGCCGCCAGATTTTTTAAAGGCTTAACTTTTATAAACCCCGGCGATGAACTTACGGGGCTTGGTGATCTGCCGGTTGCGTCGTTGTGCTTTCAATTGGCCGGGGTGGAAGAAAAAAAGGACTTCGAAGAGATTCTCGCCACTCTGAAACTTTGGGGTATCCGCACCTTTCGTGATTTTGCGAATCTCCCCACCGCCGGTGTTTCAGAACGTCTGGGACAAGCAGGCGTCAGGCTGCAAAAACTGGCGAGTGGCAAAACTGATCGGCACTTGAAGCTTATCCAGCCGGCCCCTGTTTTTGAAGATTCAATCGACCTGGATTATCCGCTAGCCGCCCTTGAGCCGCTATCTTTCATTCTCGCGCGCCTGCTGCATCAGCTTTGCGCAAAATTGAATGCCTATGCCCTCGCGACTAACGAGTTGCGTGTACGCCTGAAGCTGGAAAACGGGGCCTTTCACGATCGTGAACTTAACCTTCCTTATGCGATGCGCGATCACAAAGTTTTTTTGAAGCTGTTGCTGCTGGATGCGGAAATGAATCCACCACCTCAGGCAATCGTCGCTGTAGCGCTCGCTTGCACACCGGTAAAACCTCGGGTGGCCCAGAACGGACTCTTTATTCCGCTGGCGCCGGAACCGGAAAAGTTAGAGTTGATGCTGGCGAGACTGGCAAAGTTGATTGGCCCAGGCAACCTGGGCTCACCCGAAGTGCTGGACACCCACCGGCCCGATGCTTTTCGCCTCAAGCGCTTTGCTCTTAAAAGAAAAAGCGAGCACCGTCGTGGCGCAGCAAATCCTCGTGTCTCTCACTCCCCCCCTCATCCTTTTCCAATCATGGCTTTTCGAGTCTTCCGGCCCCCCTTGCGAGCCGTGGTTGAAGATGACAAAGGATTTCCCAAACAGATCAGTGCCTGGAGTTCAGAGCGCAGTGTGCACGGAAAAATTGTAAAGACGGCCGGACCATGGCGAGCTACCGGTGATTGGTGGCGCGCGGATGCCTGGGCCAGAGATGAATGGGACGTAGCGATTGAGTCGCGCGCTACCCGGGACGGACCGCAGGAACTCTATCGCATCTATCGTGAATTGCGGCAGGGTAGCTGGTTTGTGGCTGGAGTGTATGACTGAGGAAGAACTTTGGACTTTGAACTTTGAACTTTGAACTTTGAACTTTGAACTTTGAACTTTGAACCCTTCTTATGTACATCGAGCTTCATGCGCGGTCGGCCTTCAGTTTTCTTGAGGGCGCTTCTGTGCCTGAGGATCTGATCGCAGCCGGCCACGCGTGGGAAATGCCGGCCATGGCCCTCCTCGATCGCGATGGCCTCTACGGCGCCCCTCGTTTCCATTTGGCTGCAAAAAAGAAAGGACTCAAGGCACATATCGGCGCAGAGATAAAAGTCTTGAGCCCCCACTCCAAAAACATCTTCACTCTTCCACTACTGGTCCAGAGTCGTTCCGGTTATCAAAATCTTTGCCGCCTGATCACTCTCATGAAACTGCGTGTGCCAAAGCACGCCAAACCCGAAGAGTGCGTGGTAACGGCTGAAGAATTGTCCGCCCATGCCGCGGGATTGATCTGCCTGACCGGGGCCGAAGATGGACCAATGGGAAAACGAGACACGGGACACAGGAGACGGGGTGACGCGGAAAAAGAAATTGTGAAGTGGCTGCTGCAAATATTTGGTAAAGGAAATGTGTATGCCGAGTTACAACGTCATTTCAATCGTGAGGAGGAATCGCGCAACCAGTTTGTAGTGGACCTGGCGCGGCAATTGGGTCTTCCTCTCCTGGCAACTAATGGTGTGTGCCAGGCGACCCCGGCGCAACGCCAGATTGCCGACGTCTTCACCTGTATCAGAAATCATGTCCGGCTCGAGACTGCCGGACGGCTGCTGGCCCGGAACTCTGAACGGTTCCTGAAAGCTTCCGAGACGATGCGGCGGCTGTTCGCCGATTTGCCGGAAGCGATCTCCAATACAGTTGAGCTTTCTTCCCGTTTGCAATTCAGCCTCGAGGATTTGGGTTATGAGTTTCCACGCTACCCGGTTCCCAAAGACGACACCATGGCTTCATTTCTACGCCAGCGCACTGACGAAGGCGCACGTCGCTGTTATACGGGCCGCAACGGATCGCCCAGCTACGAAACCGCGCGGGTGCAACTCGAGCGAGAACTGGTTCTGATCGAAAAGTTAAAGCTGGAAGGTTACTTCCTGATTGTCTGGGACATCGTGCAGTTCTGCCGGCGCAACAACATTTTGATCCAGGGCCGCGGCTCCGCTGCCAACAGCGCGGTCTGTTATGCGCTCGGCATTACCGCGGTCGATCCGGTGGGCATGGAATTATTGTTCGAGCGCTTCCTCTCTGAAGAACGAGGCGAATGGCCGGACATTGATCTCGATCTGCCGAGTGGCGATCAGCGCGAGCAGGCAATTCAATATGTCTACCAGCGCTACGGAAAATTGGGCGCGGCGATGACCGCCAACGTGATTACTTATCGCGGGCGATCCGCTGCCCGCGAAGTCGGCAAGGTACTCGGGTTTGATGAGGAGACGGTCGGGCGTTTGTCCGGTCTGGTCCATACCTGGGAATGGAAAGATCCAAAGGACTCGACCGAACGCCAGTTCCGCGATGCAGGATTGGATCTGCGCGAACCGCGCATTAAAAACTTTTTTCAGCTTTATCAGGGAGTGCAGGATTTGCCGCGCCATCTGGGCCAGCACTCTGGAGGAATGGTGATCTGCCAGCATCAACTCGACTCCGTAGTGCCCCTTGAACCAGCCGCCATGCCCGGACGAGTGGTGGTTCAATGGGACAAGGAAGACTGCGCCGATCTGGGTTTAATTAAAGTCGATCTGCTGGGGCTCGGCATGATGGCCGTGCTGGAAGATTCGATTCAATTGATACGCGATTCTTATCATGAAGAAGTAGACCTGGCCCATCTGCCGCAGGACGATCCGGCTGTTTATGCCGCGCTCCAGAAAGCCGATACTATTGGACTATTTCAGGTTGAAAGCCGCGCTCAGATGTCCTGCCTGCCCCGCCTCCGGCCGATGCGATTTTATGACATCGTGGTCCAGGTGGCCATCATTCGTCCCGGTCCGATTGTGGGCAACATGGTCCATCCATATCTGAAGCGCCGGCAGGGACGCGAGCCGGTAATTTATCCGCATCCGGCGCTTGAGTCGGCCTTGAAACGCACTCTCGGAGTGCCCTTGTTTCAGGAACAACTGCTGCGCATGGCAATGATCTGCTCTGGATTCTCAGGCGGTGAAGCTGAAGAACTACGGCGTGCATTTGGTTTCAAACGCTCCGAAGCGCGCATGAAAGAAGTCGAAATAAAACTGCGCCGGGGCATGGAAGACAATGGCATCACCGGCAAAACGCAGGATGACATTGTACGTTCGATCTCTTCGTTTGCACTTTATGGATTCCCCGAATCGCATGCGGCCAGCTTTGCCTTGATTGCGTATGCCAGCGCCTATCTTAAGTGTCATTACCTGGCAGCTTTCACGGCCGCGCTTTTGAATAATCAACCGATGGGGTTTTACCAGCCCTTCACGATCATCAAGGACGCGCAACGACATGGTCTGAAAGTTTTGCCGGTGGACGTTACAAAGTCCGATTGGCTTTGCACGATCGAAGCAGAGAGGGCGCCGGAGCTAAATGATATGGAAGATCAAGCGGATGAAGCTCATTATGATGAAGCCCCGGTGCAGGACAACGCTGAAGCAGCATTTCAACCGGTTCCATCCCACACACTTTCTACTTCTCTGCTTCCTGGCTCCCACATGCTTTCACTCCGTCTGGGCTTGTGCTACGTCAAAGGCCTGAGCGCAATCTCAGGCCAGGCAGTTGAGCACGAGAGGAAAAACCTGCCCTTTGCCAGCATTGACGATCTGCACCAGCGCGTGCCGGAATTGCGCAGGAACGAACTACGCAAGCTGGCGGCGGTGGGGGCGCTGAATTTCATCCAGGAACAAGTCCGGCCAGGTTCAATATCACCAGCTGACAAAGATTCTTCCTCGCAAGGCGACAAACTCAAGCCTGTTGGACCAATCGGATCAAAAACACACCGGCGCGCGGCGCTCTGGCAAGTCGAACGTGTAGCACGTGCCGTGGGACCATTGTTTGCCGGACTACACGAACTGGATGGAAACTCGCCCCTGACCCAGATGACCGTGCCGGAAAGAATGGACGCAGATTTTCGCGGCACGGGATTGACGATTGGCAGGCATCCCGTGGCCATGTATCGCGCGGAGTTGAATAAGCTCGGGACCTCGCGGGCGATCGATATTCATCAATTGCGCAATGGCTTTGCAGTGCGGGTAGCCGGGTGGGTTATTGTGCGTCAGCGGCCGGGCACCGCAAAAGGATTTATGTTCCTGACGCTGGAAGACGAAACCGGCGTTGCCAACATTATTATTACCCCACAGCTCTTCGACAAAAATCGACAGGTGCTGGTGGAGCAGCCGTTTCTTTTGATCGAAGGCAAATTGCAGCATCAGGACAATGTGGTTTCTGTAAAAGCAAAACGCATTCGAGGACTTTCATTCAAAGTTGCCGCCCTGCCAGCGCACAATTTTCGTTGAAAAATCCGAAAGCCCGGTTAATAAAACGGCAAGAAACCTTAGCCGGCCGCAGCAAATCAAAACGCCGATGTTAACTGAAGCAAAACTTTACAACTTCTCGACAAATAATTTGCCACCTTGTGCTAAGCTGCCCAAAATTCGCGGACCAGTGGACCCTGAGTTTCAAACCCCCATTCAAGGAGAACCACATGAAGATCAAATATCTTGCTGTAATCGTCGCCAGCATCGTCCATTTTATGCTCGGCGGTCTTTGGTACTCACCGCTGCTTTTTGCAAATAAGTTTGTTCAGTTCATCAACTGGTCACCCGAAAAGCTGCAGCAGGTAGAAAACGAGAGTCATGCAAAGGACATGGTGATCGCCTTCGCCATGTCCCTGATACTTGTCTACATCCTGGCTCACTTCGTTCAGTACACCCGGGCCACAAACGTAATGGGTGGAATCCAAACTGCTTTCTGGCTATGGCTCGGGTTCATTGTGACAACCCACGTACCTACCGTTATTTTCGAAGGACGGAGCTTCGGTCTCTTTCTCATTAACGTCTCTTACCAGCTGGTGGGCTGCGTTTTGGCAGGAATCATCCTGGCGCTCTGGCGACCAGCCAATGTCACCGAGGCGGCGGCCGAGCCCGCGTGATCTGAGACGGTCGAGGGAAGTCACAGCGGTGCATTTCAAACAGCCGGCAGTCAAATGAATTGACCGGTCGATGCTCGCCCAACGCACAACCCTCTTGAAAGATGCCGGGAAATGAGTAAACTCTGCGTGCATGTCCAAGTCGGCCATCGGCGCTCCTTTATGGGCCGAGCTGAACGAGGCCCAACGAATAGAAGCCGTCTCTACCGGACGCGCAGCATTAATCGAGATGGTAGAGGGGCTCCTTGATGGGCCGTCTCAATTGCGCGATGTCTGCCGCACCTTCTTAGCCAATTCAAATGTTTGTCTGGAACAAGTCTCAACTACCGGTGAAAGGGTCCATAATCCTGACGGAACTATGAACGGAGACGAAGATAGATGCGCAGCGGCCGCGGCAGTCGTTGAGAGTGCCAGAAAACGTCGTCAGGGACTGCCTGAAGGATATGTTTCGCGGGTTCAAAAACATCAGCTCAAACACGAAAGCCATTGACTCAGGATCAACAACTCCGTGATCATCTCCTTTATGTGCTGCGCGGGAATGGGGCGCACATTTCGTTTGCTGATTTGACCGCTGACTTTCCTCTCGACCGCATCAACGAGAAAGTGCCCGGAGTACCTTACACGGCCTGGCAGTTGCTCGAACACTTACGCATTGCGCAATGGGATATCCTGGAATTCAGCCGCAACGCTGACCATGTGTCACCGGACTTTCCCGGGGGATACTGGCCGGCTGCAGGTATGCTCGCCAGCCCCTATGAGTGGCGTCAGTCGATCGAGAGCTTCAACGCCAAACTGCACGAGCTGATCGAGTTTGTGAATGACCCCGCTCTCGATCTGTTTGCGCGAATCGACCACGGCACGGGACAGACACTTCTTCGTGAGGCATTGCTGGTAGCCGATCACAACGCTTACCATCTGGGCGCTCTGGCCTTATTGAAGAGAGTTCTTACCGGCGAACCGGAATGAGTTTTTGGAGATTTATTTCCCAGGCGGGTGGCAGGAATCGGGAGAGCGAGATCGGGTTATGCTCTCAGGCGGATTTAACGGCTTGTTTAGTGGGAGACTCGAGCAAGCCCTGAATCACCTGAGCTACCTGAGAGAGAGGTTTTGGTTTGCGCAGGAACGCATCTGCGCCACAGTTCCGAGCGTCGTCTTCCATTTCAGCCGAACCATAGGCGGTCAGGACTACGATTCGAGTTTCCGGTTGGCGTTGGTGAAGAAGCTTGGTGATTTCTAGTCCGTCGGCGTTGTGAGCAACGCCCAATCTCAGGTCCAGAATGGCAACCTCGTACTTATTGCTCTCAATTAATTTTTCTGCTTCTTCCAATTCGCGGGCAGTATCAACGAGGTAGCCGTGCAGGCCGAAGTATTCGCTCATTGAGAAGCAAATCGATTCCTCATCGTCCACAATGAGCATCCGCGTCATTTGCTCTTCACTTCCGGACTCGATATTGCCGGCGAGGATACGTCTTAACCGTCCAGAAACCCTTCTTAGCCTTTCAAATCTAGTTTGCTTTGCCATCTCGTTGGCGCGCAACACAGGCCCGAAACTAGTAGAGACTGTGATACTCATCACCTTTGAACCCAGTCACCTTAGCGGCCGAGTCGAGAAAGTTAAACTGCTATTTCAAATGCTCCGCCCTATTTTGAGCGAGAGTTGAACCTGCCGATTCTGTATCTCCACTGTGTCGCTACGTTGACGTTCGCCGCCCCATTCCTAGTAGCGATTCAGCTAATGCCCGCAAGTGCGCGGGCATCGCCGGAGTCTCAATGCAATGTTGTGCGGAGGGGAGCTTCGAGAGCAGTTGCAATTCAGCCGCACAAAAATCGCACCCAGCCAAGTGAGGAGTTACGTGCGATCTTTGCTTTTCCGAAAGACAAAGCTCGTGATAGGAAGCCAGAGCCTCAGATGAGGGGCAAGGCAACTTCTTCCTGAAATCACTTCCCGAAAGTAAACCCATCGGATTTTCCACCCAGTCGCAGAATCCCACTACATCAACGAAGCCAGGCAGATTGCAAAATGCGCCCTTTGGGTTTTTCGAATTACTACCCAGCCCAGCTGCTATATCGCAATAGCAGCCCGCACATTGGGCCGTCGAACCGCATTTCCCGTGGCACTCCCCGATAGATTGGTGCGCGCCAGAGGCTTGCTAATGATGTACATGAGAACCTCGCACACCTCGCGGGTTCCGGTTCCGATGGTATTTCCTTTCTCGTCCTGGAGGGAATAAATCTTTCCCTCCAGGTCAAGCGGAAGAATCATTGGCTTGGTATACATTTAATCGTCCCTCGATCTGTCTCTAAACAGATCTCTCTTTTGCCGACCAACTAAGATTTGCAGACTTCGAAACCGCCAATGCCTACTTGGAATCTTTGGTTCGAACTTTCAAGCGTCTGCGAACCACGGCTGCCGCGCCCGCCAGTCCAGTGCCGAGCAGAAGCATGGTGGTCGGTTCGGGAATGCTGGGTGCGGGAACACCGCCTGGGGCACCCCCAACTTCCTTTGAGAAGGACGAGTTACCGGTCGCGTTGTAAGAGAAGGGCTTGGTGGCAGTGAAGTTCGCGCTGGTCACGCTAAAGCTCCCATTCGATGCAGCGCTGAACGAGCGGCCAAGATCGAATGAGCTGGTGAAAACAGGCGTCTGAAGGCGACTGAACGACAAAGCCATTCCAGCTGCCGGCAGCACGGAAGCGCTTTCCTTAGTCGTGCGTTGGGCGACAAAAGTATCGGCGGCGACAGTCTGGGTCATAGCACCCGAAAGACCGAGTCCCGACACCCCTCTCATCTCAGGGGCAAAACTTGCCAATGCCGTTGATGAGGTAGCTGTATCGACAACACCTAAGCTCGATTCAGCGAATGCCAGCGCAAGTTCACCGATTTTTACCGAACCCGTTACACATCCAGCACCAAAACACCGCTCTGCCGTGTAACTAACCCGGTCAGCTCGAGCTTGAGTAAATGCCAATCCAATCATTACCAGCGCCATCGCCAGAGTTAATGAAGTTTTGATAACCCTTTCCATTGCTTTCGACTCCTTGAGAATTTTGGGAAACCCACAACTGAGAGGTTTCGATTTCAAATTAGATCGCAAGTCTCCTCCCGAGAAACCTGCAATCTGCCAAACAGATAAAAACCAGACTGAGAGACGTCGACTAAGGATTTTTGCAAGGAGCCTGCGGGGCAAATGCTGGCTCAATGAAATCCTGAATCGAATCTCTCAACTAGGCCTGGGGCCTATGCACTGTTGGATCGAGACACTTGGTCTATAGCAAGCAGCGGGCCAAAGCGGATTTCTTCTGAATAAAGGAATTACCACTGATTTTTGGAATTTTTTTCGAAGGATGAAAATCGAGGAAGGTCTTTTGTCCAGAATCTGGACGAGGTTTCTAGAATCTGGACGTAGAGATGCGGTGGCGTTTGAGCTTTTCATACAACGAACTTCGAGGAACTCCCAGTCTTTTCGCAGCGCGTTCAACGCTGCCGTTCTCTTCGCCCAGCACCTGTTCGATGTGTTGGCGCTCCAGTTCAAGCAAGGTCAGATTAGAGTTTGAATAATTGACGCGCGCGCCGGCGCGACCGTCAAAGTGAAGGTCATTCAGGCCGAGCGTTTTCTGCTCGCTTAACAAAACTGCTCGCTCGATAACGTTGCGTAACTCCCTGACATTGCCGGGCCAGGAATATGACTGCAGGCCCTCGATACACTTGGGACCAAATTTCAATTCGCCCCGGCCCAGGTCTGCGGCAAACTTCTCAAGCAGCAACTCAGCCAGCACCGGAATATCTTCCTTTCTTGAACGCAGCGCCGGAAAGACAAGAGGAATCGTACTGATGCGAAAATACAGATCGTCTCTAAACTTCTTTTCGCCCACCAGGTGGCTGATATCCTGATGCGTGGCCGCCAATAGGCGCACATCGACTTGCCGATCCCGTACGTCGCCGACCCGACGGAATCTCTTCTCTTCAAGCACTTTCAAGAGCTTGGGTTGAATCTGCAAATCCACATCGCCGATTTCATCCAGAAAGATGGTCCCGCGATGGGCTACTTCAAATAATCCCTGCTTCGACGCTGTGGCACTGGTAAAGGCGCCTTTCTCGTGTCCGAAGAGTTCAGTCTCGAGCAAATCCCGTGACAATCCCGCACAGTTAAGATCAACGAAAGCTTCTTCGGACCGCGAACTGTTTGCATGTATCCACCGCGCCAGCACGCCTTTGCCGGATCCGGTTTCACCGAGAATCAAAATCGGGCTGTCACTGGACAACACCTTGTGCGCTTGTTCAGACAGGGCTCTAATTGCGGGGCTCGTTCCCACGAAAGGATCGATCGCGGTACGTACTTCCCGTGACTTGTTGGCGAGTTGCTTATGAAGGTTGCGTTTGTTCTCGAGGAGGCGTTTCAGAATAACCAGCAAGGCGGGAAGCTCAAGCGGCTTGGTTAAAAATTGTTCGGCTCCCTCCTTGATTGCGCGGACCGCCAAGTCGATTGAGCCATGTGCAGTCAGAACCAGCAGCGGAGTATCGGCGTCAATCTCCTTTAAGCGCGGCAGGAGATCTAAAGCGGTGCCGTCGGGCAAAAGGTAGTCGGCAATGACTACATCCGGACGAGCTGTGCGGAATAAGTGCTGCGCGCTTTGGCAGCTTTCCGCCTCATCGACGTCGTAGCCCTGAAGTTCCAGATAATCACGCACGCCGAAGCGCAGTCCGGCCTCGTCGTCGACAATCAAAATCCTGTTACGAGCCATCCCCGATTATTCCTTTTCAGTCACCGGAAACCGCGCCACCATACAGGCCCCACCCTCGGGGTTATTGCCGGCTATTAGTTTCCCACCGTGTTCTTCCATGATCTTCTTGGCGATGGCGAGACCCAAACCGGTGCCCCCCCTGCGTTTCGTAAAGAAGGGTTCGAAGATGTTGGGAATTTCTTCGATGGCAATCCCTTTCCCCGAATCCTTGACGGCACAATCGAGCCAGCGTTGGTTGCCTTCCTGTACTTCAGCGGCTTGGACCAACACGGTCGCATCGACAGGGGAATGTTGAATGGCATTCTCGATCAGGTTTACAAAGACTTTGGATAAGCGGCGGCGATCAACTAATACGCCTGGGAGGTTGCGAGTGACGTTATTCACTAACTTAACCTTGGCTATCTCAGCCACCGGCACGCATGAACGAAGCGACTTTGTCACCACGTCGTCGAGCGGCGCCACAAAGAGTTCGCCCTGGAACGGCTTGCCGTATTCGAGCAACTCTTCCATCAAAATATTGAGGCGAGCCAACTCGTCACGCAGCACATTTGTGTAGCGCAGATACTCAGTCCGCTCGCTGAAACGCGTTTCAAAGGCATCCAGAATTGAAGAGATACCGAATAGCGGATTGCGCACCTCGTGTGCGACACCGGCCACCAGCGACCCCAGCAGCGACATCATCTCGCTGCGCCGCAGCGAAGCTTCAAGTTCGGTGCGGTTGGTAATGTCCTGAGCGATCAGGATGGCGCGCTCACCAGCCGATCCAAACTCGTGAATAAGATAAATCGTGATATCCCAGGTTTTGCCGGTGCCATGATCTCTGACTTCGGCTGAGCGCGAGCCGCCATTTTCGCGGATATGCTCGAGCAGTTCAGCGGCTTTCAGCCAGGGTTGGCCAATTCCAGCCTCTGCTACTTGCCTTCCAATAATTTCTTCCTTGTCGCCATAAGCAATTTCCTGCGCAGCCTTGTTTAACCGCCTGATACGACCTTCGAGGTCAACGATCAGGACAGGGAAATCCATGGCGTTGAAAGTCTGGCGCCACTCGATAGCGGATTGCTGAACCGAAGCGTGCATGCGCTTTTGCTCTTCATCGAGCAGTTTGCGATCAGTGACGTCGGTTGCAATGGCCAAACGGGCCTGGCGGCCACCAAAGGTTAGCTCGTGCGAGGTTATTTCAACGTAGATAACACTGCCATCCTTCTTAAGGTGTCGCCAGGGACTGGTAATAACGGGATCATCCAGTCCCGCGGACTTCTTGATCAGAAGCGCAGGCACATCTTCACGCGGGCGCAGATCCTTGATGGTCAGATCGAAAAATTCTTCACGCGAGTAACCGTAGGTACGAATAGCGGATTCATTGACTGCCAGAAATTTGAGCGTCCCTTCGTCATAGACCCAAATTGGTTGAGGCGTGCACTCGAAGAGAAGGCGATAACGCTCCTGGGAGTCGCGCAATGCCTCTTCCAGTTTGGAGCGCTCGATCAGGCGCGAAGCCTGGGCAACCAAACGGGGACTGTCAAAGGGTATTTCCAGGAATTCATCGGCTCCGGCTTCGATTCCCGCGACCACGCTACTCGTATCAGTGCGGAGAGCGCTCACCAACAGAATCGGTCGCGTGGCCAGTTCTTCGTCCTGACGAAGCAGACGACAAAATTCGATACCGTCGACTTCCGGCATGCTTACATCGCTGATAATCAGATCAGGCCGCTCCCGCTTCGCCACCTCAAAACCTTCTGCACCATCTTCGGCTGTGAAGACTGTGTAACCGGCTTTGCTGAGGGCAGCATTCATCAATTCAAGCTGCTCTGCCAGATCATTAACGATCAGGACCGACTGCTTAAGAGTTCCGTTGTGGGAGTGATTTCCCATATGCATGGGGCGTGCAACCTCGTCTGTCTAAGATAGTTAGTACGATAAGAAAATGAGAGTTGAAACCGGGGTACTTTACAGCTTCGTGGAATTCGATAGCCGGGCAAAGTGGTGTTTTCGCACCCAGGAACGTTCACTCTACGTCTTTCCAAAAAGTGGCTCAGTATACCACACAGAACAAAGGTCAATTTAAGCGCAAAAGGCAAAACACCCCCAGCTAAGACTGGCAGGCAGGTTACCGGCTGCCGCATACATTACCCAAGTCCGTATGTTCTCTATAGCAGTGCGAATGGGCCGTTAATTCCAAGCCTGATGGGTAAAACCCTCAGTTTTTGCGGTTCAGCAGGTTAGCCTAAGTCGTTTTTTGCAGAGCCCCCTCTTTTTGTAACACTTTTGACAGGACCCGTTGCTTAACGTTAACCTGCCAAACTTGCTAAAAGTGCCAGGGGCAACTCCGGGAAACGCTTTCCCAGGGATTATTTGCGTGGTTGGGTTGTGAATGGATTCCGTTACCTGGCGGGGGAGCACGAAAGTATTGTCGGCGAGTGTAGAAGCAATTGTAACCGCAGGCCTTAGACCTGAACTATTCGTCGAAAGCGGCTCGCGTTCGGTTAGCCGGACGCTCGTAATCGCTACTCTCGTGGTCCTTCTGCTGGGTGGTTTTGCTTTTCGGGCCCGAGGCTTGAGTGCTGAAGGTCTGGCGGATGACGAACTAAACAAGCTGGAGGCTGCAGACGATTACCGCGCCAATGGCCTGACTGCAGCCAACGGCGAACATCCTTTCCTGATGAAAGCTTCGATCACCCTCAGCGTGATTGCGGCTGAGAAATGGAACACCTTGGTTGGTGGCCAGTATTCGGAATTTTTTATTCCAGTAGAAGCCGCAGTGCGGCTGCCAAACGTCATCGTCGGGTCACTGATTACGCTGCTGCTATATCTGGTTATAGCGGAACTCTTCGGCGGTGAGATTGCCCTCCTGGCGGCGGCCCTTTGGGCTGTCGATCCCATCGCCATCGGGTTTAATCGCATTGCCAAGGAGGATACGTTCCTCCTGTTCTTCTTCCTGATCGCCAATGTGATCTGGCTTCGCGGGCAAAGGGTTGCCGAGAGCGAGCCCGACCGCAATCCCACTCCTTACTATTGGGCCGCGGCCGTGGCGTTCGGAGCCATGACTGCTTCGAAATACTTGCCCTGGTACGTGGCCATCAGTATCAGTTACTACTGGATGTTCCAGGCGATACCCGAGACTCGCTGGCGGTTAGGCCGTCCTAAATTTCTTTTGTTCTTTGTGACCATGGGTGTCTCGTTTGCCATTCTCAATCCGCCTATCTTTTTGCCGGCGACCTGGCATCAGATGATGAACTTTGCCAGTCATAAGATGGTGAATCACGATAGTTATGAATTCATGGGCAGGCTGTACCCACATGAAGTTAAGTCGTGGTTCCAGGGCGTGCCGGTTTATTTCTATGGATTGTTTTTCGCCATCAAGCTCCCGCTGCTGACGTTGATTTCTTTCCTGATTGGCTTCCCTCTGTTGTTCCGCCGCAAACTCGGCGATGGCCGTTACTTCCTCTTGTTCTGGATGTTCTTCTGGCTGCAGTTCTCAATTTCAGGCAGCAAGTTCACCCGCTATACGGTTTTCGTTTTGCCGGCCGTTTACACTACCGCCGCCATTGGAGCCTATTACGTCATTCGCTGGACCGCCCGCCGCGTGGCCGAACTCATTTCTAAAGAAGGACTGCGCGTTTATCTGAAGGGCGGCCTCGCAGGTTTGCTGGTGATCACCGCGGGTTTGGCTTCAGTGAGTGCCGTGCCGCACTATCGTATGTTTACCAATATCATCGGGGGTGGCATGTCCCGCGCCGGCGCTGATTTTCCTCAGGATGATTTTTACGATGCCGAGCTGAGACAGGTGCTGGCGGAAATAGCGAAGGGCGCCAAACCCGGAGCGCAGGTCGCGAGTGAATCTATCAAAGTCTGTTCGTACTATGCTCGAGTGAGTACCCGGCCCGATTTGTCATGCGTCTACCTTTCGAACCTCGATGCGGTAAAACAGTTGGGTCCCGGCGACTTCATCATCGCAGCTCGCGGGCGCCACTACTTTAGCAACGATGATGTGCTCACGTTCCTGCGGCAATCAGCCCAGCCTTCATTTAATGTGCCTTTAGGCAACGTTCTGGCTGCGGATGTCTATCTGCTGAACGAGGCGACGGTAGCAGGCCTTAAGAAGATCGAATAGCGGCAGGCGAGGTTTACATCAACTCCGCGCGATGAGTTCCATTACTCTCGTGATTGCATGGTTCACCGATCCCGGATGTGTGAGAGGGATTTGATGGCCAGTCTTTGGCAAGCAAATGAGTTCAGCACCGGGGATTGACCGATGCAGACGCGCTGCTTGTTCCGCTGGTTTCAGCAGCACATCTGAATCGCCGGTCACGATCACAGTCGGCAGCCTGATCTCCTGGTACTGTTTGCTGAGCTCAGCCAGGCTCCGATCCAGACTGGTGTCATCGTACGCGCAAGCCTTCACCTGACTATCTCTGGTCCAAAGCTCTTCTGCCGCTTTCAAATAATCTTCCTGGATCGGTTGCGGATGATAGGCATCGCGCAAATTATCTTTGATCAGGCGACGGCCGATAAGCGGTGTCAGGACTTTCAGTATTAGCTTTCCAAAAACCGGGAGGTTAGGAAGCGAGGCCCACCATTGCGGTCCTTCGCTCGGATAAGCTGCGGGCGCCAGCAACACTAAACCAGCCAGATCGTCTTCGCACTGCAGCGCCATCGCCAAAGCTACGGATCCACCCCACGAGTGACCAACGATAATCGGCGTTTCTACCGCAAGTTTCTGTAGAGCCTGGCGTAACAAATCTGCCTGGACTTCAACAGTCATGCCGGCCCCATCAGGGCGCTCGCTGTATCCGTGTCCGGGCCGATCGAACGCGAGCGCTCGATAGGATCTGGCAGTCTCTCCCAACATCGTTAACGAATAATCCTGATAGGAACCGGGGTTGCCGTGAATGAATACAACCGGCCGGCCAGACCCTTTGCTGGCATAGTGCAAGCGCAAGCCGGCCACAGACACAAACTCTCCCAGATAGTTGCGCGCGGTTTGATCTAAGACGTGTTCAAGTGGCTGGGCCTCAAGCTCAGATATGGGAATTGTTGGTCGCATCTCTGTGCCTTGAGCAATCAAGGTGCCACTGCCCGTCGTGCCTCTGAGGCTGACGCTGTCATCATTTTCGCTCAATTGATCGCGTTCCCTGCGCCTCAAATGCATGACTCGGGCGAGCTGTTGTGCCGCCATCCTAGACGCTCCCTGGGGAGCAATGGCCTGAATGAATGCTCGAGCAATGTGCGGCGGAGCTTTTACTCCGAACGGGAACAGGAGGTATTCACTCTCCCACCAACTCGGTGCGAACTTCATTTTGAAGCGCCGGAGTCCTTCGAAATTGTAGAAGACGGCGAGACTGCGAGCGGCGCTGTGGACAAACCTGGTTAACGACTCACTATTACCGACTGCTGCCGCTACGGCGCCTTCTTTCGCCAGCGGCGAGGTGCCGAGAGTTGCTATTTTCGCCCCCGCAGCTTTCAACGCGGCGAGAGCTTCCACCACTAACAAGTCAGCGGTCCCCACCGGCGCGCTGGGCAGGCGAATGACATCTTCGAGATACCAACCGCACCGCGCCGGCATAGCGCTGGCAGCTAAAAATCCGACCAGACTTCCACTTGCATCCCGAGCGGTAAAAAACTTCTTGCGGTCCGAGTGCTGAAACGGATTGAGGTCAAACAACCAGCCCAGTTTCATCGAGCACCGGCGCGTCGTTAACCAGCGCTCACAAAGTAGTGCCGTCTCTGCCTGCAAACTCTCGTCGATATTTTCTACGCGGGAAACATTGACGCCGGCACGGCGAGCCTGATTGACTCCAGCGCGAGCTTTTTTTGCGCGGTCACCGCGAGGTCCCCAGGTTGTTAAATCAAAATAGGGTGCAGCGCCAACCTTGATCGCGTGCAATCCCAACTCAGGAGCGTTCGACGCAAACCGTGCGGTGGTTGGCATGAAAGCCACAAAGCGTTTCGCCTCGCGCGCGGCCTCGATGAAAAGCGCGGTCAGTTCCTTAATGTCCTGTGGAGCGGCCAGCGGGTCGCCGGGTACCAGCCAAACTTTGCCGAATTCATTGTAGACAATCGCGCCGGGCAGTTCAGAACACTGCCAAACCATGGCGCCTGGCGCAATGCTCACCAGGGAGTGAGCGTTATAGCCGTGCTCTGCCTGGGCAGCGAGCAGCCGTTGGACGATCGGTTCCGGATCGCTGAAATTAGTGAGACGCGCGCGCGAACGTGACTTCACATAGCGCGCCGCAACTCCGCCACTAGCGAGAGCCAGCCACCAAAAGTCGCGTACTGCAGCGTGGGGGAACAAAAGTGACTCCTAACGATCAGTAACCGTCTAGTCTTGAACCGAATCGATCGACCATCGCTTGGAAACGATACCACACGGGCAGCCCTGGCGTGAGATTAACCGGCCCTTCTCGCAATGGCGCGTTGCTACCGCACTTCGACCTCAACCGGCTTGGCCTCGTGTGCCTCGTATCCTTCGGGCCAGTTGGAAATGTTCACGCCATAGAGCCAGTCTGATTCGACCGTTACCGCAAAGCGGATCGTTAGCGGCAGACCACGCGCAGCTTGCAGGCGCACAGACCAACTGTGAATGGACCATTCCTGAATCAAGGGCTGCCTGGCCGGTTCAACTGGTAACAAACGCGAGCCGCAATCGGTGCCGTTAACAAACAAGGTGACGCGGGTCTTGATATCGCCCGGCCGCGCATCGATCGGCAGCACCGGTTGGATGTGAGCGCGCACGACCACGCTGCCCACTCGTCTTCGCTCAGCCCGGCCCGGCACAAAATAATCTACGAATCCTGTTCCTGAGCCCCATATGTACCCCGGCCCACCACCAATTTTTTCAAAGCGCTGCGCCAGAGCAGCCTCAGGCTTGAAGCGGTAAAGCAGCGTGTGGTCCGCGCTCACGATCATCTTTGGCTGCACGCCGGGATCGTTGCTCGCGCGGGCGAAGGCAAACTGTCGGGGGATCAGATTCGCGCCCGCATTCTGCAAAGGCTTTGGAGGCTCCTCGTCAGCGAGCAAATCAAACAGGCCTGCTGCGCGCTTGATTTCGGCGAACAAGGCCTGATCGCGCGGCGTCGTATAACTCACCCCGTAACCGCGATTTGGATCCGGAGTGATGATCCAGAACATTGCTCCAGCCGAACCCCGGCGGGCATTCGTTTCGAAATAGGCGCGATACCATTCAACCTGCGACATCCCGTTAAAGCCATCGAGGCCCATGCCAAATTCGCCGAACAACAAAGGCTTGTGCAATGAGTAAGCAGCCGCGATGCGATTGTCAGCGAACTCGCGAAATGAGTCAGCCGACTCGACAAAACTGTCATGATCGTCGCGGGGATAGTTATGTACGTCGCAGTAGTCGATATTCGCGAGCGCATGATCCGCCAGCCACTCGCGCCGCTCTGCAGCGGAGCGATAGCCCCAGTCGCCGGGCGTGATTATATGATCGGGATCGAGCGATTTTAGATAGGCGCTCATTTCTGCAATCCAGGCGCGCCGCTCGCTCCAGCGCAGAGTCAACGACTGCGCCTCATTCATCAATTCGTAACCAAAGATGTTCGGGTCGTCGCGGTAGAGAACACCGGTCACGCTATTGCGTCGCGTGGCAATCTTCGCCACGTGCTCGCGATAGAGACGACGCGTTGTCTCATTGGTGTAAAAGAGCATGGCGCGTTCGTTGTTGATACCGAAGGGCAAAGCATCGTTTGCGGCATCATTGATTCCGGCCCAGCGCAGGTATTGCGTCACACCACCGGTATCGCGCCACCAGTTTGTCAGACAGAGTTGCACGCGCAGGTGATTGCGCGCCGCCTCAGCAATGGTGCGGTCAAGTTCAACAAAAGCATTTTCGTTCCACTCGGCCGGTGTCTTGCGAAAGAAAAAAGTGCGCGGCCAATCAGCGAAGTCTCCGATTGGTTTGACGTCGTCGGGTCCGCCTTCGCCGAAAGCCCAGACTCGCACGACTTTGATCCCGGCCTCTGCCGCCTGTCGCATCGTCTCAGGCATGCGCGCGCGGTCTTCGTCTCGGAACATTACGGAAACGTTCGCGCCGACAAAACGAAACGGCTCGCCATCGATGGTAAAGCGTCCGTCACGCACCTGGACAAACCCGCCTCTTCCTTCTTTGGAGAAGCCGGTGCGTCTGTTGGCGAAAATAAAAACAGCCGCACTCAGCAGGAGGGCGACCGCCACAATCACGAATAGCTTTTTCTTCATTAAGAGATCAAACAGTAGCACAGCTTTTAGTCTGTGCCTTACAACACAGGTTCAACCTGCACCTTTCTGACGCCACACTTCGTTGGCCTCACTGTCAATGCTCTACCCGGGAGTTTGCTGCTGTGCGTGGTATCAAGCGCCGGGTTACCGCGTTTGGGTAAGCCGTATAAACCCCATGATTGAGCAGACCGCGGCCAGGACTGCAAACAGGTTAAAAAAGGCGCCGACCGTCAGCGTCATGGCAGCGTTTTCAAGTAACAAGCCGAGCGCGAGAAACAGGAACTGCAGATGGTAGATGATCATGCAGACAGCAGCAAAAGCGAACCAGCGTGTCGAAGGTCCAAAGGCACGAGCTCGCGCGAAGCCGAGCACAGCCGCGACCAGCCAGGTCACCAGGCCGGCCCCCAGCATGAGCAAAACAACCGGCGCGAACCAGGTTGGCTGTTCGTAGCGCGTTTCTACCTGAAGTAAAGAGAAAATCATGGCAGGCAACATTAGCAATCTCCAGTCGCAGACTTAAAAAGTGGTAACAAATCAAAGCGCCGTTTGCGCACCTGCCGGCCAGGAATCTGCGCAAACGGCGTCAGGAAACAGCTAGAGGGAATAATGCGCAACTGCACCTTTGGCAGTCAGCCGCAGAACTCACCTCGAAATCCAGCCGATATATCACGAGGCAGCGCGGTCGGGGTCACTACTACTGCGTGATGTGAATCTCTTCCTCTTTGTTGACGTGACCGAGAAAATAAACCAGCCCGCAAACGAAGAAAACTACTGCACACCCGATAGCCCACCACATATCGTGCGAAGCGGCCTCTGAACCGGGTGTCGTTACGAAGAGGTAAAACTTATATATCCCAAAACCCAATGCCGCGAGACCTACGATTACGGCAAGTGCGTCTTTAAGGCTTCCCATTTTGAACCTCCGGACTTGTTATTTTGCTTTGAAGGTTTAAGAAAAAAGCCGATTCGTCTAAGTAATTTGCTGGGTTGCATGTTAACGCCAGCTTCCAGTTTACGCAAGGTCAAATTACCCCAGGCGTTCAGAGTACCGGCTTGAGCCGGGATTTTTTTTCCCTCCCATCCAGCGACTTACTTTAACCCACTCCATCCAACGGACTGGCAAACTTCTTTCCGGCCGCGTGCGCTCTCCTCACAGCATGAACTCGCCTTCCGACAACGGCCCTTCCCGCTCTTACTTTCAATCAAGCGATCTGACGCGACTGCACGAGTTTGGTCTCCAACGCCTTCCTCTTTACAATCCCCATAGAAGTCGCTAGCTTCGCTCTCGTAACCAGGATTCAGTCCAACAAGCTTTATCCGCAATGCCTTAACGATTGATCTGTCCACTAGTCTGTCGCAGGCCTTGCGGATAAAACCTATACGTTGGGTCGCTAACGTCGTGCATCCATGTCCTCAACTTACGCACCTTTAGTTTCACTTGGAGTCTGCGGTATCGCGGCGGCCTTAGAGGGTGCATGTGCCGGGCACAACGTGAAGTCCTATTTCGCCAAGTTGAAATCACCACCATACTCGCCGCCACTGTGGGTTTGGTACATCGTCGGTGGTCTTTATTACGGCACTTTCTTTCTTGTCGTTTATCGCGTTCTCACGCGCGGAGACAATTCTTCGTTGGCCAATACAACTATTGCCCTCGTTCCGGCAATGATGCTGGCGTGTTCCAAGTGAGGTTACAAAGAAGGCGACAATCTTATGAAGTTCAAAAATCTCGTGTTGCTCAATAGTCTGGTCGTATTCGTGTTTGGTGCAGCCTTCATGATCCGCCCGTTTGGCACGTCTGGCATGTCGGCACTGTACGGCGTGGTCCAAAACGGCTGAGGTGTGACGGGGCTTCTCGCGCTAACGCTCGTCGGATTCGGCATAGTGTTAAGCAGCGTCGCCTACTCCGTACCAGAGGAGAGGCAACAGCTTGTTACGGTAGCCCTCTTGCTGGCTAATCTGCTCGCGTTCGCTATAAGCCTTCGCGGCCTGGAATCGATGTATGCGTTATCTATGGACGCGACGCTTAGCAGCCCGGTAACCGTAGGTTCAAAGTTGTAAATAGAAAGTATAGAGATGAAACTATGAGACATTCCAGGGTCTACGCGCTGATGCCGGCGCTATTTCTGAACGCCATCATCGCCGGCACCTCAATCGGCTCGTTCGCCCAGCAGCAGCCCTCGATACCCCCAGAGGACGACGTGCTCCGTGTCGACACGGATCTGGTGGAGACGGCGATCACGGTAGTCGATCAGAAGAATCATTTCGTCGACAATCTTGAGCGAGCGCAGTTTCAATTGCTGGTTGACGGTGTGCCGCGTGCAATCAGTTTCTTCGAGCGAGTCAGGGCGGGCAGCGTTCGAGACGTGAACCGGGCGACGCCCGGCACGGTCAACGGCGGGGCGACGAACGTGGCCAGGACCGCGGCTGTTACTGGTCGGGCCATCGTCTTTTTCGTCGACGACCTGCACCTCTCTGCCGACAGCATGAAGCGCACGCGAGATATGTTAAAACATTTCATTGAGAACGAGATGGGGCCAAAAGACTCGGTCGCCATTACTTCGTCCAGCGGTCAGATCGGATTTTTGCAGCAGTTCACAAATAACAGAGAAGTTCTCGAGGCCGCGAATGAGCGGCTCATTGCCCGGCCCTACGACGTGAGCAGTTATGGTAGCGGCAGCACGAAGATGTCTGAGTTCGACGCGCTGATCATCGACACCAACAGGAGTAATAACACCGTCCTCAATTATTACATCAGAGAATGCGTCGTGCAGAACCGCATGCCAAAAAATATTCCCGTCGCGATGGCAGCCCTTGCCGCCCTATGCGAAACGCAGGCCAGGAACAGCGCCCGGGCCGTATTGATGCAGGCTGGCGCCATCACACGGAATACTTACGAGTCACTGGAATCTCTGCTGCGTTCCGCGGCGCGCGCACCCGGACGCAAGCTCGCATTTTTCATCTCAGACGGTTTCCTGATGGATGTGGGACCGCATGGCGCCGAATTGAGAGGCAGACTCGACAACCTCATCGACGTGGCCCGGCGGGCCGGCGTAGTGATCTATACGATTGATGCGCGCGGCCTGATTACGAATCAGCCCGACCTCAGACAAGGAAATGCACGCCTCGATGTTGGGGCTCCCATCGGCGAGATTGAGGCGAATCAGGATGCGATGAATGCATTGGCCGGAGACACCGGTGGGCGCGCCTTGCGCAACACGAACTACTTTGATCGCTGGGTAGAAAAAGTCCTCGACGAAACTTCGAATTACTATCTGCTCGCCTGGCGTCCCGACCAAGAGGAAGAAAAGACTCCAAAGTTCCGCAAGGTGAAAGTTACCATCGCCGACAGACCCGAGCTGAGCGTGCGCGCGCCGCGCGGTTACGTGAGCGGACCGCCACCTGCGAGCAGCACGCCGGTCTCTGCGGAGGAAAAATCCGGCCGTAAGGCAAACAGGACGACTGAGGGTGAGTTGCAAGCGGCGCTGGGTGACTACTACCCCCGCCACTCGTTGCCGACGCTTCTGTCACTCACGTATCTGAACACTCCGCAGAACGGCCCGGTCGTGACCTCATCAATACAGATCGGTACGATTGGTCTGAGTTATGGTGATGATGGGAAGCATCCGGCGAAAATCAGGCTTGCGGGCGTCGTCCTCAACGACAAAGGAAAGATTGCCGCCAGCTTCACAAATCAATTGAATGTCGAGCCTCCGCTTGGCAGGCAATCTGATGCCGCGAACGTCATTTACAATCATCACACTCCCCTCGCTCCTGGGATTTACCAGGTGCGTGCGGCGGTGCGCGATGAAAAGGGCGGACGCGTTGGCAGCGCACTGCAATGGATCGTGATTCCGGATCTCACCTCGCGACGACTGACGCTCAGCAGCGTGCTGTTGGGCGGCCAGGTTTTAGAGAGCATAGGAGGCGCAGATGTCCCGGCCCAGATTCAACTAAGCGTGGATCACCGGTTCCTGCGTTCGGCTCGTCTGGGCTATTGGGTGTTTGTCTACAACGCTAAACTCGACGGGGCCCGAGCGACAAGCTTGACTGCCCAGGCGAGCATCATTCGCAATGGTGAGGCGATCCTGACCTCCCCCCAACGCAGGCTCGGACCCGGTTTCCCAGACCCTGACAGGATTCCTTTTGGAGACGAACTGTCATTGAAGTCACTGGCGCCAGGGCCCTACGATTTGCGAGTCACGATTACCGACAGCATCAGCGGAACCAGCGCGACGCAAACAATCGTTTTTGAGATCCTGGAATAGTCGGACGGTTAAGGCCATGACTGTTCGGTCACAGACGTTGGGCGGCTACCGATTCATTGTTTTCACGCCAGCTTGTTGGACAAGGCTCGAGCCGAGATCGAGTCCGACCTAAACTTTGTCCAGACAAATGTCTCCGCGCCTTGAAACAATCTTGGAAAGGAGCACGTTATGCGCCTCCTGGAACATATCCTTTGATTCCCATATAAGGCCACCCATCACCTGCCGCTGTTTCGCTTCCTGCTGGCTGTTCCTCCATTACTTACTCTCTGGCTCAAACGAGTGTAGTATTCGGTCAGCCAACCGCTCAATCAAATGTGCCTACCGTAATCTGCGATCTACAACTGCGTCGATTTAAGAGTAAAGTGTTTGGGAACAAGCGTCTGGTCCGCGTACTGCTCCCGCCCGGAACAAAGAGCCGCGGCAGCAAACACGAAAAGAGCCTAACAACGGCATTGAGCCGATGCCCCGAAGCGCTTGAGTATGCCGGGCATTCGGCTCAGAGCGATGATTGAGAACTGAAGTTAAAAGGTGTTCGTACAACTTATTTCAGTATTCTAGTTTTTTGGGGCACAAAATGAATTGTCCTAAATGCGGATTGCAGGCACTACCAGATCAAAAATTTTGCCGCTCCTGTGGAGACAACTTAAAGATGATTGCACAGTCGCTCACTGAGCACGGCACTGTACCTGATCTGGAAAGGACGTCATCAAGTACCTTCAACAATGAAAAGCAGCGATCGAATAGATTGATGCTTTGGGGCTTAATTTTAATGTTTATTGGCATAGCAATTGGTGTCATAGGCAAAAAGCTGATGCATGAAGACGTGGTTACTGTCGTTGGAGTATTGGTTTCTTTAGCGGGGATGTTTCTTACAGTTTATCCATATCTTTCACCTTCGCCCCGCCAAAAGTCTGACTCCAGTCCGACCTCTCAACCGGAACTTCAAGGCCAATCACAATCAGGCAAATATCTAGCACAAGGGAGCAATATTGAATACGTACCAAGCGTTACCGAAAGGACAACGAGTCTTTTGAAGAATCCGATAGCAACGATCCCGAGACGGAAAGAAGATGAAGAGTCGGAAACCTAAAAGCTATTAAACCGGGGCGCAATTAGCTCGCCTTCGTTCACAGGATTGAAGGCTCGGTTAGAAGCTTACCGCCCGGTTAAATCGGGCGTTTAGCGGGCAAGCATTGATCTCCGCTCAACAATTGTTTTTAGCCGCGACTTTCATCGTACATTGGACGCGAGCGAATTCAGCCGACCTCTTAGCGACAACTTGCCCGGGAAAAAGTCCCAAAGACACGGCCACAACATTTCTTAAGAGAATAACAAAAGAGACGAACGGCCGTGTCATATTTCCGACTTCGAAGCAGACCGACGTAGATGCTTTATTGAGTGCAGTACTAGCAAACTAGATCATATGGCAGCGGCGCGATCCAACAGCGGCATT
Source organism: Pyrinomonadales bacterium (assembly GCA_038237475.1). Taxonomy (GTDB): domain Bacteria; phylum Acidobacteriota; class Blastocatellia; order Pyrinomonadales; family Pyrinomonadaceae; genus JAOAPY01. The sequence goes on along the minus strand of JBBRYS010000003.1, from coordinate 478,016 downwards.
GGAGCGGATGCGCAAGCAGCATGCCTTTTCGGACTGCCTTACTGCTCCAGATACATCTTCGCGGCCATCTTGGTGAGCTTCCAGACTTTGGACCATTCGATCCGGCCATTGGCGCTCTCGCGGCCGGTCAACTTGTTGAAGATCAGTTCGCGGAAATTCTTTCCCTCACGGCGCAGCATGAATTCTTTCGCGAACGGCTTAGCGGTTTCAAAGAAACTGAAACCAGGATCGGTTACGATCCCGATTCCCTCCAGCGTCATCAATGCGCGCATGACGTAAGTGAAGTTGGCTGGAAGACGGAAGGGATATTCATAGATGACCTCGGCCAGGTCATAAGTCAACTCTTTGAAATTCACCTCGCCGAGCTTTAGATCGAGATAGTGCGTGAACAATCCTTCAACCACAGGCCGCACCATCTCAGCATCCACACCCGGCTTGAGGAAGTCGAGGTTAATGATGTCCTGGCCCAGTCCGTGAACGTCTTTGCCCACTACGTGGAAGAAGGCATCGATCATTTGTGACTGCAGCTTGGGAGTGATTCGCCCCACCATGCCGAAATCAAAAAAGGCCAGGTGGCCGCTGTCCATCACCAGCAAATTCCCGGGATGCGGGTCGGCATGAAAGAACCCATCTTCGAGCAGCTGCTTCAAGTAGGCCTTGACCAGCAGCCGATTGACCTTGACGGCCGAGATGCGACGCGCGCGCAACCCTTCGACATCAACTACCTTGGTACCGCGAATAAATTCCAGCGTCAGCACGCGCGAGCTGGTGTGCGTCCAGTAAATGACCGGGACGTGGATGACGCGCCAGTCGCGAAAGTTCTGCCGGAACCGATCTGCGTTGCGTCCTTCTTTGACGTAATCAATTTCTTCAAAAATCGTCAGGTGAAACTCGCGGAGCATGCCTTCCCAATCGGCGTTCTCATTTGCCTTGGGGAAAAAGCGATTCGTGAGCTGGACGAGCCGATACAGAATCGCAATATCGAATTGCAGCAAAGCTTCCAGGTTGGGCCGCTGGACTTTGACCGCGACTTCTTTTCCTGAATGCAGACGAGCGCGATAAACCTGGCCCAATGACGCAGCCGCAATTGGTTCCGCGTCGATTTCGGCGTAGGCCTGCTGCAGAGTCTGGCCCAGCTCAGCCTCGATGCGGGCGTATGCTTCCGTAGTAGGAAATGAAGGGACCTGGTCCTGAAGTTTTGCGAGTTCCTTGACATAGGCGAGCGGTAGCAGATCAGCTCGTGTGCCCAGCGCCTGGCCAATTTTGATAAAAGTGGGTCCGAGATCAATCAAGCTGCGACGGAGCCACGACGCCTGCTGCGCGAGCCGCGCTTCCTTTTTCACCGAACCATCACTGCCACGGAAGATCAGGAAACGCAACGAGCGTATGGCCCGGTCAAGCAATCGCCCGCTCAATTCGCGCAGCCACTCGCCAAATTGTGCCATCCGTCCGCGCGCCTTTGCTTCCTCACGTTGACGTTCAATCGTGCGCAGTATGAACTTAGCGCGCACATCGTAGGTGTCGAGAAAAAGATAAAGCGCGAGCAGGCCAAGCACCCGCCCGATGTTTGCGGCGCGAAACCAGCCACGCAGCCCACGACCTTTGAGAATGCCGGCGACCAGTTCGTCACTCAACGGTGGCATCGCCGCAGACGGCTCTTTGGAACCGGAAAGCGCAGGGGTGACCTTCGGCAACGATTCAACGTGCAGCCCGCGGTTATTCAAAGGTGCCAATATTTCTTCTGTCTTGACCATGAAGTAATGATGCGCGCCGGCGCGGCTTCCGTTCGCTAAAACTGAATCCTGTTAGGTCGGTGTCTAAACCAACGCCAATGAGCCACGCACTGCCGCTCGTCCAAAATAACTTTGCGCCCGGCGCACATCCTGCGAGATCTGCGAACTCAATTCCGCCACCGAACCAAACTTCTTCTCAGCTCGCAGGCGGTGCAGGAAACGTACGCGGAGAACATCTCCGTAGAGATCACCGTCCCAATCCATTACGAACGTCTCAACCGAAGGTTCCCCTTCGCTGTTAAAGGTGGGCCGAATGCCCACATTGGTCACGCTTCGTCTCCATTGACCTTCAATTAGCGTTCCAGTCACGTAAACGCCATTGCCGGGGATGACGCGGTTGCGCGGACGGACGTTGGCAGTGGGAAAACCAAGTGTGCGACCGCGTTCCGCGCCATGCTCGACCATCCCCTCAACACCGTAGGGCCGGCCCAACATGCGTCGCGCAAGATTCACCCGGCCTTCGGCCAGCAGGCGCCTGATCATACTGGAACTAACCCGCTGATTACGCAGCTGGACTTCGGGAACTTCGTCGGCGAAGAATCCGAGCTCCCGACTCGCGGTTCGCAAGAGCTCGATGTTACCTTCGCGTGCATGCCCGAAGGCAAAGCCTCGCCCGAGATAGACTTCTTTGGCGTGCAATCGCTCCTTAACCACATCGCGCAAAAAATCCTCGGCCCTGATAATCGCAAACTCCGGCGTGAAATTAATGACGATGGTTTGCTCAATGCCAAGCGCGCCAAACCCTTCGACCTTTTGATCCAGGGTTTGCAGCAACGGCGGCGCGGATTCAGGATGAAGAACTGCGCGTGGATGAGGATCGAAAGTGATGACGGTCGGCACCGCGCCGATTTCTCTGGCTCGCTTACTCACGGTCTGCATGACCAGTTGATGGCCCAGATGCAGACCATCGAATACTCCCAGCGTCAGGACCGTAGGGCGCTGGATCTCTGCATTGTCTGTCCCGTGAAATAGACGCATGTTAAGAGAGGATGCCAGGAAGAAAGACAGGCTTGCTCCCCCACTTTTGGAAGCTCATCCTTCAACTACCAACCCATCGTAAGCCCACTCAACTCCCGGCGGAAGCTTGACGGCATCGCGTGCATGCATTACGTCGTGGGCCATGTGTGTAAAGAACGCACGGCGCGGCTTGATCTTCTCGATGTAACCGAGCGCCTTGTCGAGCCAGAGGTGTGTCGGGTGCTCTGTGAAACGGAGGCAATCGAGGACAAACACATCAAGCCCCTGAAGGGCCTCGATGGTAGCCGGAGGAATCTCACTCAAATCCGTGGCATAGGCAAAGTCATTGAAACGATATGCGATGACCGGCAGGCGCCCATGAAGTACTTCAAGTGGGGTTATCTCCAACCCTTTTCCGATGCAGAACGGCGCGCCAGCCACCACGGTGTGCGCAATAACCTGCGGCAAGCCACCGCCAAAATATGTCGGTTCGAAGATGTATTTAAAGATGCGGCGGATATCAGGCCAGGCGCGTTCGTTGGCGAAGACGCCGAGAGCGCCAAAACGAAAATTCAAGGGACGAATATCATCGAGTCCAAAAATGTGATCCGCATGACAGTGAGTGATCAGAACAGCGTCAAGCCTCTTCAAACCAAAACGCAAAGCCTGCTGACGAAAGTCGGAGGACGTATCGACCAGAACGATTTGCTCGTTGTGCTCAATCACGATCGAGACCCGGAGACGTTTGTCTCGCGGATCATCGGACAGGCAGGTTTCACACTCGCATCCAATGGAGGGCACTCCTGTCGAAGTGCCGGTGCCAAGAAAAGTGAGCTTCATAAAATCGGCAGAACACTGTTGTGCTTTATGTTTTGTGCTTTGTGGCTTTGTACTTTGCCTTCTTTGAGCGCACAAGATTCTAAGAATGAATCGCAACGCAAAAGTTCAGCACAAAGCTCAAAGAATAAAGACTCAAAGCACCAAATTCCGCTTCAATTACTTCCCGCCAATGATGTCACGCCCGGTGAAAGCAGGCGCTTTCTTTCCAGCCGTGCTGCTGAGCGACACAAAGTGCATGCGCAACTCGGAAAGCCAGCTTTCCAGAATCTGGGCTTCTGGAGGCAGAAGATTGCCAGTCGTCTTTGTTTGCAGCATTCCTAAAACGTCAATCCAGTGCTTGGCGATTTCGAGATCGATTTCACGTTTGTGTGTGACCGGGTGTTCCATCATTCCCAGTGCCGACGCTGCATTCGAGGCTATCGACATTGCAAAGTTTACAAAGCCGGCAGGATCGTGAGCATCGGGAATATCTGCTTCGGTAAATTCCGATTCATTTTCCGCAGGACTCCCCGCCATCGCCTCCTGCGCGACCGGGGCAGATTCCACGTGTGCCGGTGGTGGTGGTGGCGGCTCGCTTACCTGCTCCGTGTTCGTAGTACCCGGGGGATCGATTGCGGGTGTCGCGACCGCCGGCTCGGGTGCTACGGCTGGTGGCAGATCACGTGGTGAGCCATCGGCGTTGAATAATCTCCGATCGGTTACTTTGAAAGTTGCTTGCTCTTCGTCCATTTTCTTTTCAACACGCTGCGAATCAACCTGCGCCAGCGCGCGGAACCATCCTTCTTTAGGGCTCGTTAAGTATCGCCGATCCTAACATCCAGCCTTCTACACCCGCAACATGACCTATTCGGATAAGTCGTAACGCATACCGACAGCGTGGAAATGAAACCCTTGGGCTTCTTTTGGCTTTCACAGATTGTCCGTTTAGAATTCATGCCTCTCCATTCAGGAGCGCCTGCGTTCCTGCCCCGCGCTACGGGTCCCGCAATCCAACCAGTGACACCGGGTTCAGGAATGCGGAAGAGAAGAGGTCCAAACAGCTGACTTAGTTATGACAAATACTTTTGCTGATCTGCTCGCACTAATGGAACGCCTGCGCGCCCCTGACGGCTGTCCCTGGGACCGCGAACAATCCTACGCGACCCTGGCGCCAATGCTTTTGGAAGAGGCCTACGAAGCTTTTGAAGCGGTCGCGGAAGCCAGCGAGGGCCGGCCCTCCGACTTGAAGGAGGAACTCGGAGACCTTTTATTTCAAATAGTCTTCTACGCCCAGGTTGCCAAAGAGCGCGGTGACTTCGCCATTGCCGACGTTATCACCGCGGTCCACACGAAAATGGTGCGACGCCATCCCCATGTGTTTGGCGATGCTAAAGCGGAAACAACCAGTGACGTCCTACGTTCCTGGGAAGCCATCAAGGCCGAAGAAAAGCGCAGCGCCGGCAAAAGCCAACGCGAGGCATCGTTGCTCGATGGCGTCTCGAGCAAGGCGCCCGCGTTGATGGAAGCTCACCAGCTCTCCTCGAAAGCCGCGCGGGTTGGTTTTGATTGGCAGCAACTGGAAGACATCTTTGCAAAAGTCCAGGAAGAAGTGGATGAATTGCGTGCCGCCATCGTGATCCATGAAGAGTCACAGAGTGAAGCAGATCACGCGAGCGTGCGCGAAGAGGTTGGTGATCTTTTATTTGCCGTGACCAACATCGCTCGTCATCTAAAGACAGAGCCTGAGGCAGCGCTGAAACTCACCAATCGTAAATTCCGCCGGCGCTTTGGTCACATCGAAGCAACCCTGAGCGCCCGTGGTCAGCAGTTTGAAGGAACGACCATCGAAGAACTCGAAGGGCTCTGGCAGGAAGCCAAGGAAAAGTAATAAGAGCGACAACACGGTCCCGAAAGTGAATGGGCGGCAGAAGGATCCTTCTGCCGCCCACAGTTTTGCCCAGGTCTCTGACGTTTAGTTTCCCACCTGGATCGATCTGATGATGCGATCGAAGGCGTACTGAAAGTCCCTCGCGCCGTTTTGCGGCATCACCGTGGTTATGAATAACACGTATCCATCATTTAACTGAGTTGCAAACAGCGCCACGGATTCGTCCTGTCCCGTTGCCTGGTTTCTGTTTCTGAAACGCGTTGACATCCAGTAGCGTCGGCCTGAATTGCCACCCTGGGGTCTGCCCAGCTGTCGCATATTGGGGTTATTCTGCAACCAGACATCCACCATGTCATTCATCGAGCCCTGCAAGCCCTGGCCGTCTGATTGCGCCACGCTTAAATTGACACCGTGCGTGAAAATAGCCTGGCCTTGCATCTGTCCATAGCCACCGTCAGGGACATACCAAACAGAGGTATTGCTCTCACCAAGTTGGCGCCAATTGTCGGGTACGCTGAGACGGGCTACGCCGAGAGCGGTGACATTTTGGTAACGCGACGAAGGCGAGTCCACCCGTCCCAACGGCTGATTGGCTGGATATCGATCATTGCCACGACCACTCTCGTCGGGATAACGATCGCCTTCGGCCGGATTGCGCTGTCCCCCGCGAGCAACCTCAGCTGAGGTCGGCGCCTTTGACATACCACGCAAGCGCGCTTGAATGCGATCAAAATTTCGCGAACTTCTGATGGGGTTCGTTACTCGAAGGTAACCCGCTTCCTGATTGATACGCGCATAGCGATTCTGTGGACTTGGGTGATCGCTTAGAAAACCGCCACCGCCGCCACCGCTTACTTTCTCAATCGTACGAAACATGTTAGCGAGATCGCGTGGATCGTAATTAGCCCGGGCCATAATCTGCGCTCCCAGGATGTCAGCTTCTGTCTCATATTCGCGACTGAACTTCAGGAAATAAACGCCTACTCCCTGGGCTCCGATTTGGGCCGCTGCGCCGATTGGGCCTCCCAATACCTGTCCGCCTATTCCGAGAATGTTCGCGAGCAATCCATACTTCTGACCCTTAGTTGCTTGCGCCGTTCCATGACGCAGGGCCACGTGGCTTAATTCGTGAGCCATCACGCCCGCCATCTCGCCTTCGTTCCGGGCCGCTTCAATCATGCCGCGATTGACGTACATCGGGCCGCCGGGAAGCGCAAAGGCATTGATGTCACTGAGATTCATGATCTTAAAGTAGTATTGAAACTCCGGATGCCGAAATTCTTCGGGCATGGCTGCCACCAGTCGCTGGCCCACATTCGATACATAGTCAGTTGCATCCTGATCCCGCAGCACCGGCATCTGCTTTTCTGCCTCCTGTGCTGCCTGCCTCCCTAATTTGACATCGTCTGAGGGCGCATACTTATTACTGTGATAAGCGATCTTTGTCTGTGAAAAGACTGAAAGCGGCACCAGTAACATCGATACCAGGGCCAACACGGCCAGGGATTGCCGCAATCCAAAATTCGTTGTTCTAATCATTCTTAGCCTCCAAAGTTGGCCTCACCGTTAACAGTCTTTTGCACCAAATCGCAACGCAAATGCACGGTACGAGGACTGTTTTGCGGGTGAAACACCTGTAAGTCGCTGAATTCAAGTCAGCCAAGGTCTATGTAGCAACGGGGGTGCCAGACATTGGCCGGTTCACTTTCGGGGGTCGATATGCTTGTTCAACCAATCGGCCGGATCGGTCAGGGGTGCGATTCGGTGTGTGGCTCCGTTACCAACTCGAATCATCGAAACGATCAGAAAAATAAATTGGGCCAGCCAGAAAACATTTGCCCCCGCATGGCTACCTGTAATTGCGGACAGCACACCAAAAAGCATAGTGATCGCCACAATGCCCATGTGCAGAGCAAGCCCCTGAGACGCATGACCGCGCACCCTTAGTTCAGTGCGCGGCACCAGAATCAATTCCAGAATCGAGGCTACCACGCCGATATATAGCGGGGCGTAGGGCAACATCACGGCCCATTTTTCCGCCAGGCCCAGACCGGTGACGGTACGGGAGGAGGGATCCTGCAGAACAGGTTGGACAATCGGTATTTGCGGTGGCTTATAAACCTCGGCTGGGGGCGCATAAGTCGGCGGCGCAAACACCGAAGGATATGAAGAGTCACCCGCGGGCGGCGTCGCAAAAGTGCGCGTCGGCGCTTCGGAGTAAGCATCATGATGACCGTTTGCGGGAGCACGAGAAACAACCGGCGATGTAGCACCTTTAACCGCCCCGGTCGCGGCCCCAGCTTCACCTTCTTCCCAGGCTTCTTCAGATCTCCGCGCTACGTCAGGATCGAGTGGGTTGGTATCGTATCTAGTGCGTTTTGGTTCCATCGTACAAAGCGGGTTTACGCTCATCCAGGACCTGTTGTTTCACATCTTACTCGCCCGTAATCTCATACTCAACCTCGTTCCATACATGATCCTTTTCTGAAATGCGAAATGCCCGCAGCACTGGATCCTGACCGGCCAGCCCAATTATCAGGTAAGTTGTCTCGGGATAATATGCGAGTCGCACATCGGTATCGGAAGGCACGGGTTCGGCTGAGCGAGGATGAGAGTGATAAATTACCAGCAACTGCTCGTCACGGTCGCGCATTAATTTCTGCGCCGCAAACAATTCTTCCGGAGCTGCTTCGTAGGTCACGAGCGGGTTCGAAGCTATGTTATTGAGCTTGTAAATTGAGGCTGCGACGGTGGCGCTGCCCCCGATCAAGCCGCAGCATTCTTCGGGACTGACACTCTGCGCGTGCGCAACAATCTGCTTCGCCTGGTCATTACGCAACTTGATCATAAATGTTGGAGGCGGCCACGCCCAGCAGTCATCGGCGCGAGCTTTGAGCATTCCCGCTGCAATTTTCCCCCGCTGCCACTGTGACCAAAGCAATCCCAACCTGTTCCAATATTCGAAACCCGAGAATGGCGGCCCCAGCCTGGGATCGTGCACACAGAGTCCCGATTGATCGTGCGCTGCGCCCTCATTACAGGCGGTGTAGGAGGCAATCGCACATAATGCTGCTGCCAGGCAGAGTAATCAGCTAGTCCGATTGAACATGCGGCTTTAGACAGCCCGTATCGCTATTCTGTTCCCCTGAAGGGTTACCCGGTGATGTTCAGGTGGAGTTCTTTTAATTGCTTCTCATCGACTTCACCAGGAGCATCAATCATCAAATCTGTGGCTGAGGCTGTTTTCGGAAAAGCCATCACATCTCGAATGTTGTCGGTCGGAACCAGCACCATCATCAGTCGCTCAATGCCTGAGGCGATACCGCCATGCGGCGGCGTGCCAAAAGACAGAGCATCGAGAAAAAAGCCGAAACGGGAGCGCGCACTCTCGGCCGTCATTCCGAGCGCTTTGAAGACAGTGTTTTGAATATCGCGCTGATGAATTCGGATGGAACCCCCGGCCACTTCGACTCCATTGATTACCGCATCGTAAGCGCGCGCTCGAATCTGCCCGAACAAATGCTCTTGACCATCTTCAACTGCCTGGACCAACAGCGGCAGGTCAGCGTCGAGCGGCGCAGTGAATGGGTGATGCATCGAGTAATAGCGGCCATCTTCTTCATGATGCTCGAACATGGGAAACTCCGTTACCCATAGCGGAGCGAAGATGCCCGCGGGAATCAGTTTCTCACGCCGCGCGACCTCGTTGCGCAACGCGCCCAGGCTGGCGGTGACGACTTTTGGCTTACCGCCAACTATCAGGATGGCATCGCCTTTTTCGGCTCCCGCCGTCTGGGCAAGCTGCGTGATCGCAGCTTCGCCCAGTGCTTTCAGTAGCGATGAAGCCAACTCATGCCCAAGCTTGATCCAGGCCAGCGCGCTCGCACCATAGCGCCGCGCAAATTCCTGCAGGTCATCGAGCACTTTCCGCGACATCCCTGCGCCACCTTTGACGACAATGCCTTTGATGTTGCCCCCGCCCGCCAGCACGGCTTCGTAGGGGGCAAAGTTAGTTCCCTGAAGCGACGCCGAAAGATCTTTTAATTCCATGCCCGCAATGCGCAAGTCAGGCTTGTCCGAACCCCAGCGCTGCATTACATCGGCGTAGCTGTGTCGCGGAAATGGAGTCTTTATTTCAACTCCAATCAAGCGAAACACGTTCGCGAACAATCCTTCGATTAGCCGGTAGATCTGCTCCGTGTTGGCAAAGCTTAACTCAACATCGAGCTGCGTAAACTCCGGTTGCCGATCGGCGCGCAGGTCTTCATCACGAAAACAGCGCGCTATTTGAAAGTACTTGTCCAGGCCCGCGATCATGCAGATCTGTTTGAAGAGTTGAGGGGACTGAGGCAACGCAAAAAATCGCCCCGGCTGAATCCTCGAGGGAACAATATAGTCACGCGCACCTTCCGGCGTTGACTTGATCAGAATCGGCGTTTCAATTTCGGTAAAGCCCTGGCCATCCATGAAACGGCGAATCTCAGTCACGACGCGATGGCGCAGGCGGAGATTCGCCTGCAACTGCGGCCGGCGCAGATCAAGATAGCGATATTTCAGGCGCAGGTCCTCGCTCGCCAACCCTTCTGAACCTGATGTTTCAAGTTGAAAAGGCAACGTGCGTGCATCGTTCAGGATATAGAGTTCGCTCGCGCGAACTTCCACATCGCCGCTCGAAAGCCTTGAGTTGCGAGAACTTTCATCGCGCAAGACCACTTCGCCAACCACGGCGATGACGTATTCGCCCCGTACCTCTTTCGCCTTGCTGTGCGCCTCACCCTCATCCTCGCCATTGAAGACGACTTGGGTAATGCCGTCGCGATCGCGCAGATCCACAAATGTAAGCACGCCAAAATCGCGCCGGCGCGCGACCCAGCCCATCAAAGTAACGGCCTTGCCGACATCTTCTTTTCGCAAGGCGCCGCACGAATGCGTGCGTTCAAGATTTCCAAGGTTATCAAGCATAGGATTGATTCTACCGAAAGATACAGGCAAAGGTCTAAAAGCAGAGGCGGGACTGGGAAAGAGGCCACAAGATCTTCACAAGGTCCTGGTCACGCGCCGCCGCGCGCGCTCGTCTCCTCTGCGATTTCGATCAGATTGCCGCCCGGGTCGCGAATGTTAAAGCGCGGCGATCCGGCGATTGGCGAGCTATCAGGAATAATCTCGACTCCAGCTTCGCGAAAATGCCGTTCTGCTTCGATGAGATCGGCAACAACATAGCAGATGTGCCGCTTGCCACTGTTGTCGACAGCTTCTTCGCGTGAGAGATGAAGTTGCGCCGCACCCAGTTGGTACCAGGCACCACCGCGGCCTTTCGATGCTGCCGGTTTGGGCACTTCCTGTAAGCCCATGATCTCGCCGTAGAATTTTCTTGTAGCTGCTTCGAGCGCCAAAGGGACGGTCACATTCACGTGGCCGAGTCTGGTTACTTTTATCATCGGCTATTTCAGCGAAGCTTCTAAAGGCTGAGTCTCAAAAATGAAAGCGCGATCATAAGGAGGCGCGGGAGCGAAGAGCGTTGCGGCGTTCATCACTGTATTTTGAAGTTTGGGTTTTCAATCACTCCAAAAATATTTCCAAATGGATCTCTTACTGTCGCGACCTTTACTCCCTCACCCACATCCTGGAGATCTTCGTGTTTGCTTGCGCCCGACTTCAGCAAATGCTCACAAGCCGCTGCTGCATCTCCCACGCCCCAGTAAGCAACGACGCCGTCAGCCTTGCCGGAGCCTTCGCCCCCACCCGGATGCAGGCCGAGTTCGAATCCGCCGACATTGAAGCCCACGTAAAAAGGCTCGTCGAAGTAGGGGCCAAAGCCAAGCACAGAGGTATACCAATCCCTGGCTTGCTTCAGATCGGGAACGTAATAGATAACAGTGCGCAAACCCAAAAACATAAATCCAATTTTCCTTTCCTATTATTAACGTCAAAGCTTCATTTCAATGGAAGGAGAGATCGCAACGCGATGAACGATGATTAGCGATCTTGCGTGCGCCTGAGCGAGCCGCCAGCGGCGCTTCAGACGCCTGCCGTTTTTATTTCGGCAAGGTCCTTATTGACTGCGCGGCCTCGCTCCGTTTCACGCTGCGCTGCTCACCCGTCGTCATGTCCTTGATGGCGACTTCACCGCGCGCGCGTTCATCATCACCCAGTACCGCGACAAAGCGAATCCCGCGTGCGGAAGCATACTTGAATTGCTTCCCAACCTTGTCTGCTTCCGGATAAAGATCGACTCGCAAACCCGCCGCGCGAAGTTCGCTCGCGAGTTCAATCGAGCTCTGGAAGGATTCTTCGTTCCAGATAGTTACCATGACCTCGGCAGGCGAGTTGACGAGATCCGCCGGAAACATTTCCCGCTCAGTCATCACCACGATGATCCGTTCCAGGCCGAGCGAGAAGCCGCAGGCCGGAACATTCTGGCCCAGAAACATCCCCACTAAATTGTCGTAACGCCCGCCACCACCCAGACTACCGGCAAGGTCAGGAACAGCGATCTCGAGAATTGCACCGGTGTAGTAAGAAAGACCGCGCGCCAGACTGGGTTCAATTTTTATCCGGGACGCAATGCCGCTCGCACTCGCGTGGGATAGGATGAGACGCAACTCTCCGATGCCCTGTGCGCCGCTTTCATTATTGCGGACAAATTCTGCCAATCGATCCAACACAGCTGCATTCAGAGCGGACTGCCCATGATCCTGATCGGTGGCTGCTGCCGGATCAGCGGCCTGCCCCAGTGAACTCAACTCCGTAAAAAAGGTAAGCAAGCGCTCACCGGCAGGTTCAGCGATACCGCGCTCGGCTAACTCTTTCGTGACACCGTCGCGCCCAATCTTGTCCAGCTTGTCCAGAGCGATTAACGCAACCTCATGACTGTCTGGAGCGATTTCAGCTGCCTGCAGCACTGCGCTCAGGACCTGACGATGATTCAGGCGGATGGCGAAATCCCTGAATCCGAGTTTAGCCAGAGCCTCGCCTGCGGCCGCACAAATTTCCGCTTCCACCACCATCGAATGCGTTCCCAGGATGTCAACATCGCATTGATAGAACTCCCGAAACCTGCCGCGGGCTGGTCTATCGGCGCGCCAGACCGGCTGGATTTGATAACGCTTGAAGAACTTTGGCAGCTTGTCACGATATTCAGCGACCACGCGCGCCAGCGGGACCGTGAGGTCATAGCGCAAGGCGAGATCCGCTTCGCCGGTGCTCTCGTGCACACCGCGCTTCAGGATTTTGAAAATTAGCTGGTTCCCTTCCTCGCCATACTTGCCCATCAGCGTTTCAATGTTTTCGACCGCCGGAGTTTCCAGTGGTTCAAACCCAAAACGCTCGTAGACTTCCTTGATGACACCAATGACGTATTCCCGGCGACGGACATCCGCCGGCAGAAAGTCGCGCATGCCGCGGGCTGGTTGAGTATTTTTTGCAGGCATCGAGTGAAACTAAAAAAAGCAATGAAATGAAGCGAAACTGCTGGCTCGCGCCGAAGTTGGCTGTCTTCAGCCGCCAAACAATTCGGCGTTACTTGTAAAGTTCGATCAGTGCGACGTAATTCTTCCAGAACACATCAAGCCCCGCAACCTCTTCCGCGGACAAAGGCCGCTTGATGCGCGCCGGCATACCCATTACCAGCGAACGCGGTGGAATAATAGTTCCCGGAGAAAGCAGCGACCCGGCAGCCACCAGCGAATGATCTCCAATGAGCACATCATCGAGCAGGATCGAACCAATTCCTATCAGCGAACCCCGCTCAACGTGGCAACCGTGCAGCGTCACACTATGGCCCACCGTCACTTCATCCTCCAGAATCGTCGGGCACTCACCATTGCGCACGTGAATAACGGAATTGTCCTGCACGTTCGTCCGGTCCCCGATGCGAATGAAGTGCACGTCGCCGCGCACGACCGTATTGAACCAGATAGAGGATTGCGCGCCGATATGCACGTCGCCAATTACCTGCGCTGAGGCTTCCACAAAGGCGGTCGCATGAACCTGTGGTTGAATGTTCTGAAATGATCTGATCATAAGTTTGCAGCGATGGTTACGCGCCGAAAAGTCGCAGCCGAAACTCATCATTAAAGGACACAATCTCAGCCCGCCGGCCGGAAAAAAGTCTGGCATTGCGCAACAGCATGGGTAACCCACCGGTGGCTAATTGCAGGCCGTAGGCAGGATTCTTAAACACCGCCTGTAGCTGCGGGTTCAGTGCCTGAGGCAGTCCAAAACGAATTGCTTTTTGCGCGACCGGCGAGAAGCCGAGAGTACGCCGCGGATTGATTAGCTCAATGCCGCGGTCAAATATCTGTAGCCGCGTAGTTGGCTCGCGCAACGCGAGATCTCTGTGGACCAGCAGGTTGGTCAATGCTTCCACCAGCACTGCGCGTTGATAATTTGCACGCGCCGCCACCGGACTCTCAGCTGTCTCACTGCCGGCAAAGCTGCGCGGGCGTGTATCCCACAAATCGCAATAGCGGGCGACGAAGCGCTGCATGGCTTCGAAGAGAGTCAGCAGGTTTCCTCGCAATTCCACCCGCTCAATGACTGGCGCCTGAATTGAGTCGCCCGCAAAGCGGGTCGCCACCACGGTGGCCCTGGCCAACAGTTCCGCGACGCGCTGGTCGCGACCGAATAGTAGGAGGCCCGCAACGGTCGGGACCGGCTCACCCGCGAGAGTAGCGGTCAACATGAGATCTCGTTCCAGCACGACTCTGGTCGGATAGTCCCTGGTACTCGCTTCATCAAAGGCATCGCCTTCGAACTCGCGCACGAAACTCCACACCAGGGCCTCATCTATGTCAATCAGGTTGGCGCCCAGCGCTGGTACATTTTCGTAACGCAGCGGCGGCGCTTCATCGAGCAGCGCCGACAACTCCTCTCTGCTCGCTTCCCGTTTTTCTGAACCAACACGAACGTAGAAGCGTCCGTCTCGAGTGCGATAGGGCCGGCGCTTGCCCTCAATATCAAGCGCAACCACCCGGCGACCGTTGTCAAAGGCGATGCGATCAATGAACGGGATAATAGCTGGTTGAATTTCTTCGCGACAGATGCGGACCAGCTCATCCTGGACACTCTCAGGATCGTCGACGCCCTCAATGCGCAGCTGATCGTTCACGCCAAACACCATCACGCCACCGCCCGTGTTGGCCATGGCAATTATTTCGTGCGCGATCTTTTCTGGATTCGAAAGCTTGACCTTGAGCTCGAGAAAAGTGTCTTCTCCGCCGCGTATCAAACGCAGAAGTTCGGTACGTGATGTTTGCGGTGCCGGGGCCGAGAGGAAGTATTCCTGGAAGGATCTTTCCGTGTTGGGTTCGTGGCGCTGGTTGCTGCGAAATCTTCTGCGAGCCATTTTTGTATTGACGGGGCTCTGTTACCCGCCCGGATGCCGCACCCCAGGCCGGCGTCGCTGGATCTTGAAATCGAACTTCGGAAGCAGGCCGAGTGTAACATAGACCGGAGATCGGTCCTTTACAATCCGGGCTGGTCGCTTCGTTCTTCGGTCTCCCGCGAAAATTTCTGCTTTCACTTTCCGTTCATCTTTCCCGACGGTAGCCGTAGAGTTCAAGTATCATAACGACGCGAGATCAAACGAACAGGTCATCTTATGTCTCCTGCTGCCACGCAATCCGAGAACGCTTACATCGGCCTCGGATCCAACCTTGGCGATCGAGCCGGCAGTCTGCTGCTGGCAGTGCGAAGCCTGTTGGGGGCAGGGCTATGCGTGACGCGCCTCTCTTCTGTTTATGAAACTGAGCCCGTCGAAACTTTTGCGCAGCCGGCGTTCTTAAATATGGTGGCAGAGTTGCGCGGCGATGCTTTACCGCCTCTGGATCAGTTGATGGAGACTTTGCTCGCAATTGAACTACGGCTGGGCCGCACGCGTGAGACCCCGGGTGGACCGCGGACAATTGATATCGACCTGCTGGTGTACGGGGACCGCGTGCACTCGAGTCCGGTCCTGACTTTGCCGCACCCACGGTTTCATCAGCGGCGCTTCGTTCTGGAACCGCTGGCTGAACTCTGCCCGCAGCTTATCCATCCCATTGAACAACGGACAATTGAGGAATTACTGGCCGGCAGCTCGGATAACTCTGAAGTCCACCTCTGGAAGCCATAATGTATTTCGCTGCCGTCAGGATGTTGAGCTGGTTAGCTAAAAGCGATTCTTCGCCTGGCTGCTTTCCACTTTCCGCTACTTTCCCGTTATAATGAGCGCCCTTGTTAAGCACGCCTTGCACATTTCCATGCTTCCCTTTTTTGGCGGCGTTTCCGCCCCAGCCCTACAACCAGGGAGTTGAGCTATGCCCTATCTAAAACCCGAAAGACCCGAAAAAGTTTCCCCTCCGACATTGCGCGCGAGCAAGGAACGCGGTGAGAAGCTTGTCTGCCTGACTGCTTACGATTACCCGACTGCGCGTCTGGTGGATGAAGCCGGTATCGATATCATCCTCGTAGGCGACAGTTTGGGAAATGTGGTACTGGGTTACGGCAATACAGTTCCAGTGACGCTCGAGGAGATGCTCACGCACGTGAAAGCCGTACGGCGAGCCGTGCAGCGCGCCCTGTTAGTGGCCGACATGCCTTACGGTTCTTTCCACACAGGCGCCGACGATGCAGTTAAGAACGCTTTGCGTTTGATTAAGGAAGGCGGAGCGGAGGCCGTCAAACTTGAAGGCGGTCACAAACGCGTGCAACTGGTCAAGCGTCTGGTTGATGAAGAAGTCGCAGTGATGGGCCACATAGGATTGACACCCCAATCGATTAACAAGCTGGGCTCATATCGAGTGCAGGGTAAAACTGCCGCGGCTGCCCGGCAGTTGCTGGATGATGCTCGCGCTATGGAAGACGCAGGCGCCTTCGCTTTAGTGCTTGAAGTTGTGCCCCGTGAAATTGCGCAGCTCATCACAGAAAGTCTCAGCATACCTACCATCGGTATTGGCGCCGGTGTACATTGCGACATCCAGGTGCTGGTGCTGCACGATATGCTCGGGTTGTCGTTTGGCAAGCAAGCCCGCTTTGTTCGGCCCTATGCGAATCTGGTCGAGACAATTACTGCTGCGGTCAGCCGCTTTGCCGACGATGTTCGCACTGGAACCTATCCCTCGGCGGAAGAATCTTACGGCCTGCCGGCCGACGCAGCCGAGAAACTGCAGATCGCGGCTCCACAGAAATCCAAGCCAGGTCAGTCCTGAAGGCTCCCCGCAAAATTTATGGAGATAATTAATCGTCGCCAGCGCATGGGCTCAGTCGCGCGCAAAATCCGCCGCGAGCAGGATAAGAGTATCGCCTTAGTGCCAACCATGGGGGCGCTCCACGAGGGCCATCTCAGCCTGGTTAAAGAGGCGCGGCAGATGTGTGACATCGTAGTGGTTTCAGTCTTTGTTAACCCCACGCAATTCGGACCCAAAGAAGACTACGAACATTACCCACGCGATTTGACCAGGGACACCGCGCTCCTGACCGATTACAACGTCGACTACATTTTTGTGCCGACACCTGAAGAGATGTACCCGAAGGGTTATGCAACCTATATAAACGTCGAGGGCGTGTCCGAACAGCTTGAGGGCGTATCGCGCCCGGGCCACTTTCGGGGCGTCGCTACAGTGGTTACGATATTGCTCAATACCATTCGCCCGGATTTTGCCTTCTTCGGACAGAAGGACGCGCAACAGACATTGATCGTCAAGCGTCTGGTGCGCGACCTCGCGTTTGATACAGAGATAGTTGTCCTGCCGACGATTCGCGAAGATTCAGGATTGGCCATGTCATCGCGGAACACATACCTTAGCGATGAAGAGCGTGAGGCGGCCACTGTTATCTATCGTTCGCTGTTAAAGGCACGCGAGGCTTATAAAGCCGGCGAGCGCAGTGGAAACAAGCTTGCTGAAACAGTGCGTAAAACGATTGAGTCGGAACCGCGGGCGCGGCTGGAATATGTCAACGTCTCCAACGCAGATGGCGTGGATAAGCTCGAAAAGCTTGATGACCATCCGGTCCTGATTACCCTTGCCGTTCTTATCGGCAAGACACGGTTGATTGATAACATGGTGATTAACAGCAGCGGCAAGAAGAATGATCTTACCACCTCGAAAGGCTAGCGGCAGTTGCGGCCAGAGGGTTGGAGTTCCAAAGATTACATGAATCAAAAAGCGCACATTGGGTTCCAGCTGAACGGAGAGCAAGTCGAAGTTGCCTTCGCGCCACACAAGACTTTGCTGGAAGTCCTCCGCGAGGACCTTAACCTTACGGGCACAAAACATGGCTGCGAATTAGGCGAGTGTGGTACCTGCGCGGTGCTGGTCGATGGGCGTTCGATTCTTTCCTGTTTGATGCTTGGGCTTGATGCTGAAGATCGCGAGGTGATGAGCATTGAGGGCATGGCTGACGGCGCATCCCTTCATCCTTTGCAGGATACGTTCGCTGACCTGGGAGCAGCTCAGTGTGGCTATTGCACTCCTGGATTTTTATTAACGGCGAAAGAGTTGTTGGATAAGAATCCCGATCCTTCGCGAACCGAGATTAAGGAAGCGCTATCGGGTAATCTTTGCCGCTGCACTGGGTACATCAAGATTTACGAGGCAGTGGAACTGGCCGCCGCCCGGATGCGCGGCGAAGCCTTTGAACTGCCCCGCGAGAGTCGATACGGGCTGGAATGATTATTCTTAGCGATGTCGCTAATAATTTTACTTGCTGATAATTTGCCGCCGTGCTAAGTTACGTTCCTCAAAGTTCAATTCTCTAAGGAGGAATATCATGACGGATGCAGGCAAGCCGGTCTTGACTCACGTGACGTATCGGCCCAAAAAGGGCAAGGAAGAACAGCTTTTTGCGCTGGTGAAGAAGCATTGGCCGGTTCTTAAGGGGTTGGGACTCTCAACTAATGAGCCGGCCCAGGTCTACCGGGCCACCGACAAGCGATCGGGCGCTGTTTACTTTATTGAAATCTTTTCCTGGCGGGACGGAAAAGCTTCCGACATCGCGCACCAAACACCCGAAGTAATGGCGGTCTGGGAGACGATGGGGCCGGTTCTGGAAGGATTGGAGCTCGCCGCGCTCGAGCCGTTCAGTGCCCAAGCTTAAGCCTGAGGAACGCCTGGCCGCCATTGATGCGGTTTGCAATGCGCTGGCACACCCGGCGCGGCGGCAGATACTGTTAACGATGAAGTTTCGCGGCGGCACGATGACGGCCGGCGAGATTGATGCGCGCTTCGGACATGCCTGGCCCACAACGACGCGGCACCTCCGCGTACTGGAAGCTGCCGGCCTGGTTTCCTTTCAGAAGCGTGGACGCACACGCGTGTACCAGCTCGAGCGCAAGCGACTCGAAGTGGTTAGTGAGTGGCTGCGTTGGTTTGATTACGAATCTCGTAAGTGAACAGAGGAAGAAATTAGCGTGGGCAATGAGAATACTTCCAAGCCGCTGAACGTAGTCGGCAAACCTTTTCGCAAAGTCGATGCGCGGGCGAAATGCACCGGGCAAACGAAATTTGCGGATGATATCGTCTTGCCCCGCATGCTTTTCTGTAAAATCCTGCGTAGCCACCTCCCGCATGCGCTCATCAGGAACATCGATACTTCAAAAGCCGCTGCATTGCCCGGTGTGGTGGCTATCATTACCGGACGCGATCTGCCTATCTCGTATGGCATTCTTCCCGTCAGCCAGGACGAGCACGCTCTCTGTATAGACAAGGTCCGCTTCATCGGTGACCCGGTGGCGGCAGTGGCGGCGATTGACGAAGACGTCGCTTTTGATGCGATGAATCTTATCGAGGTAGAGTACGAACCTCTTCCGACCATCGCCTCGATTGACGAAGCCATCCTTATCGACGAGCCGCGCATTCACGAATACGGCGAAGGCGGCAATATACACAAGAAGGTGTCGCTCGAGTTTGGTGATGTCGAAGAAGGCTTTGCCGCTGCCGACCTGATTCGCGAAGACACATTTTTCTACGAAGGCAACACGCATCTCCCTTTGGAACAGCACGCCGCCGTCGCCCACTTCGACAGCGACGAAAAGCTTACGCTCTGGACTTCGACCCAGACACCGCATTACGTCCATCGCGCCCTGACCAAAGTTCTGGGAATCGCTGCCAGCCATATTCGCGTGATCGCCACGCCAAACGGTGGGGGCTTTGGCGGCAAGAGCGATCCATTCAATCACGAAGTGGTCGTCTGCAAGCTGGCGATGATCACGGGCCGCCCGGTGAAGAACACCCTGACGCGGGAAGAAGTTTTTTACTGTCATCGCGGACGCCATCCCGTGTTGATGCAGGTCAAGACTGGAGTAAAAAAAGACGGCGCCATTACCGCCATGCACTTTCAGTCGTTCCTGGATGGCGGAGCCTACGGCAGCTACGGCGTAGCGAGCACCTTTTATACCGGCGCCCTGCAAACGGTGACTTATGACGTGCCGCGCTACAAGTTCGATGGTCTGCGCGCTTTTACAAATAAGCCGCCCTGTGGGCCAAAGCGAGGGCACGGCACGCCACAGCCACGCTACGCACTTGAAGTGCAACTGGACAAGATCGCGGAAGAGTTACGGCTCGATCCCGCTGCCATGCGACGGCAACATCTGGTTAAGCCCTATTCGGTCACCGCGAACTATCTGCGCATCGGCAGCATGGGCCTGGGCAAGTGCATTGACAAAGTGGTTGCCGGATCCGATTGGCAGAACAAGTTTTCCGGCTGGGATCAAAACAACCGCAAGCTGCCCTATGGGAAAGGGATCGGCATCGCCTGCAGTTCATATATCTGTGGGGCCGGCTTACCAATCTACTGGAACAGCATGCCGCAGTCGGGTGTGCAACTGCGACTTGATCGGCAGGGCGGTGTCTGCGTCATGTGTGGTTCTACTGACATTGGCCAGGGGTCGGATTCGATCCTCGCTTACATTGTGGCTGAAGTGCTGGGGATCGATCCTTTCGATATCCGGGTGGTGACGGCGGATACGGATTTGACACCCGTCGATCTCGGCAGTTATTCGAGTCGCGTGACGCTGATGACCGGTAACGCCGCGATCCAGGCTGCGGAGCGCGCGCGGGAACTGCTGGTGTTGGCTGTAGCCGAAAAGCTGGGCCTGCCGGTGGCGAATCTCTCCCTCGCTGAACGCCGCGTCTTTGATGTTGAGAATCCGGAAGTCGGCGTCACCTTTGCCGAAGCAGTGGTGTTGGCTGAATCGAAGTTCGGCACGATTGGCACGGTTGGTTCTTATTCACCGCCGCGGTCGCCGGGCAAATACAAAGGCGCGGGCGTTGGGCCATCGCCGGCCTACAGCTATTCAGCGGCGGTGGCTGAAGTTGGCGTTGACCCGGCTACGGGAATCGTCACCGTCGAACGCATCTGGATTGGTCACGACATTGGCCAATCAATAAATCCTGTGCTGGTGATGGGACAGGTCGAAGGCGGGGTCTACATGGGTCTGGGCGAGATCCTGATGGAAGAGATGGTCTATCGCGCTAATCGGAATGTGGTGCACAAGTTTCCTTCGATGCTGGAATACAAGAGTCCGACTACGATGGAGATGTGCGACGTCCAGACTTACTTGATCGAGGATCCGGATCCCAATGGACCGTTCGGCGCGAAGGAAGTAGGACAAGGGCCGCTGCTGCCAGTGCCGCCCGCGGTCGCTAATGCGGTGTACGACGCGGTCGGTGTGCGGGTTGACGAAGTGCCGCTGACGCCGGAAAAGGTTTTGAAGGCCCTGCGCGAAAAGAACAGCGGTCGGCCTGGACGTTTCGGTCCTACTTCAGTTCCCACAGTTGACTGGCCCGAACCGCAACGCATCCCAACGCCCGCCGAAGGTGGCGATGGCCGCGAGATGCCCCGCGTCGCAGTGCATTCGTGAGGCAGCGAGGTGGGAAGACAAGGCAAACTCCTGTGGGAGTTGTTGAGAGGTAAGTCAGACAACAACATTTAAGTTCGATGATCTGTGTCAACTGCTTCGCCGGCTCGGCTTTGAAGAGCGAATCCGTGGAAGCGATGCATAAATACGGAGTAATTATCTATTGGAGCAATGAAGATCAGGTCTTCGTTGCCGAAGTGCCTGAGTTGGCGGGCTGCATGGCACATGGCGACACCAAAGCCGAGGCTCTGGCACAGGCAGATGAAGCGGTACAACTTTGGATCGAGACGGCGCAGGAATTTGGCGACCCAATTCCCGAAGCCAAGGGCCAACGGCTTATGTTGGCCTAGCAGTTTTGGACCAAGCTCCGATACATTTCAGAGGTCTAATTTTCCGTTATGATGAGACTTCCCAAATTTGAATACCGTGTGCCGCGGACCATTGCGGAGGCGGTGAAGATTGCCGGCGATGTTGGGCCGGCTGCTCAGTTTGTCGCCGGCGGGACGGACTTGTATCCCAACATGAAACGCCGGCAGCAGACACCGCAAACCGTAGTCTCGGTAATGCGGCTGCACGAGTTGAATCAGATTACCGGTGATGGCCCCTCTGGTGTGCGCATCGGTGCTTCGGTCACGCTTACCGACATCATTAAAAATCCAATCATCAACCGCGACTATCCCGTGATCGCCAGCGCAGCGCGCACGATCTCAACGCCATTGCTCCGCAACATGGGCACGATCGGCGGCAACCTGTTGCTGGATACGCGCTGCAATTACTACGACCAGAATTACGAATGGCGCAAAGGCATTAACTTCTGTCTGAAGAAAGACGGTGATGTGTGCTGGGTCGCGCCGGGAAGCTCAAAGTGCTGGGCGGTGCAATCATCGGATCTGGTGCCGGTGATGGTGGCTATTGGCGCAAAGTTCCGTTTGGCTTCCACGCTGGGCGAACGAGTCATCGACGCTGCCGGGTTCTACAACGACGATGGTATCGACTACTTGAAAAAGCGTCCCGATGAATTACTGGTCGACATACATCTGCCGCCTACCAACGGCTGGCGCGCGTCCTATCAAAAGCTGCGCCGGCGTGGCGCCTTCGACTTTCCAGTACTCGGTGTCGCCGCGTATGTTCAAACCGATACTACCGGCGCAGTAAAGGCTGCGCGACTCGTGCTGGGTGGAATTTCTCCTGCCCCTATGGAAGTGGGAGAAGCCGCGAATGCCCTGGTGGGGAATTTATTTGATGACGAGCATATCGAAGCCGCCGCCGAAGCCTGCTACATCAAGGCCCGCCCGCTCGACAACACAGACTTTGTTATGAACTGGCGCAAGCAGATGGCAAGGCAATACACCCTGCGAGCATTGAAAGAATTGGTAAGTGTCACTTAGATTTTTGATCCCGGGGCTCCGGAATGGCAAACGAGTCAGATAATCGAGAAGCAGGGATCAAAGTACCAGGTGCAAAGACCAAACCCTCCGCGCTCGTTCTGGCCGCGGGAAGATCCACTCGCATGGGAGCATTTAAGCCACTGCTCCCGTTTGGTGACAGCTGCGTTATTCAATGCTGCATCCGCTATCTCGTTAACGGTGGCGTTGGGAACATCGTCGTCGTGCTCGGCCATCGTGCCGCTGAAGTTCAGTCTGCACTGCAAACCTTTCCGGTCAAGTTCGCCTTCAATCCCGATCCCGACAGCCCGATGAGCGATTCCATAGCCTGCGGCATACGCGAACTTCCTCCAGATGGCCCAGCAGCTTTCATCACACCCGCGGACTATCCAGCAGTGCCGTGCGAAGTGGTCGTCACGCTTACGAAGTATTGGCAGTCGAGCCCGGCAAAGCTGCTGCTGCCGGAGTACCACGGCCGGGGTGGCCATCCCGTGCTGGTCGACTTGTGCTTTCGTAACGAACTGCTTGACCTCGACCCGCAGCGGGGCCTGCGCTCGCTTTTTGACGCTCACCGCGAACAGGTGGCTCGCATTCCGGTCAACTCACCCTTTATTGCACGTGACATTGACACGTGGGAAGATTACTGTGCTTTGTACCGGGAAGTTGTTGGCAGCGAACCATCAGAACTGATGCCAAACCCGGACAATTAGGCTCAAGTGCAAAAAAGTAGAACCCAAAGCCCATAATGATCATCTTAAAAGGGCGAAGTCGTTCTTTGACGATACAGGCAAGGGCCCTTGAACAGGGCCGGACAAAACGTCAAAAGGCGACAAAGGAGCAAGATGTTACGACTCAAGCAGAGCCTCAGAATGGTATTGGCAATGACAACATTGCTGGGCCTGGTTTCCCTCGGCATGTCGCAAAAAGGAGATGCCGGTCCGGCAGAATTCTCGCTGCGCTCGATCGACGGCCAGACAATATCTTCCGGCAGCCTGCGCGGAGAGGTTGTCGTTTTGGCATTCGGAGCTTCGTGGCTGCCGCTGTCCCGTACTCAACTACAGGGAGTCAAGAAACTCGCCGATGAGTACAGCAACAGAGGTGTAGTGGTTTACTGGGTGAGTACTGAATCGGAAAACACGAAGTCAAAGAATTACGCTTCCGACGAGCAACTGCGTGGCTTCGTGAAAAAGTTTGACCTGGCGGTCACCGTCCTTCGCGATCCTGATGGCGCTGTTTCCAAGAGCCTCGGCGCCGATGAATTGCCTTCAGTGGTGATTCTGGATAAAAAGGGAAATCCGGTTGGCGAGCCCATCAAGGGCATAGACCCCGATGGCAATCTCGCCGGGCAACTGGCCAAAAAGCTGGACTCGATTCTGTAATTCAGACGGGCGTTTGAAGAGACAGGGCCGTCCTTAACAGGGCGGCCCTTTTGAATTATGACTGGATAGCCTGCGCCAGTTTGTAGGCGAGCCTGACCGGAAGACCCACGATATTAAAATAGTCGCCCTGGATTTCTTCAATGAAAAGAGCGGCAGAGCTTTGGATTCCATAGGCCCCGGCTTTGCCGGTCGGCTCGCCTGTGCTCACATACCACTCGATCTCTTCGTCCGACATATCAGAAAAGCGCACGCGCGAAGTTTCATGAGACACGATTGAGCACCCGCCCGATCCGGTTCGCACCAGGGCCACGCCCGTCAACACTTCATGCCATTTGCCGCGCAACAGCCTCAGCATGCGCCGGGCATCCGCAGCATCGCACGGCTGGCCGAGAATCTCATCTTCAATAACGACCGTAGTGTCGGCGCCCAATACCAGCCCTTCGGCCTGTCCGGCGGCGACGGTTGCCGCTTTCATGCGCGCCAGTCGCTTAACATAATTCGCCGGGGCTTCTCCGGCTGCTAAAGTCTCATCAATATTCGGCGCGCGCATCTCAAAGGACCAGCCGACGGCACGAAGGATCTCTGCACGACGTTGACTGGTTGACGCCAGCACCAGGGGTTCTTTAAACACGTTGGATATAACATTCTGAATCAAGGCTGCTTGTCGCTCCTCTCGCTTCTCCGCTAGACTGGCACGCAAACATGATTTGCTGTTCGTGATCCGCGATTGTAGATTGAAGCCGACGAATTGCAAATTTAGAGTGCGATGCGAGAACAATTCTAATGGATCAACTGATCAACGCACTACCGGCGCTCGTGCGCGCTGCTGGTGGCGCGGAAGAGATTATCGAGGCCGCCACCGTGGCCGCATGGAATCACGTCGCAGGTGAGGGTTTGCGCCGGCAGACAGTCGCAACCACTCTGCATAAGCAAAGGTTGACAGTGGCAGTGTCGGACTCTGTCTGGCAGCGGCAACTCGAATCTATGAGCGCCCAATTCCTGTTTCGTTTGAATTCGCTGCTCGGACAAAACACCGTTAAGTTCATTGAGTTTCGCGTCGGACCGCAGACACTGGCAAGCCGGCGGCAGCCCGCGACCGGTTCAGATTCGCGCCGGGAGTTGCATCCCATTTCCCCGGAACTTATGTCTGCGGCTGCTGCTATTCGGGATCCCGATCTGCGCCGCTCGTTTCTCGGCGCGGCTGGTAGTTGTATGCGGCGGCGCGAATCAACCAGGACTGATGGATGACCTACGGTTAAAAAACAAATAACGAACCATGCCTATCAACGAATCGGATATTGAAAAAATCGCCCAACTCGCGCACCTCGAAATTAGCCGCGAAGAAGTACAACGCTTCGCACCGCAGATGGCGGAAATCGTAAGCTACGTAGAACAGCTCAACGAAGTTGACACCCGCAACGTGGTGCCGGCGCTGGGTGGTTTGACGCCGGAAGGCGAGCGCACTGAATCGACGCGGGCGGATGCGACCGCACCTTCGCTGGGCCAGAAAGCCGCCCTCGACGAAGCTCCTGACCCGGCGTCAGGCCATTTTCGCGTTCCAAAAATTCTGTAATCCAGACTCTCAACCATGACAACTTCTGCAACCATAGATCAAATCCAAAGCCTGATCACCAGTGGCGACGCCAGCGCCACCTCGGTTGCAGAATCGTCTGTAGCTGCTGCAGAACAGTTGAATGATTCTCTAAATGCTTTTCTGCAGATAGATCGGGAAGGCGCGTTAAAGCGAGCGGCCGAAATCGATTCACAGAAAAACCATCATTTGCCGTTGGCCGGTGTCCCCATAGCTCTCAAGGATAATATCTGCGTGCGTGGCCTGCAGACGTCCTGCGGTTCGCGCATCCTGGGCAGTTATCATCCTCCCTATAACGCCACGGTTGTGGATCGGTTACTCGCAGCGGGCGCGGTCATCATCGGCAAGACTAATTGCGATGAGTTCGCGATGGGCTCCTCCAACGAAAACTCGGCATTCGGCTCAGTGAAAAACCCCTGGGACACAGCTCGAGTGCCCGGCGGTTCATCTGGCGGTTCTGCGGCGGCGGTGTCAGCGGGCATAGTGCCCGTAGCTCTCGGTTCGGATACGGGCGGCTCGGTGCGCCAGCCGGCTTCGCTATGCGGCGTAGTTGGACTGAAGCCGACTTACGGCAGAAACTCCCGGTATGGCCTGGTAGCTTTCGCGTCCTCACTCGATCAGATTGGAATCTTCGGACGCAGCGTGCGCGATGTAGCGACGGTGTTGGGAGTGATCGCCGGACGAGACACCCATGATGCCACCACCGCCGACGTGCCGGTGCCTGACTACGCCGCCGGTTTGAGCGCTGAGGTCAAAGGTCAAAAGATTGGTTTTCCAAAAGCTCTGTTTGGCGAGGGATTGGATGCCGAAGTACGCGCAGCGGTGGAAGCGGCAGTACAAATCTATCGCGATCTAGGCGCCGAAATCGTTGAGGTGGATCTGCCGCACGCCCGCTATGCGATCGCCGTCTACTACATCATCGCGACGGCTGAAGCTTCGTCTAACCTGGCGCGATTTGACGGTGTGCGTTACGGGTACCGGGCCGCAGAAGCGAACGAATTGCGATCGATGTACCGGCGTTCGCGCGAGGAAGGTTTTGGGCCTGAAGTAAAACGCCGCATCATGCTGGGCACCTACGTCCTGTCGGCCGGATATTACGAAGCTTACTACCACAAAGCCCAACAGGTCCGAACCCTGCTGCGCGATGACTTTAGCCGTGCCTTCGCAGCCTGTGACGCGATCATTACTCCCACAGCACCCACCACTGCTTTTCTCATCGGTGAAAAGGTGGATGATCCCATGGCCATGTACTTGAATGATATTTACACGGTGACCGCCAACCTGGCGGGCATTCCAGGCATGAGCGTGCCCTGCGGCTTATCGCCCTCAGGCTTGCCCATCGGATTCCAACTGCTTGGTCCAAACTGGTCGGAGCCCAACCTGCTGCTGCTCGGCGATGCTTATCAGCAGGCGGCGCCGCAATCTGCCCTGCCTTCAATTCACGCTTAAGAACTCACAGAATCCTGCCTTGATCCGGCGGGGTGACCACCAAAGATCTCTTCCTAAGATTTCTTGCGGCCTCAATGGACCTGTGGTAGCGTGCGGCCCTCTCAATCCTTAACCTCAAAAAAGGAGACCCTCATGAAGAAAGTCAAAATCAAAGTGATCAAGGAAGCAGCCGGACCTCATCGCCTCGGTCGCCATGTGGAACACGATCCGCAGAGCCGCTCATTTTCTGCAGGCACCTCGGCCGTCAAAACCATCATGTACCAACGTCACGGAGTGCCGTTCGACCAGGGAGACTTAGGTTCATGTACCGGCAATGCCATGGCCGGAGTCCTGATGACCGAGCCTCTTTGGATTCCGGGAAGAAATCTGACCGAGGTTGATGCAATCGAGCTCTACAAGGCGGCAACCAAGCTGGATAATATTCCCGGGAGCTATCCCCCAAACGATACAGGCAGCACCGGCCTTGCGGTCATGAAGGCCGCCGTGAATGCGAAGTACATCGTAGGCTATGCGCACAGTTTCAGCCTCGAGCAACTACTGGGCAGCCTCTCACTCAAGCCGGGCATTCTCGGGATCAACTGGTACAGTTCTTTTGATTCACCCAGGCCCGACGGCGAATGCCCTTTGACTCTGCTGGCGAAGAAGCGCGGCGGCCACGAAGTGCAACTTTTCGGCATTGACGCTAAGAAGGAGCGAGTGTGGTGCTACAACTCCTGGGGACCAGCCTGGGGTGGCCGCAAGAACGGCACTTTCTATTTTTCATGGAAGACATTGGAGAAGTTGCTGGGTGAGGAGGGAGACGCGACATTTCCTCGCACCGCATAAGGCCGCTATACTCGACAAAACTTTGGCCGCGGATTGCGGGTGACCAGATTCAGATTTTTATCTCCTGATCCGCGTCGTCTGCGTCATCCGCGCCTAATTCTTCTTCCCTACTGTGCGCACTCGATGTTGCTGTGCATGACTTCGTTACTGTTGTCGACAGTCTTTGGATTCAAATCGGGGTCTGCTTTTCACTCGATCGCTCTTAATTGACACGGACTGTGAGAGCAAAAGATTTCGCCGGGTCTTTGGTTTCCCACTTGCGCCGATAGTGCAGCGAAATCTTTCCTTCGCCTTTTTGTTTGGCGTTGAACTTCCAGACGCGTGTGCCTCCACCTCCCCGGGCGCTACTGGCCTCCTCAAAGTCATCTGAGAGAAGATCAAGAACCGCCGGGGCGAGGCTTTCCGCCGTCCAGGCGAATCCGGTCGACGGATTTTCCCGGAGGGTCAATTTGAGTTCGCCGTTCAGCGGGACCTCAAGCTCGCGGCCATTCGCATCTTCATCAACTTCGATCAATCATCCCACCTCAGCCGGAACTCAACCCCGTCTCGGGCTTGATCAAATTCAAGGCAACTTCTGGTTCTACTTTCCGATCCGGAATAAGATCCCCGGTAAAAATTTCGACCACGTTCTTCGTGGTACCTATCACCGGAATAACGTCGAGTCCTACATGAACGATGCCCGGAATCAAACCTTTCTTCTTGATCTCATAGCCGGCCAGGCCAACGGCAAAAACTGATCCCGCGACAGGAATCAACTTCATCGCTCGCTTAATCATGTGCCAACCGCCGGCACGAACAAGTCGTCTCTTCAGTGTTGTAGTCACGCTGAACATTCTACGGGCCGTGATCGGGTCACGCAACGCGACAATCGCTCAGTCGGGATTGAAGTTTGTGCTAGCATGACGCTGCTCTGCGATTTTCGAAAGTCCCGGTTAGAGAACGGAATGAAACGGTTGAGAGAGAAACGGTGCGGCGGCAGCTTGCAGTCTCAGTGTGGCAAGGCACGGCTCCTCCTTCTGGCCAGTCTGCTTTTAGTCATGTTGGGACTTTCCTGTAATCGCGGGTCACAGTCAGGCTCGCACACTCTCCTTATCTACACACCACATGGACAAGACCTGTTGCGCCACTTTGTGGCCGGCTACAAAGCAGTGCATCCGGAAACCGAAGTCCAGTTTTTGGATATGGGTTCGCGCCAGGTCCTCGAACGCGTGCGGGCCGAACGCAATCGTCCCCAGGCAGACCTCTGGTGGGGAGCGGCGCATACTACTTTTCAGACCGCAGCTGAGGAAAACCTGCTGCTTCCTTATCGTCCAACCTGGGCAGACAAGGTGCCGGATTCAGCTCGCGATCCACAGGACCGCTGGTACGGTACTTACGAAACTCCGGAAGTTATTGTCTATAACAGCAACGCACTCTCGGCCGCCGAAGCGCCACGCGACTGGGACGAGGTGCTTGATCCAAAGTGGCGCGACAAGATCCTGATACGCAACCCCATTCCTTCGGACACGATGCGTATTATTTTCGGGGCGATTATCTGGCGTTCTATCAAAGAGACTGGCGCGCCTGACAGAGGTTATGACTGGCTGCGCCGCCTGGACTCAAACGTCCATGAGTACACTGCCGACGGCACGCTGATGATGCAGAAGCTCGCGCGTAGCGAAGGATTGATTAGTCTCTGGGATATGCCGGACGCGCGCCTGTTCAAAGACAAGAAGGGATTACCGGTCGCTTATACGATTCCCAGCAGCGGCACACCTGTGGTTACGGACGGTATTGCGCTCGTTCGTGGCGCACAGCACGAGGAGGAAGCGCGGCGCTTTTATGAATACGTCACTTCGACTGAGAGCCTGATCCAGGCAGCCAATGAATTCTATCGCATGCCGGTGCGAACCGATGTGGATCGCAAGCAGTTGCCCGCCTGGATGAACGAACCCTTCACGCGTTTACCCTTGGACTGGGACCTGCTGCGGCGGCAGGGCGATGATTGGCTGCGCTACTGGGACACTGAAATTCGCGGACGGAGCAATCACTAAAAAATTTTGCCGATACCTGTGCCGGCCCTGCGGTGAGATCTGGCTACCCGATTAACTTCCCGATGCCGCTTATCACTATTCAAAATCTCTCAAAGAGTTTCACCGGAACAGTCGCTGTCAAAGATGTCAGTCTTGAAGTCGAACGAGGCGAGTTTTTTGGTCTCCTCGGACCGTCGGGCTGCGGCAAGACGACCACGTTGAGAATGATTGCCGGCCTGGAGACACCGGATGCAGGCGCCATTGAGTTTGACGGCCGCGACATTACGAGGCTAGCTCCCGAAGCGCGTGGCTTTGGCATGGTCTTCCAGAACTACGCTCTCTTTCCTCATCTGAATGTTTCCGAAAACGTCGCCTTTGGCCTGCGTGCCCGGCACAAATTGAAAGGTGAAATATCAGAGCGAGTCGCGCTGGCTCTCGAGTTGGTGCAACTACCCGGTTACGAAAAGCGAAACGTCGCCGAATTGTCGGGAGGACAACAGCAACGCATCGCTATCGCCAGGGCTATCGCCATCGAGCCGGCTTTGCTGCTGTTTGACGAACCGCTGTCGAACCTGGACGTGACCCTGCGTGAAGAAACCCGCGGCGAGTTGCGTGAGCTCGTGACCCGGCTGGGGTTGACTGCGGTCTACGTTACTCATGATCAGGAAGAGGCTTTCGCGCTCTGCGACCGCATCAGTGTCATGGTAGGTGGAAGACTGCTGCAGTCTGGAACACCGAGAGAACTTTACGAGCGCCCAGGCGAGGTCGCAGTGGCGCGCTTCCTCGGACGCAATAATTTGCTGCGGGCGATGAGGCTGAGTGCCATGAAAACGGAGTTGGGCGAATTCAAGACGTTGGATGGCGGACATATTTTGCGACTGCCGGTCCGGACGGAGGCGCTGCCGCCATTGAATCAGCCCTGCGTGCTCGCGATCAGGCCGGAGCATGTTGTGCTCGCAAAGGGTACTGCTGAATCCGGCGAAAATGTTTTTCCCGGGGTCGTGCGCGAGCTGCAGTTTGCTGGCGCTACGTCAACTATCAGGCTGGACGCCAATGGCTTGATAATCGAGGCCCTGGTAATAAAATCCGATGACTTTTCCGTAGGTGATACCCGTTCAATAACTCTGCCGCCGGGACGCATTACTCTGCTAAGGAATTAATTTTCCGCGAGCAGGCCGAGGAAATATAAGCTTCGCCAACAGACTCCTTCATGAACCTCCTTCGCCCATCGCCACGCTGGATTCTGCTGCTGATCGTCTTTCTGGTGTTGGTCTACGGCGTCATTTATCCCAATGTCGATACCGTGGTCAGTTCACTGCACAGGGAGGGGCACTGGACGCCGGCAAATTACTTCGACGTCCTGTCTCAGAGACTGGCGCTGGAAGCCATCTTCACCAGCATCGGTGTCTCTGTCGCCACCGTTAGTTTGTGCGCGCTGATCGGTGTCCCGCTCGCTTTCCTGTTTGAACGCTATACCTTCCCGGGACGCAATGTGTTCGCGACCCTCGCGGCTCTGCCACTGGTCCTGCCGCCACTGGTGGGAACGGTGGCGTTTATTTTCCTGTGTGGAGAATCCGGCATCCTGGCGCGACTGGTCCAGCACACTCTGCATTTGCAAACTCCACCATGGTCTCTGCGCGGCTGGGGTGCCCTCCTGATTTTTCATGCTTACACAATGTATCCGTTCTTTTACGTGCTCACGGGCGCAGGTCTACGTCGTATCGATGGTGGTCTCGCGGAAGCGGGACGCAGCCTCGGCGCGCGACCACTGCGGGTGCTAACCAGAATTGTGCTGCCCCAGCTTACGCCATCGTTGATCGCGGCAGGGCTCTTAACCTTCATGACTTCGATGGCCAGCTTCAGCGCGCCGTTACTATTCGGCGGCAACGTGAGAGTACTGACGCTGGAAATTTTCAATGCCCGGCAGCGCGGCGATCAGGCAGTAGCCCTGACTGAAACCGTATTGCTGGCGACAATCTCTCTCGGCGCGCTGTTCTTGTTTCAGCGGTACGAAGGCACCAAAAATTTTGCTGCCTCGGCTATGAAAGGCGCAGTGCGCAGGCAGAGGCCGTTAGCCAAAGGCAGATCGCGGCTGATTGCATTTGTGGTTGGCGTCTTCTGTTCGATCCTGCTGGCGTTGCCGGTAGCGACGTTGTTGCTGGCGAGTTTCGCGCGGGATGGAGAGTGGACTATCCAAACTCTGCCGCCGTCGTACACCATCGCGAATTACGCTCGTATCCTGACGCAAAAAAGCGCGAGTGAGGTCTTTCTCAATAGTCTCGCCATGTCAGCCATTGCTGCCGTGGCGGCGCTGGTCTGGAGCTTTTGTGTGGTAAGCCTGGCGACGACGATGAAACGGCGTCTGTCGAAACGATTGCTTTCGCTGCTGGTTCTCGTACCGTGGGCTCTGCCGGGAACAGTGGTCGCGGTTTCCATTGCCGAAGCCTACGGAGAGCCGAGCCTGCTGTTGGGTTCCTTCGTTCTGATCGGCACGTTTTGGATCCTGCCCGTAATTTACTTCCTGCGTTTCATGCCGCTGGTAGTGCGCGCCCTGCAGGCGAGCATGGAACAAATAGATCCATCGCTGCCCGAAGCTGCCGGCAGCCTGGGTGCAAACTGGTGGCAGAGATTCCGGCGCGTGACTCTGCCGCTGGCTGGACCGGGTGCGATTGCCGGAACCCTTTTGGCTTTTGTGATTGCTTTGGGTGAATATGTAGCCTCAGTGCTGGTGTTCGTTCCAACCAACCGGCCGGTATCAATTGCTATTGCGTCAGAGATGCGCGATTTCAATCTCGGCTCGGCGGCAGCCTATGGAGTGGTACTGATGATCTTAATTGCAGTGACTATGATTGTGGCCGCGCGGCTTGAAAGGTCGGCAAGTATTTAACCTGCAGTCTCGGTACTGATGAAAGCACACACGCCAGGACGGGCGTGGAACATCTTGTTTAAAAGGACAACAATTTATGGCGCTCGAGAAATTATTGCCTGAGGAACGGCGTGTTAATAACACAGCAAGTTCTTATCGCGCGCTTTGGTTTGCAACGCTTGTTTCTGCGCTCTTGATCGTCTGGCTGGCGGCCTCGCTTCTCACTCGCACGACACACGCGCAGGAGGAGGTCAACGCAGCCACAGACACTCCGGTTGACCGCGCAGCGCTTCATCAGTCACTGCTTGATCTCAATAGTCCCTGGACGGTGATGTGTATCGCAGCTCACCCCGATGACGAAGATGGCACCAGCCTGACAGTGCTCAGACATAAGTACGGCGTCCATACGGTGACGGTCTTTTCTACCTTTGGGGAGGGTGGACAGAACGCGGTCGGCCCGCAGCTTTATGAGGAGCTTGGTGTCATTCGCGCTCGCGAAACGATGGCAGCAGCCGCGATTCAGGGCTCAGAGTCCTATTTTTTAGGTCTGAAGGATTTCGGTTTTTCCAAGTCCGCGGACGAAGCTTTTCGTGTCTGGGGACACGAAGAAGCTCTGCGACGGATGGTGCTGAAGATTAGGGAACTACGCCCCGATGTCATCATCACGAATCATGACACCACCAGCGGTCACGGCCATCATCAGGCTACGGGTCGCCTGCTGCTTGAGGCATTCGTTGCCGCAGCCGATGCGAAACGATTTCCTGAGCAACTGAAGGAGGACGTTGAACCCTGGCAGGTGAAGCGAATGTTTGTGCGCACCGGCTTTGGAAATAATTCCGGCGGACAAACGCCTGATGAGAACGGGATGGTCTCGATCGATCCCAATGAAAAAGATCAGGCGCGTGGCACTACTTATGCCGAGCAGGCTTTACAGGCCTTGCAGAAACACGAAACGCAGGGCCCATGGCCCAGGACCGTGGCTGAGATGGCGCGCTTCAGAAATTCTCCTGATGGACGCCTCCCGTTGATCCGTTATCGACTTACGCGCGAGGCCAAAGACATCGCAGCATTGCCTCCAAAGGCGACCACGTTTCTGGACGGCTTGCAACTCTCAGCGCGGGCCACTGCGAATCTGGCGCCGCCGAAGCTGGAGGACCGTCCTCTGACTGACTTTGAGAATGAACCAGAACGCGTTCTGGCTGCTTTGATAGCAGCGCGGAAGAGCGGGGCCTTCACTCGAGCTGAATCAGGCGAAGAACCACGAGCCGGATTGATGCAGCAGCGATTGGATCACGCGCTGGCTGCATTCAGCGGAATCTCGCTGACAATCACTTCCGGCTCTCAAGGCCTGATACCAGCTATGCCGGCAGCTCTGTCGGTCAATCTCGGCAACAATGGAAGCCAGCCGCTGACGGTCAGCAAGTTGACTCTGCACGGCTTCGCCAAAACGAACGCCGTCGACATCGCGGATCAGGTTCCTCCGGGAGCAGAGGCGGTTAAGTCTATCGAGGTGCAAACACCGGCAGTCGAAAGGATATCCGTACCCGCCGCGGAACACTTGTATGACGGCCGCCTTTTTGGCGAGCGCTTTGTAGCACGGGCCGAGGTAGAAATTGACGGCGCACAATTCCCGGTTAGTTCGGAAGTCAAACTGGACGTAACGCCCGCAGTAGAGATTCGCAGCATCATGCCGGCCCCGTTCGTCTTTACCCCTCAGACCAGTGGCCAGGATATTCAGTTAACGGTCCAACTCGTCAATCACCTTGCCAGGAATTTCGACGGCTCGCTGGCGGCTAATGCTCCACACTTTTCCTATTCCAGTGGTGATTGGAAAATTTCCGGCTTGAAGCCTGGCGAAGTGCGTACGTTTACCGAGACGCTGCATGGCGAAGCAGCGAATGCCTTCCGCAAGGCCTTCACCTCACGTAGGAACGCGCACACTGTCGATATCACTGTCCGGCAGGCCGAGACCCAGACCGAGGTCACGCGAAAGGCACTGCCCGGCGAGTTCGTCAAGGCTCGGGTGGTAAAAGACCTTAAGGTCGGTTTCATACCCAGCTTTGATCAAACTCTTGAATGGTCTTTGACCGCCCTTGGTGTCAACGTCAAAAAACTTTCGCCGAGTGACCTGCAGGAGAGCGAGCTAAAAACATTTGCCGCCGTCATCATCGATAACCGCGGCTACGAAGCGCATCCGGAATTGGTTGCGGCAAATCCGCGCCTGCTGGCCTATGTCGACGACGGCGGCACATTGATTGTCTTTTATCACAAGAACAATGAATGGAATCCCGACCCGTCAAGGAACCGGCCGCAGTTGGCGCCATATCCCATCACGCTCGGCGGCGAGCGCGTGACGGATGAAAACGCGGCGGTGAGTTTCCTGCAGCCGGGGCATCGACTGTTGAACTTCCCTAACCGGATACAGCCGGCGGACTTTCTCGGCTGGATCCAGGAACGCGGGCTCTACTATCCAAAGGAATGGGACGCGCACTACGCGGCGCTGCTGGCGATGAATGACCCGGGCGAGCCAAGCCTGCGCGGTGGCTTGCTGGTCGGCAGTTACGGCCAGGGCCATTACATCTATACAAGCCTGGTGTGGTATCGCGAGCTGCGCGCCGGCATTCCGGGAGCTTACCGGATGCTTGCCAACATGATCAGCTACGGGCACAAATAACAATCAGAATCGCGAGAGACGCTCGCAGCTCGACACGCCAGTCCCTCTCAATAGCCGTCGGATCGTTTTTACGGGTCTGAGCAGTTACAATCTTCGCATTCCCTGTCAGCTTTCCGCCCTGGAGGTTTAAGAATGAGATTCGTTCGTGGAAACTCGCGTCTTTTGAGTCTGGCCGGATTGATGTTTATAGTCGTGGCTATGACCCTGGCTTCATCCTGCAGTAACAACACCAGTCCCGGTTCCGGCTCAAACACCAAAGGCACTCCTGCGGAAGCTGAACAGTTCGTCAGCGACGCGGAAAAGAGATTGATGGCGCTTAACATCAAGTACAGCCGCGCTGATTGGGTTAAGAGCACCTACATCACCGACGACACCGAAGCGCTATCTGCTGAAGCGAACAAAGATGTCATCGAAGCGACGACGGAATTCGCTGCACAGTCGCGCCGTTTCGACGGGTTGACTTTGTCTCCTGAGGTGGCCCGTAAGATCAAACTCCTGAAATTGTCGCTGACCTTGCCCGCGCCCAAAGATCCGAAAGAACGCGACGAACTGACTAAGATCGCCGCTTCGATGGAGGGTGATTATGGCAAGGGAAAGTACTGCCCGCCCGGAGGCGATCAGAGCAAGTGTCTGAGCCTCGGCGACATGGAAAAAATCCTGGCCGAAAGCCGCGATCCCGAAGAGTTGAAGCGCGTGTGGCTTGGTTGGCACCAGGTCTCACCCCCCTATCGCAAGAACTTCCAGCGCTATGTTGAGCTGGCCAACAAAGGCGCCGTGGAAATGGGATTCAAGGATG
This sequence comes from Pyrinomonadales bacterium, assembly GCA_038237475.1. Classification (GTDB taxonomy): domain Bacteria; phylum Acidobacteriota; class Blastocatellia; order Pyrinomonadales; family Pyrinomonadaceae; genus JAOAPY01. The sequence continues at coordinate 441,744 of JBBRYS010000003.1, read as the reverse complement.
TCGGCGCAATGTGGCGCTCGAAATACGACATGGAACCCGAAGCATTTTCCGCCGAGATGGAACGCCTCTGGCAACAGGTCAAGCCTCTTTACGACTCGCTATACACCTACACGCGCCACAGGCTTTCGGAGAAGTATGGCACCCTGGTGGTTCCACCGGATGGTCCAATCCCGGCGCATCTGCTCGGCAACATGTGGGCGCAAAGCTGGGGCAACGTGTATCCGTTGCTGAAACCGGCGACAGGAGATCGCGGTTACGATCTCACTGAGATTCTTAAAGCGCGCAAGACTGAACCAAAACAAATGGTTCGCTATGGTGAATCGTTCTTCACCTCGCTTGGTTTTGAACAATTGCCAGCCACGTTTTGGGAACGGTCAATGTTCATCAAGCCGCTGGATCACGAAGCTGTCTGCCATGCCAGCGCCTGGGACCTCGACTACGAGAAGGATGTCCGTTTGAAGATGTGCATCCAGATCAACGAAGAGGACTTCACCACGGTCCACCATGAACTGGGTCACAACTATTATCAGATGGCCTACGCGCCGCAACCTTTTCTGTTTCGCGACAGCGCGAACGACGCCTTTCACGAAGCTATCGGGGACACGATTGCCCTGTCAGTAACGTCGCCGTACCTGAAACAAATCAAGTTGATCGACAAGGTTCCCGAACCAAGTGCAGATATTGGTTTTCTTTTGCAGCGAGCGCTCGATAAGGTGGCCTTCCTGCCTTTTGGCTACCTCGTGGATCAGTGGCGTTGGAAAGTCTTCTCAGGCGAGGTGGGGCCGAATGATTACAACAAAGCCTGGTGGGATCTGCGTCTCAAATATCAGGGTGTGGCTCCACCCTCTGAGCGCAGTGAGCAGGACTTTGACGCCGGCGCCAAATACCACGTGGCTGCTAATGTTCCCTACGCGAGATACTTCCAGGCAGCTATTCTGCAATTCCAGTTTCACCGCGCGCTTTGCCGCGAAGCAGGATTCACTGGACCACTGTACCAATGCTCAATCTATGACAACAAAAAAGCGGGAGAGCGGCTAAAGCAGATGTTGGCGATGGGTCAGAGTAAGCCCTGGCCGGAAGCCCTCAAGGCTCTCACCGGCGAGGACAAGATGGATGCGACAGCGATCATCGATTATTTTGCGCCGCTGAAGCAGTGGCTCGATGAGGAAAATCAAAAGGCTGCCGCAAAAAAATAGGCTCGCACGGGTCGATACGCGAAAGGCCGCGAGAAATCAGTCGCGGCCTTTTCTATTTACCAAATTACGATCCCCTTACCAGGGATATCGTGAGTTGTTATTACGGCCACGACCGTTGTCGTTGCGTTGGAAGCCTTCCTGATAACCGCGCAGGAAACCATTGCGATAGGCTTGCTGGTCGCCATAGCGATTATTTCCGTCCCGGTAAAAGTGCGAACGTTGCGGGTTGTAACTCTGGCCGCGACTTGCATCACTGGCCCCGGTGCTCAGGCCATCCTGAAAGCCCTGCTGCAGAGCGTACTGCGAGCCATTGCCGTAACCGCCTCGATTGTCATAGCCGCCATAGGAGCCGTTACCATAACCACCGCGATTGCCAGAGCGGCCGTAAGAGCCGTTCCGATATCCGCGCCCCCGCTGATTCTGGTTGTAGCGATCGTCCTGATGACGATGACGCTCATCGCGATTTCGTCCCTGATCGTTGTCGTTATTATCGCCGCGATGGCGATCACGCCGGCCTTCGCGCTGACCATTGCTTTCTCTTTCTTCCTGGTTTCGATCGCGCTCGCGATTCCGGTCCTGTGCCTGGGCCGATCCGCCGGTTACCAGAGCTATTCCCGGGACCACAGCGAGTGACAGGATGAAGCCACCAATTTTATTTCGTAGTTTTGTTTTATTCATAACACCTCCAGACATGAAGTAACAACTCCTATGCCGAAGCCCGAGGTTCGAAATCACGCAGCGATTTGGGTGGATTTAAGTATTGCCCGATCCGCTCATACGATATGGGTTGGGAGGCAACTGAGGTGAGTTTTGCCGGGAAGCTGACATTGGAAAGGACGGAACTGCTTAAACTGCTTCTGCTTCCTGCTCGAGGGGGGGTTCGGCGTCCAAACTTTCAAGCTTGACGCGGGCGCGTTCGAGAAATGTTCGAATCATTTCCCCGACTCGCTTTTGCATCTCGGCACTGATGGCGCCTTCACCGATCAACCCGGCCAGAAGGTGAAGATCCTTGGCGTGGGGTCGCCGCAGTTCCACATGCTGAGCGATACGAATCAGGACCTTGTGGCCCCGCTCTTCAAACGCCGCCGCGTAGCGCAGGTAATTTTTCATCTCGCCGGGAACTGGTGACCATTCCAGCCGATCCGGTTCGTCTTCAGTTTTCTCCACCGCGAAGCTCGCATGCACGGCGCCTATGACTGGAACTTCAGCGCGCACTATCCAACGCATGATGCCGCTCGCATCTCGACGAATGCCTTCAATACCCGGCATCAGGTCAACAAAGTTCGCCAGCTCGCCAAAGAACTCACGCGCGCGCTCGATCGTAGTTTTCAGTTCCAACTGGTCTTTATAGGTTGCTTTGATGCGAAACATTCTTCCCTTCCTGGCTCTTGGACTCGGTAATCGAGATGCTGAGAGTTTCGGGCTGGTTGCCGAAAAGCTCACCTTAGCTAAATTACACGATGCGACCCTTCCCCGTAAACAGAAAGTATTTATTGGAGTTCAGAGGGGATGGAGATCGCCGCATTCATCAGCGGCACGCTGGAAGTGATCGTACCCAACTCAATGAAGACGGCTATTGTGTCGTGCGGTAGAGAATGAAGATTGATTTTTGGCTGATGAGCACGCAGCCGGAGCAATTCCGTTCAGTGCTGAGCACGATCACACCGGCCGGCGGCCGCACGTTATAGGGCTGATGAATGAATTCCGAATGATTTCTGCCTTCGAGTACTGCGTACCAGAAGGCGTGCATATAAGCCGGCCCCCAATAGTTATCCACCAAATAAATAGGTCTGTTTGGCTGGGCTACGGCGAGGTCGTAAAGCGCCTTATAGTCCGTGTCAAAGACATAGCCGCGCTTGTAACCTTCATGATGGTACTGCCAGTGAAAATATGACGCCTCTGCTATCAAGGCGACCAATAGCACTCCGAGAATGACATCCCGGCTAGCCAGCCAAAATTTCCCACGCGATGACGAGCCTTTCGCCGGCTCAACGTCAGTGACTGGTGAGTCCGTTGTCTGCAACTCAGCAGGTTCGTCAAGCAACCAGTTGAGCGCCGGTGCAGTCATCAGCAGCATAAACATCGGATAAGCGATCATCCGCAAGGTATGAAATTTGTCACCGGTCATAGCTCCAGGCACTACTGAAGCCACGAGTCCAAATAAAACAAACCACCACCATGATTCGCGACGGTGACGAATCAGGACCACGATAATGCCGCTGACCGCCAGAATAAAAGTAACGAAGAACATGCTTCCCAATGCATCCGGCAGGTGATGTCGTGGGTTCAGGTCCCCGCGCAGGAGCAACAGGCTGGGGCTGATGTCTTCCAGAAAGCGGCTGGCAAATTTAGGTATGATTTCGCGGAGCGTGCTTTGGGGCTTGATATATGAGACCAGGTAGAACCTCGTAACAAGCTCTGGGTTTCGCCAATTGAACACGACCAGGGGCAGCAATGTCACTCCATAAATCAGCCAGGTCTTGACGACCGCGAAGAGGTGACGCTTCCTGGTGGCAAAGCACAGCAACCCGAGCGCGAGCAGTGGAGCCAGCAGGCGGCCGATGGTGTAGGTATAGGTTAAAAGTGTGAGTGACAAAGCCACCCAAACGCAGTCACTCCAGGCCCACTTGTTTTTTTGCTGAGCGCGATAAACTGCCCACAGAAACAGCACCACAGCCATCGGGTAGAAGTAGGTTTCGAGCATCAGGCGCCCTACCTCAAAAAGCCACGGTGTCAGGAGCGCCGACACTGCCACGATAAAGCCAACCATTCGTTTGCCGGTGACTCTCGCAGCCAGAGATCCCAACAGCAGCGCAGCGGCATACATCGACGCCGCCGCCAGCAGGCGTGCGAGCAGGATGCCGGGGCCAAACAACCAGAAGAAAACTGCGAGCAAATATACCGAGGTGGGGCTGGCATATTGCGTGAAACCGCCAGTATAAAATTGAAAGAAGAGCGGAAAGCGCGGGCCGAATTCTCCGGCACCCGTCTGCGCGACCAGATATGCGTTATAAGCGATGCCCGATTCATCGACGTAAAAACCCGGAGGATTGTGCGAGATGCCTTTTACATACAGAATAAAAACCAAAACAATCGCCATCGCCCACAACAAACGACGAACCCATTTGCTGCGGGCAAGCACAGGACCCTCTGACGATTCCGGATCAGGGATCGCAGCAGTTTGCTCCGGAGTTGGATCGGCTGGTTCTGTCTCGTTGTCCATGGGCCAGGGGCGCTGAAGCGCAATTAAGATTTCGTCGAATTCTGTAAAGGCTTAGTAAGTTACTCGATGAAGAGGTTTCCGTAAACGGAGAAGTACCATACAATTTCAATTCCCATGCACCCCCACGCGAGTTAGACGAAGACTATGAACTTAGAAAACCGTTGCCCACGCTGTGCAGAAGACTGGCTGCGTAGTTGGCGCGATCTGGACCAGGAGCAGCGCGAGGTGGTTAAGCGCTTGCCCGGCTCACCAGGCCGCAATCAAGCCGAACGCGAAACCCTCTTTCGCTGGTGCCCGCGCTGCTGGTTTGAATCGATGAACCAGCCGGACGCGACGGCTTAGCCACGCTTTCCTAATTGGTCCTCAGCAACACTTTCCAACGACTGCGATTCTCAAATCGACTGCTCCAAAATGCGTTCGTAAGCGGCTCGAATGGCAACCATCTTAGCCCGTACTTCGGCGAGCAAGCTGAGGGCAGAAGGATGTCCCGCCTTTTTGGCAATGTCGCGCAGCGTCGGATGATCAACTGCAGGCAGCCTCGCTGAACGCCCCAGCAGCAACCGCTGCTCGTGATCGACGTTTCGCAGCAAGCGGTACCCGTCGTACATGGCCCCATAATCTTCCGCGCTTAGATGACCTTCGTCCCTCAACCGCAGCAAGGTCGAGATCGTCGATCGATCAGTTCCTTCGTCAGGCAATTGGTGGCGAAGCTGCAGGTACCGGGTTGCGAAATAAACATCCAGCATGCCGCCCGCCCCAGACTTGATGTCGCACAGTCCGCGCCGCCTTTTGACCTGGTCCTGCTCCAATCGTTCACGCACTCGCAGCGTTCCCTGCCGCAATTCTGCTGGGTCTATCGCCCCGGCCGCTGAGTGAATAATTTGACGTGCCGCTGCTTCCACTTTACGCCCCAACTCAAGATCGCCGGCCACGGCTCTCAGCTTGACGTAGGCCAGGTATTCCCAGACATCCGCCCGTTGTCTCAGGTAGTCCAGAAACGACTGCGAACTACTGACCAATGGACCATCGCTACCGTTCGGCCGCAAACGCAAATCGACATGATAGAGATGCCCCGTACGCGTGATGCTCGAGAGGGCGGATATGATCATCTCACCCAACCGCGCGTAAGCTTCATCCGACGTAAAGGCAGCAATCGGAGAAGGCACTTCGGAATCGTAGATCAGGATGATGTCGAGATCTGAACCGTAGTCGACACCGCGGCTGGCCAACCTTCCCAAACCCTGAATGGCCAGGCGCGGACCTCCGGCCAGGTTGCCATATCGCCGGGCCATCTCGCGGCGAGCGATCAGGTAAGCGGCGTTGAGGCTCGCTACTGCCAACTCAGTCTGGAGCTGATTCGATTCAAACAACGAAATCTCACCGGTTGAATCGGCCACTCCAATTTCAAGCAACAAACCGGACCAGCAGCGCCGCAAGGCTGAGAGTTCAGCTGCAAAACTATTTTCGGCATCAACGCTGGCGCGCAAAGCCGCGCGATAATCACGCTCATACGGCCGCCCCGCCGCCACTGAAGGGATCAGATCGGGATTGCTCGCCACCATCTCTCCAAGAAATTCCGAAGCGCCGCACAGCTTCACCAGCGCGCCGAGATCTTCCTGGCCAACACAGATAGGTGCGGCTGACTTCTCCAGTGAGGAGGCAATCCGGCTCACCAACAGCAGCGCGCGTTTTGGATTCAAAGAGTTTGCCGCTGCTTGACGCAGACTGTGGGCCAACTCGTCCACGCCTGGTGCCTCAAGCGGATTACCATAGTGCGCTGCAAACACGGTTGCTGCGGCAACGGCGGCATTCGTGTCCGCTAACTCGGCTCGCAGGTAAGTTTGCGGAGGGCTCGGCTTGGCGCGTGACTCGAGCGAGACGCCGGGATCTTTTTCTTTCTCATTTTCAAAAATTCTTTGGTAAGCACGGTGGACATTTTCAGAGTGGAGGAGCAGGGCTTGATCAAAGTGAGTCAGCGCATCTCTGCCGCTGAAGTCCATTCGCCTGGCCAGCAGTGCACGCGCGGTGAGATCTCTGGGAACGTTATGAGTTTGCAGACCATGTTCCATTTGCACTCGGTGTTCTACATGGCGCAAAAAAGTATAGGCATCAGATAGCTCGCTGCGTTCCTGTTCAGAAATGAAGTCTCGATCTGCCAAGCGGCCGAGAATGATCAAAGTATGCGGTACGCGCAACCAGGGATCGCGACCCGCGTGAGCCAACTGCAAGGCCTGGGCAATAAACTCAATTTCGCGAATCCCACCACGTCCCAGCTTGACGTTAAAGCCGGCGCTTTTCCTGCTCTCTTGATCGTCAATTTTTTGTTTAGCAATGCGCACTCTGTCGAGTGCTTCCCAAACAGAAATTTGCGAGCTGAAAACACGGCCTCGAACTGATTGCGCGAACCGTGTGTAGAGTCGGGGTGATCCGGCGGCAGCACGGGACCGGATCAGTGTCTGCAGTTCCCACTGTTGGGCTTTGTCGTGGTAGTAGCGCATTGCTTCATCCACGGAAGAAGCCAGGGCGCCATCGCGACCAAAAGGCCGCAAGCGCAGGTCAACCCGGTAGGCAGCGCCTTCCCCGGTAGGCTGTCCCACCAGCCGCGTCACGGTCTCGGCCAGTTTTACAAAATATTCGCGATTGGAAACTTCCCCGCGCTCGCCGGCGCCGGACGTACGGCCCTCGGCCGAGTAAAGGAAAAGGAGATCTATGTCCGACGCATAGTTCAATTCGTAGGAGCCCAGTTTTCCGAGAGCAACGATGCAGAATTCTGCGGTAGCTTCGCGGCCCCGCGCATCGATGAATTGCGGAGCGCCGTATCGGTTATCCAGTTCCTGCCGCGCCAGGCTGAGGGCGTAGTCCAGAATCGCGTCTGCCAGGTTAGACAGCTCTTCCGTCGTTTCGACAATCGTATGCATGCGGCGCACGTCGTGTAGATAGATGCGCAACAACTCGCGACGACGAAAGCGCGCCAGCAGCACCTGTGGATCCAGGGAATAGTGAGTGAGGGCAAATCTGGCGAGGGATTCCCTGAGTTCGTCAGGAGTGCGTACTCTGGTGTCGACGCGCTCACGATTGAGCCACGAAATGTAATCTGGGCTCTGCCCAACAGTGGTGCCGAGCAGTGGACTGCAGGCGACTAACGCGAGCACGTCGGAAAGCAGGCCAGGTTCTTCTTGCAGGTTGCGGAAGGCGCGAGGATTCTCCTGTGCCAGGCGCTCGATGAAAAGCGTCGCTCCCCTTGGGTCCGGCAGGTCGTGGAGCAGAGCGGTTATCTTTTCATCAACAATCGGCACGCGGCTATATTACGCGGACACTGAGGTACGACAAACTTGGGTTTGAAGGATTTGGCATGCAATCAACTGCGGCGTGGCAGGCAACTGCAAGTTGCGGCAGGTTGCGCCGAAGAAAAACGGCGCGCGGTCAACGCTCTGCAAGAGGAGCGGACATTTCTGTCCGCCCCCTTGCAGAAACATTAGACGTCATAGTACAAACTGTACTCGAGCGGATGCGGACGCAACCGCATGGGATCGATCTCTCTCTCACGCTTGTAACGAATCCAGCGCTCAATTATGCGCGGCGTGAACACATCACCTTTCAGCAGGAATTCGTGATCGTTTTCCAGCGCCTTCAGCGCCTCATCAAGCGAACCCGGTAAACTGGGAACGTCCTTTAGTTGCTCCGGTGATAGATCATAGATGTCCTTGTCCAGCGGTTCACCCGGGTGGATGCGATTCTGAATGCCGTCGATACCAGCCAGCAGCATCGCCGAGAATGCCAGATATGGATTGCAGGAAGGATCGGGCGGCCGGAACTCGAGACGTTTCAGTTTGGGACTGGTATGAAACATCGGGATACGAATAGCAGCCGATCGGTTACGAGCTGAATAAGCAAGATTCACCGGCGCTTCGAATCCCGGCACGAGCCGCTTATAACTGTTGGTGGTGGGCGCGGCAAATGCAACGATAGCCGGCGCGTGCTTCAGCAAGCCACCAATATAAAAGAGCGCCATTTCCGAAAGCCCCGCATAACCGTCGCCGGCAAACAGCGGCTTGTCGCCTTTCCAAAGGGATTGATGACAATGCATGCCTGAGCCGTTATCGCCGTACAGCGGTTTTGGCATGAAGGTCGCGGACTTCCCGTATTGAAATGCAGTATTGCGAACTACATATTTAAAGATTTGCAGATTGTCGGCTGTCCCGAGCATGGTTGAGTAACGGAAGTCGATCTCGCACTGTCCCGCCGTGGCGACTTCGTGGTGATGACACTCGACGTTGATGCCGCATTCTCCCAGGATCAAGGAAATCTCTGAACGCAGATCGCTCAAGGTGTCGACTGGCGGAACGGGCACATAGCCTTCTTTGGCGCGGATGTGAAAACCGAGATTGCTGCCGCGAAATTCATCAGCGTCGCGACCGGTATTCCAGTGACCTTCATCCGAGTCAACGGTGTAACCGGCCGAGTTCTGGTTATTGTGATACTTGACGGAATCAAACACGAAAAACTCTGCTTCGGGTCCAAAGAAGACAGTGTCGGCCAACGCGGTGAACTTCAAATAACTTTCGGCGCGAAGGGCAACAGAGCGGGGATCGAAGGCATATCCCTCTTTCGTGATCGGATCGACAGCATTGCCGATCAGGCACAGTGTGGGCTCTTCGGAAAAAGGATCCATCCAAAACCGACCCGGATCAGGCACGAGTAGCATGTCCGATTCGTGAATCGCCGCCCATCCGCGAATGGAAGAGGCATCGAAGCCAAAACCATCTTCGAAAGTTCCCTCTTCAAGTTGGCCAATAGGGAAAGTCAGGTGTTGCCACGAGCCCGGCAGATCCGTGAAACGTACGGAAACAAATTTTGCCTCCTGCTCAGAGGCATATTTCAAGACTGTCTTTGCGTTCATTTTTTCTCCTGAAGGTTTTAGGGAGTGTTAGGGGTACTCTTCGCCCCGGAGTGTTGTTTGGCGCGAAGTATTCTAGAACCCGGTTAGGTCTGCGGAATGCGGCGGGCGTCATAGAGCGACGGCGCTAAAAAAGCTTGCATTATATGTACGCAGAATAAGATGTCAAGGATTTGTGGGAGAAGTTATTCGGGGGATGAAACTGAGGGAAGCGGCATTTGACAGCTAAACGCTTAACCAAGTGAGACTTAACTGATTACAGTTCGCGCTTGACCCCAAAAAAACCTATAGACCCACCCCTCATTATCTGTTACATTGCGGAACCTAAGCTTTCCAACCTGGATAATCTCCGCTATACGACTCGGATGATGTTTGTCTACGATTCAACCACCGGAGTCACGAGCGAAATTTAGGGCAGACAAGGCAGGAGATCGCGAATTGACGACGGCAATTGAGCAAACGCTCGAAACTTACGGTATCGAAAATTGGGGCGCCGGCTACTTTGACGTTAACCGCAAAGGGAATCTGATAATTCACCCTGCCGAAGGTGACGCGCGCTCAGCAGACCTCAAGGAAATCATCGAAGATCTCGCTCGACGCGGGATCAACGCACCCGTTTTGCTTCGCTTTCCGCAATTGGTCGCCTCGCAGGTGCGAAAGCTTCAGCGAGCCTTTAGCAAATCCATTCGGGAATTCGAATACCAGGGCACGCACATGTGCGTTTACCCGATGAAAGTCAATCAACAACGCTCCGTTGTCGAGGAATACCTGCGGGAAGGCTCGCGCTACGATTTCGGTCTCGAAGCAGGATCCAAGGCTGAGCTCTATGCGGCTCTGGCTCTGGAACAGCCCGCCGATAGTCTGCTGGTTCTGAACGGATTCAAGGATCAGGAATTCATCGAGCTCGCATTTGCCGGCGCCACCGTGGGCAAGCGCGTCGTGATCGTTATTGAGAAACTCAATGAACTGGACCACGTGCTGAACATTGCTGAGACTCACGAAGGACCCCTGCCCATGCTCGGGATGCGCGTCAAGCTGTATTCGAAGGGCTCAGGGCGCTGGGAAAAATCAGGAGGAGAGGCGGCGAAGTTCGGCCTGACCACGACTGAGATATTGGAAGTCATTCGCCGTTTGGAAGACGCCGGGCGGATCGACATGCTCAAGCTGCTGCACTTCCACATCGGCTCACAGCTTACCGACATTAAGCGAATTAAAAACGCCATGAAAGAGGCTGCCCGGGTTTACGCCAAGGTCTACCAGATGAAGGTACCTATCGACCTGTTGGACGTAGGCGGCGGCATGGCAGTCGATTATGATGGATCGAAAACCGCCTTCGACTCGTCTGCGAATTACAGCGCCCAGGAATTCGCCAACGACGTCATCTACACCATCAAGCTGGTTTGCGATGACGAGAACGTGCCGCACCCGACTATCATTCAGGAATCGGGCCGTTTCCTTTCTGCTTATCACGCAATCCTGGTGACCAACGTGCTGGACGAGATCGAGACGGTGGTCGAGGACATTACCCCGATTGAACTCGACAACGACGATCCACAGGTAGTGGTCGAGCTCAGCGACTTGCGCGAGTCAATCACTGTAAAGAATTACCGCGAGTATTACCACGACGCTCTCGAACACCGCGAAGAGCTGTTCACTCTCTTTAATCTGGGGCTCATCTCTTTGGAAGATCGCGCCAAGGGCGAGGTGCTGTTCTGGGACGTCTGCGAGCGCGCCGACAAGTATGCGCAGCAGGCAAAGTATGTTGCGGAAGAATTTGACGATCTTCGGCGCTTGCTGTGCGCCAAGTACCTGACAAATTTTTCGGTCTTTCGCTCGGTGCCGGATCATTGGGCACTGGATCAATTGTTCCCCATCGTACCAATCCATGGGCTGAATAAAGCGCCGACTGAATATACGACCCTTTGCGATATTACCTGCGATTCGGACGGCATCATTGATAAGTTTGTGGATCTCCACGACGTCAAACAGGTGCTGGAACTCCACCCGTTGGTCCCCGGTGAACCGTACTACCTGGCGTTCGCCCTGGTTGGGGCTTACCAGGAAGTAATGGGAAATAATCATAATCTTTTCGGCGCACCGCATGAGGCCCACATACACATCGACGACGAAGGCTATCTAATTAAGAAAGTCATTCGTGGGACCACGGTTGGCGAGGCGGCGGAGCGGGCCCGGTATGATCGTTCGTTTTTACACGACGGCTTTCGCCGGCTTATCAATCACCGCGTCAAGGACGGTGAGCTTAGCGAAGCCGACGGCACCGAACTGGCAGAATTTTATGAATCGCGTTATGGCGCTTACACCTACCTCGAAGTCAATGGTGCGCGCCCGCGAACAAGACGCAGAGGCGATTAGCATCTGTTCCTATTACGCAGCCCGGGGCGGCGGCGCAGGTGAATTAACCCTGCCTTAGATAAAGCGGAAAACTCCACAACGCGAGAGGTTGAGTATGGTTACGCAGCGAAAACCCAAAGCTTCGAAGTATCTCATTACCCCGACCAGGCCGATCCAGGTGGACCGCGACCGCTCGGTCGCCGGTTTGCTGGAAAAGATGGAAGGGGCCGGCTTTGGCGCACGGCAACTGGCTGAGGCCCACCGCATCTGGCTCGATATGCTCGGTGATAACACCACCATTATGGTAGCCGGCTCCGGCGCGTTGATCCCCGCCGGCATGCGACGCCTGCTGGCCTACGTGATCAAGAATCGGTTCGTGGATGTGCTGGTGCTTTCCGGATCGATGTTGTTCCACGACCTGCATGAAACGCTGGGACGATATCACTTCCAGGCCCATCCCAACATGACTGACGCGGAACTCGAGGCTTCCCAAATCAGTCGCATGTGGGATTTGCTTGCCAGCGATGAGGAATATCACGAGGCCAATGAATGGGTCGGCGGCTTTACAAATCAGCTCGATCAGACGCGGCCTTATTCAACTCGCGAGTACCTGCATCTGCTCGGTCGCGAGTTGTCAGAGATCGCCTCTGAAGACGGGGTTTTGACTTCTGCGTACAAAGCGCGGGTTCCCATCTTTTGTCCAGCGATTGCCGATAGTGGTATTGCCATCGGTATTGCCGCGGCCCGCTTCGAAAAGAAAAACAATTTCATCTTTGATATTGTGCAGGACGTGCTCGACATGATGCAGATCAGCGTGCGCGCGCGGGTGACCGGTGTTATCAATCTGGGCGGCGGCACCAGCAAGAGCTTCCTGCAACAGACCGAGGTCTCCACTACGATCCTGAAGGATCATCATCACGGGCATAAGTATGCTATTCAGATTTCGACCGACACACCGCATCCGGGTGGGCGTTCAAATGCAGTCTCATTTGACGAAGGGTTGATTTATGGCAAGCTGGCTCGCGGCGCCCACACAGCCTATGTCCCGTGTGATGCGACAATCGCCTTGCCGATTCTGGTGACAGCTCTTTCACAGACAGCGGCAAAATACATGAAGGGCCGCAAACGGCCGACCTTTACTTTTGGCCGCGAGCTCGCAATCGAGGTCCCATAGGGCCAGCGACTTAATTTTTCGACGCCTTGCTTTGGTGTATCCGGGGAGAGTTAAAAACGGCAACTGGGAACAGGCTGGGGGCTTCGGCCCAATGATCCGATGAGGCCTGCTCATCAGGTTCAATTTGCTGGCGAACCCATTTTTGTCGTCAAAGCTATTGACTGTTAGGGCAAAATCGCCATAAACTCCACCCGCAATTTCATTGCTAATCCAAGCGGTGCGATAGTCTTCGGATCCAACCATCCTTTTCGGTTTGAATCGAGTCCTATCAATCTTTCCTGTTCTCGTCGCAGGGATGGAATCCAGTCGATTACGAAATTGATCGATTCGAATCCATTAGCTAAACGCACTACTAAATGACGCGATCCAGCGAAATGGATTTTAGGGTCGAACTCATGCGTTCACGCATCGACAGGATCCAGATAACGGCCACCTAGTCGCGTGCCCCAACAGGCATGACTGCGGCCATTGCGCAAAGCGCCAAACCATCTTTAAGTCAAAATTCAGTAAACAACCACGGAGGATCCCCCCCGCCATGAAACGTTATCGATTATTACTCATCGTCGCAGTGTTTACGCTGTTTGTCTCAACTCTTTTTTTAAGGGCCACGGAGGCTCAAAGGGGCGGCCAGTCGGCGCAATCAAAGGATTCCGAAAGCACCGCGCTGAACCAGAAGGACGCGCGCGCGGGTCAAGCGGAGGGGATGACTGTCGGCAGTTCATCTAAGAATGATGAGTCGCCTGCTTTGCGTGATATGCCTATTAAACCGTTCGGCACTAAAGGAGGGGATGAGCGCGAAGCCAATGAGAATCCCAAACTGCCGCACCGGCATACAGACAAAACGGATCCGGTAATCCAGGGGAGCTTTGGGGCGCTGAAGAACCTGCTGGAGCCCAATATGCCCAGCCCCACGCTGACCTTTGACGGAATTATCTTCCCCGGCGTCGCCTGCAACTGCGCGCCGCCGGACACCAATGGTGAGATTGGGCTTACCCAGTATGTCCAGATGGTCAACGAGGGCTTCCAGGTCTTTAACAAATCCACTGGCGCGTCAACCTTTGGCCCAGCCGGAATCAGCACGTTGTGGTCCGGCTTTGGGGGAGTCTGCGAAAACAATGGCAGCGGCGATCCGGTCGTAATGTATGACCAACTCGCCGACCGCTGGATCATTAGTCAGTTCGCCGGCACCGCGGTTCCTACTGATGAATGTATTGCCGTCTCGAAGACGGGGGACGCCACCGGCGCCTACTATCGTTATGATTTCAATCTCGGCACCAACTTCTTTGATTATCCGCACCTGGGTGTCTGGCCAGATGGCTATTACATGGCCATGAACGTTTTCAACACAGGCGGCACGGCCTTCCTCGGACCGCAGGCCTTTGTCTTCGACCGCGCGAAAATGATTGCGGGACTGCCCGCAACCTTCCAAACTCCCGGCATTACCGGTGGACCAACTGAAGACTCATTCCTGCCGGCGGACATTGACGGTTATTCGCTGCCGCCCGCAGGCGCTCCGAACTCGTTTGTAGAGATGCCATTTACAGCTGCCTATAGAACTTTTCACTTCCACGTTGACTGGGTCACACCGGCCAACTCGACCTTTACGCTCTTTGCCAGTCCCGCCTCAGCCGCCTTTACGGAACTTTGCCCGACGACACGGGCTTGTGTGCCGCAGCTTGGCGGAACCGGGGCGAACAGCCTCGATGCCATTGGCGACCGGTTAATGTATCGGCTGGCGTATCGGAATATCGGCGGCACCGAATCATTAGTTGGCAACTACACGGTGAGTGCGAGTTCTGTGGCCGGCATACGCTGGTTTGAGTTGCGCGGCGTGACCGCAGGCCCGGTGACTGTGTTCCAGGAGAGCACCTACCAGCCCGACACCACTTGGCGTTGGATGGGCAGCGTGGCGATGGACAATCAGGGAAACCTGGCGCTCGGCTATTCAGCTTCCGACGCTACAATCAGCCCGCAAATCCGTTATGCCGGCCGACTAGTGACTGATCCCGTCAACACTCTAGCTCAGGGTGAAGCGACGCTCTTTGCCGGAACAGGGAGCCAAACCGGCACCGGCAATCGTTGGGGCGATTACAGCGACATGACGGTTGATCCTTCGAACGACTGCACCTTCTGGTACACACAGGAATACTATTCCGTCACCGGAACATTTAGCTGGCGCACACGCATCGGTAATTTTAAATATCCGATTTGCACTACGTCAGCACGAGGCACCATTTCCGGCACGATCACTAATTGCCAGACCTTGCTGCCAATTCCCAATGCGCAGATCTCGATTGCTGGCGGCTACGCTCGTGGCACCGACGCGGCGGGCATGTATTCGGCTATCGTCAGCCCGGGAACTTACAATGCCACCGCTACTGGTCTTGGATATGACACGGCCACAGCGATGAGTCTCGTGGTTGCCAATGGCGGCAACGCGACCTTTAGCGCCTGCTTGAGCGGCAATCTGAAGCAACCGGTTGCAGATACCGCGACCATCACGGCCGATTCCTGCAATTCGAATATGGTGATTGATCCGAACGAAACCGTCACGGTCAGCTTCGGCATCAAGAATACCGGCACGCTCAACACTGCGAATCTGGTGGCGACATTGCAAGCCACCGGCGGAGTTACCAGCCCCAGCGGTCCGCAAAATTACGGCGTCGTGGTGGCTGGCGGCGCCACGGTTTTCCGTTCGTTCACCTTCACGGCCGGGAACCTGGCCTGCGGTTCAAATCTGGTGGCTACGATGGATTTGCAAGATGGCATGACCAATCTGGGCACCATTTCTTACAACTTCATGACAGGCACCATCTCGTCAAGTAACTATTCCACTGGCAACATTTCAGTGCCGATCCCCGACAACAACCTAACGGGCGTGGATATTCCCCTCACTGTGGCGGACGTGATGACACTCACGGATGTGAACGTGAGCTTCCGGATTAACCACACCTTTGATGGGGACTTGAGAGTCAGTCTCGTCCACCCGGACAACACGGTCGTACCACTAGTCACCAATCGTGGCGGCTCTGGTGCCAACTTCGGCACCGGAACGAACGATTGCTCCGGCGTGGGCACTGGCATCGATGATCAGGCGGCCACGGCGATTTCAGCCGGGGCGGCGCCCTTCTCCGGGTCGTTCAGACCTGAATCACCACTCAGCGTTCTTAACGGTAAGCCATCCAACGGCACCTGGAAATTGAGAGTGATAGACTCCGCGGCAACTGATACCGGCACGGTCGGCTGCGTCAAGCTGGAACTAAACAAGCGCTTCGTTTGCTGCGGCGCGCTGATTAATGCCACTACGCCAGTGATGATCACAGCGGAAAATGGCATCCCTGCCAACAACGCCCCGGATCCTGGCGAAACACTGACCACCAGCTTACCGTTGCTTAACGTTGGCGGTAACAACACGACGAACCTCGTGGCGACACTACAGCCCACGGGTGGCGTGACGATGCCGAGCGGCCCGCAAAATTACGGGGTTGTGGTATCGAGTGGTCCAGCCGTCGCTCGCTCATTTACATTCACCGTCAATCCCATGGTCACCTGCGGCAATAACATCACGTTAACGCTGGCCCTACAGGATGGCGCCACCAATCTGGGCACGATTAATTACGTGTTGCAGACCGGAACCAACCTGGTGGGAGCGCCGGTTCCGTTTAGTAACGCAACGTCGGTTACGATCCCCGCAACCGGCACGGGCGCCACGACCGGCGCCCCGGCCAACCCCTATCCTTCGAACATCGTCGTTTCCGGGTTGACCGGGACGATTGCAAAAGTGACGGTAAATCTAAATGGTCTCAATCACACCTTCCCGTCCGACGTTGATATGTTGTTAGTCGGTCCGGGTGGGCAGAACCTGATCATCCTTTCGGACGTCATTGGGGGTACTGATTGGGTAAACATCAACTATACGCTGGACGACGCCGCCAGCGGCGTCATCCCAAACAGTGGCACACCAGTAGCCGGCAGTTTCAGGCCAACCAACTACGGCGTTGGCGACCTGTTCCCGACCCCGGCGCCGGCTGCTCCCTATGCAAGCCCGGCTACGGCGGGCACCGCGACCTTTGCCAGCATCTTTAACGGGACTAACCCGAATGGCACGTGGAGTCTGTATATCGTGGATGATGCCGGCGCGGATGCCGGCACGATGACAGGTGGTTGGACGATTAACATTACCCCCAACGTGCCGGTGTGCGCCGTCGTGCCCGCGCCAACACCAACACCGACACCAACACCAACACCAACACCAACACCAACACCAACACCGACGCCAACGCCAACGCCGGTACCAACACCATCCTCAGGGCAAAAGCACTGGACCTCGGCTGGCTCCACAGCGACAGCAGACGAAGACAGTGTTGCCAAAGTAAGCTTCGACGACTTTGCCGTGCAACTGAGAGACTTTATGACCGGCACGGTTACGGTGCGCTACAACATAACCTCGGTGTTCGGCATTTCCACCTACTGTCCGGCCACTCAGTCAGTAGTTAATGTGCGCTTCCGCAATAGCGATAATACGGGCACGCATGCACAGGTGAGGTTTGAGATTCATCGCACCAGTGTTCTTGTTGGTGGCAATGACATCATCTACAACTTCAACAGCAACGGGCTGGGTAGCGGCAGTGCATTTACTACCGTTAGTTCCATGCCGAACATTGACTTTGACTTCAGCCGCTACATTTACTGGATCGAGGGTGTCGTCTACCGCGACCAGGCGGCGCAGTTTGCCGATCTCGGTAGTATCGAGATTTACGAAAGCGCCGGGACTCCCTGTCCATAGTTGGCGCTAACAACTAAACTCGGGCGAGGTCACGCAAGTGGCCTCGCCCTTTTCCTTTTCAAATTCTCGGAATCCTCGCCCACAGGCGTTTAGAGTACCGCCTTCAGGCGGGCATTTCGCTTCATAAGATTAGCCGCGGATTGCGCAGAGAAGAAGAGTCACCCTTTGCGTTGGCCGCTCCCGCTTGGGAGCAGATCTCAGAGGCTCAGCCTCTCAAGCAAGATTGCGCGTCATCGGCACATACATACGCGGGAAACTCTCGATGTGTGCTCATGAGGAAAGCGCTCGAACTGGCGCGCATAGCGTTGCCATGAGTGGCTCGCAGATTTACAACATACTCAAACGCTGACCAGCCGTAATAATAACCATCCCGCAAACTCACCAGGACATCTGCCGGGTGACGTACTCTCGAAGTCATCATTGAAGTGAAAAGATTCGCGAGCGCATCGGGGTAGACGTGTTCCGCTGTGTGCCTGCTCCACGCCGACGCTCTCGCATAACCATCCGCGTGCAGCACACCTTCTTTCGCCATCTCGGTCAGTACTGGCCCGAGTTGCAGCGGATCGCCTGACTGCAGTTCATAACGATAGATTACTTCGCCCTCGCTCTCTCGACGATGAATCCGAGCGACGCCGCGAGCGCCTTTCACGCTAAGAACTGAGGGGGCGTCATGATAAAGAGCGAAGTCGATCCCTTCGAGCGGTACCAGCGCCTCAGCCAGTCTCGATTCTTCGCCCTCGCAGCAATAGAGGGCAGCAAATCCGATCAAACCAAAGGTAGGCAGTACCACCTGACTTTGCGCCGGCTGGCGCAAATCCCTGGAAACCTGGAACCCGCAACGACTGAGATGCTCTCGCAGGGGCACGCGCCGGTTAGGCAACAGACTCATGCCGTGGTCCGAAAACAAAACCATTTCTGTTTCTGTACCACACCATGACTGAATTCTGAGTAGCAGTTCGTTTAGAGATGCCAGGGCATGATTGAGTTTTTCCACACCGCGGATATGCAGCAAGCCGTCGGTGCCTTTGAGGAAAGCGAAGTAGTCTCTGTCCTGTGGCGCGTGCTGAAACCGATCATAAAAACGTCTCATATCCGCGCGCCACACCGCTTCTGGAGCGACATACACCAAAAACTCAAAAGGTAAGGGCTCCTGGTAATCGAGCTGGTCCATGTAGGTTGAGGGAACCTTGTCCGGAGTGCGGCGACCAATGTATTTGCCGATGCCGCCGCGTAGTTCGCCGGCCGTCCGATCAAAATAAATGGTCTCGTAACCCAGCGGCGCCGAAGCCCCAAGCATCGCCGACAGCGCGATGTTGGTCATGGTGGGAAAAGGTGAAAGCAGCCGTGCAGGATGACGGAATTGATCGAACAGCCCGCGCTCTCGCGCCAGCATCATCAGGTCGAACGAGACGCCATCCAGACACAACAACAAGCGGCGCGGACGTGTCTGTGAATTATTCATGTCAGGTCACCGGCCTGCTATCGCCAACTCACTCACCCTCGTCTGGATTGATTCCCGCGACGTCCAGCTTAAAAGGCTCGCGCAACCCCCGGGTGGCCAGATCGTGTGAATCGTAGACGTTCGGACGGGCCAGCACTGCGCGATATTGTGACAAAGCCTCGGCGCGTTTGCCTGCGACGTCGTAGGCGTGTGCCGCATAGAGAAACGCCATCGTAACGAGTCCCGGCTCGGCACGTGTGACAGTCGTGGTATTGAGAAATTCTTTCGCCGCCCGCTCAGGCTGGCCGGCAGTAAGCAACGCTTCGCCATACTTGAAGTGGATCAGATCCAGTGCCCGCGCCGCGGTGTCCCGTACATTTCGATCGTGCAGAAGCTCTTCAAAGGTCGCGAAGGCTTCACGTTCCGCGCTCGCGACTGCGGCGGCGTGATTTGCTTTTCGTTCCTGGGCTGCCTGGGCCACCAGCGCGTCTGCCGCTTCCAGCCGGAACAAATAATTGCGCGGGTACCTGGCCGCTAACTCACGCGCAAACGCGAGCGCGTCAGCATAGCGGCGCTCGCGGGTGTACAAGACTATCAGCAGGGTACGCGCATCGTCATGGGCCCACTTTCCTTCCTTCGTAACTCTTTCGAGCGTCGCCAGACCACGTTTCCGGGAACCCCGGGCGCCCGTCACTCCCACGAGAATTTTCGCCGCCAGCGGCAGGCTGCCGATGACATAGTCGTACAGACCGATTGTGATCTCGGCATCGTGCAATGTTGGATCCAGCTTGATTGCTTCGCGATGATGATCCACGGCGTCGGACCCGTCACGCATCGCGGCAAAGTGCCGGCGCTCCACTGCTTCTTCGAACGAAGCCTTCAGACCTGAGGTCGCTCCCAGAAAATAGCGCGCTTGCGCGTCCTTCGGATTAACTTTTAGTCGCGCCTCCGCCAGTCGTTTTGCCTCGCGCGTCCAGGCACGGAACTGTTCCACGACCCTGGGATTTGCCTTGTCTTCATTGGGGGCATAGAAAGAGTCGCCACTGTAAAGAGAAGCCTGCAAGCGTCGCGTTTCGTAAAGCGTCTCGATCCAAAGGCTCGCAGCCAAAAATTGCGGACCCGCTGGATGCTCGGGAAACAGCCTCGCGATTTCGCGAAAGTCTTTCCGGCCCTTTTCATAGTCGAGGTTGAAAAGCGCTTCGAAGCCACTGGAACGCAGCGCATCCAGCTTTGCCTGATCGGTATCACTGAGCCAGCGCTCGCCGGGTTGTTGGGCTGACACCACAGGCAAGGCTGAGCACAAAGCTCCAAGCAATACTGCCGCAACCAGCGTTTTCATTTTGAGCTTCGTCTTTAGTAGCCACATACACTTTCTTTCCTTTGAGTGTCCTGCCTCAGGAAAAGCACTCGAGGTATTTCACCCCTGAACCGGTATTGAACAGGACCACGCGGTCATCGCGCGTCACCGCACCCGCGGTTAGCAGTTGCCTCAGAGCCGGCAGACAGGCCGCGCCTTCGGGAGCGCAAAACACTCCTTCAAGGGCGCCAATCTCTCCGGTCGCGGCAATTAACTCTTCATCAGTCACCGCGACTGCCGTGCCTCCAGAGGCGCGAATCGCATCGAGAATCAGAAAATCACCAATCGCTTTCGGCACGCGTAGTCCTGAGGCGCTGGTCGCGGCATTAGGAAACTCATCAGCAAAACGTTCTCCCTTTTCAAACGCGCTCACGATGGGAGCACAGCCGGCAGCCTGGACCGTGACCATGCGCGGACGCTTCGGTCCAATCAATCCCATCTCTTCCATCTCCGCAAACGCTTTCCACATACCAATCAAACCGGTGCCGCCGCCCGTCGGATAAACGATCACATCCGGCAATTCCCACTGCAGCTGTTCGGCAACTTCGTAACCAAGCGTCTTCTTTCCTTCAACGCGATACGGTTCTTTCAAAGTTGAAACATCGAACCAGCCTTCTGCTTCCTTGCGACGCGCGACTTCGGCGCCGCAATCGGTTATCAATCCATCCAGCAAAGTCACCTGCGCGCCGGTCTGTTCACACTCGACGATGTTCGCGCGGGGAGTGTCTTTGGGCATAAAGATGAACGCTTCCAGGCCTGCTCTGGCTGCGTAAGCAGCTAACGCGCCGGCTGCGTTGCCGGCTGAAGGAACCGCAAGCTTCGTCGCTCCAAGCTCCTTCGCCATCGATACCGCCGCCGCCATGCCGCGCGCTTTGAAGCTTTGCGTGGGATTCTGTGATTCATCTTTGATATATAGCTCCGCAAGTCCCACGCGTTGGCCCAGTCGCTTTGCGTGCAGCAACGGCGTCCATCCCTCACCAAAGGTCACAATGTTGTCGTCACTGTCGACCGGTAACACCTCGCGATAGCGCCAGAGATCGGCGCGGCGGGTGGCCAGTGATTCCTTTGTCAAAGTTCGCGCAGCCCGCTCGAGGTCGTAACGAACCAGTAGTGGTTTGCCGCATGACGAGCATAGGTTGTGCAACCTCCGTGCCTCGTGCAGAAGACCGCAGTTTGCGCATTCGAGATGTGTGACATTCATGATTTTCAGCCTCTTTTCGAAATTTTTAGAGAGATTGGTGAATTGATGCTATGAGCTACACCGCCCACGACGCAACCCGTAAACATCGATGGGTTTTTTCAGGTGGAGTAAACATCCGACTATTAGTTGGACGGAAAGGGACGCTGATTATTGCACGATCGCCTCCGGCAGCAGCCGTGGGATCATAAGGATCCTGCCTGCATTTAATCACCGCCTCCTTCGGCTCGAATCACTCGAGTATCAGTTCCTGCCCATCACGCCCGACTCTCTTTTGCCATTTGTCATCAATTCCTTTAACGTTGGACTTCCCAAGCTTATGCCCATTCGTTTACTCGCGCTGGATCTCGACGGCACCCTACTTAACTCTCATGGACAAGTGTCGGAACGAAACGCAGGAGCGATCGCCGCTGCTCGGGAAAAGGGCGTCAGCGTCGCGGTTGTTACCGGCCGCCGCTTTCGCGATGCGAGGCCGACCGTGCTGCAACTGGGCCTGGATGCGCCACTGATTTCGCACAACGGGGCATTGACAAGGCACGCTTTGACACTCGAGACCATTGCGCGCTTCCCGCTGCCGCTGCCGGCCGCACACGAGGCGCTGGCGATTGGCAGGACCTTCGGCGTCAATCCTCTTGTCAGCGACGACAATGACGGTCTCGGTGTACTTGTCTATGATCGTCTGAGCGGTGACAATCCTGCATTATTAAGATACGTGGCGTGGGCGCGCCGCATTCACGGCGACGATGGCGCGGTGCTTGAGACTCCTTCCCTTGAGACGTATCTTGATCATGAACCGGTCCACGTCACCTTCTCAGGCGCCTGCGGGCCTTTGGATGAATTGAGTAAGCGGCTACAGAGTGAGCTTGGCGGTAAGGCAAGGGTTCTTAGCACCATGTATCCGAAACTTGATTTCGGCTTGCTCGATGTCCTGCATCCTCACGCTTCGAAGGGCGCCGGTGTCGCGGCTGCCGCGGCGGAATTGGGAATCACGGCCGGCCAGGTGATGGCAGTTGGCGATAACTTTAACGACCTGGAGATGCTGCATTATGCGGGCACCGGAGTGGTGATGGGCAACGCGGAATCAGCCCTGCGCGAAACTGCCGGCTTGCACACCACCGGGACAAACGATGAAGATGGCGTGGCGCTGGCGATTGAAAAATTTATTCTGAATTCGAAGAACTAAATGAAGTGCGGTGCAGGCGCCAGGCTTGCCGGCACCATCCAAAATCAAAGGAGACCAAATGGCTAATCGCACTGCGGTAATTCAAACCAACAAGGGCACAATCCGTTTCGAACTGCTCGAGACAGACGCTCCCAAGACAACAGAAAACTTTATCACGCTCGCTGAGCAGGGTTATTACGATGGCATCATCTTCCATCGCGTCATCGACGGCTTCATGATTCAGGGCGGCGATCCGACCGGCACCGGCGCGGGTGGCAAATCTGCATGGGGCGGAAAGTTTCCCGACGAAATTGACAAAACTTCCGAAGTTTATAAGCGTGGCTATAAAGCCGGCACCGTAGCCATGGCGAACTCCGGACCAAACACCAATGGTTCGCAATTCTTCATCATGCACGTCGATTATCCTCTGCCACCCAGCTATTCGATCTTTGGGCGCGTCACTGAAGGCCAGGAAATAGTAGATGCCATCGCAAAGTCCCCCAGAGACCGCAACGATCGGCCGCACGCCGAAGTCAAAATGGAAAAGGTGACGATTGAAGGCTAGTCACTCTTGCTGAACCAAGCTCAATGCATCCGTGGAGGCAGTGAGGAAGAGACCCGTTCCTCCCTGCCTCCTTCTGACTGAAGATAGCCAGATCGGGGAATAGGGTCCCTTTCCACACTGTTCATCACAGCATCGAGATTTACCTATGACATTGACATTCATTGGCAAACGCTCATGTCGCATCCTGTTCCTGTCCCTGTTCCTGCTGCTGTGCGCGGGTCTCAACCCGCAGGCGCAGACGCAGACGCAGACGCTTGAGTCAGGTACGTTTCGTCTGCACAAATTCTCGCAACCGATCGGCGAGGAGTCCTATACCATCCGGCGCAATGGGGACACACTCGTAGTAACCGCGGACTTCAAATTTACGGATCGCGGTACTGAGGTGCCATTGACCGCGACGCTGCGCACGCGCGCTGATTTCACTCCGCTGACCTTCGCTATCAAAGGCAGCATCTCACGTTTTTCCACCATCGACTCGTCGGTTGAGATCAAAGGTAAGACAGCGACTATCACCGAAGATGGCAAGAGCCGCGTGGCGGCGCTGCCGGAACGCTTTTTCACGATTGCCGGATATGCGCCAACTACCATGCAAATGATTTTGGTGCGCTATCTGCTGAATCATAAAGTATCCGGCCCGCTGGCGATTTTGCTGGGCGGGGAAGTCACACTTGAACACCGGGGCAAAGACAAACTCAAGCTCAACAATCGTGAAGTCGAACTGGATCGTTACAGCCTCAATGGATTGATCTGGGGAAATGAATCGCTCTGGTTTGATGCGGACCGAAACCTTGTAGCTGCGGTGACAGTCGATGCGGAATTCGATCACTTCGAAGCCCTGCGCGAGGACTATGAATCAGGCTTGTCATTTTTTGTTACCCGCGCGGTCGCTGACGGGATGGCAGCGCTTGCGGAAACCGCTCGACGCCTCAGCCCGGAACGCAGGGGAGCGCTCGTAATCCGCGGAGCCACTTTGATTGACGGTCGCGGCGGCGAGCCGGTTCCGGACAGTCTGGTACTAATCGAAGGTGATCGCATCAAGGCGATTGGTCGTGGCGACGCTTTCGCGATTCCCAGAGGCGCGACTGTCGTCGATGCGCGTGGCAAATTTCTATTGCCGGGCCTGTGGGACATGCACTCTCACTTTGAACAGGTGGAGTGGGGGCCAACTTATCTGGCTGCCGGGGTAACAACCGTGCGCGACGTCGGCAATGAGTTCGAGTTCATCACCGCCGTCCGTGATGCGATTAAACAGGGACGAGGCCTCGGTCCACACCTGCTGTTGGCCGGCATAATCGACGGTGAAAGCAAGTCTGCCTGGGGCTTGATTCGAGCCAGCACCGCTGCTGAAGCCCAGGCGGCGGTGGCTCGTTACCACGCAGCCGGCTTCCAGCAAATTAAAATCTACAGTTCCGTCGAGCCGGAGATCGTTAAGGCCATCTCCGCTGAGGCACACAAATCGGGCATGACAGTTACCGGCCACATACCTGAAGGCATGAATGCATTTCAGGCTATTGAAGCCGGCATGGATCAGATCAATCACGTTCAGTATCTGCTGCCTATCATGCGCCCGCGCTCGTTCCGTCCTCTACAGGGAGCGCCGCCGCCACCGCTGGACTTTCAGACGCCCGAGGCGCAAAAGGCTCTCGAGTTCCTTAAAAGTCACAACACGGTAATCGATCCCACGCTCGCGATCTTCGAATGGTCATTGCACCCGGCGAGCAAGCCCTACTCCAGCATTGAACCAGGCGCGGCGAAGGTGCCACCCCAACTCGCAGGCGCGATTAATAACACGGGAGTGCCGCCCGGCGCGGTTGCGCAAGCCAGCGCCATTATGGATCGCTATCTGGCAATCGTCGGAGCGCTGCATAAGGCAGGCATTACAGTCGTAGCCGGCACGGATCAGGTCGTGCCCGGCCACAGTCTCTACCGCGAGATTGAGTTGTACGTTAAATCCGGTTTCACGCCGATGGAGGCTATTCAGGCGGCCACGTCGGTCCCCGCCCGGGTCATGAAACTCGATAGTGATGTGGGAACAGTCGAGGTTGGCAAGCGCGCGGACCTAATCATCCTGGAGCGGGACCCGCTGGATAATATTCGGAACATTCGCACAGCGAAGACTGTCATCACCGGTGGCCGGATGTTTGATTGTGCGAAGCTCTGGTTGAGCGTGGGCTTTAAGCCCTAATCATCAACCACCGGACATTCATCATTGCTGTGCGTTACGACTATACCGAAGCGATGCTGATATTCTGCTGAAGTCAGTACCAGACACAAAACGTGACGCGCATCGACTCGCTCACCGGCATCCAGTTTTTTAAGCCATGGTCCATAGCGATCGTCCCGGTAATCGAGGTCGCGTCGTAGCTGCAGCAGCAACTGCAACAGCACGAGTGAGCGTTCGGCTTCACGCCTCTTGAAAGTTTCGCTCTCAACCAGATCTCGCAACACTTCCGCCCGGCTCGCACCAGCACGCAACTCTCCCAGCGCCTTCTGCCGCTCCTCAGTCAATGTCTTGAGCTGCGGCTTGTCGAACAGACGGCTTACAAATTCTTCACCGCTGAGGTTCTCCGGATAAAGCGCCCGGACAGCAGCGCGCTTGAGCCATCCTTCGATAAAAGTGCGTTGCGCCGGAATCAGGTCATCCGGATCGCGCCAGTCATGGACCTGCAGCGCAGCGAAAGCCTTGCGATCCTGCATCAAGTCGCTAAATCCCGGTGGCGCACCCAGGACTGCTTCGTTTAAGCGCAGGCTGAGAAAGTCCGTCTGCTGAACTTCGTCCGCTCCGAGCAGCACGAAACTAATCTTAATGCGGCTCTCATTAAAACAGCTGCTGCCTGAAGGGCAGGATTTAAGATGCTCGGCCCAATACTCGAGTCCCGGCGGATCTGGTTCGCGCCCCATCAGATCCCGGTATTGTTGGCTCACAAAGAAATGAGCTTCGTCGATCGGATTTTGTACTGCGGCTACTCTGCGGTGAGATCCTCCGCTGGCTACGATGTCCGCGTAGCGGGCCTCGCAGTCCCGGATTTTTTCAGCTGTCAGTGGCACCTGCCTTTGATTGATCACAAAACGCCCGCCCTCAAGTGAAACATTGGGGATGAAACACTCGACATAACCATCGGGGGGTCGTCTCTCGTGGGCCATCACAGTGTAAGAAGTTATTTCAGGATTGCGCGCGGCAACATAGTCGTTCAATCCCAGTATGTCGATGATGTTCACTCGAGGCAGCACCCACGAAACGACACCCACGGAGCCTTCAGTCAGGACCGGGTAGTCGTCGGCCGACAGTTCCAATCCCTTTTCTCGAGAGGGGAATTTCTCGATCAGGTAGAGGTAGAAGTTTTTGTGTTCCTGATGGCGCATGCAGACGTAGTGCCCGATCAACCAATCCTGTAGAGAATCAAAAGCTCGTGGGTAGGCGAGGAGCACGCCAGGCATCGCGGGGAAATGTTTCTGTATAGCTCTCGTTACCGAAGCTCGCAGGACCACCGTTCTAGGCCGCCCCACCAGATCATGAGTGATGGCCCAGTGAATCCAGGGAATGGGCCACGATAAGACTATTGATACTACAAACAGCAGCAGGGCCCGGCGGTAGCTTAGCTGTAGCCGATTAAGCATCCAGAGAAAAGAGATTGCAGCGAGCAATACCAGGTGGCTATAGACGCGATACTCAAAGTGATCGCCGCCAATCACGATCGTGTAGTAGAGAAATTGCCCGAGTAAGGCGAGGCATACTGCCCACTTGATCAGCAACTGCATATCGAATTTTCTGTGCGCCCGGAAATCTCTGGCGACAACCACCGTCACAACAAGCAACAAACCCAACCACACCCAATACGAATACTCGAGCACGAAAGACAAGAAATACCTGAGACCGCTCGCCGGCCAAATACGACCGGCTACTGTCTTCGCGTAATAGGTATTTGGCAACCAGGCTTTGTAAAAGTAGCGTCGCCAAAATAAATGAGCCGGAACAATTATGAGAGGCCAGGCACTGAGCAGCTGACGAAGGCCTTTGGACGTCATCCCTGGGACCGCACGCTTCCAGCGTGCCGCTCTGCTCGTTTGGGGCAGGCTCTGTCTCAACACGGCAGCGCCAACCAATATCAGGGTAATGAGGGCGAACAACAGACCGTCCGGCCGGCTGAGAGTCAACACCGCCGCTGACATTGATACGGCAAACACCCAACGCCTGGTGTCGCAACGCAGAATCAGACAGCAATAGACCCACAACGTTAGAAAGAAATTGAACATCGCCGTTTCCAGCCCGGAACTGGTCCAGGCCAGAAAGGTTCGATTGGTCACTGCGGCAACCAGTACGAGAGCGAGAAACAAGATCCGATGCCTGGCGAACGACAACTGCAGCTTCATCTGCAAAACCATCAGCGCCCCCAACAGCAAAGTCAGGTAAGCAAATAGCAGCGAGACATAGTTGGAGGCGGCCGGCGGCGCGCTCCCCGTTACGCGCCAAATCAGATCCAGCAGAACAACCCAAAGAAAGCTGGTGTAGCCTTCAACCGGCCTGAACGGAGGTGCATTCCAAACGTAACCAAACCCGAGGCGACTGTTGCTGACGTAGCGGAAAGCAATGAAGGCGTCGTCAGTGAGGAACCAGAACAAGTGCCAGCCATACCAGACCGCGGCCGTGGTTGCCAGCGTCAGAAGTAACAGTGCGAGTTTGTTTCGTCGCGTTAGTTCAGCGAGCATTTAAGATAGCCGTCGTGAAGTAGCTCAGAGCTGTGATTACGCCGCGTCAAAACTTAAAGTCCGTACTATCCACGATGAAGGGCCGCATTTGTCTTGAGAGCCGCGGCGACAAATTCTCTGGCCCGATCGATTGACTGTTCCAATGTCAGGTTCTTGCCGAGACATGCCGCAATCGCGGCCGAGAGCATACAGCCGGTGCCGCGCAGGTTGGGACCGGCGATCCATTCGCTGCGAAAGACTGCCACTTCGCCGGCATTATCAAGCAAATCAATCGCTTCTCCCTTTGAGTCAGATTGCATCTTACCCGCGCTCAACAGGCCCGCACCCTGTGATCCCAGGTGCCCCCCCTTAATGAGGACGGCAGGAGCGCCGAGCGAGCGCAGCATGGCGGCAGCAGCTTGCATTCCCTCAACATCACCAATCCTTAACCCGGTAATGCGCTCAGCCTCTGGAACATTTGGGGTCACCACGCGCGCCAAAGGAAACAGTTCCCTGGCCATACATTCCAGCGCGTCCTCTTCGATCAGATCATAACCGGATGATGAGCGTAGGATCGGATCAAGCACCGGCGCCGGCAGACTGGTCTCGCTAAACAAACGCGCTACTTCGGTCACGATTTCACGAGTAGGCAACATCCCCGTCTTGGCGCAGACGATCGTGCCCTGGTCGAGGACGGCGAGCACTTGCCCGCGCAGAGTCCCAGCGGACAGGTGCTCTGCGCCAAAAACCCGCTCGTCGTTCTGAAAGGTAACGGAAGTAATCGCAGCGGCCGCTGCATAACCGAAGGCAGTGAACGCGCGGATATCAGCGACGATACCCGCTCCACCGGAAGGATCGAGGCCGGCAATCGTCAGTGCCACAGGCTGAGCGTTTTGCTGCATGGTGAGATTCATCGTGGTCTCGCGAGCAATGTAGGGCAAGCTTGCGATGCCAGTTGGCGCTATTCAGGTCTTACGATTGGGGTCAAATCATTTTCATCTGCGAAAAGCCTGATGCCGGCAACGCCTCGAGCTCCGGCGCGCAGGCATTCACTTGCGTTATCCCTTGTAACTCCACCAAGAGCTATCACTGGAAAGGGCGCGACCGTACGCGCGGCTTCCGCCAAACGAGTCAACCCCAGCGGCCCGCCGTAGCGCGCCTTCGACGGGGTTTCAAACACCGGACCGAAGACTGCGAAGTCCGCACCTTCGCTTTCGGCGGCGCAGACTTCTGCAAGTGAATGAGTTGAAACTCCGACCAGCAACTCGCTGCCGAAACAGCGCCGCACCACGCTCGCGCTCAGGGATTGCGTAGTCAAATGAACCCCATCCGCTCCGGCGGCGCGAGCAATATCCGCTCGGTCGTTGACCAGCAAACGCGTAGCGCTTCCCTGCGCCAGTTCAACTGCGCGCACGGTTAGCTCATAAAGCGATCGTGCGCTCAATGCTTTCTCTCGAAGTTGAATTAGATTGACGCCGGCAGCTACAGCAGCCGAAATGAGATTGAGGAGATGTTCGAAATCGTCAGTTGACGGCGTCGTGACTGGCGTCGTCGTGCTGCTGGTTATCAGATAGGTGATTGTTTGAGAGAGGTCGAGCCTCATCTTTGGTTGTGCTTCCAGTTCCCGCAACTTCCCGCTGCAGCGCGCTCACGGTCTGTTTAAAAGTAAAGATTTCCCAAAAAGCGATCCCCAAATTCAGGAGTCCCACACCGGTTACCGCTCCGCGCACCCAGCCTGAGGCAACGACTGTCTGTAGGGCATAAAATCCGGTTTTGCGCGCCGCATAAAGCAGGAAATAATTATTGCCCCAATCACTCAAGCCGAAAAAACCCTGCGGAATCCAGGGCGCAAGCGTCAGCACGAGCCCGATCTCGAGACAGAGGATGATGTAGAAGATGACACTGAGCCTAGCCGACATAATTGCAGGGAGATGGTACGGGCGGGAAACGACAACAGTCAAGGAAGGGATTCGAATTGCCTTAGTGTCGGGGAACTAAGAGCTGTCACGAGCCCGGCAATTCCTCTTCACCTGATTTCCTATCAGGCTTTTTCCGCTTTTTGCGTCTGCAGTTCACTGAGCTTTTCGGCTACGTCGCGATAAGCAACGTCAACACTGTAGACCTCTGTAAAAGTATCGATGGCCTTACCGATATCGCCCATGTGCTCAAAGGCTAAAGCCATTTCATAACGAAGCGCCTGATACTCGTCTTCAGTGTGGCCCGGCGCCTCCAGGCCCTTGCGGAACCAGATAGCCGCAGCCTTCGGCAATTGCTTTTGCATGAAACAGTGGCCCAGCAGGTTACAGCACTGCAGGTAACGCGGCGTGCCATCTTTGGGCATCGCGAGGCCCACCGCAGTCTGGAATTCGCGCACGGCTTCATCCAGGAGATCCATCTCCTTGTACGCAAGGCCCATGTTGTAGTGAGTTTCGTAATCTTCAGCCGGCGCATTCTCTTCGTCTTCTGCAGCCAGGCGGAACTCTTCAAAGACATCGGCCAGTCCGGCATCGATTGTCGGCGTAGCGACACCGGCAATGTGTCCTATCGTGCCCGGCTCGACTGCCTCGGCTACGGGAGTGCTGGCTTGTCCGTCCCTTTCGCCGCCCACGCTCGAAAATTCGTCAGGCGCGATGACCGGTGCAACCTGGGTCACCTGGCCAAGTTTTGCGCGGCGCTCGGCGATACCAGGATCGCCTTCATATTGGCGCTCAAGCATCTCCAGCGTGTCCGAAGCAATGTCCACATAGCCCTGGCTGATATAAAAATCGACGCTCTCCAGCTCCTGACGCAACATGGCTTTGCGCCGTTCCAGATCCGGAGCTGAATCGGCGGTCGCGGTTCCGGCATCGAACATCGCAGCGCTGAAATCAACTTCTCGGTTGTCTGAGTTATCGCCCTCGTTTCCCGTGAAAAGCGGTGTTGAAGCTTCGCCAGCACGTTCGAATCCTTCATTCAAGTCCGCGAACGAGGAACTCGGATCCGGAACGGCATCAGCCGCCTCAGTGGCCACGGAATTAAACTCAAACTCATCGCCGGACGCCTGCACTGGCTGATTTCCAGCGCCCATTTGGTCGTCCTGCACAATCGCAAAACTCTCGAACGTAGGCACTTCTTGTACGCTTGAATCCGGCAGGCCCAGAGGGTCGTCTACTGGCTCCTCTTCCTGGGCGCCACCCAGTTCCCGCAGGCGCTCAGCGTACTTGCGTTCATCGGGCACCAGCCTGGCCAACTGAGTCAGGGCATAACGTTCATCTTCTGTCTGACCAGCGGCTTCGGCTGCCTCCGTTAATCTCTCGAGAGCGGCGCGCAGCTTGTCAGTGTCTCGTTGCCACCAATGAATACGCACCAGCAGACGCAAGGCGGCAATCTGCTCCGGATCGCGAGCCAGCACTTCGTTAACCAACTCGAGTAACTGCGTTTCCTCGCGACCGGCGAGCGCCCGTTCAGCAATGCCTGAGAGCACTCTGGCGCCAGCATCTATATCACCCGCGTTCAGATGCAGCCGCGCAACTTCCAGGTAACGCGTATAGTTCGACGCGTCGTGCGTCATTAACATCGAGGTGGCGCGCTCGGCGCC
This sequence comes from Pyrinomonadales bacterium, assembly GCA_038237475.1. GTDB lineage: Bacteria > Acidobacteriota > Blastocatellia > Pyrinomonadales > Pyrinomonadaceae > JAOAPY01. The sequence continues at coordinate 410,130 of JBBRYS010000003.1, read as the reverse complement.
CGGGGCGTCATGGGCTTCAAGATAAGCAGTCAAGAGGAGTGAAATCAGAGCCGGAGCGTCCGGCTTGTCCGTGACTAATTTTTCCAGCAACTCGGCTGCTTCGTAAGCGGTCCCCAGCGCGATATGCGCTGCTACCATGCCTTCCAGAACTGTCTGGTTTTGCGGCCGCAGCTCGAGGGCACGCGCGTACGCCTGGAGTGCCTTTTCATAAGATCGGCTTTCCAGCAGACGCGCACCGGCCTCGCAGAAAGCCTGGGCCGCCTCCGGCTGCAAGTTGTTCTTGAGATAGGCTTCGGCCAACTTCAGCCGCACTTCGGTATTTTGAATATCGAGATCGGCCATCTTATGAAGCACAGCGAGCGCACCCTTGGCGTCGCCCGCTTGCGAATGAGCTTCAGCAACGATCAAGTATTGAGCCCGCGCATCCACCACCAATCCCTGCACTGCATAGAGGCTGGCGAGTTTCTCGGCTATTTCCGGATTGCGTGGGTTAAGGCGATCTATCTTCTTGTACATTGCTACCGCTTTCAGGGTGAATTCCTGTTCGCGATAGTGTTCCGCGATGCGGGCAAAGCATTTGATCGCCTCTTCCTTGTTGCCGGCACGCACACACAAATCCCCTAACATGTTGAGCGCGGTGAAATCGCCCTCGTCATGCTCGACAATTTGACGGTATTCTTTGATTGCGGCCGGGATGTTCCCGGTCGAAAGGAACTTTTCTGCGGCCTTTACGACCTTAGCCTTTTCGAAAGCCATTGCGTGTATTATGTGTCCCTTATTACTGGCTGAGTCAAAATAAGGCGGGGTAGAAGTTGCAGGTGTAGTACCTGGCAAATTATTTCGAACGAATCAGCAGGGGCAGCCGTTCGAACCAATACGCTAACACGCGAAATTGATGAGTGTCAACGCACTTCTCAAAAGGCCAGTATCCTGGTTTGTAAACAGGCTTTCAGAGTACCGACTTCAGTCGGGTTTTCCCCGCATAAGACCGTACTCGACATCTCCGAAACTATTGAGGGGAAACGGTCAACAGTAAGGCTCCGTCCAATATGACTTCACCGGCCTCAGATCTCAGGCCCAGCCCGGGCTCGACCTTCGGTCAGCGCGTCGCAATCGCCGGCTTTTTTCTCTTTGCCGCATTCGCCCCCCACTCGATCGCCGGAGCTGAGATCAGTTTAGGCATTGCCGCCATGGGGTGGCTCATCCGTACACTCGCATCGCATCGCACAGGAATTCGCCGCACTAAACTCGACCTGCCCATCTGGCTCTTCTTCCTTTGGACGATTGCTTCGTCATTATTTTCCGACGAGCCTCGCATTAGCATTGGCAAGCTGCAGTCCGTTTCGGTTCTTTTCGTTTTCTATCTGACCCAGGCCATTGTCACGCGGCGCACGGCCGTGCTGCTGGCTTCGATTATGATCTTGTCCGGCATCGCCGGGACGATGTGGAGTGTTGTGGATCTGGCCCGTGGCCGTGGGGTGGTGGTCAATTCAGTTACCGCTGATTCGCCTTTCAGCCATCTCGATACCCGCCCTGACACAACGTCTGCGATCGTGGCAGTCGAACCCGGCGATGCCATCTGGAGAGTTGGCGGGCAACGCGTCTATTCGGTGGCAGATATCGATCGGATAATCAGACAAACCGAACCTTACCAAAGGCTTTCAGTCAGCGTCATCACGCACGGCGAGCATGCCGAATGGCCCGGCTTCGTAGTCAGCGGATATCTGAAAGCCCAGACGTCTCCAGCGGGAGTAGCGGGCACTCAAAGCCTGCATCGCTTTCGCGCTTCCGGTTGGACTGGTCACTACTCGTACTTCGCCGAGATTCTGCAGATGCTCGCGCAACTGTCGCTGGGTCTGGCGCTGGCGAACCTGCAAAACCATGGAACCAATCGTCGCTTTAAGCTGGCGCTGATTGCGGGTGCGATGCTCGCTTTCGGCATTGCCTTCACCGCCATGCGCACCGTGCTGGTTGCCTTTGCGCTCGGCGGCTGCGTTCTGATTTGGCGCGCTGCGGCCAAAGGAACAGCGGCACGCTTTCTGGTCACCGCAGCAATCACCTTTGTGCTGGCATTCGGAGGCGTCGTCGTCTGGCAGACGCGAGCTCACCAGGCACTGTCACTTGGCGACGACAGCTCATCCCTGCGCCTGACAGTAGCGCGCAATGGCCTTTCCCGTTTGCTGGTCCATCCGGTGTTTGGTCATGGGATGGATGCCGTGAAGTTGCACTGGACGGAATGGGGCTTCCCCGGAAGTGTGTTGATACACCTGCACTCGACGCCGCTACAACTGGCTTTCGACCGCGGCCTGCCGGCGGTCGGGTTCTGGCTTTGGATCATGATTGTGTTCTGGCAGATCGTCTCACGCGGCGAACGGATTACACGTGATAGCGGCGATACTAACCGGCATGGTCTGCTACTGGGCGCGACCGGCGCGCTGGCCGGCTTCTTTGCGAGTTCGCTCGTCAACTACAACTTCGGCGCTGGGGTGGTGGCTCTGGTTTTCTGGTGGTTGATGGGAACAGTGGTGGTGATTGCCAAGCGTGAATAGATGGGAAGGAGCTTTGAACTTTGGATCTCAAGCTCAAGCTCAAGCTCAACGCACCAAGCTAAAGGGCTTGCCGAAAAGGTTGAGTTCTAAGTCCGCAAAGCGGACAACTGATAGTAGCCCAGCAGTTTACTGCTGGGGACAGAGCACAACGATTGGCAGTCCGTGAAGCGGACGGCTGAATGTAATCATCGGATACTCTAACTTTTTCAGCCGTCCGCTTCACGGACTTCGTCTCACTTCCGACCGATCCCAGCGATAAACCGCTGGGCTATTTTCAATCGTCCGCAAAACGGTGACACGATGCTAGCGGAGGCTGAGCGTGAATAGATGGGAAGGAGATTTGAACTTTGTGCTTTGATTTCTACTGTTCGTGGCTCAATTTTAGAAAGACCTAACTACTCACGCAACAAAATCAAAGAACAAAGCACCAACAGGGGTTCAATGCCATAAGCAAACATACGTTTCACGCTCCAAGCCCCTTCCTCCAAACTATCGTCGTCATCGCTCTCAGGTTCTGCACCACCGTCGTCTTGATCGGATCCAGAAACTCTCCACCCAGGTTGGCAGCAGTCCTAAGCAGCATCTCTTCATCCACCAGAAAGCGATCGCTGCCATCCGGTAGCCGATAGCGACGGCCCTCCAGCAAGCGCACCTGATCCGCGATGCCAATCGACGACGCGAGCCGCGCGAAAAAGATTCCACCGGGCCTGAGCACACGCCACATCTCATTCATCATCGCCTGCCAATGTTCTTGCGAGCGCGCAAAGTGCAGTACCGCACTGCTCAGCACGACCTCGAAACTCTCATCCTCCCAGGACATCTGCTCGACCGCCTCCACCCGGAAGTCCTCCTGGGACCGCACGCATCCTGCGTGCTCTTCGTGCGCCACACCAACTTCTCCCTGAGGCCGCAAGGATGAAGTGCGCGTCGCTTTCTCCCCCATCCTTCCGCTCTCTTCCCTTAGTGTCTCAGCCATCTTTCGCACGTAATCAATCGCCTCGCGCGCTTCGTCAACTCCACAAACCTCAAAGCCACTCCGCAGCAGGTAGACGATATTGCGTCCCCCGCCGCAGCCCGCATCCAACACACGCATCCCCGGCACAATCCGGCCTCTCAACAACTGATCGAAGAGATAGATATCGATCCCGCCAAACAATTCCTGAAGGTTAAGATTCACACTCATTAATGGATCATTCCGGCGGCAGCACAACGGCCAGGCGAGCCGTGGGTTGAGTTTAGGAACGTATTTTTCCGGACTCTTTTAGCTCGCCAGCAATTCCTTTAGACGCACGACTTCTCGTTCACAACGCGGCGCCTGGGAAGAAGCGACAATGGCCTCATAGTCAGCCAGGCATTGGGCGGCTTCTTCGTGCCTTCCTGATTTGAATAAAGCTTCAACCTGCATCGGCCCGGTCCATAGCCGCACCACGCGTGACTTAGCTTGGCCCAGGAGTCCCAACAACTCGTCGCACACTCGAACGGTTTCGTTCAGGTCGCCATTTTTGAAATGTACATGAGCCAAACAACGTCGTCCGTCCGCCCGCGTGTATAGCAGACCAAGCGCCTCGCAGCGGGTTAAATTTTCGCGCGCGACCTGGAAGGCTTCATCCATGTGTCCGCGATCCGCGAGCACAATCGCCAGGTTCCCTCTCAACAACGCAGCAACACGCTGCTCACCAATCGATTCGGCCAACTCCACGCCAACTCTGCACTCACGCTCCGTTGCTGCGAGGTCGCCTGACAATAAATAGGATACACAGGTGACGAGATGTACCCAGCACTGACGCTCCCGCGAATGCATGCGCGCCGCTATCTCGCGTTCGAGCGCCGCAAACTCAAGCGCAGATTTCCAGTCACCCGCATTGACCAGGTTCTCTCCCAAAAACTCATACCCAAGTGCCTGGGCCAGCAGCACTCCATGCGTCTTTCCGAATTCCACCGAGCGCCAGGCCCAAACATTTCCGTCAGTGAAGCGCCCAAGGTGTTGATAAGCCCCCGCAAGAAAAGCAAAGACGGTCGAGATAGTAGTGGCGCCAAATGGTGTGAGCTCCTGCGCCACGGCTGGAACGGCCAGAGTCGCAGCTCTTTCGAGCAGCGTTATCGCTTCGTCATGCTCACCCGCTAAATGGGCGTAACGTCCCTGCGTCGCCAAAGCATTCGCTGTCTCAAGCGGCTCGGTCTTTGAATCCAGCACCAGCAGAGCGGATCGCACATATTCCAGGCCTCGCTGATCGCCATTGGTAACCAGGCAACTCGCCGCGTGGCAGAGTATGCGGACCCGTTCGCGCTGGTCATGCGCCAGCGCCAGCGCTCGGTCAAAGTGTGCGGTGGCGTGCAGACTATCGCCCTGGGCCAGCATGACATTGCCGGCTGCTTCTTCCAGCACCAACTGTTCCTCAGGCAAACCCAGCGCTTCGGCACATTCCAAAGCTCGGTTGTATGCAGCCAACGCTTCACCGTAAGCGAAAATTCGCTCTGCCTCGGCCGCCGCCTGCTTCGCGTAAGTGAGTCCGCGCTCGTACTCACCGGCATGGATGAAGTGATGGGCCAAAGTCTCAACCGCAACCGGCGCTTTTTCTCGATGTCGCTCGAGGCCGGTAGCGATGCGCAGGTGGAGCCGGCGGCGACGGATCGGATTCAGCTCTTCGTATAAGACCTCGCGAATTTTGTCATGCGTAAACGCAAATGCCTGGTCGCGATCCGCGCTCAGCAACTGCGCCGCCACTGCTTCATCCAGCGCATCCAGCAGAACGTTTTCATTCTGCCCTTCCGCGGCGGCCATGAGTTCGTCAATGGTGAACGTTTTCCCCAGCACTGCCGCGGCCCGCAAGGTCTCGTTACACTCAGCACTGACGCGATCCAAACGATTGCCGATGGCCTCTTTTACACTCTGCGGAATGACGAGGTCGGCCAGCTCACAGCGTTTCCACTGCCCACTTTCTCTGCGGACGGAACCCTGTTCGATCAGGGACTTCATCACTTCTTCGACAAAGAATGGATTGCCCTCAGTCTCGCGAAAAACGACTTCGGCAAACTCTCCGGAAATGTCGTCGTTAAGCAGCGCAGTGATCTGCGCGCGTGTCTCGTCAGGATTAAAGCGCTTGAGCACGATGCGTGTGGTCAATCGTTCGCGGTTCCAATCAACCAGGGCCTTGGCCAGTGGATGGGTGCGATCGAGTTCTGTGTCGCGGTAAGAAGCTGCGATCAGCACACGCTCAGCGCGCAGGTTGCGCACCAGGTGACCCAGCAGCCAAAGCGTGGCACTGTCGGCCCAATGCAGATCATCGAGATAGAACAACAGACTCTGGCGCCGGGCCAGGGCGGCGAATACATGCGTGACCGCGTCAAAAAACAAAAGCCGTTCTTCATGAGCAGGCAATTCCGGGCGATCGGGAAAGGGACCAAGACGCGTTGTCAGTTCCGGGGCGAGCTTGGCAATTTGCGAAGCACCGTCGCCAATTATTTCGCGTAGCTTCGCATCGTCTTTCTGGCCGCGAATCCAACGGCGAAAGGCCTCGACGAACGGCAGGTAGGGCGTCGACGCTTCATATTCGTAACAAGCCCCACTCAGGACTACCGCCCCATCGAGCGTAGCCTGAACGATGACCTCACGCGCCAAACGAGTCTTGCCTGAGCCGGGCTCGCCACTCAGGAGCAACACGTGTCCGCGACCTTCCTGGGCCCGTCGCCATAGCTCGCGCGCCTCAGCCAACTCTGGTCCACGCGCTACCAGATGGCCACGCGAAAGCGCGTCGAGCAGAGCTATTGCGCTTCCGCCGTCTTCTGCCTGCGCTTCTGTCTCGCCGCTTAGTACTGCGCGCAAAGCGGTCGCCGTTTCGGCAGCAGTCGCAAAACGCTGCGCCGGATCTTTTGCCAGCAGACGAAGGATGACGCTCTCAAATGAGCGCGACAGATCGGGGCGGAGGACTCGCGGTGGCACGACAGGCGCATGCAGGTGCTGCGAAATAGTCGCGAGGGGATTGTCGCCGAGAAAAGGCACGCGGCCGGTGGTCAGTTCATAAAGCACCACTCCTAAGGCGTAAAGATCGGCGCGACCATCGATACTGCTTCCCAGCGCCTGCTCCGGCGCCATGTAAGCGGCCGTGCCCACAATGGTGCCCTCGTGCGAGATGCGAGAGCCCAGCGTCGGGAGGGCCAGGCCGAGGTCGGCAAGTTTTACAGACCCACCGGAGATCAGAACATTGGCCGGCTTAAGATCGCGATGCACAATCTGGTTGAGATGTGCGTGCTCGAGCGCTGCGCAGATCTGGCAGGCAACTTCGATAATCCGTTCGAGTTCATGAGGGGGAGTCTGGCCCAGGTTTGGACCATCCACCAGTTCCATGATGAAAAAAGGGAAGCCCTGGTCCTCGCCTACGTCATAAACTGCTACGATGTGCGGATGATTTAGCGCCGCGGCCGCGCGCGCCTCGCGCAGGAACCGGCTGCGCTGATCTGAGCCGGTGTTCGCCTCACTACTTCTGCCTTCCAATATGTCCGGCGGCGAAAAACTGCCGGCCAGAATCTTGACGGCTACAGGCCGCAGCAGTTCGAGATCAGTCGCGCGAAAGACAACCCCCATCGCGCCGCGCCCGAGTTCGCTGTCGAGACGATAACGTTCGCGCAGCACCCAACCCGGTCTGGGCCCGCTCGCGCGAATCTGCGCCGAATCAAAACGCTGAGTTTCCTGCGAATCGCCAGAAGAAGAGGAATCAGAAAAAGAAGAAGTTGTGTTCATTACAAATCAATCTTCGCACGCCACCAATGAATCGCGCGCCGCTGAAATGAAGGCTCGATTCTATCCGAGTCGGCAAGCTGGAGCCAGAGACGCCGGGCGATACTTCGAAGCACAACAGGCGTTCAGAGTACCGCCTTCAGGCGGGCATTTCCCTTTCTAATCGGACCGGGACCTTCAGGAAAATAGTAACCGCAGATGAACGCCGAAAACGCGGATGAAATTTAACTAAAGTCCAATGCCAAAATCTTCATCACCGGGTCCTCCTGCTAAGTCAGATTTTGAGTCAACCTGCAAAGGCCAAACTCGTATACAGAACGTTGGACATTGTCCAACTTTTAACTCGACTTGGGGAGATCCGGCTTACATAGTTTCTGGGGTGGAGCGCAGCGGAACCCCAGGTTGTGGCAACACAAAAATGAGGGCCCACGAATGTGGGCGACAGACGCCGCCGTTCTCGTCAGCGAGCAGAGGACAAAAAATTCGCATCGGCTGTCGCCCGCGCCGCGGGCTGAGGGCCTTATGAGTTGATGATCTTATGAGCTGAGATAAGCTGAGGACCTTAAAGCTGAGGGCTTCATAATTTCATCGCCTTGCGCGACATTATTCAGGCGCACCTTAATCACTGATCACTTGCGCTGACGTTCTGGAAATTTTCGATCAACCTATCAAGCTCCGTCACGATGGTGGATTTCAGGATGTCGAGGCGGTCCGCGTAGTGATCGTGCAGCAACTCCATCTCGGCAATCTTTTCCTTTGCTCGCCGGACATACTCATCTTCCGGCTCCTGATGGGCGGCGCTACCTCTAGCGGCCAACCCGCAGGCAAGCTCTACTTCAGCGTCGCTCTTTCTGTGATCGAGTAAGTGAATCTCGTTGTTCAGCCAGTTTAGCTCGCCGGCTAAATACGAGTCGCGATCGTCTCCGCTCGCGGCGCCTAACTCATTAATCGCGACTTCCAACTTGATTCGAGACATGGTGTGGCTACAGCCAAGTCTCTGCGCCCGCAGCTTGGGATCGCACAAGCCAACCCTCTGATAGGTGACCTCTGGAGAATGACGAACCACCGGCAAGCCCGAGTCGCCGGCCAGGACGATTCGTTCGTGAGACATGCGGCACTTCACGACCGATAGGGCCACAACCTCTTCACGCAGGGAAACGAGGGTCTCCAGTCGTTTCCCAAACTTCGTAAGATTCAATGAATTGTTTTCCCGCTTGACATGATTAATGCGCGGAAGCATAGCGGTTTGCGCGCCGCGTGATCAAGGGCCTCCCAAAACAGCGTGATTCAGTCTGATAACAAAGCTGACCGCCTCAAGTTTGTCGACAGCAACGGGAAGCAAACGCAGGTCAAGTCAAAACTGGAGCAGTACTCGTCTCGCAGACCTTGGTGGGAATCCCTTTCCGGCTATAATGGCATCCTAATAACGCATCGACAGAAGCAGCGCAGACAGTGTGACAGCGGGGAGTACAAAATGAGCTGGAATCAACAACCGTCGTGGAACCAATCGAGCACAAACCAACCGGCATATGTCTCCGAGGAGAACGCGGGCCTGGTCGCATCCTTCCTGACGAAGGTCTATGGCTGGATGTTTGTGGGTCTGCTAATTACTTCGGTCACTGCGTTTGCCATCGCTTCCTCACCCACGCTGATCGCGGCCGTGATCATGAATCGCCTGGTGTTCTGGGTACTTATCATCGCGCAGCTGGGTACCGTCTTTTACCTTTCGGCGCGCGTCCACAAACTGCAACCAGTGACCGCCGCCGGGCTCTTCATGTTTTATTCGGCGCTGGTGGGCGTGACCACTTCGGTGATGCTTTTAATCTTCACCGGCACTTCAATCGTGCAGACCTTCATTATCACCGCCGGGATGTTTGGGGCTACGGCTTTCTTCGGCACTGTGACTAAGAAGAGTCTGGCGGGTGTGGGTCACTTCATGTTCATGGGCTTGATTGGACTGATTCTCGCTTCGGTGGTTGGCATCTTCTGGCACAGCGATGTGCTGCAATTTGTGATTTCCGTGATTGGCGTGCTCATCTTTACCGGACTAACAGCGTGGGATGCACAGCGTATGAAGCAGATGGCTTTGTCATTGCCCGAGGGACGCGCGGGTTCGTTCGCGGTAGTTGGGGCTCTTTCGCTTTATCTCGATTTCATTAATCTCTTCTTCTTTCTGCTGCGGTTGACAGGTGGGCGAAGGAATTAAGAGATTTAGCCGCGGATTACGCGGATGACACGGCTAAATTCTTTCAGATCACATCGGCGAAGTTCTTACGCGTCCGGGCGAACCACCAGTAGCCAAAAATAAAGCTCACTAGGGCAAACACGGAAAAATAACCAAGCCCGCGCCAGTCCGGAGCCAGTCCTTCGATCAGGATGCGGCGATAGCTGCGTACGAGCGGTGTGAACGGATTGAGGTTCACGTAAAACTGGTAGCGCTCAGGCACGATTGATTCGGGATAGAGAATCGGCGTCAGGTACATCCAGGCCATCAATAGCAGCGAGATGCCCTGCGCAATGTCGCGCAGAAAAACTCCGAGCGAGGCTATCAGCCAGGCTGCCCCCAGCGTCGCGATCAACTGCGGCAACAACACCACCGGAAGCCACAAAACAGTCGGATGCAGCTCCTGCCGAATGATGACGATCGCCAGCACCAGCGCGAGGGTCCCAAACAGTTGATTGCCGAGCGCGGCGAGCGCCTGAGCCATAGGCAGCGTCTCAAGTGGAAAGACTACACGCTTGACGAGGTTGGCATGCGAGACAATGGTGGTGGCGGAAAGCACCAGGGCTTCCTGAAACATGTTCCACGGCAATAAGCCGCAGAAAAGATAGAGAGCATAGTCCCAGGGCGAGCTGCGCACGCCAAAACGCGCGCCGAAAATTCCGGCAAAGATAAAAGTAAAAATCACGATCATCACTACCGGAGTCAGTACTGCCCAAAGGACGCCGAGCGCTGAGCCTTTGTAGCGCGCCACCAGCTGGCGGCGCGACAGCGACAGGATCAGTTCCGAACGGCGGGGCAGTTCCCACAAAGGGCGCCACACCGCCCGCCGGGCAGTTTGAGCGGAAAGCATGAAAGCATTGTAGGTGGTCACAGTAGTCAGTAGCCAGTGGTCAGTAGTTAGTAGCCAGTTGTCAGTTTACGACGGGTGACCGACCTATTTGTCACTAGACTTGAGCGCGCACAACCCTCAACGCCCTAAAAAGCAAATCAGGCAGGCCCGATCACTTCTGCTTAATCCATCACTCGGTGTATCTTATGTCTTAATTGAAACCGCGCTTCCTGGAGGGTTCTATGTCTAATCCGATTCAGAGAATCACAACCAATCCTGAACAGTGCGGCGGACGTCCGTGTATTCGTGGCATGCGTATCCGTGTAACCGACGTTCTGGATCTATTCGCCGCGGGTCTAACTGCTGAGCAGATACTTGAGGAAATGCCTGATCTGGAAGCGGATGACCTGCACGCGACTTTGCAATATGCCGCCCGTAAGTTGGATCATCCGGTGCTGGCAGCATGATGATCTGGATCGATGCTCAACTATCTCCGATGATAGAACTGTTGAAAGCAGGTGAGCGGCTTGTGGAGATTAACTCAATCTGAGGTCGCCTACCCGCTATGCCAATTGCTCTGCGCGTCGAACGCGTCGCCAAACAATATCGCATCTATGCGCATCCGGGTGACCGCCTGAAAGAGTCGCTCACGCGTGGACGATGGCAGTGGCATCGAGAATTCTGGGCGCTCAGCGATGTCAGCTTTGAGATCGAAGCCGGCACCACTGTCGGCATCGTTGGACCAAATGGCAGCGGCAAATCCACCCTGCTGCAAATTATCACCGGCACGCTCGAGCCTACCCACGGCAATGTCTGGCATGAAGGACGCGTGGCCGCCCTGCTCGAACTCGGCGCTGGTTTTAATTTGGAATTCACCGGAATTGAAAACGTCTTCATGAACGCCGCGCTGATGGGTTTCTCGCGCCGCGACACAGAGCGTCTGCTGCCGGACATCGAACGCTTTGCAGAAATCGGCGACTTCATTCACCAGCCCGTTAAGACGTACTCCAGCGGCATGTACGTGCGATTGGCTTTTGCCACTGCCGTTTCCACCGAACCACAAATTCTAATCATTGACGAAGCCCTCTCTGTCGGCGATGCAGTCTTTCAACATCGCTGCCTGCGGCGCATCAAGCAGATGCAGGAGAGCGGCACCACGATCCTGTTTGTCTCGCACGATCCCTCCGCGGTCAAGGCGCTCTGTTCGCGCGCGATTTTGATGAATGGCGGACGAGTCGATACCGACGGCAAGCCGGGCGAAGTATTAAATCGCTATCAGGGATTGATCATGGAGCGCGAAGAAGCTTACGACCGGCGTGAGTCCATTGCCTCGAGCTCAGTCCTTGATGACGGGCAACATACGGCGAGCGATGAAGAACTGGCGCGGCGCAGTCCGGCGTTGCGCTACTCGTTCCGCCACGGTGATGGTAGCGCCGAAGTGCTCGGGGCAGAGTTACTCAACGCCAATCGCGAAAGCGCGGAGCTGGTGGATACTGGCGAGCCGCTGATCGCAAAAATGCGCGTGCGCTTCACGCGCGAGTGCGCGGATCCTGTGTTCGGGTTTTTGATACGCAACCGTCTGGGCATTCATGCTTATGGAGTTAACACCGAACAGAAGCAATTGAAGCTGGGCACGATTAAACGCGACGAAGTGCTGGAAATCTCATTTGCGTTTGATTGCTGGCTGGGGACCGATGCCTATTCAGTTTCGTTTGCGGTCCACAGCGAAGATGGCATCAGTTATGACTGGATCGATGGAGTGTTGTTTTTTAATGTAGCGTGCGCGCCGCCGGTAGAAGGCGTGGCTAATCTGAATGCGTCAGTCGGCGCTCGCAGACTGGGTGTAGTGGGCAGTGCCGTGCATTCCTGAGCGTTGAGCCGGTCTTGCTTAGCTGCTTGCCTCAATCCTGCATACCGCTACTGACAGCTCGCGATCATCGGTGCTATCAATATTGGTAGAGCTCGGTTGCCAGGTACGATCGGCACGAATCTCAAACAGAAATAGGGGGCCGTCACTCTTTCCCTGCAGGGTTCGATCTAAACTAATCTGAACCTCGAACCAGCCGTTATCAATCACACAAACCCCGCCAACCACTTCGTCATTCAAGCGGAACTCAAGCTTGAGCGGACGCTGCCGCAGCTCGGGCATGTGACAAGTCAGGTCGAACCGCAGCCGCGACAGTGTCTTTATTTGAAAGCGAATTTGTCCGGCCCGCGCCATCCAGCGCCCGACAGGGGGAAATGACTCGGCTGCATACCAGCCACTATTGAAAGCCGCGTGCGTTGTCTGATCGAGAGCCACCGGTCCGTTTCCGCTCAAGGGGTGGGGAAACAGCTCCTGACGCTCGCCGTGCTCACCGTAAAATTCTCCCAGAGCCTGTTGCGAGGCCTTGACCAACAGGTATCCGCTGGCCGGCATTTTGATCTCGAATTCCGAGATGCGTTCGAACACATAACCCATCGCCATGTTGAAAGCACGCCGCTCGTTGAATGACAGGCCGCGCAGGTAATCGAGCAGATCCGGATCGCAGCGTGGCAACCCATACTCATCCGCCAGCTTCAACAGCTCCTCGCACGGCACGCAGACCGAGTAGCGCGGTTCGGTGCGAACGTGCGCGAAGAAGCGAGACCAGCGCGCGATGTTCGCGGCCTCGTCTTCCATGCCTACATGCCCATCGACGGCGATGAAGTCTCGCAATTCTGCGGCAGTCATTTCATCGTAATCTTTTTGCTGGGCCCGGTTCATGCACTCGACGCCATGCAGTGTTACTCCGTCGGGCCGCAGCACGCGCTTGATCTCTGCGAGCACTGCATCTTTCTCTGCGAACTCGATGTGGCCCATGACGTCGAGGCTGACTACATAATCGAAACTCGCCGCAGCAAAGGGAAGCGCAGTCAAAGAACCCGCGATCGCTGCATACCCATTACCGCGAGCGATGGCCGCGCAGTCAGGCGAGATATCAAGCCCGGTAACACTGACCTGTTTGCGTCGCAAAAGGGCCAGCAGTCCTGCCCCACAACCGAGATCGAGCACTGAAGAGCCCGGCCGCACGTTGCCATAAATCCACATCGTGCGCGACCAGCGAATATCGAAGCGATTGACGGCGTCAAAGTAATCCGCAGCGAGCATCTCGGTCGATGCATAACGGAGCCTGTAAAACTCGGCCAGGTCGTCGATGCCGGCAAATTCGTAGAGTTTATCTGGTCGCATGCTTAATTCCGTCGGGGCCTCTTCGTGGCCGGAGCACAATACTGTAAATTACAAGCCGTTCAAGGTCACGCGCAGTGAGGATGTCTGCGAAGCACCATTCATGAAAATCAGTCTGCTCCAATATCTGAAATGCCCTGAGTGCGCCGCCGCGCTCGATCTCCAGACGACGCAAACCGAGGGCTCGGAGATCATGTCGGGCGAGCTTGTCTGTGGCGCTCGCGGTCATCGCTTTCCCATCGTGCGCGGCATTCCCAGATTTGCCAGCCTGACCGAGGTAACGGCGGACAAGGCTGAAACAGCCGCCAAATTCGGTTGGCAGTGGACTCACTTCACGCAGGCAGACGAGCGTTATGCAGAACAGTTTTTGGCCTGGATCGCGCCTGTGCGACCGGAGTTTTTTACCGGCAAGGTCGTGCTCGAAGGTGGCTGCGGCAAGGGCCGTCATACGCAACTGGCGGCAGGCTGGGGCGCTCGTGATGTGATCGGCATCGATCTGAGCGAGGCGGTGGAGTCGGCCTTTTCCGCCACTCGAGCCACACCTAATGCGCACGTGGTCCAGGCTGATATTTACAAGCTGCCGTTGGCGCGGGTCTTTGACTATGCGTTTTCAGTGGGCGTGTTACATCATCTGCCGGATCCGCGGGGAGGGTTTGCATCGCTGGCGGGAAAATTAAAAGCAGGTGGCCATTTGTCGGCATGGGTTTATGGCGCAGAGAACAACGAGTGGATCACTCGCTGGATAAATCCGCTGCGCGAAGGGATGACCTCTCGCATTAACCCGCGCGCGCTGCTACACCTCTCGAAGGTGCCGACGGCTGCGCTCTATCTGGCTACGAAACTTATCTATCGCCCGCTGCATCAAGTGGGCAACGGCGCACTCGCACAACATCTGTTCTATAACGATTACCTGCAGGCCATCGCGGGATTTGGCTGGCGCGAGCAGCACACGATCGTCTTCGATCACCTGGTGGCGCCAACCGCGTTCTATATTTCCCGGGCTGAGTTTGAAGAGTGGTGGAAGGATGTTAACGCTACTGAGATCCAGATAAGTTGGCACAACAAGAACAGCTGGCGCGGGTTTGGTAAGCTCTGAATCGAAAGCCTGAATAAGTTCCTGGTGTTTCAGGAAACGAGAAATTGCGCTCCAACTCGATCGAGCTTCGCGAGTAATCTATTCCGGCTCTCCCTTTCAGTCTGCGGAATCTGTGTATCTGCGGTTAGCCCTCTCATTTCTGTTCAAGCTCCAGCCGCTGCACATTGAAACCCAACAACCTCCAGTCTTCACTGATTCCCAACGCCCTCGGCGAGGCGGCGTCGGGCAAATGAAACGCGAGGGCATTCTTTTCACGCAGCAGCCCCGCGGGAATTTCAATCGTGTGTTCAGCCGCTTCCGGACTTGTGACGATCCATTCAGCCACCAAATGATCATTCAATTCAATCCTGACCCGCGCCACATTAAGGTTTCCCGGTGCGATAAAAGGTGCACCATAAATCTTAAGCTTGACGCCAGGCTGCATTCGCAATTGCTCGGCAACAGAGAACACGACCGCAGCCTTGCCGCTGTTGGTCCAATGCGACAACACCTCGGGCCCGCTCCAGCCGTACCATAAATACTTATCCGCAGCCTCGGTGGAAAATTGTAAGGGCACGCCCGGCTCGAGCCGCGGATACTCGATTGGTTCTTCCCTGCCCTGCCTGGTCACAAAGTTTGGATGGTGCGGTAGCGGACTTCCCTGTGGCCGCAGGTCGATCACCGGCAGCGAACACTTTTCCAATTCGAATTGGGTCACCGTGCCTGCATCGTAAGGCTCCATGTAGGCAGGCGGGGTGATGATGATATTGCGAAAGCCTCGTTTCTGAACCTCCGCACAAAAAGTCGGGCCGCGGTCGATAACTTCTTTTAAATCAGTCGCATGGTCCAACTGCGTTTGCGAAATTCGCGCCAGGTAACCCGTAGCAATGGGTTGATGATGAAAGACCTGCAGCAGCGAAGCATAGCCATCGTAAGCGAGGAGCGGCAGGTTAATGACGGGACCCGGCGCCATGCCTGCGAGCTGCTGCGGCGGCACAAATGGTAGTTGACGGGCAATCGGCTGGTAAACTTCGGCTGTGGCCCAAACAAACAGCAGCGCCATGACGACGTGAGTCCAGTGACTTCCCAGCCTCGATGAAACTGTCTGCTGCACCCACGCAATGCCGCTCGCCGCCAGGATCATGAGGAAGAAAAGGCCCACCACGATAAAGCGCACCGGCGTGCGACCCGAATCAAACGGCGGCAGGTGCATCAGCAAAGCGTAAGGCAGTGGCAAGTGTGTCTCAGTCCCAAAGACTTTCAGGGTCCCGCCAAGGCTGAGCACCAAAAAGACCGCGCCCACTCCAGCCGAGATATTCACATAACGGTTTCTGACCTTGATCAATCCGACCAGCGCACAGATCGTCAACGCAAAGCCGAGAAACATTTCAAAGCCGCCCACGCCCACCGAAACGCGTTTGTTCAGCGTGGCAAAGATCTGACCGTACACGGGTGTCTTGCCGGGATCGGGAATGAAAAAGCCAGCCACGTTGCCGGACCAGATCGACGACTGTTCCGGCGGCGGCTTCATGACTTTGTCACGCGCCAGATTGATACCGAATGGAGCAATGAGTAGCAGGAATAATGCCACGGCCAGCCAGATGTTAAGCGTGCCTGCCTGCCGTGAGCGATCGATCATCAATCGTCGCTCGCTTCCATATAAGGAAAGTGCCAGCACGAACATCGCGGTCGCCATGTAGATATAAAGCGAGAACTCGGTGAAATAGGGGGCCACACCGGCGACCACAGCGAGTGGCAATAGGTTCCGTCCCGGGGCACGATACACACGCACCGCCAGCAGACCGGTCAAAGGAATCAAAAATCCCGCCAGGTGATTGAGGTGCATCACGTGGGCCATGAAGAAATGTGAGAAGCTATAGCCAACGGCAGCTGTGGCAGCGGCCCACCGGCTGATTCCCACTTCTCTCAAAAACAGAAAACTGAAATACAGAATCAGGATAAAGCAGAGCAGCGCAATTATTCGATAGGCATAGATCGGATACATCGGATCGCCGCCCGTGAATACTTTGACGAGAAAGGTGACTGGGAAGTACCCCGCAGCGAGTGTGTGATGAGCCAGATTTGCCCCGACCGGATAATAAACCTGCGGGGCGAAGTACGGGTTGCGCAGGTGACTGATTGATTCCGTGGCGTGCCAGAGGTTCCAGACCATCTGACCACAGTCATTTCCGTCAATGCCGCGTGTATAGAGCAGGGCGCTGAGCGGAAAGATCCAGCTTTGGATCATGAAGAGGGTGAACAGCGTGCACAGCAGCAGTGTGATGAGACGGTTGTCACGAAGCTTCATGGGGAACCCTGGGACCGCACGCTTCCAGCGTGCCTTCGTTGGCATAAAAGCGATTATGGAATCAGAGAACTTTCTGTCGCAGAGTCGGCACCCTGGAAGCGTGCGGTCCCAGGGCGGTCCCAGACCTCAAACAACCCTAAGTTCAACCTGGGCCACTTCTGAGCCATTAATAGCGAACCAGCAGACATCATTGCTGACCATATCAAAGTCCAGACGATACTGACCGCGCGGCAATCCCGGCAGGCGAACAATTACCTGAACGGTCTCGCCCCGTAGAACGGGCCGAGTGTCATCTGCACATAAGGGTTCCCAATGATAGCTCTCGCGATAAACCGTTCCATCGGCGTGGTAAACATGACAGCCGAGCATGACCGCGCCGAGGCCGGCACCGGTTGGTAACCAGACCGACTCGCTAGTGTTTTTGACGACGGCGTTAAGCTGTATCGTCTCGCCTTCTTTCAATTGAGCGGTCGTCTTCGCAATGCTTATTTCTGCCGTGAGACCCTGCCGGTAACGACTGTCTTGCGGTTTCACCGTTCCCTTGTAAAGGAAAAAATTTCTCTGATTGGCAAGTGACTCACGAGTGGCAGCGAGGAATGATTTCGCGGCCACTCCCCTCAGAAATTCTTCAAATTCTTTCAGCCCCGCGTAAAAAGGATTGACCGGCGAAATCGCAAGCTGCAGCGTGGTAAATCCAGCGGCGTGCGCAGCGCGCCAGATCGCTCTCATATCGATGTCGTTTTCTACGACGCCGTAAGTTTTCATCTCGTATTGCGACTGTGCGGTTTTTGAATGCTCAGGGCCCGGCTCAGCGAATCCGGCAATCCCACCGGGCTCCAGCACACGTGCCAGTTCAGCCAACACCTGTTCCGGATTCGGCACGTGATGAAAAGCATCCAGGCAAATGACCCGCTCGACACTCCGATCGGGCAATTGGAGCCGCCGTCCATCGAAGACCTGAAACTGTGGCGCCGGACGATTGCCGAGCGGCGGATGCCGAGCATACAACTCCTCGCCGATGCGCAGCGCGGTGCTCGACACGTCCACTGCGATGACCTTGCAACCGAGCTGAGTGAGGATGCGCGATGCCCAGCAGGTGCCGGCGCCAAACTCCAGCACGGTCATACCCGGACACAGCTGCAGACCCTGCAGGACTACGGCGAAATTGCTGAGGAGCTGTGGCGTCTCAGCAAAACTACCAAATGGTTTAGAAAGGTGGTGAGTCCAGTCGTCGAGGTGTGAAAAGTACTCTTCGGCGAGCCGGCAATGCTCTTCCACCGACTTTGCAGCCAGCAGAGTCTGTACATCAATTAAGGCTTCGTCTCGAGGCATTATCCAAACCTAATTCAGGCGATTAGCCAGAGCGTCACCAGCAGCCAGCCAAGGATCGCCATTAGTAGATGCGGATCGCTGAAAATCTGCAATGCCGGATCGCCCCCCGCGCTTTGACGATGCAGCGAATAGATGTAGCGAAAGATGCCATAGATTACAAACGGCACCGTATAGATTAACGACTCTGTGTGATGGGTCTGAATCGTCGCCGCAGCCATCGTATATAAACTATAGCTGAGCACCACACAGGTAGCGGTGATTACAATCAGATTGTCCAGCAACACTGGCTGATAGTGACCGAGTACGCGCCGGTGCGTTGGTCCATCATCGCTGAGCGCATAGAGTTCTGCGCGCCGCTTCGCAAAGCCCAGGAACAAAGCCATCATCCAGCCGCAAAGCAGCAGCCACTGCGAAGGCGCTATATTTACTCCCAGCGTCCCGGCCAGGATTCGCAGCATGAAACCCGAGGCGATGATGAACACATCTAGGATCACCACGTGCTTGAGATGAATTGAGTAGGCGATGTTCACCAGCACGTAGATGATCAAAATGATCATAACTCTCGTTGAGACTAGATAACCCAACAGTAAAGCCACCGGCAACACCGCGCATAACAGAACGACTGCCACAGACACTGAAACTTCGCCGGCTGCCAACGGCCTCAGCTTCTTGCGCGGGTGATTCCGGTCCTGGGGTCGGTCGACGAGGTCGTTGATGATGTAGACACCGCTGGCCGCGAGCGAGAACGCTACTGCCGCGAGCAGGACGCGTTGGGCCATCTGCGGCTGGCGCCAGGCATTGGCAAATAAAATACCTGTAAAGACAAAACTGCTCTTGACCCATTGGCGGGGCCTGAGTATGCGCCAGAGATTAAAGGGAGAGTTCATTAATTTAACGTGTCCGTCCATTTCAGTTTGCCGGACTATACGATCTCGAGGCGGCGGGCCAACTCCGAAGCGAAACGGTTCTCGGGATCAATCTGTGCCTTGACGCGCTGCCAGTCGGGGAGCCGCGGATACATGGACCGAAAAGTGGCGGGCGCCAGCCGCGCATCCTTGGCCAAATAAACCCGGCCCTCGTGTCTCAATACTATCTCGTCCAACTGATCGAGAAACGGAAACAGCCCTTCATCGTCGACCGGCAAATCAAGTGTCAGAGTGTAACCCTCAAAGGGGAAGGACAACAGTCCCTGGCCCGCTGGTCCAAACCGCTTTAGTACCGAGAGAAAGCTCGAGCGGCGGGCCGCGGCCTGGGCCTCGAGTAAAGCGCGCATGCCGTCGAATGCCTGATCCACCGGCAACACGCATTGATACTGAATGAACCCACGTTTGCCGTAGATGCGATTCCAGTTCCCTATCCGATCGAGTGGAAAGAAGAAGCCTTCATAGTTCGCGATAAACGGTTCGCGGCGGCGTCCCTGCATTCGATAATAAAGTTCATTGAAGGCCCGCATACCACTGGAATTCAAAGTCCATGATGGAAAATCAAATCCAAGGTTGCGTGGGCGTCCTGATTTGGCGTAAGGCTGGGCCCGGGACCGCGGCGGTAAATCCGCGCGCAGCGCATGGTGACCGCGCATCAAAACTCCCCGGCCCAGGCTCTTTCCTTTGGCGAGAGTGTCTATCCAGGCCACCGTGTAGTGATCGTCCCAGGCCTGGTCCGACAGCACCCGGAACGATGCTTCAAGATCTCTGGCCGGCTCATGTTGCACAACCAGATACGATGACTCGACGGGAATTAATCTGAAAGCGATTTCAGTGACGATGCCAGTCAGCCCCATGCCCCCGATGGTGGCCCAAAAGAGGTCGGCGTTCTCCTCTCGTGAACAGCGCCGGTGGGAACTGTCGGCCAGCACGATCTCAAAGTGGTCGACCTGCTCGCCAAAACTGCCATCGCGATGATGATTCTTGCCGTGAATGTCCGCGGCCAGGCAGCCGCCGAGAGAAACAAACTGTGTCCCCGGCACGACTGAGGGGAACCAGCCGCGTGGCAAATAGGTGTCGATGACCGCTGCCAGAGTAGTGCCGGCCTGGGCCCTCAGGATTCCTGTCTTCTCATCCAGTTCGCCAAACTCACACAGCTTTTCAGTGAGCATCACGAGGCCATCTTCAAGCAGCGCCGCATCGCCATAGCTGCGGCCCTGCCCACGCGCGATTAGGCAACCGTGATGCGGCGGCACGACTGCATCGATCCCGATGGGAGATGACACAGTCCCGAACCGTCGCGGATAGCGTCCCCAACCCGACAACTCAATGCGATTGGTTTTCAGCATGAATCAGTTGAATAAAAAGATGTGCGCAGTCTGGTTATGTGTAAATCACTTCTCTTCGAACTCCATCCAGAAGACCGAGATTCCCAATGGCCGTGGATCCTTACTGAGACCCAACGATAGCGGCGATCGGGCGTCCGGCAGCTTGAATATCAACTCGTTATCACTGCGCAGCAGTCTCGCCGGCAGAGCCATAGTGTGTCCCATCGACTCGCCTTGCTCGATTACAAAGCTGTCGACAGTTGTGCCATTGAGAGCGATGTTAACTCTCTGCTGCGGATGCTTGCCGGCGACAACAAATCCGGCGAGCTGGATCTCCATCAGCAAGTCCCGCGCAGGAAGACTATCGACATGGAAAACGATCCCTGCCTCTTTTGCTTCGGTCCAGCGTGAGTTAGGCTCAGGCGCGCTCCAGCCAAACCAAAGATACGGGTCGGCCTTGTTTGTACCGAAGTCGATCTGCAAGGCGGCTGGCACAGTCATCGTACCTGGCCGCGGCGGCCGCACCCAGCCGGCCAGAAGCTGTGGCCACCGCCAGTCCCAAATCTTTTCGGGAGAGTCATCCACATTAGTTGGTCGCACGTTCCAAATCCAGGTTTCGCGTGAGAGAGCTCCGCGGGCGTTGATCAGAACACTCAGCACCAGCAGGAGGGCTCCGCAACTTAACAGCACTCGTGCGGGCCAGACACGCGTTGCAGGATTTTGGCGTCGGTACTCAAGCAGACCCCCAAAGCTGAGAATGCTCAGCAGTGTGAACCACGGCACCAGCCCGGTGGAAAATCTCGGCCCATAAGAGAAGCCTCCATGCCATGGATCGAAACCCGCAATCACTATCAGGTGTAAGACGATCACGAAAAGAGAGAGCCACGCCAGACAGCGCTGACCAATCCAGCGCCAGTATCTTGCCGCCAGCCACACAATAAATATCAGCACCGGCACAAATATGAGCAGGCCTCGCGAAGGGCTGATGAGATTGCCGGGCAGTGCTACCCACGCTTGCTTAAAGGCCAGCCGATTAGCCAGATAATATTGCGGCAGCAGTTGGTGGTATTGGAACCACGACCAGGCAATGAACAACGCCAACCACCCTACTCCGGCAATTGCATAGCGGATGAAGTACCGGCGCTGAAACACGAGCAGCCACAAGCTAATCCCGAAGATCGCCACTGCGTTCGTCGGCCTGACAAAATAGGTCCAGGCAAGCAGCGTTGCCAGCAGGACGGGACTCACACGTCTCCCAAGTATCTGAGTGCGCAGCAGCAAGTGAATCACGATTCCCAGCAACAGAATGCCCCACGTCTCGGTCCACATGGCGCGCGAAGCGGTGCTCCACATCTGCGTGCCGAATCCGCTGCCCAGTGCTATGAGTGCGCTCCAACCCGCCGGTAACACGATGCGAGCAGAGAAGAAGAAAACAACCACCAGTGCCGCCATCAGCAGAGCTGCCAACATTGTCTGGATCGCGATCTCGTTATCGAGGTTGTGCGTGCCGTCGGGATTCGCAGCTGCCAGGCCCAGGACTTTCAGCGCTGCCACAAAAGGAACCGATAGCACGGAAGTGCCGGGTGGAAAATAATAATAGAAGTGCCCGTCATGAACTTCGATCTGATGAATCTCGCCGTTCATGATCGTGTTGTAGTGGTATTCCGGTGTGAGGCGCGGGATAGCATAGTGGTCGAGTTCAAAGCTGTGGTGCTCAAGCAGATCCTGGCTCAACAACATCGCATAGTTCGAGTCAGTCACTTGCGAGACCGGAGAAAACCAGTAGAGGAAAAATGACAGTAAGAAGATCGCGACCGCGATCAGTGGATCTGATTTCAACCAACCCTTCATAAGTTGAGCCATTAGTTCGGGAGCCGGCTGATCAGGAAACTCGATGCAGGCAGCAGAAGCCGCACTATCTCAGTCTAAACCGGAGTGACGCTTTGCGGATGAGCGGCTTGGCTGCGGGATTTTAGCAGGAACCCAAATCGCCTGCTCATATAGGCGCGCTGGGCCACGCGACTTAGTCGCCACGCACCGGCATCGATGACGAAGTGCGCCATGGTCGCTCCCAGAATTGCGCCCACCAGGAAATTAACTGAGTGCAGTAACACGCTGCTGCTCCTGACCGTTTCAAAAGCCTTCAAATCTTCAGCGCGGTAAAAGAAGAATCCTACCAGCAACAGAAACAGCAGAAACTTTCCCACGCTGCGGTAGGGAAAAGCAGATGCTCCGTCGGGCTTCGAATTAATCGAGACCACACTCATGAAGGTGAGGTACTGGAGTCCATGCGCGATCGCATAACTGAAAAATGTTACGTTGATGTTGTTCGACAACCAGATTGGTAAAAAGAAAAAGACGAGCGTGAAAAAGAAAATGGACTTAAGCAGCGTGGTCTCTTTGAAATTTCTGAAATACACAAGCAGGCTGAAAACCGCAACCAGTATCATCCCCACCAGCCCCGCTTTATAGAAAAGGTCGAGTGGCCCGTGCAGATAAGCCGGGGCAATATTGAGGCCGAGAATTTTGAAGGTCCCGAGGATGCCGCAAATCGTCCCTGCATCAATCGCAATTTTTTCCAGCCGGCTCGCCGGCTTTTGCTTCTCGGCGATGCTGACGAACGCATACACGCCAATATTCTGGCGCCCATAGTGAAACGCCTGCCAACCCCAGAAAGTCAGGAAGACCAGGGCCAGGGTCGTGGCGTCGGCAAACGCTACCAGCACGCCGGTCACCAGCATCAGCGCCAGCGGGAAGTAGATGTAGCGCGCCCGGTGGCTGCGCACGATGCCTGAGAATTCGCTGTCCGTGTAGAAAAAAAGTGTAGCGGGAACATGGGCCGTGCTCAGAAAAAGAAAAATTGCCCGAATGCTTCCGACGCCGGTAGAGAAAGAGGTCATCTGTCCGAACGCGAGGAACAGCGCGAGCGGCACCCAGGTCGTCAACAACAACCCAAGGATGAACCAGCGTTTGTGAGCTGCGTCATCTCCCTCCGCGGGCGTCAGAGTCTCGGACCCCGGTAAGTTGTACGATTGGGAAAGATTGTTCATTCAGAAAATAGTGGCATCGAGCAGCGTCGAGGCAACCTTTGCGCACACCCATAGAGTGGTAAATCGATCTTAGCCTTGCCCGGACAATCCTTTTAAGGCCTGTTCGATGGCCAGTGAATAAGAAAATATGGAAATCCATCGAGTTGGCCGCGCCGCTCCAGCGTACCGCCGAGTTGTACGATCTCATCCGCAACTCTCTGCATGCTGTCATCGTCGGTGACGATGTACTGGGGCTCGCCGCGATCCTTTACAAACTTGTACACCAACAGACGCGTCTCAGCGTTCGTCGACGTAAGTTTGTGAGCCGGCTTGCGGGCATAATACCAAAGCGTCCCACTCAATTCGCAAGCCCAGACCCATGCTGATTCGTCCGCCAATTCCGCCGGCACTGCAAACTGTTTTGGCGCTCGTTCCGGGGCGGGCGGTTCGAAGCGGGACCAGGCGCGCGCCATCACGTCAAATCCCGGGCTTAAAGCCACCATGAAAGCCAGCACAATGAAAATGCGACGCGCCCCACGAATGGGGCTAGTCTGCCAGGCCGGCTGTTCCATCGCGAAGGCTCCCAACGCCAGCAGGAGCACGGATCCAAAAGTGGCTGGTACCAGATAATAGTTAATCGCTACGAAGTGCGTAAGAAAATAAGCCGACGAAATAATTAACATGAGCAGCGCCGCTACGCTTAGCCGCCGCCAAGTCAATTGGCGAAGCAAGGTCATCCTCGTTTTCGGCGCCGTCTGGTGCGCGGACCAAAAAAACAGACCGCAACACCCCAGGAAGACTAATGGCAGCGCCCAATGATCGGCGCTCGGCTTATCTGTGAGGTAATAGATCAGATTGTCACGAACGTACTTGAGCCGATGCGTTTCCGTATTCTCATGTCCATAGGTCGGCAGATACCAGACTCCGGAGACGCGGCTCTGATGGACCATCAGGGGAACTACTGAAGTGATGAAGACGCCAAGGCCGAACGGAACCCAGGCGCTTTTGCTCAGACGGCGCAGGCTTGCCGGCCACAGCATCACACAGACACCCGGCAATATCAGGATCACCGGCAAGCGGGCCAGCACAGCCAAACCAAAACACAGTCCCGCTAGCAGAATCAGAAACCACAACGACCAGAAGGCGTTGGGCCATCTGCCTTGTACAGCCCAGGCTGCCGCCAGACACAGACCGGACAACCACAATGGCGCCAGCAGTGCATTGATAGAAAAGCTTGCGTTGTCGAGGCGGGCCAGAATCTCCAGACCCAGAGTCACGGCGAGAACGATTAAGCCGCCCGCGATTGGCAGCCGCCTAACGGCCGCGATTCCAACCAATATCAACCCGGTTATCAGAAACACCACGATGACGAGACGGTTCAAAGCATGCAGAGCTCGTCCTTCCGGAAACAGCGCCAACACCAGGCCGGCGCCAGGCGGGTACTGCACGGCTACGTGATCAGCGGCCGGGAAATAATGATGTGCGAGGGGGGCGACCATCTCGTCCCACAGTGGCAGTGGCACCTGCTGCGCCTGCATTAACTGGATCAGGAGCCGGGTGTGCGTTGTCTCAATCGAAAAATCCGGCGCTCTTTTCGCCGCGGTCGCGTAGCGTAATTCCTGGGCCATTTGCAGATAGCCGAATGGATCGCAAAAGCTCGGATTTTCCTCCACCTGACTCGTGCGCCGTTGCGTGGTCAACGCGGCGGCCAGCAAAGCCAGACCGAGGGCGCAGAACCAACAGATCTCAAGTAGACGTCCGGCTAATTTCATTCTTACCTTATGCAGTCAGCAAATGGGTCGCAGTATAGCGCAGATGCAAGCGGGAACAGCTGGCGCTGATCAATCCGACAAGCAAATGCAGGTCAGTGGAATCGGAGCCGCGCCGCGACTGGCAAAAAGGGTTTTTGACGACTTTATTTGTGCTGTGCGACACTGTGCTGCTCTTTACTATCGGATTTTCAGCAATTCCTGACGGCACTTGGTTATCCATCAAGCTGGAGGCAATAAGACATGATCAAAGAACGGAAGTCGCTCGCCATCAAACTGGCTTTGACCTTTTCACTGTTTGGAATTCTGGCGGGCTGCAGCACCGAAGGGCCCGAGTTGACCCGTCGCGAGCCGGCTAAAACGACCACGAGCACTCTATCGCCGATGCAAGTCGAAATGTTACAAGTCGCAGCCAAAGGGGATAATGCCAGAATCAAGGAATTACTCGAGAATGGTGTCAATGTAAATATGCGTGGCGACGATCAAAACACGCCGATCATGGAAGCGGCCTATGGCATGCATCTCGATACCGTCAAACTGCTGCTCGATCACGGCGCTGACTTGAGCGCTAAAAAGATCGATGGCGCCACTCCCATCGGCCTCGCGCGCAGCAAAGAAATTGTCGACCTCTTCAAAAGTGTTTCCGCCCTCGTCGAAGCTGCGAATCAGGGAAATATTCAGATTGTCAGGGAACTAATCGACAAAGGCACCCCTGTCAATGGATTGGATCAGAACGGGCGCACCGCTCTCAGCGAAGCAAGCTGGAATGGCAAGACTGATGTGATCAAGCTCTTGCTGGAAAAGGGCGCCGACCCGACCATTAAGAAGTCCGATGGTGAATCGCCGGTGAGTCTCGCCACTTCTCAGAAGCATCCCGAAGTCGTAGCGCTGCTCAACGATGCAATTGCCAAACAGGGCAAGACTGCGGCGACGCCAGCGGTCAAGGCATCACCAGTCACCAAGTGACCACCCGCATGCGGACATGAAAGCGAGGTGTTGTTCATTCCGGCCTCCGGTAAAGATAAATTGAATTGCCGAAGATTTTTTCCGGTCGTAGCGATCTGTACTTCGCGAAATAGTTCTGCCGTTGCTCCTCACTGAGGACATTTCCCGCCTTGTCTTTCAAGTCCGGTGGCATCGCCGAGCCATTGAGAAATCCGGCCCCGATGGCTACGTAACGCGTACTCGCTGACTCCAAATCTCGCGGTGCAAAATCCAGCAACTGCAGGTCGTACATTTCTGCAGTGCCCCAGCCGCCCGAAAGCGATCCCAATAGCTTCGTCTCACCCTTCGAGTGGAGATAGCGTGCCAGCGCTCCAATATCTTCCCCCCATTCAACATTGGAATCCGAGAGCACTTGCCAATTTGCTTTTCCGAACGTAAGCGGATTGGTGAATGAGAGGTAATTCGGATAAATGCGAACCGTATCTATCACCAGCCACGCGAAGAGCATCACGATCAATGGCATCGCATAGCGCCGCGCCCTCTCCGCTGTGAGTAGTCGATCCAAAGCTGCGCCGCCGAGGATAAACAGGAAGGGAAATACCGGAGCAATATGCCTGACACCAATATTGATGTGACCGGTCATTGACAGCGCGACATAAAAAGTTATCGCCGCGAGAAGGAGAATGTATCGCTCTTCACGCGCCCAAATTGCGCGGCTGATGGCCCAGGCCAAAGCGCTGACAGAAACAAGCAGGAACGGAATGGTCGTCTTCAGCGCAAACGCTACTGGAAAGTAATACCACCAACCCATGGTCCGGTATTCCCCCAGCAAAGAGGCTGGATGACCGAGGTGATTGTGAACAAAAACCGTGTAGATGCCGAAAAGGTAATAGGTGGGAACTATTTTTGAAAACACATCGATCGCCATGAAGACGTTGCCGGCGATGGCTGGCGTGCTTCCAGATATAGTCTCAACCTCAGGCAGCGCGAGCTTTGGATGTTGAAAGAAATAAGCCGCATTAATTAGTGCCAGCACAACACAAATCGAGGTGAGTGCCCCCAATCCGAGTTGAACGCGCGAGGCTCGCCAACGCGGGGCTTTCCAGGCCACATACAACAGGGTGCCGATGAAGATCGGCACGAGCACGATCAATGAAAATTTTGTCAGCAGCGCAAATCCGGTAGCGAGACCAAACCACAAGACATGGGAGAACTTCGGAGCCCGGTAATAGGAGTGCAGGACAAACACGAAAAGCAGGTAACCAAGGGCGGCTGCCATGTCAGTATGCACAATCCGGCCATGCGCAAGCATGGTTGGTTCGAGGCTGAATAATGCGACCGCCAACACGGCGGCGCGTGCCCCAAACAGTTGCCGTCCGTAAATAAAAATCAACGCGCCCAGGACCAGTGTGAGCAGGATCACAGGCAACCGCGTCCAGAGCGATATTCTTTTGAAGTGCTCGAAGTTGGCTCGCCAAAACTCAAGCGCGGAGTCCTGCGACAGCTCGGCATAACTCTGACTCGCGGCTTCAACCGGCACGCTGGATTGAGTTTCGAAAAGCAATAGAGGCAGAGCTGCCCACATCTTTACCAGCGGCGGATGTTCCGGGTTGAGACGGAAATTTCTCCCCGTCAGGTATTCGTAACCCGCCGGAATATGCACGATCTCATCATTGGTTATGGTCTTTCGCCGGGTAACCGAGAAGAGGTTGGCACCCATCGTCAGAAGTACGACAGTGCAGATCGCCACTGCCCGGAAGCGAGAGCCAGGCGTTCGCGGTCCAGCAAGTCTGCGGTTAGGTGTGCCGGTCAGTTTCTATTTCCTTCCGTCGCTCTGCAGCTATCGCCAGCGGAGGCGTAAGTCTCAATCACTCACTGACGCTGTCAGGGATGCCTGGCTTCACTGGCGACTCGGGTTAACGAAGGCGAGATGTTTATAGCACAGACGCAGTGAGGTTGGGTCACTCGCAGTCCAAAGAAGCAAACTCATGGATGCACGCTTCGTAACCAGGTAGTGTCCTAATCTGAAATCTGGAATCCGAGTTCCGGCACGGTGCTTGTCCGAGTAGCTATTGTCTCACGTCTCAGGTCAGTGATATAAGACGCGCACTCGGTTGCCGGAGTAAGAACGCTGACCGAGTACCACGACTTTAGCGGGAGTCACCCAAGGCTCCCGCTTTTACTTTCTTTCACGTTTGCTAAGGGCCAGCCCAAACACTCAGGCTCTCGGCTTTCCTTCTTAGATTTACGCCATTCGTTTTCACTACAAACTATTGCCGTTTGCCCTCGCACATCCACCAGCCATAAACTGATAGCCGTCAATACACTATTTGCGTAGTACAAATACCGCTCTGAGGAGGGCGAACATGAGCGAAAATACCTGGACGGCTATTACCGTTCTGACGGTAACCCTAATCAGCTCGTGGGGCCAGCTTTGGGTAAAAGAGTACCGTGAGAAGGTAAAAGCGTCAGCCAGCGCGAGGGCTGAAGCGAGGCAACCAGCGATAAATAGACAGCGCTCTCCGGGGCTTTGGGTTTTTATGAAGCGTAGGTGGCGCATGGTGGTCACTCAACTCGTTATCAATATAGTGGCCGTCGAAGTCCTTAGACGCCAGTATATCAGCACGCTGCCAGTAACTCGTGGCACCGTCATCTTCGTCGCTATCACCACGGCCCTTTGGAGTGTGTTTACCTTGGTTTCCTCTGCGATCATCTTCATGGATGAGGGAAATTCAAATTAGGACACTACCTCGTAACCATGGTCCCTTGCTGCGTGCCTGCGGATTAATCTATGCTGCAACCTCGCAAGGACTTCGGATCGACAAACCAGCGACAAATGAAACTCGCCTCATTGCAGATTCGACGCCCGCTAGTTCGTGAGTTTCTGATCTTTGGCGGTTTTCTTATCCTGACGGTTTTGATGACCTGGCCGTGGGTCCTGCACTTGCACAATGCAGTCCCTGACACCGGCGATCCTTATGCCATCTCATATTTGCTTTGGTGGGATTTCCATCAAACATTTCATGACCCACTGAATCTGTTTCAGGCGACGTTTTTTTATCCATACCATTCCACGCTCGCATTCGGAGAATTCGATTATGGCGTGAGCCTGCTCTTTTTTCCGCTGTTTGCGCTCGGTCTGCGACCGCTGACCGTCTATAGCCTCGCAGCCTTCCTCAGCTTCCCTTTCACGGGTTACGCGACTCTTCGGCTGGCGCGGACTCTATCGGGATCAATTGGCATCGCCTGGATTGCCGGCATCATCATGGCGTTCCTTCCTTTCCGGTTTCATCACCTCGCGCACTTACATCTGATCTTCGTAGGCTGGGTGCCGCTGCTCTTTGAGGCTCTGATTCTTTTTGCGCGGCAACGCAGCTGGAAACTGGCCGCGTGGCTCGGGTTCGCGTTTTTCATGAACGCACTGACCTGCACCACCTGGTTTATTCTCACCATCATCCCGCTGATCCTTTCGGCCACGGTGTTGCTGACCCGCAACAATGCCTGGAGAGATCGGCGATTCTGGTTACGTGCGGCTGCGACGCTGTGCCTCGCGTCGTTGTTCCTGCTTCCTTTTCTTTTACCGGTGAGACGTGTGGCCGCAGAACACGGATTCACGAGGACGCCGGAGGAAGTCGGTCATTATTCGGCACGCTTCATCAATTGGCTGGCGCCGGATGAACGCAGCCGCGCCTGGCGGGGATTTGGCACCAGTGGTGTGGACACGGAAATGGTCCTGTTCCCAGGCTTGATGGCGCCCTTGTTGGCCATTGCCGCCGTCCTGCTGTCACGGCGCAAGTTCCTGAAAGATGATGAAGATGAGCGGCCCGCACTTTTCGAGCGCATCATCCTGGCGCTGCTCGATCTCGTCGCCATCTCCGCGGGGATCGTTGCTTTCCTAACGCTTGGATATGACGTTATAAGATTCAGGCTTTTTGGGCATTTGTTATTGTATGCAAGCGGCCCCGATTGCGCGCTGACGGTTCTCGCTATCGTGATCTTGGTACGCTGCTTACTCGCCTATCCGCGGTTCCTTCGCAACGCGCTGGGAGGAGACAGAAATCTTTCCGCAACACTCAATGCTCCAGAGCGGTCGGAACTATTCGGCCAGGCGTTAATCTGGATCGTAATTGGTTTCGCGGGCTCCTTTGGACTTAACTTCTTTTTCCATAAATTTCTGTACCTTTATGTACCGGTGTTTCGCGGCATGAGGGTGACCACGCGCTGGGGCATGATCTGTTATGTGGGTCTCGTGCTAGTGGCGGGTCTGGGGGCGAAGCGCATCGCAGAGCATGCCTCTCGCTGGTGGCCACGGTTCGGCAAGCCGCTGCTATACGCTCTGATTGTCGCGGCAATCCTGATCGACCTCCATGCCGCGCCGCTGCAGATGATACAAGGTGAGGCCGATCCGGATGCGGTAACGCAGGATTTGAAATCTCGCCGGATGAGCGGTGGCATTCTCGAACTTCCAATCGGTAATCGAGATCACGTCTACATGTTGCGCGCGGCCGATCATGGCCATCCGATAGTCAATGGCAGATACAGTTTCGTGCCGCCGCTGCAAAAAGAGATTGAGCAAATAATCGCCGCGCATCCAATTGCCGACACGCTGATGGATGAGCTTGAGGGCCTGCCTGTTTCCTACGTGACCGTCCACCGGGGTTTGCTTGAGCCGGGAGAACGAGAAGCCCTCCAAAGTTTTTTGAATCGGAATGTGGCTGCTGGCCGCCTGCGCCTGGTTCAGAGTTTCCCGGCAGCGCTGAGTGAAGGCCCCGGCGAACAGGTCGATCTATACGTAGTAACGAAAACCGAACCCGGCGCGGTGAGCGAAAACCGGCAATCTCAGGAAGAGAAGATTCCCCTGCATCCGGAGCTTCTCTGTCCAACCATTAGGCAGGCTGAACTTTCCTGACGCTCACGTTACGACAATGCCAGTGTCACCCGTGCGGCCAGCATCGCGCTCATCAGTGTTAACAGAACCAAAAATACGGTGCGAATGATCTGGTCGATACGCGGCTCGCGTCCGGCCCAGGCCAGCACAAGGAAGAGAGGGAAAATTACTAATACGTAACGGGCCAGAGATTGTAGTGAGAGTTGAAAAGACAACGGCACAACGACCGAGATCAAAGTGTAGAGCGCCAGGGCCCAGTAGCGCCGCTTCAACAACACCAGGCCACAGATTAAAGCCACAAGTGCAGACGCAAAATTCAGTAACCGAAAGTCCCAGCCGAAACTGACTCGCCATGGGTCCGCCAGAAAACCAAGCAAGGGCCGCCAAAACATGCCGAGGCTGTGTCCCCACGCTACCTGAATATCCGCAAACGCAAACGCATTGCCGGTAATACTCCGCAGATAGATCATGAACGCGATTAGGCCCAGGGGTATCAACAATAGACTGGCAACATCGGTTTTCAACCTCCTGTTCGCGACACGCATGTTCTGCCAGTACATGAACGACAGCGGAACCATGAGAAAGATCCCGGCGAAGCGGGTCGCTGACGCAAAGGCGCCAATTATTCCGGCCAGCCACCAGCGGTCCTTCCGAGCTGCGTAAAAACAACTCACCGTCAACAGCAGGAACAACGACTCAGTCTGGGCTAGCGCAAAAAAGTAACTGACCGGAAAGGCGGCGAGATAGAAGACCGTACGCTCAGCGGTGGACACAACGTAATCGTAGGCAATGACCAGCCGGTACAAAAGGACTAAGCCAAAGAAGAAAAGTAAGCTCGAGAGAGCCATGCCCGTCAGGGGGTATTCGCCAGTAGCCAAGGCTGCGGTGCGCAACAGAAGCGGATAAAGCGGAAAGTAAGCCCAGGTGTGTTGTGTGTTCGTGTTGAAAGCTTCTTTCTCATAGCCGTTCCGCGCGATGTTAGTGAACCATAAGCTGTCAGCACCCAGAGTCACACGCCTCAGCACCTCAACCGGGCGCTTGTTCAGCAGCAAAGTCTTTGATTCATGAATGTCACCAAACTCATCCTGGACTGGGGGATCAAAGGTTGTGTTCGCGCTCAGGAGGATGACGACCAGTATCAAAAGGCGTGTGAGCGTAAACGCAAAGAATGCAAAGCGGATTGAAGAGTCCGCCACGATCCCGTGAATGATTCGCAGCATTGCGCCAAGATAACATCATCCAGGCGTTCAGAGTACCGGCTTCAGCCGGGCATTTTCCTCGCGTAAACAGGTACCGTCTTCCCCGGGCTTTTCCCCGTCCCCCGCCTGGCCTCGACTGAGTCGGCGTTTGCTATACTACGGCTCCACTTATGCGCTTCAAAAAAGTAGAAGGGATCGACTATAAACAAGGGGCTGTAGAGTACCCCCACAAACTCTCTCCCAGCGATCGCCACCACCTGCTCACCAAGCCCTTCTATAATCTCGCGCACAAACACGAGCGTTGGCCGGGCGACGGTTTGGATGAGGATACACACCGGCATTTTTGTGACTTTGCCAATCTGGCAGTGGCCCTGGCGTTGCCGCCGGGCGCGCGCATTCTCGATGTCGGTTGTGGCTCCGGTTGGCTCTCCGAATACTTCGCACGCTTTGGTTACAACGTGACGGGAATCGATATCAGCCCTGGCTTAATCGAACTGGCGCGCCAGCGTCTGGAAAGTTTACCTTTCGCTGCCGATCATGAACACGGCACAACCTACCGCTTCCTGGTCCACGACATTGAGGCCGCGGCACTCGATGAAAAATTCGACGCAATCGTCTGCTACGACGCGTTGCATCATTTTGCTGACGAGCGCGCCGTGTTCAAACATCTGTTCGCGATGCTGCCATATGGCGGCCAGCTTTTTGTGATGGAAGGCGAGCAGCCGGCAGAAGAGTCGGCAAGCGGAACTGAACTGCGCGGCGTGATGGAAAAGTACGGGACGCTGGAATCGCCCTACTCGCGAGAGTATCTGCTCACGCTCCTCCACGAGAGCGGCTTCGCTGTGGCCGGTGATTACATCAGTATCAATGGCCTGTTCGATCGCGACAGTTTGGAGGGCAGGCTACTGCCACTGATGGAACTGCCCTCGCTCAATTACCTGCTGTGCAAAAGATTGGCCAGTCCCGGCGATAAAATGCCGAAAAGTCGCAGTCCAAACGTTCTCAAAGGTGAACTCAGCTTGCGTAACGAGTTTCCGGGTGTGCTCGCCACGGGTCAATCGTTCGAGCTGCAGATTGGAATCAAAAATATTGGCGACACTCTCTGGCTTGTATCTCGCTTTGCTCACAGAGGAACTGTTCGTCTCGGCTTAAAAATATTCGACGAGCACCAACAGGTAATCGCCGAAACGCACGGCTCACCTGCATTGCCGCACGCACTCGCGCCCGGTGAGAAAGTTGTGCTGCATATCGAAGGCCGAGCTCCGGCGGAACCCGGGGCTTACATTATCAAGCTTGACCTGCTATGTCAGGATATCTGCTGGTTTGAAGAACGGGGTTCGACACCATTGGAACTCAAATTCGTGGTCGCGCCGCAGATTGGTTTGGCTGAATGAAATCTGAGAACTCACATTTGCTTGACGAGGCTTTACCGGGCAGTGACTTAATTGCAGCCGGCCTCAGGGATCTGGAAGCGGGAGATGAAACAGTCGCGGCACTTCTGGTGGCGATCGGAGCGCTGCGTTTGAGCCTCTGGGATTTGAGCTCCCGCTCAACTTGCCGGACAGTCCTGAGCACCGGCTTTACGAATTATTGGCGGTGAACGAATCTGATTCCGCGCACAGTCGCTACAATGCCTTGATTCGCCGACTGGTAAGTTTCGAACGAGATTTTTATTCGCAAGCACTAGCGAAGCTTGAGCGGGGACATCGAATGGATATGCGCGATGTTAACGAAATGGTTCGACACAGGTTGATCGAACTGCCGCGCTTGTCGGCGATGTTCGATGAGATTGAGGGCGAACTCTATCGCTATCCGGCCTTGGATGCTGCGTCCTTCAGGCAAACGGTGAAGCAGTTCTGCTCCAGCTGAAGAATCCGGCACAACTCAGATCACTGTCCACACTCTTCGTTGGTGTGCGTAATGGCCATCCCAAAACGCGACTGGTATTCGCTGGAACTCAGGAATGAACAGACCATTACGCGGTAAGCCGCAGCGTCACCCTTCTGGTTCTGCAATACGTTAAGCCAGAATTCGAAACCACGCTCGTCAGGATCGCGACGCAAATAACCAAAGTACTGCATCAGCACGAAGGCTCGGTTGTATTCGGCTTGGGCGAAGGCATCGCTTTCCGCGATCCTGCGGATGATGGCTACCCGGCCGGCATCGCTGCCGTTGTAGAGTTCAACTAAGTCAGTTTGCTGAGCACCGAGTCTCACACCGGAACCTTTCTCAACCTCTGTCAACAGGGCCTCGACAAACTGCGATGCGGTCATTGAGGCTGGGTATTTCCTGACAAACTCCGCCCGGCCTGTTAACTCAAGTGCAAACGACTGCTTGTTGGCCTGTAGGTTGGCGCCCGCTACGACCTGAGCGCCGTCCTTGAGGAACTCTCCGAAGCTTGGCCGGCGGCCAAAAGCAGCTTTGTAAACCCGATAGACAAACGAGCCGGTCTCCTGAAACTCGGTCGCAGCGAAGAAAGCCGCTGAAAGATCCAAGCGCCGCTCGCGAACGCAGTCAGAGTCCACGCCGCATTGAGCGACCTGGCTGCTCCAATAATCAAGACCATTTGGATCTGCGTTACGGCCAAGGAAATCCCGATAGTGCTGGCGCACAAAGAACTGCGGGTCATCCACAGGATTTGGATTGGCCGTGTTGACTCCCGGATCAACGGTTAGGCCGCCGGCCAGGTAAGCTATTTCCCCTGAGTTTCCCTGCAGACGAATACTGAAGTCACCAAACGGTGCATTCGCTGCAATCGTTATTTCAAAACTGATTATCGGAAAAGATGAACCGAATGGTTGCCGTGCCAGGCTGGAAGGATTCACAGTCACATAGGGAGAACTTACAGTGATGGCGCTCCCGGGAACTTGATCGACTCCATCGCCCCCGACGTAGAGTGTATAGGTCCGACCGGGCTCGACCGCGACCGCGACGCTTGAGAGTTGCGCGTTTAATCCCAGGAGCTTGGGCTTCAAGGCGGGAGCAGCATTTTGCGGCGGCACGATGGTCCAATTCAGATTGGTCGAGGCGTCAGCCGAAACAGTGATTTGATTTCCGATTTCAGCAGTGCGAAAAGCTGCCTGCCTGGCCATGCCGGCATAGGCAGCGCCGGCTGAGGCTATGTCGTCGGCCATCACGGCGCCATCGAGATAAGCGGCGATCACGCGGTAGCTGCCGGGTGGCAAACTCTCGATCCGATAACGACCGTCGGCGAGCGTGACGCTGCTGGCGATCACGCGACCGGACTGGGCATTCTCAACCCAGACGTGCGCCCCAAAAACATTGACAGCCCTGCCACCGGAACTGTCCTGAATCCTGCCCTCAAGTGCGCCGAGGCCTTCGTGTGGTCCATAAATGGCCCGCACTGCCGCCCGGTCATCTTCGGACAAAGTTCGATTAGTAGGTGCAGCCAATCCCTCGACCCCATTGAGACGCTGGCGAGCCTGCATCGTTGAGGCAATTATTCCTGAATGTTCCAAACCCAACAAATGTCCGAGCTCGTGAGTGAAGGCTGACTCGAGATCATAAGTCCCCGGGGTGCC
Organism: Pyrinomonadales bacterium; assembly: GCA_038237475.1. Classification (GTDB taxonomy): domain Bacteria; phylum Acidobacteriota; class Blastocatellia; order Pyrinomonadales; family Pyrinomonadaceae; genus JAOAPY01. Next base: position 374,247 of record JBBRYS010000003.1, on the reverse strand, counting down.
GTCGGTTGAAAACTGGAGCGGAGAAGCGTCGACTGATACTGGGTGTGGATTTATAACTATATCCGCCTCGTTGATTGCACCGCTGGCCGGGTCATAGAAGATGCGGGTTCGCCCAGTGTCATTGGCCCCCGCGAACAAGGCATTATTTTCAGGAGTATCCGCGATGGTTATCAGGCTAACGCCATCGCCGGCGTTGGCAGGACTAATCGATTGAGCCCTCGACGCCACCTCAACAAACTGAATATTGGCCACACCCGACCATCTTCCCATGGCGCGACGAAGGGATCCGATAACATCGCTGCCCGGCTTTATTTCGGGTCCGGGAGATCGCAACGACGGTGACAGAGCAATTGGGATTCGCTTTTTCGTCCACTTGATTTGCATCTCGCCGCCGGAATCAGCCAACTGCACAGTGTAGGGCTGAACAATAGCCGTCGAACCCAGCACGACTGAAAGGAGGACGGCAATGGCAGGTGAACTTCGCATTGAAAACCGGAAAGAATCGACCGAATTGACGGCGAACGGGGAGCATTTGCCGTCGCGGCACGCCATGGTACCATGCTTTCCCAAGTGCGTACCCGAGGATTTTTGTCAGAGGACGCGGCTTCTCTGGTGCGGCGTTAGATAGCCTCTCGGCTTTTTAGAGGCTGTTAGTAAGGAAAGCTCAACCAGGCGTGATTCTCGTGCGTCTAATTAAGCGTGGCCGAACCGGGGTGCTAAATGGGGCGCCGCGCGCGATTTACCGGGACATTTGTAGTCATGGCATGAGCCCAACTCTAACGGGCACTCGATTTCGCTTGCTAACGACGTCAGCATTAACCTTTTTGGGTCAGGCGAGCCTGATTTTCCTGATGATTCCGTTGACAGGACAGTTCTACAAAAGCTACACTGGGCTGCGTTGTTAGGGACGCGGCCCCGCGTTTTCTTTAGATATAAAGCAACCTTCCTCGCACAAGAGTTTACTAATGCAAAATCGCGGTTTCGCCATCTACTTGAGGAGCCTTCTGATGTTTAAGCTGACTGTTCTTGTAATCACTGTCGCTTTGTCCACCTTTGCCGTGCTGGGACAGGCGCCTACGCTGGAGATTCGTACTCCTGACGGCCCAAATCTTCCTGCGGAGCTTTATTACGGCAACGTAAAGGTGAAGCCGCTGCGTTTGCGGCCGGGCACGAATCAGGTGATCACCATCGACGATTCAGATTTCTTTGTGAACCAGCATTACGTAGATTTCCTGAATCGCTTTCCAGATACCAGCGGTTTCGATTACTGGGTCACCCAGTTTGCCTCATGCGGCACGAATCAGACCTGCGTCAACAATAAGCGCATCGACGTTTCGAACGCCTTTTTCTTTGAGCTGGAATTCCAGCAAACCGGCGCATACGTTTATCGTCTGTACCGCGAGTCGTATGGCAACGCACAGCCTTCTCCGAATCCGCATCCGAACGCCGGATTTCCCGGCGAGGATCTGAAGATGCCCAGCTACGCATCATTCAAGGCTGATCGTCAATTGGTAGTAGGCGGTTCCAACCTGGCGCAAAAGCAATTGGATCTGGCCAACGCGTTCGTCGCGAGACCTGAATTCATAGCTAAATATCCGGCCAGCTTGTCCACTGCCGATCAATTCGTCGACGCGGTGCTGGCGACTCTGCAGAACGACATGGGCGTGAATCTGTCATCTCAACGTAACGCCCTCATCGCGCTCCACAATTCCGGTGGCCGCGGTGCGGTGATGTACCGCCTCGCTGATGATAACGTTGGCACCAATCCGATCAACAACCGGGCTTTTATCGACGGCGAGTACAATCGCGCGTTTGTCTATACCCAGTATTCGGGTTACCTCCGCCGCAACTCTGACATCCCTGGATTTCTGTTCTGGCTGGGTCAGGTAAATGGCGGCGCGCTGCGCGATATTTCCAAACAGCACGCAATGGTTTGCTCGTTCATCACGTCACAGGAATATCAACTGCGCTTTGGCTCAACCGCTACGCACTCAAATGCGGAATGCCAGTAGCGCACTGGTTAATACTTAACAATAAAGGCCAGCTTCATCAGAAGCTGGCCTTTTGCTTTTGGCTATATCGCAGCTTACTCTTTAATCCTGCTCAAACCTCTTAATTGCTTCGTCGTAAACAGCGCGGCTCTCCCTTGCAGTTCTGCGCCATGAAAATTCAGCCACTCGCTTGCTGCCGGCTGCCGACAACCTCTCTCTCAAGTCTTCGGACTCAAGCAACTCAAGAAAACGGCGGGCCAACTCGGAAGCATCAAGCGGATCAAAAAACAGTGCGGCTTCTCCCAGCACTTCCTGAATCGCCGGGATCCGGCTCGAGATTACCGGAGCCTTGCAAGCCATCGCTTCCAGCGGCGGCAAACCAAAGCCTTCATAAACCGAAGGATAGACAAAGGCGCGGCAGGAAGAATAGAGCGATGCCAGATCGCCGTCGCTAAGATACCCTGCGATAACAATCTGTGAGGCCGCCGGAGATCTCTTTAGCGAATCAAGTAGGTCATCAACCAGCCAGCCTTTCCTGCCCGCAAGCACGAGTTGCAGTGGCTGAGGGTGGGACTGCAATAGCGATTCAAAGGCCGTCAGCAGCGTGCTGAGATTTTTCCGGGGTTCGACTGTGCCCACATACAGCAGAAAATCCTGGTTGATGCCGAGACGGTTTTTTACCTGTTGCGATGTCTCGACCGCAATGGGGCCGAAGCAATCACGTGCAGCTTCCGGAATCGCCACAATCTTTTCCAGCGAGATTCCGAGATGCTCGTGCACTTCGCGGCGCACGCTTTCGGTGGGCGTGACTATCATGTTCGCAAAATGCGCCATCATAGGCAGCCGCGACTGGGCACGCTGCACCAGCTTTTTCTCCTGGGTGCCGGAGTGCAACAACATCGACAGATCGTGAATCGTGAGGACGGTGGGACAAACCTTCTGCAGGGGAACTTCGAAATTGGTTCCGTGAAAAACGTCAAAAGCCTGCCTCTTTATATAACGTGGTAACCCAATGGACCACCAGCGGCGGTTCCAAAGGCTCACGCGCGACCGCACAAAGCGCAGCTTGTCACCGGCAGGAGACTCGGTATTTAGCGAAGCGACAAACGACCGTGGCGACACCACCTCAATCTCATCGGCAGCTTGACCAGAGGCGAGGTGGCGGGCCAGTTCATTGGTGTAATGCCCAACACCGGTGAGGACTTCGGTGAGTGGCAAACCATCGATTCCGATATGCATAAGAGATTCGTGCTGCTGACTGACGGCCTCAGAGGCTCGCTACCGTTCGCGAATTGTTCCCATTTCAAAAATTTCTGCGGCCACGTTGGAGGCTGACTCGACCATAGCATTCGGCGTCAGCCATTCACCGAGTAATGTCCCCACGCGTTCAGCCAATCGATCCGCGGCTATCCGCGGCCCAAAGTCCTGGCAGCGCTCTGCCATCTCGATTAACGAGCGCGCGTAACCTTCGGGATCATGTTTGGTCTCCAGCTCCTGCCGGCCTCGCCTACCCATTGCCGCGAAAGACTCAGGATCAGCCAGCAACGCTCTCAAATGCATCTGGATGTCTGTTACTTCATGATCATCAGTCCGCACGAAGGCTACTGTGTCCGAAGACAGTGAGGCGTACCAGCCTGTGTTTGAAACCAGCGCCGGCAGCGAGTGCTTCCAAATACGCAACTGGCTGCCGGAAGCCTCACCCATGGTTGGATGGCGCAGATTTATGGCCAACTGCGACTGCGACAGTGCTTCATCAAGCCGGGCTTCGGTGGCAAAGCCATGTATCGTCACGCGGTCCTTCAAGTCGAGTGCGCGAACCCGGGCGCGCAAGTCTTCTTCCCCGTCGAGTATGTCCCCGTAGATATCCAGATGGAATTGCGCCTTCTCCGGCAAACTCGCCAGCGCCTGCAGCACCGAATCGAGACGGCGACTGCGTCCGATATAGCCGAAGACGATGAGCCTGAGCGAGCCCGCGACAGCCAGTCGCCTGTTAGTCGGCGTCTTGCCTGCCGCAAAGGGCAAAGGGGCGAGCATTATTGGGGCCTGGGCCTGATGCTGCAGAGCCGCATAAGCCTCGGACGTATGCACAATTACTCCGAGCTGATGTTGAATCGCCAGTTCGGTCAAGGGATAGCGTTCGGCCATATAGCTAATGTTGCGCGCGTTACTCTTAAAAGATTCCGCAGCATCGCGCCGGCCTTCCTCGCCGTAATAATTTTCCATCACCGCGCAATAAGAACGGAAGTCGCGCCATTTCACGCGGAAGATGTCATCAAAGAAATGATGCAAACGAAAATCGTGAAGCACGACAATGCCAGCGTGCAGCCGCGAGACCTGCCAGATTGAGCCATGGAATAACGGATTGTTCCCAATGTGATAGACGTTCGCGTCCGCTCGGTTGAGCTCAACCCACGGTATCCGGCCCAGCCGATAACTACGCACCTCCACTTGCTTTTTCAGCGACTGGTCCCATTCGCGCTGATCGGTCCAAAGAGTGACTTCAGCAAGCGACGTCAGGGCAGGCAGAACTCGCGTGGTGTAGTGCGCAATGTCGGTCCGGGCCGGAGGCAGCGGTGAAAACCAGTTAATCTTCATTTACATAACCGTGGCACGAGGGGCACTGGCGTCCTTGCACATAACTCTTTACTGCAATAACTTCCGCACGACGTTAGCCCAGGTGATATTCATCTCTTTATAGACAGCGTTCCCGGCCAAACCCCATGACCGGGCGAGGTCACGGTTCTGCCAAACACGGTCGAGCGCCCGCGCCAGACTGCCCGCCTCAGGCTCCGATATCAAACCCGTCTTTTCGTGTTGGACAAACTCCAATGGACCGCCGGAATCAGTGCAGACGATCAGCGGCTTCGCGGCCAGCATTGCCTCGAGCGTGACATAGCCGTAATCTTCGTCTATCGGCGGATAGATCACACCGAGTGAGCGCGCATAGAGATCACGCTTCTGTGTCTCGTCTATGGCTCCCAGCCATTCGACGCGATTGTGCACCCGAAGCTTGCGCGCCAGTGTCTTCAATTCATTTTGATAAGCGGGCTGATCGGCAGCGCCGGCAAAGCGCACTCGTACAGGTTTTTTGGTTTGTGCCAGGGCCGCCAGCACCAGCGACTGTCGTTTAGGCAAACAAAGACGGCTGGGAAAGAAAAAATAGTCTTCGGCCGCAGCAGTGTAAAACTTTTCCGCATGCAACGGCGGATGATACAGGGGCGTCGCTTCAACGTCACAAAAGTATTTTAGACGTGCTGCCACATTGGCAGAGTTCGCGTAGACCCGTTTTGCCTGAGAGATGAAGTGACGATCAGCTTGCCTGATCGCATCGCGCACTTCGGCGCCATTGGGCGAGTAAATCAAATCCCCAAGCTGGTGGTCCCAAAGTTCGTAGGCGGTGCGAAATTGATGCAGTATCCACAATACTTTATTAGGATGCGGTATCAAATAAGCCGGAAAGCGCAATCCGATAACCAGGTCCACTTTGGTGCCGTTAACTTCGGTGACGTCGAGCAGACGGCAAGCGAGCATGTGGTCCACGATTCGCTCGGGCGGATACCACTTGAACGGCACCGCGATGATCTCCACTTCATGCCCTGCCTCGCGCAGAGCATCACGCAGACCTTCGGCGTGAACCTCGGCGCCCCCGCGGATGAATGGAACATGGACGGTCGTGATTAGGATACGCATAACTGAGGAAGCTGATTTTTGATCCTGTGTCTTTGAATTTTTGTGCCGCCAAGTTCAATCAACCAGGCAAGTACCAAGTCGACGAATTAACGGTGCTCTAAGCTCTATAACCTATTACCGCGTAATCCATCGGACCATAGAAGTAACGGTTGAAACGCCGGGCCACCTCAGTGTTCTCGTCGACGGGAGTATCGTCAGAAGGATTCAGCTTGAGTGTCTCAACGCGCACAAAGCCTCTGGACTCAAGCAGGAATTTGGTCACTTGACTGGGCAACGGATTGCGATGCGTCGGGTCGAAATAAAAATTACAACTGCCGACGAGGACATTTTGCGGATTGGGTGTTTCAAAGATCACAACCCCGCCGGTTTTCAAAACACGGATCGCCTGATTAAGAAACTCGACCAACTTTTCAATCGGCAGGTGCTCAATGATATGAAAGCCGGTGATCGCACCGACGCTCTGATCAGGCAACTGATGCAGCGAATTGATCAGGTCGTCCTCTTTCACTTGCAGACCGCGTTCGTTGCACCACCTAACCAGAATGCGGTTTGAGTCTACGCCGGTGGCCCGGAGGTTTTCCTCCCGCAGCAGATCAAGCCACTCTCCGCGCCCACACCCCACATCCAGCACGGGCATAGCTTCCGTACCAATTCCCTGTTGCCTGATGATGGGCAGGTAAACTCGCAAGCGCCGCTTGATCTCTGCCTGGCTGCCACGGAACTCCTCATCAAAGGACGCATAGAATGCATCCAGTTTATGATCCTCTTCCCTGGCAATCGCGCGCAGTTGCGTTTCGTCAAAGGGTTCCGGCAATCGTTTACGCGCCTCGTCCAGTAACGTGACCAGGCGCTCGCCCTGCAATACCAATTCGGTGTTCACTTGCTGGTGCTTTTCGCCGACAAGCCGGACTTCGGCTCGCAGCTCTTTCGTCAACTGTTCGAGCTGTTCGCGCTGGCCGGAATCTGCCTGGGTAAGTTGCACTTCCTTGAACCGCAAAGCGAGTTCCCATTGCTGGAAGCGTGTTTCGAAAGCCTCAAAGTTCTGCCGCCAGTGCGCAGTAGCTTCATTAGCCTGCCGTGCCAGATTAGCGATTTGTTCTTCGAGCCGGGTATTCTCCTCATTGACACGCGCCGTGAGTTGCGATTTCACTTCGTTAGCTTTGTTCTCAACCTGCTCCAACGCAATCATCTGTTTCTCGATCCTCTGTGCCTGCGCATCAAGACGTAGCGACAGGTCGCTTCTCAACTCATGCAACAGCTCGTTCTGATTAGCGATGGATTCCTGCTGACTGAACTCCAGCTGAGCGAGATTCCGTGCAAGACTCAGTTGAGCCTGTTCAACCTGCACGCGGGCCTGCTCGGCTTGCTGCTGCAACTCAACGGCCAGCTTTCGGCTTGATTCACTCTGCTTATCGAAAACCTGCGCCACCTCTTCGGCGTGCGAGCGCAAGGTGCGGTCAAGATGGTTCAAATGCTCAACAATCATTTCCTGCTGAGCAATCGTGTGCGTCTCGAACTGTTGCTGGTTTCTAAGCAGCAGCGGCAAGCGCGCCATAGCGACGGACAGGTTCAGAAGGTAACCGAGAACCGGCACCCGATAGGCCTTCCTGATCATTGCAGGCAGGCGTAAACCCTCGATCTCAACCTGCTTCGCGCGTCCTTCAGCCGAGTATCTCAACTGAGCCAGAATATCTATTTTGTTCAGCTGCGCACTGCGCAGACTATCGATGAAAGATTGATAGCCGGTGGCGTCAGGACCTCGCTTGAGGATTGCCCGGTAGGCGTTCTGAATGAATGTCCGATCGTGATATTTGAGCAGGTCATTGACGTGATAATGACCGTCGCTATGGGGATGGAAGAGCGGCTGCAGCCGAACCGGATGAATATCAATCTCCGTAATCTTGCCGTCACCCCGCCGGGCCGGCTGAAACTCGGCGGAGGTCACGACATCAAGTGAGGCGCCGTCCGCGAACGGCCCTTTGCGTTCAGCCGCTTCTTTCATGCGCGCCACAATGCGGTCCACGGAGTAATCGGGATTTGAAATTTGTACAGGCTCTTTCACAAGTTAGGCGTCCGAGGCTACGAAGGAAGACAGACGAGTGTCAAGCTGCAATTCTCTCAGGTCAGGAAGCAATCAAAAAGAAAGCCCGCATAATGCTGCAAGAGCATCTATGCGGGCCATCAGCTTTCGACGCCGGCTTACGGAATGATCAACACGTGCGGCGCTGTCTCGGCAGGGCGACTCACAAAACTGGCGCTTCCAGTTGTCACCGTAACCACAACCGCATAATCACCTGGCGGCAGAGTAGATGGCAGCACAAACTCAAGCTCATCCCAACCTGGCATATTCAGATTCGGGCGAGCTGCTACGGCAATAATGTCAACTGACGTGGCTCCTACCAAAGTGACTTTCACCTGACTGGCATCCGTAATACTTCGCTCGCCGGTCATGTGCATCAAGAGACGCGTCGGCACCTGGGCCCCTGACTGATTTGCCGACATTACTTTGAACGGTTCTGTCTGGCAGGGGAAAGCCAGGCCATTTGTAATGTTGCAAATTATCGCCCGCCCACCTGCAGCCATCGTCGTCGTAAAGATGTCAGGCTGTACCACAACAATTTGGAACCGACCGCGATAGACGGTGCCGTTATTATTGACCACGACCATAGCGGGAGTGGCGCTGGGAGCGAAGCCAATCGGATTCACAAAATTGATCTGGCTGGGAGAGTTCCCAACCGAATACAGACCCGCGGCATAACCATTGACGCTTACCGAAACTCCATTGAGCTCGATGGGCAAGACCGGCGAACGACTTCCCTCAGCACCGGCCGTGGCAGTTCTATAAGACGGTGCGAGATCCGCGGTTGATCGAATCAGACCTAATTCGCCGGGCGCCAGTCCCAATCCCTGCGTTGGTGGCGTCGGGCTGGCGCTGGGGCTCGGTGAAGGACTCGGCGATGGTGTCGGACTGGCAGTTGGGGAAGCACTTGGCATCGGCAACGGAAAAGCACTGGCCCCAGTCAGAAACGCAAGCGCTGTGACTGAATCAGTCAGGGCCGTCGGCGTTAACAGGTAATAGACTTCGCTTGAGAAATCACCATTGCCGCCACCCAGTTCGACGCCGCTGAAACTGAAGGCAATACGCTTGCGGCTGGCACTGGCCAGCGGTCGCAAAGCGAAAGATCCGCTCACAGGGTTATTGGTCAATCTGGTCAGCGGATTGGAAGCAGGCGCGGGACTGGGTATTGGTAAGCTGACCGCCCAAACCTGGACCACGTTATTGACATTCAGTCCATCAGTGGCGGTCGTTGGAAAAGTTCCATCCGCTTTGTAATTCAGTGGCGATGAGAAAATGATGGTGGCAGGATGCAGCGAAGCATCATAATCCGTAAAAGTTGGGAAATGGATAAAGCCAAAATCTCCCACCGGCGGAACTGCTCGCAGGGCCACTTCATTAAATGTATCGGTGGTTACAGTGTAGACAAAGATGGAGAAAAACTGATTGATTGCGCCGTTGCCTTTCGGATCCGTCGCCAACGAATCAAAAACCAGCAGGGTGCCGTCGCGGCTGAGACGCCGTCCCGGACTATAGATATTCACGGGCACCTGAGTCGCATCGGTCTTGGTCCTGGTAACCTGCTTGAAATTACTCAACGATGACCCGTTGTAATTAGCCAGATAAATCTCTTCGTTACCACGACCGTTGCCGTTATCGTTATTTTGTCCGGCATTCACATCCACGGCAGTACCCGTCGCGTCGAGCGAGAGGTTCCCGTTCGAGATGAATGAGATCACTGATCCATTACTCGATATCGACGGGTTAGCGACAAAAGAAGAAAAGACCAGCCTGCCACCTGAGTCGTAAATATCCTGGGTCTTGGTGAGCTGGGAAAATGATCCCGACCCACGATTAAAGACAAAGATTTCCGGGCTCCCGTCAGTATTTCCACTGCCAACCAGGTTGCGCGTTGAAGTGAAAGCGATCCGGTTGCCATCGTCACTGATAGTAGCCTCGCGATTGTCATCAGCGACAAAGGGAAACACTCCCGGACCACCGGCCGTAGCCGCACGACTCGCCGGGGTATTAGTGACGCGATTAAAAACGCCGGTATTGAGGTTTACTTCCACCTCGCCGCCTTGCGTCAAATCCACATCAGCCACTGCAGGAATCGTATAGGTCCAGATTTCCTGGTTCCAGCCGTTGTTCGGATCGCCAGTAAGTGCGGCCGTCTCGACACCGTCGAAGTTACTCGGGTTCGGCGCGTTCGAGCTGAACACGATCACGTAGACCCGCTGGCCGCCTATCAACTGGGGCTGAAGACTGATCATCGGCTTATTGTTGCTGATTTCAATCTTTACCAACTGCGGATCTGCGGGTATCGGAAATGGGGTTGGCGCCGGAGTAGGCGTCGGCGTTGGGCTTGCTCCGGGGCTCGGCGACGGGCTCGGACTGGGTGAGGGACTGGGACTCGGTGACGGGCTCGGACTCGGGGTTGGATTGGGAACGTTTTTGGTATTTGTAATTTGATAAATTCGCCGCTGCGCGTAATCAATTAGAAATACTTCGCGGTTGCCGTCTTCATTGTTGCGCGCGTTGGGATTCAGAGTTCCGTCAGCATTCCGGCTCGGTATCTTTCCGGTCGCCACATCCCCGTTTGATTCGAATACCACGAACCGACCGTTAGCGCTCATGTCACTCGCAAATGAAGTGAACTGAAAGAACGAGCCACTTGCCGGCGACGAGGTAAGCTGCACCACAAAGGGATCGGGCGTTGCACTAACGCTCTGGGCCGAAACCGAATGAGCAACTCCAACGGCGAGTAAGAGCGCGGAAATAGCGCACCAAGTACGAAAAACTTGCTTCACAAAAAAGGCCTCCGAAAGATAACGACGCGGATACGAGCAGATTTAGATGCCCATGGGAGCCTGAGCAGTAGCCCGACGCAGGGAAAGTATTATAGCTACCCGGCGATTAAAGAACGGTCATTTTACGCGGAAGGTGAGCTCAACCGCAAGCTGACCTTAAGTTGGTTATTCTGTTCAGTCTTTTTGCAACCCCCTGCTCGCTTGGCGCTGTGAGAATCCAATCCGACAGTCGCAGCCGGGTGGCTCGGGCCATCACGAAGTGGGCTGGACGCCTGTATCTGTCACTGACACTCCGTGTTGTTGTGAGTGACCAGGGCTGAGAATCGCTGCTGATACTCTGTCGAAGTAATAAATGAGCAGACCATGGCGTGTTGCTTGCCAATGTCTCGCAACGGACCGCTGTTCACCTGACCCAGCCAGAACAAGAAACCAGGGATATCGGAATTACGTCTTAGATAGCCCCCGTATTCGGTGAAAACAAACGCCCGATTGTACTCCGCATCGATGAAAGGACGATTGTTTATCGGATTGGTAGCGACGTTGTCGTCAGCCAACCGATAGATCACTGCGCCGCGACCACCTGAATTGTAAAGCGAGATGAGAGCCGGCCGCTGCCCTGAAAGATTCACACCAAGATCGTTCTGCATCGTCATCAGGACTGCGTCAACAAATTGATCCGCCGTGGCAAGACTCGCTGGATACTTCGCCAGGAACGCCGGTCGCAGGACAAATGCGTTCGCGTAATCCAACTGGAGTTGGGCCAAATTAGACCCACCCACCACCAGGGCCCGATCGGACGCAAAGACTGCGTACGCCGGCATCCTTAAATCTTCGCCAGGGAAGGCGCCGTCAGGATGTGGATTCGGAAACGGCTGATTATTACCGAATGCAACGCGATAGACCCGGTACACATACGAGCCAGTTTGCTGATACTCGAGCTCAACAAAGAATGCGTCGGAGACGTTTATGCGCCTCATGTTTACGCAAGCTGAATCTCCCGGCACGCAGGGCGCGGGGTTGTTAGCAGCGTTCCCTCTGATTTGATCCGTCCAATAATTGAGACCACCGGAATCAGGCTCGCGGGAAAGAAAATCGCGATAGTGCTGACTGACAAAGAAATCGATGTTGTCGATCGGATTGATCACTCCGCGCGGAATGAAGGTGACGGTCTGAGCATTCGTCAGATTCTTGGGCGTATGCTCCGAAGTGTGGCTGGTGACCACATATGGATCGAGTTCACCGGTGGAAATACCCACCACCGGAAATAATCCTGTGTTGCCGCTGCCGTAACGCGTTTGAATCAATCCGGTATCGCGCAACTCGACTTCGAAATTCACTGGGGCGCCAAAATTACCCAGGCCAAAGGGCACGCCCTGCCAGCGAAAAATCACAGTGCCGGGATTCGGTTGCACCATATAGACGTCGGCGTCGGCACGTTGATCGGTGCCGAGATAAAGATCGTCCCAAAGAGCAGAGATCATGCGGAACCGCGCCAGGCTGATCGAGCCCGTCAGTGAAGGTGTCGCATCATCCGCGTCACCATTGCCGCGCATAGGCGGATTGGGCGGAGGAAAGTACAAGTTTCCATTGCTGGAAATCCTGACTGAGGTAAAGGCCTGGCCATAGAAAGAAAACGAGAAAGGCAGAGTGACGGTCTTGAAACAGTCGTCGCAGTTAAAATTTAAACGGCTTCCGCCTGTTGATAACGGTGCGTTCGGTCCCACCGTCTTCGCATATGGGTCGCCATCGACGAAGCTGATCGAGACATTCGCGGTAGCGGGCACGCCTTCGTTTCCCACGTTGTCGAATTCGCGTAGCGTCAAGGTTCCACGCGTATGCGCGTAAGGCAGCTTCACACTTACAGACTGTAGACTGCCGGAAGGCAGGGGCACTAGGCTGCGCAACGGAATGGTGAGATTGGTATTCCGATCAGTGAAACCCACCTGATATAGCGCGGCTTGTCCAGTCGCGCCGTCATCGCCTGAGGTCGTCCAGCTCAAATTAAGGGTGCGGGCGGTCTGACTGGTTATCTGAAAATTGGTCGCTGTGCCCGGAGCTATCACATCGTTTTCGCTCAGCGAGGTAAGACTCCGCGCCACGTTCAGACGGCGTCCGGTGATTGTCTTCCCATCCAACGAGGGCTGGGCGTCACCATTCAATAACAAGGCGTTCTTGAGTTGCTGCACCGTCAGATTTGGATTGCTTGCCAGAAGTAATGCAGCGGCGCCCGATACATGCGGCGTAGCCATTGAGGTCCCGGTTTGGGCCGCATAATTATTGCCGGGTGTCGTGCTCAGAATTCCCACGCCTGGCGCGCCCAGGTGCACTGAATTGCCGCCATAATGTGATCCTGAAAAGAGAGTGTCCGTTTGATCGGTTGCTGCCACGCCGATCACGTTCGGCACGTCGTATCCCGCTGGATAAAAATGACCAAGGTCGTTGTCGATTCCCGGATCGGGATCTTCGGGAAAATTTCCTGCCGCCGCTACAAACAGAATACCTGATTGATTAAGCGCAGTGATGGAGTCAAAGACGGTTTGGGAAAATCCCTCAGAGGTTACTTGCGACCAACTATTATTGAGCACACGGAGATTTGCCCCCTGCGTGCCGCCGGAACTCACCCAGAGATCTTTCATCTGCTTTGCATAGCTGCAGGCCGCGATTACTGCTGAGATACCGGCGCCTTGCCCGATTGCTTTCAGCGGCATGAGCTTCACTTGCCAGTTCACCCCGGCGATGCCCTTGCCGTTGTTTCCTACCGCGCCAATGATTCCCGAAACGTGTGTGCCGTGGTTCTCAGCGGGAATGGTGCCTGAGTTATGGACGAAGTCATAGCCATGCAGGTCGCCGCTGATGCCGGCGATCGATCCCGGCGCTGGATTGGTAAAAATATTCGCCGCCAGATCTTCATGAACGATATCTATCCCCTCGTCGATAACACCCACCACGATGTTGTTGCTGCCGGTGGTCGTGTTCCATGCATTCGGTGCGTCGATCCTGGTTAACCCGTACTGGCTGCCAAAATTCGGATCGTTCGGGGTGAGTTCCGTTTGCGTAAGATAGTCGGGCTCGGCGTAGATGACACCAGCTTGGGTCTTGAAGGCCTCGACGGCTTTCATTGTCGCGTCTGGGGACACCGACACGAGGCGCAACCCAGTCACTAAATCTGAACCGGCAAATCTCCTGATTTGAACCTGAGTCCCCTGCCCTTCGAGGGCCAGGACCGTGGTCAGCCTCCCTGCGCGCTGAGCTGCAGCATCGCTTTGATAGCGAACCAGGATCTGCCCCGGAACATATTTGAGCGGCGACTGTTTCTGATCGTTCTGAATGGAAGATGAATTAATGCGGGCCCGGGTGACGGGCGTCGAAAAAATGAGAGCACAAACAAGTAAGCCCAGAAGTGCTACGCTCACCGTGACCATGACGCGTTTAATCCCGGGGACTGGACGACGGCTCATTTGCAGATAAATCTCCTAAAACTTAAATATGGAACCGGTCGATGGTTTTTATTTTGCGGCCTTACTACCGGGGAGAGGAAGACTGTTTCCAGCGCGATCTGATTGTTGATTCCTCCGCAAACGGGCGTACGCGAAGAGGGAATATAACCTAAATCCTGATCTGATTACAGCCGGAGCCCGCGCCAAAAGGAATTCGGCCGCGGAAATACGCTGGTCGATAAAGCCGTTCGGCTGACGTGCTCTCAACCTTTAGCGGAATCTTTGTCCGATTTGCTCGGTGCCGAAACTGCCGATACCATTCAGGCGAAAACCAAACAGCACGCGGTTTTCTTTTCTCAGACCGACATTAAAGGTTGAGTTCTGAACCGTCACCGCACAACAGTCCCAGCTGTAACCCAAAGTGACCGTCGAGCTAATCAGAGATTTGTTGCCTTTGCCGGGGCGGTTTTGAAAATCAAAGAAGAACGATGCGCCACCATACAGCCCCCTGGCTCGATCTCCGATAAAAATCGAGGGACTCCATTGGGAACCGCGCAGGGTTCCGGCTTCCTTTCCGCGAGCGTCTGCATATTGAGCGAGACTCGGCATCAACGCGATCGCGCGGGTGTAATAGAAGGTTTGAAATGCCTGCACGAGCGAACGATTGATGCCAACCGTTGCTGACATCGCGCGCATGCTGCCGCCATGCGTATCCAGGTCAGTGCGAAAGTCCAGGAAGATATCCGCGCGCGGGCGGTAGCGGGCATCAATATTCAGCGGCGAAAAGCGCCGGGGAACACCGCCATAACTGAACCCCGACAAAGTATCGATGGGGTAGAACTGGTTGCGCTGACCCGGCTTCAGCGCACCGCCAAAAAAGCGATCGAAAAAGTATTTACCGCGCACTGTGATAGTGAGCGCTTCATACGGCTGGTTGGCCTTAGACGGTTTCGCTCCGTCCTGCTCCGCTTTCTTTTTCGCAGCCGCGCTCACGTTCTCGGTCGAGCGGCGGGTGAAGAAACGATTCGCCAGGCCAAACTCAATCTCGTTGGTGTCAGCTACGGCTTCGATAGAGTCAAAGCGGATCACGCGATCGAAATCGTTGACACCGACAATCCTCCGGTAAATCAAATATGGTTCGATCAGATGGCGAAAGAAGAATGAGCCATTGTTGCGATGGTAGTTGCGCGCCAGCGCCGGCGGGCGCAGATCGACTTCGAATTCGCCATAGCTGCGCGTCAGATTGCGAGGCGTAACCATCTTCAGTGCGGGATCGATTGAATCGGAATAAAAAGTAATCCGCCCGGCGACGCTGCCGGTCAGACTCCAGCCCGCGATGCTGAGCGGCACCTCAACGCGCGGCGAGAAATCCAGCCGTTGGACCATCGAAGGCGTGACCACGGGATCGCGACCCACATCACGGCGAAACGCGATCAAATCCTCGGCAGTCTCCTTCCGGCTCACGCCCTCTGCGCCGCCTTCGAAGGAAAAGTAAACCGGCACCTGCTTGAAAAAGCTGAGCGGCGAAGGCCGCTTGTCGATAGTCACGCTGGGCATCTCGCGAATACGAATGCGCGTATTGACCAACGATGTTACCTGGGCCCGAGCCAGAAAATTGAAACTGTAGTCCTTGTTATCCTTGTTGACGAAAACCTGCGAACGCTCTTCGGGTGAGATCGCCTGCTGGATCGAATCAGAAAAAACCTGGCGATAGGCTAAATTGGAAGTGACATTCACGTCGGCGGCTGCGGTAAAGCCATTGGGAAAGTAATGGACTCCCTCGGCATAGAAATTCGAACCGCCCTGGTTCGGATGCGCCGCATCAGCCCTGGGCCCCAGCACGCGGTCCTTGACGTAAAAGAAGCCGGCATTGAAAAACGAACGTGAATTGGCTCTCGTCCTGAGATCCGTACCGAACCCGATTCCGCGGCGGGAATAGATGTCACCGCGAAAAGTAATGTCAGCCGAACGGCCGAGGGTCAGGTAATACGCTTCTGAGACTCGAAAGCCTTTGGCTCCTGAGCCGCCAAAGGTGGGAGTCAAAAAACCGGAAGCGCGATCGCGATGCTTAATTGATATCGAAGCGTAAGGCAGATAGATGATGGGCAGGCCTTTTACTTTAAAACTCGACGACACTAAACGCGCCCGATCATTGGTCTTGATCTTCACATGCTTCGCATGAAAGCTCCATTTGGGTACATTTTCGTCACAGGCGGTGATCTGCGCGTTCTCGATCACTATGGTGTCGAGACTAACTCTTTCAACGCGATCGGCGGTGAAGTAAAGCCGCGTGCCATCCTGGGTCTGATTGGTAAATCCGGTCGAGTTGAGGAAAAAGCCTGTCTTCGTTTTGTAGTTCCACTCTGCACGTGAGCCGGTGATTCGCTGCTGCTCGCCCTGATCGAATACAACATTGCCTTCGGCGATGACTTTGTTGGTGTCTTCATACACCGTCACCTTGTCGGCCTGCAATCGATAAGTGCCGATGCGCGCGTCGACATTGCCTTCGTGAACGACAATGCGCGAGCCACGCTCTTTGCCAATCTCGGTGGATTTCTGTGCGTCGACGGTCAGGCTGTCGGTGATTTGTGGCGCCTCACCTTTCTTTGCGGGTGAACGTGGCGGAATCGGTTGATCCTGGGTCAGCGGATTCACGTTCGGCGTGTCGGTCATCGGATTGGTGACCTTGCGATCCACGGGGTTAGTGTTTTGCGCCGGGGCAACACTCGCGGTCAGGCAGATCCCGATGCTCGCAACTGCGAACAGGATCAGCGAACTGGTGTGGATAAGGCGAGAAGCAACGCGCAAGAACGAGCGAACCTCCAGGATCGATCGGCGGGCATGGTCGGCGATTTTGTCTTATCGACAACGCGGCGCGCCTCATCTCTCAAAAGACGCGCCGATGCTAACACGAAGCGGCAAAAAGAATGTAGCGTGTGGTGGGATCAGCGATAGCAAAAGGTGTTTGCCTGCCACTCGCGGTGTTCGTTGCCGTCAAAGTTACTGCTATTATGCGCGGCGTGACCGGCCTCCCTAAGAATCCCCTGGTTATCGCCTCGATTATTTTTCTGCTTGCTTTCCTGACCTTTAAATCGTCCCGCCTGCATCCCATCAACGATTCAAAGTACTCGATGATGGTCAGCCAGTGTCTGATCGAGCATCGCAGTTTTCAATTGGACCATTACGAAGTGCCGCGCCTGCCGGCTGTCGTTCGGGCCGACTATGTGCAGAACGGCGACATCTATCAGATCGAGCAGGTGGGTGCTCATCTTTACTATTTTTTTCCGCCCGGCTCATCGATCCTCTCCACGCCTTTTGTGCTGGTCGCCAGGGCGATGGGCATTTCAACGGTCAAGCCTGATGAGACGTTTGACCTTGCCGGTGAAACAAAAATCGAATCACTGCTGGCTGCCTTTCTGATGGCGCTGCTGGCGGTAGTGTTTTTTTATCTGGCCCAGTTGCTGCTGCCGCTTCGTTACAGCCTGCTGGTGACAATTGGCGGAGCATTGGGAACGCAGGTGTGGAGTACTGCCTCGCGAGCGATGTTCAGCGATACCTGGGCTCTGTTGTTGCTCAGCCTGGTTATTCTTTCCTTGCTCTCAGCCGCGACAAAGAAAACGAAACTCCGGCCGGTGCTGCTGGCCAGCCTGCTTGCCTGGTGCTACCTCGTCTACCCGAGCTATGTGGTCCATGTCATAGCCATCAGTATTTACCTGCTGTTCGTTTTGAGTTGGCGGCAAGTGGTCGTGTATGTTTTGACAGGTCTGGGTTGGGCAGCGGGTCTCGTCATTTATTCGTGGACAAATTTTGGACAGGTGCTACCCAACTACTACAGGCCGGGCCGCCTGCTGTTTGGGAAATTCTGGACCGCGCTGCCGGGCAACTTGATCAGTCCGTCACGCGGTGAAATTGTGTTTGTTCCCGCGATAGTCTTTGTCGTTTACCTCTTAATAAGATACTGGCGAGACGTATCGCAGCGGCGTGTGGTGCTAGTGGCAAGCGGGGCGATGCTCGCGCAGTTGTTTGTGATCTCCGGCTTCGATCATTGGTGGGGCGGGCATAGCTACGGCCCGAGGTTATTAACTGCCTGGGTGCCCTGGTTGGTGTTGCTTGCCGTGCTCGGCCTGGACGCTCTGTTAAGAAGCGAACGGCAGGTCTCGCGAGTTGAGCGGTTCGTCACGGTGACCACTGGCCTGCTCTTACTTTCAGCCGGACTGTTTATTCATGGGCGAGGCGCACTTTCACCGGCAACATCCGTTTGGAATTCGCTCCCGCAGAACGTGGATGCCGATCCTGATAGGATCTGGGATTGGCGCCAGCCCCAATTTCTCGCAGGCTTGCTCCCACCGCCATTTCCACCGAGCATTCCTCCATTGCCGGATGGGGCGACAATTGATTTTAAAAGTCATGACGCAGACAACTATCTTTGGTACGGCTGGAGCATGGCTGAACCGGAAAGCCGTTGGAGCAATGCGACTCACGCAACCATGATTTTTTCTTTAAGCGAGTTGAAGCCGATCACCCTGAAGTTCCGCGCCGCAGCGTTTCTCGTTCCCGGTAAGTTAGACGAGCAACACGTCAACTTGAGTCTTAACGGCCATAGCCTGACTACCCTGACGCTGAAGAATCCAGAGCTGGCCGATTACACTGTCACGTTGCCCGCCGCGAAACTGCGCGCCAGGAACGTTCTCGACTTTGATATTCCCGGTGCCGCAACGCCGGCTTCGTTAGGCGTTAGCCGCGATCAACGGCAATTAGGACTCAGAATCTCCCTGGTGACCGTGGAATAGCTCAATGACTGACACCGCATCAGAACTCGAACGGCTGCGAGCTGAACTCGTTGATTGCAAGAGCGAACTGGAACGCTATCGCACCTGGGTTCCGCCCGGACATTCACTCTCTCCCATTCCGGAGCGCGAGCAGATCAAGCTGCGTGAGAAAGAAGTCTATGCTGTACCGCGCACCATGCCCGGTCTCGATCTCAACGAAGAAGGACAACTCCGGCTTTTCGACAATCTGCGCGACTTCTATCCGGAGCAGCCGTTTAGTGCACAGCCAGGACCTGGAAGACGCTACTGGTTTGAAAACCCAGCCTACTCTTACTCAGACGCGCTCCTGCTTTACTGTCTGATTCGTTATCTGCGCCCGCGCCGGATCATCGAAGTCGGCGCCGGCTATTCGTCAGCCGCCATTCTGGATACCAACGAACAATTCTTTGACAACTCCATTGCCTGTACTTTCATCGAGCCGCAACCTGCACTGCTGCGTGCACTGCTAAAGGAAGGCGACGAAGAAAGAACCAGCCTGCTCGCGCAGCCATTACAGGAAGTTGAGTCCGGGATATTCACCGAGCTGCAGGCGAACGACATTTTGTTCATCGATTCGAGTCACGTAGCCAAAATCGACAGCGACGTCAATCACCTTTTCTTTCGCATTCTGCCTGTGTTGGCCAGCGGCGTGTACATACACTTTCACGATATTTTTTATCCGTTCGAATACCCGCTCGAGTGGGTTTACCAAGGCCGCGCCTGGAACGAAGCCTATATGCTGAGAGCTTTTCTCCAGTACAACAGCCAGTTCCAGATTCAGCTCTGTAATACATTCATCGACTGGTTTCACAAAGAAAAATACTTCAAGGATATGCCCCTCGTGCAAAAGAACACCGGCGGCAGCATCTGGTTGAAGAAGCTGTAGAGCTCGAGTCAGTTTAGAAAGCTCCTGATGACGGACGACCTTTCCAACCTGCGTCTCATGATCGTTGCAGGCGAGCCATCGGGCGACGCTCATGCCGCCGCGCTGGTGCACGCGTTAGGAGCCGCCGCACCGCAGTCCAGTTTCGAATTCTTTGGCGCCACCGGCCCGGCAATGCGAAAAGCCGGGGTCGAGACAACAGTGAACTCGGACGATTTGGCCATCATGGGTATCGTCGAAGTCGCTCGCGTCTTTCCCGGGTTCCTGCGCGCCTTCAAACAACTGAAGCGAGCCGCGGCAGAAAAAAAACCGTGCGCGGTGATTTTGGTTGACTGGCCAGAGTTCAACCTGCGCCTCGCCAAAGCTCTGCACCGCAGTGGCCTGCGAGTCATCTATTACATCAGCCCACAGGTCTGGGCCTGGCGTTCATATCGGGTGGCCCAGATCCGTCGCGATGTAGATCTGTTGCTTTCGATCATGCCGTTCGAGTCTGAATGGTTCGCGCAGCGCGGCATGAAGCAGCTTGAATATGTTGGCAATCCGCTCGCAGGCGAAGTCCGCGCAGGATACGATCGCGAAGAATTCTGCCGCCGGAACGACCTGGATCCGAACCGGCCAATCATCGCGCTGTTGCCAGGCAGCCGCCATAAGGAGCTGCTGCGCATTCTGCCGCCGCTGCTCGACGCTGCCTCGCTGCTGGCGAAGGAACGTGATGACGTGCAATTCGCCCTCGTTGTTGCTCCCAGTCGTTCCATCGAGGAGGCAAGGCAGATCATTTTAAATTCCGGCATTAGACTTCCGGAAGTCTTTCGTGTCATCCACCACGAAACCCGAGAAGCTCTTAACGCCGCCGCTGCGGCCGCCATCGCCAGCGGCACAGCCACCCTCGAAGCTGCCATCCTGCGAACCCCGATGGTGGTGGTCTATAAAGAGTCCGCCATCAACTGGCATGTGCTGGGCAGCCTGATTACCGCCGAACACTATGGCCTGGTAAATCTCATTGCGGGCCAGCGCGTCGTAACCGAATTAATACAAAACGATTTGAGTGGAGAAAAAGTAGCTGCGGAGTTATTACGTCTGCTCGACCCGTTGCAGAATGAGAAGATGAGAGCAACATTGCGTGAAGTAGCAGCGGCACTGGGCGTTGGTGGCGCTTCAAAACGCGCGGCCGATGTGATTCTGGCGGCCCTCCAACAGTGGAATTAAAGGTTGTTTGCGACTTGCTTGCGCGAACCGGGGCTCGTTAAAGGAGCGGCAGTACGTTTTTAAGGGTTCGGTTCTTGAGAGATTTTTCCTTCCAGGTCCTGCAGACGCTCCCGCAGCTCTTTCAATTCCGCGCGCATTTGCGGCAAGCGTCCAAGGTGAGCGTGCAAGCGCTTGTATTCGTCCAGCGGCTGAATAGGAATGCCCCACCAGACGCCCGGTCGCACGATCTTGCCGGGCAGCACCCCGGCCTTTGATCCAATCACGGCGCCCTTCTGCACGTGAATGTGATCGCCAAACCCCACCTGACCGCCGATGACACAATCATCTTCGATAGTTACGCTGCCGGAGATGCCGGTCTGCGCGGCGATCACCACGCGCTCGCCGATATCACAGTTGTGGCCCACATGGACCAGGTTATCGAGCTTGGTGCCTTGGCCGATGCGCGTGCGGCCAAGCGCGCCGCGATCGACGCAAGTATAAGCACCCAACTCAACATCGTCCTCGATCACCACCGTGCCTCTCTGCGGAAACTTGTGATAACCCGTATCGCCGCGCACATAGCCAAAACCATCGGCCCCCACACAGACGCCAGCGTGCAGAATTACGCGGTCCCCCAGCGTGACCCCGTCGTAAAGCACTACATTGGGATGCAGTACGCAATCGCTGCCGATGGTGACGTTCAGGCCCACCTTCACTCCTGCTTCGATCAGTGTGCCTGGACCCACTCGTGACTGGGCCTCGATTACTGCGTACGGGCCTACATAGACGCCGTCGCCAATCTTTACTGAGTCGTCAATAACCGAAGTAGGATGAATCAAAGCGTCGCGGTTTTTCGGCGCGTGCAGTAATTCCGCAATCAGGGCAAAGGCAAGCTTTGGTCTCTTTACTTCAATCCGGCAAGGCGTCTGGATCTCCGCACCGGCGGGGACGATCAAACAGGCTGCCTGGCTTGAGTTTGCGTCGGCAAAAAATTTCGCATCGTCGACATAAGAGATTTCGCCTGCAGCCGCAGACTTGAGACTGGCGACTCCTCGAATCATGACGCTGCCATCACCAATGACGGCGCCACTCACGTGACTCGCGAGTTCTGCTACCGTTACAGGATTGATCTGGGCCATCGGTTTTGAACCTGCGACTTAATGTGCTGCCGGACTGGACTCTTCAGCTTCGGCTTCAGCCAGGGGCTCTCTGGTTCTCGCTCGTGTAAACCCGCGTTTTGACTCGCGGATAAAGTTTACCAGATGCATAACGTTGTCATCGGGAATCTGCTCCAGACTCTGAAGCGCTTCACTTAAGGACAAGCCGGAGCGGAACAACTTACGGTAAGCTTCCTTTAAAGCACTTCTGCTCTCGGATGAAAATCCCGCGCGGCGCAAACCAACGGAATTCACTCCTCGCACACTCGGCGGATTTCCGTCGGTGATAAAGAACGGCAACACGTCCTGAACGATCTTGGATTTGCCACCGACCATCGCATAGCGGCCCAGCCGCACGAATTGATGCGCCCCGACATTGTTGGATAGAAAGACGTGATCTTCGACGATGATGTGACCAGCGAGCGCTACTCCGTTGGTCAGAATATTATCGTCGCCGACGATGCAGTTGTGTGCGAGATGCACACCGACCATCAGGAAGTTTCGCGAGCCGATTCGCGTTTGCTCACCCTCGCCGTTGGCCCGGTGCAGCGTGCAAAACTCACGAATCAAGTTGTCGTCGCCGATAATCAGGCTGCTCGACTCGCCTTTGAACTTTACGTCCTGTGGTTCACCGCCAAGCACCGCATGTTCAAACACTCGGTTCCGCGCCCCGAGGGAGGTAAATCTCTTGATGACAGAATGTGCCTCAATCCTGCATCCGGCGCCAACCGAAACCTCGTCCTCGATGACCGCGTACGGTCCGACGCGCACCTGGGCGCCGAGCTCGACTTCTGATCCTATGATTGCAGTCGGGTGCACGATTGCTGAGGGATGAATATTCATTAAGGTGGCGGAATCTTACCCGCGGGTGGGTTTACGCCGCAACTGAGGCACAGGCAACAGAATTAAAGATCTTGCTTCCACCGTTTGATTCTCGCGCCGTACGTGCATGGATTTTTCAGCCGTTGTTTGTCCAGACATGCAAGCTCAAGCATCATAATGGCCGCCGGACTCGCCAAATGCGAGGTCAGGACAAAGGGTTTGCCCGCAACGGCTTAGCCCCTGAAAGTGGATGACAGTTTAACCCCTTGCGAAAGGCTAACCCGCCTTTTTGCCTTGCCTTAGCTGAATCAGACCTCTATCATGAGCAACGCCGTCCACAGGCCAGGGCCAGAGGTTCATCAGGACACCTGAGGACGAGGGTTCATAGTTTTGTTTTTGATGATTTAGCAAGCGCAAACGTCAGCAGAGCGTTGGGAGAAGATATCATTGTTTAGCGATCAATTCCGTCGGGGTGAGTCTGAGAAAGGTGTTCTTAAGGGAGTCAAAGGCTCCAAACTCGTTTCAGATCTTTCCGATCTCGCCTGGAAGGCATTTCAGTCCGTCAACACGCGTCTGCCCGAAGGCGAGGCCATCCGTCCCCAGTGGGCGCCGGGCCCGTTGCTCAAATCCTACGAGCGCACTTCTCCACCGCTCGGGTTTCCCCGGGAGACTGACAGCCTTTGCCCACGTTGCGTCAAGGAAGTGCGCGATGCCGTGATAACCGGTGAGGTCACGCTCGAGTCTTTGATGAATGAGCACCCGGGCGAAATCAAAGCGCAGATCGTGGAAGAGAACGGACAGGTAGTAATGAAAAAAACCTGTCCCAAGCACGGCGAGTTTGTGGACGTCATGGCCACCGACCCCGCGTTTCTCGAGCGCATCGAGTCGCTCTTTTTTGGACGCGACTTTCGCTCCGCTGAAGACTCGCATGTCCATCACCACGGAACCTCGAATATTAAATTTGGCCGCGGCGCAGTGCTGACAGTCGATCTAACCAATCGCTGCAACATGATGTGCAATCCCTGCTTCATGGATGCGAATCAGGTTGGTTATGTCCACGAACCAACCTACGAAGATACGAAGGCAATTCTGGATCGCGCCGTCTCATTCAAGCCGAAGCGACAGATCATCATCCTGTTTTCCGGAGGCGAGCCCACGCTGTCTCCTTATTATCTGGAAGCAGTTGCTTACGCGAAGAAGGTTGGCTTTTATCGCATTCTCGCTGCCACCAATGGCATTCGCTTTGCCGAAGACATTGAGTTCTGTAAGGCAGCCAAGGAAGCAGGTCAACACGGCGTCTACCTGCAATTCGACGGTGTGAGTGAAGAGAAGAACAAACACCGCGGTGTCGGCAACCTGTTCGACGTCAAGCAACAGGCGATTGAAAATTTAGCCAGCGTCGGCATCAAGGTGACGCTCGTAACGACCATCGTCAATACCATCAACAACGATGGGATTGGCTCGATTGTTGAGTTCGCCGCCAAGAATATTGACAAGGTCCAGACCATTGCCTTCCAGCCGGTTTCATTCACCGGCCGCGATGAAGACGTGCCCGACGACGTCCGTATCAAACAGCGCTATACGCTGGCCGGCATGACGCATGATTTGAAAGATCAGCTCGGCGGACGCCTGCAACCTTTGCGTGATTGGTACCCGCTCTCTTCGTATTCAGCTTTCACCAGTGTGATGGACATGCTGCAAGGCGCGGACGCGCCCTGGGGCTGGTCTTCCTGTAATTGCCATCCGAACTGCGGCATCTTCACTTTGATCGTGGTCAACAAGAAGACTGGTGAGTTCAACTCGCTGTTCGACTTCTTTGACTATGAGCAGTTCATGAAAGACGTGGCGGTGATTACCGATTCGGCGCGAGGCAGGAAACTTTCTTACGCGCAGCTTGGGATGGCCATCATGCGCAACTTCCACGCGGAGCGCGCGCCGGAAGGATTTCCGATTTCCCAGATCCTGAATCTCTTTAAGCCGTCGTCGACTAACTCCAGTTCGGATCGCAACGACCGCATGAAGGCAAAGGCAGCCGACGATCCTAGTGACATCTGGCGCGTCCTCTGCGTTGAAGGCATGTGGTTTCAGGATCTCTTCAACTACGATTTTCGCCGCACTGAAATGTGCGTCATCCCTTACGGCACACAGGAAGGCGAGATCAGTTTCTGCGCTTACAACACGGGGGTTGGCTGGCGTCAGATTATCGAGAACATGCACAAGACTGCGAACCTCGCCGAGTGGTACGAGAAGAACGAACGCCACGCAGTCTATGCTGCCGGTCACAACGTCCCGGGAATATCGAGGAAGCACTCTCTGAGCCTGCCCATCATCCAGGCCGTGCTCGCGGAAGACGCCGATGAGAAGCCAGTGGTCGTCTCGCCTTACCTGGTTGATGAACACGAACAGGAAACGGTAGGCATCTCATAGCGAAGTTTGATGCCAGCGCTTTGTAGAGAACGCGGCCACTAAAAGGTTGCGTTCTCTACTGACTATACTTGCTAGTGCACACCGCTGAGAAATTCCGAGGATAGTCGCGAACGCTCCCTGTTCAGTACTGGATAATTCTGCTACTTAAGGGCGGACGCACTTTTGAATTCTCTTGGTTGCCAAACACGTGTCTAGAAACTCCCACACTCTTAGAAGGAGACTTCATATAATGTCGATGCGAAAATCCATGGTTACAAAACTGGTTGTAATCCTCTTGTCAGCCAGCTTCCTGGCAACTGCCAAAACACCGGTGACGATTCCAGTCAATACTGATACCTATCTCTTGAAAGAAGGGACAGAAGTGAGTTTGAAGTTCTCTGAGGCTTTGAGTTCCAAGACCGCTCATGAGGATGATCGAGTAAATCTCGAACTGGCAGAAGACTTAAAAGTTGGCGATGCGATAGTGGCCAAAGCCGGGACTAAAGCCGTGGGCTCAGTAACTCATGCCAAAAAATCCGGCATGATGGGTAAAGGAGGCGAGTTAAATATTCGCCTGGAATATCTGAAGATCGGTGACACCCGGGTGCGTCTGCGGGCAAACAAAGGCAAGGAAGGCGAAAGCAAAGTGGGCACAACGATAGCGCTCACCATCCTGTTTGGACCAATTGGGTTGTTGAAACACGGAAAGAATGTGGAAGTTAAAGAAGGAAGTCCACTGAAAGCCTTCGTGGACGAGGATACCCAACTCCCCGCCATCGAGAAGTAATACTTACCCTTCTCCCCCGTTCGTTCATGACGAGACCCCCGGCGATCGCCTGGGGTCTTTCAAAGAGCGAACTATGGAATGGTGCACGTACAGCCATAATCATAAGTGAATAGTTCGAGCCTCAATCGACAGCTTCTGTTTTGACCCGCAGGGCTTTGCTGCGATAATCTCCCGCGACATGTCTTTTACTCAAAAACTCCGCCGCGTCTCAAAACTTGGCCGCTTGTTTGTTACTGGTCTGCCCAAATATGCGGTGGGGTCGATTGATGTCACCAATCGTTGTAACCTGCGCTGCGAGCACTGTTATTTCTTCGCAGAAGATCACACCAACGAAAAAGAGCTTTCGGTCGAAAAGTGGATCGAAAAGCTGGATGCCATGAAAGCCGCCGGGCACCCGATGATGCTCTGCACCTGGGTCGGTGGCGAACCAATGGTGCGCAAGCAACTAATCGAAGCCGGGCGGCATTATTTCGCCCACAACACCATCGTTACCAACGGCACAATGGAACTGCCCGACTGGCCCAACTGTACCTGGGTCGTCTCGATTGACGGCACCGAAGAAGCCTTCGCTCGCATGCGAGCGCCGGGGATTTATCAGAAGATTAAACAGAACGTAAAAGACCATCCGGAGTTCAATATTCAAATCTCCTGCGTCCTGACCAGCATTACCAAAGACTGCATCGAAAAGTTGGTGCAGGAGTGGGGACCGCTCGCGCGCGGCGGGATCATCTTCGACTTTTTCACGCCCGTCACCGGACTTGACGAGATGCTCTGGCTGGATTGGCCCACTCGGGATCGATTAATCGATCAGATCCTGGAACTGAAGAAAAAATATCCCGGGGTCATCAACATGATGGATTCCACCCTGGACTTGATGCGATCGCAGAACGCGAAGCAGGTGACCGACAATTGCGAGTTTCGTTTGAAGGCCTTTGCTTTTGGACCCACCGGCGAGCCAAAAGGTAAATGCATGATGGGTGATACCGCGGACTGCGATCGCTGCGGCTGTGTCGTGCCCTTTCACATGGCGACCTTCAGCAACCGCCGCCTCATGATCAAGGAAGGTATTAAGAGCCTGCGCAAGCCGGCGGCATGAATTCGAAGGCGCCGAAGCGCGCGCTGATTAAGTCCTGAAAAACAATCCTGACTGACTTAGGTTTCCGTATTATCAGACAACGGGGCGGACACTCGCTGGGGTTTCTGCACCTGTCTCAGTTCCGCGACAGTTGCTGCCAGACGGCGGGCCAGCTGCTCAATAGTCTCGGCGCGCTGCCGCGCCTTCTCGTTCAAATCCTCACGCAGTAGTAGTTGGGCCTGGCCCAGTATTCCCGTGAGTGGATTATTGATCTCATGACGCACGCGCGAAACCAGATCCGCTATTTCATCTATTTGGTTTTCATAATTGGATAGCTGGATCAAGAGACGCTGCACTTCGTCGTCTGGGGGGTGACCTGGAGATTCTGGATGGCTCATGGTGATTGGTTGTCCCACTGGAGAAAGCTCCGCCTTTATTTGGGATGTTGAAGAAAGTGGGGCCGCCCTATTTCGCGAGTGGGGTGATGCGCGTATTGTGCCCTGATAAGTCCCGGCTGGCAACCTAAACAAGTCTGCAAAGTAAACCTATAGCAATTGAAGCATAATGGTTCAGCGAAAAATTTCCTGTCCGGATGCAAATCGTAAAATCCAATTTTGATTTTTATGGTGCTGTGGCTCGCCATGACCGCCGCAGGCTCAGCCACCCCGATCAGCCGGTTGACAATCGCAGCCCACAATTCGTAGAGTGAAATTCCCGTGCTGGGAGGTCGTCCAATGGTAGGACTCCAGACTCTGAATCTGGCTATCGGGGTTCGAGTCCCTGCCTCCCAGCCAAAATATTTTAGACATCGCTCCGCCTAGTAGTAGAAGCGGTAGCGGTAGCGGCCAGCAGTTGGGGGCTGGTCGTAGGAACAACGAGACCTCGCCTACCCTCAGACGCGTAGCGCCACGCCATTTTAGCGAATCGCAAAAAGGGAGGCCGCCACCAAAGTGACGGTCTCCCTTTAAACTCCAGTTGACCACGAGCTACGAACGCTTAGTGGCCTATTGGCAGTTCCCGTTGACGCAGGAAACAACCAGCGTTGCTGTCGCTGTCTTCGTCAAGGCCGGACTGGTACTAGTGCCTGTCACCGTAAAAACTCTCGAGGTGGCAGGTGCTGCTGCCGTAGTGGTCACTGTCAACGTCGAAGCATTGGCGGTTGCCGGATTCGGACTGAAAGTGCCGCTCGCCCCTGTGCCCAGACCGCTAACCGAGCACGTGACTGCCCCGGTAAATCCTCCGGTCCTGGTGATGTTGATGGTGTAGGTTGTCGAGGCCCCCGCACTCACGGTCCGTGAGGTTGGAGTGATCGCAATCGTGAAGTTTGGAGCTGCCGCGGCTTGCACAACCAGCGTCGCGGTCGATGTCCGAGTCAAAGCTGGACTCGTGCTGGTGCCGGTTATCGTCAACGGGTATGTCCCAACCGGCGTGGTAGTGCTGGTCGTGACCGAGAGCGCCGACGATGCCCCGGTGTTTGGATTAGGTGTGAACGTGCCGGCTGCGCCCGCAGGCAGGCCGCTAATCGATAGCGATACCGAGCCAGTGAATCCCCCTGTTCGGGTAACGTTCTCGGTATAACTAGCCGTACTTCCGGCGGTCACCGTCACCGATGAAGGTGTGGTTGATAGTGCGAAGTCCGGAGTGGCCGGGGCTTGCACCACCAACGATACCGAAGCGGTGTGCGACAGAGTCCCGCTGGCGCCGGTGATTGTTAACGGGTAGGCACCAGTCGGGGTGGTAGCGGCGGTCGTCACTGTCATTGTTGACGAGCCGGATGTGGTTACCGACGCAGGGTTAAAGCTGGCGCTCGCGCCCGCTGGTAATCCGCTCGCACTGAACGTGACCGTACCGGTGAAACCTCCTGACGGAGTGACTGTGGCAGTGTAGCTGGTACTTGCTCCCTGCGTTACCGTCTGCGAAGCCGGAGCGGCTGATACTGAAAAGTCAGGTGTCGTCGGAACCGAAGCATTGATCCAGATAGGCGCCGACCACATCTCTGCACCCGTGTTCAGCGTCGCATAGACGTAATAAGTGTGTCTCCCGGTGGGCGGCGTGAAGGTATAGTCAAACGGTGACGTACTGCCGGATGCGATCAGCGTCGATTGGCCGGTGGTATTATTCGGCACCGGCTCGAAGATTTTGATCGAAGCGACCGTCTCTCCAGGATCCGGATCGAACACGGAAACGTGCAGCCTTACTTGACCTGAAATCGGCACCGGCCCTTGCACCCGGTTTGAGCCTTCGCCCATGTAGTGAGTGATGGTGTTAGTCAAATCGACCAGAGTGTAGACCAGTTGCACATTGGCATCCGACGTGGCAAAGACTCGTCGATTCTTCAACGCGTCCATGATGTTTGCCTTAGTGGGACTCGTGGCTAATATTCCCGTGCGGTCGTGTACCGAAGTGCCGTAGTTAGAACAGTGGACATCTGAGTCGGCAACCGGAGCAACGTGAAAGCCGGCTCCTAATATCCTGTTGTAAGTGTCGTATGTGGCCCAACTTGGATACATGGTCGTATTCGGCCCAGCATACCTGTTCCCCGTGTCCGCCTCAGTGGTAGAAAAGCCCGCAGCCGGCCCGCTGATCACAGCCGTAGTGCAGATGAGATCGTCTCCATCGGCGGTGTATCCAAAGCCGTTGAAATCTCCTCCTGTGGTCGTAGCGGGATGGTTGAATCCTCCCATAGAACCCCACGCGCTGGGATTGGCTTTCGCCACGCTGTACATCGTTGGGTAATTTATTCCCGCCGGGTCCGTGAATACTTCATAGAAGCCACTTTCCCAGCCAAAAAGCTTCGGCACTTCATAAAGGTTAAGGTGACCTTCCATAGGAAAGCTATCGCTGGCTATGTAGCCCCACTCCATGCCGTATATCGCGACGAATGTCCCATCAACATTCGCAGCGGCGGCTGCGTTGAGACCATCGTGATAGCGCTGGATCACCTGGGCGCCAGTACATCCGGCGCACGCGTTATCGAACAAATGGTTGTGGTCACTGATGCCCAGGAAATCGAGATGAGCCGTGTTTCGTGCATAATTGTAAGCCATCGAAGGCGTAAAATCACCGGGTGCATGCGTGGTACTTGAGGCGCAAGTTGCATCGTTCGGGTGACCGCCGTCTGTATAGCTGGTCTGCGTGTGCAGACTCCCATAATAAAAATTAAAAGGAAAGCCGGGTTCGTTTGGAATCGCCTGTGCCGCTACCAAGTCTGAAGCTCTCGCTCGTCTAGGAGCTGCATAGCGCACACCGACGTACGTAGCGAAGCTCACTTCCACGTAATCGTGAGCGCGCGACGGCACACTTTCAAAATCCATTTCATAATCGGGACGCTTCCGGGGAACAAGCCGCACGAAGGCATTTGTCTGATAGGTTCCGGGCGCCAGCTTTCTGCCGAGATTGTCAGTGCCATCCCAATCCTGCGAAAAAATTATTTCCTGGTTGGGCTTAACAAACAATGCTCCGTTAAATGACTTCAGCTCGTGCCCCTCCTGGTCAACAATTATGAGCTTCCAGGTTAATACTTGAGACTTGCTCACCTGGTGGTAAAGCCGCCCCGTCAAAACTGTGTGCCCTTGGGTGGCCGAGTCAGGCCAAAACTCCTTGGGGTCGACGGTCAGTGACAACTGCGAGTCATCATCCATTTGCTCCACGGTTTCCGTAACCCGTTGAGCATTAGCGTTTGGTTGCGTGAGTAGCAACGACACTGCCAGTAAGAAGGCGGCGCCGAAGCCATGAATGGTTCGCTGAACTAAAGCTGAAGTTCTCAATTCAGTCCTCCTTCAAGTGATCACTTACACTTGTGCGATCGTAGTAGGTCGCGAAAGTTACATTGGGTTAGGCTTTCTTCAGAGGTCGCTTTGGCTTGGCTTGGTCCAGCTTGAAGCACAGTATCGAAAGAGACCGTCGCTTCCGCAGCGGTCTCTTTCGCTGTGCTTTGTTTGATCACTGGACGATTGTCAAGCAGCGCAACGGGGTTGATCTAATCGCAATTTCCGTTGCAACTATTTGTAACTACCAGCGTCGCTGAGGCGGTTCTTGTCAGAGCACCGCTCGTTCCGGTCACAGTTATGGTTCTTGTACCGGCAACAGCCGTACTCGCGGCTGACACAGTCAGCGTCGATGAAGCGCCGGTGGCCGGGTTCGGACTGAAGGTTCCGCTAACATTTGTCCCTAGGCCGGTGACTGAGAACGTGACTGCCCCGGTGAATCCTCCTGTTCGAGTAATGTTCACCGTATAAGTCGTCGCTGTCCCCCGGTCTATGGTCCTCGAAGTCGGAGTGATCGAAAGGGTGTAGTTTCCAACCCCGGGAGCTTGCACAACCAGCGTCGCCGTCGAGGTCCGTGTTAAGGCCGGACTGCTACTGGTCCCCGTGACTGTAAAGACGTATGAACCAGCGGGCGTAGTGCCACTCGTTGTAATGGCAAGAGCCGACGTCGCGCCGGTATTTGGATTAGGGGTAAAGGTAGCGGCAGCGCCTGCGGGCAGACCGCTAATCGATAGCGATACCGAACCGGTAAATCCTCCGGTCCTGGTAACGTTCTCCGTATAGCTAGCCGTTGAACCCGCCGTCACCGTCACTGATGTAGGTGTTGTTGAAAGCGAGAAGTCAGGAGTTGGCGCGCTTTGGACGACCAGCGTTGCGGTCGATGTCCGCGTCAAAGCCGGACTGGTACTAGTGCCCGTGACCGTAAAGACGTAGGAACCAACGAGCGTAGTGCCACTCGTAGTAATGGCAAGGGCTGATGTCGCACCGGTGTTTGGATTGGGCGTGAATGTGCCCGTAGCGCCTGCAGGCAGGCCGCTAATCGACAGGGACACCGAACCGGCAAATCCTCCGGTCCTCGTGACGTTCTCGGTGTAGTTAGCCGTTGATCCTGCCGTCACCGTCACCGATGAGGGTGTCGTTGAAAGCGAGAAGTCAGGCGCGCCACCGCAACCCGGATACTTGAAGGAACCTATGCGCGTGCGCCAGTTGAAGCTACCGCTTGCGGCCAGGTATTCCTGTGTGTACCAGAAGGTGCAATCGTCGACCGGATCGACGCTCATAGCGCTGTAATCTCCCCAACGATTTAGACCGCCGGTTTGGCTGCCTGTGCCGCTGAAGAGCGTTGTCTCAGTCTGGGGGAGCGTACTGACCGGGTCGGTAGCGAGTCGCCCGGCGTAGCGTATCTGCGGATTGATGGATGCGCTCGAAGCGCTATAGCCGAGGGCGATATTTCCTTGCTGGTCCATCGCCGCGCTACCCATCCAACGCCAGGTCGTATCCGGTTGGTAAGTGCTCTCCTGGAACTTCGTCACCGGTCCGTTTGTCACTCCACGCAACTCGAACCAGCGAATCCCTGAGACTCCACCTGAGCTCACCGTGTAATTTCCCACCACCGATTCGTGGTCCCCGAAATTGCGATACGCCAGGCGGAACATCAGTCGATCGCCAATGCCATCCAACCTTTGGGTAGTTCCGCCTTGAGGCACGCAGTCGCGGGTGGCACCGCAAAGCAGCGAAAAGCCTGCAGCAGCCGGACTAGCGAAGAGGGTGAACGTCGAATTCGCCGGTGTGGTGAAGTCAGCGTGGAAGTGCCAGAGCTTGTAGGTGTTGGCCCCTGGAAATTCCACGAACGACGCCGGAGCTCCAGCCGGTGGCAGGGTTGAACCATCAAGGTCGGCGGGAAGATACGTTTCTTCACTTGGTCCGCCGGTGATACCGGTGGTGATGAAGGTAGCCGGTTGGCCCAGGAGCATCTTGGCGCGATCAAACGCAAAGGGTTGCGGGCCAAGGAAAGCTGTGCCGGCAGAATTGAATACGTTCATGCTCATGTAATAGCCATCGGGCCACACGCTCAGATGTGGATAGTCGAAGAAGTTTGTGCCGAGGTGAAAGCCGTAGCGAAAAAAGCTGCCGGTGGCGTCACTGGTGGTTGAGACCGCGACACACTCATCAGTGGGGACCCCCGCACCAGCGAACTGGCTGATGACCCAGCGATTAGCCAGTTGGTCGTAGATCACAACCGGGTCGCCGTTGCCGGAGGTTTCGCATGGACCACCGAAGCCACTCCAGAGAGTTCCTATGCCGAGCGGGCCCAATACCGAAGCGCCGGTCGTCTTATTAAAAACCTGGAAGCCGATGTTGACCGATTGGACGTACTGTGTAGCGCCCACTTCACCATTAGTGTCGGGCGGCGCGCAGTTGCACGCGACACCGGGGAAGCCGATGCCGTCAAAGTTGAGAAGGGGCGCGGGCATGGTGACGGCGATGAGCGCTTTTAACTCGCGGAATTGGCCCTGGACGACTGGATCAGCGCTGTCGATATGCCGGTTTGGGAGTTTTGGATTCTTGTTAGCCTCGTGGTCGCTATTAAAAAATATCGGCTTAGGCTTCGTGTCGCGAAGTGGCTTTGAGGTGTCGTTATGATAGGACTCGACAACCTGGACGTCGCCCTTTTTATCCTGAGGGACCAGGTTAGGATTGGTGGTAAGCGCCGAGGTCAGTGACAGATTTTCACTCAACGATCTTAGGTGTTTAGCCTCAATAATTCGGGGAACCAAAATTGCCGTAGCGAGCAACAAAGCCGCGGTCAAGATTATGGTCGATCTTGCAAACTTCTTCATTCTTTTATCCTCCAAAATGTTCAGGCAGGGTTAAACCGCAAATGGGAGTTTAAAAACCTTGAAGGCTGCTGTGAGGAGCCAACTACTATCACGCTTCGTAGAGGGTCGAATATTACTCCTACATACCAGATTAATGCAATGGGAAAAAATTAATGCAATGGGAAAAAAAACTTCTGCCAAAGCGCCTGACCGCACCAAGGCAAAGACACGGCAGAAAAGTTCGCAGCCAGACTCAAACGGCGAGAAGTTTCCCCGAGTCTGAATAACTCTGTCAATGGTTTCTGGCAACGACCCACAATAAAGACCCGCTTAGCCATCGCTGCCCTGAGCGGCGATATCATTTGCCCTCATCCGCGTAAGCCTCTATAAATGAGGCGACAAAATCATGAATCCCTTATCCTCGGCAATTACTGTATTGACGGCGATGATTACGCCAGCTGTGCTTATCTCGGCTTGTGGCAGCATGATTCTGTCCACTTCATCGCGACTGGGCCGGGTCGTGGATCGCGTGCGAGCATTGTCGGACAAGCTGGAAGAACTCTCAGCGCAGGATTCTCAGACCGAGTTAAGACTAGAACGACAGAAGGCAATCTTTCAGCAACTCGACAAGCTCACCAGTCGCGCGCGCCTGCTGCAGCGATGCATGGTAACGTTCTACCTGTCACTTGGAGCCTTTGTCGCCACGAGCGTTGCCATCGGCATTGTCGCGCTGGGAGTTTCAGCCGGCTACACGTTGGCGCCGGTGATTTGTGGATTGATTGGAGCGCTGTTTCTTTTCTATGGCAGTGTCCTGCTGATATTCGAAGCGCGCCTGGCACTTAGTACCATTCACGCCGAGATGGACTATATCTGGAGCCTGACGAAAAAAGTGGCGCCCGCAGAAATCGTCGAAGGGCACAAATCGCACTTCGTACATTTTCGCCGCCATAACTAAACTGGGATGACCCTGCGGGAGTAATAATGGAAGCAGAGTACCAACCTTCTTATCGCGCTTTGTATGACTCCGGCGAACTGCGCGACCGAGTGCACGCGCTTGAAGAACTCTTGCGCAGCTGTACCGTCTGCCCACTTGACTGCGGTAATGATCGCATGGCGGATGAGCTGGCCAGATGCTATTCAGGCCGGCTTCCGATAGTCAGTTCGTTCACTCCGCACTTCGGCGAGGAACCGCCGCTGGTGGGCACCCACGGCGCGGGAAACATTTTTTTCGGCAACTGCAACCTGCGCTGCGTCTATTGCCAGAACTATCAGATTTCGCAAACGCACAAACAGCAGGTCAAGAACGAAGTCACGCATGAGCGCCTGGCAGAGATGATGCTTGAACTCCAGGCTCGTGGCTGCCACAACATCAACTTTGTCTCGCCGACACACTTTGCGCCCCAGCTCGCGCGCGCGATTCTAATCGCCGCCGAACAGGGTTTGCGCTTGCCGATTGTCTACAACACGAATGCCTACGATTCGGTTGAGGTGCTGCGGCTGCTCGACGGCGTTATCGATGTCTATCTCCCGGATCTGAAATACGCGGAGAACGAGGCCGGCTATCTCTATTCAAAAGTTAAGGGTTACAAAGACTACGCGCGAGCGGCCCTGGCAGAAATGTACCGCCAGACAGGCAGCGATCTGGTGTTGGGAGCGGACGGGTTATTAAAACGCGGGCTGGTGGTTCGCTTACTGGTGCTTCCGAATGATATAGGGAGCATACGCGAATCGCTGGAGTGGATTAAGCATGAGCTGAGTCCGCAGGTCGCCATCTCATTAATGGCCCAGTACTACCCGACGAATGTAGCGGGTACGAACCCGCGCTATATTTTGCTTTCCCGTCGCATCAGGGAGACTGAGTGGATGGGTGCAATCGAAGCACTTGAGGAGATGGGGATGGCTGAAGGCTGGATGCAGGAATACGATGGCGCGTCGTTTTACTATCGCCCGGATTTTTCGAACAGTCAGCAGCCGTTCAAAGACATCCGCGACTTTGAGCGCGGCAGATCTGATCCAGCGTAAGGACCGCACTCGGAAAATTCGAATTCTGCGACTGAGAGATTGTTAATGCCCAAACCGACCAACGCAAGCCCTGGCTCGCAGGCCCCCGACTTTACTCTTTCTGATGGTGACGGTAACCAGTGGCGCCTCCTGGACCATCGTGGTCAAGTGGTGGTTTTGCTTTTCTATCCCGGTGACGAAACGCCAATCTGCACGCGGCAAATGTGCTCAGTAAGGGACAACTGGGAAGAGTATGCCGCCACTGGAGCAGAAGTCGTGGGTCTTTCGACGAATACCGTCGCATCGCATCGAGCCTTTGCCGAGCATCACCAGTTGCCTTTGCGTCTGCTCGCAGATGTGGATCGCAGCGTCGCAGACGCCTATGGGGCGAAGTCCCTGATCCCCGGTAAGGTCGCACGCTCCGTATTTGTCATCGACAGCAAAGGCATAATCCGTTATCGCGACGTGCGGCCTTTGGGGCTATTTCGCCCCAAAGACGACGAGATAATTAAAGCGATACGGGCTGCACAAGGTGCCACCTAACGAAGACTATTAGATTTCGCGCGGGCAGCAATGACGTGGCTGGGATGCTATAATCCCGCCCAAGGAGAATCAGAATGGCAGATATGGTTAAGTGCAAACATTGTAGTGAGAAGAGACCGGCGCTTGGTTTTGCGCCTTTCCCAAACGAACTGGGCCAGCGCATCGCGAACGAGATTTGTCAGCCTTGCTGGGCTACCTGGCTGCAAAAGCAGTCGCAGCTCATCAATCATTACGGGTTGGATCTCTCTACCACTGACGCGCAGGATTTCCTGTTCGATAACGTTAAGGGCTACCTGTTCGGCGATACGCCGCAATTGGCCCAGATCGACACTTCCAAAGAAGGAACCGTTAAGTGGTAATTTTTTCCTGCGGTTGATTAGCACCCTTCGACCAAGCGGTTTTTCATACCCCCAGCAAAGTTGAAAGTTTACAGTGTTAGCGGCCTCACCGCCGTTTGGCCCAGCCCTTGTAAGACCCACGCTGAAACGGAATTGGGTCCCCTGCCTGATTTCTTTTCTAGAGCATAATCCCCCATTGACAGGTTGATTACCGAATTCGGCGCGTCTCTGATTGGAACGTCGCACCAGACGCCCGTACGCATTTGGGACTTCGACTGAGACTTAATCAGGAGGGATCGATGTTGACAATAAAATTAGCTGCCACCGTATTGCTCATTTCCGCAGTTGCAGTCATCTCCGCAGCCTGTGATAACGCTACCACCGGCAATGCGAATGCAAACGCAAATACCACCGTCGCGACTACCAGCACGCCGGTTATTTCAAATATAAACGCCAACGCAAATAACAATCGAGCGGTCGCGCCAACCCGAGAGGATTACGAGCGCAACAAGGATAAGTACGCGCAGGAAGCAAAAGAAAGCGGTCGTACCATCGGTACCGGCGTCAGTGACGGTTGGTTATGGGTCAAAGCCCGATACGAACTCGCTGCGGCCGACGATCTGCGTGATTCAACCATCAACGTTGACCTGGAACACGGCGTGGCAACTCTGACCGGCACAGTGCCGACCGCAGCCCAGAAAACCAAAGCGGAACAGGTGACTAAAACCGTTGAAGGGATTACGGCTGTGAAGAATCAAATCAAGGTAGCTGATAATGCGAGTGCGACTCCCAGCCCAAAGAAAATGAAGTAGCACAATTATCAGGTGTTTAGAGTACCGTTTTGCGGGCTTTTACGCGGAAATAGAACCCGACTGAAGTCGGTACTCTGAACACCTGTTTCAGCACAGGCCTTATACCTCATTTACGTATCGAACCTTTCTGCGGTAAGCTGTCGCATCCTGCAAAGTAAATGTTCGCTGGCGCTTTCTTCCGGCGAATGCTGAAATCAATTCAAGCTTGGACATTGGATTTAGACTATGCGCAGAATCCGCTCGCTTGCCGCCCTCTCGCTCCTAATCACGCTGCTCCTTCCGTTTACAACTTTTGTTCGTGCGCAACACAGCGCCCTCGACGCCTACGCGATTACGAATGCGAAGATCGTAACGGTGTCGGGTGCTGTCATCGAGCGTGGCACTGTAGTCATTCGTGATGGGTTGATCGCAGCCGTTGGCGATAAGGTCACCGCGCCGGCCGATGCGCAGGTAATCGACGGAACCGGACTAACCGTTTATCCGGGAATGTTTGATGCCAACACAAATCTGGGCCTGGCCGCGCCCTCGCCGGCACCCACTCCCGCGGGCGGCGGTGGAGGTGGATTCTTACAAGCGCAGTTAAGAGCCGCGGCGCCGAGTAGTGGGCCAAACTCAACTCAACCGCCGGGGTTGCAACCCGAGGTCATGGTTGAAGACTCGGTCAAACCAGGCGGGCCAGAGATCGAGGGCGAGCGCAACATTGGGATCACTACCGCACTAAGTGCACCACGCAACGGCATTTGGATGGGCCAGTCGGCCCTCATTAATCTCGCAGGAGACTCTCCGCAACAGATGATTGTGAAGTCACCTGTGGCCATGCACCTCGGATTTTCATCGCTGCGGACGGGCGGTTATCCCGGATCGCTGATGGGCGTGTTTGCGTCGATCCGGCAAATGCTCCTCGACGCACAAAGATATCAAAAGGCTCAGGAAGCGTATGAAAGAGCTCCGCGAGGCATGAGGCGCCCGGAACTTGATCGCTCTCTCGCTGCTTTGGTTC
Source organism: Pyrinomonadales bacterium (assembly GCA_038237475.1). Lineage (GTDB taxonomy): Bacteria > Acidobacteriota > Blastocatellia > Pyrinomonadales > Pyrinomonadaceae > JAOAPY01. The sequence continues at coordinate 335,860 of JBBRYS010000003.1, read as the reverse complement.
CGGTGCTTGAGGGTAAGTTGCCGGTGGTGATGTACGCCGACAGCCAACGCGAAATTGAGCGTGCCCTGGATCTCGCGCAGGAGTTTAAGCTGCGTGCCATTATCGCAGGCGGTCTTGAAGCCGCAGCTCTCGCCGAGCGTTTGCGCGAACAAAACGTGCCCGTGCTGCTGTCACTCAACTTTCCCAAACGAACAACCGCGGCTGCTCCACAAAGTGATCCGGAGTCTCTTCGAATCCTGCGCGGCCGCGTCGAAGCACCTAAGACCGCGGCGAAGTTAGCGGCTGCAAAAGTTCGCTTCGCGTTTCAATCAGGGGGCCTGACAAACTTCGCAGACTTTCGTGCCAACGTCGCCAAAGCTGTCGATAATGGCTTGTCGCGCGAAGATGCGCTGCGGGCCCTGACAATTCGGCCGGCAGAAATCTTTGGCGTTGCCGATCGACTGGGAACAATTGAAGTTGGCAAGATCGCTAATCTGACGATCACACGCGGGGACATTTTTGAAAAAACAGCGCAGGTCACCAATGTCTTCATCGATGGCCGGCCGGTTGAGCTGCGTCCGGTGACTGCACCGGTACCGGGCGCCTCGCCGAGTGCTTCCCTTTCGGGTCCGGTCGCCGATGAGACGCGGCCGAATTTCAACGGCACCTGGGCGGTGAATTTGAACGTGAACGGCCAGAACGTGCCGGGGACCCTGGTGCTGCGACAGGAAGGCGGCGCTGTTTCCGGCTCGCTACAAACTCAGATCGGCAACTCCGAGTTCAGCGGCGCCACGGTGTCCGGCTCGTCGTTTCATGTCGTGCTTCAGGCGAATATTCAGGGTCAGGCAGTGGATTTGACTATGGACGCCACAATCAATGGCGACGATATCAACGGCACGGTGCAATCCGTTTTGGGGAATGCCACTATGACCGGTTCACGGCAACCCTGATAGCTATCGTCACGATCCGCGTCTATCCTTGTAATCCGGGGATAGTAAGGAAAGATTAGCCGCGATGAACGCCGATAGAAACCGATCTGAAAAACAAACAGAGTTGCATTAATCAATCGCAATGTCCGGAGTTCAACAAGATGAGAAAAGCAGTCACGCAATTAATGCTGGTGTCGTTGCTGAGTACTCTGCTGGTCCAGCCGGCTCGCGCTGATGGACCGTCAGAGACGCTGATCCGTAACGGCACGGTGCTCACTATTACGCATGGCACTTTGGCCAACACTGACGTCCTTATACGCAAAGGGAAGATTGCGGCCATTGGGAAAAACCTGAAGGCCGCTGCGAACGCTCGCGTGATTGACGCCACCGGCAAATACCTGATGGCAGGAATTATCGATTGTCACTCGCACTCGATGTTGGACACCATTAATGAAGGCACGCTGGCGGTGACTTCGATGGTGCGCACGCGCGACGTTCTCAATCCTACCGACGTCGATCTCTATCGCGAACTGGCCGGCGGCGTAACTACGCTCAACCTGCTGCACGGCTCGGCCAATCCGATTGGCGGCTTGAACACCGTCGTCAAGATCAAATACGGCCGGCCGGCGTCGGAGTTTTTGTTTCCCGGCGCCATGCCGGGTATCAAGTTCGCCCTCGGCGAAAATGTGAAGCGGTCAAGCAATCCAAACCTCCCGGGAGTCACACGCCGCTATCCCAACACACGCATGGGCGTCGAGGAAGTCATTCGCGATGCCTTCACCCGGGCCCGTGATTACAAGAAAGGCTGGGATGAGTACAACACAGCACTAAAGCGAGGCGAGAAGAACCTGGTTGCACCACGACGCGACCTGCAACTCGAACCCCTCGTCGAAGTACTCGAAGGCAAGCGCTATGTGCATGCGCACAGTTATCGCGCCGACGAAATCATGATGCTGATCAACCTCGCCAACGAATTTGGTTTCAAGATCAAAACCTTTCAGCACGTACTCGAGGGTTACAAGGTCGCGAAGGAAATTGCTCAACATGGCGCAGGCGGCTCGACCTTCGCTGACTCCTGGGGCTACAAGATTGAGGCTTACGATGCGATTCCCTACAACACCGCGATCATGGCCCGGGCTGGTGTCGTCACTTCGGTAAACTCCGATTCGGACGAACGCGCCCGTCGTTTGAATCTCGAAGCGGCCAAAGCAATGCGCTACGGCGATCTTTCGGAAGAGGAAGCGCTGAAATTGATCACTATCAATCCGGCCATACAGCTGGGAATTCAGGAACGCGTGGGCTCAATCGAAGTCGGCAAGGATGCGGATCTGGCAATCTGGAATGGTCACCCTTTTAGCGTCTATGCTCGCGTCGACTCCACTTTCGTCGACGGCGACATTTACTTTGATCGGGAAAAAGATTTGGCTGCGCGAGCTAATCTGGCAAAGGAACGGAGCCAATTGGAGCAAGCCGAACCAAATCGCCCGGCTGCGGGTGGCCGTTCGCCTCAAGCCCCGCGCGGTCGCCGCCCGGCCCACCTGGATGATGATGAGGTCGAGGGAGATCAACCATGAAGACGTTGACGACGAAGGAATACGCCGGCTTGGATAAGAGGCTGCTGCCGGCTTTGGCGGTCATGTTTCTCGCTGTAATCACAAGCTTCGCACAACAGATCGGGAACCCGACGACGCAACAGGGCGTGTTGCCGGCACGCGGTCTTTACGCAATTCGCAATGCTCGCATCGTCACCCTCGCAGGACCCGAACTTGAGAATGGCACGGTCGTTATCCGCGACGGCAAAATTGACGCCGTGGGTGCCAATATCAATATTCCCACCGGAGCGCAAACGATAGAGGGGCGAGGTCTGACGGTCTATCCAGGCATGATGGATGCCGGTACATCGCTTGGCCTTGTCGAGGTGGGACAGGGCGCCAACGGCACCGTAGACACGAATGAAACCGGCGAACTGAATCCCAACGCAAAAGCTATCATCGCCGTGAATCAGCACAGCGCGCATATCGCTGTGACTCGGGTCGATGGCATAACTCACGCGGTAACGCTACCGCAGGGCGGCTTGATCTCAGGACAAGCGGCGGTCATAGATCTCCTGGGCACAACGCCGATGGAGATGGCGGTCGTTCCCTACGCCGCACTGGTAATCAACTATCCGCGTCTGGGTGGACGAGGCGGAGGGTTTGGCCCGCCACAACCAAGCACGGATGTGAGCGCAGCGTTAACTGCTAATGAACGTCAGCTCGATCAGATTCGTAAAATGCTCCGTGAGGCCGAAGCCTACGGTCGCGCTCAGGATGCTTACGCGAAAGATCAATCGCTGCCGCGTCCGGATCGGAATATCGTGCTCGAATCCCTCGTCCCCTACGTGCGTGGCGAACGACCGGTGATCTTCAATGCGGACCGTGAAGCAGAGCTCCGCGGCGCCATCAAATTTGCAGAGGAGCTGAAGCTAAGGCCGATTATTCTCGGTGGCGATGACGCCTGGAAGATCGTAGGACTGTTAAAAGAAAAGAATGTGCCGGTAATTCTTACCGGCATTCTAAATCTCCCAGTCCGCGAAGACGACGCTTACGATACGCTTTATGAAAATGCCGCTATCCTGCAAAAGGCAGGCGTGCGTTTCTGTATCTCGACCGGTGATGCCGGCGCCGAAGTACGATCCCTACCGTTCAATGCGGGCATGGCGGCGGCTTTTGGCTTGCCCAAAGACGAAGCGCTGAAATCGGTCACACTTTATCCCGCGCAGATCATGAACGTCGCGGACCGTTTGGGCTCAATTGAAAAAGGTAAGATGGCCAATCTGGTCGTCACGGACGGCGACCTCCTGGAAGTGAGGACGCACGTGCGCTATCTGTTTATCGACGGGCGGCGGGTACCGTTAACCAGCCGCCATACGGAATTGTACGACGCGTTCAAGAATCGAAAGTAACTCCGGAACCGTCCGAACGATGGCGTGCTGATCGTAGGAAATCTGTGTTGAGTTAAATTCCACTCTCTTAGTTTTCCGTTCCAGGGCATAGCTCCCTGCCCTGGTTTACCATGCACCAGTCAATAGTAATGCGGTCGTTAATCCATCGCTGAATCCAGAATCGTTTTCTTTAAGGAGGCCTCCCTTTGTTCGCTCTATATATTCGTAAATCAATTCTTTCAGCGCTCGTCGGCGCAGTTTTATTGTTGCTGGTCCAGCAGGCTTCGGCTCAAACCAGACTCTTGCGCTTCCCGGACATCCACGGCGACCAGGTTGTCTTTACTTACGGAGGCGATCTCTGGACGGCGCCGGCAACTGGCGGCACAGCCACTCGCCTGACGGCCCACCCGGGCGTGGAAGTCTTCGCTAAGTTCTCGCCCGACGGGAAGTGGATTGCTTTCACGGGACAATACGATGGTGATGAGCAGGTGTATGTGATGCCTGCCGGGGGCGGAGTGCCGCGACAGCTGACTTTCTATCCGGCTAAAGGCCCACTGACACCGCGCTGGGGCTGGGATAATCAAGTATATGGTTGGACCAAAGACGGCAAGCGCATAATTTTCAAATCACCAAGAGATTCGTGGGCGCTACCAATCGCCCGTCTTTACACGGTCGCCGTAGATGGCGGCATGGCCACACCATTGCCGATGCCGGAAGCAGGCTCAGGCGACTTTTCCCCCGACGGCACTCGTATTGTCTACTCTCCGCAATCACGGGACTTCAGACCCGAAAAGCGATACGGCGGCGGCCAGGCCAATAAGCTCTACATCTTCGACCTGAAGACCAGCGACGCAAAGCTGATCAGCGAAGGGCCCCGGGCCTCTCGCGACCCGCAATGGCTCGGTGACACCATCTATTTCGATTCCGATCGCGACGGTCATTTCAATCTTTACGCCTATAACACTGGCAGCGGAAAAACCAACCAGGTCACCAACAATAAACTGTGGGACGTTCGTTGGCCGAGTTCCGACCACGCCAACCGGATCATTTATGAATTAAACGGCGAGTTGCAAATCCTGAACACGCAAAGTGGTAAGAGCGCTCCTATCTCGATCAATGTTCCCGACGATGGACTGGCGCGGCGCCCCAGTCGCGTCTCTGCGGCGAACAATATTGAATCGGTGGGGTTGAGCCCCAAAGGTGAACGCGCTCTATTCTCTGCGCGCGGTGATATCTTCACGGCTCCGATCGAAAAAGGGCCAACTCGGAATCTGACGCATTCGTCCGGAGCTCACGACAAGTGGCCTGCCTGGTCACCCGACGGATCGCGCATCGCTTTCATCTCCGACCTGAGCGGCGAAGAAGAGCTCTACATCGTGCCGCAGGACGGTTCGAAACCAGCGGAACAGATCACACGCGGCGGTAGCGCTATGCGTTATCAACCGGACTGGTCGCCGGATGGAAAGTACATCGCCTTCGGCGACAAGGACGGTAAAGTCTGGGTCGTAACAGTCGCCGATCGTAAGCTCGTCGAGGTGGTTGACTCGCCGCGAAATCAAATCCGCGATCATGCGTGGTCGCCCGCCGGAAACTATCTGGCGTTCAGCATGGCCACTACCGCCACCGGCTTCAATTCTGTTTACGTTTGGAACCCGGCCGACGGCAAAGTACGCCGTGTTACGGAAGGGACGTTCAACTCCTACAGTCCTGCATGGGATCCGCAGGCGAATTATCTTTACTATCTCAGCGATCGGGAATTCGCGCCGCAGATATCGCAGGTCGAATTCAATTACGCGCTCAATCGCCCGACTTACATCTACGCAATGGCTTTGCGCAAAGATGTGAAGCACCCGTTCCCGGCTGAAAGCGACGAAGTAACCATCAAGTCTGACGAAGCAGCGAAACCAAAGGGAACACCGCCGGGAGAAGAACCCAAGCCACCGGCACAGGATCTCAACCGCGAGTTAAAAAAAGACGCAGGCCCGGCGGCGGAGAAAGACAAAGAAAAATCCGCCGCGCCGGAGGCCACACCAGACGCGGCAGCAAAGCCTGCTGCGACTATGACCATCGACTTTGATGGCATCGCAACGCGGGTAGCTCGCGTTCCTATCATCGCCGATAACTACGGCGGCCTGTCTGCGAAGACTGGCCACCTGCTTTATGGCGTGGGCTCGGCACCTTATAACGGGCGCCAGGGTGATCGACCGACCCAATTGCGCATCTTTGCCTTTAAAGACCGGAAGGAATCAACCATCGCAGACGAGGTCCGAGGCTACACTTTGTCCGACGACGGTTCAAAGGTTCTGGTGGCTCAGGGCCAGGGCTACAACCTTTACGATGCCACCCCACAGGGCGATAAATCGAAGAAGCCTGTCTCAATTGCGGGTCTCTTCGTCGACCGCGTGCCCGTCGAAGAGTGGAACCAGATCTTCAACGAAGTCTGGCGGCGCTATCGAGACTTTTTCTATGTGCCAAACATGCATGGTTATGATTGGGTGGCCCTCCGCGAGCAGTACCGGCCGCTCCTGAAATATGTGGCGCATCGTTCCGATCTCAATTACGTCATTCAGGAGATGATTTCTGAGCTCACGATTCAGCATGCTTACGTCGAGGGCGGCGACTTTCAAAACCCGCCTCGCCCGCGCGTAGCCTTGCCGGGAGCTAGATTTGAACTGGATGAAAAAGCAGATCGTTACCGCATCTCGAAAATCTTCGCGGGTGAAAACGAGGAAGACATCTATCGCTCGCCGCTGCGAGAGATTGGCGTCAATGTTAATGTGGGTGACTATGTGCTGGCGATCGATGGTGAGGAATTGAAGGGCAACGACGATCCCTATCGCCTGCTGCGTAACAAGGCCGACAACCCGGTTCAACTCACCGTGAATAGCAAACCGACGATGACCGGCTCGCACACGATTTCCTACCGGCCGATTACTGATGAAGGAAACTTAATCTATCTCGACTGGGTCGAAGGCAACCGCCGTCGTGTTTCGGAAGCCACTGGCGGCCGAGTCGGCTACATTCACGTTCCCGACATGGGAGCACCCGGCATTCGCGAGTTTATCAAGTGGTACTATCCACAACTCGACAAGGAAGGGTTGGTGGTTGATGTCCGCGCGAATGGCGGCGGCAATGTCTCGCGGATGTTGATTGAGAGATTGCGACGCAAAGTGCTCGGCATAAACTACTCGCGCGTCGATGACTTGCCGAACACTTACCCGGATGGGACTTTTATTGGTCCAATGGTGGCTTTGCTGGATGGAAACTCGGCGTCGGATGGCGACATCTTTCCCTACATGTTTCGCCAAGCGGGACTTGGTCCGTTGATCGGCAAGCGTTCGTGGGGCGGCGTAGTCGGTATCAGCAACCGCGGAACATTGATTGATGGAGGCTCGATCTTTGTGCCGGGATCGGCGCTCGCGAATACGAAGGGCGAGTGGATCATCGAAGGCTACGGCGTGGATCCTGACATCGAAGTCGATAACGATCCGAAGTCTGAAATCGAAGGTCGCGATCCGCAACTCGAGCGTGGCATTGCCGAAATCATGGCCAAGATTAAAAACAACCCGGTGAAGCTGCCACCCCGCCCCCCAGCTCCAGTGAAGACAGTTAAGTGAGGACCTTTGGTTCTTTTTTATAGGCGGGAGCCATACTCTGTGTGGCCCCCGCCTCAAACCAATCCGTCAAAGAATTCTTCGACTGAAACCGACCATCCCTCCAACAGGCGGGATTCAGCCCTATCTCCAGGCGAGTAGAGCCAGCTTTCGCAGGCGGGCTGACCCCCAGCCCTTATCGCGTAACGGACTTCGATTGTCATCGCCGACGGATCGACCAGCCAGAGTTCGCACACACCCAAAGCAAGATAAGTATCCGCTTTGGTTGTTCGATCGTAGATTGCGTTGCTCCGGGAAAGATACTCGAAGACAATATCCGCAGAGGACCGCTTTGCTCCCATTCGTTTTTTTAAGTCGGACGACACATACATCATGTCAGGTTCGAGATAGTTTCCAACAGTGAGATCAGTATATATAGCAGCCCGAGGATGCAGGATATCGCCTTCAACATTCATTTCAATCAGATGTCGAGCCAGCGACTTAACCAGGCGAGCATCGATCTCATCATGAGGCGCGTCGGGAGGCGGAACCATAAATAAAAACCCTCCAATCAACTCGTAGTGAGCGCGGTCGGCGGGTTCTGGTAAGGCCCAAAATTATTTGAGCGTGTAGCGACGCAGTAAAGGTGAGAAGCCAACGTCTAAATTTATTTCCAGAGCCTGCATGATTGGTGGATCTCCCGTTTTCGTCGCCAATCGTACCACCGAACAGATAAATGGCGAAGGATCGCCCATCTCTGAGCTTCTGCTACTCCCTGATACGTAACTTCTCCTGGGCCAGCATCGCGGGCATGCCTTTGTGCTGCCAGCAGCGCACCGGGCCGTGAACACGACGGCTACAGGGAGTTCCCTTCTTTGTCCGCGCACCACAGCTATAGACTTCCTCCGCGACGATAGCCGGAAAATTCCCGTTGCCGGCCGCGGCTGACGGCGATGAGGTACGCGCTTCTGGATTGCGCTGTACTAACGGTACGGGCGGCACCCGTCGCGTTGCATGGCCGATAAAGATACCGACCAACAGAATCGTGGTGCCGGCCACCGCAAGGCGAACTGACTCCTCCCTGACAAAGCGCGGCGCACAAACGGCACAGAAACGCTGGCTGGTCCAGACACGCCAGCGCAGGCGAATAATTTTCTCACCACATTCAACACAGAATTTTGGACGATACATTGAGAGGCTCCCGGATTGAGTTTCGGTGAGATGAGCATCCGCGAGCCGCATAAACAGGAAGATCCGTGAGTGATCCTGAAACCTTCCGAGTGGGTTGCCATTATCAGACAAAACACCCATAAATCTCAAGCCTGTGCTGCCGTTTATCTCCACTTAAGGCTTGGAAAAGCAACCGAACCGGCCGTTCCCGCGTCCGAAGATTACAACTTGGCAGCGGGGCTAAAACCTCCGGTTGCTAAAACGTCGACCCGCCGGGCATACTTATCAACCATTTTCAAACCAGATGAACTTTTCCCCATTTATCAAAACGAATTTCGCGCGCTTTTTCGGGCTCAGTGTGTTGGCCCTGCTCTTGTTTGGCGCGGGCGGTTTTACAGCACTGGCGCAGGACGACGACACGGTGCGCACGGAAACGAATCTCGTCCAGTTAAATGTTGGCGTGGTGAATAAGCAGGGCCAGGCCGTGCTGAACCTGTCGCGCAATGACTTCTATATATTTGAAGACGGAGTCAAACAAACAATTCAAACTTTTGAACCGACAGACGCGCCGTTCAGTCTGGTGATGTTGCTGGACATGTCCGGCTCGACCATTAATTTTCGCCAGCAGGTGCAAACTTCCGCGACCAGGTTTCTTGATGCGCTTAAACCTGGTGACCGAGTTGCCGTGGTGCAATTCAACGGCAAGGGTGTCAAATCGCTGTTGAGCTTCAGCACCAATCACGAACGCATCGCCTACGCGATTAGTAATGCGAGCGGGGCGGGCAACACGCCATTTTACGACGCTCTGAAATTTGCGTTACGCGAGCTGGCGAAAGAAGGTCCGCGAAGGAAAGCGATTGTAGTTCTCACCGACGGTATCGATACCGAAGTGCGCAAGACCGACACCGACCTTCTCTCAAGCGCGCAGACGGATGCAGAGATCGCCATCGCCATCAAGCCGGAAAACCATCCGGCCTTGAATGCCGTGCTGAATGAAGCAGCTCGCCAGGGCGTGACGATCTTTCCTCTCGCGCTGCCCTCCGGAGATGCCAAACGATTGCCGCTGCCTGATCCCTTTATTACTGCGAAGTACGTCGCGGCTCGCACGCGGATGCAGATGCTGGCGGACCGCACCGGTGGCCGCTTGAACGAAATTAACAGCCTGAGCGAGATGGCGAGGATCTATGTCGAAGTCGCGGCCAATCTGCGAACCCTCTATACCGTCGCGTATCAACCCTCGACTCCGCACCCGCGCGACGGCAAGTGGCATGAGATCAAGATCGAAGTTAAGTATCCGGAGTTGATCGCCCGCACTCGCCCCGGCTATTTTGCCCGCCAGTAAGTCAGTGATTTGCCCGCCAGTAAGTCAGTGATGCCGCGACGCCTTCAGCCCGCATAGCGGGCGATAGCCTGTTTAATCGGAACAGTAATCACTGCGCTGTCGCCCGCTCGCGGGCTGGCTCGTGCCCTCGTCAAATTAATGTAACAAGCAGTGATTTTGACGCCGGTTCCCCGAGTTTTGCCTCGCTTGACACTCACAAAACGCGCCCGTATATTCAATTTCCATTGCTGCTAGTTCAAAGCTTAGATAGCTTTTGACTTTCCTGTGCACCCGTAGCTCAGTTGGATAGAGTACCTGACTACGAATCAGGGGGTCGCATGTTCGAATCATGCCGGGTGCACCATTTACTTTCAATAAACGCAATGGAATCGGGAATCACGGGACACGTTTGGACGTTAAGCGATTACTAACAGCATGAGGTGAATCAGTGATATAAGCCGCTGGATGAATCTCCCACAAAGGATCGTCCTGATTCTCGGCTTTCTCGCCATTCTTGGAATGGCCCTTTTCCCGCCTTGGGTCTACGTATATGACTACCCCGGTTGCTGTAGCGGCAGGATTCACGCTCAACGCTCGGAACGACCCGGCAGCTACCACCTCATATTCGGGCAGCACATTCCCCAAGACTCAACGGGCTTGGTTGCCCTTTTCAATATCGATACGACAGGCCCCAAGGCCCCGCTAATTCCGGCACCAGATCGTCTGGAGTTTTTCTCCCTTCGCATTGATGGAGGTCGTCTCACGGTTCAGCTTGTCGGGACGTTGCTCCTTACTGCTATTCTTTACTTCGCCCTGCGTTCAAACCGAAGTTAGCAACACACTAATAGAGCAGTACCCGCTTAAGGCAATCAGAAAGGGCGGAACTGGGTCCGCCCTTAAAGGAAACGATCGAGATGATTAGGAGTTACGGTCGAGCGGGAGTCTGCACGATCGGTGTTAACTGCGAGGCGACGGCGCGCCAATGCCCGTTGTCCTTGGTATAAACACGCATGTACCGATACTGCCCGCTGATGTCCTGACCGGCGCCCATCTTACCCCTCACTTTTGCCCGGCCGGTCACCACTGCCGTGTCGCCGTGGACGCTTACTTGCACGTCATCGGTATCAATTGCGTCAAACTTGAAGGTCTTCGCATTTGCTAAACCCTGCGCCTTTGTTATCACCATTCCCTGGGGATTGACGGAGACGTAATCATCCATAGCTACCCGCTCGAACATCTTTGTGTCGTTATGTAATGAGCCGTCGATCAAATCACGCTCCATGTAAAGCAGGTTGGCGGCGTCGTTGAGCGGGTGGCCCGCATTGCTGATCATTACCCAGTTGCCGCCGCGCTTCTCGAGCACATGAACCGAGCGCGAGTAGTTAGTATGCTCCGCGCCGTCTGGGCCGCGGAAAGTAACCGCAGTACGGTGGGAAATAACCGCAGTGTTCGGGGTGCAGGTGATGTCGTAATGATCATACTTGGCTCTGCCCGCGCCCTGAGGGTTGGCCTTGTCCTCCTCGTATTGCCGCATAGCGTTGTCGAGGACCTGGGCCTTGGTCAGCATGACGCCGCTGGGACTGAGCCCTCGGTAATCCTCAGCATAAACCGTTGCCAGGAATGTGCGATCGCCACGCACGCCGGCATCGCCGATAGACTGGTCCCAAGCTACGAGTTTTTGTCGCTCAGCATCGCTGCACTGGGCCGAGGCGAAGGTAAAAGCGCCGATAATCAAAATCGCTACTGCTAATATTCTTTTCATGTGTTTGGAGACTCCTTCCCGTACTAGGGTTAGGAAAGACTCACAGCCGCCGCACGGGAAGCTCGTACTGTGAAATCTATAGTTGAATTGAATGCCGGTAGCCGGGGGTGGCTCGGCAATGCTGGTTGCTGATAGTGCTTGGCGGCACGATATGTTTAATTCGGGCGCATGTCAATAGCTGAAAAGCGACACGATTTTCGATACTGTCTCTTTGTCGTCGCGTAATTCCGCTGCTGTCCAATCTCTGTCAAGCTGTATCATTAGGTTCGACTCCATTGACACAAACCGAAATTTGGACTACAAGCAGAGTCGCTTTCACCGATCCTCAATCGACCCTGAGAATCACATGAAGTGGTAGTCGCCGATCCCAACTTCGCTCCCATGTACGCTACTTCGTAGCCGTCGCGTCAAGACAGACAAGCGCGCTTCCGTGCACACGCTGCGCCACTCGTGGGCCACGCATCTGCTCGAAGCCGGGCTGGGGTCTGTTGATTTGGTGCGGACCCTGGGCGTTGAGATTCAAGTCGCCAACCCTCACGGTGCTGGCCGGGTCGCGCGAGGGAGCTTTACTTTGGGCTTATTCCAGCAGTTGGCGCAAATACTCATACCCATCTTCTAAGAAAATCTTTCTCTGGCTTCGACCATCGCCAATTACCACGATGCCAAGTTTCGTAGACGTTGTTTCCCGACCGATCATAGACAACTAGGCTTGCGTCTACGAATGACCACTGATCAGTCTGAGCTTCGTAATAGGTTCGAGTTACGGTAATGGTTCCATTGAGAGTACCGAAATCGTAACCTGATCCCCCAATAGTGTTGTACATACCGGAAACGTTGCCGTGCTCGTCTCGGTGCGAGGCACATAAGAACATACGGGCGGAATCCTTGGGCCGAAGTCCAAAACAAAATGTAATCCGCATTCTCGCGGTGGCTAGTGATAAGAAGGTTGGCCCGAGCTTTTCCTTTCGTGGCATCATCTGCCCTCTTCTTAAGCCAAGCGTTTTGATCTTTGGAAACCCAGTTATCCGTTACAGTTCCTGTTCTTGAATCAACGCCTGAGATCAAGATGAACTTGCAAGTGGGGCAGATGGAATCACGGTGCTCTCTTTCGGCCAGCATTGCCGGTGAAAGAGTTTGAGGCTTGGACGCTTCCGTGGCAGCTCCCATTTTAATCGTGTCGCCCTCTCTGTATCCGTCCACCTTGTCGTATTTTGCTGCTTGAACCATTGCGAGGATTACAGCCTCTGGGACGCCGTGCGCTTTCAGTTCTAGCAGTTGCGCTGGTGAGGTATCGAACTGACAGAGAGATGCCTTGATCTTCGCGACGAGTATCTCAGAGGAGATCTCGGCTCTGACTAGTTCAATAATGTCTTTGTTCGTTAGCACCACCTCCTGCTGAGCTGAGGCTATAGGACAAGCGAAAGCGACTAGTAGTGCCAGCGTTAAGGCAAACCTAAGCACGGTTTCATTACCTTTCTTTTGGCCGTGACGGACCCTAACAATACGCCCGGCCTGCACATCGGGTCAATGTTTACAAAGGTCATACCTCCGCTTAGTTTGCAGTCATCAGCAACCCATAGATTCCTCATTCCTTCCACCAAAACCGCCAGACTGCTTACTTCCCCCTAAATGGCATACATACCCTTAGTGAATTTCGCAAATTTTCCCATGATTAGCACTCGGCGAAGAAAGCCACAGAAGAGAGTCAAAAAGCGATAGCTTCGCGTTGCCGACAGATTCTTTCACTCCGATTAATCTACTAGCCGTTGGTTGCGAACGCTTCCAGCGGCTATTGGTATATAGGAGGACAACTGTAATGAAGTGGATGACTGTGAAACAGGTGCACCAAATATCTCCTTGATTTCAATAGTTTGCAGTCGCAATGGAAGAAGCGACGCGGCTAGATTTCGGAAAAAGTCACACATAGACAGGCAAAACGCTTTGCGCTGATTGTAAGGAAAAGCAGGCAAGGCTGGCTTATTCCTCTGGCGAACGGCGTATCTGACAAAGGCCGTATCGATTTTGAAAGAAGGATTCTCTTGAGTGCGGTGGCGTTTGCAAGACACCGTTCTGCATTCTTCTTGGACTTCTCACATTGTACTCATGCAATTTCTGGTATGAACCAACGAGTTGGTTGCTGACTGATGTCACGAACGACGACAAGGTCTTGTCGAGCATTCGGTCGCGCTAGGCATTCAGCTAAAAGTGAGTCGACGTCCCTCTTTCGTGTAACAGCGCGCTTGCCGTTTTCTCTGATCTCACGCCACCACTTATCTGCGGACGTATCTATGAATCGAATGCTTACCTCGTTGCTAGTCACTTCGCCAGCATCGTCGAGAAACGCTTGATTGTGGTCAAGTATTCTTCTAAGGCTCTTCGATGGCAAGCAGTTTGTTCGATCTAATAGCGCAGGCCCTTCCGGCTTGAACGGAAGGGAGTAACGGATCAGTCTGGGGACGGGGGTGATGGATGGCGAAAATTCGATGCCCGGTAATCTTATCGACCTCTCAGCAACACGTCTGTACGATAAAATACATTGCGGAAAAAAAGAGGGCGTAGCGCGTGCAAGGAAGGAGGAACTGGAGATCACGACATCTCCGCGAGGTATAGCAAATTTATGCGGGCTGGGCCTACCCTCACTCGACTGACAATCCCCAACTTACCGTTCCTCTGTGCAATACGCGGCCGCGACAGGTGCTAAACAAAAGACACTAACAGTCAAGTGGCCGGTGCGAAGAACCCCACTTATTCAGGGCAAACTTACCCAACCTGTGGTCATCTGCCAGAGCCCGGTCGCGGGCCGGTCATCATTTCGCGCATCATGATCCGGAAGCGGTGATAGATACACCGCTGGCCCAAACGTGTGACCAAAGAGGCCGCGCGTTTGAGCCAGGGGTTATGCGTCATCAACCAGCCAGGTGGTTTAAATAAAAAAACCTACTGACACTCAGTGTTCGAATGCGTGACCACTGAACTGAAACGCTGCTGATATTCAGCCGCCGTAATGAACGCACAGACCATCGCATGCTGTTTTGTGATGTCACGAACAGGTGCGCCGTTCACCTGACCCAGCCAGAAAAGGAAACCGGCGATGTCTGAGTCGCGTCGCAAATAACCCGAGTATTGAGTAAAGACATACGCGCGGTTGTACTCAGCCGTGATGAAAGCCTGATTGTTGATCGGATTGGTCGAGATGTTGTCATCAGCCAATCGATAAAGCACGCTGCCGCGACCGCCCGAGGTGTAGAGGCTGATCAGCGCCTGGCGCTGGAAAGCCAGATCGACACCGAGATCGTTGCGCACTGTCGCCAGCACCGCATCGACAAAGGTGGGGCCATCACTGGCCGGGTACTTCGCGAGAAACTGCGATCGCTGAGCGAAGGCATTGGCCAGCTCCAACTGCAACTGCGCGAGCTGCGAACCGCCCCGGACGTGCGCGCGATCCCTCATGAATGCGGAATACGCTGGCACCTTATTCTCTTCGCCCGGATGCAGTGGATCTGGATTAGGGTTGGCGAGGGGCTGGCTATTGCCGAACGACTCGCGGTAGAGACGATAAACATAAGCTCCCGTTTGCTGAAATTCCTGTTCAAAGTAAAACGCGTTAGAAACTTCAATACGCTTTGCATTGACGCAAGCCTGGTCGTTGCCACACTGCGTGATCTGACCGGTCCAGTAAATAGCACCGCCCGGGTCGGATGAGCGTGCCAGAAAGTCATGATAGTGCTGACAAACAAAGGTTGCGGCGTCATCAATCGGTTGCGAGCTCGACGATACACTGGTGTCGTCGATGATATTGGCAGTGGCCGTGCTTTGATTGCCGAGCGCAGCGTTGGTGGGATCCGAGAGGGTCAGGGTGACGCCTTCCGAGCCTTCACTGTTGTAAGCATCTTTGGTAGCCAGCAGGCTGAACGTCCTGGTCGATTCGCCGGCGGCAAACGACACGGTACCAGCTCCGAGGGTGTAGTCCGTACGCTGTTTTCCGGTGCCGTCACTGGTTAAGTAGTCAACCGACGCGACGCCGGTTGTGTCCCCTGTACGCGTCACAGTGATCGCGATTGGGGCGCATCCTTCATCACCACTGAAGGTTGCGGCGCTGAACTGCACGGTCGACGGCAGTGCGTTCACGGCCGTTGAGTCAATTGTCGCGGCACCATCCAAGGCAAAAACGCGCCCGGTCGTACTGGCGCTGGTCGTCAAGGTAATACTTGTGTCGGCAATGATATGGCCGCGAAAAATGGTCGACGTGCCAATGGTCGCTGAAGTTCCGACCTGCCAGTAGACGTTGTTTCCGCGTCCGCCGCCACTCATCTGGACCTGCGAACTGCTCGCGGTTGTGAGTGTGGTGCCAATCTGAAAAATGAAAATTGCGTTAGCATCGCCGCCGTCGTTAAGGGTTAACGTCGCATTCAGCTGGGCAGAAGTATCGAAGCAATAGACTCCGGGACTGAGACTTAGAAAGCCCGGGGTTTGCCCCAGGATCTTCCCGGTTAAATTGTTTGATGAAGGACACGCCTGTCCTTTTAAATTATTGTATGCATCGCGCGCGCTGGTCTTTGCTGGGCCCGCCAACGATCCCACACCTGTATAGATTTGGCCGTTCTGTACAACCGCGGGGGGAAAGCCAGTTACCGCACTGCCCGGGCTGACACCGACGTTTCCGGAAATCACTGCCGGGCCAGTGGCAGTGATCGCAGTGCCGCCAAGCACGGCAAAGCTTTGCGCGGCGCCTAAAGGAGGCACACTCTGGGCTGAAACAGACTGGAGCGCAGCTACTGAAAACACGATCGCGAGCAGAAAACAACTACCGAAGAAGTTCCTTTTAATACTAAACATAAACGGGTTTTCCTTTGTTTGGAGGTTATGACGGGAAAAAGAACAACCCGTTCGGAGTGTGATGAGGCTGCACACAACGCTTAAGGCATTGAGATTCTTTCTTTGCTGGAGCGGCGGAGTGTCAGTTGGTTGTTACTGAAGTTATCGTCGCAGGCTGAACTATACGTTAATTAAAGATCGATTAGGGTCGATCCCGACAATCACAACCAGAATGTAACTATTGAGGGCTAAGTGTGTCGGCCGGCGGCTTATGGCCCAGCCGCCTCGGTCCGCAACGGTGACAACGCGCCTCCGTAGTTCGGCTGCAGTTTCGGTGATTATCTAGTTGAGTAGACAATTACCGCAGTTTCAGTCTAGTATCGGAGTAATCCTGCACCATCTCTGAGCTGTAGCCCTCGTTCTTAGCCTGATTGGGCGGTTTTTCCAGTGCGCCGGTGTGGCATCGTGGTTGCCAACCTATCTCACTGCCAGGCCACCGGCCGGCCAGCTTTTCGCCTGATCGAGAGCAATCAAACCAGTCGCGGGTTCCCGACCTGTGGCCAAAGAGTGAATAGACAATGAAAGTAAACAATTTCAATGATGCAGAGCGAGAACAGACGAGCATTCTGGCGCCGCTCGAACGAATGGCGCTGCAGGGATTGGTGCGGCGCATGCCGCGGTGGGTAAATTCCGATCACCTCTCGCTGCTGGGGTTGGTGGCGATGGCCTTCGCGGGAGTGTTCTATGCCGCCAGCCGCCATAACTCTCTATTGCTGCACCTGGTGAATGTCTGCATCTTTCTCAACTGGTTCGGCGACAGTCTGGACGGCACACTGGCGCGCTATAGAAATCGCCTGCGCCCGCGCTATGGGTTCTATGTCGATCACATCATCGACACTTTCGGCACCACGTTTCTGGTGCTGGGGCTGGCAGTGTCAGGATACATGAGCGAACGCGTGGCCGCCGCAGTGCTCGTTGTTTTCCTGATGCTCGCGATTAATTCTTATCTCGCAGCCTATTCCCTCGGTGTCTTCAAGATCTCGCAGTGGAAGATGGGACCGACAGAGATGCGCCTGCTGCTCATGGTTGGAAATGTTTTTCTGATCTATCGGCCCTACACCAAAATCTTCGGGCATCGCTATTTGTTGTACGACGTGGGTGGCCTGATCAGCGTCGTGGGCATGGCAGCGGTGCTGGTTTTTCTTGCTCTTAAAAATACTCATGCGCTCTACGAACTAGAGCGTCTGCCAAAAGAGCGAATCTCATCACCTGCGGATTTGGCCGTGGCGGTAGCAGAACCCGACTGAGACTTGAAAACCAGTTGCGCTATGGTCCATTGGTTAAAGTTTAATGCGGTCGGCGTGCTTGGCTTTGCCCTGCAAACAGCAACCCTTTTCCTGCTCACGCATGGAGCGCATGCGTTGCCTTATATGGCGGCGACGGGTATCGCGGTCGAACTGGCTGTGCTGAACAATTTTGTCTGGCATCAACGATGGACCTGGCGCGACCGGCCTTCGGGTTCCGTGGCTGAGACATTGGCACGTCTCCTGAAGTTCAATCTCTCGAATGGTCTGGTATCGCTCGCCGGCAATTTACTCTTCATGAGCCTGTTAGTGGGACAGTTGCATCTCAATATCACCGGATCCAATTTGATCAGCGTCGCGCTATGTTCCCTGGTCAATTTTCTGTTGGCCGATCGCTTTGCCTTCCAGAGGCAGCGCGCTCCTACAACCACTGCGGTAGCCAACACCTCCACCTCAGCGGAATTCTGAGTCTGCATCTCATTCATCAGCAGAAGGCTTGCCACGCAGCCGTTTCACATTGGCGCGCCGCGCTTTTTCTTCGAGGGTGCGATTCTTAACGCTGCGCGGGACGCGAGTCGGTACCCGTTTAGGCGGCCGGTAATTACGGTGCTCAGCCTCAGCGCGCAGTTTTTCCAGGCAGATTGCTTTGTTTCGATGCTGGCTGCGCTCCTGCTGAGACGTCACCACCATACCGGAAGGCAGATGTCTCAGTCGCACCGCGCTCTCAGTCTTGTTAACGTGCTGACCTCCGGGGCCGCTCGAGCGAAAAGTATCGACCTCGCATTCCCGTAACAATTCCTCATCTGATTCGGGCAAAATTATCATCGAACTCTCCATCAAACTCAGCCTGCATTTCGCTCACGACCGGCTGAATGCTTATAGTAACCATACGCGAGAGAATTGAAAGCCCGGAGAAGTAAAGCTTGAAGACACCACCTCCAACGATCGACGGGATTGGTCCCAGCTCACACCGGCTGCCGGTGGGCTCCTGGAATACTGTCTTTGATTTTCTGCTGGCGCACTTTCCCAACGTTGCGGGTCCGGACTGGGTGGCGCGCATGCAGCAGGGCCATGTGACCGATGAAACCGGGGCGCAGATTACTCCTCATAGTCTTTACCGGGCGGGATCATGCATCTATTACTATCGCAAAGTGGAGAGTGAACCGCACATACCGTTCACCGCCGAGATACTCTATGAAGATGATCATCTCCTCGCTGTAGACAAGCCACACTTTTTGCCGGTGATTCCTGCCGGCCGCTTCCTGCGAGAATCGCTACTGGTACGTTTGAAAAATAGTGGCCGGCCGGAATCCCTCGTGCCGATTCATCGTCTCGATCGCGCCACCGCGGGCGTAGTGCTTTTTTCTGTTAATCCGCGAACCAGAGGCCGGTACACCGCTTTGTTTCGTGAGCGCAAAGTCCGGAAGGTCTATGAAGCGATGGCAGCAACGCCGGCCGCAGCATCTGATTTCCCGATCACGCGCCGCAGCCGCATAGTTACCGGAGAACCTTTCTTTCGCATGCAGGAAGTTGCCGGCGAAGCGAATGCAGAAACGCAAATCCACTTGCTGGATCTCGGAGCCACGGGCACCAGCACTTATGAACTGCGTCCAGTGTCCGGCAAGAAGCATCAGCTTCGCCTGCATATGGCGGCGCTCGGAATTCCCATCTTGAATGACGGTCTGTATCCCGCGTATGTTACAGACACTGTTGCCAAAGATGATTTTTTGCGGCCACTAAAACTGCTGGCCAAATCGATTGCATTCGAGGATCCCGTGTCAGGTAAGGAATGTTTTTTTGAAACCAGGAGAATCCTGTAGAGTCCGGATGCAAGAGCATACTAAGCTGAGAAGCCAATCCGAATCACAAAAGGAAATAAACATGAGTTCACCAATTAACATGCATTCGGCGCGGACGGCGCTTAATAATGATCCGGAAGTCCGGCAGTGGGTTGAGGCCTGGCTCAAAAATAAGGAGCGAAGCTCGCAACCCGAAATGACCGACGAAGAATTTGATAAGCACTGGCTCTATGTCCGTCCGGAGCGAATGCACGAGGGCGCTATAGAAGGCTTTACCGCCTACCGCCAACAGCACGAAGGATAAGAATGAGGCCTGACGCGCACACAATCAGCTGCAAGGCTGCAGTCCACGAGCAAGAACACTTGCTTGCCTTGCTTAACTTCATGCGTTCGCTGGTTCCGATTTGTGTTCCGTCATTCGCCACAAAGTGTTGTTTGCCGTTAGTGGTCCTGTTGGCTCTGGCTCTGCAGCTTGGCGCCGCTTCAGTGAACGCGCAAAATAAGCGACCTCAGCGGCAAGCTGCTAAGCCGGCTGCAAAGGCGCCTACTGAACTTGAAAAGCTGCGTGATGAATATATCAACGCTACCAGGGAATACAAAGCAAGTCTGGAAAAGCTGCTGCCCCTTTATGAAAAGGAACTGAAAAGAGCGCAAGAGAAGGCCAGCCAAAGCGAGGTGCTGTTTACGCAGGGACTGATCGCGAAAAAGGAGCTGGAAGCGGCCCAAACAGCAGCCACTGCTGCCGTCACCAAAATCGATGATGTGCGCAGGTTGATGGCTGGAGCTGATACGCAGATGGCCCAGGTGCTGGTCGAAGTTGAAAGTGAAAAACAGATGGCAAAGCTGAGGCGTGTGCCGAAAGGCGGGATGGTGCTGACCACCTCGTTCATACGCTTCAATGGCAGCGCTTCCTGGGCTATTGCTCAGGCGAGTTCTGTTGATGCTTTCTTCCGGCAGCAGTTCGGACACGCTTTGCCGATTGCGGTACTGGGCCAGGGTGCGATTCACGATCGCTGGCGGTTGGACCACCGCAATGCGATGGACTTGTCTCTCAACCCCGAGAGCATCGAAGGCAAAGCAGTGATGGAGTATTTGCGCAGCCACGGTATTCCCTTCTCGGCGTTTCGCCAGGCGATTCCAGGGACGGCTACAGGGCCACACATTCACGTGGGGCTGCCGTCGCACCGGTATTGAGCCCAGCATGTCTCCACCCGGGAAGCTGCGAAGGAGAGAAACAATTGGACATCATTAGAGTCCGATCACGACGCTGGTCGCTGACGCTTGCATTGCTGCCGGTGCTTGGATTGACAGTGTGCAGCAGCAATCCGTCCACCGCGCCGAAGGTCACAGGACCCGCTGCAGCAGTCGCTACTACCAGCTATCAGGGAGAGGGCAAGGTGATTGCCGTGCATGAGAAGACCACCACGATCGAGATCGATCATCAAGAGATCAAAGGCTTGATGCCGGCCATGACGATGGAATTTCACGTTAAGAGCAAAGCACTACTTGATGGAACCAAGCCGAATGACCAGATTGAGTTCACGATTGAGAACGGCGTCGGCGGATTGGTGATTACGGCGATCAGGAAGAAATGAGACGACTCTTTGACTCGCTCTTGCCACTGTCCCGCTGTTAGGTGTCATGTTGACAAGGCCGCGAGCATAGTATTAAGGTGCCTTTGCCTGACGGCGACAATTCTTCAAAAGTGAATAAAAAGCTGAGCATTTTCGACTTTTCACCGCGAGCCCGCCCGGCGCGAGTGCTGAGCTATGTACTGCTTTTCGTCTTCGCTTATGGGGCCACGACACAGGCAGTTCACAGCCACCGCCAAATCCCTGGAACTACGGCAGCGACCGCCAGCAACCTGCTGCAGAATAGCGGGACAACATCGTCAACCCGTGGGCCGGTTCAATCAGGCGAATGCGTCGTCTGCCAGTTCCAACAAAATCTATCGAGTTCTGAATTTTTCACGCCGCAAATCCAGTTGGCGCAGGCGCTGGTCCTAAAGCCTGTCCACGCGCCGTCACTTTCTTTCCATTCGCGCGCCGCGGGTACTGATCCAGGCCGCGGTCCACCAGCTATCTCCTAAATAATCAAGCCAGCGGTTCGCCGGAATTTCCCTGTCACAGTGGTCCAGCGACCCATCTGCTGATCAAGGACCCTTGCCTGCGAAGCGATCCTGATCAGCGCAAGTGCCAGTCAGATAATTTAGTGAGGTAGGCAATGATTCATAAATTTATTCTCCGCGGTTTAGTTCTCTCGTTGGGAGTGGTGACGCTTTTTTCTATCCTAACCGTTGCGGCGCTGGGCCAGGCCCTGGGTACCGCCGGCACCATCAACGGAATTGTTACGGATCCAGACAATGCAGTAGTGGCCAATGCCACGGTCACGATTGAGAACGCGGTGACGGGATTCAAACGCTCCGTCAACACCGAGAATGATGGCTCGTTCAAGTTTATCGGGGTGCCGCCGAACTCATATTCGCTGACTACTACAGCGAGCGGGTTCGCAGTGTCGAAACAGAGCTTGAGTGTGCGCACGTCCGTACCTATGACTGTAGCGGTACAGCTCGCCGTCGGAGCGACCACCGAATCTGTAACGGTCAGTTCAAGCGGTAGTAACGAAGTCCTCGAGAATATTCCCACTTCTCATACTGATCTCGATCAAGGCCTGATCGAGCGAATGCCGACGCGCTCCCCCGGGTCGGGATTAAGCGACCTTGTCACCCTCTCGGCTCCCGGCGTAGTGGCCGAGTCCAACGGCATGTTTCACCCGCTCGGCGATCACGCACAAACAACTTTTTCCGTCGACAACCAGCCGATTTCTGATCAGCAAAGCAAGGCTTTTTCAACGCAACTTCCACCTGACGCTGTACAGTCGATGGAAGTGATCACCGGCGCCACGCCGGCTGAATATGGTGACAAGACCAGCTTGGTGGTCAATGTGATCACTCGCTCCGGGTTAAATCAGACGAAGCCGACGGGCAGCTTCAACACCAACTTTGGGACATTCGGATCGGTAGCTCCCTCGCTGGCATTGGCCTACGGCGGGAAGCGGGCGGGAAATTTTGTCGCCTTCAATTTTGAAAGGTCGGGCCGTTTTCTTGACTCGCCGGAGTACACCGCCCTCCACGATCGAGGCACATCGACGAGCTTATTCGATCGTTTCGACTACAGCGCTGGTCCCAACGATACGATTCACGTAAACCTGTCACTGGCGCGCAACCACTTTCAGATACCAAACACATTTGATCAGCAAGGCCTGGCTCAGGATCAAAATCAGCTGGTCCGATCGATCAACATCGCGCCTGGTTATGTTCACATCTTCAGCCCCAATTCAGTGCTGACGATTAACCCATACTTTCGACGCGATCAGGTGCAATACTTTCCCAGTGCCACCGTATTTGCCGACAGTCCCACGACGATCAGCCAAAGACGAAGCTTGACGAATGCGGGCATGCGCACGGACCTGTCTTACGTCAGGGGAAAGCATAACTCGAAATTTGGCGCACAGTTTTCCCACACATTCCTTACGGAAGCTTTTCAGTTTGGCATCACTGATCCGAATTTTAACGATCCTGGGAGCCCGGGTTTCCTACCCGGCCTCTTGCCGTTTGATTTGACCCGTGCTGGAACACTGTTTCATTTTTCCGGGCACACCGATATCAAGCAGTTTGCCGCCTACGGACAGGACGCAGTGACGCTGGGTGGTCTGACGTTGAACCTCGGTGTCCGCTACGACAACTATCGCGGCATCAGTCAGGGTCAATCCGTGCAGCCGCGGCTGGGTGTGTCATACCTTTTCCGACCAACCGGGACTGTCCTGCGCGGTTCATTCACGCGCAGCTTTGAGACCCCCTACAACGAGAACCTGGTGCTATCCAGTTCGACGGGCGCGGGAGGCCTGGCCAACGGCAACTTTGGTGGAGCTACGGCCACCGCGCTGAAACCCGGAACGAGAAATCAATTCAACGCGGGCTTTCAGCAGGGCTTTGGTAAACGAGTAATCCTCGATGTTGATTACTTCATCAAGAAGACACTCAACGCCTATGACTTTGCCACTCTCTTCGATACTCCGATTACATTCCCGATCTCGTGGCAGCAATCGAAGATCGACGGTGTGTCGATGCGAGTAAATTTGACGAGCTATAAGGGCTTCTCGGCTTCGCTGGTGGCGGGTCATACGCGCGCCCGATTTTTCCCGCCCGAAAGCGGTGGTCTATTCTTTAATTCAGATTTGCCGGTCGGCGTTTTTCGCATCGATCATGACCAAAAGTTTCAGCAGACAACACAGGTGCAGTATCAGTTCAATCGCTGGAAGCGCATCGCTCCCTATGCATCGCTTAGCTGGCGCTACGACAGCGGTGTAGTGGCAGGTTCGGTCCCAGACTTTGCCTCAGCTCTTGGGCTCACGGCAGATCAGCAAGCTCAGATTGGATTGTTTTGCGGTGACACGTTTGCAACTCCGACCAATGCGATCACGAGTTGTGCCTCAGCTAACCGTGGTGCGCTGCGACTGGTCATACCTGCAGACGGGACCCAAAACGACGACAGTAATCCAACCCGCGTGGCGCCGCGACACCTGTTCGACCTGAGCGTCGGCACGGACAATTTATTAGGTACCGATCATCTAAAGATGACGCTCCGGTTTTCTGCGCTCAACCTCGCCAACAAGGTAGCGCTTTACAACTTCCTATCAACTTTCAGTGGCACGCACTTTGTGACACCACGGAGCTTTCAGGTGCAGGTAGGAATGACCTTCTAGTGCAGTATCTAAGTGGCAAGAGTGTCAGCTCGCAAGAGGCCTTGTCAGATTTGAGAAGGCCTCCTGAGAGTCTCACGCAGATCTAAAAAAGCCTCAGTTCGGCCAAATTGAATTCAGCAACGCGGCCAGACGATATCCACCCCACGCAACTCTTTGGCGCGCTACCTTCAGGGCCTTGCGTTTGTAAGCGGCTGAAGGCGTGACCACGTTATTCATACCGTCGTAAGCGACTTCTTTGGCCAACGCAAAACTCTCGTCTGCCCACCCAGCAAAGTTAAATGGATCAGAGAGCTTCAAGGCCGGGTCGTTTGCCGGGTTGCTGGCTTTAACTCGAGCCGCTGCGGCAGGAATGGTACTCAGCGCCGGTGGTCTAAAGTTGGCCCCAGTTGGCGGGAAAGTCCCTATGCCGCCATCCCAATAGCTATGCAGGTTGGTTGACTTCAACTTACCATTCGATCCGAGAATCTTGATCAAAACCAAATTACCACCACGGTCGCCATCCGGATGATCGGCACTAACCCGAGTAGCGCAATGTAATGGTTCATGAATATCACCAACAAAGTGAATTATGAAACGCAAAGCCTGGGCCTGGGCAAACTTGTCACTGTTTGTCTTCAGTATCTCCACGTTGTCCTCAAGCGCCTTTACTATATTGTTCGGCTCGGGCACGCCGGCAGGCAAGGAAGTGCCATCGACGGAAAAAGGATTGTCGATAAAGTGAAGCGCTTTGAAAGAATCAAATTGCGGGAAAGGCCGCAAATCGTCAGGCCAGTGTGACGCATTAACAAAGTCCCTGCTCTTCGCCGATATGGCCGCTGGAGGGATTGGCAATGCGAGCAACTCGACTGACTTTGCTTTGGCTGTCGCGTTCATTCTGGTGAAAGCTATTTGGGCCACCATCATGTGGCCGCCGGCACCCCATCCCAGCGTGAGAGTGGGCGTGCAAAGTACCAGGCAGACTAGACCGATGGTCATACTCCGCTTGAAGAGTCGGTCGGGTGTCTTGTTCATAGGGACTCCTTTGGTGGTGAAACCGGTTAGAGCTGTGAGAGATGTTTTTGAATTGAGCGCAACCAACGAGGGGTCGCTCCTGAATCAGGTCAGGCAACGAGTCGTCCAAGTGAGTTACGCTTTCCGGACAACGAAAGCAGCTTTGCGTTCCAGTTCTGAATAGCACTTAGTCCCGGATTTCCGAATGAGAATTTCCCGCTGCGAAGGACCGAGTGAGTTTCGAGATGCGGAGCACTGTAGGACTTCTTGCCAAAGCTGTCAACAGATTTGGAATCAGCCATTATCGCTCTAGTCGAGGAGTCTTTGGGGAGATGCATGAAGGCGTATTTCGTCAAAGAAGCCGGCTAGCGGCACATTTGCCAGGACTTTAAAACACCTACTGGATGAATCAGCATCACTATCTCAAGCAGCAGACTGTCTCTGATCCAGATCAGCAGGACCACTTCCGTCGCGAGGAAAACAAATATCGATCGGCGCCAACCGAGACGTCGCGCAATCAGGAAACCAACCACGCAACAAAAAATGTCGCCAAGGGAATTGACGATCGTATCGCCCTGGTAACCGAGCGCCGCTGTTTCGGTGCGATAACGATTGATGATGAGGTCAGAATTTTCAAATATTTCCCAAAGCGAACCGATAGTCAAAGCGAGCCACAATTGCCAGATCGGTATCAGCCGCGGCAGCAGAAGGATTATCAAACCGGCATAAAGGAAGCCATGCAGGATGTGGGTGAAGCTGTAAGGATCGAGAAATTGTTGAGAGTTGTTTGAGCTGCAAACCTGGCTTGCCCAAAGTGAGAATTTTCCGCAGGAGCAGATCCAAAGTCTGCCTTCAGCTCGCAGCCCCAACAAGGTGCCGGCTAACACTGCCGCCATCGCCAGCCCCGCGTCGATTCTCAGCTTAACAATTGTTCCTGAGGTCACGTCCACGTTTTCAGGAGCGCTTTATTCCGCAAGGTCGAGTCACCCGCACAGAATTCACGTGCCTACGATCGCGGCAGGTTGGCTATCTCTTCAAAGTACTTGGCGAACGCGACCATTCCGCCTGATGCCTGTTGCCAATCAAAGTTCTCATTCGGCGCGTGATATCCATGTTCAGGCAGCGAGAGCCCCAGAAAGAACACGGGGCACTTCAGGACCTTTTCGATACTCGTCATGGCGCCAATCGTCCCGCCGTCACGCACGAATACCGGGTCACGTTTAAAAGCAAACTTCATCGCCCGCTTGAGAGCTTCGGGCAAAGGACCTTCAACCGAGGTCAGAAAAGCAGGCGCCATAGATTCGATCGTAATGCGAACATCCCGATTAAGTTCTTTGACCCGCTTCTCAATCAAGCCCGCAATTTTTTTGGGATCCTGCTGCGTTACCAGCCGGCAGGAAGCCTTCACTTCAGCGCGTGGCGGAACGATTGATTTTACTCCCGGCCCCTGGTAGCCACCGGTCACGCCATGGATCTCAAGCGTCGGCTGGCCCCAGATTCTCTTCATCACATCCAGGGAATCTTCTGAGCGCATAAGCTTAAGTTTATGTGCCTTCTTAAATCCTTTGACTGTAAAACCTGAGCTGGCCCAGTCACTCAATTCCTTTTTCGTCGGCGGAATCACGTCATCATAGAAGCCCGGGACTTTAACCCGTCCGGTATTCGGATCGTAAAGCTCGCAAACTACCTTCATCAACTCACCAATTGGATTGCGCGCAGCGCCGCCGACTTCACCTGAGTGAGTGTCGGTGGTGCCTGTTTCCAAAGTCAGAATGAAACCCAGTAAGCCACGCAGTCCGGCGGAATTGGCGGGGCGTTCCCGTGAAACCCAGACGGTGTCGGAGACCACCACAGATTCAGTCGCCAGCGCGCGTCCAGCCTTGGTGATAATTTTTTCAAAGTTGGGGGAGCCGATCTCTTCCTCAAACTCCCAAAGAAATTTTATGTTCACCGGCAGACCTGCTTCGACAGCAGCGCGGGCCCCGTACAGTGCCGCGAGCGCCGGTCCCTTATCATCGGTTGTGCCGCGCCCGAAATAGCTATCTCCACGTTTGGTCATCACGAAAGGTTCGCTGTCCCAGGGTTCGGTTTCTTTTGAAGCCGGCTGCACATCCATGTGATTGTAAACAGTGACCGTCGGGAGGTTTTTACCCGCTGCAAGAGTCGCATGGACAATTGGGTTTCCCTCACGGACTCGATAAACCTCAGCCTGGGCCCCAAATTTTTTGAAGGTCTCGACGACCATCTCGACCCCTTTACTGATGTCCTGAGCATGCGCGGGATCAACCGAGACTGTCGGCGTCTCAACATACTGACGAAGCAGATCCTCGTACTCCGCGCGGTGGTTCTTGGCAAAGGAAACCAGGTCTGCGCGGTTCAATTCGTTGGGCATTCGCGAATCCTCCAAAAGTTTGGCTCAGGCTAAGACGGGCCGCCCATGGTAACACGAGGCAGCCACTCGGAGAGCGGATTATCGCAGAACGAGGCGCGAAGCAGGAGTTCCAGACGGTAAGCGACCGTATGGTCCTTGCGGCAAACTTAAAATCTGTGGTCGCTACTCTCTGCCGAGCAACGTTCAACCCCGCTTTGCGCTTCAAAGTCGCGGTCTTGTATAAGAAGTGTGAGGACGTCATTCAGCGCAGGTTCATCGGCACAGGCTTCCCGTGCTATTCTGAATTCGCGGCTTTCGGTCTAACCGAAATCGCCAACAACTGTTCAACCGGGCCATTTTAGGAGGTTGCGTGAGAATTAGATCAGCATTATCGGGCATCGTTATCCTTCTGGTTACGCTTTCCCTTTCCTTCATTACATTTGCGCAGCCGAAAGGGGTTGCGAGGACTACGCCGGCGGAAAAGCGCGACCCCTCCGGAGGTTCCAGTGCAAGAACGGTCACACCGGCGGTTATCAAAACCGATCTGGGTAACGCTCTCGCCATCATTCAGGATAACTACATCGACGGGAACAAGCTCGATTACAACTCCATTTTCAAGTCTTCCATCAGCGGCATGTTGCGCGTGCTTGATCCGCATTCAAACTACATGGACCCGGTTGAATTTGCCGCCTTCAGAACCGAACAGCGCTCGGAGTACTTTGGTATTGGGGCCACGATTGGTGATTTAACGGATCGAGGCGAGGTCAACACTTATATTCGAGCGACGTTTCAGGGGACACCCGCCTGGCGCGCCGGTCTGCGGTTCGGCGATCGAGTGCTTGAAGTTGACGGCCAGTCGATGAAGAACAAGACCTATCCCGAAGTGCGAAAGTTTTTGATCGGCTCGCGAGGAACCAAGGTCAAAGTAACGGTGCAGCACCTGGTGAGCGGCAAGGCTGAAACAGTCGAAATTATTCGTGATGCCGTCTCGCAACCATCTATTCCGGAAGCTTACCTAATTCGTCCCGGGGTCGGTTACATTGCGATGACCGGCGGATTTAACAGCACGACTTCCGAAGAATTCGAAACAGCGCTTTTCGATCTGCATAAGAAAGGGATGAACACACTCATTCTTGACTTGCGCGGAAATCATGGTGGCCTCCTGATTCAAGCCGTGGACGTGGCCAGGACCTTTCTCAAACGCGGCCAATCGATCCTGACTCAGAAGGGAAGGATAAGAGGGAGTTCGGAAACTTACCTTGCCAACAACGAAACACCTGACTCAACGCCCCTGGTGGTGTTGGTGAACGGCGGCAGCGCGTCAGCGGCGGAAATTTTGGCCGGAGCTCTGCAGGATCATGACCGCGCCTTAATCGTGGGCGAGACTACTTTCGGCAAGGGCCTGGTGCAGTATCCCTATCAGCTGGTGTTCGACTCTGCGCTGCTGCTGACGGTGGCCAAGTACTACACGCCGTCGGGACGCCTGATTCAACGAGACTACTCGAATGGCGGCTTTTATGACTATTACACGAAGGGCGGCTCGGCTGCCGGTGAGAAGGAAGCAACCCCAATTGGGCCGGAGAGCCATACCGATACCGGACGAAAGGTTTACGGCGGCGGCGGCATTTCGCCTGACGAAGTAGTCAAGGCGCCAAATTTCACGATCACGCAACAGCGCATGCTGAACCCTGTGTTTGGATTTGCCCTTGAAATGGCGAGTGGCAGAGTTGCAGGTTTCGAAAAGTATGGTGTGAATGCGCCGATAGACTTTGAGCACGATATCCAGGCGTCTGACTTTCCGATGAACGATTCCGTATTCAAGTCTCTGAAAGCTTACGTGGCATCCAAACCGGAATTCAAAATCACACCCGATCAATTGGATCGCGATCGCACTTTCGTGTTGCGGCAGCTGCGCTATGAACTCTCCATGGCGGCTTACGGATCTACCACGGCTTTGCAGGTTCTGAATGGTGAAGATCCACAAATTGCTCGAGCAGTAGAAGTGATGCCCCGCGCGCGCGAACTCGCGCTGGCCGCGCTCCGCGCCCAGACACGATCGGAGTAGGATCGTCCAGCGACGATCGCGTCTCGCGCAAGAGCGTCGCTGCGTAGGGTGCGATTCCGCTCCCCGCGCGAAGCGTTATGCATCGAGTACTTCACGAATTCGATGCTTGACGAAGAATCGGCTGACCATCGTCTCGCAATCCTTCGAGGTGGAACTCAATTCCTTTTTCAGTTAGCTTCAGGATTACTATCCGACTTGTCATACGGCAACCTGGTATTCGCTCTGAACCAGGCCGCTCGGAAAGTGCCGAGTAGCCAGGTGACGAAGCCGGACATCGTGGGGCAGGGTACCGAAAAGCGGAATACCCTCGCCAATGAGTACTGGAACGTGCGTAATAATCAGGCGCTGAATGAGCCCAGCGCGGAAGAATCCTTGAATGGTAACGCCGCCATCGATGTACACGTGCCCAAAGCCGCGCGCTTCAAGCTGCGACAAAATTTCTGCCGGCTTCCCCGACATGTGCTCGACCACGGCACCGTCCGGCGCGCGGGCAAGGGCGCGACTGCTGAGAACAAAGACAGGCTTTGCGCCGTAAGGCCAGGTATCGAACGCCAGCACCGTTTCGAAAGTCTTGCGGCCGATGACCAGCGCATCAACCGTGTCCATAAACTCAGAGTAGCCATGAGGCTCACCGCCACCCGGTGGCAGGAAATCGAGGTCACCATTGGTTCGAGCGATGAACCCGTCCACGCTAGTGCCAATAAAAACTGACGCTTTCACGTTAAGTCCTCCTCTTGCCGCCGAGGGTTGAGGTGACGCGGCACGAGTCAAGCACGATACGAACAAGTTGTAGATAAGTAGCTCGCCGTTTCCGCTCGCATCCAACGATGAGTTCGACGTTGTCATCTGGCAGCTATTGGCTCCCAAGTCGCCCATTCCTCCGCGAGCTTTCCCTTTACGATCCGGCTGATGTTGATTCCCATCAATTCCGTCTTCGCCCCGGTGTCGCTGTTCGTACCCAGGGCTCGCATTCGCGTTACCAACTTATCACCCTGGCCGAACTGATCTTCGATGTTGAAATGAATATCGGGATAAAGCTTATGGAATGCCTGTATCCGCGCGCGTAGTCCTTCGCGATCACGCATCCCGCTGGCTACGTGTCCGGCGTCATCACCGGCAATGATTTCATTGAACTGCGACAGATTTCCGCTTTCCCACATCTGCAGAACGCTTCGAAACACGCTGGCTGGATCCCGCCTTAGTGAGATGAGACCCTTATTCTCAGGCACGTGGAATGAAAACAGCGGTAAGCACGACATCGTGAACAATACCAGAATGCTGCTAATCATATGGCACCTTTCTTCAATTCGTAGTACGCCGAATTCGGCTAGACGCCGAACGCCTGCCTTCAGCGGCGCGCGATCAACATTCAAGTGAAGGGAAAAGGCTAACTGAGAATCATGTTCTCTCGCCGTCGCCGCAAGGCTTTTTAGGCAGTGCATTGAAGTAAACTATTCATCTTGGCAACAGAGCGTCTTAATCTACCCACTGACTACATGAAAAAGCTAGCCAGCCAGTTAGCAAGAACACGCCAGCCGCTGGAATCAAAGAAATAAGTCTCCGCAACGCCTTCTGCGATCAAAGCCGATCCCACTGTGAGATAGACCACGTGCACGCGACCAATCGTCAACTTTTCCCATAGCATTGCGACCAATAGCATGCAGTCGGGGAGGATCACGGCGAAAACAACTTCGGGGTGAGCGACTGAGGGGAAATAATGTCGAAACCGGAAAAAGGTCGGCCATATGATCGCGATCATGGCAAGCAACATGAGCCGTTTATGGAACTCCGGTCGCCGACGATATACGATTGCGGCGGCAACTAAACCTGCGAAGATCAATGGCGAGGTGAATGCCCCGATCAAGCTCGAAATTGCGACCTGCCCCCCGCCAAGCGCAAGGTCTCTCTTCAATACATAGACGCCCACCGCCATGGTGGAAATCATCACACAAGGCACCAGCCCAAGGCTGACAAAGCCGAGGCGCCGATGCAAATGCACTTTCCTCTTCTGGATGAGTAGGGACTGCATAACGAGAAGTGCAGTCCATAAAAATAAAAGTCCGCCGTGGACATAGACCACGGCCGGCGCGCTAAAGCTCCCGCGAGCGAAGGGGAGAATAAAGGTTTTGAAAAACCCAACGAAAGTTATAACAAGTGCCAGGCATGATGCCACTAGAAAGTATCGGCTCTTCCGTTTGAGAAGTCTTTCAGTGTGAGCCATTATCTACCCCTGGCAAACATAATTAGCACGCTTCGCGAACATGACACCGCCGAACGTCTGAGTTACGAAGTGGCACAAACAGAGAAGCCACTAAAAGCAGCACACCAATCGACAGATGTCTATGGCCGCCCCCGGTGCAGTGAGTTGCTGAACTAAGCGCTGCGCGCAGAGCGAAGCCATCCTCATGGTAGCCCGATCATTCTCACTCGCAAGTCCTCGCCGATCACACTTCTGAAAAACAGCTCGAGATTGTGTGGAAGGACAGGGCTGCAAACTCTTCCATCCGCTGTCTGAACTGCTGGCGTTCCGGTATCCACGTTAGAGATGTCGAACCCTTAGCGTAGATGACGCGGTCGCCCTTTACGATGGCAATGGCGGCACCGTGCGTGCTGCTCTCTTTCAACTGACCCAACACTACCTTCTCAAGAACGTGGTAATCAGGGCAACGCCGCGCAGTCCATCGAGGAACTCATATCGTTGCTGAACTGTGGTTGGAGCCAGTTTCATTCGACGTAACTGCCTCACGATCGGTGCACTGCGTAGTCACCCCACGATCCTGTTCAGCGCGGGCGAAAGACATCCAAGCGGCGCTGCCGGGAAGCGGCTAACGTCCGGGCTAAGCGAGCTTGACCGAGGGGTTAGGCGTCTGTGTCACTTACCTGCGAGGGCTTCGCAGGGAACTCGCTTCATTGGGAAATCGATTCCGCGCATAGTGCCACCGCACCTACCCTCGATGCGCGCTGCTAATCGATCGCCGGGCAGCGACTTGTAAATGATGCGTTGCGGGAAGTCATATCTGGGGTTCTCGAACGTGACCGAGCCCTCCACCACCTTCGCTGCCACGAAGGTGGCCTCCTTTTGGCCGGAGGGCATGGCAATGTAGACAGCCTTTCCCTCGTCGTTCGTTCGGATTTGGAGAAATTCATAGTCGACGGTCTTGCCGTTCCTGACCGTCCGTCCTACCCCGAGCATGGTGCCGCCGGCGAGTGGCAACCATTGTTCTCCGGACCCGGCTTCGCCGGATTCAGCAGCTCAGCAACCATCCCCACTGTTTTACGGTTCTCGGGTCGAGCATTTTTCAACAAGCCGCCCAGGCGCTTAGAGTACCGCCTTCAGGCGGACTTTTGATCGTAGAAAAGACCCGACTGGAGTCGGTACTCTGAGCGCCTGTTAACAACATGGAAATCCGCAATCCGTGGATCTGCAATCCAGGATGGTCCGCGACGATCTCGGCGCGGCGGAAAAAATTCCTGGCCGGGAGCCTTATATAAGAATGTATAGCCTTCCTTTTACTTCTTCATTTCTCTCGGCTCGGAGTTTATTCGCTCCAGCACACCCGGCTGCTCGCCTTCAAACTGCTGGTAACGCTGTCGATTCTTTATCGCTAAAACTGACGGCGAGCTGGAGGTGCTGGCAGTGAATGCAGCCGTAAGCTCGGACTTCGCGCGTCCCGACGCCGAACATGCTTTTCCAAATAGATAACTCCTGCGGCTTGAAAATACTGGTCCCGCTGCTTGAATTATCTATCAGTGCACCCTCGACGAGTGCGGTGCTCCCGCAGGCTACACACTTCATGCCTCACCTCCCAAAAAGAACCGGACCGCTCGGCTTGTGCATAAATCTATCCACAGCCACATTATTTCAAAGTGCCTAACGCTCGTTCCTTAGCTGTGCCGCAATCAGCATTCGAGCTGAGGGAATCAGATTACTCAGGAGAGATGCTGTCGCGCCGTCGGCTGCAAGCTTTTTAAGCGCCCCAGCTCGAAAGTTGCGACTTCATTTCAGATTTTTCTTTCGCAGCCAATCTCGCTGACGCTTCTCGATTTCTTCGTCGCGTTTGATTGAGCCTTTGGAGACGGCAAACTCACCGGGATCTGAAAGTGCTTCGTCGGCAAAACGCGACACGGTCCGCTCATCCAGACCGTCAATTATTTTTAATGCCAAATCAATCAACTGCGCGGAGCGGCGCCGGTAGATTTGTGCCCCTCTTGCAGTAGTCGCAAGCCGCGGTGATCCAAAATAGCCTAACCAGGTCTCCCCCATCGCAAGTTGAACTAAATTTTCCATCGAGCGCGCGGAAACAGGGCGAGCGTTCTTGTATGTCGGATCAACAAGGTCAGGGCGAATATAAAGCATCCGGCTCAACTCCGACATTCCGGCGTGTATATCGAGCCCATTTTCTTCCTGCTCCTTTTCCGTAAGAGTCGGAAACGGAGGCAAGTCGGCGAAAGGTTTTGGCTCCAACCCGTCAAGGTTCACCATTCGCCCGTCGAACGTTTCTCGAAAATAATCACCAGCCTGGTCAAGTGCCTGGTTATGCAGAGGAGAACCGTGACCGTGAACGATAAAAACCCAGCGGAACCCCTGATCGCCGAGTTGAGTGGCCAAATCCATAAAGACAGTGCGGAGCGTCAAAGCACGAACGCCATAACTTCCCGGGAACACATTTTTATAGCCAATCTCGTTTGCCCCGCCAGTGCCGAGCGGCACTGTGGGAAATATCAACGTGGACCAACCCGGACGGGCGACAATTGCGTCAGCCAGGTCTCGACTGAGTCGCTCGTTCAAGTAGCCGTCGGTAAAAGACGGCATATATGGTCCGTGTTGTTCGAGAACCCCGCCCGGCAGTATTACAACAGTTTTTTGCCGGTCGAGAGTCTGAATCTGTTTCGTATTCATCTCCGCCACGCGATAAACCTGCCCCTTAACAGTCATCGGCTGCAAAATAACTACAGCAGTTAGGAGTATGAATACACAAGCAAATTTTAGTGGGAACATTTCACTCCTTCATGCAATCAAGTTTTGACGTCATAACATACAGTAGTATAACGCCCGACTAACGGGCGCGGAACAACATCGAAACCAGCCAGGTTCTTAATGAAAGCCGCGCGATTCGCGCGCCGGTTGAATTTGTTGTTAGGGGGCGACCTATCTAGTTGGTTGTTTACTCCCAATCCTTTTTCAGCATCAGTTCATCTATCCTGTATGCTGAAACATCTAATGCATCAGCAGGTGCCTGAACATCATATATACCGAGTAATGGCTGAATGCCTCGTGCTCGGCCGTCCGCTGCCAGTCCTCTGCGGATAGTTCCTTCAGCCGCTTAACGACTAGCGCCCGCTCCTGTGCGTACCGGCCCAGCGCTTCGTCCAGATCAACGTTCAGCAGTGAGCCGGCCTCCTCATCCGGAGATGGTTCCATAGATTTTATTTGGGGGAACGGGTCAGAGATCATCAACTCCAGGCGAGAGAGAAATACCGCGTCCCCGCTGGATATGTGGCAGGCATGTTCGTGAGCGGACCACTTGTTCGGCGCAGGGCGGCGCTTGAGGTTCTGGCGCGGCACCTCGCGGACGAGGCCAATTCGAGGGACATCTGCATGGACAAAGTTTACGTCGGACTCGATCTAGGGTCGAGTATTTTTCAACAAGCAACGCTCAACCACGAGGCCGTGAAGGACGATTAAACGCAGTTCCCCACCAGCGAAGCGAATCTCAGGGGTGCGCGTGGCCGAGATTGACAGCGAGTGCCGGCTGTTGAGTGCCGGCAAATGTCGGCTTGCTGATGGAGGTTAAAACCCCGACTAAAATCCGGTACTCTGAACGCCTGGGGCCGTGATTTCAATTGGTTGAATTTACGTTTGCAATTAACATCGCGGCGTGAATTCACCACCCCGCACTTTAATTATCATCAACCAGATCGCTGCCCGGGCTAGACGAGCCTGGCCCATCATTCGCGCGCGTCTGGATCAAGCCGGCATTGGTTATGAAGTTCATGAAACGAGCAGCGCGGGTGATGCTACCGGACGCACTCGTATGGCCCTCGAAAAGGGCTGTCGCCTGATCGGCATCGTGGGTGGTGACGGCACCTTGAGTGAAGCTGCAGCAGGATATTTTTCACCGCTGCCAGTAGCCAATGACGACTTGCCCAGGGCGATCAATCCCGAAGCCGCGCTGGCCGTGTTGCCCTCAGGAACCGGCAACGATTTCGCGCGTAATTTAGCGGGCCGGCGCGCACCGTTCGACTATTGGATCGATTCTTTTATCGCGCATTGCCGGAGTTCCCGCGCGCAGACAACGCGGCTGGTCGATGTGATTCGCGTGCGAACAGATGAAGGCCGGCGCCAGCTTATCTGCATCAACGCTTCGACTCTGGGACTGGGTGGCGAAACTGCGGCGCGCGTGGCCGCGCAAGGAAATTCCATCCGTCACTTCTCAGGTCAGGCTCGCTTTATCGTCGGGGCAGTGGGCGCACTGGCCGCGTGGCGCGAAAGGCCGGTGCAGGTGCAGGTCGACGACCTAGCAGTTATTGAAGGTCCAATGAATTTGGTGGCGGTGGCGAATGCACGCTATGCCGGCGCCGGCATGATGTTGTCGCCGGACGCAAAATTAGACGACGGCAAACTTGATGTTGTCACCGCCCGCGGTCTGGGCAGAGCGGAAATTCTCAGGGAGTTGGCGCGCATTCACAAGGGTGGTCATGTAGCGAATGGAAAAGTGAAGATCGTCCAGGGGCGCTGCGTGAGGATTCAAACGACGGTACCGGAGGATGCGATGCTCATCGAGGTCGATGGCAACGTCAGCGGTCGCACGCCGGCGGATTATTCGATCGTGCCGGCAGCGTTACGTATGGTGTTGTGATCGTTTATGGGCAGGCGTTGCGTAGCCCTTACAGGAGTTTGCGTGCACGCCCCAGAACATTCTCCACACTGAAACCCAACTCGCGCATCGCTACTTCACCCGGAGCCGAGGCGCCAAAGCGATCGAGGCAAATCACATCGCCAGCCGGTCCCACGTAACGGTCCCATCCCTGACGGACGCCGGCTTCAATCGCCAGCCTTGCCGTGATGGATGGAGGAAGCACTTCATGCCAATACTCTTCCGATTGCTCCTCGAACAATTCCCAGCACGGCATTGACACAACTCGCGTGGGGACGCCTTCACTTTGCAGTTTTTCACGCGCTTCAAGCGCCAGCGCAACTTCAGAGCCGGTAGCAATTAGGATCAAGCGTGGTGCACTCTCAGCTTCCGCGAGAATGTATGCCCCGCGACGCAAGCCCTCAGCCGGCGCGTGAACTGCCCGATCGATGAGCGGCACTTTCTGTCGTGTCAACGCCAGTGCTGTCGGCGCGTGACGTCTTTCGATGGCAATGCGCCAGGCTTCGCTTACTTCGGGAGAGTCGGCCGGTCGAATGACGAAGAGATGCGGAATCGCACGCAGGGCGGCAAGGTGTTCAATGGGTTGATGCGTTGGTCCATCCTCACCCAGGCCGATCGAATCGTGCGTAAAAACATAAACCACCTGAACTTCGGAAAGCGCCGCGAGTCGAATGGCCGGGCGCATATAATCCGAAAAAGTCATGAACGTGCCGCCGAAAGGAATCAGCCCGCCGTTCAGACTCATGCCCGTTAGGGTCGAGCCCATCGCGTGTTCGCGAATGCCCCAGTGGATAATCCTGTTCTCGTACGTGCCCGCTTCAAAGCTGCCGCCCTCCTTAATGTCGGTATTGTTGGATGGTCCAAGATCTGCGGAGCCTCCAATCAACATCGGCAAGTGCGGCGCAAGTGCATTTATCACTTCGCCGCTTGCCGCACGCGTGGCCATCGGTTTCGAGTTTTCGAAGTTTGGCAGGTGCGCTGCCCAGCCTTCGGGTAAAGCGCCGCTGGTCACCGCACTCCATAACCGGCCGAGTTCAGGATGCTCTTTTTCGTAAGCCTGAACCAGATTGTTCCATTCGCTTTCCTGCTGCGCGCCGCGCTCGACGGCTTTGCGAAAATGAGCGAGCGCCTCGTCGGGAATGTAAAACTTTTTGTCTTCGGGCCAGCCCAGATGTCGCTTGGTTTCACTAACAGCCTCGTCGCCCGGCGCATCGCTGTGGGCTTTGCGTGTGCCGGCAGACGGCATGCCGAAGCCAATGACCGTTTTGACAGAAATCAGTGAAGGCTGATTGACGGACTGAGCGTCCCGTATCGCAGCTTCAATCGCGTCGAGGTCATTGCCATCTGCGACGGTGGACGTGTGCCAGCCGTACGACGCAAAGCGCTGCGGAACACTTTCTGAGAACGCCAACTTCGTATAGCCCTCGATGGTTACCTCGTTGTCATCGTAGAGATAAATAAGCTTGCCGAGTTTCAGATGCCCAGCGAGGGAAGCTGCTTCTGAGGCGACACCTTCCATCAGATCGCCGTCTGAGACAATTGAGTAAACGTAGTGATCAATGAGCGGAAAGTCCTTTTGATTAAACCGGGCCGCCAGGTGGGCGCCACCCATGGCCATGCCTACGCCGTTGGCAAATCCCTGCCCCAGCGGTCCCGTTGTAATCTCGACGCCGGGGGTCATGCCATATTCAGGATGGCCCGGAGTTTTTGAACCCCATTGACGAAACTTCTTGAGCTCGTCCAGAGAAAGATCGTAACCGGTCAAATGCAGCAGCGAGTAAAGTAACATCGAGCCATGTCCGGCTGAGAGCAGGAAGCGATCGCGATTCTCCCACTTTGGATTGGCCGGGTTGTAACTCATGAAGCGGGTCCACAAGACGTACGCCATCGGCGCGGCCCCCAGTGGCAAACCGGGATGTCCCGACTCAGCCTTTTGAACGGCATCGAGCGACAGTGTGCGAATGGTATTAATGCAAAGTAGATCGAGGTCCGTCTCGTTCTTTTGGCCGCTGTCGAGTATAGGCGCGCTCATCAGGTTTTTCCTCGGCTTAAAATTGAATTGACTTCCAGGGGTTTCCAGCATCGCATAGCATCACACTGTAGTCCAGCGTGAATTCAACTGCTAGAATACTGCGCATGCAGGCTGAGACATTGAACTGTTTTAACTGCGGCGCGGCGGTTTCATCCGACTCAACAAGGTGTCAGTTTTGCGAGTCGCGACTTGCCACGGTCGCATGCCCTTCGTGCTTCGGCATGATGTTCATTGGCAGCAAACACTGTCCCCGCTGCGGCGCGGCTGCGGCGCAGATCTCACTCGCTGATATGCCTTCCAGAGACTGCCCGCGCTGCCGCTCTGAGATGCATGCAATCTTAGTCGGGTCGACTGCGGTGCGCGAGTGCAGAAAATGCGAAGGGCTCTGGCTTGATGTCGCCGCCTTTGAAAAGATTTGCGCCGATCGGGAACAGCAGTCGGCAGTGCTGGGGGCGGCTTCACCGGCTCCCATCAATCCGGCGCAGGACGTCGTCAATAAGGTGAGCTATATCCCGTGCCCGGAATGCAGGCAGCTGATGAACCGCATTAATTTTGCCAGATGTTCCGGAGTGATAGTCGACATCTGCAGGGGCCACGGCACCTGGTTCGATCGCGATGAATTGAGCCGCATCGTCGACTTCATTCGCGGTGGAGGACTGGAGGCTGCCCGCATGAAAGAGAAGGCCCAAATTGAAGAGGCACGGCGCCAGCTGGAGTTGGAACAGTCTGGAGCGAGCTCCAAAACATCTTCGCTGCTGGGAATTAACCGCGACGACCAACGCCTCGGTGGAATTGCTTCAGCCAGAGGGCTGCTGAAGATTCTGTTGGGTTGAGAATTTGAATTTCAGGATTTAACGATTTTCTTAACGGCGGCTACAAACTTCTGCACATCTCCTTCAGTGGTGTCGAAAGATGTCATTAGTCTCACTTCTGAGGTGACCTCATTCCAAACATAAAAGAAGGACTGCCGCTGCAGCAAGGGAACGTAGCGTCGGGGTATGATTGCGAAGACACCATTCGCTTCGACTTTCTGTGTGATTCTAATAGCCGGAATGGCGGAGAGTTCCCGGGCCAGGAGCCGGGCCATGCGATTGGCGTGCGCTGCGTTTCGCTTCCATAAGTCATTGAACAAGAGCGCGTCGAACTGAGCCGAGATGAAGCGCATCTTGGAAGCGAGATGGCTGCCCTGCTTGCGTATAAATTTAAAGTCCGTTGCCTGGCTGCGATTGAAAAACACGACCGCCTCGCCGTACATCATTCCATTCTTGGCTCCGCCGAAGGAAAGCAGATCCACCCCCACTTCGCCGGTGATTTCGCTCAGCCGCGCCTTTAAGCTGACCGCGGCATTAGCGATGCGCGCGCCGTCGACATGCAGCAGCAGGTTATTCTGATGGGCAAAGTCGGCCAGTGCTTTGATCTCTTCAGGCCGGTAAACCGTACCCATCTCTGTGGACTGCGAAATTGAAATGATGCGTGGCTGCACGTGGTGCTCGTCTCCGATGCCGTGCAGTAGCGGCTTGATCGCTGCCGGGCTAAGCTTCCCGTCGGAGGTCGCGACGGACAATAGCTTACAACCAGTAAATCTTTCCGGCGCACCGCACTCATCGACATTGATATGCGCAGTCTCTGCGCATATGATGGCTTGATAAGGCTTGGTGAGCGCTGACAATCCCAGCACATTCGCGCCGGTCCCGTTAAAAACGAAGAACACTTCAATATTCCTGCCGAGGTGTTCCCGAAACCTCGCTGTCGCCGCTTCGGTGTAGGGATCGTTCCCGTATGCAACAACGTGTCCGACATTGGCGCGCTCAATGGCGCGTAACACTTTTGGATGAACGCCCGCGTTGTTGTCGCTCGCGAAACTGCGGCTGGGTTTTGTGACTTTGGTCATACTGAATTTAGATTGAGCCTCAATCGCGAAATTACCTTCTCTCCTGCTTAAAGTCTTTCACTATTTCTCGTGCAGCATTTGCGCCTGGGCCACCGGTGATGCCACCCCCCGGATGTGTGCCCGCGCCGCACAAGTATAGTCCCTTGATTGGCGTGCGGTATTGACACCAGCCAAGCAACGGGCGGAACGTAAAAAACTGATCGAGCGTCTGCTCGCCGTGAAAAATGTGGCCCCCACTGAGCCCGTACTCTTGTTCCAGATCTAATGGCGTGATCACCTGCTGTCCCACAATCAACTGTTTCAGATCCGGTGCATAGTTGGACAACGCTCTAGTCACATTGTCTCCGAATTCATCACGGCGCAAATTCCAATTGCCTTCCTTCAATTTATAGGGGGCGTATTGCGCGTGTATCGACATTACATGCGCCCCTGCGGGCACCAACGAGGAATCGAGGAGGGTCGGAATGGTGATGTCAAGAAACGGCGCTGCTGAATACTCGCCGTATTTAGCGGCATCAAAGGCGCGCTCCAGATAGTCGATGTCTGGTCCAATGTGGATTCGGCCTGACAGTGACCCTTTCGACAGCCCGGCAAATGAAGGCAGGGCAGAAAGCGCGAGGTTCACTTTCGCAACTGTGCCCGCAGCGCGAAAGTTCTGAATCTTGGAGATGAAGTTGGGATCCAGGTCAACCGGATCGACAAGCTTGAGAAACGTACGACGCGGATCGGCATTCGACACAATGGCGCGTGCCTGAATCTCTTCACCTCCAACCAGCACGACGGAGGAAGCCTTTGCGTCATCGATCCGGATCCGCTCAACTGCGGCGCCGGTTCTGATCTCAACGCCGGCATTTCGCGCGACTGTCGCCAGCACCCGCGTCAAAGAGCCAAGTCCGCCTTTGACAAACAACGATGGCGCCGTAACTTGTCCGTCCATCGCCGCCTGCCACAGTATTCCCATGCTGGTTCCCGCCGACCACGGACCGGCAAACGTACCAAAGATGCCCCGGGCGGCAATCACTGCGCGCAGGAGTTCAGTCTCGAACCACTCGCCCACCAGATCCGCAACTGCCATCGGCCCCCATCGCAAAAGCCGGAAGGCGTCTTTTTTGTCGAGACCGCGAAATGAGAAACCGAGCTTGCCCAGATGCCACAAGTCGCCAGGAGTCGGCTGCTCGATCGATGGTGGAGTTAGCGACAAAAGTGGCGCCAGCACCTTTCCGATCCGCGCCAGGCTCGCCGCAAATTCAGGATAACTCTTGGCATCCCTGGCGGAAATCGTTTCCAGCTCTTTCGCAGTCCGTTGCGAATCGCTGTAGATGCTGCACGAGCGTCCATCTCGATCGAGAGCTGTGACGCGAACTTCAGGCGTGAGAAACTCCAATCCGTTTCGCTCGAGCTGCAAATCCGCCATCACCTGCGGCAGCAGTGGGCCGACGGACTGGGCCAGTGTCGAACAAAGAAATCCCGGATGAAATTCTTCAGTGACAGCGCCGCCGCCGAGAATCTCCCGCCGTTCGAGTACGAGCGTTTTCAATCCCGCTTTGGCAAGATAAAAGGACGCCACCAGACCGTTATGCCCGCCTCCGATGATGATGATGTCGTGCATACTTTGGCCGAGGACGCTTTGCGTCCCTAACTTAGGGAGCGACGTTATTTATGATCTTTCAGAATCTGCAGCGCGCCATTTCGTCCCGAAGCGCCCATGATGCCGCCGCCGGGATGCGTGGCCGAGCCACACATGTACAAATTGCGAATCGGCGTCCGGTATTGTGCCCAGCCAGGAGCGGGCCGCAAAAAGAAGAGTTGTTCCAGGGTCAGCTCGCCCTGAAAAATATTTCCCTCTGACAGACCGAAGTCGCGTTCGATGTCGAGCGGAGTCAGCACCTGGCGATGCAAAATCAAGTCCCTGATGTTCGGTGCATGCTCGGCAATCGTGCCGATGACCGTATCACCAAACTCCTCGCGCTTGTCGTCCCAGTTCCCTTCCTTCAAATGATAGGGAGCGTATTGCACAAAGCAGGACATGATGTGCTTGCCCGGCGGTGCTATCGACGTATCAGTCAGAGTTGGAATTACCATGTCGATATAGGGCCGGCGCGAGAAGCGGCCGTACTTCGCTTCGTCATAGGCGCGCTCCATATAGTCGACGCTGGGCGATATTGAAACGGCGCCGCGCAGATGTGATCCAACACCGGGCAGGGCCTTGAAATTTGGTAGTCCATCGAGGGCCAGATTCACCTTACCGGACGAGCCGCGGTACTTGTAGCGCTTCAGGTCGTCGCAGAAGTCGTCAGGCAAATGCTCTTCACCGACCATCTTCATAAAGGTCAGGCG
Source organism: Pyrinomonadales bacterium (assembly GCA_038237475.1). Taxonomy (GTDB): domain Bacteria; phylum Acidobacteriota; class Blastocatellia; order Pyrinomonadales; family Pyrinomonadaceae; genus JAOAPY01. Next base: position 292,937 of record JBBRYS010000003.1, on the reverse strand, counting down.
CGGATCGACACTTGATGAAATCAGGTCCGCATAAATTTCGTCGCCATTAACAAGCACGACTCCTTTGGCCTGGCCGTTCTTCACAATGATTTTCGCAATCGGAGCTTCGGTGCGAATTTCCGCTCCTGCCTCACGTGCGGCATCGCCGATTGCATTTGAGATCGCGCCGGTGCCGCCGCGCGAGAGTCCCCACGAACGAAAGGCGCCATCGATCTCGCCCATGTAGTGGTGCAGCAGGACGTAAGCTGTGCCGGGCGAGCGTACGCCAAGGAAAGTACCAATGATTCCCGACGCGGACATGGTGGCCTTGAGCACGTCCGTCTCAAACCACTGGTCCAGAAAATCAACCGCGCTCATGGTCATCAACTGTACCTGGTTGTACTTATCTTCGGCCGGCAGCTTTTGAAAACGCTTGCCCAGAAACAGGAGATCCAGCAGGCCTTTCGGATTCAGCGAGGTGGGATCGGGAGGCGTCATACTCATGATGGGTTTGACGAAACGCGCCATCTCCATCATTGCTTTGCCGTATTCATCGTAGGCTTCGGCATCCAGCTTTGAATGCCGCGCAATCTCACGCCGGGTCTTAGCGTGATCGTTAACGCGCCAGAGGTAATCGCCGTTAAGCATGGGCGTGAACGTGCCATCGAGCGGCAGGATTTCAAGCCCGTGACGGGGCAGGTCGAGGTCGCGAATAATCTCCGGTCGCAGCAGTGAGACTACATAAGAACAAACAGAAAATTTGAAGCCGGGGAAAACTTCTTCGGTCACGGCCGCTCCGCCCAGCACGTAACGGCGCTCCAGCACCAGGACTTTTTTCCCGGCGCGAGCCAGATACGCTGCGTTTACCAGACCATTATGGCCCCCGCCAATAACGATGACGTCGTATTTACTTTTCATGCTTTATGGAACTGCAGCTTGCTGAAGACTCGTTAGGATACTTATAATCACTCGCCCTGACAAACGCACGCAGCGCCACGCTCCCTTTTAGCCTTATGCCCGTCGGAACAGCATTTCACGAACGTACCTTTCCGCTTTGCGAGAGTCTTAACTATCGCGAGTGGTCCGGTTACTACGCGGTCAGTGCCTACGAACCACATCACGAACATGAATACAACGCGATTCGGAATGCCGCGGCGCTGATCGATATCTCGCCTCTCTTTAAGTACAGGATCACCGGACCCGATGCGACGCGACTGGTGGACCGTATCATCACCAGGGACATGCGCAAGGTTAAGGTCGGACAGGTGATCTACACACCGTGGTGCGACGAGAGTGGCAAGGTCATTGACGATGGTACCGTATCGCGCCTGGCCGAGAATACTTATCGCTGGACTGCCGCCGATCCGAGCCTGCGCTGGTTCACCCAAAACGCCGTTGGCATGGATGTACAGATTGAAGATATTTCCGAGAGGGTCGCTGCGCTGGCGCTGCAGGGTCCCTCCTCAGGGCGGTTGTTGCAGCACCTGGTGCGTGATGCGGACATCGCAGGGCTGAAATATTTTCGAGTTACGCAGGCGACTATCGCCGGCGTGCCGGTAGAAATTTCACGCACGGGATACACCGGAGATCTCGGCTATGAAATTTGGCTCCCGGCAGAGCAGGCCCTTATCGTGTGGGATGCGCTGATGGACCAGGGCCGCGCTTTCGATATCCACCCGGCAGGCATGCTGGCGCTCGATGTAGCGCGCATCGAAGCCGGTCTGTTGTTGATTGAGGTTGATTTCAACAGCAGCAAGAAGGCGCTAATCGCAGAACAACAATACTCGCCGTTTGAGATGGGATTGTCCCGCCTGGTCCATCTGGACAAGGGACGCTTTGTAGGCCAGGAAGCGTTGAAAGCAGAGCTCAAGCGCGGGCCCGAGCGAGAGATTGTGGGACTCGCGATCGATTGGACCGAGGTTGAAAAACTCTACGAAAATATTGGTTTGCCGCCAGCTGTGTCCGCCATCGCATCCAGAGTTGCCGTGCCGGTCTGCAAAGAAGGGACACAGGTCGGTAAAGCGACCTCCAGCACCTGGTCACCTGTTTTGAAACAAATGATCGCACTGGCCACCATCAACCGTGAACACACAAAGATCGGCACGCCCCTGCGGTTTGAAATCACTGTTGAATCAGTGCGCCACCGGGTCGCCGCCAGGGTGGTTAAACTCCCGTTCTTTAACCCGAAGCGCAAAACTGCCACACCCGCGATTTAAGTGCTCGCGCTGGAGCACTGGTTGCGATGCGTAAGGAAAGCGAGGGTTAGAATCTGATCGAGACCCTATCGTGGACTCCCTTCACACTATTATCGAAAGCTACGATCCAGGCGCTTCGCTGGCAGAGGCGTTGACCATTCCCGCGCCGTGGTACACCAACAAGGAAGTGTATGATCTCGAATTGACAACGGCATTTGCTCGTTCCTGGCAGTGCGCTGCTCGCACAGCCCAACTGGATCAGACCGGCCGTTATGTAAGCACTGAAATTGCCGGCGAGCCCCTGGTCGTTGTGCGCGGCAACGACAAACTTCTGCGCGGATTTTTTAATGTCTGCCGCCACCACGCAGCTACAGTGATGACTGAACCCGAAGGTCACGCCCATCAACTGCGCTGTCCCTATCACGGCTGGACCTACTCGCTTGAAGGCAAGCTTAAAGGCACACCAGACTTTGCCGGGGTGTGCAACTTTGAACGAGAGGAAAACGGCCTCGTGCCGGTCGAAACAGCTAGCTGGGAAAAGTGGGTCTTCGCCAAAATAGAACCGGGATCAGAAACTCACAGCAGCCTGCCGGACTTTCTCGGCTCAACCCTGATCGAGCAAATCAAGTCGCTGCACCTTGGTGAGCTTCACTGGATGGAACGGCGGCATTACACCTTTGACTGCAATTGGAAAGTCTTTGTAGACAACTATCTTGACGGTGGTTATCACGTGCCTTATCTGCACAAAGGACTCGACAGCGTGCTCGATTACAGCCGCTATATGATCGAAGCCGGCGAGCGCTTTTGCCTGCAATGGAGTCCCCTGGTCAGCGCTGGAGCCGAAGCCGAAACCGGCGCCGTGCGGAAAGGCGAACGGGCGCTTTATTACTGGATCTATCCGAACTTCATGATCAACTACTACGACGGTCTGATGGACACTAATCTCGTAATCCCTCGCGGGGTCGCTAAAACGGAAGTCATTTTTGATTTCTATTTTCCGAATGTGACTGACGCCGCCGAGAGGACGCGCAACCGGGCCAGTATTGAGGTGGGCCAGCGCATTCAGGACGAAGATGTGGACATCTGCAAGTCAGTGCAGCGGGGGCTGAATTCGAGGTCTTACAAGGCTGGGCGCTTGTCAGTGCGCCGTGAAGCCGGCGAACATCTTTTCCACCGGCTCCTGCACGCTGATCTAACGGCAGGTCTGGAGCGCTAGTCCCGTCAGACTCTTCAGCAGTCAGCCAGATTCCTTACCTTGATAACAAACGCCACTCAACTGCCGTTGGAAAAGCGCAGGCACTTATTGCGCGTGCTTGGCGTTGGCTTTGGGCTCGCAGTAATTATTGGGAACACCATTGGCGCTGGAATCTTCCGTGCTCCCGGTACCATTGCGCAGCACGTACCCAATGCATGGTTATTCATGGGTGTCTGGATAGCCGGTGGTCTGTACGCCCTGCTCGGGGCAACTGCACTGGCTGAATTGGGCACTATGATCCCCCGTTCCGGCGGACAATATGCTTTCGCTCGCTATGCACTCGGTGAGTATGCAGGTTTTATCGTGGGCTGGAGTGATTGGATTTCAACCTGCGGCAGTACGGCTGCAGTCTCAATCGTCATCGGCGATTTTACAGTTGCTCTCTTTCCGTCTTTGGGCAGTAGGTCGGTAGTGATTGCAGCGTCGGTGGCGATTGTTTTTGCAGTGCTGCAGTGGCGCGGCATTGTACTGGGAAGCCGGGTGCAAGCCTTTACCAGCCTCCTCAAAGCAGCAGCTTTCATCGCCCTGATTGTTGCCGCTTTCATTCTCGGTGGCGGTCATCGAGTCAATGCAACGGCAAGTGCTCCGCTGACAGCTACGCCCGTTCTTCTGCTTGTAGCCCTAATGGTCTCACTGCAATCGGTGATCTATACCTACGACGGTTGGGCTGGTGTGATTTATTTCTCTGAGGAGGTCAAAGACCCGAGCCGTGACATCCCGCGATCACTCTTTGGAGGGGTACTGCTGATTATCGGCATCTACCTGCTGGTCAACCTCGCCTTAATTTATGTAGTGCCTCTGTCCGGCTTGGCGGGACAGGAGTTTGCTGCGGGGGTAGCGGCTCGGGCAATATTTGGAGAGACGGGGCAGACTGTTCTAATTACCTTGACCATTGTTTCGATGTTGAGCGGCATCAATGCCTATCACTTGATGGCGACTCGAGTGCTATTTGCGATGAGTCGCGACGGACTATTTCTGAAAAGTGCGGCCCAGGTGAATAAAGGCGGCACACCCAGCGTCGCGTTGTTTGTGAGTGCGACAGTTGCAGTCTTGTTTATCGTTTACGCAAAGACTTTTGAAAAAGTGATTACGGTTCTGGCTTTCTTTTTTGTGGCAAGCTATGCCCTTTCATTCCTTTCTGTGTTTGTGTTGCGACGCCGTGAGCCTGAAAAGGAAAGGCCATATCGGGCTTGGGGATATCCCTGGACCACCTCGCTCGCTTTGCTTGGTTCGATCGCTTTTCTGCTGGGTGCGGTAGGAAGCGATCTCGGCAGCGGCTCCAGAGATAGTATCTATGCTTTGCTGGGGTTGGCGGCCAGTTATCCTGTCTTTCGCGCAATCAAATTCATTTCCGCGCGGGCCTCTGTCTGAATTTACGCTAACTCGCAGGCAAGACTTCACAACCCTCTATATCGATTCCGAGTTGAAGTACTTGAGTATTCACGCCCTGCTTTTGAAAGCTTTGGCTAATTGTTTGGCCAATCTCCTGGAAGCGATTATTGGCGAGGGCGACTACGCTCGGACCGGCGCCGCTTAACGCGATACCAAGCAGACCGGGTTGGCGTTCCGTAGCTAAGGCCTCAGCGAGTCCGGGAACCAGCCCGGCGCGTGATGACTGATGCAGCCGGTCCTGCATGGCTTCCCATAAAAGATCGGGCCTGCGCCCGGCAATTGCTGCAGCAAAAAGCGCGCTTCGCTGCAGGTTAAAGACGGCGTCACGGTGACTAACCTGGTCAGCCAGAGCAGCGCGAGCACGCTTGGTGTCAAGGTGCAATTCCGGCACGATCACCAAAATCTTTATTTCGTCCGGCCACGATTGCCGCAGGGAAATCACGCTGTTCTGCTCGGTGATGCAATTGACAACAAAGCCTCCAAGAAGGGAGGGTGCGGCGTTATCGGCGTGGCCCTCAAGTTCGGTTGTATACTGCAGAATCTTTTCATCAGACAATGAATGATTGCAGAGTAATGAGAATAACTTGATGCCGGCAATGATCGCGGCTGCGCTTCCGCCCAGCCCACGGCTCACCGGAATATCATTTGTGATCTCTAAACGAACGGAAGGCAGGTCGAGCTTTTCCTGGACCGAGGCATACTTCATCGCCTGGTAAATCAAATTATCCGAGGTCAGCGAGATCCCATTATTTTCCCGGCCACTAACAGGGCTCACGGTGCAGTCAACTGTGGACTGCCGATCAATCGTCGCCTTGACGGAGAGATAGAGCTGGAGCGCAAGACCAAAGCAATCAAAGCCGGCTCCAAGATTTGAAGTTGAAGCCGGGACGCGCACTCTGGACTCGGAGTAGTCAGGACTCATCGGATTTTGTCCGGTCTTATGCCATTGCCTTCAAGAGCGCGTCGCGGTCGGCTTTGACTCGCACCGGTTCATTCGCAAACTGGCCCCTGATGTGACGTCGCTCTCCTGCACCGTCTTCGAATTCGAGCGTGCCGCGATGATAGTTATTTACGTAATCAGGATCCTTCAAAATGTGTCCGGTGAGCACGGCTACGACTGATTGAGAAGCAGTAATGCTGCCGGAGTCCACCAGCCGTTTGAGCCCGGCTACAGTTGTCGCCGACGCTGGTTCACATCCGACACCATCACGGCCGATGATCGCTTTGGCGTCGGCGATCTCCTGTTCGCTCACGCTCAGCACGCGGCCGTTGGTCCAACGGACAGCGCGCCAGGCTTTTTCCCAGGAAACAGGATCACCGATCTTGATGGCAGTAGCGAGCGTCGATGGGTGAGACGCAGGTTTGAAGTCAGAAACAACCTCTTCCTCTGAAGTGGCGTGCCCATGACGTGCGAAAAGTTCAGCGAAAGGCGCTGCACCCTCTGCCTGAACTACTGAAATCTGCGGCAGTCGATCGATCAAATCCAATTCGCGCAACTCCCAGAAACCTTTTCCAAACGCCGAGCTGTTACCGAGGTTGCCGCCCGGCACGATCAGATGATCGGGCACTTGCCAATCCAGCTGCTGCAGCAGCTCTGCGGCGACAGTTTTTTGTCCCTCAATCCGGAATGGGTTAATGGAATTGACGAGATAGATGGAATTGTCATCACTTAGCTCGCGTACAACCCGCATAGCCGCGTCAAAGTTGCCTTCGATCTCCATTACGCGCGCGCCATATTCGAGACTCTGAGCCAACTTAGCGGAACTCACCTGGCCCTGCGGCACGATGATAGCGCAGGCGAGATTTGCTCGAGCAGCATACGCAGCCAGACTTGCCGAGGTATTGCCGGTGCTAGCACAAACGACTGTGCTGGCACCAAGGACGAGGGCCTGAGTTACGGCCGTGGTCATGCCGGTGTCCTTAAAAGAACCCGTGGGATTCATGCCCTGGTGTTTGAGTTTGAGCGCAGAGAGATTGCAGTAATCAGCCGACCGAGGCGCGTCGTAGAGAGGTGTATTCCCCTCGTTCAGTGAGACGATGGGAGCATTGTCGGCAAAAGGAAGAAGCTCGCGATAGCGCCAGACACCGCTTCGATCCCTGCTGTCGTAAGACGCCAGGCGCGCTTGCCACAAAGCTCGCAAGGCGCTGGAGCTACCCAACTCCCCAAACGACATTTCAATATCCAGCAGGCCGCCGCAGAGCCGGCAAACATATAGATTTTCATTGAGAGTATATGTCTCGCGACAGCCAGGTTTGATACAACGTTGAAGCGCCGTCTGACCATTTTGATTAGGGTTGGGAGTCATAAGAATGCGGATGCGCGTAATGCCAAGCACCAGGTTCTCGAACCAGATCGTCTGGATAAAACATTTAAGGTCCGATACCTCGAGTGAGATCTCGGACCTTTTAATGCGCTCGGGATCTTAGTAAACCCCGGGCTCAAGCGGCAGCTGACTTACATAGTCTTTTGCCTGTCCGTCAACGCGACGCCCATTTTTTCAAGCGTCACTCTATTCAATGATCCGGTAGCTTTCAACGATTCGGCCGCCTGGAATTTCTTCAAGCCGGTACGAGTTTCAGGATCCAGCTTGCCGGTCTGTTCCCCCACGTAAAATCCGCGCTGCTTAAGGATACCCTGAGCCTGCTTGATTTGATCCTTATTCGCGCGAAATATTGTTTTTCTGGACTTGGCTACATCGGAGGTGCTCGTCGTGGATCCGGGGTTCTGGGTCGCGACAGCCACCGTGCAGGCAAAAAGAAGGGACAGCAGTATCGTGCAAATCTTTTTCATAGTTTGCGTCCTTTTTTGATAAGCGGGCCGGTTGGCCCTGAGAAATTCCGGGTGGCCTGAGAGCGCTGGTATCATACTACTCCTGTCAATACACCTTGATCCCGAGGAAAGAGGTTGTTCAATAATGTTAGTCCGTGTTAGTATGCTTCTGTTTGTGGGGATCGTTAGGCCCTGTCCCTGTCCTGCCCTGGTTCGGAAATTTCTTCATCTGGCTGCAAACAGTCCTGAAATCGATGAAAACTACCTTTATTCTTCTCACTTTGCTGCTTGCTTCATCCGGGTCTGCCATGGCTCAGGGGAGCTTGTACCAGTTCGACAATTTCGATATTGCTAATGGAGTGCGGATCCAGCCACCAGCCCAGACGGAACTGACAAAATCGATCCGGCCCAAAGCAATGCGAAAATTGTCAGCCGAGGCCGCCGCCTTTGATTCCTCAAATCGATTAACGGCGATGACAAGTATGTCAGTGGAACGCTCGCTTGATGGCTTTACCACGGGGAATAGCGAAGTAGACAAGTACATTGTTGAATCGGGGTCCCGGCAGGGAGTCGACCCGGTCTTGCTTTACGCCATCATGCATCAGGAATCGACCTTTAAGTCCAAAGCAGTGTCCCCCAAGGGCGCACGTGGACTGATGCAATTAATGCCGGGTACGGCGGCGCGCTATGGTGTCAGCAATATTTTCGATCCGCGACAGAACATCGAAGGTGGCGCGCGCTATATGAAGTTTCTGCTCGAACTGTTTAATGGCGATGTCAGGCTGGCGCTAGCCGGCTACAATGCGGGCGAAGGCGCCGTGATGAAATACGGTTATCGCATTCCCCCCTATAGCGAAACTCAGGAATACGTCCGACGAATCAGCTATCGCTACTCGCTTATGCGTGATCCGTTAACCGCTCTCAATGCCAACAGCATGAGCCGCGAACAGGTTGCAGCCGTGAGGACAAAGGAAGCGACTCCGCTCTCGCTCTACGAGCCACACGTTTATGCTGTGCGCTTACCGGATGGGCGGCTTCAATTAATGAGTCAGTAGTCGTTTCACGTTTCGCCTCGGTTCCTGGGACAGACCTTCGATTCGAAGGTCTGTCTTTTTCATTTTAAAAGCGTTCGCAGTTTTGCCAAAGCCCGGCAAGGTACCCCCTGATGTAATGTGAGCGTATTTTCGGTATGATGTGGGCCGACCGAGTCAGCTTAAGCACTCAGAATTCCAGAGTCGCGGATTATCTATTTTGAGACCCAATCCAATGCGTTGTTCGAACTGTGGAGCATATGTCGCACCGGGCGCCCGCTTTTGCTCAAATTGCGGAGCGCCCGCTGTCGATCCCGAAGCAACGCGCATGGCGCGCGTGCAATCGGGAATGATGACTGGTCCGGATAGTTACGACCTTGAGGAGACTGTTTTCACGGTCCGCCCCACGTTGCTGTTTATCAAGATTGGCTATGCCGCTGCCGTGATCGGGGCGATCCTCTTGATCGTGTTGCTCGCATCCTTCGGCGCCCCAGCCTACTTATCCATCCCCCTGGCGTTATCTTTACTACTGCTACCCGCTTACTATCACCTCAAAAGGAACATGGTCCGGTATACGGTTACCGACGCCAAAATGGAGATTGACACTGGATTAATTGCCCGCAACACCCGCAACATTCCTTTGAGCAAGATTCAGGATGTGACTGTTTCCGCCAGCATTTCGCAACGAATGTTGGGATTTGGCGACATCATCATCGACAATGCCAGCGAGATTGGCGGTACCACTGTTTTCCGAAACATCGACAATCCCCGCCATTATGCCGATCTACTTTTGCGTGAACTGAGAAAGTGGCAGTAGATTAGCAGTTGCCAACTCAATTTGAGCTGGGGAACTTCGCAGCCGTTATGGCATCTAAGCCTCAGCATCTCGACTGAGCAGCAGGAGTGTGGAATTGCGGTTCATAATATCTTTCGCTTTGATTGCCTTCGCAATAGCATTCGTGCAGCCAGCAGCGCGCGCGGATCGGCCAGCAACATCAGCCGCAGTCAAACTGCTGCCGGATCGCATCGACAGTTTTGTAGCTTCATCCGCTGCGCGACCGGCGAAAAATTTTCATCAAGGCATTTTTAATGAAACCGGAGAGGCCAGCCGTGATTACGTCTCGGCTTCGGGAGAACGGTTCTCCATCAACGTGGTTACGACAACTTCTGACTCGAGCGCTTTTGCCTTGTTAACGAGCGCCGTCAGCTCATATCGCAAGTCTGTCGCGGATTCGCAGGTGAGCACGAGTGAAACCGTCGGGACAGCGAGTTATTCCTTCCCTGATTCGCTTTTCTTTTACAAGGGTTCGGTTTATGGCGTAGTCGCTCGAACAAAGTCCAATCGTCAAGGCGATGCTCCACTGGAACCGCTGGCTCGCTCGCTCGCTGATTTGCTGGATAAAGGCGAAGGAGAAATTCCCGCGCTCGTAAAACACCTTCCCGATAATCCGAATCCTAATTCAGCCCTCCGGTATGCAGTCAATGCGGAAACTCTGGCGGCCATTTTACCGGAGCAAACTGTCCTGCAGACGGTGGAATTCCAGGGCGGGACCGAAGTAGTGTCGGCGAGCTACGGCCAGTCACAACTTATGATTGCCGAATTCACGACTCCGCAGTTTGCCCACGACAACGATTGGAACATCATCGTCAAGACGCGCGAACTGTGGAGCCAGGGCAAACCTTCCCCGACGGCATATCGGCGCGTAGGAAACTATTCTGTGTTTGTGTTCAATGCGCCAAACGAACAAGTTGCCAACCAGTTAATCGACCAGGTGAAATACGAACAGGTGGTCCAATGGCTGGGCGATAATCCGAATTGGCTCAAGGATGCGCAGCGCAAATATACCGAAACTACGCTGGCGGTTTTTGTAAACGTCGTCAAGGCTTCCGGTCTGGCCGCGGTGATTTGTTTTGGAGTGGGGGGACTGGTTGGCGGTCTGTTGTTTGCGCGGCGCCGGGCGCAGCAGTCAACTGCTGAAGCTTACACGGATGCCGGCGGTATGATGCGGTTAAATATTGACCAACTGAGCGCAGAAATCAAAATGCTCGACAAGCCTTAGCGTGCAGCTCTCTCCCTCTACCTCCGGGATACAAGCGCTCAACGAACTTTGCCGAACCTCTTGGAAACGAAATGCGGACTGTTGGTATTCCTGGAGGCTCCCCCGTGCCTGATCAGGACAACAACCAACAGTCCGCAATTACCGGCTCCGCAATTGCCAGCTCGCATAACTCCGTTCCCCCGAAAGAGTGCCGCCAGCTTCTTTTTCAAAGGTGAGAGGACGCCTCCCCCAAAGCTTCCTCTCACCGCAATTTTTGGAGCCTGACCCGATTTACCTTTGTACCCTACTTGTTCTGTTCAACTGTTTTGCAATGAACGTGCCAAAAGGAATTTATCAAAGCATTAATTTTTGCAGCGGGAACTTCTGGAAAAGCGTGTGGCGACGAAGTGTATTGGCGGAGTATTGGTGGGAGCCGTATAAGTATCAGACATTATCAACCGTACACTTGCATCATAATCGCGCGTTAGTCAGTGCCTGCCGACTACGGCAAATTATTCAAAAGTTGATCGATGTCGTCCGCAGTGTTATAGCAGTGCGGCGCGATGCGCAGCCGGCCACCTCGCGGCGCGGTGATAATGTTCTTCTGACTCAAAAAGCTGTATACAGCCATTGCGTCGAGTTCCTGGTGGTGAAGACAAACTATCTGAGATTTCTCACCTGGCAGCCTTGAGCTGACTACCTGATATGCACTACCAGCCAATCTCTCGCAGAGGTAATCCGTTAACTCCTCGAGATGGGCAGCAATCCTTTCGACTCCTGTCTCGATTAACAACTTCAGACTTGCTTCCAATCCATAAAATAGAGCCGAGGGCGCAGTCCCTGTTTCCCAGGCAAGCGCTCCTGAATTCCAGGGTTGATCGAAATTGCTCTGGTCCTCGGGATTTGCCACGCTAATCCAACCGACCAGGGTTGGTTCAATCCGCTCACGCGCCCGATCCGATAAATACAGCATGCCGATGCCTTCCGGCGTCAACAGCCATTTGTGACCGGCTCCGGCAGCAACATCAATCAACTCAGCTTCGACATTCGTCGGAATGACCCCGAGGGCCTGGATGACATCGACCACCAATAGCGCATCATGACGTCGCGCAGCCCGTCCCAATCGCTCGAGATCGGCGCGAAAGCCCGAAGCAAACTGCACCTGGCTGATAGCAACAACTCTTGTCCGATCATCAATCAAGCCAATCAGCTCGTTAAGATCGATCCGGCCTTCACGTTCTGCACACATCCGCACTTCAACCCCAAAAGCCTCGCGGAGGCGGAGCCACGGATATACATTCGATGGGAACTCGCGGCTGAAGGTGACGAGGTTGTCGCCGGCTTTCCACGGCAGGCCATTGGCAACGGTTGACAGTCCGTCCGATGTATTGCGCATGAAGGCGATCTGTTCAGGCCGGGCGCCGAGGAGGCCCGCGATCAGTTTGCGCGCTCTCTCCTTAGTCGCGATCCAACGCCGGAAATTTATTGAGCCGTTGTTCGAGACGTCTTCAAGCTGTGATTGAATCGCCTGTATGGTGGGCGTCGGTGGCGGCGAGACGGCTGCATGATTCAGATAGGTCGCTCGCCCAGTTACTGGAAAGAGTGAGCGTAATTTGGCGTTCATGACATTTTTTAGGGTACGAACGGCATGCCGTAGAATTCTTTGTAAAGCCAGCCCAGCACGCGGGCTTCTGCTGAGCAGAGCGTTTCGATCCAGCAATTGAAAAGAAACTCATTTCGTTCGCGTTCTGAAGGGATCTTCGCAGCTTCAGTGACGGTTGACCCTGGGCCGCTCAGATCCAAACCATACGCATCAGAGATGGTCTCATTCGTTTTGGACGCGGAATCAAGTGCGTTAAGCAATTGTGCAATCCAGGCATGCAATGCCGGTTCAGAGCTATTCTCCGAAAGGGCCTGAATGATTCCAATGGCCAGCCGATCTTCAGCCCGATTGAAAATAAATACTTCTTCACCACCGAGGCGGCTTTGGCTTTGTTTCCATTGAAAGACTTCTTCGACGCGAGCATGTTTGACGATTGCTACTCGCTGATCGTAATCAAGAAACCATTGAATCACGTCTGGAACTGAATCTACCTCGACGCGACCCTGCGCATCGCGTCTCAGAGGCGGCTCAGTCCCCGCCTCACTTCCATTACCGTTACTAAATTCCTGAGCTGCCATATTTGAATATTTCCTTAGATGTCATCCCGCTGCAGAGTAAAGGCGGGCCTAACTTCGCCGACTACGTCACCGCGGCGATTGGTTACTGGAAAACAAGCGAAACGAGCGACGGCTGCAAGCGCATCCCCGCTTAATACACCCAGCTGGCTGAGGGCCTGGATCACCACTGTCGGTCGCGCGCGAAAATCATCGCCATCTTCGATCTTGAGCGCCAAGCCGAGTCCGTCAGGCCAAGCCGCGCAAGGCAGGACTCCAACTGTGTAGACTCCTTCTGCCCCAACCTTGGAAATTAACCGCCCAGCGGCTGCCTTCATCATTTCGGTATCGAGCCTGTCCGTTGTCCCGCCGATGAGTTCGGGGTGATTAAGCATCGCCGTAGTGATACGTTCGCACACCCGACGGGTCGCTTCATCAAAATCAACCGGGCTCACGAGTCGAGCGTACATCAAGGCCATCGTCCGTATGGGCATGCCGAAGACGGGGACGCCACAACCATCAACTCCTACTGCCAGGTCGCGTTCTGAGCAACCCGATAAGCGAACGATCGTTTCCCGGATGGCAATCTGCACTGGATGGTCGGGCTCGAAATAGGTTTCAATCGGAGCGCCAAGATGTAAAGCCAGCGCGAGCATGCCGGCGTGTTTGCCGGAACAGTTGTTCTGTAAAACGTTTGGAGACTCGCCCAGCTCGCGCAAGCGCCGCGTCTCGACGGCGCTGAACGGCTCATGAATTCCACACTTGAGCGCCTCAGTCTCGAGTCCAAGCTTCCGCAACATCGACGCTACAACCCTGGTATGAATTGGTTCGCCGCTGTGTGACGCGCAGGCCAGCGCGATCTCTTCCTCACTGAAGCCAAAGCGATCAGCCGCGCCCGAGGCCACCAGAGGAAGCGCCTGAAATGGCTTTGCCGACGACCGCAAGTATGTGACTGAGTCCGGCGTCCCCAAGTGTGCTACGAGCTTGCCATTGCCATCGACAAAAGCCACGTGACCACGATGACGCGATTCTGTGATCGACCCTCGCCTGACTTCAACCAGTGGGGCCGATGCTGACTGACTACTCTCTGCGGTGGAAATCTCGGGATCTAACGAAGGCTGCATGCGGACCTCGGGCTGTGTTCAATAACGAATTTTCATATTAGCATTCATCGCCGCAGGCGCTAAAGGCGCAAAAATAAAAAAGGCAAAAGGATTGCTCCCTTTGCCTCGAGACAATCACCTGCCAAGCTCGTTAGTTTGAACGTAGTTTGCGTGGCGAGGTTCTCTTGGGTCCGTACGTCAAAACAGTAAGTTTTACTTTCCGGCGTCCAAAGCTCATCGCTTCGCGACTGGTCGGGGTCCAGATATCAATTCGTTTACCCTTGACCGCGCCGCCGGTATCGGCCACCAGGTACTCGCCGCTGTACTGACCGGCATCCAGGCGCACCCGTGTGCCCAGTGGCAGCACGCGCGGATCGGCAGCTATCAGACCTTTGCTGACTCGCTTGCCGCTGGCCGTTCGTCCAGGCAAGCTGTAAGCGGTGGCAGTGTAATGCACGGGTGCCACGCTTGAGTTTACTGGCGCGATACCGGCCAGACCGCCAGCGGTATCCGTCGCTTCCATCACCACGCCACTATTCGGTGCTGCGGTCGTAGTCTTCGCCGCTACTTCCGGCGCCGCAATCCCATCCGACTTCGTTTCCGATTTCGAAGGACTGGTTTGATTCTGCTGTTGAGGAACCGGGCCCTGAGTCTCGGCCACCGATGGTTTCGCTGAAAAGATAAAAGAGCTTGTAAGTAATGCCGCGCCTAAAACCGCGCTTCCGCCAAGGATAGATTTCATTCTGCTCGGGTCTCCGTCCGAAGTTAAGGGGGTCTGACTTTCAGCGGCGCTACGCGCGAGTCCGGTTCGGTTCCCCGACTCGACCTCCGGCTCTAGGAGTCCTTTGACGTCAGCCGGAGTGGGGTTGCATCCTTGATGCGGTGCGCTGAAAGTTACTTCTTCACAAAAAAACAAGCGAGTTCAAAGCCCCACTTGTTAACGATAGGGGAGGCTAGCATCGACATTCGGGGGTGTCCAGCCTTTACCGGTGCTGAGCGCTGCCTGGAGCTAGCCGCGGGGATTTAACTGTTGAGATAGCGTTGGTTAGTGGAAGGTGATCTTTTGATTGCAAACGTGTTGCGACGCTAAAACCACCCCAAAGCGGCGGGGAAGTCTTCAACGGGCGAGGAAATTCTCGAGCACCTTGCGTCCTTCCGGATGGTCGTCATCGAATAGCTCCGGATGGAACTGGACGCCGAACAAAGGCTGCGATTCGTGCTGCATCGCTTGAATAGCACAGGTTGAATTTGCCGCGGTGCAGCGGAAGCCGCTGGGCAACTCCTTAACTTCATCACAATGCGAATGCCAAAATGTCGAGGTCTGAGGGAGATCCTGGAAAAGCCCACTGCCATCCGTCTCAACTGGGAAAAATCCACGTTCACGCTTAGCACCAACATAGCCGTCGCCGGGTGCCAGGCGTTCCATTAATCCGACGTGAGCACCAAACGCCAGGGCCATCTGCTGGTGTCCTCCGCAAACTCCAAGGATAGGAATGGGGACACTTCGAATCACATCGTAGAGACCCGTTAGCGAATTGGCAGTATACATTTCCCAGGGATGGCTTTGGCCACTGAGAATAATGTGTGAGGGTGATAGTTCCTGAATGCGTCGCGGCGAGACTTCGCTAAACGGCTCGACCACTATCTCCAGGTCCGGACGAACCCGTTCCAAAGCACTCCTGAGCTCACGGGGGCTCGCGCCCTGGCCGTCAATGGTATTGTCAACGAGGTAAATCATGGAATGGTTAGTTGACGCTAATCAGTTGTTAGTTGTTCTGAGTGACAGCGTGACTGGCCCGGGCAACAGTTTCTTTTCGTCCCGGGTCGCTTTCAAGCCGCGGCTTACCGCCTCAGGTTAAATGGCAGCTCTCGGCTTTTGATTACTATTACCAAGGCCCAGGCAATAGAGGTGTCCGTTGAAAGCTCCGATGTAAATCCGGCCATCATAAATAGCCGGCGTAGAATTAATGTTGTCACCTATCTTAATTTTTGAAATCTGTTTGCCATCGGTGGCTGAAATCATATGGATCCAACCGGCCTTGTCGCCAAACACGACCCGATCATCGACGACGGGTGAAGTTCCCCAAATTGCCGCATGGGCTTTGTAGCGCCAGACGAGCTCGCCCTTCTCCGCAGACAGGCAATGCAGGTAGCCATTGCTCGCGCCAATATAGATTTTCCCTTTGTAATAAATGGGACTGGCCCAAATGCCCCTCGTTTCGCTGCCTTGCCCGAGGCGCGAGCCCTCGGTGACATAGGTCCAGACCAGTTCCCCGTTTTCTTGTTTGTAGGCGCGCACCACTCCATCTTCCGCGGCCGTGAATACCAGTCCCTCAGCGACGGCCGGTGTCGAATCCGAGTCGGCCCCGATCTTTGCTTTCCAAATGATGCCGCCGTCTTCAGCGTTGAGGCAGAACAAATCAAAATTCTCGGTGCTGAAATAAATGCGGCCGTCTTTATAAGTAACACTACCTTCAACTGAGCCTACACCCGGAGTTTTATAAATGAGCTTGCCGTCATTCAAATTCAGGCAGTAGAAATTGCGGTCTTCGCCTCCGAAATAAATCCGCTCGCCGATAACTGCCATTGAGCCGTCGACTTCAAACCCAGTCTCGAAATCCCAGATAAGACTGCCGTCAGATTTATTCAGGCAATAGACATGATGGTCCAGGCCATTGGCAAGAATCCTGTCCCCGACAATCGTCGGAGTGGCCTTGAAACTGTCTTTGGCTTTGTACTTCCAAAGCACAGTGCCGTCGGATCGATTGAAGGCGTAGGCATTGCCGTCAGCCGACGGAAAATAAACGCGGTCACCTTCGACGGAAGGCTGGCCGGGCCAGGAGGTGCCACCCCACGGATCTTTATGCAGGCGGCCGCTCATGGAGCTGGTCTTGAAGTCCCAGATAATTTCGAGTTGACCGTCTTTCCATGGACCAGTGCCGTAAAAGTTGCGCTCTGGATTCCCCAACCACGTAGCCACGGGTGGATTGGGTTTCGGTGCGGCAACAATTGTTTTGGGTTCACGCTCACCTTTGGTAACTCTGGTGCAGCCTGCGAAGACAAGACTGGCCGCGAGCAAACCCATTAGCAGAGCGATATTAAGGTGTGGGCGATAGGTGAACACGGGCGATTTGGGGGAAATCATTGCTTTCGGGCTCCGGGGGTTGGGATCGTCTCAACGTCCGCAAGCTGTGAATAGACGTTTGCGGTCAAACCGTAATCAGGGTTCTACCTTTCTTCCAGTGCGAACAGAATAACTCAAGCGGACAGCCTGGCCCAAGAGTCAGTCTTCAGCCTGCCATTCTCCCTGATAAACATATTCCGCGATGCCAGTGAGAACAACCTCGCCATCGTCCTGCCATCGAACATTCACTGTGCCACCTGGTGTCAGTACCTCGATCTCGCGTTCGGTGAATCCATTAATCATCGAAGCCACGGCCGCTGCGCAGGAACAAGTGCCGGACGCCGTTGTCTCGCCAACGCCGCGTTCCCAAATCCGCAGCTCTATCTTTCCGCGATCGATGACACGCACAAATTCCACATTGGTGCGGTCGGGAAACTTTGGATGGTTCTCAATTGCTTTGCCGATCTCTCGCCAATCCAACGCGTCAAACTCAGCGACAAAAATTGAGCAGTTGGGATTACCCATCTGGAGGGCGGTGATACTGAATGTTTCGTCTCCCACGACCAGCGGATACCCAATCACCTGCGCCAGCGGCTCACCCGTATCGACGGGGACAGATTGGCTATCGAGGCGTGGCTGGCCCAACTCGGAGTCAAACAGATAGGTGCCCTTGCCGATCTGGTCGCGCAGAAAATAGCGCTTCACTCCAGTCTTCGTACTAAGGCACAGCTCGCTCTTCGTCCAGAGCGATCGATAGAACAAATATGACGCGGCGCAGCGAGTGCCATTGCCGGAGAGTCCGGCTTCACTGCCGTCAGGGTTAAAAATGCGTACGCTGAAATCTGCCCCAGGCGTATCCACTCGATCAACGATCGCGATTCCATCAGCGCCGGCGCCATAATGCCGGTCACAAATGGCGCGGGCGAAACGGCTGAGATTAGTAACCTCAGCCACGAGCGCACCGGCCTCAATGACCAGATAGTCGTTGCCATAGCCATGAAACTTGGTGAAATGGACGGACATGTTTTTGAGTTTTTATTGAGATCGACCGGCAAAGGATGCGAGCAGAACGGCGATGGGATCAATACAGGCGGCCCGCGGCTCCGCATCAGAAGGATAGTTATTGACCATAATCGAAAACACCAGGCTCTCACCCGCTGCACTCGTTACATAGCCTGCCAAACTTGCGGCCGAGCTCAGTGAACCGGTCTTTGCTCGCAGGTTGTTTTCAGCAACTGTCCCCTTCATGCGGTTACGCAGAGTACCGTCAACACCCGCAATCGGCAATGCATCGCGCCAAACGTTCGCATATTTCTGCCTGCTCATGTAGGTGAGCAATTGTACCGTGGCTTCGGCGGTTATCATGTCATTTCTCGACAGGCCGGACCCATCTGAGAGGACCAGGCTATCAGGGTTGACGCCGGCCTCTTTCAAGAACGCCCGCACAACCTCTTTTCCGGCGTCCTCGCTGGTGCGCCCGGTGTCTGAGCTGGGAGGGGCCGCGGGACTTTCTCCCAGACTCCGCAGCACCAATTCGGTGTACAAATTCTGGCTGGGCTTCAAAGTCTGCGCAGCAACGAGGCTGAGCGGTGGAGACTGGAGACTAGCAAGCTCGATCAACGGCGATGCGGCGCGCGCCCGTGTTCGGTTGTCGGGCTTCACATTGCTCGTACGTGTCTTTCCCAGCACCGTGACTCCGCGCTGGGCAAGCGCGGTGCGAAGTATATAAACGAAGAGCATGGCCGGGTTCGAGATCCCGATCCCGCCGGTGTAGCCGCGGTCGTCCAAGGCAATTGAGCCGGAGATGTCGACGGCATTCTCTCCCAGGCCTCGGTAAACTGTGAGGTTGCGCTTCGTGCCTCTGGCTGCGGTCACGACCCGGTTGGTAATTGTCAGCAGAGGATCGGGTGGTCCGGTACTTATTAAAGCTGGGGCACCAACTTTCGTGCCCGGCTTGATGAAAAGATCCAGCGCGTTGTCATTGACGGTCAGGGGACTGACTTCGGCGCCGTAGTACCAGGTCAGGTCTTCCCATTCCCAACCGGAGCCCCACTGCGGTCCACTGAAATACGATTCGTCGCCAACGAGGTCACCGGTTATGCGCTTCACACCTGCTGCGGCGATTTTGTCCGCGAGATCGTTGATCCCCTTGTAGTAATCGCCGTCATTGAACCGCGCGGCGAGTGACGGATCGCCACGGCCATAAATGGTGAGATCGCCCCGAACTATCCCATTTGCATCGGGCTTGCTCACCGCCTGGACTGAGGTGGTGAAACGAAAATCCGGTGTCAGGCGATCAAGAGCCGTAGCAATGGTGTACAGCTTCATATTCGAAGCAGGGCGGACGAGCTTATGCGCGTTCTCTTCAAACAGTACTCGCCCTGTCTCCAGGGAAGCAACTTTGACCGCAATCATGGCCGGCGCGAACTCCGGCTTGCGTAATATTTCCGCGATGCGCCTTTGCAGTTCCAGCAGCGTCGTCGTGGTGTTGGCAGTGCGTGGCTGTACTGGAGTGGGAGATGGTGCCGGACTGGGAGTGGGAACTGCCGGAGGTGGGGTTGGCGTAGGGACGGCCGTACGCTCGCGCTGGAGCAATGGGTTGGCAGAGATCGGCGTCAAACTGCCCGCGCTAATCACCAAAAATAATAGTCCTGAAACTAGTTTTCGCTGGTTCACCATTTGTCGCTACGCGGCGTGGCCGCTCTCCAAAGTGGACAGGTTAGCTACCATCAAGGTTAGAAGTTCGCGAGGCGCGTGACTTGTCCGAGTGACGTACCTTGCTCATCAACTCCACAAAGCGCGGATCAGCTCGCAACCCGGCCCAGTTAGGATCGTTTTCAAAGCAGGGCCGGTTTTCATTTCCGAGCGCAATGGAGCGGGCCAGCCAACGAAACGCTTCCTCGTCGTCATTCTCAAGCGCATAGACAGAGGCCACCGAATAGGCGATGTCCGGATCGACTTCGGCATTTCGCTTAACGGCTTCGGTCAGTTGCTCAAGCGCTTCCTCGTGATGTCCCTGCGCACTGAGGAACATTCCCAGAAAAGGCCGGATACCATGCATGTCCTGATGGTGCTCCACCACCTCGCGCATTAACTCAGCCGCCGCATCCGTATCGCCCGTGTAATACAAACTGAGCGCGCGAAAAGTGCGCACCAGCGGATTGTCCGGCTCACCCGCGTTATCCAATTCACGGGTCGCATTTTCAAACTGGCCCATGTACATATAGATGAGCGCGCGGTTGTAGCTGGCGACCGCATGGGCTGCCGGATCGAGCCGCACCAGCCTGTCAAAGCTGCGCAATGCACGCGCGTATTCTCCGTCCAATCGATGCAAAGTGGCTTTGACGAAATGTACGACGGCTTCGGTCGGGGCCTCTCTGCGCATCTGTGCAACTTCATCTCGTGCTTTCTGTTTGTGGCCGCGCCAGAGATAGACAAAGACCATCAGCATGCGAGATTCTGCCATGTGTGGATCGATGGCCAGTGCCTTACCAAAGGCGACTTCGGCGAGTTCGAAATCCTCCGCCCCGCCAATTCCCTTAAATACCTTGTTGACGTAAGCAGCACCCAGGCCGTCGTGAGCGAGTCCGAAATTTTGATCCAGATTGATGGCATTCTGAAAGTGCTTGATAGCCGTCTCACAATCCTGTGGGTCAACCGTTCGGAAAATAAACCGCGCGAAGCAATCGCGGCCGCGCAGATATTCTTCGTAAGCTGCAGAACTCTGGGTCGCCGGCTTCCCAATCTTGACCTGCTCGGCGGGACTGAGTTCCAGTCTCAACCCCTCGACGATGCGCTGAGCGATCGTATCCTGCACCGTAATAATATCGGCCGCCGAAGTGTCGATGCGATCGCTCCAAAGAATGTCGCCGGACCGAACGTCAAGCAATTGCGCCGTCACACGAAAGCGTTCGCCGGCATGAATAAACCCTGCGGCGAGGACTGCGCCCACATTCAATTCCCGTCCAATTTCGCGGGGATCGGTCGGATGTCCCTGGTATTTCGCAATCACCGACGATGGCCGCACCAGCAACGAGCGCACGCGCGCCAGTTCGGTTATGACCGCATCGGCGAGGGAAAATTCATAGAAGCTCGAGGCAGCGTCGTTGCCGATATTCTTGAAGGGCAAAATTGCCAGACTCTTTTTCTCCTGATCGGCAATGGTAATAGAGGGAGTTTCGTGAACCGTTTGGCGGGAGGTTACAAAGCTCGGGCTTGAGGTGGGCGCTTCAGATTTGCCCATGCGGCGAATCCATTTCATGGCCCGCGAGACCGCGTTGTCGCCCGCCATATGACGCGGTGGTTCAGGGGCGATTGTGTCCAGCGGCGCACCTCCCGCCGCGGCGATGCTTATTTCCTGAAGAACGCCGCGCAGATCATCGCGCATGTCTTCCATTTTCTGATACCGATCACGCGGATCCTTCGCGATCGCGCGATCGAGAATTTGCTGCAGCCGTGCCGGTAAAGGATCGCGCCGCATCTCTGCCAGTGGCTTCGGCGCGTCATATAAAACTGCGTGCCGAACATCGATCGTACTCTTGCCGCGGAAGGGCCAGGTGCCGGTCACCATCTCGTAAAGCAGGACGCCGGTAGAAAAGATATCCGCGCGCTTATCGACGCGATCACCGCGCGCCTGTTCCGGAGCGGCATAGGTTGCGGTGCCATACGGAACACCAACTTCAGTTAACTCCGTGCGATGAATACCTGAACTGTTAGCTTCTTCGTCGTCCAAAAGCTTGGCCAGGCCAAAGTCAAGAATTTTGACCTGGCCTGATGGCGTCACCATGACGTTGCCCGACTTCACATCGCGATGAATGATGCCGCGAGCGTGAGCCACCGCTAGTGCCTCTGCCACCTGGATGGCAATGAGGAGTGCGCTTTTCAATTCCAACGGATGGCCGTTGACCAATTGCCTGACGTTCTTGCCCTCGACATGCTGCATTGCGATGAAGTGAACGCCATCAACTTCATCCAGATCGAAAATCGTGCAGATGTTCGGGTGGTCAAGAGAAGAAGCGAGGCGAGCTTCCCGCTCAAAGCGCTTGAGGTTGGCTTCTCTGGCAGTCAATTCCGGCGGCAAAACTTTCACCACCACCGTGCGGCCAAGCTTTGTATCCGTGGCTTTGTAGACAGTGCCCTGCCCGCCTACGCCGAGCTTTTCCAGAATCTTATAGTGATGTATTGTTTTGCCAATCATATTTGTTCCTCATTCTGGTTTCTTCGCACCTGGCATGCACTAGTCAATTGGTAACTCAGCAGGCAGAGCCAGATTTCAAAGTCCAAAGAACAAAGAAGATTCCTATGATTCGAACGACGCGATTAGCTCAGATGCATTCGTTGTCGCGGTGCCGACTTTGCCGACGACAACTCCAGCCGCATGGTTGGCGAGTGCGGCTGCTTCAATCATCGAGGCACCGGTAGCCAGCGCCGCGGCGAGCGTTGCTATGACTGTGTCCCCAGCTCCGGTTACATCGTACACTTCGCGCGCCACGGTTGACACAAAAACCGGGTCGCTACTTCCCTCCAGCAGCATCATGCCGCGATCACCCCGCGTCACCAGCACCGCATCGCAACCAAGTTTTTCGAGAATCACGCGCGCCGCCTGATGCAGTCCCCGATCTGAATCATCTTCCAGACTCGCCATACGGAGGGCCTCGTGATGGTTGGGTGTCACGAGCGTAGCTGGCCGATAGAAGTTAAAGTTGCGCTGCTTGGGATCGATCAGCACCGGCATACGACCGTAAGCCCGCGGCAGAATGCCAGCGAGAATGCGCTCAGTAACGACGCCCTTGTCGTAATCCGAGATGACGAGCGCGTCAGCGTCTTCGAGCGCGAGTTCGAGTGCATTCAGCACCTCATTTTCGATCGCGTCGGATACCGGCGTGCGCTGCTCACGGTCAGCCCTGACCACCAGCTGACTGTGAGCGATGATGCGTGTCTTGGTAGTAGTGGGCCTTCCACTATCTTCAATTAGCCGATTCGCTGACTGGCTTGGATTCACTTCCGTCACCGCCGTGCGCAACCGAGCGCCAGCCGCGTCCTTGCCAGTTACTCCGACTACGTTAGCGCGGGCCCCGAGTGCGACCAGGTTGGCCATCACATTCGCCGCCCCGCCCAGATGCACCGACTCGCGACGAATGTCTACCACCGGCACTGGCGCTTCGGGGGAAATACGCGTGACTTCACCCCAGACAAACTCGTCGAGCATCACGTCTCCCAGCACCACGATTTTTCGATCGCGCATGGCATCCAGAATTTCTGTTGTCCGTTGCTTGGATAGGTGGCTCATCGAATCTCAACTCTGGGTGAATCGTCACTGACAGGACATTCGAATGTCTCAGACAAGGTCTGACTGCTGAACTTGATTTGCGCCGCTTTCACGAGACTTTCCTAGACCGCTGACGCCCGCAAAACTCTATCAATGGCGGCGTTCACTCGGTCCACCGGAACTCGCAGAATGCATTCCGGCTGCGCAAACTTTTCGCAGTAATACCCGTGACAAGGCTGGCATTCCATTTCTTCCAACACCGTCTCAGCCGGGGCGATTGCCCATGGGCGCCAGTGGGCCGTATTCGAAGATCCAAAAATGACAACGGCCGGCGTTCGTACTGCGGCTGCGATGTGTGCCACACCGCTATCGTTGCCGACAAAAACTCGCGCCCGGGCTATTAGGGCAGTAACTTTCGGCAGGGAGAGGTCGGTCCATCCGACTAACGGCGCTGCGGATTCATTTATCAGAGCCTGCACAACCGGCGCTTCATTGGCGGCTGCGATTGCTACCACCGCGATGCCGCGCCCTGTCAGATATTCAACCGCGCGCGCGAATTTCTCGACGGCCCATTGCTTGGTCGCAAAGGCTGTGGCCGGATGCACCACGGCGTACGGAGTCAACGCATCGATTCCGGCAGCGCTCAATTTTAAAGAGACGCCGGCGGCTGTCGCTTCAGAAAATGCGAGCTGCGTCGGCGGCCGATCACTGACCGGAACGCCCGTCCATCCGAGCAGCGCGAGCTGCTGTTCCACCGAATGCGTTTTCTCCGCCCCCCACAACACCAGCGGGGAAGGCGCCAGATGATTGTGTAAGCGAGCGTATTGATAATTCGCGAATCCGACTCGATGGCGCGCGCCTGAAGCCCGCGTCAACAAAGTCGCGGTCGTGCCTCCGTGCAGATTGTAGACAACGTCATAACGCTGCCCGCGCAGCTTACGCGCCAGCTGCAAACGAGCCGCTGTGCTGCCACGTTCCAACTTGATGACATTGTCCACGTGACCTAAATTTTCAAGCACCGGAGCGACCCAATCTTCGAGCAGGATATCAATGCGAGCGTTTGGCAGGAATCGTCGCAAAGCAAAAAGCGAAGGTGTGGTGAGAACGGTGTCGCCGATCGAGCGCAATCGCACCAGCAAAACGCGCTGCACCTTGTTCCAGTCCCAGCGCGCCGGTCCCAGCGGCTGTGGACTCTCGCCCTGCTCAGCAAAAGAGCGCTTCAATAAAGACGACTCAACTATTTCCCGCAGACTCTTCATCTTCGATCGTTGCTTCGTCGATTAGCATGACGGGAATGTCGTCGCGAATGGGATAGACTCGATGGCACTCCACGCACTTCAATCCGCTGCCATCAGCTTTCAATTCGACCTTGGCCTTGCAAGCAGGGCAGGCGAGTATTTCCAACAAATCCTGACTAATAGCCATGAAGAATTACCTTTCAATCCAGTTTGTTAACTATCTGTGGGCGTGCTCAAGAGCGAAGCTAATGGAAAGCCGCGAGCTTAGCTCAATAATCCATGCGGAGCAAGACAGTTTGACCGTAACGCAGCCTTGCGCCACCCTTGCCGGATTGCGGATCCAATCGAACCCGCACACCAGGCTGCTCACGAGCAGGATCAATTCCCCGGTTTCGTCGCGTTATTCGCTCCGGCAACCGGATTACCTTCCAGATCGAGAATGGTTATTGGCGCAATGCCGGTCGCTTTCAGTCCCGGTTCCACGGCCGTGCGATCTCCGACTATCACGATCGCCAGATGGTTGAGATCGAGGTAGAGGTTTGCCACTCGCTTCAGATCTTCCTTACTGACAGCAGCAACGGCGCCGGCATAGTTCTGATAATAGTTGTCCGGCAAGCCCTGGACCATCAGGCTGGTGATGCTGTTTCCAATTGCGGCAACCGACGCAAACCGCTGCGGCAAGCCCTGGATGAGTGCCTCCTTCGCGGTCTGCAATTCCTCATCGGTGATAGGCTTCTCTCCGACGATGCCTTTCAATTCTTTCATGAACTCAACCAGCGCAGCGTCGGTCTTGGCGGAAAAAATCGCACCGCCGGCTCGAAACGCACCGGGCCCCTTGCCATAATCGAAGCGCGAATTAACGCCATAGCTGTAGCCCTTCTGTTCGCGGATATTAGCGTTAAGTCTCGATTGGAACTGGCCGCCCAGAATCGTATTCAGCACCTGAAGAGCAAAGTAGTCAGGCGTGTTGCGCGGTGGTCCGGGCAAACCAATATTGATCACAGATTGAGCGGCTCCGGGTTTGTCAACGAGATAAATGGTAGCAGGGCGTCGCTCAGGTAATTTCGGATAAGTGAATGAGGCTTTTTCGCCGCCTTTTTTCCAGGCGCTGAAAGCCTTTTCCACCGCGCCTTTGACCTGCACAGCATTGACGTCGCCTATAACAGTTATGATGGCACGGCCCGGTTGAAAATAAGCTTTATCAAACGCTACCACGTCATTGCGAGTAATCGCTTTGATTGAAGTTTCCGTCGAGCGCTGGCCGTAGGGATGCCCTTCGCCATATAAGACCTTCGCGAAAACCTGAGAGCTAATGACAGCAGGCTGGTCTTTTGCCTGGGCCAGTCCCACCAAAGCCCGGCCGCGTATGCGCTCCAGCGCCTCCGCCGGCAAAGTCGAATTCAACATCATGTCCGCCACCAGGGCCAGCGCGCCTTCAAAATTTCGGCTGGTCGAAACAAATCCGATCGACCCCTCTTCCGCGCCGATATTTGTGGTGATGTTTGTTCCGAGCAACTGCACCGCATCAGAGAGTTGATCGCCTGTCTTTGTCTTCGTCCCCTCAGTTAACATCGACGCCGTAATACTGGCCACCCCTCGATGCCCTGGCGTTTCAAATTGATTGGCGCCTCCCACAAAGGTGATTGAAAAGGAAACCAGTGGCAGACCACGCCGCTCGGAAACTACCAGCGTGGCTCCATTACTGAGCGCTGTCCTGGTCCACCTCGGAACATTTAGCTGTGGGGTTTTGCCCTGCGCCGGCACCTTGGTGCGATCGAGCGGTTGTTGTGCCTGTAAGCCTGTGTGAAGGCCGGCCAGGCCTAACCAGATGGCAAATAAAAATGCTGCAAACCTTTTCTGCGTTCTCATGACTTACCTCCACGGCTGTTTACTGCGCGGCGCTGCTGGCTGACGGTTTCACTCTCTTCCGGTTTGGCTGCCTGGTCTTTTTTACCCAGCGGGACCACGCTCAGAGCTATTCGTCCACGCGAAAGGTAGGTATTGGCAACGCGCTTGACGTCAGCGGCGGTAATAGAGAGTTGCCTCTGGTACTCAGTGCGAAAGTATCCGGGATCGCCATGGTAAACGGCTCCGCTGAGTAGTTGCTCGGCCTTGCCAAGGTTTGATTCCAAACCTCGAAGAAAGCTCAACTCAGAACCACTGGTCGCTTTCTGCATCTCTTCAGCCGTCGGCCCTTCACTCAGAAACTTCTGCATAACCTCGTCAACTTTGGCTTCAAGTTCTGAAAGTGTGTGACCGGGCCGGGGAATCACCACCACCTGGAACTCGCCAACATCTTCATTCGTGGATTGGAAAGCAGCCACATTCGCTGCTGCCTGTGAATCGTAAACCAATGCTTTGGTAAGCCGCGCGGTCCGCGGGCCGGATAAAATGTCAGCTATGACGTCGAGCACCAGATCATCATCATTCTTCGCGCCCACCGTGGGCCAGGTCAGATAAAGACGCGGCAGGGTTACCCGATCTTCGTAGACCAGATGTTTACTGGAGCCCAGCTTGGCCAGCGGCACCGCGGGTCTTTCCACCGCCTTTCCCTGCTTCAGGTCACTGAAGTATTTTGCAATCCACTGCTTAGCCTGGGCCGGATCAAAGTCTCCTACTACCGCCAGAGTAGCATTATTCGGCTCATAGTACATGCGGAAGAAATCTTTGACATCGTCCTCTGAAGCCGCAGTCAAATCCGTCATTGAACCAATAACCGGCCATGAATAAGGGTGACCCTTCGGATAAATCGCGGCCGAGAGGATTTCGCTCACTCGCCCATAGGGTTGATTGTCATAGCTCTGCCGGCGCTCATTCTTAACCACCTCGCGTTGGGCGTTGAGCTTCTCCAGATCCAGTTTGTCGAGCAGGAATCCCATGCGATCGGCTTCCAGCCAGAGCGCAGACTCGAGATAGTTCGAGGGGACGATCTCAAAGTAGTTGGTGCGGTCGTTGTTGGTGGAACCGTTATTGCTCCCGCCGACTCCCTCAGTCAGCTTGTCGTGCATTCCGTAAGGCACATGACCGGAGCCGGTGAACATCACGTGCTCGAACAAGTGTGCAAAGCCGGTGCGGCCGGGCACTTCGTTCTTGGACCCGACGTGATACCAGATATCCACGGCCACAGTCGGGGTCGCCCGATCGACCGAGAGGATCACGTTGAGGCCGTTCGGCAGCTTATAAGCCTCAAAAGGAATCTTGATCGAATCGTTGGTGGCAGCCTCTTTTGGCTTGCGTTGTCCGGCAACCTGCGGTGCGACGGAAACTATCAGCAGTAGCACCAACAAGGACAGCCACGACTCTCGGCTACGAAAACTCAGAAGGGTTTTACTATTGTCCACGAGAACTCCTTTTTAAGACGCTGGCAATTCGGCAGCTATCGTATGAAGACTCCGGCACTCAGTCAAATCACTGAAAAAAGTTTTCAAGGCTGGTGGTTCGTTCTCAAATTCACCGATGGCGGGAGTTTGGAGCAGTCGCGAAGTAGCCGGGCCGATACCGCAGCTTCAAGCCATCTTTGTAAAGCTGGGTGTTCACAATCTCAATCTTCGTTTTGCGAAAAGCGCCGTCGCGCGTTTTATTACTCGATGAATAAGCGAGCAGGTACTGCGATCTCAACTCCTGCTCCAGTTGCGCGAAGACGGCATTCAAGTCGGTTCCTTTGTCAGGAAAGAACGCACGTCCGCCGGTGTTCTCAGCTACCTGTTTCAGTGTGCCCTTGTCAACACCTTCGAAGCGGCTGTCACCAATCCCGATGACGTAAATGACTGTCTCAGTTCTCAGCGCCTGCTCAATCGCTTCCTTTTTCGCCAGCCTGCTGCTGGTGTCCTGACCGTCGGTTAAGAGAATGATGACGCGGCGTCGTTGACCCTGAGAGCGCGATAAAATTTCGCTGGAGGTCACCGCAATTGCATCCCAGATCGCGGTCGAACCCTCTGGGGGATCGCGAATACCTCCAGGCCGCGAAGCGATGCCGCTAATGGGTTGGCCCCGGCCCAGATAGGAAGGCAACGCCACATCAACCCGTTCGAGCGCCTGATAAAGGCCGAGCACGTTTCTCGTCAGTCCCTGTTCCAGATAAGCGTAATCGGTAAAGGGAATGATTGCCGCTTCGTCCTTGCTGGCCCGCATAATAGTTTCCAGGAAGGCGCGCGCGGCTGCTTTCTCATCGGGCAACGTCTCCTCTTCGGAGGCGCTTACGTCAATCAAGATAGCCAGCGCCAACGGGCGATCGGTTTCGCGTTGAAACGTGAAGAGCTTTTGCGGCACGCCGTCCTCAGACACACGCAGATCGTCGGCAAGCAAATTTGTGATCAAACGATTCTGTTTGTCGCTAACGGTGAGCAGTATGTTCGTGAGATTTGTTTCCGTGCGGATTACATCTTCCTGATCCTGGGCGCGGGCTCGGAAGGCGATGCTCACTGCGGTCAATGAGCTCAGCAGCCAGACTGCAGCCAGAAACTTTGACCGCTTGTGCTTCGCAGAGAAAACCATAGCGGTCTAATCATAACGCAGGGGCGCCCAACTGACACGACAACAGCCCTTCCGGCATCATTTGGTTCCGGAGTTCCCGGCGCGGGGCGCGAGGCTAATACGAACTGTCTCGCCCACGGCCACGCCGGCCGCCTGTTCCATGTCCCTGTCGATAGTCAGGAAAAACTTTTTGGCCCGCGGGACTATGAAGCCTTCGGCAAAGGCAATGCCATTGATGCTTCCCGAAACCTCATGGCCGCGGCGGCCTTTCCAAATAGACTTTGGCGCCACACCCCAAACGGCGGCAGGGTCAAATGGCACTTCAACTGCATCATCCTTGTGGCCAGCCAGTATCTCAGCCTTAAATATTTTCTTCTTCATCTTATCCACTCGACCAGTCAGCTATTGATCATCGCGCAGCAGATGCGTCGTACCTTCAGTAACACTCCGAGGGACCGTTTCTGAGATACCCGCAACCGGGGCTGCATTTGATGATCCGGAATATAAGGGCGTGTCGGCCGGAAGTTCACTATCGAGAGTCCGCACAGGTTTTATGTACATGCTTCCCACCAGATGTCCCGCACCTGACAATATGGGAATCAAGCCTATCGTCCAGATTACCCGCACCACGGGTTCGATCTCGAAAGGGATTTTGGCTAAAACATCCGGCGGCAACTTAAGCACTAACGCACCGGCAATGTTATAGAGAAAGATCGTCAGTCCCAGACCCGTAAATAAAGAGACCGTTCCTTGCACTCGCTGATCTTCACGGCGGCGTTCCGGACTCTTCGTTTTACGCAAGGGCCACCATGGCTTTATTCGCGGCTCATCCGAACTGCGAACAATCTCCTCCTTCATCTTCTCCAGGGCCCCGGAGATCTCGTCGCTGACCTGCTCGAGCTTAAAGTTGTGCACCAGCTCTTTAAGTCTTGGCAGTGGTCCACGGTCGCTGCGCGCAATCGCTTCACTAAGCGTGACGGCCTTGCCGATTACTTTCAGGTTGGCGCCGCAAACGCGACAATACTGTAAGTTGGGAGCCGATTCGGTGCTGCATTGTGGACAATACATGGCTTGGAAAACGATGCGCGGTGCGAGAAAGTTCGCTTTCGTTGCTGAGAGCGTTTGGGAACGATACTACCATGTGGCCTGCACTGAAAATGGTTCCACCGTGTCAGCGTTTAGCGGGACGATTGAAAATAGCCGAGTGATTTATCGCTGGGAATCAGCGGTACCTGAGAGTAAGTCCGTGTAACGGACGACTGACAGGGCTCTAATGATCATCGTTCAGCCGGCCGCTTCACGGACTGCCAATCGTTGCGCTCCTATCCCCAGCAGTAAATTGCTGGGCTACCAGCATTTGTCCGCTTGGCGGGACTTTCTGCTTTGCTGTCTCTGGCCGGGGTGTGAACCGGATCCACTCCCAGCTGCCGGTTCTTATTGATCGATCAACTACCCGTGGGCCTCCGCTTCGGCTGCTCTTACAAAGCTACCGGGTAATGATGTTGCCCACGTTGCGATCACGCAACTGCTTATTCAATCCATTCAGCTCGCCATTGATCAAGGCTTCGAGACGTGTGCGCAACGCGGCAAGTTGTCCTTCCAGCAGCTTTTGCACTTCGCGTTGTTGAGCGGTCGGCCCAAAGTCCGCGCCGCCCAGACCGCCGGCCAGATAATTCAGCTTGCTCACGAGCTTGGGCGGCCAACGCACAGAGTCCTGACCCTGACCCGTGAGTTTCCGCTGAATCAGATTGTCCTCGACATCAATCAGTTTCTTTTCCAGGTCGTCGGCGGATTTTCTTAACGAAGCATTTGACTCACCCTCAAGCTGTGCAGTCAGATTGTTGAGTTGTGAGCGGACGACTTCGATCTGGTTGACCATATCGGTGGCGCTCTCAAGGTCTTTTTGCAGATCGGAAAGCATCTCCAACTGGGCCTGAATGTCAGCCTGGCTACCGGTAGAATTAGGATCCTTCTGCACCACCAAAGGCTGACTCAATTCAGCGCCGCCGGTTGCCAACGTAACTTTGTAGTTGCCTGGCGGAAGCAGAAGTGACAAGCGCGCCCCGTCGGGCGCCGGCCGCGTTCCATCCGTGCCGTTACGAATTTCCGGCGCATAAACCGGACTTGCCCGCAGGCGCATTTCCTTAGACAGCTCACCGCGTAAGTCCCACATGACGCGATTGAGGCCGACATTCTTCGTGCCGTTGATTGTCCGGACGGTTCGCCCCTTAGCATCTGTAATGCGGATCTTCACCTCACCGGCGGGCGCTGCTTTCAGATAATAGTTAATCGCAGCACCATAAGGAGCGTTTTGCCCGGCTGTTGGATCATCACTCATGGTCACGGGTACAGTGCCACCACGGAAGCGGTAGGTTGAGTGTGGTGGGAACAAGTGTGCGTTGGCGCCGCGCACACTGTCGCTCATTTGCTGCAGCGGTGTAAGGTCGTCAAGAATCCAGAAGCCGCGGCCATAAGTTGAAATGACCAGATCGTTGAAGTGCTCCTGAACCGTCATCCAGTAAACAGGTGCATGCGGCAAATTCGCCTGCAACGGCTCCCACTTTTCACCATCGTCGAATGAAATGTAGAGGCCATTCTCAGTGCCGACGTATAGAAGGCCCTGGCGTACCGGATCTTCGCGAACACAGTGGGCGTAGCTGAGCATGCTGTGGGGAATACCATCGGTAATGGCCTTCCAGGTCTTGCCATAGTCTTTCGTTTTATAGATGAAGGGATCCCGATTATTTACCTGGTGGAAATCTACGGTGAGATAGGCGGAGCCGGCATTGTAACGTGACGGCTCGATGTTGCTTATCGTCCCCCAGGGCGGTAGCGCTGGAATATTTTTCGTGACGTTAGCCCAGTTCTTGCCGTCATCGCGTGTCAATTGCACCTGGCCATCATTGGTGCCCGCCCAGATCAGCCCGCGCTCCAGCCGCGACTCGGCGATGGCAAAGACGACCGGGGCGTACTCGACGCCAATGTTATCTCCCGTTAGTCCGCCTGAGAATCCCTGTTTTGTCTTGTCGTTGGTCGTCAAATCGGGGCTGATCAACTGCCAGCTTTGGCCACCGTCAGTGGTTTGGTGAACATACTGACTGCCTACATAGATCTTGTTGTGGTCATGTGGTGAAATCGTCAACGGCATGGTCCAGACAAATCTGTACTTCAATTCACCGGCGGTTGAGCCGTTGGTTTGATCGGGCCACACTTCCACATTGCGCCCCTGACCGTTGCGCAGATCATAGCGTTCGACAATGCCACCGACACTTCCCGAACCCGAGGCGCTGGACCAGATAATGTTGTTGTCCTCCGGGTCAGGAGTGGACCAGCCACTCTCGCCACCGCCAACGGATTGCCAGGCGCTGCGTGGTATCTGTCCTCCGCCAAAACCACCACCTGTAACCCGACTTGGACCGCGGTAAGAAGGATCGTCCTGTTCATTCCCGTAAACATAGTAAGGAACACGATTATCGACCGTGACGTGATAGATCTGCGCAATCGGTAACTGGATTCGGTTCCAACTCTTGCCGCGCGTGACGGAAATAGAAACACCGCCATCGTTGGCTACAGCCATACGGTTGGCGTTGATAGGGTCAATCCACATGTCGTGGTTATCACCGCCGGGACTGCTGCCAAAGCCGGAACCCGCTCGCGTTGTCTCTCCGCCGTCGAGCGAGACGGCATAGCCTGAAGTCAGATAGTAGGTTTCATTCTCGTTATCGGGAGACACGGCCATGCGGAAGTAATAATGAGTGCGACCGCCGAGGCTACGGTCGTAACTCACCATGTGCCAGTTGTCCCCGCCGTCATCTGAACGCCAGAGTTTTCCGCGGTCGGTTTCCTGGCCATTCAAGGGCACGCCGTCGCCGGTTTCGATTAAGGCGTAAATACGATTTGAATTGGAACGCGCGATGGCCAGCGCAAATTTTCCCGTGGTCCGCGTGGGCAGTCCATGTCCTGAAAGCTTCGTCCAGGTCGTACCGCCGTCGGTCGACTTGTAAAGGCCGCTGCCCGGACCACCACTCTCGCGACCCCAGGTGTGAATCTCGATCGGCCACATTCCGGCAAAGACTATCCGCGAATTATTGGGATCCATCGCGATGTCTGAACAGCCGGTTCTCTCGTCAACAAACAAAACCTTTTCCCAGGTCTTACCGCCATCGGTGGTGCGGAACACACCGCGATCAGGCTGCGGTCCGTAAGCATGGCCGACGGCGGCGACTAAAACAACGTCGGGGTTCTGCGCGTCGACAAAGATGCGACTGATGCGGCCGGTCTTCTCCAGACCCATTAACTTCCAGGTCTTGCCGGCGTCCGTGGATTTGTAGATGCCCTGTCCGACCGAGATGTGACTGCGAATCCAGGCTTCACCCGTGCCGGCCCAGACGACGTTGGGATCAGATGGCGCGACTGCGAGGGCGCCAATCGAAGATACGGGCTGTTCATCAAAGATCGGATCCCAGTGCGTACCACCGTCGATGGTTTTCCAAATGCCACCAGAGGCTGCGCCTACGTAGTAAATGTTAGGCTGGCCCGGTACGCCGGCAACCGAAGTCAAACGGTTCCCGACCGGGCCGATATAGCGATAACGAAGCGCGCCCATCACGTCTGTGTTAGCCTGTTGAGAAAATCCGACTGGCGCGGACATGAAAGATAAGGTTAGTAGACAGACGAATAGAATCCCAGATTTTCTCTTCAACATGACGGAACTCCTCCCGCGCCTCATAAGGAAAGACTAATAGGGCGGCGATTTTTGAGTTGGTTTGTTAGCCCTTCATCATTGCATGACCAACAATGAAAGCCGCTTAGAGTAAACTAATTACTCTGAGATGCAACGGAACGAAGGGATTATTGCACAGCCGGTTCGCTGCGGCCAGTTTTTGTATTTCGCGTTACTGGTGTGTTGCGTGCCTGCCGGACCGGCCTTGACTGCAAAGGCGCGGCGCAGGAGTCATGGGTTTAGCGCGGGGCTTCATTTATTCATGATCACCCCACGTTGTGGTCAGCTTGTCGAGTGTGAGTGACTTTGCGACGGCTGAATTAATGGCCCGCTTTTTCCATGGTATGTTGGTTAATAAAATTACGCTCGGCGGCGGCTTTGCGAGCCGGGCTGCGCCGCTCTACTGGGCAGCATTCACGCTCCGGAGAGTGGCGGTGATTACTGCCGCCTATGGAGTCTGCCTTCTACTGCCCGCATTCGCCGTTTGAGTGACTGACCACTGCACTGAAACGTCGTTGATACTCTGCCGAAGTGATGAACGAGCAGACCATCCCGCGATAGTTGCGGGCGTCACCGGTATTCAACACATTCAGCCAGAAGTCATAGCCACCCTGATCCGGATTGCGATGCAGGTAACCAAAGTACTCCACCAGCACGAACGCGGCGTTGTAATTTGTATCCCGCACCGCTGCGCTTTCCGTCACCTCCCGCAGGACCAGCGCGCGACCTTCCGCCTGCGTTGCGCCCGTGTTGTGGCGCGCTATCAGACTCTCACGCTGGCTGCTCAGATCCACTCCCGAAGCCTGCTGCACGTTGAAAAGCAGCGCATCGACAAATGATGCGGCATCAGTGCTTGCCTGGTAACGAGTGACAAACTCCGCGCGGGCCACAAACGCTTCAGCAAACGCCTGCTTCTGCGCTTCCAGTGCAACACCAACTACGTTACGGCGGTCCGCGGCGTACTCGGAATACACCGGTCGTCGACCCAGCGCACCTTTGTACACGTTGTAGATGAAGGCACCCGATTGTTTGAATTCATTCTCGATGAAGAACGCCGCCGCCACGCCCGTGCGTTGCGCCCGCGTGCAACTCGCATCTCCACCACAGGCGTCTATCTGATCGCTCCAATAGTTGAAGCCTGCTTCATCCGGCTCGCGTCCGAGAATGTCGACATACTGTTGCCGCACAAAGTATTCGGGCGTATCCAGCGGATTTGAGTTGTCTCCAGGTGTTGTACCAGTAAAGGCAGCTTCCGTGTTGCCGCCCAGCTGGCTGAACGAACGACTGCCTGGACTGAACGAGTAGTTTGCCCGCGATGGCGTCGCCGTATAAAAACCGTCTGTCGCCACCCCGGTGAAGCGATAATTGCCATCAGCGTCTGTGATCGTCTTGCGCGCTTGCGTTCCGCTTAGGTTCACTACCGCCCCGGCCACCGGCGAGCCGTTGGTGGTGAGGCGCCCGGTGATTACGCCGTTAGCAGCTGTGGGCGTCCCGAAAGGAGAGGAAGTGTTACGCGGTGTCGGCGCCAAGGCCGAAAAATCTGTGGAGTTATTATCGGTTTCGGTATTCCCGCCGCCAGCTCTAATGTCAGACGTAGTAACTGACGGAGCCGGAGCGTTGGCGGTCTCATTACAATTCGCCGTCGCGCCGTAGCCGACGAAATCTATAATCGAACACGCGCCCGTGACATTCGCAGGACAAGCGCCGGATAGCGCCGTAGTGCAATTTACCAGCGCCACTTTCGCCGCAGTCGCGCTCATGGCAATAGTTCCAGTAACGTCAGGTGTGGGAAGCGGGCTGGCGCCGTTCGCGCCGAAAGATTCGGCAACCAGAAAATACTGGCCGGGCTGAATCGTCACGTTCGGAAGAGCAGTGACCTGCCATGCTGTTCCGGTCGCTGCCGCATACTGCACGGACCAACCGTTCACCGAGACGGCAGTTTTACCGCGATTGTAAAGCTCTATGAAGTCGTTCTGATAAGTCGAGCAGCCAGCCGTGCCGCATCCCGCGCCGCCGTAAACTTGGCTAATGACCACTCCCAGAGAAGGATTTCCGCCAATGGCCAGGACCTTTCTTTGAGAGGCAATCAACGAAGCCGCAAGGGCCAAGGCTGCCAGCAGCGTGAACGAAGTTGACATACGAATCAAGTGAGCGTTTCGGTGGAGCATTCTTATTTCTTCCTTCTTCCTTTGAGAAATGAAATTATCGGACTAACATTGCAGTGAGAACGCTAACAACCCAATGCCTTGGCGGTATCATTTTCCTGGTTTAAGTCAACTCCCACTGGCGGGAAAATTGACTTGATGAAGCTCACGCGCGTCAAAACACATTTGCTGGAATTGTAGCCTGGGCAAAATAGTCTTTCTGATTCGGGAGCCGGTCTCGTCGGGCTGGCAAGGATAATACAGGCTTCCTGTATCCGTCAATGGAGCGACTGATTATTGCGCAAGAGAATCGGGGACAGCCAGACTCGCTTCGTGAGAATTGCAAAAAAACCCTCAGCTCACAATTGTCTCCTCGTCCACAAATGGAAATTAAGAAAATAATAGCCGGAGCACACGGGTGCATCCGGCCATTTTTAGTCCCTCGCGTCTTCAGATCAGCAGGCATCTCCAGCGGCAGAAAAAACCTCGCGCCAGATTTTCCCTGTCTTTTCAAAAATCACGTAGCCGTAACCATCGAACCCGCCCTGCACCGCGAAGACTTCACCGATTCCGTCGCCGTCAAGATCGAGTTGGTCAGCGAAGTCGATGCTCGAAAGAAAACCTTCGGGCGGAGGTTGATAGGCTTGAAACTTCGCAAACTCTGCTCGCATTCCGGCCTCCTGCGCTGTCGCAATCAAAAACAGATCGCGCTCTGCCTTGTTTTTTAGGGCCAGAGTAAAGCTGCCAATCATTTCATACTTACCATCCCCGTTCAGATCAGTAGCCGTCAGGTTCGTTACCTTAAGCGAGCGGTACTGCGCGGCCGTTACGCCCCGCTGCATATAAATCTTCTTGACCAGTTCCATAACGGCTGCACGTTCACTGTCAGAAGGAGAACGGCGCGCGCTGGCTCGCTTGCCAAGGGTCTCAGAGTTGGTCACCAATGCTCGCACTGGACCGTGGATTTTTGCAGAAGACTCAACCGCCACAGTCGCATGAATGTTGTTACAGCCGGTATTGAAATCTTTCACGATCGCTGAGCCCACTTCTCCGCCGTCGAAGAGCACCCGATATTTGCGTCCGGCAGCAAAATATTCTTTGCCAAATTTCTGTTGCGCAGCTTCGCTTTCTTCGGCGTATGGAGCTTTGAACTTGCCGGATTGGATCATGACGACAGCGTCCATTTTCATTTCCGGCTCGCCTTCACCCGATACGACCCCAACAAAAATTGGAGGCGGCGGTGCTGGCGACACACTTCGAGTGTTAACCGCTCGAGCGGCAAATCCAAGCGAACCTGACAACAGTCCCAGACCGATGAGTATTGCTTGCAAAGAACGGTTCATATTTTTCCTGGTCTCCTGATTTTTGTTTTTTTAAATGTAATGGCTGCATCTGGGCTTCGGGCGCCGCAGCATTGAATAAAGATTATTGCCTCGTCCTACAATTCTTATTGTATTTAAGGTGCGATGTTTTAGCAGAGCTTGTCAAATTTGCATCTGCCCAACTCGATCCATATAATGCGCGCACCCCTTGAGAGCCACTCATTTTTGTGATGTAGCGATCAAACTGTCTTAATAGCGGCCGAACCTTAAATTATGGCTACCCCAATGCGACGGAAGTTGCGCCGTAACGCACCGCATTCGCAACCCCCGCGGCCACTGCGAACGCTCGCCTTGAGTCTGGGCGAAGTGGCACGGGCAGCGCTGGCTGAACCTTTCACCCTTTCTATCGAGCGACGCTCAATCTTTCTGCGACGCCTGCCGAAAGCGCTTGATCGCCTGCGGATTGTGCAACTTTCCGACCTCCATCTGGGCCCCCTGACGACCGCAGCCCAACTTAGCCGGGCGGTGGAAATGGCCAACAATCTGGAACCCGACATCATTGCGCTAACCGGCGATTACATCTCGCATGAGCGGCAATACGCTGCTCCCTGCGCTGAAGTGGTTGGGCGCCTGCGGGCTCGCTGCGGCGTCTATGCAGTCCTGGGTAATCATGATCATTGGACCGACGCGGCCCTCATTACCGATCTCTTTCGCGCTGAAGGCATAACGGTTCTTATAAATGAAGGGATGCGCTTTGAAAAGGACGGCGCCTCATTCTGGCTGGCTGGAGTGAATGACACTATGGTTGGCCTCGAAGACATTCCTTTGGCGATGGCCGGATCCAGCGAAGACGAAATGAAGCTACTGCTGGCGCATAATCCAATTGTCCTGCGTCGCGCGGAGCGAGCCGGAATTGATCTGGTGCTCAGTGGCCATACCCATGGAGGCCAGGTCGCTCTGCGCCCCGAGCGAAACGGTGCGGGGAAAACACGGCGCCGCGTTCTGAATGGACTGGGCCGCCACGGCGACACACAAATCTACGTTACCCGAGGGCTCGGCACCGTGATACTTCCCATTCGCTACGGTTGCCCGCCAGAGGTTTCCCTGCTTGAGCTGTGTTCTGCCTGACGTCTGTACGGCCCGGCCACTGGCATCGCTTCAATTCCGTGATCCCAAGCGAAAGATCCCAGATGTCCTCTAGAATTGTAACCCTGCCCAATCTGCTCACCATCTTCCGGATGGTGTTGATTCCCATATTTGTTTCGCTGCTTTTTTATCAGAAATTTGTATGGGCTCTGGGCGTCTTTGTCCTGGCAGGCGTGACTGATGGTCTGGATGGGTTGCTGGCTCGACGTTTCGATCAGCAGTCGCAACTGGGTACCATACTGGACCCAATCGCCGATAAGCTCCTGCTGGTCACGGCGTTCATTGTTCTGTCCATGCGCGGTGTATTTCATGTGCCGCTGCCGAAGCACCTGCCAGTTCCTTTCTGGGTGACAGTCGCGGTGATTAGTCGCGATGTCTTTATCATCGTGGGCGCGGCCGCCATAAACATCATGACTGGGTTTCGAGGTTTCAAGCCATCATGGCTGGGAAAACTGAATACGGCAGTCCAGATCCTGGCAATTTCAGCAATCATGTTCAGTGCCAGTTTTCCGGCCGGTTCCGGGTACTATCTGCCGACCATCTACACGAGCGTTTTTACCCTCGCCCTCCTGTCCGGCGTCCATTACGTCTTCTTCGTATCTAAATTGCTGAACGAAGAACGACGACACACTCCCCCACCACCTCGCTAGCGCCGTTTAGATCTCCCCTCTGTAGGCTTGTTAGGTAAAACCATCCGTGTGTTCGCGCCAGCCACGCACTTCCCGTCTTAATCCATTCGGACTTAAAGTGATAATCCCCTTCGCCAACCATCAAATCTCTCAACATAACCACGCTCAGGGAAAGTTGACAACAAGGCACTCAGGTATTATATTAGCCCGGCGTTCAACTCGGTGATTTGTGGAAAGCCGGGCAGTTTGAAGGAGCGGGAGAGAATTCAACGATTTCGGAGAATAAGAGAATGAGCAAAATTATTGGCATAGATTTAGGCACAACGAATTCAGTGGTCGCGGTCATGGAGGGCGGTGAGCCCACTGTGATTTCCAACTCTGAAGGAGGCCGGACTACTCCGTCGGTGGTGGCGTTTACTAAAGACGGCAGCCGCCTTGTCGGGCAGGTCGCAAAGCGTCAGGCCGTTACCAATCCAGAGAATACTGTTTATTCAATCAAACGATTCATGGGCCGTCGCTTTGAAGAGGTGACGGAAGAGATTAAACAAGTTCCGTACAAGGTCCAGCCCGCCTCGGGCAGTGGCGACGTGCGAATCTTTGCGGGGGGCAAGGATTGGAGTCCGCCGGAGATTTCGGCCATGATTCTTCAGAAAATGAAGCAGTCTGCTGAAGACTACCTCGGCCAGAAGGTCGAGAAGGCTGTTATCACAGTGCCGGCTTATTTTAATGATGCTCAACGTCAGGCCACTAAGGATGCAGGAAAAATTGCCGGACTCGAGGTCATGCGCATCGTCAATGAGCCGACGGCAGCGGCGTTGGCCTACGGTCTGGATAAGAAGAAAGATGAAACGATCGCAGTTTTTGACTTTGGCGGCGGCACCTTCGATATCTCCATTTTGGAAGTTGGCGAAGGCGTGGTCGAAGTTAAGTCGACCAATGGCGACACGCACCTGGGCGGCGATGACATTGACGAACGATTGATCGAGTGGATTATCGAAGAATTCAAACGCGATCAGGGCATCGATCTTTCAAACGACAAGATGGCTCTGCAGCGGCTTAAGGAAGCCGGCGAAAAAGCCAAGATCGAACTCTCGAGCACGATTGAATCGGAGATCAATCTCCCATTTATCACGGCGGATCAATCAGGTCCCAAGCACCTGGTAATGAAACTGACCCGTTCGAAGTTCGAACAGCTCGTGGATCCTATTCTGCAACGGCTGCGCGGACCGGTGGAACAGGCCATTAAGGACGCCGGGCTTGGCGCCAACAAGATTGACGAGGTAGTGCTCGTGGGCGGTTCGACTCGAATCCCCAAGGTTCAGGAGATCGTCAAGAACATCTTCGGGAAAGAGCCGAACAAGAGCGTTAATCCGGACGAAGTCGTTGCAGTCGGTGCAGCAGTTCAGGCGGGAGTGCTTTCGGGTGAGAAGACTGACATTCTGCTGCTGGACGTTACCCCGCTAAGCCTGGGAATCGAAACTCTCGGAGGCGTGTTCACCAAGTTAATTGAACGGAACACGACGATTCCTACCCGAAAGTCAGAGATCTTTTCGACTGCATCAGACAATCAGACTTCGGTGGAAGTTCACGTACTGCAGGGCGAGCGGCCCATGGCTCCCGACAATCGAACGCTGGGTAAGTTTCACCTCATCGGTATCCCACCCGCGCCAAGAGGTATACCGCAGGTCGAAGTCGCTTTTGACATTGACGCCAACGGTATCGTCAACGTCTCGGCAAAAGACATGGGCACGGGACGCGAACAAAAGATCACCATCACCTCGTCATCTGGTCTGTCAAAGGACGAGATAGACAAGATGATGCGCGATGCTGAATCGCATTCTGCCGATGACTCGCATAAGCGCGACGAGATCGAATCTCGCAATAAGTTGGACGGTCTGACCTATCAAATGGAGAAGACCCTAAACGATAATCGCGAGAAGGCCGGAGCGGCTGCGGGCGACGTCGAGACTGCCATTGCGGAAGCCAAAAAAGCTTTGCAGGAAGGCGGGCTGGAAAAACTCAATGATGCCTACAATCAGCTGCAGGCGGCCTCCCATAAACTGGCTGAGGTTCTTTACCAGCAGACGGCTACCGGAGAAGCTGATGAGTCGGCTGATCAGGCTTCGGCTGCCGGCGCAGGATCATCCTCGGGAACGGCCGGTGCTGACGACAACGTCATCGACGCGGAATATGTCGACGTGGACGAAAAGAAGTAACGACCGACCGGGGATGGGAAAACATGCGACCCGAGGAAAGGCACTAGTAACCACCTCGTCTCCCTGTCTACCCGTCCCCGCGTCCGTTTCTAAACATGGCTAAGAAAGACTACTACGAAATACTCGGCATCAAGCGCGACGCGAAGCCTGAGGAGATCAAAAAGGCTTATCGCCGGCTGGCGCGCAAGTATCACCCTGATGTGAATCCGGGGGACAAGGCGTCAGAGGAGCGATTCAAGCTCACCACCGAAGCGCACGATGTACTTTCCGATCCCAAGAAGAGGAAAGTGTACGACCGCTTTGGTGAGTACTCAGAGAATCTAGCTGACGCTCATGCGCGCGGGGCGACGCCGGGCGCTGCTCGCAGTGGGCCAGCTGGCTTTGATTTTACGGGATTTGATTGGGGCAGCGCTGCACCTCAGGGAGGTTCAGGGGGCAGCAGTAGCTTCCGCGATATCTTCGCGGATCTATTCGGAGGTGCGGGTAAGGACAAGGAACCGCCGCGGCCCCAACCACAGCGAGGCATTGATATTGAGATGCCTCTCTCCCTCAGCTTTGAAGAGGCGATCCAAGGTCTGACAACGAACATTACAGTTCACCGTTCAGAACAATGTTCACGTTGTAACGGCGCAGGGGACATCGGTGGACCAGTTGTCGTCTGCCAGACTTGCAAGGGTTCGGGCCAGGTCCAACGCGCCGGCGGGCGTCTGCGTTTCTCGCAGGAGTGTCCCGATTGTGGCGGCAGCGGACGGCGACGTACTCCCTGCTCGCTCTGCAAGGGAAAAGGCACGACTCCAAAAACTGAAACTGTGAAGGTACGTATTCCGGCCGGTGTTGATACAGGTTCGCGGGTTCGCATTCCCGGCAAGGGCCACGGTGGCAGGATGGGGGCGCCGCCAGGAGATTTGCATATCATTACGAATGTAGGTTCGCACAGATACTTTACGAGGAAGGGTGACAATATTTACGTAACCGTGCCGATAACTGTGCCGGAAGCAGCGTTGGGCGCCAAAATCGAAGTCCCGACCGTGGAAGGAAAGGCGCAGTTGCGCATCGCGCCGGGCACCCAGTCAGGGCAGCGTTTCCGGCTTCGCCAGCGCGGCGCACCTTCGCTGCGTGATCCGAACGCGCGCGGCGATCAATTCGTCGATGTGCAGATTGCGTTGCCGAAAGTGATTTCGGAAGAAACGAAAGAGCTGTTGCGCCAGTTCGCCAAGACCAACGACGACAACCCCAGGGTGGCGATGGGACTCGAATAGGTAATTAGTCCAGTTGAGGTCTCCGGTCATTGAGAGCTTCACTTGATCCCTTCAAGAATGCAGTCTCCAAAGCCCCGGAGAGCTCACGGTGAATCATGAAACGCAAACCAAAAACATACACCATTAGCGCGGTTGCGGATCAATACGGCATACATCCGCAGACACTAAGGCTGTATGAACGTGAAGGCCTGCTCAAGCCCTCTCGTTCGGAGGGCAATACGCGTCTGTACACCGATGAAGACCTCGAGCGGCTGGAATTGGTACTCGCCTTAACCAGAGACCTCGGGGTCAACCTTGCGGGCGTCGAAATAATTCTCAACATGCGTGAGAAGATGGATGCGATGCAGCGGGAGTTCGAACGTTTCTTTAATTATCTGCAGACGCATGTCAGCGACTTCGCCAACTTCACTGAGCCACCACCCTCCGAAAGCGATGCTCTGGTCCCCATCTCACGGACCACGGTGATTCGCCGCCGCACCATCACACGCAGCTAAAGACTTGAAAGGTCCGACTCCAGTTTCGCGAGCGAAAGCGACAAGCGGAAGCGTTCCCTCATTTCCTTGAAGCTCTCGGCGTGATCGTGGTAGATTGCGCTCACCACCAATTGACTGCACTGGAATTGGGCCGCCTCGCTGGTACGATCCAAACCTAATAGCTCATTAATTTTTAGAAACCACCACAGTCCGTAAAACAATCAGAACTTCAGGAGGTCTGTGATGTGGTTTTTTTCCTTACTGCCCCGCTTTATGGGGACCTTTCGATCTAATTTCAGGATCCATCTGATTCTCTTTATTCTGGCTCAGTCACTCAGCGGCCAGGATCTCGATACGGTCACCATCACCGGCAGGGTCACCGATCAAAACGCGGCGATCATTCCCGGCGCGACTGTGTCAGCTGTGCTGATCAGGACCGGACTGACGCGCACGATTAACGTGGATGACGGAGGCGGTTATCGCGCCATCCAGCTCGAACCCGGCGTCTACAAGCTACGATATTCGGCGGCAGGTTTCGCAACTCAGGAGAAGACTGATGTCCTACTGATCGCCGGCCGGAACGTGCAACTCGACGTTGTATTGGTACCGGGCGTCATCGCTGAAACGGTAGTCATAAGCGCGGCTGACGCGGCGAGGATTGACACGACCCGAACAGTGGTTGGAGCCACTGTCACTAGCGAGGAAGTCGAAAGTCTGCCTGTCTACTCGCGTTCACCGCTCGACCTGATTTTCACCTTAGCGGGAGTGACTGAGGAACCGCTGTCAACGCGCGATCTGGCTGAAGATCGTCAGCCCGGCGCCGGCACGCCGGAAGAAGCCGGATCATTCTCGCTCTCGGGCGGGCCGGCATACTCGAACAACATCACCATTGACGGCCTGGACAATAACGACGATCGATCGGCCCGCGCTCGCTTTCAACCTTCCCTCGAAGCGATCGAAGAAGTCCAGATAATCACCAATCAGTTTTCAGCCGAGTACGGACGCGCCTCAGGCGGACGTATCAATCTACGCACGCGCGGCGGCGCAAACAAGTTTCATGGCCGTGGCTTTTACTTTTTCCGCGACGAAGCCTTGAATGCCAACACCTTTAACAATAATCGGCGGGGCCAAAAGCGACTGCCGCTACAGGAGCACGACCCCGGCTTCAGTTTCAGCGGACCAGTCCTGCTGCCAAAGC
The DNA here is from genome assembly GCA_038237475.1 of Pyrinomonadales bacterium. Classification (GTDB taxonomy): domain Bacteria; phylum Acidobacteriota; class Blastocatellia; order Pyrinomonadales; family Pyrinomonadaceae; genus JAOAPY01. Next base: position 248,803 of record JBBRYS010000003.1, on the reverse strand, counting down.
TTTACCAGGGGCGCGGGCGCACTTTCTTTTTCGCCACCTATGAATTCGACAAACTACTCGACTCGGCTTTGATCGACACACTGCTACCACTCGACCGGAATCCGCTTTTCCCGTTGCCGCAACCCACCCAGCTCAACGGCAAACGCGCAGAGAACGCCTCAGCTCCCGCCTTGAACGCAGTCAACGGCTTGGCCCCGTTTGTCGCCGGCGTCAACACTCCCCAACGCAATCACGTCCTAACAGTGCGCCTCGATCACAAATTCAACGATCTGCACAACGGCTCAGTCGTTTACCAATTGGGCCGGCTCGATAACCTGCGGCAGTTTGGTGGCGGCAACCGGTTGGCCGAAGCGCTGCTGGGGAACATTCGCAACACCGATGCTGTCTCGTATTCCGATAGTTATCTCATTTCGCCGCGGGCAGTGCTCCAGTCTCGTTGGCAAATCTCGCGTCTCAGCCCCGCCTTCGAAGCTCGCGGTGGTAATGAAAGCCCCGTGGTTCTTATCACCATCAATGATTCCTTACCAGCAGCCGAACCGGTGTCTCGCGGCGGAACGTTGGTGGCAGGCACATCGACTTCCGGAGCCACCGGACGCGAGGAGGACCGGTTGCAATGGCAGGAAATCCTCTCCCTTGTCGCCAGCTCGCATTCACTTAGTTTTGGTGGAGACCTGCAGCGAGTCAAATCGACGTTCATCGATCTGTCGGACGCTTCAGGCACTTTCAACTTCGCGAGCGCTGGAGATTTTTTGGCAAATACCCCCAGCCGCTTTCGGCAAAACTTTCTGACGCAATCGACGCAGCGCAACACTTATCTCGGTGTTTACGGCCAGGATGAGTTCCGGCTACGACCTAATCTGTCCCTCAGCTTCGGATTGCGTTGGGAGAATGAGAGCATAATTCGTGATCGCAATAACTTCGCGCCGCGGCTGGCCGCCGCTTTCGATCCTTTCAAATCGGGAAAGACAGTCTTCCGCCTCGGTGCCGGAGTCTTTTATAATCGCGCGCTGTTGCGGACCATTGACGACTTTACGCTGGGCACACAGCAACGCTTCTTCGACACCAACAGCCTCGTTGATCCGGCGACGGGTAAACTGCTGAGCACCGCTGAGCGGCGCGCCTTCATCGCAGCGAATCTTCACTTTCCCCAAACTCTCTCGCTCGAGTCGCCGCTCGTCAAACAGTTAGGCGTGCTCAACACCGGATTCGCGCGCCGCCTGGATCCGAGTCTGCGCATCCCGGAAAGTTATCAAGCCAACTTGGGCTTTGAACGCAAGTTCGGCAAACAAATTGTTATCGAAGCTAACTACACCTGGAATCGAGGCCTGCACCTGTGGCGTGAGTTCAATGCCAACGCGCCCCGCCTGCCAGGTTCCTTCAAAAACTTTTCGCAGTTTCTGTCATCGCGTGATTTTGCGAATGTCCGCAATCGCCAGGGAGTGCGGCCGCTTTACAACGTCTCAACTGCGGGTGAACTGGTGCGCTTCGTGCTGCTGCCGCCGGATCCAACCAACCCGAATGCGGTGGCAAGGATAACGGAAGCGGGTGTTCCCATCTCTCTGATCAACCTCAATAGCTTCACCTCGACGACGGCGATCGAGGTCGCCCTGGCCGCGCTCAATAATCTACGGCCCGATCCCGCGCGCGCGGATATTCAACAGTTGATTTCGGTAGGTAACAGTTTTTACCACGGCTTAACCCTGCAACTCAGGCATCGCTGGCGTAACAAGGCGTCCGGCTTTGGTTATTCTTTCCGGGCCGCGTACACCCTTTCCCTGCTGAAGGATGACGGCATTGTAAACACGTCAGATGCACTGGTTCCCGGAGACTTTCGAGGTGAACGCGCGCGCAGCTTGCAGGACCGGCGGCATCGCTTTGTCCTTTCGGGGACACTCACCACGCCGCGCAAGCTCGGCGGCGTTCAACTGTCGCCGCTCTTCCGGCTTGCTTCAAGCGCTCCTTTCAATATCTCGATAGGAGGCGTGGACAGAAATCTCGATGACGTCGGAAATGACCGGCCAATTTTCACAGGGGACACCAGGATGCTCAAATGGCGCGAGCCGGGGCAACCAATCGATCCCTCCATTTTAAATTTCTTCGCTTTGCCAACCATCGGCCAATCCGGCAACCTCGCGCGCAACTCAGGAACGGGTCCGGGCCTGTTCCTCCTCGACCTCAACTTGACTCGCGAGTTTCGGCTCAACAAAAAGCTGAAACTACGACCCGCAATCGAGTTCGACAACGTCCTGAATAAAACAGTCTTTAGCTTCGGCAGTGAATTCATAAACTTCAATGCCTTTGCTCCGACTGCGACTCCCGCTCAGCGCGTGGCGTTTCTCGAATCATTCCTGGTCACTACCCGCACTTTGCGCCCGCGTCAAGTGCGCCTGGGACTTCGGCTGAACTTTTAGAAATGATTGATGGGTAAAATCTCAATCGTTCGGCTGTGCTAAACTTGCTCAGCTTATGAACCAAACGAACTCTAAACCAGAAACCACCGGCGAGGTTGAGACCGCGCTGCTGGAGGCTGAATTGTTCGTGAAGTATGGCGCAACCGAACGAGCGATTAAGCGCCTGCGCAGCGCCCTGGAGCGAACGGCGCGCTCAATCCCGTTGCGGGAGCGCCTGCGAGAAATTTCAGCCAGCCAACAGCCGGAAGAAGCAGCGCGCCAATGCCTGGCGCTCGCCAGTCTCTACATCGAGCGCCAGGAATTCGAGATAGCCTACGATCGCTTACTCGAGGCCAAACAGCTCGATCCAAGAATAAACATCGCCGCCGGCCTCGATGCCATTCGGCGCGCTCGACGGCCGGACCTGCAACCCGGCGCCGGCGCTTCAGACCAGCGTGCTCCAGCCCCGGCAGTGACGCTGGCAGGCGACCTCGCAGCAATTAGTGTCTTTGACGCAATCCAGGTGGTCGAGAATGCGAAGCTGACGGGAATCTTAAAATTAATCGGCGCAGGGCAGGAGGGTCAGCTGTATTTCAACGAAGGATCAATTGCAGATGCCGAAAGCGCCGGCGCAACGGGTGAGCCTGGTTTCCGCCGCATCGTGGAGATCACGAGCGGCAGCTTTGAATTCCAAAAAACAGAAATGAATTTTCCGGTAAAGATCAAGGCCGCCAGCAACACCAACCTCATTCTCGATTCCCTGCGTCACCTGGACGAAGCCAGGCAATGAAACTCTTCCTGGTACCGCGCGCAGCCTGCATGCTAACCGTCGTCAGGTCGCACTAGCGCAGGACCAAGCCGTTTCAGTCCAACAACACTCGGGCTTCTAACGCTTCAGCCTGTTCAATCGCTGTCAGCAGGCGCAGGTACTGTTCGTAGTTTCGGCTCCGAACCTTCAAACGATCCAACTCAGATTGATGCAGGTCGTTGCGCAATACCAGATCGAGAAAATCATAATAGTCAGCCGTTGCGGTCTGGGGCAGTTCACGCGTGTAGCTGGTGTCCTCGCGCTGCTCGGAGTGAAATCCACCCAGCAGATCAAATAAATTGTCCGTGGTGATTCGCCCGGCCTCGCGCGCCAACTTGATCGGCAGGCGCAATTCAAAAAAGCGCAGCCCTTCCGCTGTCGTCACACGTCGCAGTTCCTTGGCTGCTTCCCCATCAAACGGAGACTCGGCGTCCACCAATATGCGTAACAATCGCGGCTGGTCCACCGGGTCGACCGTATCGAGCACCAGCTGCACGCGATCGGCCAGGAACTTTTCAAACTGCGCTTCGATAGGATAGGTAATGCGGCCGAGACAACCGACCGCCTCTCCTTCGCCGGCAATTTCCAGCGGCAGCGAGGCAGGACAACTGGGGCAGATTGTTGTCTCCGCCTGCATTTCCTCAACTTCATCGCCGGCTTCTTCAACCCACTTCATTTTGTCTTCCGTGGGCACCAGGCTATCTCCAGTGGTCAGTCGAGTGTGCAGGTTACTGATGCGGCCCCAGCGCCGCAAACGGGCTTCGGAGTGACGCGCGCGCAGTGGACAGGGATATTGAATGGCAAATTCGAGTGACACTATGACACCATAATTCCGCGCGGTCAGTTATCGTTTGACGGGCGCTGATTTTTACTCTCAAATCACTAGCACAGTGAAACTAGCGGAGCAAGCGAGCGCGCATAATTATTTTAGAAAACGTCACACGTTTAGACCATTGGCTGCACTGGCCTCCGCCCGTTGATCGTTATGCTGAACTTTGGTTTTGAGGTCTCGGTTTATGACAACGACTATTGGACCCGCAGGACACGAGAACTCAAATCTACCGCCAGGTCCGCGACGCCGCTTTCCGATCGCCGGTCTGCTCGCCTACCGGCGTGGGCCGCTCCCCTTTTTCCAAACTCTGGCCCAACAGTACGGCGACATCTCGTATTTCAAACTGGGTGGACAGGGCGCTTATTTTCTCAATCATCCCGACCTCATCAAAGACGTTCTGGTAACCAACAATCAAGACTTCATGAAAGGGTTGGCGCTGCAACGCGCCAAACGTCTGCTCGGCGAAGGGCTTCTAACCAGTGAAGGCGAGTTTTATCGACGGCAGCGACGGCTGGCCCAACCGGCCTTTCATCGCGCCCGTATTGCGGCGTACGGCGGCTCGATGATCGACTACGCATCACTTGCGCGGGCTCGTTGGCACGACGGCGCCACCGTCAACATGTCAGACGAGATGATGCGTCTGACGCTGGCGATCGTAGGCAAGACTCTGTTCGATGCGGATGTCGAATCCGCGGCGGCGGAGGTGGGCGAGGCGATGACCGTGGTGATGGAACTCTTCAACACCATTTCAATTCCCTTCTTTGACTTGCTGCAGAAATTGCCTTTGCCGCAAATGCGACGATTCGACAGTGCCCGCGCCAGGCTCGATACGATAATTTTTCGCGTGATAGAAGAAAGACGGGCCAGCGGCAGCGACCGCGGCGATCTGCTCTCAATGCTATTGCTGGCGCAGGACGTCGAGGGCGATGGTGGACGAATGACTGACACCCAGTTGCGTGATGAGTTGATGACCATTTTTCTGGCGGGTCATGAAACCACAGCGAACGCGCTGACCTGGACGTGGTATCTGTTGTCACAGAATCCGGAGGCGGAAGCACACCTGCACGAAGAGCTTGATCGCGTTCTGGCAAGGCGTCTTCCGGTGGTTGAGGATGCCGGCCGGCTGCCTTACACAGAGATGGTGCTGGCTGAATCGATGCGGCTTTATCCCCCGGCGTGGGCAACGGGCCGCATGGCCGTGACCGATTGCGAAATTGGCGGCTATCGCATTCCGAAACGGTCTTTAGTGATAATGAGTCAATTCGTCATGCATCGCGATCCGCGGTATTTTTCAGACCCGCTGCGCTTCGATCCCATGCGCTGGACTGCTGAGGCCCGCGAGTCACGACCCCAATTTTCTTATTTTCCGTTCGGCGGCGGGCCGCGTCGCTGCATAGGTGAAGGCTTTGCCTGGATGGAAGGGATTCTACTGCTGGCAACGCTGGCCCAGCATTGGCAGATGCGCCTGGCCCCCACTCAGGTTGTAGAACTGCGCCCTTTGATCACTTTAAGACCAAAACACGGCATGCGAATGATCCTGACCCGCAGAACCTAGATTGCCTCGGCCTCGGTGCGCCGGCACCCGTGGTCTAGTCGATCAATAGAGGGTGGGATCAGACTTGCCGCGGCTATAATCCAGAAAATAGCGGACGGAGCTCGAGAGATTATTCAGGAGCGACTGAACCGGACTCTGGCGGGATCTTAGAAGAAGTTTGCAGTCCGGCCCTTGTGCTTTGTGCTTTGAACGTGACTTTGAATTGCGTTTGGTGCAAAGCACAAAGTGCAAAGCACAAAGTGCAAAGCACAAAGTACAAGGCACAAAGTACAAGGCACAAAGTTCAAAGTACAAATTACCCGTTGTGAGCACGTGCCTTTTGATAAGCTCCCCGGCTTCGCTTGTAGATTGAGCGGCCACCAAGCAGGCAATAGAAGAATTTATGCGCCACTGCCGGGCGATAGATGGACGAGGGAGATTCGCGCAACGCCCTGAATCCCATCCGCGCAGCAGCACCGGCATTCCCACCCTCCAGATAATAGCCGCCGCTGGTAAAGAACATGTTCGACATCGCCGTCCGCTTAAGGGCACGAATCTCATTCGGCAGATCCGTCCGCGCGAAGAACTTGCGGTACATGTACTCGAGTTCCGGAGCGGCCTTGTTCGCCTGTGCGATCGTTTTGGAATCCTTGTGCAAGCGATAGGTTGAAAACAGCTCGGGCACATAAGTAATGCGATGGCGCAAACCTGCTCGCAACCAGAAGTCCCAATCCATAAAGTAATAGAATTGCGGATCCAGCAGGCCAACATCATCGATCACTGAGCGCCGAATGAAAGCCGAGGGCTGAGCAATTGGATTCTCACATTGCAGAACGAAATCGCTGTAGTCGAACTCGGCACGCTTCGGGGAACGCTCAATTGCTGAACCATCAGGACGGGTAAATAAAGTATCTCCGAAAACAATGCCCACGTCGGGATGCTGCTGGAAATACTCGACTGCTTTCGAAACCGCCCCCGGCAAAAAAGTATCGTCGGAATTCAGCCAGGTGAGAATCTCGCCGGTGGATCGCTCCCAGCCTTTATTAATGGTGGGCGTCTGACCCCGGTTCTCGTGGCGCTCGACGTTAAGCCGGTTTTCATATTCGGCGAGAATTTGCGGTGTCGTGTCGGTCGAACCGTCATCAATCACCTGATGTTCGATCAGCGGATAATCCTGTTCTAGTACGCTTTCGAGCGTATCCCTCAGGAACTCAGCCTGATTGTAGGTTGGGGTTACAACTGAAACGACGGGCAGCTTATCCGGCTGGTTTTTCTCTGTCATATTCATAAATATTCGCGAGCAGCGATATTACTACAGCCCTCGCGCATGTGGCGACCGGACGGCCGGCATTAATTCTCAGAGTTAGCGTGATCCGCAGCGGAATCACCGGCGATAGACCGAGGGAACCTGAGGTCGACTTTCCTCAACTTGCAGCCTCTCTGAAGATGGTCTAGATTCAAGCCGAGAGGAAAACATAAATGTCTATTGCAGTTATTACGGGATCTTCGGGACTAATCGGCAGCGAGACGGCGCGCTTTTTACATGAGAAGGGTTTGCGGATTGTCGGCATCGACAACAATATGCGCGGTTACTTTTTCGGAGTGGACGGCTCCACTGAGTGGAATACCAGGCAGTTACAGCAGGATTTAAAAGACTACGAACATCACGCTCTGGATATCCGGGACGAAGCCGCTATTGGCAAACTCTTCCAGGAGTTTGGCAAGGACATCGCACTGGTGGTCCATGCTGCCGCCCAACCCAGCCACGACTGGGCTGCGCGCGAGCCCTTCACGGATTTCACGGTCAACGCCAATGGCACGCTTGTCATGCTCGAAATGACTCGCCAGCATTGCCCCGACGCCACTTTTATCTTCACCTCAACAAACAAGGTCTATGGTGACTTGCCGAATGCGCTGCCGCTGGTCGAGCGCGCTACTCGCTGGGAAATTGCCGAGACGCATCCCTACTACGAACATGGAATCGATGAGTCGATGAGCATCGATCAGTCGAAGCACAGCCTCTTCGGCGCCAGCAAAGTGGCAGCGGATGTGTTGACGCAGGAGTACGGTCGTTATTTTGAATTGAAAACCGGTACTTTTCGCGGCGGCTGTTTGACCGGGCCGGCCCACTCGGGCGCAGAGCTCCATGGATTTCTGGCTTATCTTGTCAAATGCGCAATGTCGGGCAAGCCTTATACGATTTACGGCTACAAGGGAAAGCAGGTGCGCGACAACATCCATTCCTATGATCTGGTGAATGCTTTCTGGCACTTCTTTCAAAAGCCGATCCCTGGAGCCGTCTATAACATGGGAGGGTCACGCCACAGCAACTGCTCGATGCTGGAGGCGATCGCGGCAACGGAAGCACTGTGCGGGAGAGAATTAAATTATGTGCTTTCGGACCAGGCGCGATCCGGAGATCACATCTGGTGGATCAGCGACGTCCGAAAGTTTCAGCAGGATTATCCCGAATGGAGCTACCGCTATGACCTGCAGCGTATTCTCGAGGAAATCGTGGCGGCAACCGGTGAACGTTTGGAGGCGGCAGCAGTGACCGGATAGGACGTGGAGACGTCAACTACCGCACAGCGTCCCGGGCAGACTTTGTGATCTTAAGAACTCGACGAACTAACTTTTGAAACTCTTGAACGTTTCCACCACCGTCTGCTGCTGTTCGTCTGTCAGTTCCGGATAAAGCGGTAGCGCAAAAGTCTCGAGCGCGGCGCTTTCCGTCTGTGGCAGATCCCCGGGCTTATAACCCAAATAGAGAAAACATTGCTGTAGGTGCAGAGGCACCGGATAGTACACCTTTGTGCCAATCCCGTGTTTGGTGAGATGGGCCATCACGGCGTCGCGATGAGTTGGCACACGCACAATGTAGAGGTGATAGACGTGTTCCGCTGCGTCACGAACCGCGGGCGTGCGCACTGCAAATGGCAATTCAAGTTGGCTGAACAGCTGATTGTAACGAGCCGCTTTCTCGCGCCTCGCCCTGGCCCAATCGTCAAGGTGCGGCAGCTTTACTCGCAACACAGCGGCTTGCATCCCATCCAGGCGGCTGTTAATGCCAATCTCAGCATGATGATATTCAGTCAGACCCCCATGCACGCGCAAAGCTCGCAGGCGCGCTGCCAGTTCATCATCATTCGTGGTCACCATCCCGGCATCGCCGGCCGCGCCGAGATTTTTCGTGGGATAAAAACTGAAGCACCCGAGCCGGCCCATTGAGCCTGCCGGGCGTCCACGATCGTTGGCGCCAATCGCCTGGGCAGAATCTTCAATAATGGGAATACCGCGGCGCTCGCTGATTTCCAGCAAAGAATTCATGTCCGCGCACTGACCGTACATGTGAACGGGAATGATGGCCCGCGTGCGCGGTGAAATCACCGCCTCCACTTTTTGTGGATCCATGGTGTAAGTAAGGGGATCAATATCGACAAAGACCGGTCGTGCCCCAAGTCGCGCAATTGCTCCGCCGGTTGCGAAAAATGTAAACGCAGCCGTGATTACTTCGTCGCCGGCTTTCACATTCAGCGCCATCAACGCCAGCAGCAACGCATCCGACCCAGAGGCGCAGCCAATGGCGTGCTTCACTTTTGAGTAAGCGCAAATCTCTTCCTCAAGCGCCTTGACCTCCGGCCCGAGCGCAAACTGTTGCGAATCTACGATGCGTTCGAGGGACGCCAGCATCTCTGCACGCAGCGGTGCGAACTGATCTTTAAGATTAATTAAGGGTATGTTCATGATGAAGTCAGTAGTTATTAAAGGGGAACTGCATTCCCGCCCTGCTCAATTGATTTCTGCGCCGCCTCAAGCAAACGCACCACCCGGACGCCCGCTTCGCCGTCAGTCAAGGCGTGCCGCTTTTCAGTGATGGCGGATAAAAACTCCTGGCAGACATAACGCAGCGCTTCGGTTGTATCAAGTTTCGGCACCCAGACATCACCCGTTCGGTAGCTCACCAGGGTGCGATAGGCGGCTTCGCGATCCACTTGTTCCTCGTTCTGAACCGCAGTGACGCCACTATCATAGACTCGAACCTTTTCAGTAGGCTCGATGTCGTCATAGACAACCATCTTGCGACTGCCTGCAATCAGGGTATTTCGGATTTTGACGGGCGACAGCCAGTTAAGATGAAAATGCGCGATGAATTCATCCGGGAAGAGCAGCATCACGTAGGCTATGTTTTCAATCCCCTTTTTGATGTGGCAACTTCCAGTGGCCGACACTGCTGAGGGCTGCCGCGCGAGAACAAAATCCATAATCGAAAAATCGTGAGGCGCCAGATCCCAGACGACATTGATATCGTTCTGAAACAATCCGAGATTGATGCGTGTCGCGTCGAAGTACAGCAGGTCGCCCAATTCACCGCTGCCTACCAACTCCTTAATCTTTCGCACCGCCCCGGTGTAGACGAAGGTATGGTCCACCATCAACGTTAAGCCGTTGCGTTCGGCCATCTCAACCAGGGCTTCACCTTCCGCCACACTGGCCGTCAGCGGCTTTTCCACCAGGACATGCTTGCCGGCTTCAAGGGCGGCTTTGGCAAATGAAAAGTGGGTCCAGACAGGGGTGGCGATGACGACGGCATCGAGTTCTGGATCCGCAAATAGCGATTGGCAATCGGAAGTCTGCTGCGCCATCGGGTAGCGCCGGCCCATGGACGCTAATCGCTCCCGGTCGAGGTCGCAGATCCAGCGCAAATCTACCGCTTCATTCTCGGCGAGATTGCGCAGCAGGTTTGGACCCCAATAACCACAGCCGATCAGGCCGACTTTTACTTTACTGGTCACTGTTTGCTTGTTCATCAACGATATCAATGGAGTGATCGACTTTGAGAGTTCGAATAGTTCTGGCGGGATTGCCGGCGACGATGGTATTGGCAGGGACGTTTCGAGTTACTACAGAACCGGCGCCAACAATCGCGCGAGCGCCAATTTGAACGCCACCCAGGATGGTCGCGCCGGTGCCAATGCTGGCGCCCTTGCCGACCACCGTCGGCACTACCTGCCAATCGCTTTCAGTTTGGAGTGCTCCGGTGTTGGTCGTCGCGCGCGGATAGTTGTCATTGATGAAGCTGACGCCATGACCGATAAAGACCTCGTCTTCAACGGTCACGCCTTCGCAGACAAACGTGTGGCTTGAAACCTTGCAGCGGTTGCCGATGCGCACGCCCTTCTGAATCTCGACGAATGAGCCGATCTTACTCTCATCGCCAATCTCACAACCATAGAGATTTACGAAATGAAAGATCGAAACATCGCGGCCGAGCTTCACGTCCGGCGCAATCTCACAAAACTGTCCTCTCATCCACCGGTTCCCTGGGCCGGATTGCTCACGCCATCAGCACCGTCTTCGTCGCTGGGTGCCGTGTAGTAGTAGTTGGAATAGTAACCGGTGTAATACGGATCTGTGCCCTGCAGCTTGACGTTGTTCAGAACGACGCCAAAGATGTGGGCGCCGACATCAATCAACTGCTGCTTGGCGCGCCGCACGACCGCTCTTGAACTGCGGCCGCCGTGAACCACCAGGACTACGCCATCGACCATCGTCGACAGGATCGAAGCATCAGTAAAAGAGATGGCCGGTGGCGAATCAACGATAATGTGGGTGAATTTCGTCGCCAGCACCGCCAGCAATTTCCGCATTTCGTCGGATCCCAACAACTCCGCAGGATTCGGAGGCACCGGTCCCGAAGTCAGGATTTTCAAATTAGGCTGCCGTTCATAGCTCTGCAGATGTTTGTCGATGTCCGGATCGCCCGAAAGCAGGTTCGTCAAGCCGCTTACGTTCGGCACTTCAAAATGGGCGTGCAAACGCGGCCGCCGCAAATCGCAGTCGATAATGACAACGTCGGCGCCGGTCTGGGCCAACATAAACGCCGTATTGACCGCAGTGGTAGTCTTGCCCTCTGAAGGCTGGCTGGAAGTTACGAGAATTGTTTTCGGTGGTTGACCCGCCGAAGACAACAACAAAGAAGTACGCAGGTGCCGGTAGGATTCAGCGATCGGAGAGCGCGCATGGTCTGTCATTGCCAAGGCGTTACCCTCACCCGGATTCCCAGCCGACGACCCGGATACCAGCAGCCGTGGTTGGTCATCTCGCCTGGCGGGAATAAGAGCCAGAGCCGGCAAGTGAATGTAGCGATCCACATCGTCAATCGATTTAACGGTATCGTCAAGAAAGTCGAGCAGGAAGGCTAGACAAATACCCGCAATCAACGATGCTACGAAAGCGAGAGCAATATTACGCAGGCGGGCCGGGCCAATCGGTTCGCGTGGCAGACGGCTTAAAGTCGAAATACTGACTTCATTTGGCCGATCGCCCTTTGTCACTTCAAGTTCTCTTTGACGTTGCAGCAGAGTGTTCAGGTACTGCTTATTAGTTTCCAGTTGCGTGCTCATCGCAGCCATCTCGATCTGATAACGAGTTTGCTGCGAGGTTTCGCCATGTTGCTTATTGTAGGATTGGCGCAGCATGTTCTCTCTTGCCAGCGCGGCCTGGTAACGAGACTTCATCGCTGCGACAACTTCCACCGGAGCCTTATCCAACTCAGCTTCCAGGGGCTTGATCTGGGCGTCGAGCTTTTGCACTTCGGGCCACTCGGGCGTGTAAATGACCAGCAATGCATCCCGCTTTTCCTTTAATGCCGAGATTCGCTCCCGCAGCTTATCAATACGCTGCGAAGTCTGAACGTCCGGCACGGAGTAAGCATCCTTGGCGCTCTTAGCTGATTCCCACGCAGCCTGAAGGTTCTTGCGCTCATTTTCCGCGATTAGCAACTGATTACTCAGCGTAGCCAAGCGGGTAGCGTCTATGTCCTTGGCCGGATCGATCATCAGCGGCACATTGTGTTCACGAGCGTAGTTGAGCTGGACCTCCGTGTCGTGTTTGATCTGTCTTTGAAACTCAGCAATCTTATTGGCCAGCAAATCTTCTGCCTTGTCCGATCCGGTGCGAGCCCGTTCCTGGTTATTCTCGACAAAAACTTCCGCCAGAGTATTGGCGATCTTCTGCGCTAACTCGGGGTCGCTGTGGCGAAACTTGATATCAACCAGGTTTGTACCGACCTGAGGTTCAACGGTTTCGTTGCCGATGATTGAGTCTTCGTAAGGTTCAAGCTTGGCCAGTTGCTCCGGAGTCAATGCCTGGTTGCTGAGATCGTTCTCACCCACGATTGTGACTTCACCAGCAGTAGATGGTGCAGCAACGACCTTCTTTTCGCGTGAGAAAGCGCGACGAAGCGAGGAAAAAATACCACCCTGGGCCTGTCCGCCGAAGAAATTCGGATTGTGTTGCAGATCCAAAGTGAGGACTACCTGACGAGCCAGAGAATTATTTTCCAATAATTTCAGCTGCGTGCCCCAGAAGTTTGGATCGGTGCCGTTGTTTATTACCACGTCCTTGGTCTGCAGAACGCTTCTTGGTTTCTGCTCAATGCGAATGGTGGTCTTGCCCTCATAGATGGAAGGCTGCCGCGACATCTGGATAGTGACGAGAGACGTTATTACCAGCACCAAACTAAGAATCAGCCATTTTCGCTTTAGTACCACAAACAGGTAATCGCGAATGCTGGTTGGTTCCGTGGCTGAAACGCCATAGGGCTTGGACTGGCTGATATCGCTCAGCGGCCTATCCAGGCCTCGTTCAATCGCGGACATCGGTAATAAACGGTTGTCTTGAGACATCATGCATTAGACCTCTGAAAAGCTGACTGCTGGGGCAAAATAATAGCAGACATATGCCCGGTGGCAAGCTGGAACGGCTTCACAACCCTCAGGTAGCGTTACGCGAAAATTGATCGGCCGAGAGAAATTCGCTAATTGCTTCGCCCCAGGAGGGAAGCGGAACCAGCCCGCGCGGCTCCGAAATAACACACTTCAGCCTTGAGTTCCGCGGCCGCGGAGCAGGTCTGTCCAGGGCGCTGGACAGAACGCTCTGCACCAGCGACGGGTCCTGGCCCAGCTGGTTGCAGACGGCGCGGGCAAATTCGTCGTAGGCGGCGCCTTCGCCGCTGTTGACCACGTGATAAATACCGGGCCTGTTCAACTCCACGAGTTCACGAAGGCGTCGGGCCAGATGGACCGCAAAGGTTGGCGTGCCCCAGGCATCAGCAATGGCGCCCACCCTTTCCTGACGGCGAAGTCGATCGGCCACAGTACTGAGAAAGTTGCGCCCGCCTTCACCGAAAATAAAACCGCTTCTGATCACGATGCTGCGGTCATATGCCTGTTGCGACAGTATCTCACCGGCAAGTTTCTCGCGGCCGTACACACTCAACGGACGTGGATCATCGTTTTGCGTATAGAAACCGTCTTTCTTCCCATCGAAAACATAATCAGTCGATATCGTTACAAAGACGGCGTCGACATGACGGCTGGATCTGGCGAGGTTTTCCGGCCCCAAGGCATTCGCCGCTCGGGCCCGATCGGGATCTCGCTCGCAACCGTCAACATCCGTCCAGGCGGCACAATTAATAATCGCGTCGGGACGCAGGCGGGACACTTCGCGCTCGACCGCCTCGGCTTGGCTAATGTCGAGTGTTTGGTGATCGAAGGCTAAGACTTCGTCCCCGTGTGAGTTGCACTCCCGGCTCACTGCCTGTCCAACCAGCCCTCGGGCACCGGCGACTAAAACCCTCATTTGGCTCCGACCTCAGTTCCATATTGTTTGGAATAAAAATCTCGATAGGCGCCGCTGCGGGCGCGCTCGATCCACTCGGGGTTCTCCTGATACCAGCGAATAGTCTTTTCCAGGCCGCTTTCCCAGGTCTCACGCGGCCGCCAGCCGAGTTCATTCTCCGCGAGGCTTGGATCGATCGCATAGCGCCGGTCGTGCCCCAGGCGATCCTTTACAAATTTCATCAGCGAGTGAGGTTTACCCAGTTGGTCCAACACCGAAGTGGCCACATCAATATTTCGCCTCTCATTACGGGCCCCAATATTGTAGACGCCACCAGCCACACCTTTTTCCAAAGCCAGCAAAATGGCGCGGCAGTGGTCTTCAACATAAATCCAGTCACGAACGTTACAACCGTCGCCGTAAACTGGAATTGAATCATCCTGAAAAGCGTTCGAGAGCATCAACGGCAGAAACTTTTCAGGAAATTGTCTCGGTCCATAGTTGTTGCCACAACGGGTGATGACTGTGTCGAGACCGAAGGTATGTCGAGCTGCCCGCACCAGATGCTCAGCAGCAGCTTTGGAAGCCGCGTAAGGACTGTTGGGGGCAAATGGAGAATCCTCCGTAAAATAATGCTCTCCTTCTTCCGGCAAACTACCCATCACTTCGTCGGTAGACACGTGGACGAACCGTCGCACACCTCGCTCACGCGCCGCGTCGAGCAGCACCTGCGTACCCATGACATTAGTACGCAGAAATTCATCGGCTGAAGCTATGCTGCGATCAACGTGCGATTCCGCAGCAAAGTTGATCACGCAATCAAAGTCAGCGGTCAGCGCAGTTCGAACCGCCTCCCGATCACCGATGTCACCTCGGATAAAATGGTGCCTGTCCGAGTCGACGTCCTGCAGGTTGTCCAAATTACCGGCGTAGGTAAGGAGATCAAAGTCGGTAATCTGAGCTGACGGCAACTCAGCGAGTAAAAGGCGGACAAAAGCGGAGCCGATAAAACCCGCTCCGCCGGTAACAAAAATTTTTCTCATTAACGATTAATTGTGATCCCTTCGGTCTGAAACTGGCTGGAACTTCGAACGTCGTATTAGACCACACCCGAGGCATCCATTCCAGCGAAGCCCCCGTCTCCAAGTCCCCGCTACAAATCCGACCGCCGAGATGCAAAGGTCAGGAATTCCTTGCGTTTTTCGACAGCGCACCGATCAGAGCACGTCTCAGGCAAGGGTTTGTGCTAATTGACACTTCAGAGTGTGCCGACTAAACTGACCTCTCTAAATGCCAAGGCTTTTGCGAGCAAGCTGTGCTATTTGAAGGACTTTTAGTCTGAGAAAGTCCGCTCGCGCAGCAACCTGATGGACACGACTACTACCGAAACACAAAACACTCCAGACTCTGCCATAACCGCCGTCAGCAACGTCAAGTCGATTCCAACTGGTCCAGATCGGTTGGCTCACAATCTACCCGATGAGCCGCTGGTCATAATCAAAGCGGGTTCGAGTTGGGGGGTGATTGACCTCAAGGATCTGTGGGCTTTTCGCGACTTGCTCTATTTCCTGACCTGGCGCGACGTGAAGGTGCGCTACAAGCAAACGGCGCTGGGAGTAGCCTGGGCGGTTATTCAACCGTTGTTCACGATGTTGGTCTTCACGCTGTTCTTCGGGCGGCTGGCCGGGGTTCCGTCTGACAATATTCCTTACCCAGTCTTCGCTTATGCGGGCTTGTTGCCCTGGACCTTCTTCGCAAACGCGATCAGCAATAGCGGGAACAGCCTGGTAGGCAGCGCTAACTTAATCACTAAAGTTTACTTCCCACGAATGATCATTCCGGCAGCGGCGATTGCTGCTGGACTAATTGATCTGGCGATTTCCTTTCTCGTGCTCATCCCGTTAATGATCTACTACAGGATTGCGCTTACGTGGAGCGCTCTAATGTTTCCGGTGGTTGTATTTTTGACCGCACTGCTGGCGTTGGGTGTAGGCATGTGGTTATCTGCCCTGAACGTGAAATATCGCGACGTGCGCTTTGCATTGCCGTTCATCGTCCAGCTTTGGATGTTCATATCGCCGGTAATCTATCCGGCGAGTTTCTTACCCGCGCGGTTCCGCTGGCTGTTGTCGCTCAATCCCATGACCGGAATAATCGAGGGCTATCGTTCGTCATTGTTTGGCCACGCCTTTAACTGGGGGGCACTGGCGACTTCAGCCGCTATTACCTTCGCGCTGTTGATTTATGCTTCCTATGCTTTTCACCGCATGGAAAAGAATTTTGCCGACATTATCTGAGATCGAATGAAACCAATTGTTCGGGTAGAAAAGCTGGGAAAGAAATACGTGCTGGGCAAGCGCGAAGCGGCCTACGGTAGCCTGCGCGAATCCATCGTCGAGGCCGTGCGCGCGCCTCTGAACCGATTGCGAGGCCGTAATGGAGGCGTCGCCGGTGAGATACTTTGGGCCCTCAGAGACCTCGACTTCGAGATTGCTCCTGGCGAAGTAGTCGGAGTAATCGGCCGGAATGGCGCCGGGAAATCTACACTTTTGAAAGTGCTTTCGCGTATTACGGAGCCCACCTACGGACGCGCCGAACTTTACGGGCGGGTTGCCAGCCTGCTTGAAGTAGGCACCGGTTTCCATCCTGAATTAACCGGCCGCGAGAATATCTTTCTGAATGGCGCCATTCTGGGCATGAGAAAGACCGAGATAGCGCGCAAGTTTGATGAAATCGTAGCCTTCTCGGATCTGGAAAAATTTCTGGATACTCCCGTGAAACGTTATTCGAGCGGTATGTACATGCGATTGGCTTTTGCGGTGGCTTCCCATCTGGAGCCTGAGATTCTGCTGGTCGACGAAGTGCTCGCCGTGGGTGACGCCGCTTTTCAAAAGAAATGTCTGGGCAAGATGGGAGACGTGGCGAAAGAAGGCCGAACGGTAATTTTTGTAAGTCACAATATGGTAGCCGTGCAGAGTTTGTGCCGGCGAGTCCTTTGGCTCGAGCATGGCTCGATATTCGAGAATGGTGACGCCGGTACAGTGGTGAGCAACTACCTCAATAAATCTTTTGGCGGAGGCGTTGCCTCAGAAGAGCTGTGGCCTGATGCAGCCGACGCGCCAGGTGACGAGACAGTCCGTCTGCACGCGGTTCGTGTCAGGAGCAAGGCCGCCGATCCGGCTGCGCCGCTCACGATGAAGACTCCCTTTTCAATCGAAGTTGAATACTGGAATTTACAACCGGAGACGCAATTGCATGTCACCCTGCATCTCTATACTGAACACGAAATAATTGCCTTCACTACCGGCAGTGGGCTCGAACCGAATTGGTCGGATCGGCCGCTACCGGCAGGTCTGTATCGTTCGACCTGCGAAATTCCCGGCGAGCTCATGAATGTCGGCCGCCATCGTTTTAGCGTGCTGATTGTTAAGAACAAGAGTTCAGTAATCTATCGCCATGAGAGTGCCGTGACTTTTGAAATCGTGGACCTTGAGGAAAGAAATCTGAGCTGGTACGGCCGGGAGCCGGGCGTGGTGCAACCCGTTCTGGATTGGACCACCGAACAGCTCAAAGTGGTTTAGTGGCGTTCGGATCATTCTTCCCCCCACAATTCTCGTCCGCTGTGAAAGTCATTTGAAACCGCATAAAGATAAAGCTTCGGAAGTTACCGGGTCCCATCTCCGGCGGGCACTGCAGTCCTCGCCGCCCTCCGTGCAAAGGATCCTGAGGGGCGTCGTACACGGTGGAATTAGGTTAAAGCACGGACTGAACCTATTGAGCGGGTGCGTGTTGGGGAGAAATGGTTGTCCGGTTTGCGGGCGTAGATTGTTCGGCTTTGAGCCGATGCCTCCTTTTTTTAGAGATGAGCCGGTTAATTTCGGCTATCGCTATTCGGTTGCAGAAGCAGAGACCTGTAACGCTGACAAGTATTCCTGTCCCTGGTGCGGCGCTGCTGACAGAGAGCGACTCTACGCACTCTTCCTGACAGACCACTTAGCTGGAGTAGGCAGCCGAGCCGAGACGACTATTGTTGACTTTGCCCCTTCAGCGCCACTCTCAAAGTTCATCCTGCGATTGACGACCGGCTTGCCCCAAAAATTCTGTTATCGTACTGCGGATTTGTTTATGGAAGGCGTCGATGATCCGATCGACATCATGGATATGCCTTCATACAGTGATGAGTCCGTCGATTTTTTCATCTGCTCACATGTACTTGAACACGTCGACGACGATCGCCGGGCTTTGCGTGAACTCTATCGCATTCTGAAGGTTGGTGGACAGGGTATCCTGATGGTGCCGATCGTGCTGACCATCGAAGAGATAGATGAGGATCCGAGCGTCACTGACATCGCAGAACGCTGGCGCCGGTTCGGACAATGGGACCATGTCCGCCTCTATTCAAAAACAGGTTTCCTTTCTCGTGTGCAGCAGGTCGGGTTCGCCGTGCGGCAATTGGGCCATGAGCACTTCGGCAAAGCGAAGTTCAAGACGTATGGTATCACTGAACAGAGTGTGCTCTACGTGGTCGAAAAGCAATGAAGGAAAATGAAGTAGTGGCGACGCAGCCGGCGTTGCTTAGTGGTTACATGCACCCCGCCTACGCCGCAGCGCTGCAGGAATTCGGCACGCCACTGGAATTACCACGCAGCCAGGGATGGGTACTGCAACGCTCGATATCCGGATTTCCTTACCGGGATGCAATGGGATGCTATCCATTGTTTTCCTGCCTGGACTGGTCTTTACTCAAGGCTGACTTGCAGGAGCTGGAAGCAACAGCCGATCTGGTGAGCATCGCCGTCGTCGCTGACCCATTCGGAAACTCCAATCCAGATCTCCTGAGAGATTGTTTCCCGGATGTTGTCACGCCATTCAAGGAGCATTTCGTCGTCGACCTGAGCCAGCCCGTGGATACGTTTGTCCACTCACATCACCGGCGCAATGCCCGCAAGGCGCTGCAAAATCTCAACGTGGAACACTGTCGTGATCCGCTGGCGCTTGTCGATGAATGGACTGAACTCTACGGCGGTTTAGTTGAGAGGCATGACATCACCGGTCTGACAGCATTCTCCAGAGAATCATTTGCCAGACAATTAGCAGTGCCAGGTCTGGTTGCCTTTCGCGCCCTCAGTGACGATGCTACGGCGGGCATGCTGTTGTGGTACGTCCAGGGCGGAGTCGCCTACTACCATTTGGGAGCATACAGCGAGCGTGGCTACGATCTGCGAGCCTCGTTCGCATTGTTCAGTCAGGCTATCGATTACTTCGCCTCGCAGGGTCTGCAGTGGTTGAATCTGGGCGGCGCAGCCGGCGCCGGCACGGGTCAGAAGAGTGGCCTCAGCCGGTTTAAGGAGGGGTGGTCCACCGGAACTCGAACCGCATACTTTTGTGGCAGGATCCTCGATCCGGTAAAGTACGATGAAATGGTGCGAGCCGCCAAAGTGGGACCAACGAAATACTTTCCCGCCTATCGTCTGGGTGAATTCGGCTGACGTCTGCTGCGGATAACCGGCACTGCGCAGGGAAAAGAAGGGAGCGCGATGTGGCGACAGTAAGAGATTTCGCCCCGTGCATCGTCAAGACATAGTCAATGCAAATTGAAGTTGGATCGCAAGCGCCATTGGTAAGCGTCATAGTCCCCTCATACAACTACGGGCATCTGATTTCAGAAACATTGCGTTGCCTGCAATCTCAGACCTATCAGAACTGGGAGTGCCTCGTAGTTGATGACGGTTCGTTCGACGATACCGCGCAAATTGTCGCGGCGTTTGCGCGTGAGGATTCCCGCATTCGCTACCTGCGCCAGGAAAATCAGAAGCAGGCAGCGGCTCGCAATACGGGGATCAAAAACAGCAAAGGCGAGTATTTTCAATTTCTTGATGCCGACGATTTAATTGAACCGCGCAAGTTGGAATTGCATACTCGTTATCTCGAGGAGCATCCCGAGATCGATATTGTCTATAGCGGAGTCCGCTACTTCAGTTCGGAAAATCCGGATGAGCGCCTCGTCTCCCGACGCTATTCAATGTGGGATGATGGCGGTTCGTGGATGCCTGAAGTCTCCGGCAGCGGCAAAGCCGTACTGAACAAGTTGCTCAGGAACAACATCATGGTAGTGAACGCTCCTCTACTACGGCGCCGCACGATCGAGGCTGTGGGGCGTTTCAATGTTGCGTTGACGCCCGTCGAAGATTGGGAATACTGGATTCGTTGCGCGGCCCAGGGAGCCGTTTTTCATCACGACGAATCATCCGCATCACACGCGCTGGTTCGTTCGCACTCGCAAAGCGATAGTGCGGATGGACGGCGCATGTTGCGGGCTACGGTGCGCCTGCGAAAGGCCGTGCAGCAATTACGCCTGGATCCGGAACTGAGGGAATTAAACCGGCAGATGCGAGCCGAGGCGGAAGGTCTGCTCGGTATTGAAGAAGTCATCAACGACAGGCTGGGGCTCGGGATGTATCAACTGGGCAGGGCGACACTGCTCGACCGGCGGCCGAGACCAACTGCCAAATGGCTGCTGTGCCTGCTCAGTGCGCCCTTCGTCAGCAAAGAACGCTTGCAGGGGATGGTCACTGGATCGCTGACCGGAGGACTGGCTAAGGCGATGCGAAAAGGTGAGTCAAACAGGCAGGGCTGAACTACCCTGCTTATCTTGAACAATTATTGGACTCATTGATTTAGGTTTAATGCATATCGTTATCGTTGATACCACGCTCACCACGCCGCCGACCGGAGGTGCGCAGACATTTCTGGTGCATCTGGCAGAGTCGCTGGTCAAAAAGCATTTCCGTATCTCAATCATTAGTCAGCCGGGACCCGAGGGGTCGATCATCGAGGCTTTACGAAAAGTTGGTGCAGAAGTACACACTGACCTTTGGTCGCTTGCGCATCTGCCGGAAGAAAAAGCCGGGCGCCTGGCGGCGTGGGTGAAGACAAGTCACGCCGCTGCTTACATCGTCTCCATTTCGCCTGATGTCGGCTGGTTGGCTTTGCCGCTGCTCGATCCTTCCCTGGTAACTCTCTCGATTGCGCACAACGATGTCTCGGCTTTTTACGAGCCACTGAAGCACTATCATTTTTTTCTGGACCGCGCAGTTGGTGTCAGTGAAGCGATACGACTCAGGATAGTGAATGATTGTGGCGTGCCAGCGGAACGTGCGATTCAGATTCCGTACGGGGTGAATGCGTTGACCGCAGAGCAGGCAGACACAATCCTGCTGCAGCCTGTAGATCAAAGTGTCTTAAAAATCTGCTATCTGGGCCGACTGGTTCAGGAGCAAAAAAGAGTGCTCGAGTTCGTCCCGCTGGTGGCTGAATTAAGAAGGCGCGGAATCAACTTCGAATTGAGCCTGATCGGCGATGGTAAGGAACGCAAAATGCTCGAGGAGCAATTGCGAGCACAGGGTCTTGCGCAGCACGTGAAATTTCACGGATGGCTCGACACTGAGTCAGTCGCAGCGCTGTTGGTCCAACAGGATGTGTTTATCCTGTTGTCAGATCATGAAGGACTTCCAGTAGCACTACTCGAAGCTATGGGCCACGCTCTCGTTCCCGTGGTCACCGATATCGAAAGTGGGAACACTCAACTGGTCCATGACGGCCGTAACGGTTTTATTGTTCCGATCGGAGACCTTAACCGCACCTCCGATCGCATTCAGCAACTGGACGAGGATCGCGACCTGCTGCTGAAAATGAAAAAAGCAGCCTGGCAAACTGGCGATGGGTTTTCAGTGGCAAGGATGGTGGCAGGCTATGTGGCCTGCATTCGAGAGGCACAAAAAAACGCCGGCTCTGAATTGAAGGGGCACAGTCTTCCGCGTCCTTATCCACCGATGCCGTCATGCCGCTCGAAGTATCCGTTTTGGGTGCGGAAGGTAAAGGCACGACTGCTTCATATTCGGAGTAATAATCTTCCCGGCTTCGTAGCTTGAAAAATTTATGAACCCTGCATGTATTGCCTGCGAAAGCCGGAAGACCGTGCTCTTAGGGCCGCTTCCCGTCTTCACCCCGGATTTTCTTGGACGCTCTGTTGATGGCAGCTTCGATACGGGATCGCTTTATCGCTGCCTCAATTGCGCGCTGCGCTTCCGTTACCCCCAGCCAACTCCGGAGCAGTTGCTCGCCTACTACGCCGGCTTGAGTGAAGGCGATTGGTGGCAGCATGGAGCCACGCGTGAGGTCTGGGTTCACATCAAGGCTGAGGCGGCCACGCTACCGCAGGCTTCGGTGCTCGATGTGGGTTGCTTTCGCGGAGATTTGCTGAGTTACCTGGGAGAGTCATTTGAACGCTTTGGCATCGAGCCATCTGCCAGCGCCAGTGCCGAAGCGCGAACGCGCGGGATAAAAATAATCGGCGATAATATCGAGTCGTTGCGGGACGAGCAGCGAACGTTTGGAGCGATTACTCTGATCGACGTAATCGAACACCTGCCCAGGCCAATGGAATCCCTGTCGTTGCTGACGAGCAGGCTGGCGCCCGGCGGGAAATTGATGGTTTTTACCGGCGATACTGGGGCGCTGTCATGGCGCATCGCCAACCTTCATTACTGGTACAGCGCGTTACCTGAACACGTTGCGTTCTTTCGCCGCTCCTGGTTTAGCTGGGCCGCGCCCCAACTACACTGCGAACTTTCGTCATATAGACGATTGCCATACGAAGCAGCATCCCTCAAGGTGCGACTTGATGAATCGAGCAAGAACGTGGCTTTCGCTTTCTATCATCAATTAGAAAAAATGCCAGGGGCCAGGAGCATCGTTACGCGGCTTCCCTTGTTTTCGCGGGTGGGCCAATGGCAGAGTTGCTGGTGGACATCGGCTCGCGATCATCTACTTGTGACTCTTACGAAACGGTAAAGGCGGACGCTAAACTTTAACCTTTATGCATTATCACTTAATCGGGATTTGCGGCACCGCAATGGCCTCGCTCGCAGGCATGCTGCAGGCGAGGGGTCATCGTGTGACCGGGTCGGATGAAAACGTCTACCCGCCCATGTCAACGATGCTCGCGGCGTTGGGGATAACCGTGCGCCAGGGCTATAGCCCGGCCCACCTGCGGCCGGCTCCGGATTGTGTGGTTGTGGGTAATGCGATCCCACGCGGTAACGCGGAAGTTGAAGAGACATTAATTCGTAAGTTGCACTATCACTCGCAAGCCGAAGTCGTTAAGGAAGAATTTATTCGCGGCCGGCGTTCACTCGTAGTCGCGGGCACGCACGGCAAGACGACAACCTCAAGCATCGCCGCCTGGGTGATGGACCAGGGCGGTCTTAATCCAACTTTTCTCGTGGGCGGCGTGACGCAAAACTTTGGCGTCAGCTTTCGCGTCAGCGACAGCGATTACTTTGTCATCGAAGGCGACGAGTACGATACGGCTTATTTCGACAAGGGCCCAAAGTTCATGCATTACCTGCCCGAGTTAGGAATCGTCAATAACATTGAATTCGATCACGCCGATATTTATGCCGACCTGAAGGCTGTCAAGCTCGCTTTTCGTCGCTTTATGAACCTGATTCCAGCCAACGGCCGCTTGATCGCTGGCTGGGACAATGAAAATGTGCGAGACCTTGTCGCTGAGATGGGCCGGCGCTTGTTCACTACCGTCGAGACGTTTGGGATTACTTCAGAGGCCAGGTGGCAGGCACGTGATATCGATCACTCAGGCGCGCTGTCGCGCTTCAGTGTCTGGCGTGAAGGAAAAGAGTGGGGCGAGTTTCAAATCCCACTGATCGGCGACTTCAATATTCTAAATTCGCTGGCAGTGATCATTGCCGCCGACGCCTGGGGTTTGGAACGTGGGGCGATCGCGGCAGCGCTGGCTACCTTTCGAAACGTGCGCCGGCGAGCTGAAATTCGGGGTGAAGAGGCCGGCATTACCATCATCGATGATTTTGCGCATCATCCCACTGCCGTCCGCGAGACGCTGCTCGCGTTGCGCAGCCGTTATGGCAACCGCCGTTTGGTCGCGGTCTTTGAACCTCGCTCGTGGTCTTCCCGCCTGGCAGTTTTTCAGAATGAGTATCCCAAATCTTTTGTGTCCGCTGAGCTCGTCGTTATCTCCAACGTCTTTGACATAGACAAGGTCAAGGAGAAGGGTGCCATGCTCAGCACTGCGCAGTTGGTTAATGATATTGCCGCGCAGGGCAAGACAGCGCT
Organism: Pyrinomonadales bacterium; assembly: GCA_038237475.1. Taxonomy (GTDB): domain Bacteria; phylum Acidobacteriota; class Blastocatellia; order Pyrinomonadales; family Pyrinomonadaceae; genus JAOAPY01. Next base: position 224,465 of record JBBRYS010000003.1, on the reverse strand, counting down.
CGCCTTGAATGGCGCGGATGAAATCATCGCTTACCTGCTGCCGCAACTCCGCTCAGGCGACGTCGTCGCCATCATGTCCAACGGCGGGTTTGGTGGCATCCACGAGAAACTTCTGCTCGCCTTGCGGAAATAGCCGCAGCCCCACGCTTGAGGAACCGATTTGACGGTCGTTTTTTCGATGCTCGATTGCTGGTCCGCAATCGAGCACATCGGTGATGTCTTGCCAGCCGCCAGGTCAGTTGCTGCTACTTGTAAGTCACTTGAATTTCCGGTTGGTGCGCCGCATCAAACGTATTACTAAACAATGTAACGTTGGCATTATTCTTTACCGTAATCTCCATTATGTGAGCGGTACTCTTCTTATGTTTGTACTTTCCGTGGCCATCACTGGTTCCCAGGCAATCATTCCCGTGGTTCTTCCCACAGGTAATCTCCAGCGAGCCGCCCTTGATGATGATCACGTCGTCTGCAGGGGCGGACTGGGAGCCACTAACGACGGCAAAAACCGTGATGGCCAGGACGCATACTACTGCTACGGCAAAAATAATTAAGCGTAAGCGATTCATTGTTATCTCTCCTGTTGGGATCGGGAATTAAGACTAACGCCAATAAGGCACTGCGCCTCCAGAAAAACCCTCGAACGCATTCGTGCAAGCGATGTTAATAACGTCGACGACAACCGCATGGATCAACCCGGAGCCATCGGGAATTCATTTAGCGGAGCTGGCAAGTTGATCAAGATGCTTTCGCAAACGGAGCACGTCCGGCCGACTCAAGTAACTCTTGTAGCTGTCGGTACCCCATCTTTGCTCAAGCGTCGAAAATGAATTGTTTGCCTGCAAAGCATACTCGCGTGCTTTGCTTTCATCGTTTAGGTTCGAACTGGCCGATGCCGCCACCGCCAGAGCTTCGCCTTCGGAGGCAACCTGGCCCAGCTTCGCGAAGACTGCCCGTGCCTGAAGCGCACTGCTTAATGCTTCCTTTGCAGCCCCGGAAAGAAGCATCGCTTCGGCGAAATCCAGCTGCGCCATGGCCAACTGCCAGGGATCGTTTAACTGCTTAGCCATCTCCACTGCTGCGGCAGATTTGTCTTTCCCGGCGGGCAGCGCCCCGCCAGATACCAGCGCCAGACCTAAAATGCGATTGCCGCGAGCAGAAATCTCGGAAGACTGGTTGCCCGAAAGCGCTAGTAGTTTCTCAGCCTTGTCTCTGGCCTGCGAAAAATTATTCAGTCCCAGGTCAACCTCCGCGGCTGCAACCTTGACTTCCAGCGAGAGCCGTTTCATTTCCCCGCCTGGTTTATCAGCGATAGCAGACGCCTGATCCAAAAGGATCTGGGCTTCGCTATAACGGCCCAGGTGGCTTAAAACCAGTGCACGACCTACGAGGTTGTTGCAGACGCTCCGCTGAATTCCCTGCGAGTTATAGATCTGGTAGGCCTGTGATAAATGGTCGAGCGCCTCAGTATACTTTTCTTCGCGCGCTAATGCCGACCCTCGTTCGGCGTGCGCCTGAGCTATCATCGATTGGTCATGCAACTGCTGGCCAAGCTGCAATAGTTGCTCCTGGGCTTTTTGCGCCGCCTGGTAATCCCCTTTCTGGAGATTTGCGCGGGCGAGCAATGCCAGGCAGGAAGATGTTGCTGCTCTATAATTGCCTTGCTGATAGAAAGCCAGCGCCGGCTCAAGATATTTAACTACTTCATCGGGCCGGTTCTGCTGCTGTCGCAAACTGGCCATACCGCCACGCGCTCTTGCCTCGTTGCTGCGAGCTTTGGCTCTCTGGGCCGCGTCAAGCGCCTGGAGAAAGTATTTCTCGGCCTCAACAGGCTCGCCGCGAACGAGGAAGCCATATCCCATATCTATTAATCCCTGCGCAGCCAGATTCTCCATTCCATTTCTCTGGGCCAGACTCACGGCGTCCTGCGCATAGTCAGTCGCGCGGGTTGTTTCACCTGCGTCGACAGCTACAGCGCTCAACTGCAGCAGGGTCCTTATCTTCTGGGAGGCGTTGTCGCTTGCCTCAGCCAGCGCGAGCGCCCTTGCCAACTCGGCCCTGGCCTCCGCCAGCTTTTGGAGTTGATTGAAAAGCGCGCCCCGTTGGTACACCGCTTCCGTCCGTCCTTCAAGATTGCCCATGGCCTGGTAAATCTCTTCCGCTTTGGCAAAGGCGTCGAGCGCCTGTGTTAGTTCTCGTTGACGGCCATGGAGGATGCCCAGATGCAGGAAGGCGGTCGCATATTGCGGGTTGCGGCTCGTCGCTTCCAGATAGACCGCAATAGCCTTGGGGAGTTCTTCGTTCTTTTCGTAAGCGCGTCCCAGATCGACAAGCACTCTTGGCTTCTCAATATCCGAAGCCTCTTGTGCGATGGCAGCATAAGATTCGATAGCGGCCGGGAAGTCGTGCCGCACCGTGGCTGAAATCGCAGTTACGTAGAGTTCGTCCGTCTTTGGCAATCCCGAGCGCTCGCTTACGAGCGCAGTCACCCGCAGGAGTTCGTCTTTCGCCCTATCGACATAATCCAGTTCCAAAAGGGCTTCGGACATACGAGCGTGAGCGAGAACATATTTATCATCTATCGCAATCGCTTGCTCGAGTGCTTTACTAGCTTGAAAGTAGGCGCCATCTCGCAACGCGTTTGTTCCAATCTCAAGCCAGTTTCGCGCTTCGGCCGGTGGGATGTGCAGAGCCGGTCGCCTCCAGCGCCAGATCGTCCACCCGGTGCCAAGGAGGACAATTAGTCCAACCAGGATGTACCACAAGGGCACACGCTTCCTGCGGAGCGTTTGTGAAAGAGCGGCCAGGGTACTCCGATGTCTAAGTTCTGAAGTGTTCAACCTCGACTTGATAATCGTCGGGCCTGAATCATCTTGCAGCAGCTCGCGCACTAAACGCAGATCCGCCTTCAGCTCAGCCGCCGACTGGTACCGCTTGGCCGGGCTTTTTGCCAGAGCTTTTAAAATGACAGAGTCCAGTTGGGATGGAATACTGGAATTCACTTTCGAGGGGATCACCGGGTCAACATGAATCACTTTGGCAGCAATTTCAATGACTGTCGAACCAGGGAACGCCGAGCGGCCCGTGACGCATTCATAGAGAACTCCACCAAGCGCGAACAAATCGCTGCGCGGATCAACGCTGGTTCCCATCGCCTGTTCCGGCGACAGGTAAGCAGGCGTACCTAGGACCATGCCACTGCGTGTACGCACGGCGAGCAAGGTTTGCGCTTCAGGCTCGGATAAATGAATCTGATCGTCATTCAGTTGTTTGACGAGACCAAAGTCCAGCACTTTGATCTGACCGCGCTCGTCGACCATGATGTTCGACGGCTTTATGTCTCGATGCACGATGCCCCGATTGTGGGCTTCGCTCAGTGCCGAGGCGATGTCTTCGATAATCTGTAATGCTCGCGGCAGCGTCAGTTCACCTTTCCGCATCATGTCGTGCAACGTCTGACCTCGAACGAACTCCATTACCAGAAACGGCTGACCGTCACCGGTCTCGCCGTAGTCGAACAGGGTGGCAATGTTGGGATTGCTTAACTCGGAGATGGCTCGCGCTTCTCGCAGAAAACGGGCGCGGTAATCGTGTTCATTTGCCGTGACGGAGGGAAATTTGATGGCTACCCGCCGACCGAGGTGTGTGTCTTCAGCCAGGTAGACTTCACCCATGCCACCCTCGCCAAGGCGGTCGAGAACGCGGTAGTGCGAAACAATTTTGCCGATCATTCGCGGTGGTTTTTTATTGGGCTTTTCGCAGAGATGATTGGGCAGCAGGGATAATCCCTGACGGTGGCGCGACGTAACCCAAAGTGGCCTTTGACGAACGAAATACTACGCTAAAGCCCTGGGCTTTTCAATTGATTAATAACCAGAGTCCCGGCCGCTCTTGAGACTAAGCGATCATAGGAAGATGGGATCAGGATCTATCGAGGCTCGTTAACGCACATCTACAGGTTATTCGCAAACGTAATTCCTTATGACACCGGCCTGTCATCATTTTCGATTTCCGCGACAGCCACGAGGAAAGGCTGGGGGAGGATTCGCTCAGCTCCCTTCTCCCTGGACATTTCGACTTTTGAGGTCAACACCCTTCGGATTCGCTTAGGTAGGAAACGGGCCGTTAGGGAGACCATTGAATCAACCAGTTGCACAATATCGCCGCCGCCGCTCCAATGGTCGCGCAAGACCGATGAATCCGTACGATCAGCCAATCTCAACAGCGTGAGCGCGATCAAATAAGCGTCATCAAGCTGACCTACGAACGGGATCATGTCGGGAATGAGATCAAACGGGATCAGAGCGTAGACTATCGCTCCCGCTACCAGGGCCTTTTCTGTATTCGGCACGCGTGGATCTTTTAGAAGGCGTCCGCACAGCAGTACCATGTTGGGCACGAACATCGCGACGTTCCGCATTCGACTCTTGATTTGTACCGCCATCCATCTTCACCTCAGCTGATAATTGTAAGCAGCAGTCTTCTTCCCGAAATATTGCGTCCATTTTGGTGAAGAATCAAATCCGTAACCGCCTCTGCGCTTTTCTATTCTGCTGATCGGCGCCGCTCGTGGTCATGCATCTGCCTGAGTGCGGTGATTCTGATCGAGCATCTGAGCTCGAACTTGTTCTCACTTCGCGGCTCGGTTAGACTCCGCAGTCGAACCGTCGCAGCAGCTTCGCCAACTCTCCGGAAAGATATGTCCATACTAGAAAGCATTCGCCAGCGGGCCGCCGCCAATAAGCAGCATATCGTCCTGCCCGAGGGCGATGATCCGCGCACTGTGGTCGCGGCCGCCGCCTGTACTCAGGCCAACCTGGCTCGCATTACGATTCTGGGCGACGAAACTAAAATCCGCGAAACCGCTCAGCGCGAAGGAGTGAACCTCGGCGGAGTCACCGTGATAGATCATCGCCGGGCGCCTGATTTTGAAAAAATGGTTTCGATGTTTCAGGAAATACGCCGCGCCAAGGGCATGATGACCGATGAAGCGCGTACCACCCTGAAGGACCCGCTGTATTATGGCAATCTGCTGGTGCGCGCCGGGAAAGCAGATGGCTCAGTTGCCGGCGCGACGAATACGACCTCGCATACCGTGCGTGCCGCCCTTCATTGTATTGGCGTGCGTTCAGGATACAAATTGGTCTCGAGCTTTTTCCTGATGGCTTTGCGCGACCCCGCCTTTGGTCACAATGGAGCATTGATCTTCGCAGATTGCGGCGTCGTCATTGATCCCAGTGCCAACGAACTGGCAGAAATCGCCATGGCTTCAGCTGATTCGTGTCGCGCTCTGCTGGGTGTCGAGCCGCGCGTCGCGATGCTGTCCTTCTCTACTAAAGGCAGCGCCAAGCACAAGCTGATTGACAAGGTTGTGGAAGCGACCAGAACGGTTCGCGCACGCGCGCCGGAGTTACAGATCGACGGTGAACTACAGGCTGACGCGGCCCTGCTTGCGTCAGTCGCGGAGTCGAAAGCACCTGGTTCCAGCGTCGCTGGACGTGCCAACGTTTTGATCTTCCCCGATCTGCAATCAGGTAATATCGCCTACAAGTTGACCGAACGACTCGCGGGCGCTACTGCTATTGGCCCAATCCTGCAGGGTCTGGACAAGCCGGCCAACGATCTCTCACGCGGCTGCAAAGCAGAGGATATCGTTGACGCAATCGCTATCACTGCAGTTCAGGCGCAGGCTCGCAAGGCTGCGGTGTAATAAAAGCGATCCATTTCCTGCCCCGGTAATCGCGTATTCCAAGTTGGGCCTTTATGCTTCTAACTAAGCGAGAAGAAGACTAAGCCCTGCCTGAAGGCGGTGTTGAACTAAAAACGGGGCACGGGCAACGCGCCTGACCCAATCTCAGCATCCAACCAGCCGCAATTCAAATTGAGTCCAACAGGTTCCATTGTTACAAGCAAAATTACTGCTCGCTCTCTTATTAGTTTTCCTGGTTGCCGTTGCGCAGCTGGCGAACGCGCAACAACCTAAGCCTCAGGCATCACCCACACCGTCTCCGATCCAGCCCGATCCACAGGATCAAGTCGTGACCTTCACCGAAGAAGTACGTCTGTCAGTGGTCGCAACGGATCAGTTCGGCCACTACGATCCAACCGTGGTTACCGACGACATCCTGGTCCTCGAAGATGGCAATCCACAACAGGTTAAAAGCGTTCGTCACGTTCCGGCCAATGTGCTGATTGTGTTGGATACCGGCGGTGAGCTAAGTGGACTGGGCGGCATGTCCAAGCGCACAAATTTGACCCGCCAGGTGGCCATGGAACTTTTGAAGTATCTCCATCAGGGCGATTGGGTCTCGCTAATGCAGTTCAACAACAAGGTCGAGTTACTGCAACCATGGACCACGGATCGCGAGCTGGCCCAGAAAGTATTGAAAACGAAAGTGTCATCAGGCAAGCGAGATGTCTTTTCTGATGCTTTGTTCGAAGCGGCACAACAGGTTCAGGAGCGACCCGAAGGAAGTCGTCACGTCGTCCTCATCACCGACGGCGTCGACTCCACCGGAGTCAAGACGCAGCGGGAGCTGGCGATCAGGAAATTGACGGCCGCGCGAGCCACCGTTCATATCATCAGCTACACAGAATTTGTGCTGCAGAAAAAGGAAGGACGCAAATCGGATGTGAGCGCAGGTCAGCGTCCGATCTCGCAGGATCCGATCACTGCTACCGATCCGACTTTGCCCCCGGGCGTAACGCGCAATCCCATCTATGGCGTTTCGATCAGATTTGATCCGGCTATGAAACGCCAGCGCAAGGCTTATGAAGCGGACGTTAAAAAAGGCCAGCAAACCCTCACGGACCTGGCCAATGAAACCGGGGGAACGATTTTTCTGCCGAAGACCAGCGAGGAAATGGTGAGTGAAGCGGATAAAGTGGCGAGAGAGATAGGTTCAGAGTATGTCGTGACTTACCGTCCCACCAGACCACTCGCCTCCGCGGCAGCAAATGAATACCGGCGGATCGAAGTCGCGTCACGCCGCGTCGGCTTGAGCCTGCGTTCGCGGCGCGGCTACGTCGCCAACATAACCAGGGAAGAATAGGATTGCCGGCCTACGAAGCCAGAACTTCCAGTCGCGGTTCCACAGGCAAGCTCGCTAGTTTGTGCTGTTCAAAGTTTTCCTGTTCGCGGCGCAGCGAGCGTCGATGCAGTTCTTCCCAATCCTCTTTCGGCACGCGATGGAAAGCCTCGACCACTCTCGCATCGAATTGCCGTCCGGCCCACTCATCCAGTTCCTGGGCTGCCGCTTCGTAACTCTTACCGCGGCGGTACACTCGATCGCTGGTGATCGCGTCGAACGCATCGGCTACGGCAAAGATGCGCGCGCAGATATCAATGTCTTCGCCGGCCAGTCCCAGTGGATAGCCTGACCCGTCCCATTTCTCATGATGCTGAGCGACCACGCAGGAAGCACGATTCAGGAATTCAATACCTCGCAGAATCTGTTGGCCGTGCAGGGGATGCTCGCGCATGAGCACCCACTCTTCTTCAGTCAGCTTGGCCGGTTTTCGAAGAATCGCATCCGGCACTCCGATTTTGCCGATATCGTGGAGCAGCGAGCCAAACTCGAGGGCTTTCATATGCACGCTGTCCAATCCACACTCACGACCGAGACGGAGACTGTACGTGACCACGCGCTCAGAATGCCCATGCGTTTCGGAATCACGCGTTTCCAGGGCAGAAGTCAGAGCTTTCAACGTTGAGCGATAAGCATTCTCCAGCGAAGCGAGGGCCTGATCCAATTCGGCGGTGCGCTGTTCTACCAACTCTTCGAGGTGATTTTCATAACGCTGTTTGGAAACGATTAGATCCTGATGTTCGAGCGCTCGCTTCACCACCGCTTCAACCTGACGCAGATCAAACGGCTTCATCACATAGTCAAAGGCGCCCAGGCGCATCGCCTCGATAGCGCTCTCGACCGTTTGCAGTCCGCTGATCATGACCACGACGGTGTCCGACGAAAGTTGCCTTACATGTGGCACCATCTCCAATCCCGACATCCCCGGCATGGTGATATCGCTTATGACCAGTTGGAAGTGTTTCTGTCGCAGACGCGCCAGAGCATCCTCAGCTGAGCCGGCCGTCTCGCATTGGAGACTGCTGGACAAGAGATCCGAGAGTATCTCTGTTATTTCGTGCTCGTCATCGACGATCAGAATTCGCGATGCGAAACTATCCTGCCGCATTGTGGTTAAACTCCTGTTCAGTCCAGTGACAACCCTTCGGCGAACTTGGCCGCAGCCGAAGGTATCTTGGGAGTAGGCTTGGTGAGAAGCCGGCGTGTCCGGGGTCTTCTGCCCCGCACTGCCAGCCACGTTATTCTACAGATCCCTCCGTACAATGGCAAACAAGTTTTTACACCAGGCTTAAACTCTTTAGAATAAGGATTTAACGTGTCCGGCTGGGGGCGGTTGGCGGTTTCAACGTCGAAAGGAGGCGTTCAGAGTACCGCCTTTAAGCGGGCTTTTGTTTTATAACCCGGAAAGTATTGGGAAAGAAAAGCCAGCCTGAAGGCGGTACTCTTAACGCATGAGGCCGGTACCGAGTTTGACGCTTTTGCACGCGCAACTTATTATGTCCTGACCCAAGGGCCGGAGTGGCGAAATTGGTATACGCACTAGACTCAAAATCTAGCGAGGTCACACTCATGTCGGTTCGAGTCCGACCTCCGGCACCACACTTTGTTAGTTAGCGGCCTTCGTAAACTCATCGACCACTGACCACTCGACTCCACGCCGAGCCACATCTGACGGATGGCAGCGGCAGGTGGCGAGGCGAAGTTTGACTGGCTGCGTTGTGTCCTCTCAAGTGAGGTGTTCAGAGTACCGCCTTCAGGCGGGCTTTATTCCTCATAACACATCTCCCGGGAAAGAATAAAAGCCCGCTGAAATCGGTACTCTGAGCGCCGGTATCCGCATAGTCCTTTCAAGTAGCCGATGTTAGAATGCGCTTTCTTTAAAAGAGTGCAATCACTTCGCTTTGAACGGACCAGCGGCACAGTAATTTGCAGGCACCACAATCCCAGAACAACTTAGCGTCTCTGAAGCCTCCGCTAAAATGGGCCGGCGGAAAACGCTGGCTGATTCCACATCTCATACCGGTTTGGGAACGGCAGCGGCAACGGCGCTATGTCGAGCCGTTTTGTGGTGGACTGGCAATGGCACTCGGGCTCAAACCGGAGCATGCATTGCTGAACGATATCAATCAGCACCTCATAAACTTTTATACACAACTGCAAAAAGGTTTGAAGTTAACCGTGGAGACTGAAAATTGTGAGGCCAGCTTCTATGCCCAGCGTGATCGGTTTAATCTATTGATCCGCCAGGGCAAGTCGGGCAGTGTCGAAGCGGCCCAATTGTTTTACTACTTGAATCGCACCGGGTACAACGGTCTCTGCCGTTTCAATCGTAGCGGCGAGTTCAATGTACCTTTCGGTAAATACGCGAAGATAAACTACACGCGGAATTTTCAGGAGTACAAGCTCTCGCTGGGAAGATGGTTGTTCAGCTGTAATGATGTCGAGGCCGTTGAGATTGAACCTGATGACTTCGTCTATGCTGACCCACCGTACGACGTGGAGTTCACCAGCTATAGCTCGGGCGGCTTTTCCTGGGACGATCAGGTCCGTACTGCTGAGTGGCTGGCGAAGCACTCAGGACCCGTGTTCTTATCAAATCAGGCAACTCCCAGAATTGTGCGATTGTATAAACAACTTGGATTCAGGTTGCAGTATCTGGATGCTCCCCGAAGAATCAGTTGCACTGGAGATCGGACCGCTGCGCCTGAGGTATTGGCAATGAGGGGCATCTAGAACGATCCAACGAGCTCAACTTATGGCTTCATGGCTTCCTGAATTTATCTATACCAAGCGGCGCTTCGAGCGCGGCCTGGCCATCACGTGTGATCAATCCGGGCGCATCACAAATCTCACTCAGGAAGGTGTTGGTGATGAAAAACGAGTTCGACTTGCCAACCGGGCACTCTTGCCCGGGCTGGTCAACGCGCACTCGCACGCTTTTCAGAGAGTCATCCGCGGACGTACCGAATATCGCACACGCAACAAGGCAGACAGTTTCTGGACCTGGCGTGAACTTATGTACAGCGCCGCCACCCGCCTGACTCCAGAGGACGTGTACGACGCCTCGCGAATGGCTTTTCTGGAGATGGCGCTGAGCGGCATTACTACAGTAGGCGAGTTTCATTATCTGCATCGTGCACCAGACGGCAGCGAGTACGACGATCCCAATTTGCTGGCTAAAGAAGTAATTCGCGCGGCTCACGATGTAGGCCTGCGCATTGCCCTGCTGCGCGTCGCTTACGCTCGCGCCGGTTACGAACTGGAACCAAATCCGCGGCAAGCACGCTTTATCGAACCCGATCCTGAAAAGTACCTGCATAACCTGCAGCAGTTGGAATCCGATCTGAAGACGTCAGAGGACAGGGCGTGGGTCGGTATCGCGCCACACAGCGTGCGCGCAGTGCCGCTGGATTACTTGAAGGTAGTTGCCGGCTATGCGCGCGCTGAGAGTTTAGCGACCCACATGCATATAGCTGAACAGCCTGCCGAGATTTCCGCGTGCATTCAGGAGCATGGCAGATCGCCGGTTGCGCTGCTGTCTTCTGAAGGTCTGTTGCACGAACGCTTCACGGCCGTGCATGCGATTCATGTTACGCCGAAGGCTGTGCACGCCCTCGCGGAAGCTCAGGCGATGGTCTGCGCCTGCCCGACCACTGAACGCAATCTGGGCGATGGAGTGGTGCCTGCCGATCTTTTCTTCTCAGAAAACGTAAGCATCTCACTGGGTTCTGACAGTCACGTTCAGATTGATCTGCTCGAAGACACACGCGAGCTTGAATATCACCTGCGACTGCAGAAACTTGAGCGGGCAGTGCTGGCGTCCGGCGGAGACGATTCTCGCGCGGCATTAGCGGAACGATTATTTGATTGTGCCACGATAAACGGAGCCCGAAGTCTCGCCGCTGCGAGTGGCGCGATCGAGGAGGGCCGGCCGGCGGATTTTTTCACGGTCGATCTCGATGATCCCTCAATTGCCGGAGCCTCGGCTGACGATCTGCTGCCTGGGGTTGTATTCGGGTTGGCGAAGACTGCGGTGCGCGACGTCGTAGTAGGTGGCGCGCAGATCGTTTCTGAAGGAAGGCATGCAGATCAGGAAGAGATCATCGGCCGGTTCACTAAACTGCAGAAAAAGCTGTGGAGCTGACGAAGTCACAAGCGAATACAAATGAAGCCAGTTGCAGAAACATTAGCCGACCTCGTCGGCATCGATTCAGTCTCGCAACGATCGAATGCTGAGATCGTTGATTATCTCGAAATGCGTTGCGCGGCGCTCGGCATGCAGGTGCGGCGGCTCCCCTACCTGGACGAATTTGGAATGCAGAAGATCAACTTGATCGCGGTGACGGGCACTGATTTTTCTGATGCGACCGGCGTTGAACTGGCGCTGGTCGGGCACACCGACACAGTCCCGTACGATCCCGCCTGGGTAGACGCGACGAAGCTCACTGAGAAAGACGGCAAGCTTTATGGGCGTGGCGCCTGCGACACGAAGGCCTACCTCGCAGCTGCTTTGACGGCCGTGGAAAATATCGAACTATCGAAGCTGCGCCGGCCATTGGCGTTGGTCTTTACAGCTGACGAAGAACTGGGACTGTTTGGCGCCAAGCGGTTGGCTGCTGCTAAAGAACTGAGGACTCGTTATGCCATCGTAGGTGAGCCGACTTCACTGCAACCGATGCGCGCCGGCAAAGGTTACTGCCTCGCGGAAGTGATCGTGCGCGGACGGGAAGCGCATAGCGCTTATCCGGCGGTGGGAGCTTCGGCGATTCTTCGTGCCGCGCGACTGCTGGCCCGCATCGAACGCATCAGTGAAGACCTCAAGACAGATCAGCGCGCGGACTTTGATCCGCCTTATACAACCCTCAACGTGGGTTTGATTAGCGGCGGCACGGCCAAGAATGTGATTCCCGGCGAGTGCAGGATGACGCTCGAGTGGCGTCCAGTGCCGGGCCAGGAGCCCGCGCATGTGCTGAGTTTAATGCGACAGGCGATTGAGGCTGAAAGAAAAATCGAACCCGACTTTGAAAGTGAAATTGAAGCCGGACGCATTGACGAAGGTTTTGACACGCCGGCGAATTCGGCCCTGGTAGAATTTCTGGAAAGACAAACTGGCCGCAACGCCGGCACGGTTGCCTTCGGGACTGAGGCCCCGCAAATGATCGAGTTGGGCGGCGAAGCTGTCGTGCTCGGGCCCGGCGACATCCGGGTGGCCCATCGCACCGGGGAATTTGTCCCGGTTGCGGAACTGGACCAATGTGTTGTGATATTGACTCGCTCGATCAATCAATATTGTTTTTAAAGTTCGAGTCTGCGACGGCGCGGTTCAACTCCATCCACGTCACATCTCCTCCATCCTTCTTTTGTCTCGGGTGGTTCACACCTGGCATTTGCGTTAAGCTACCGGCGCACAGGCAACCACGGCAGGCGGTAATCCATCGGATAAATTCGGCAAACTGCGCCCGCACCAAAGAAAGTGATCTCCTAAACGATGTTTAATTTTTTCCGTCAGTCATTTTTGATTCTTCTGAGCATTTCCTGCCTTTCCATCTCAATTCGGGCCCAGGGGGACGCGGCCGCTGCGCCCTTAACCAGCCAGGAACTGGTGCGTCTCGTTTACCAACTGCCAAAACACCCAGAACAAAGAGATGAACTGGTAGAAGAGATTCGGAAACGTGGTCTGGGATTCCCGCTAACTGACGGCATGCGCTCGCTGGTAGCCGCCAAGAGCGGCAGCGATGCCATCCTGCGCCGGACGCTGGAAGAGGCAGAGCGCCGCCGAGCTAATCCAAAAACCGAAGTGACGCCTTCGACAGCAGAAGCTGACGACTTGTTGGCTTTAACTAAGAAAATCACGCTGGGTGCAGCCGGCGCCATGCCTGATTTCATAGTCAGGCAATTGATCAAACGCTCAGTGGCTTATGGCACCACAAGTAACTGGATGCCGGATGATACACTGAGCATCGCAGTTAGTTATCATCAACCGGAAGGCGAAGAATATAAGCTTCTGAGTGTTAACGGCATGCCTCCGGCAAAAGAAGCGAAGGCCGGAGGAGAGTACGGCGATTCTGTGGGCGGCGCCAGTTCTACCGGCGAGTACGTCACCGGGCTGGCCAGTCTATTTAAGGATGAATCGCGTACGACGTTCAAGATGGTGGATACGGATGTGTTGCGCGGCCAACGCACCATCGTCTATGAATTCGAAGTCCAGTTGCCTTACTCCAGTTTGACTCTGAAGGCCGACAAAAACGCCACGGCCCGTGTCGCTTCAAGAGGAAGGGTATGGATCGATCGCGAACAGAACCGCGTGCTGCGTTTTGAACAAATTGCGACTGAGATCCCACCCGACTTTCCCATTCGCGCTGCCAGCAGCATAGTTGATTACGACTGGGTGAAGATTAACGAAAGACCGTACCTGCTACCATCGCACGCGGATATTTTCATCACCAGTCTCTACAAGGACCGCCAACTGGTACAGAGTCGCAACGACATTCGTTTCCGCAACTATCAAAAGTTTGGCGCCGAGATAAAAATTTACGATGACGATGAGTACGTACCGTCAGACCAACCCGTGCAACCCCCGAAAAAGCCCAACCAGCCTTAATCCGGGCCGAATTATTCTGGCGTTCATTACCCTGCTGGCCGTTGCGGGTGCTGTCTCAGTAGCTGCGCAAACCGGGCCTGACAAAGACTATCTGGTCTATGTCCTCTCTGAATCGGCGGACCGGATAGCGCTGGTCCGCTTTGGCCCAAAGGGCGCGCGCGTCGATCACGATCTGCATTTTGGCGACATGCCGACCGACATTAACGGTCCGCATGGGATAGCTATCTCACCCGATAGGAAGTTTTACTACGTCTCGCAGGCTCACGGTCGCCCTTTCGGTAAAGTCTGGAAGTACTCGGTCGCGGACGATCGCGTCCTGGGCGAGACCCGTTTGGGATACTTCCCGGCGACGATGGATATAAATAAGGATGGCGACCTGCTGTATGTCGTCAACTTCAATTTGCACGGTGACATGGTGCCATCGTCAGTTTCCGTTGTGGCGACCGAACCGATGCTCGAGGTGGCGCGCATTCAGACCTGCACGATGCCACATGGCTCACGACTCAACCCTCAGGGCACCAAACACTATTCGGCCTGCATGATGGATGACCTGCTGGTTGAGATCGACACACAAACCATGAGAGTCTCGCGCAACTTTCTGCTGACGAAGGGGCGGGAAGCCGGCAATACCGGGCCGCCTGTCACGCGCCCTGCCGCGCTTCACGATCAAAAAGACATGGACATGAGTGGACATGGGATGCAGGCGCCCAAAGCGGGTGATAACTCCTGCTCGCCTACCTGGGCTCAACCGTCCAGCGATGGCTCGTCAATCTTTGTCGCCTGCAATGGTTCAAGTGAAATAGTTGAGATTGATGCGGCGAAGTGGACGGTGCGCCGGCGCCTGATGGCGCGGCCCGGTGTTTACAATCTCGCGGTCACGTCGGATGGAACTCGACTCATCACAACCAACAAGCGCGATCAATCTGTCTCAGTTATCGATATCAAATCAGGAACAGAGCTGGGGCGCGTACCCACTAAACGAAAAGTGCTGCATGGTGTTGTGGTCTCACCCGACAATGCGTTCGCATTTGTTTCAGTTGAGGGAATCGGGGCCGAGCCCGGCACCGTTGAAGTGATCGATCTCAAGCTGCTGACAACGGCCGCCACCGTGGATGTGGGACAACAAGCGGCCGGCATCGACTTCCTGAGGACCGAACCCGCCAAAGCGCCGTAACCCATTTTGGAAGTTGTGGAGCGTGTCCGATCGTGGACACTCTCATCGCTACATGTGTCTCCTGGTCTACAGGTAGAAAACCTTGCAACGCTGGAGTACTGATTTAGAATCCTCCCGCGAGTCTTTCAGTTCGAGCCGGAACGCTCGTTGCTTGTTTTCATTGGTTCCCAAAACAAGGAGTACCGGAAATGAAGCCCAGACTACTAATCGTCGACGATGACGACGCCATCACGCAGCAATTGTTCTGGACCCTCTGCGATGATTATGAGGTCATGACCGCGAACGATCTGCAAACCGCGATACGCCGCGCCACGATCTATGAACCTGCCCTCTCGATCGTTGATTTGCATTTACCTCCTACGGTGCAAACCCCGGAAGTCGGACTGCGAATTCTTGAATACATCAAAGCGCATGTCCCGGAAGGCAAGGTTTTGATCGTCAGTTCAGCCGACGGTCCCGACACAATTAACGCCTGCTACGCTGCCGGCGCCGACGACTTCCTCGACAAGCCATTTGAGACTGAGGCGCTGCTGGCATCATTGCGCCGCCTGACGTCGCAACGAGCGATGGACGCCGCCTAATTGCGGCCCGGGTCGCGAGAAATCTTCGCTCAACAGGCGGACTGATCCGTTAGCTGTAACTCCCTTTCAACGATGCTATTTCCTGGCTGGCGGACTCGGTTCACGTCTGTCTCGCGGTCTCAATTTTAGATTAACCAGATCAACCTGCGGCTGACTTCTATTCCTCCATCTGCGATAATAACCCGCCACGCCACAGCTTACGTTTGAGCTGGCACTGACGCCAAAAAAGCGCCCGGCCATTATCGATAACTAATGAATGAAGCCATGGAGAAAGTCCGCGGAGTGCGCGAATTGCCACTCTTCCCCTTGCCGGTTGTTTTATTTCCCGGCGTCCCTTTGCCTTTGCACATCTTTGAGCCACGTTATCGTGAGATGTTGTCGGATATTCGCCTGGGTAATAATTTCTTCGGCGTTTCATATTTCGACTCCGGTAATTCAGAAAAGGAGATCCCGGCCATCGGCTCCGTTGGCTGCGTGGCCGAGGTGTCTGAAGAACAATCGTTGCCGGACGGTCGTGCCAACATCCTCACGGTTGGTGTGGTGAGATATCGCATCGAAGAATATGTTGACAACGCAAGTCCCTATCTCAGTGTCCGGGTCAGCTTCTTTGAAGATCAGGAAGAGGACGATGAAGCGCTGGCGGATCGCACGCGCGAAGTGGCGGATACCTTCACCCGCATAGCCAGAGCTGTCCGCGCTCTCAATGATGAACGAACCACCCTCCCCGACATCTCGGACACTGAGCCACAGCGACTTTCTTTTCTGGTCGCGGCGGCGATGGAAATCGATGTGGAAGTAAAACAGGAACTGCTCGAGTTGCGTTCCACCGGGGAACGACTGCGTCGCCTGCGCGACCTGCTGGTACGCGCCGTCACCGGCTATGAAGAAAGGGCGCGCGTTCATCAACTGGCCAAAGGCAATGGCCATAGCGGCCGGAAGATTGAAGTTGAATGAACACATCGGAAGAGGCTGCGGCTAACTTGCAACTCAACGTTCGAATCCTCTTTTTTGGGGCTGCGCGCGACGTCGCGGGCCATTCGGAAGTAGACTTCACACTCAACGCTCCCATTACTGCGAGTAGCGCATTCGAGGAAGTGCTTGCTGCTTACCCACCCCTGCGGCGCTTTGGCCGCTCGCTCTTGTTCGCTGTCAATCAGGAGTACGCTCCCACTGATCTTGAGATCCGCGACGGCGATGAGCTGGCGGTGTTTCCTCCTGTGAGCGGCGGCTCAGGTGTGGTTGGCGCAGACACCGCAGCTGCCACTTTCGCGAACGACTTCTTCGAATTAACCCTGCTTCCCATTGACGTAGGCTCAGTCGCCCGGCGCGTAGTGCTGCCCGAGTGCGGCGCCACTGTCACGCTCGACGGTTATGCTCGCGAATGGACGCGTGGGCGCCAGACTCTGCACCTGGTTTACGAGGCTTATCCAGCTATGGCATTGGCCGAAATGAAACGCCTGGGTGAGCAGGCTCATGAGCGTTTCGAGATCGCCCATATCGGAATCGTTCATCGCACCGGCCAGTTGGCGATCGGTGAAACCAGCGTTGTGATCGCTGTCAGCGCCCCGCACCGGCGCGCTGCCTTTGAGGCTTGCGAATGGGCAATTCGCGAGTTGAAGAAGACTGTGCCGATTTGGAAAAAAGAAGTCTTTGCCGACGGTGAGATCTGGGTCGAAGGAGAAAATCCGGCAGACTCCATTCTGCCGTGACTCCCGCACAGACCTCGCGCGATAAGCAACGACATTCCTGAAGGGTGCCGGACAATTCAGCTGCCGCTTTTACTCTTCGACTTCTTCTTCCGCCGCTTGAACCAGCGACGCACTGGTCACTTTGTCGTCAGCATCGACTTTGATCAGACGCACGCCCTGCGCGCTGCGGCCCGTCTTGCGAATATTATCCGCTTCGAGCCTGATTAACTTGGCTTGTTGCGTGATGATCATGATTTCAGAGTCCGCCTCAACCGGGAAGACCGCAACGACCTTGCCCGTCTTGGCGGTGGTTTTCATATTGATGACACCCTTGCCACCACGCGACTGCAGCCGATAGGTAGTGATCGGCGTCTGCTTGCCATAGCCCTGCTCGGACACCGACAGCATCTTCTCGTAATCGTCGGCCGAAACCGGGCAGACCGAAACCACATAATCCTCAGGCCGGAGATCGATGCCGCGCACGCCACGAGTGGCCCGGCCCATTGGACGAACATTCTTCTCGTCAAAGCGGATAGCCATGCCGTTGTGGGTAGCGATGAAGATGCGTTTGGTGCCGTCGGTCAGCACTACATCGAGCAACTGATCGCCTTCGTCGATGTTGATAGCGTTGATGCCATTCGTGCGGATGTTCTTGAAATCCGCCAGCGATGTCTTTTTAATGACACCCTTGCGCGTCACCATCAGGACGTAGCGGCCTTCCTCAAAGTCGCGGACCGGAACCACACCGGCCAGCTTGCGATCGGATGGCATGCTGATCAGATTAACAATGGCCTTGCCTCTGGCTGAAGCGGCCGCGTCGGGCACTTCATGGACCTTGATCTTGTACACCGTGCCGTCGTCCGTGAAGATCATGAGATAGGCGTGGGTCGAGGCAATGAACAGGTGCTCGACATAATCCGCGCCTTTTGCCGAAGCGCCAAATCGCCCCTTGCCGCCACGGCCCTGTCTTGAATAAGTAGTGATCGGCGTTCGTTTGATGTAGCCGCTGTTGGTTACCGTCAGCGCCACGTCTTCGTCGGCGATCAGATCCTCGATGGAAAACTCGGTTCCCGCATCGACGATCTCGGTGCGACGGCCGTCGCCAAAATCCTTTTTCACTTCCTCGAGTTCGGTTGAGATAACGCTTCGCAGAGAAGATTCATTGGCAAGAATCTCTTCGAGCTCGGCAATCAACTTGATGATCTGTTCATATTCATCAGTGATCTTTTGCCGTTCCAGGGCTGACAAGCGGCGCAACTGCAGATCGAGGATAGCTTGTGCCTGCAAATCTGAAAAGGAAAGTTGATCCAGCGCCTTGCGCAAGCGCGGCAAATATTTCGCAATCGCTTCGCTTGAGGGCACGCCTTTCCACGTCTTCACCTCGCTCATCGTCTTCGTATCGCCGGTCAGCCACTGGCGAGCTTCGTCGACTGAGCGCGAGTTACGAATGGTGGTGATGATGAAATCCAGCGCATCGATGGCCTTGGTTAGCCCCTCTAGAATGTGGGCGCGCGCCTTTGCCTTGCGCAGTTCGTACTCCGTGCGACGCTTCACCACCTCGCGGCGGAAGTCGATGAAGCACTCGAGCATCTGCTTGAGATTCAGCACCCGCGGCTGGCCATTGACGATGGCCAGATTGATTACGCCGAACGAGGACTGCATGGGCGTCATCTTGTAAAGCTTGTTGAGGATGACCTGCGGCACCGCATCGCGCTTCAACTCGATAACAATGCGCATGCCTGAGCGGTCCGACTCGTCCCGCATTTCAGAAATGCCTTCGAGTTTCTTTTCGTTGACAAGCTCAGCGATGCGTTCGATCAGACGAGCTTTATTCACCTGGAAAGGAATCTCAGTAACGATGATCGCATCGCGTTCCTGCGTCCCACGCCCCACGCGATCGATGCCGGCCCGGGCGCGCAACTGCAGCACTCCGCGGCCATCCAAATACGCTTTCCTGATTTCTTCGCGGCCGTAAATAAAACCGCCGGTGGGGAAATCAGGGCCGGTGACAATTTTAGTGAGCCTGGTGATCTCGATTTCCGGATCGCGCAACAGGGCCAGCGTGGCATCGACTATCTCAGTCAGATTATGCGGCGGAATTTTTGTCGCCATCCCGACTGCGATTCCATCTGAACCATTGATCAGGAGATTGGGAACCCGCGTCGGCAGCACGGTGGGCTCGCTTAAGGATTCGTCATAGTTCGGCTGGAAGTTAACTGTCTCTTTTTCAATATCGGCCAGCACCTGGTTGGCCAGACGCGCCATTCGCACTTCCGTGTAGCGCATGGCCGCCGGTGCATCGCCATCGACCGAGCCGAAATTCCCCTGGCCATCGATCAATTGATAGCGCATGGAAAAATCCTGCGTCAGCCGCACGATGGTGTCATAAACGGGCACGTCTCCGTGAGGGTGATACTTACCGATGACGTCGCCCACCACGCGTGCACTTTTCTTATGGGGCCGATTGTAGGTGTTCCCCAATTCATGCATGGCCCAGAGCACGCGCCGGTGCACAGGCTTCAGGCCATCTCGCACATCCGGCAACGCGCGCCCGATGATTACGGACATGGCGTAATCGAGATACGAACGTCGCATCTCATCTTCAATATTTATATGATTACGTTCAGAAGTCGTTTCCATCTACCTGACCTTTCCAGTACAATCCGGTGTCGCACAAGGCGCATGATCCAGTTCTGCCGGGTTACCGACAGAACGGTACTTTAGCCACGCAACTGCCCGTCACTGAGCATTCTGATATTTGTTTTTTTGTTGGCGATTTTGCGCTCTTAAAATGGCCGCAGAGAGTACATCGCATCTGCATTGTTGGCACGGTTGATTCTAACCTGACAGACCTTTTTTGGCAACCCATGACAGGTAAACAAACCCTAATAGAATCAATAGCTTCGAGCTGGTTTAGGGGTTTCGATAAAGCCACGTCTGCATGAGTGCTGCGGAGGCGTGCACAACCGCACCAGTTTCTAAAAATGACCATGAATGATAAAGGGCAATCCAAGCGTATTCGAGAGCGATTGGATCTCAGACTGCCCGTTAAAGTACATTGCAGGGAAACACCGGATTTCGAATGGACCGAGGTTACCAGGTTGCTTGACGTTACTCCGTTTGGCGCCGGTCTGACACTCAAGCGGCCAACCGAACGCGGCCGGCTGCTGCATATGACCATTCCCATGCCGCGACCACTGCGTGTCTTTGATCATATTGAGGATCAATACAGGATCTGGGCCCTGGTGCGTTACGTCATCTCGACCGTTTCGCCGGAAGATAAAAAGACTCCTTGTTTTGAAGTAGGCGTGGCCTTCATCGGCAAGCGCCCGCCGCAAAGCTATGAAGAAGATCCCGCCAGGCGCTATGAGTTAAAAGGTCTCAGCCCCGATTCGGGCTTCAGCCTGCAGGACATTGAAAATGTTAAGGTGGCCCAGACCACCAATGATAGGACCCACACACGTCACAACATACCAGTCAGCCTCCTGCTTGAAGTCTTCAATGAAAAAGGTGAGATAGCACACTCTGAAGGTAGCGTGACCGAAAACATCAGCCGCAGAGGCGCAACTGTGTTCAGCACCTTTGACGTTCCTGTGGGGCGCTTCATCAAGTTGACCAGCACCGACTACAACCTTTCGGTTCATGGGGTCGTCCGAGGCCGTAGTAAGGGCGCCGGCGGAATGCCCAGAATTCACGTCGAATTTATTGATCGTGAATGGCCTGTCGATTGAAGAGCATTCCGCGTCGCTTTTCTGTCGACCGGAATTTCCGAATGAATCGCGGACCCAGCTGGTCATCGTCGCTGTATGAGATCAAAGCCCGAAGAGTTTGTCCTGCCGGAGTGGTTTTTTACCTGGGTGCGCGTGCCTCTCAATTTTCTGTGGCGCGGCCTGTTCAAAATCAGCTATGCAGGCACCGAAAATATTCCCCTGACAGACGGTTTGATCATTGCAGCAAATCACCAAACCTATATCGATCCCTTCTGGCTTTCGATTCCAGTCAAAAGACCACTAAGATTTCTTGCCTGGGACGCTGCCTTTGACTGGCCCCTGGTCGGGAAACTGATCGAGCTTTTTGGCGCGTGGCCCTTACAGATCGAGAAAAGTGATCCGGCGGCGATTCGACGCACGCTGCAATGGCTACGAGCCGGCGAGGCTGTCGTAATTTTCCCTGAGGGGGGACGCGGGCGCGCGGACGGCGGTATGCTGCGGTTCAAAGCGGGCGCCGTGCGTTTAGCGCTGGAAGCAGAGGTTCCGATTCTGCCGGTAACGATCAGCGGGGCGCATCATATCTGGCCTCCGGGCCAATTGATTCCCAGGTTGGGGAAAGTCGTAGTCACTTACCACCCGGTCATGCACATCAAACAGGAACCCGGCGAAGAGACGCGCGCTTGCGCCAGACGCGAGAGCGAACGCCTGGCGGCCATCATCCAATCGGCGCTCTGACAACGAACCGATGCTTTCGAGCAGAACAAGAGTAGCCGCGGTGACAACGCGGATTGGCGCAGATTTTGAATAACCAAAGGTACAGGCACTCAGTGGTGCATCTCTAACGAAAACAGATGTTCAAGGAGCGATGACCTCACCCGGACGGCGCAAGCGAGGACGGATTCTGCTCTCACGACTCTGGCGTGAGGATCCTCACTGATTCAGTACTGCCATCATGGCGTCGTGCACCAGCCCGTTAGTCGCGAGTACCTCCGGCGTGTAGATATCCAGCAAAGCACCGGTGTAGTTGGTTATCGTTCCACCCGCTTCCTCAATCAGTAACAGCCCGGCTGCTACATCCCATGGATTCAACCCATCTTCCCAAAAGCCATCAAACCGTCCGCACGCTACATAAGCCAGATCAAGCGCGGCAGAACCGTCGCGTCGCACCGCCTGGGCCTGCATCGTAAATTCAATGAAGTGACGAGCGAAGTCCACTCTTTTGCGTACGTCGTAGGGGAACCCCGTACACAGCATCGCCCGGTTTAGGTCTTCAACTTCCGAGACGCGAATTGTACGCGCGTTCAAGGTCGCACCCTGTCCTCGTTCGGCGGCAAACATCTCATCACGAACTGGATCGTAGACTACGCCCAGTTCCACTTTGCCGTCACGTTCGGCGGCGATCGAAACACAAAAACAGGGATACCCATGCGCGTAGTTAGTCGTACCATCCAGCGGATCGATGATCCATTTCCACTCGCTGGCCGGCGCAGTTTCGTCCACCGCAGAGGCGCCGGATTCCTCTGCCAGGATCGCATGGCGCGGGAAGTAAGAGTTGATCCTGTCGATGATGAGTTTTTCGGCGGCCAGATCGGCTTCGGTCACCAGGTTAATGTCGCCCTTGCTGGATATTTTTAGATTACTACCCTGGCGATCAATCAATATACGCCCGGCATCGCGGGCCATCTGCATCGCAAAATTAAGCAATTAACTCGTCCCCAAGACTGAATTTAGAGAAGCGCTGCCAGTCAGAATATAGGAAAGCCGGATGAGGGGCGAGTCTGAGGAGGAAGTCCGCAGAGCGGACGAATGCTAATAGCTCACCGATTTATCGGTGGGATCGTACGAGGCGATAAGGATTGAGTCCGAAGGCTCCACCCCCCAGGCGATGAATCGCCGGGCTCCGCTCTCGCGGACTTTCTCAACTGGGCCCAAACGGACTTCACGCGACGACTACTGCGCCTTACGCTTTACAGGTGGAGCTTGAGAGTTCGGTACTCGCAGCTTCTCTGCGGCAAGGTGCAAAACTTCCTGCACCTGGCGGTCCCAATACGCCCACGAGTGATCGCCGGGCAATTCGCGAAACTCGTGCGGAACTTTCTTTTGCGTAAATAAGTCGGCCAGTTCGCGGTTTGGGGCGAAGATGGGTGGCGAGTCCTCGGTGCCGCAATCCGAGTAAAAATAAGGTAAGGAAGCAGTCTGCGCAGGAGATAGAGCGTTGGTTAACTCGAAGAGATCATTCGCTCTGCGCGTCGGTCCAGCAACGGGCCCGAAAACTTCCGCAAAAGCGTTCCAGCCGGCCCCGCGATCTTTCTCTGTCCAGCGTGTCGCACCAAAAGCGCCGCTCATCGATCCGACAAACACAAACTGCCCGGGGTACTTGAGCCCAAACTTGAAAGAGCCATAGCCGCCCATCGAAAGACCGGCAATGGCTCGCCCGTAACGAGCCTGGATTGTCCGATAGCGCGACTCTACGTCGGGGATCAGCTCTTTAATGATATAGGACTCGTACTTGTCTGAGGGCACAGCGGCGCTGTCGATGTACCAGCTATCATTGCCTTCGGGGGTGACAATTATCATGCGGTACCGCGCAGCATGGTCGGCAACGTTTGTGCGCGTGGTCCAGTCGCTGTAGTGTCCGCTCAATCCGTGCAGGAGATAAAGCACCGGGTATCGAGTTGCCGGCGAAGCGTAATAGTCAACTGGCAGCACGACTGTGTAAGGCAAAGGCTTGCCGATGAGCTTGCTTTCGAACTTAACCGTCTCGAGACGTTGCGGCGCGGGAAATTGGGAGCTGGCGGAGAATGCGAATAGCAGCGTAACCACGACGGCGAAAGCGCGTGGACCATTCAGCCAACTCTTAAGCCAATAGCGGTGCATTAGTAACCACCAACTAAAAGTTTAACATTACCCCTCATCGATCAATCCAACATGGGAATCTGAACGCCCCGCTCGCGGGCTGTTCCTTCCGCGGCTTCGTAACCAGCATCCACGTGACGCGCAACTCCCAGTCCCGGATCGTTGGTAAGCACGCGATTCAACCGCTTCGAGGCTTCGTCGGTGCCATCGGCGACTGAGACTTGTCCGGCGTGCAAGCTGTAACCAATCCCCACCCCGCCGCCATGATGAAACGACACCCAGCTTGCGCCACTCGACGTGTTGAGCAGGGCATTCAGGATGGGCCAGTCTGCGACTGCATCGGAACCATCTTTCATACCTTCTGTCTCGCGATAAGGCGACGCTACCGATCCGGTATCGAGGTGGTCGCGGCCGATCGCAATCGGAGCTTTCAACTCGCCACGCCGGACCAGATCGTTAATCGCCTCGCCCATCTCGGCCCGTTCGCCATAGCCGAGCCAGCAAATACGCGCCGGCAATCCCTGAAACTGCACTCTGTCACGGGCGAGCCGCAGCCAGCGATTCAGCGTCCGATCGTCCGGGAATAACTCCAGCGCAAGGTCATCAGTTTTGCGAATGTCTTCCGCCTCGCCTGACAAAGCTACCCAGCGAAATGGTCCTTTGCCTTCGCAGAAGAGCGGGCGAATATATTCAGGGACAAAGCCAGGGATCTCAAAGGCATCGAGACAGCCTGCATCAAGGGCAAATTTACGAATGTTGTTGCCATAGTCAAAAGCCACGGCGCCGCGTCGCTTCAGTTCCAGCATTGCCGTGACGTGGCGCGCCATCGATGCGGTAGACCGAGCCACATAAGCTTGCGGATCTTTGCGGCGAAGATCACTCGCTTCGGTCAAACTCAGACCAGCGGCAACATATCCATTCAAAGGATCGTGAGCGCTGGTCTGGTCCGTAACAACATCTATCTGCACGTTGCGCCGCAGGAGCTCAGGCAGCACCTCCGCACAGTTACCCACCAGGCCTACCGAGATAGCACGTTTCCGGGCGCGGGCCTCTTCGCAAACGTCGAGTGCTTCATCGAGAGTGAGGGCGAGGCGATCACAGTAGCCAGTGCGCACGCGCCGTTCGATGCGCGCCGGATCGACATCAATGCCAAGGAAGACAGCGCCGTTCAGGGTGGCAGCGAGTGGCTGCGCGCCCCCCATTCCGCCCATACCGCCGGAGACTACCAGCTTGCCGCTAAGATCGCCGCCAAAGTGCCGGTCGGCCATAGCGGCGAAAGTTTCAAACGTTCCCTGAACGATTCCCTGGGTGCCGATATAGATCCAGCTGCCGGCCGTCATCTGGCCGTACATCATCAAACCCTTGCGCTCCAGTTCGTGGAAGTGTTCCCAGTTGGCCCAGGCCCCGACCAGGTTTGAGTTGGCAATCAAAACTCGCGGCGCATACTCGTGAGTGCGAAACACGGCTACAGGTTTTCCTGATTGGACCAGCAACGTTTCGTCGTTTTCCAGTTGCTGCAGTTCGCGCACGATCGCGTCGAATGAAGCCCAGTTGCGAGCAGCCTTGCCGGTGCCACCATAGACAACCAGGTCCTCAGGACGCTCTGCTACGTCTGGATCGAGATTGTTCATCAGGCAGCGCAGCGCTGCTTCCTGATGCCAGCCTTTGCAGTTTAGTGTAGCGCCGCGCGGCGCACGTATGACTCTTGATGTCATAACAGAATTAATTTCAAGTTAGATCCAGCTTGCCCGCAATATTAATCATTGAAACTGTTCCAGAGACCACCGAGCCAACTGCCATCATCTTTTTTGGTCAATTGTTCCAATTCATCCGCGTCAAGCCAGACACCGCCGCACTTCGGACAAGTATCCACAACAACGCCCTGAAATGTGTTGGCCTCAAGGGTTCCGTCACAACGTGGGCAAGCGAGCGAAGAAGAGCCGGAGGCCTTGGCTTCGGCAGCGATGCGCATCTTTTCGCGCATCTTGTCTACTGCCTCCTTATTCTTGCGATGAAAATATTCTTCTTCCAAACCCTTCCGGCGGTCGTCCATTGCATCACCCATGATTTTCTCCTGTTGAATTGCTCCGAATGATTAAAGCAAATGCGCACGTTCAGGCCAGCGCGCTCTGTACATGATCCAGTGCGGGATCAAGACACTGCATCAAGCTCGTTGTTACGGATAGCACCGACAATTTTGAGAATATCAGGCGCCAGCGGTCTATCGTCCGTTAACCGAAGCACATGATTGCGCACCACTTCGTAAGCTTTCCTAATCCCCAGGCCCGGTTTGAGAGGGGCGCGATACTCAAGCCCTTCAGCGGCCGCAACCAACTCGATCGCAGTTACATGCTCAGCCAAATCTACGATCGATCGAAGCTTTGTAGCTGCAGTCATGCCCATCGACACATGATCTT
Source organism: Pyrinomonadales bacterium (assembly GCA_038237475.1). Taxonomy (GTDB): domain Bacteria; phylum Acidobacteriota; class Blastocatellia; order Pyrinomonadales; family Pyrinomonadaceae; genus JAOAPY01. The sequence continues at coordinate 198,353 of JBBRYS010000003.1, read as the reverse complement.
CTTTGCCACCGTCAGTAGGCACATTGTCGATACTAGCCGGATGGGCCAGCACTTTGGCTTCGCTTAACAGGGCCACGGCCGTCACCTGCATCATCATAAACCCAGAGGACATTCCGGCCTGTGACGTTAAGAAGGGCGGCAAATCTTCGTTCGCGTCGGGATTAATAAGTCGGTCGATGCGCCGCTCACTGATGCTCATCAGATCAGTGACAGCGATGGCCGCATAATCAAAAGCCAAGGCCAGCGGCGCGCCATGAAAATTACCGCCGGAAATCACCTCACCGGTCTCTGAAAATACCAGCGGATTATCGGTGGCGCTGCCGGTCTCCGTTTCAACAATTTCACGCGCGTGCGCCAGGGCACCGCGCACTGCGCCGTGGACCTGAGGCATGCAGCGCAAACTATATGCATCCTGTACACGTGGATCGTTCTCGAGGTGCGACTGGCGGATTTCGCTCTCGCGCAGCAATTCGCGCAAGTGAGCGGCAACTTCGATTTGCCCCGGGTGTGGTCGCGCCGCATGAATTCTTTCGTCAAACGCGACTGGAGTTCCGCGCAGGGCTTCGAGTGCCATCGCACCTGCGACATCGGCAAGGCGCGTCAGCCGTAACGCTCGATGGAGGGCAAGAGCACCGACAGCGGCCAGGGCTTGGGTGCCGTTGAGCAGTGCCAGACCTTCCTTAACTTCAAGTTTGACCGGGTCGATACCGGCCCGCCGCAACGCCTCGCCGCCAGGCACTCGCTCGCCCAGGTAGACAGCTTCACCTTCGCCTATCAGCGCCAGGGCCAGGTGCGCCAGCGGGGCCAGATCGCCACTGGCGCCGACAGATCCTTTCTCAGGAATGACAGGGACCACACCGCGCTCGAGCATCGCAGTCAGAGTGTCTATCAACGCAGGCCTGCAACCGCTGTAACCGAGCGCCAGCACGTTCGCGCGCAACAGCATCATGGCTCGCGTTTCTGCTTCCGAAAGCGGCAAGCCAAGTCCGCATGAATGACTGCGAACAAGATTTACTTGGAGTTGCTGAAGCTGAGAAGGTTCGATGTGAACATCTGAGAGTTTGCCAAAGCCGGTGTTAACACCATACACCGTGCGTCCGGCGGCGACGATCGTTTCAACAACGCGCCGGGCTTCCTCGGCTCGCAGGCGCGCTGAAGGAGCAAGAGTCACTTGCTCCTGGCCGTTAGCTATTGCTGCGACTTGATCTAAAGAGAGTCGCTGCCCATCGAGTTCCAACATAAAAGCTTTGATCGGATAAGCGAAGTTCAGTACTGGCGGCGGCCACTCACAGTTTCCAAGCTCCAGCTTCTCACTTCTGATCCTGGTCCTTATCTTTCGGGTGTCTCGGAGATATCTATGCGCTTGAATTCTCCAGTCACTGCACCGCTGCGCACGCGCTGGCGAGCCCGCTTGGCGCGTACCGTCGTGCGCCGTGTAGTGGCAGTAGCTGCCTGCGTCCACTTGCGTACCGTGCGCAAAGGCCGCAACGAAAATTGATGCTGCGGCAACACTTCGCCGGTAGCTTCGCGCAGTCGCAGAGTGCCGATCGCGAAAATCGCCACGGCAGAATTAAAGATAAACCCTAAGACAAAGACTATCCAACCCGGGACCACTCCGACCGTCGCGCGGTCGATGAATGAAGCAAAGTCTCGCGCCGGCAGCGGATGAAGATAAACCTTTAAATTCCAACTCAGCGCCAGCAGTGCAAAAATCCAAAGATAGTTTCGCCGCAGGCGCCGTCCCACCGCCTCCAATTCACTGATGGTGAAATGTGGCGTAATCAGATCGGCCGCCAGATGTTTGGCCCACGCTCCTTCGGGAACAACGCTTTCAGGAGCAAGCAACTGTGCAAAATATCCGGTCTCCAGCACTCGAACGCGGCTGGACCAGATTTCATAATAGCGATAGCGGCGCGCCTCCATCAGCAGAAAAATGGCTACCAGCACTGAGTTAATGGGGATCACAAAGTGTGGATTGCTGGAGGAGCTGAAGACAAACGACAGCGTTGCCCCGGCCGTCAGGACGGCCCAGTTGGTAGTTGTATCGAGCCGGTTACGCCAGGTGTTGGATCTCTGAATTTCGCCGCGATAAAAGTGGATCATCGCGGTATTGAACTCACCCGGCGATATTTGCCGCATCAATGAAGCTGGATTTGGCGCTGTATTCTTATCAGGAATCACAGCTTCCGGCGGGGCAGTAACTCGCAACCGTCCGGTGATCCGATCTGCAGAACGCTCACCGGACAGGCGTTCGGTCCCTCTTGGTGTTTCGGTGGTCATTGAAAAGAAAACCGCAACCAGCGCCGGAAGGAAAGCGTAAAAGCGCCATTGCCAGGAAGGCTCATAATAGCACGTGGTTTCGCTCGCGGCCGGATTAATATTAGCTTCCGTGAGACAAAAATGGCTCGCTTGACACTCCCAGAGGCCGTCCCTATAGTTTGACGTTCGCTGTTTGAGGAGAGAAATCCCAATGACGAAGGTGAGCGCTGAAGCTGAGAGGGACGCCTACTGGATGCGTCAGGCGCTCGCTGCAGCGCGAGCCGCACAGGATCGCGGCGAGGTTCCGGTCGGCACCTGCGTCGTCAGCGATGAGACGCTGATTGCTCTGGCTGGGAACCAGACCTGCGCGGATAAAGATCCTACCGCTCACGCTGAGATCATCGCCCTGCGAGAAGCTGGTCGGAAAATTGAAAACTACCGCCTGACCGGCGCCACGGTTTATTCGACCGTCGAGCCTTGTGCGATGTGCGCCGGTGCTTTGATCCAGGCGCGAGTACATCGGCTGGTCTACGGTGCTCAAGACGAAAAGGCCGGAGCGGTCGAATCGCACTTTCGGATTTGTAATACGGATTTTTTGAACCATCGCATTGAGGTTACAGGGGGGGTACTGGAAAGTGAGTGCCGCGAGTTGATGCAGCAATTCTTTCGCGCCCGCCGCAGAACGAGGATGGTTTAGAGAGATTGATGTGGAATCAAAGCGACCGGAGTTAGGTGATTGAATCCCGCGCTCCCTTACTTAAGTCCGCGTCATCTTACATTTGGAGAGGTCGCATAGTGGCTTAGTGCACCGGTCTCGAAAACCGGAGTGGGGGAAACCCCACCGTGGGTTCAAATCCCACCCTCTCCGCCAGAAAATTTCGGATCTCGGAGTTAGAATTCCGGATTTGTTTAATTCGAAATTCGCATTCCGAGATTCCCGTGGAGAGGTGCAAGAGTGGTTGAATTGGCAGCACTGGAAATGCTGTGAGCGGGAAACCGTTCCGTGGGTTCGAATCCCACCCTCTCCGCCAGTTTTAATGAGAAGGATGCTTCTCCATTTGTTACCATGATTCCGCGACGACTCCTTTTGGCTTTGTCATCGCGCGCTGAAAGGTCCAACATTTTGCTTATGAGAACAGCAGGTCTTTTTTTCTCTGGTTTTGCCAGCGCGGCAATCCTGGTCTTGATCGCAATCGGCACGCATTCTGGCGTTGCGAATGGGCAGTCGCGAGTAAGACGGCCATCGACCAGGGCATCTATTTGTGGGAACCCGAGTCTCACCTGCAAAACCACTGCGACGTTTGAACCCTATGACCTGCCCTTTCGCGTGCCGAAAGACGCCGTCATCTTCGACACGGAATTATTTTATGCAGTCCTGCTGATGAGCGTCGGCCGGAATGATCGGGATTGCGAAGTTTTCGTTCCCGAAAAAGAAAGACTCGCGACCCAGACCTTGTTTCCCAATCAAAAAGTTTTCACCTCGCGTTGCCCCGACGTCGAAACTTTGTTCTATTCGAATGTAAGCCCCCTGCATCGATTCATGGCCGTTTACGCCGGCCTAACTCTCACCGAAGCTAAAAACGTCCTGGCAGCGGCAAAGAAATCCGGAAAATTTCCCGGTGCCGTCATCAGGCGAATGCGAACCGGGTTCAACGGCACCTGATCTGGGCTGCCGCAGGGGAATAAAATGGATGACGAAAAGTTAGCGAGCGAAGAAGCTCGGCGCTCAGTGCAACACCAGTCGGTTAAGGCTCAGGTGGAAGGTGAGGTAAACGCTGAAATTGCCGATCGAGCGGCTCAGGCTCCACCGGCGGGCGAAGCTCAGCGCATCGACGAAGTTGCAGGTCAGTTTCGCGCCCGCGCCGTAGATGAGGTTGTTGACTCAGAGCGCGAGGTTACGCGATCGCGTGGATTGGCGCGTGTCTCGCAGGTGGTCGATTACATTTTCTATGTCATCTATGCGCTGTTCCTGATGCGATTTTTACTGGCGCTCCTGGCGGCCAGAAGCAGTGCCGGCTTTGTGCAGTTCATCGTCGCCGTTACTGATCCTTTTTATGCGCCGTTCAGGGGAATTGTCGCCAGCCCAACGGCGGCGGGTGGTCACACGCTGTTGATGCCGTTGATGATTGCGCTAATCGCATACATCTTATTGCACCTGGCAATCAACGGACTGCTGCGGATGTTGGCACACCGCAAGACTCAAATATAGCGACAAAGCGGCGCTGCAGTTGCGCTTGTTGCCTGATTAGCTCAGAATCGTTTCGGCCTTTTCGAATCTGAAGCGTCTCGAAAACAGGCGACGAATCGAAAAGACTGCTTCGTCATTTTGAAAATTTATCAGACTTCGGGCTCCGCACAACGCTCGTCTTGCGAACCCCGCCAGGCCGGGAACGGAGCAACGGTAGCAACGACAGCGTGTGTTGCGGGTAAGTCCGGAGTCTGGCCAAATCGACGCTAAAAAAGCAGCAGCCTGATAATGATCAGCTGCTGCTTTTTTGTTTCCGCCGCTCGCCGCGCGGAGATTGTCGACCGATTGTTCACTCTGATAAAGTCTTCCCACACCGAAAAGGAACCTAAGAAGAATTTCATGTCCTATCAAGTTATCGCCCGCAAGTGGCGGCCACAGAGTTTTCTCGAAGTAACGGGCCAGGAGCCCATTACCAGAACCTTACGCAATGCGATTGAGCACGAACGACTGCATCACGCCTATTTGTTTTCAGGCGCACGCGGCGTTGGTAAGACTACGACCGCGCGACTGCTGGCTAAAGCTTTGAATTGCCACAAAGCTACGGCGCCGACACCGGAGCCTTGTCGGACGGACGATCCGGATGCGTGCCCTTCCTGTAAAGAGATTTCTGAAAGCCGATCCATCGACGTGCAGGAGATCGACGCCGCCTCCTACACGGGGGTCGATAATGTGCGCGAAACAATTATCGGCTCGATTGGCTTTGCCCCGGCGCGCGATCGCTTCAAAGTTTTTATCATCGATGAAGTACACATGCTCTCGACGCCATCTTTCAACGCTCTGTTGAAAACAATCGAAGAGCCACCGCCCCGCGTGGTCTTCATCATGGCCACGACGGAGCAACATAAGGTCCCGGAAACCATTCTTTCCCGTTGCCAGCAGTTTGAATTTCGCACCATCGCCACGGCTAAGATTCTGGAGCGTCTGCGCGTCATCGCGGACTCGGAAAAGATTTCTATCCCGGAAGATGCTCTGCGTGAGATCGCTCGAGCTGGCGAAGGGTCGATGCGCGACGCCCAGTCGGCTTTCGATCAGGTGATTAGCTTTGCCGGGGATAAGATCCGAAAAGAAGATGTTGAACTGGCGCTGGGTGTCGCAGGCGCGGATTTGCTGACCCGGGTCATTAACGGGATCGCTGAAAATAAGCCCGTTGAGGCTCTCGCCGTGGTGGATGATCTCGTGATGCGCGGGCACGACCTGCGAAACTTCTGCCGCGACATGTTGTCACACCTGCGCGACCTTCTGATCGCCAAAGTTTCAGGCAGCGATGAACTACTGGAATCCGCAGTTTGTGAGCGAATTGAGTTGAATCGCCAGGCTGCACTTTTTTCTGAGTCGGATCTAGTGCGATTTTTCCACTCGCTTTCGGAAACTGAAACAAAGTTCAAGACAGCAACGCAACCGCGCTATCAATTGGAAATCGGGCTGGTGAAATTGATGGAGATGCGGAGGTTGCGGCCGTTAAGCGATCTGGTCGAAAGAATCAGCGCCCTCGAAGAGTCACTGCGCTCCGGGCAACCATTGGCCCGGAGAACGACGCCAACGCCGTCTGGTAGTGCTGGATCTGGCGGTAAGGCAACGCTGCCCAAAGCGGTTTCGACAACCAGGGGAACTTCCGGCGGTCCCGCCACTGCCGCTGCTAAAATCGCCGGCGATCCCATGCCCGCAGACATCCCACCTTTTGAAGTTAATCAATACGCCGGTACCGATGACGCCGGGCCTTTGGTCATGTCTGAACCGGCCGTCACTGACGTTCCCGCAGACAGGGTTGCCATTGACTCAGAGATCGAACGTATCATGACGGGACTGGAAAAAAAACGGCGAATGTTTTTGGTCACTGCGCTCGAGGGCGCGCGCCTGACCCGCATCGAAGACAATGAGCTTTACATTGAGTTTGCTCCAGACGCCAAACACCTGCGCGATACGCTCGCCAAGAGCGAGAACGTGAAATTGATTCGGGAAGCGTGTCTCGAAGCATGCAATAGAGAGATGGGCGTTCGCATCGCGATCAAGGATGACAGCATCACTGACGATCTGCCGCTATCGCGGGAAGAGGAAGATCGTCGCGAGAAGCAGACATTGCGCGCCACGGCCGAGCAGGACCCGGCCGTGCAACACGCGCTCAGAAAATTTCGTGGTGAAATTGTTGATGTCCAGAAGGCCGGTCACTAAATTGTGATCCTAATTGGAATGATGATGCGTACGGCACGGTAATAAGCGTTTTCCACCGGCTTTGTTTCTCGCTATCCTCATCGGCGCCGTGAAGGGCCCCGCTCGAATGACTGATTAACACATTCAAGTAATGCGATATCCCCAAACCTTCATCGACGACCTGCGGCGCCAGGCCGACATAGTGCGGATCATCCAGGACTATGTCCCACTCAAAAAAAAGGGCTCCAACTGGATGGCCTGCTGCCCTTTCCACAAAGAAAAAACGCCATCCTTCTCAGTCAGCCCCGCCAAGGAAATTTTTTATTGCTTCGGCTGTCACAAGGGCGGAACGGTTTTCAACTTCGTGATGGAACTGGAAGGGCTGCCCTTTCCCGAAGCAATTAAACTGGTGGCGGAAAAGTCCGGTGTACCGCTGCCTAAGTTGGTTGAAGACAACCGTTATGAAGCTAAACGGGTTGAAACCGATGAAGTTATTGAACTGAACCAGTGGGCGCTCGAGTGGTGGGAACTGCAACTCGATTCCGGTGGGGAAGAGACGCGCGTGGGCCGCGACTATCTCGAGCAGCGTGAAATCAGCGAGGAGACGCGGAAGACTTTTCATCTGGGCTACTCGCCCGACAGCTGGGAAGCTCTGTCCTCATATCTGCGGCAGAAGGGAGCTAGCCAGTCGCAAATCGATCGCAGCGGCCTGGTAGTAACGAAGGACGATGGTAGTTCATACGATCGCTTTCGCGGACGTCTGATGTTCCCGGTTATGGACATCCAGGGGCGGCCGATTGCTTTTGGCGGGCGCACTCTAAAACCCGACGATAATGCGAAGTACATCAACTCTCCGGAAACAGCGGCCTACGTAAAGGGACGAAATTTATTTGGACTGAATCTGACGCGCGATGAAATTCGACGGCAGGGCTTCGCGATTTTGGTGGAAGGATTTCTCGATCTGATCATTCCCTTTCAGTTCGGCGTGCGCAATGTCGTGGCCAGCCTCGGCACCGCGTTGACACCGGATCAAGCAAGACTTTTAGGACGCTTTGCGCGTAAGGTAGTCGTCAATTATGATGGTGACCGTGCCGGTGTGAAGGCAGCCAAGCGAGCTATTGAGATCCTCTTAGCGGAAGATCTCGACGTAAAAGTTCTGGTCCTCCCGAACCAGGCTGATCCAGATGAATTCATTCGACAGCAGGGTGTGGGCGAATATCAGCGATTACGAGGTGACGCGCAACCTCACATCCAGTTTGTAATAGATCAGGCAGTTACAGATCGCAATCTCCATCGTCCGGCAGACAAGGCTGAAGCGGTCGAAGAAGTGTTGCCTTATGTTCGTGCCGTCCGCAATGGAATTCAGAAGCGCGAGTATTTTGACATTGCGATTGATGCGCTCCGCATTGGTGACCAGGCGCTCAAACGGGAACTCTGGCAGGCCGTGAAGTTCGGGGCGACCAACCCTGGTGAGATTAGAAAGAGAATTACCGGGGGCCCGGAACAGAAACCTACCATTGCCGAGCAGAGACTGCTGGAACTGCTGTTCGCGGACGAGGAATTGCGGGCCGCCATTTTACCGCGCCTGGGTCCGGCAGATTGGGCCGAACTTCCGACCGCAGCAATATTTCAGGCTTTGCAGGAAGCGGATCGAGACGGCGCAGCGCTGGATTACGCAACCCTGAGTGAAAAGATCGGGGACGATGTCACGGCCGCCGCGCTGCTCCCCATGCTGTTGATGAGCGACGCTTTGCTCACTGAGAGCCAAACTGCGGAAAGCCGTCGTCAACTGGCTGAAAAGTGCCTCGATACGTTGCGGCTGATGAAAGTTGAACGCCGCATCAATGAACTAAAGACTGACCTGGCAGCAGCCGAGCGGAACGGTGACGAACAGCGGTTGATGCAGTTGTCGCTTGAACAGATTGAGTTGCAGAAAAAACGAAACGCTCTGCTTCCTCAAGCAGAAGCGGCGTTTCAGGCGCCTTAGTAATTGTAGTTCGTCAGTCACGATTCGACCTCGCAATGACCGGTCAATTTTTGCTTCGTTGTTGAAAAACAGCTAAGACCCATAAAACCTCCGGCTTGCAGAATGCAGGGTTGACTATCTTGAAATAATTATCCAGGAAGTATCATCCCTTGAGCACTAACGACAAAGATCGAGAAGACGTGATGGAGCGCCTGCTGGAGCTGGGAGGCGACAAGAAATACCTGACTTTCGATGACCTGAATCGAGAGCTGCCGGATACCATTGTCTCAGCCGATGACATCGAAGATGTGCTGCAAAAGCTTGAAGGTTCAAACATCTCGGTTTCTGACCACGACGAAAGACTTTTAGAGCAGGCAGCGGCCGCGGTTCCGGATGAAGACGAAGAAGCCCAGGACGAAGATGTTGAGCTTGACCTGTCCGCCGGTGTGCTGGAAAAAACTAACGATCCGGTCCGGCTGTACCTGCGCGAGATGGGGGTTGTGCCACTCCTGACGCGCGAAGGCGAAGTGGCCATTGCCAAACGGATTGAGCGAGGCCAGATCAGGACCCGGAAAGCAATTGGCCGCTCACCGATTGCGGTCAGGGAAATTTTACGCGTCGGCGAAGAATTGGAAGCCGGCACCGCAAACATTCGCGAAATCGTAACCTTCTCAGAACAGGCTGAGTTAACCGGAGACGAAGATAAAGCGGAAGAGTACAAAGCATGGACCATCGAGGGCATTCAGAACATCAGAAAGCTCTTCAAACTGACGCTGAAAGAGTGGGAGAAGTTACAGGTTGAAGAGCAGGCTACGCGTGAAAAGAAAAGTAGGAAGCTGACGCGTTTGCGACGCAAGGTGGCGCGAGAGCGGCTCGAGATAGCCCAGGAAATTGGACGACTGAATCTGACCGAGCGCAGCCGCCAGCGACTGATCAATGCCATTCGCTTTGTGCAGCATGAAGTCCGCGCCGCTGAGCGGGAAATCGATACATTCAGCGAAAGAGTCACCAAGAAACGACTTAAACCTGACGAGCAGAAGGAGTACAAGCGACGCATCCTGGCGGCGAAAAAGCGCCTCGCGGGGATGGAAGCCGAACACTGCGTGGGACCGGTCGAAATCAAGCGCTCCCTCGTAACAATTACCATTGGTGAACAACAGACCGGGCAGGCAAAACGCGAGTTGGTAGAAGCCAATTTGCGGTTGGTGGTGTCGATCGCGAAAAAGTACACCAACCGAGGTTTGCAGTTTCTGGATCTCATCCAGGAAGGAAATATCGGTTTGATGAAGGCGGTCGACAAGTTCGAGTGGCGGCGCGGCTACAAGTTTTCAACTTACGCTACCTGGTGGATCCGTCAGGCTATTACGCGAGCCATTGCCGATCAGGCGCGGACGATTCGTATCCCGGTCCACATGATCGAAACGATCAACAAACTCATTCGCACCTCGCGCTCGCTGGTCCAGGAACTGGGCCGGGAACCAACCAGCGAAGAAATCGCCCAGAAGATGGACATCCCCGTCTCCAAGGTGCGCAAGGTTCTGAAGATTGCTCAGGAACCGATCTCGCTTGAGACCCCCATCGGCGAAGAAGAGGATTCGCATCTTGGCGATTTTATCGAAGACCGTTCAATCCTGAATCCGGCCGACGCTGTCGTCGCTTCCAACCTGCGCGAGATAACTGATGAAGTTCTGGCGACCCTGACGCCGCGTGAAGAGAAAGTTATTAAGATGCGGTTTGGACTTGGTACTACAGGTTCGGAACACACCCTTGAAGAAGTGGGCCAGCATTTCGCGGTCACTCGCGAAAGAATTCGTCAGATCGAAGCCAAGGCATTACGGAAACTTCGCCACCCCTCACGCTCACGGAAGTTGAAAGCGTTCCTCGACAACACCCAGCATTAGTTACCACACTCTTAGCGAATCTTATTTCACAGTGAGGAATGCTGTGCTCTGCGCCGTATGATCAAACTCGTACTGATAGGTGTAGCCAAAAAACTCGATGGGACGAGTATATTGAACTCTCACGGCCATGCGATTGTCTCGTTGACTTGGCGTGATACTCATATTCTCAGGAATATTGAATTCCACCCTGCTCTTCTTTAACTGGTCCGTGATCCAGGTTATCGGATAGCCTTGTGTTGCTGCGACATCGGCATCATGCTGCATCAGGTCCTTAAAGCGCATGGCATCAAATTGCACCGGAAGGAACAGATAGCCGGCATAAGCTGTCAGACCAAGAATCGCAATTACAATCAGAAACTTGAGACGCGAGCCACCACGTTCTCCATGTCTTGCTTCCCATCTGTCCAGGGATCTCTGTGTCATAAAATTACTCTCCTAATTGTGCGGTGGCGTTCTTGTGCAGCACTTGCAGCATAGCTGTTTGCACCAATCGAGGGGCGATATCCTCGCCGCTCACGATCCGTGCTTGTCCTATCCGTTCCAGCAGAACCCATTGGACTCGACCGGCGACGCTCTTCTTGTCGCGGCTGATGGCCTCCAGGATCTGGTGCCCACTTAGATCTGAAAATGCTGGTAAAGTTCCGCAGCGTCGTACCGCCAGCTGCAGCAATTCTAACTCTGAAGACTTGAGCAAGCCCAGAAGTTTCGATATCTCACCAGCGACCAGCATGCCATAGCCCACCGCTTCACCATGACGGAAGCGCCGGTATCCGGTCGCCGCTTCCAGGGCATGGGCGACTGTGTGTCCAAAATTAAGAATACGGCGCGACTTGCGATCGGTGCGATCGAGATCCTCTCGTTCGTCCCCCGCTACGATGGCTGCCTTGAACGCGCAATGCGAGGCTATCAGGGCCTCCCACTGCTGCGCCGGCACCGCCAGCTCCCTGTTCTCAAGAGCACGGAGCGTCTGGTTGAATAACTCACGACTACCAACTGCTCCATTCTTCACCATCTCACAGCATCCGGACGTTAGTTCTCTGCCCGGCAGACTGTTGAGGGTTGCGATATCAATCATCACCCCGCTCGGTTGCTGGAAAGCACCGACGAGGTTTTTTCCACGCGCAAGGTTTATTCCCGTTTTACCTCCCACTGAAGAGTCGATTTGGGCCAGCAGGGTTGTCGGCGCCTGGAAATATGGCACGCCACGCAAATAAGTCGCGGCGGCGAAGCCTGCCACATCTCCGACAATGCCGCCGCCCAGCGCTACTACTGCGTCATTGCGTTCCAACTTGATCTCGCTAAAAAAGTTCAGGACCCGGGCGAGCGTGCTGAAGGACTTATAGCGCTCACCATCGCCAATGAGTAATTGGGTAACATTCAGCCCGTTGTCTTTCAGACTCTCAATGGCCGTTTCCCCGTAGAGGCCGAAAACTCGCCGATTGGAAATGATGACTACCTGCCGAGGCTGAGGCCCCAGCCGTTGGCGCACCAACTTTCCCAGGGAGCGCAGTAATCCGGAGCCAATTCTGATCTCGTACTCGTGAGCTCTGCCCTTAAGTTTGACGCTGACTTTTTGCACCTGATCAGGCTCCAGCCGGCGTGCTCTTGATTGTCTCGGACAGCAAGTCAAAATTCAGCTCTCCGAAACCAATCAATGCTGCCAACTCTTCAACAGAATATTGCGAGGCAGTACTCCATAAATCGATCAGCTCATCGCCGGCTTTGCGAGACGCCCACCAGCGATATCCAAAACGCACGCGAAAGTATTCGCGTAAACCAAACGAAAAAGCCAGCGCTCGCAAGTGACAGCCTGGCATCCCACCTTGTTCCAGATTGAGCAGAGCCAGTTCAGGCCGCATAGAAAATGAAGTCGCACCTTCATTTAAACTGACGTAGTTTGCCTGCAGTTGCTCGAGCGACTGTTCGGCGGCGAATACCAACGGTTCAAACAATACAGCAGCGCACAAGCGGCGAAGCCGCAGGGCCAATTGCGCGGTGACATCGCTGACTATGGCAGCAGCTCGAGCGCTCTCAATCTCCGGAATAAACTCGAGCAACCATCTGGCGTCCAGCGCTAAATACCTGAACAAATACCCAAAACCGTCCGCAGTTGCGCTGTCGGAGGAAAAAGTAAATTCGGGATGACGCCGCGCTGTCTCCACCGAACACCAGGCGAAATGCTGAGCGACGCCGAACTCATGTAAACCGTTGAGAAAGTCGGCAGCGCCACCTTGCCGTAAGAGAGTGAGTTTAACCTCCGCGGGCGGCTGAACCGGAAAGCAACGCACTGGGTTTCGCCCCTCTTGGTGAGAAATAGATTCAATGTGGAGATTCGTCTGCTGGTCCATACGAATCCCGAGGCCCCTTACAGTCTTCGCAGCGATCTCCACCAGTTTCGCCGGCGGCAGGTACTCGTCAAGCCACGACGCGCTCAACAGACTGGGTAAATCAGCGTAGTCCAGATCCTTCAAACGTCGCGACGGGATTTCTCGTTGAACTAATCTGGTAAGGGCCGCTCGGTACGCGGACTCTGTTTGCTCCAATAGCAGCCGCGCAGTCTGCTCTATCTTGTCGGCAATCGTGTTACTAATTTTTGATCTGAGTTCATAGTAGGAAGCGAACCCCAGGTCTCGTGCAGATTCACTAACGGCGTCTCGCCAGTTCAGCCGCAGGCCATCACAGAAGGAAATCGCTTCGAGCCAGCGCGCGCCGAGCTCACGTCGCTTGCTGTCTGCCTCCATTGCCAGCCGGCCAGGCACAGTTTCCAGCGCCAACGACTCACCCATCCAATGAACCCGCGAGGCTGACTTACAGCGCCCGAGTTCCGCAGTCAGTTCATGGATCTTCAATTGGACGTGATGACTCTCGAGCGCACCCAACAACCGCTCTAGTCCCTTAACTTCAGTGGCAAAACCGGTGGGCGCCGCATCCAGGAACTTCCTTACTTCGCTGATGGCTCCTGAAGAAAACAGATCGCCATAGCGATCATAGATCTCATCCGCATTAGTCTCAGAAATCAGTCCGACTTGATACTGGTACCGAGCGAGCTCGAGCGACGAATTAAATGAGGCGAACTGGTCCCGGTATTCGCTGATGTTCATTGGTGATGGAACAGGGTGATCTCATCTCAGTGACGTTCGGGGCAGATTATATCACGCAGCTGATTTATTGGCGGGCCGGGGGGAAGGGCTGCTTAAAAATGAATAGGCGCGAGCGTGCTCGCGCCTATTCGTAATCGTGGTCACTGTCCTCACCCCAGCAACCACTTGAGACGGAGGATTGACCAACCGTCTCTCTTGCCCCAAAATCTTCATCGCAACAAGCGTGCCGTGCAGTATCAAGAGGACCGGCACTTTGTGCTGGTAAGTTTTAAAGAACTTCTCGAAATGGCGGCATTGTTTGTGGCCTGATCCAGCTTTCGACGATGTAAAAGTTATAGAGACACCATGTACAAACTGCATTGCAAGCGTGCTCAATCGGCTCCAATTTCTGCCCTGATCGCCGCCGCAAGATTGTTGGCGTAGACTTCGATCTGCTTTTGATTCTGACCTTCAATCATCACCCGCGCTAACGATTCGGTCCCCGAATACCGAAGCAACAAACGACCTTCAGCACCAAGCTCCGACTCGATCTTTTGAGCCAGCAGCCAAACCTGTTCCATTTGTTCAAACGGCTTTTTTTCAGTGACTCGAATGTTCACCAGAGTCTGGGGATAACGGTCAAACCCCGCAGTCAGATCCGCGAGAGTCTTGCCTCCTCCGGCAGCCATAGCTTTTAGCAAACAGAGGGTGGTGATCATGCCATCACCGGCAAGACTTACTTCCGGAAAGATTAGATGACCCGATTGCTCTCCGCCAAGGCTGGCCCCGGTACGCAGCAACTCATCCAACACATACTTGTCGCCGACATCCTTGCGTATCATTTCCACGCCCAGTGAACGCAGCGCAATCTCCAGGCCAATATTGCTCATTACCGTCGCGACAACCATATCGTGCTTCAGTCTTCCGCTTGCTCTAAGGTGTTTTGCCAGCACCCAAAGCGTGGCGTCTCCATCAAAAAACTTACCCGTAGCATCAACGAACAAGGCGCGATCGGCATCCCCATCGAAGGCCACGCCCAAATCCGCGCGGTGCTCCAGCACTGCCTGTTGCACGCCTTCGACGTGTAGCGATCCGCAATTCAAGTTGATGTTGCGGCCGTCAGGGTGATTGTTGATGACCACCAGCTTTGCACCGAGGCGCGAAAATAATTCCGGTGCAATTACCGAAGCAGCACCGTTAGCGCAATCGATGACCATGGTAAGGCCGTCCAAAATTAGATCCCGAGCAACATCGGCAGCCAGAAAATCGAGGTACCTCGCCTGCAACGCGGCGGCCTCGCTTTCGTCAGGGACGGGACGCTGAGGCTGGGTCAGCACGGGCTGCAAAGGCCCATTTCCTGCGTTGATATTGGCTTCAATCTGGCGCTCGATGGCGTCCTCGAGTTTCTTCCCCGAAGGTGAAAAGATCTTTACCCCATTGTCCTGAAAAGGATTATGAGAGGCACTGATAACAACTCCCGCGTCCGCCGGTAAGGTGCGCGCCAGATATGCAACACCTGGCGTCGTGATCACTCCGGCTGATTTGCAGATGGCGCCGGCTTCGCTCGCGCCTACTACAAAGGAATTCGTTATCCACTCGCCAGATTCCCTCGTATCACGACCGATAATGATCAACGGAGTTCGACCCGCTGTTTTGTCCCGCAGGTGGGCGGCCAACGAGGCGGCCAAAACTCGAATCGTTGTCGGATCCAGGGGATACTCGCCGGCCTGGCCTCGGATTCCATCTGTGCCAAAAAGTCTTGCCATACTGTGACTAATATTTACTTGCTTGCGGGAATGAATTTTGAGGGCTTAATCGAAATCAATTTTACTTTGCCCTGCACCGCCGCGGGCACTTCAAGTTTGTACAAATTGGTGAGCTCAGGTTTTAGTTCGCCGGCACCATCAACCACGACCAGCGTGATTTGCTCCGAACGCAACTCGGCCAGGATCCAGGCGGGAGCGGAGAGCGCAACTGTAGCTACCTGCGGCCGGAGACTGGCGCCGGAAGCCGACTGCACCGCGACGTTGTCGAAACTTTTTTCAACAGAACGATCGCCGATTTCCACATGGACCTGAACCATTCCGTCGGGTATATCAACTTTCTCACTCGGAATATCCACGGCTACCTGATTAAGATCGAAACTGGCTTTCTTACCGTCCAGTGAGACTGATTCAGTCGTAGCCTGCTTGATTGCGTTGACCAGGCTGGCAGGGCCCCGCACCCGGACTGTCGCTGGAGTGGCAGTGGCAGAATAGACCTGATAACCAGCCGGAACACTGCCTTCAAATTTCAAGCTAACATCCACCTGCCGCTCTACGAGCGGTTCCAGACGGACTGTCATGATCGCAGGCTGGAATGCTTCGATGGTTACACCTTCCGGAAGATCGAGTCTTACTCGATCCCGCGAAAGCCTGATCACGCGATCACCAGTAACAAGATCGCCGACGGTAACCGAAGCTAACAATTCAAAGGGGTTAATCTGCGCCAACTCGCTACTGCTGCCGGTCAGCGTGACATCGACTTTGCTGGGGGGATCATTACTAATGACCATGTCTTCGGCATGCACAAAGCTAAGCTGCACGCCCGAGATCCGCTTGGTCATTGGCTTTCGTTGTCCGGTGACCGCAAACCAGAGCACCAGAGTGATACCCAGCGCCAGCAGTTTTGTCTTCAGGTCATTAACAAATATCCAGCGCAGCCAGCGTTCGAGAGCGCTCGGCGGATGTGGGCCTTCGTAGGGAAGATCGTCTGTCTCCTGAATCGACATAGTGGAATTTCTGATTGCTGATTACTGATTGCGACCGGCAAATTGATCCGCTCGACACAATTTTTCAATCGCTGTACCGCAATCCCCGTCCTGCAAGTGCCGGCTGAGTCATAATGATGGGACTTCCTCTGATTCTGTTTCTGGCTCAGCCAGATTGTCTCGCGTCTTCTCTTTTTTGGCAGGGACCTCGAGCGCCTGGAAAATTGCGGCCCGCAGTTTGGTCGCGTCGAGGCCACGCTTGATATGTCCTTCCTGCACAAAGGAAATCAAACCAGTTTCTTCAGACACGACCACCGCGACTGCATCGGTGTCTTCGGTGACTCCAATCGCCGCTCGATGCCGCGTGCCGAGATCTTTTGACAGACGCGGATTCAGCGTCAGCGGCAGAAAGCAGGAAGCGGCGGCGATGCGATGACGCTGGATTACGACAGCACCGTCATGCAATGGCGCTGCAGTATTAAAGATGCTTACCAACAGGTCATAACTGAGTTCGGCGTTTAGCTTCACGCCCCCATCGGTGACGTTCTTCAAACCGACATTGCGCTCGATTACAATCAGCGCCCCGGTCTTGGTCGATGCCAGCGTAGTCGCAGCCAGGACAATCTCGTCATAGACGCCCTCGCCGAATTGTCCATGATGACGCTTTGTCAGAGGCAGCCTAAACCGGTTGCCGAATGTAGTGAGCGCCTGACGGATCTCCGCCTGGAACAATACAATAATGGCGAAGCCGATGTAGAACAGGGCTCCACTCAAAACAAATTCAAGTGTCGCGAGATCTTGTTTGCGGGAAAACCAACGGAGCAAGGCAAGGGCAGCAATGCCGGCAGCCATGGGAGCAGCACGTGTACCCCGAACCAGCCTTAAAACCCCATACACCAGCAAGAAGACGATAACTACGTCCGCGATATTACGCGGCTCAGCGAGTCTTCCAAGAAATTCGGCGTATGGTAGTGCGAGCAGCATTAACAAGTATCTTCGTTGCGACTTGCGATTTAGAACCCGAGCCCGACAACTGAATCTCTCCAATCGACAATCGCGATCCTGACCTGCGTTCTAAGCTCATTTGGTTAATAGGCTACAGTTTGTCTGCGGTCAGCAAGTCGAAAGGGCAGGCAGAACCGGCTTGACTCGACTGGCTGAATGTTCCGGGAACAGGTAACGATAGCTCCGCTTGGATTATCGCGAAAATCCCTTCTACTGGCAATAGTCAGTTGGGTTGGGTTTTCGGAGATACGGTGGTGCTAGAACAAATTGTTCTCTAAGACGTATGTGCGACCGTTGTTCGTCAAGCTGTAGAAAGTGCTTCCATTGATGCCAAAATGGCTAAGATATTTCTTGTCGTAGAGGCTGTCCAGATACAGCGCAACCTGGCGGGGGTTGAGATTTAAAGACTGAGCGAACAGTTCCGGAAGGTTATCTCCACCGTCGGTAGTTGCGACAAGCCGGAGGATTTCACGCTCTGTGTCACTAAGGTCGTCTTTATATAGAGCTCTTCTACTTGCTTCTAAAGCTTTGTTATCTCCGCGTCTGCCTTACGCAAATCACCCTCAAGAATTTTGTTCTGCGTTTCCGTTGCCGCGTACCTGTCTTCTATTGCGGCTATCTTCACTTTCAGAACAGCAGAAAGCGGTATCTCTTTCAGAGTATCGATAAGCCAACCCATAACGGAGATCTCCTATAAGTAAAAGTTGAGATTCCCGTTGATGCGCTTGATGGTATTCGAGAGGCGGTGCGAACACTAGGCGCCAGATAGCAAAACGCGAGCTGGGTACATCGCTATTGGCGAAACAATGCGGGTGTTTTAGAAACGGATGGGCGGCGCTGTTTCTTCATAGGGCGCAATGTTCCGTCTTGCAGAAAGCCCACCAACTCTCCCTTTTCATTAACAACCGCTAGCGATCCAACCCCGTTGCTTTGCATCGCCTGGCGCGCATCGTCAAGCATTGCCTCAGGTGAAACCATCAAGTCAATCGCAATCGGTCGCATGACATCGCGCGCCAGCTTGTCGTGCCAACTCTCGCGCGGCAGCGCCTTCAAATCCTGAAGCGCCAGGATGCCGTGCACTCGCCGGTGGCGAGCTACGGGGAAGCTGGTCTGAGGATGTAATGGCAGAATCGTGTCAATGAAATGACTGACCAGCACGTCAGGTTCAAGAGAGAAAGGAGGTGACATAGCGTCGGCGACTGTGGCCATCGTCAGGTTGCGCCCGTGTCGCACAACAGCCAGGGCAGCATCAAGCAGGAACAAACCGACGAGCACAGCCCATAACCCCATCAGGTATGCGCGGAAGTTCGGCGCCACTACCATGTAAACGCCAAAGAGAATCAACACTGCTGAGACCAGCACTCCGCAGATACCGGCCATCCGCGTGGCCTCGGCCATGTTGCCGCTGCGTCGCCAAAGCAGTGCGCGCAAAACGCGCCCACCATCCAACGGGTAACCTGGAAAGAGATTGAAGACAGCCAGCAGCAGATTGCCGGCGGCCAGGAGAAAGAAAACAGTTACGGTCGTGTAGTAGCCCCCCAACGAGGCAATCTTCGCGGCCAGGATTGCGAGCACCGCGAAAAGAAAGCTCGCTGCGGGTCCGGCGACGGCTATCTTGAATTCAGCCCGCGGACTTTGCGGTGGTGTCTTCATGCGGGCCAGGCCGCCAAATGGATGCAACACGATCTCTTCGATCTCGATGCCTTCGGCGCGCGCCATCAAAGCGTGCGACAATTCATGACCGAAGACCGACAAAAAAAGTGCGGCCGTTGTAATGACGCCTAACGTCCAGGCCGTCAGCGAATCAACGGGCGGTAGGATCATCCCCGGAAGTTGAATGGGAGAATTGTGCAGATTGCTCGCAACCAGCCAGACACTTAAAGCAAAAACAGCAAACCAGCGATAGTCGATACGCACAGGAATACCGTAAACGCGAGCAACGGTGATCTGCCTTTTATAGAAGCTGACACCCATATCGAGAATGTCCTGCTAAACCATATGCTGTCGATTGGAACGGAGCTATCCGCCCCCGTTAGGTGATGGTATGTCCTAACGGTGTCTAAGTTCGCTGGGAACTAAGTTCCTTCGTGAATAGTGGGAGAGAAATTTTGCACTTCCAGAGTTGGAACACGCCTAGTCCTCGAAGACCAAGGTGTCGGTATCGAGCAGCAAAGGGGGTTCGTTGCGAGCCACCCGCCTAAGCAGCAGCGGTTCATCGAACATCTGGGAGAGTCCGCGCACGATCGCAAAACGCGGCTCGTCTGCGACGCGAACCGTCAAGTCCAGTTCCTTTTGCAGGTACGGCCCGAGGCCATCCAGTAAGGCGCCGCCACCGGTGAGAATCACCCCACGCTCATAAATATCTCCTGCCACCTCGGCCGGCAGGTCCGTCAACGTGGTGCGCACCTCGTCAGCTATGCGGCGAACGATGGGCAGTGTTACCTGAAAAACCTCAGCGGCCGTTACATCCACCGCACCAGGTGCCCCTGTCTGCACATCGCGTCCACGCACATCGATCTTCTGCTCCG
This sequence comes from Pyrinomonadales bacterium, assembly GCA_038237475.1. GTDB lineage: Bacteria > Acidobacteriota > Blastocatellia > Pyrinomonadales > Pyrinomonadaceae > JAOAPY01. Next base: position 178,469 of record JBBRYS010000003.1, on the reverse strand, counting down.
GATCGCTGGGTTCAAGTGCCGACCCCAGCTCTAACTTCAGGCGCTCGGCGGTGGAGGCTCCGATGGTTAGTCCGCGATGACGGCGCACAAAATTCATGATGGCCGCATCGATATCGGAACTGCCGAAGCGTTCCGCTCGAGAGTTGATGATCGACCCGCTGATAATGGTAGCCACATTGGTCGTATGACCGCCGATGTCTACTACCGCTGAGCCGGTTGCGTCATCTACCGGCACACCGGCTCCGACCGCAGCCGCCAATCCTTCCTCGACCATATAGACACGGCCGATGTGAGCTTCCTCAGCGGCGGTCAAAAGGGCGCGCTGTTCAACCTGTGTCACTCCCGACAACACACTCATGATGGCCCGCCGACTAACGTGGGAGATGCCGCTGCGAGCTTCGCGCACGAAGTGATCAAGCATCGCGCGCGTCCTTTCAAAATCCGCCACAACACCGTCGATCAAAGGCGCAATCACAGTTACATCGCGGGCTTCACGCCCTTGCATCTTACGTGCTTCATTTCCAACAGCGATCACTTCGCCACTCGACCTATTGACTGCAATCACGGAGGGTTCATCAACGACGACGCCCCGGCCACGCACTGCGATAATGGTGCTCGCTGAGCCCATGTCGATGGCCATGGAATCGGAGACGAGATTGCGAAGGGCGCCGAGACCCAGAAACGACCTTGTTTTTTTCCTCAGGAATGACATAGACGATGCAAACTCTGGAGAGCCGGTAGCGAACGATGCAGAACCACGGAAGCAACCAGGCTAACTTTCAACCCAACACTACTTTCTCGCCCGAACTCGAGAGCGCGCCACTGGCCTTCTGCCAGTCAACTTCCCATAAAATCACGGGCTGCTGCCTGTTCTTAACCGTGATCGGTTCACGGGCCTTAAGTTTATAACGGCCGCGCGACAATTTCGCGGTGGCGTCGCTGATAAGGATTTCGCCGGCCTTTGAATTAGATTCAAGGCGCGAAGCCGTGTTGACGACGTCGCCGATGGCCGTATATTCCGAGCGACGTTCGGAACCGATATATCCCACCGTCGCTTCGCCGGTATGAAGGCCGATGCCAACTCCAATTTCCGGGAATCCTTCTTCGCGCAATTCCTGACTGATGCCGATAATTCTTCGCTGCATCGCGACTGCGGCATTCACCGCATTAGCGGCGTCCTGGGGCGTAGTAGTGGGAGCGCCAAACAATGCCATCAAGCCATCGCCCAGATACTTGTCGAGAGTTCCGCCGTGAGCAAAGATGATATCGGTCATCGCCGAAAAGTAGCGATTCAACAGTTGGACGATCTGTTCCGGCGGAGCATGCTCAGAGATTCGCGTGAAGCCGCGGATATCAGCAAACAAGACGGTGATAGTCTGATTGACGCCACCCAGCTTGAACGAGTCCGGGTTCTCCAGCATTTGCTTGACGACGTACTCAGGTAGAAAGCGGCTATAGTTGGCCCGGGCCACTTCCTCTCGCGCCAGGCGTTCGTGAGCGCGCGCATTTTCAACAGCGATCGCCGTCTGCGCGGCGACGGCACTAATCAACTCCAGGTCGTCAGGCTTGAAAGAAGCAAATGGATCCAAACGGTCAGCGTAAAGAGCACCGTGCACTCTGGTCTCAGCCACCAGTGGCGCGCAGATAGTGGACCGAACTCCCTGCGAAACAATCGAATCGACTCCGGCAAACTGCTCGTCGGCAGCCGCGTCCTGAGATAACAGAGCCACTCGGTCCCTCATAACCTTGCGTGTAATGGTCCGCCCAATCGTCAACCTGCGCGCGTGCGCCTCGAGTTTCTCGTCCCTGGCCCGTGTCGCGATCGGGGTCAGCTTCACGTCTTCAAGATTGTCTGAGCTGGTCACATCTGCGAGCAGGGCCACGACTCGATCCGCGGGCGTCGATCTGAAGATAATGTCGGTGGCTTTGGCGAAGATGGCATTCAGGTCGAAGACAGATCCCAGCGTCTTACTCATTTCGTAGAGCGCCGCCAGGATGTTCGCTTTGCGCTGCAGGGCCTCGAGCACTTTGTCGCGGGCGGGGCCCACCTCAGGCTTCGACCGGAGCATGGTGCTCATCACATCGTTGGCGGAAATCAGCAGTTGAGTGTGGCCCAAAGGCTTATCGTCGTAACGCACATCGGTCCGTTCCTCTGCCTGTTGTTCAAAGCGCAGAGTGCTGGCGCCGATTGTTACTCGGTCTCCACTCTTCAAAGCCTGTTCGTATCGCGGCTCGCCATTGATAAAGACTTTGTTGGCGCTTCTCTTCAACTGACCGTTGATGATCGCGCCATCGACGAGCACGAACGAGCCATCATCGCCGGCATTGACATGCGCGTGATAACGAGAGGCGCGTGGATCGTCGAGCACGACCACGTTGTCCGGAGCTCGCCCGATGGTGCAACTGGACTGCATAGTTAAGGTGCATTCCCACTGGCGGCCGCTTGCATCTGTAATTTTGAGAGTTGCCATGAAGACGAATTAGAAGTCGGTTCGTTCCTTCGCTTGCCTATTTTTCGGACCGACTGGAACGGTTGTTCCTGGAAGCGAAATGATTCTACAACAACTGCGAACGATCCTAGCAGTCCACCGTTAAGCTGACAACCACCACTAATAGTCGGGTTCCACCCTCATCTCGAGCCGCAAACGCTCACCTACAGAATTTCAAGCCCCGCTGGAGGGGGACTTTCGCTCAGCAAATTTCCGTTTCGCAGATTTAACTTGATCAGCCTTGGTGATCATGACCGCTAGTGGGTGAACTATTTCTGGTCGAAGTAATCCTTGATTTACTGTGGCGGGGAAAGCGCCCCAGTCAAAAGTATCTTCACCGATCAAGGAGGTTGCTCTTCTTTTCACTTAGGACCACGATCCAAGGAAGGAAGGAAGGAAGGCCTTGACGCTTCAGAAGACCGCTTGCTAGACTCAATACACAGTTTTATCGCAACCGACGCTGGTCGCGTCACTCATAACCAAGGGGTTCCCCCAGATCTGCGCGTGCGGTGCAGTCTGATTTTTGCAAATTCGATGGAGGTGCTGTGGTGGGCTTTAGAATCGGCCAAAAGGTCGTATATCCAAATCACGGGATCGGAACCATCGAGCAGATTGAACAGAAGCAAATAGGAGCGACGTTATTGCCCTTCTACACGCTTCGTCTCGCTGCTAACAATTCGCTGGTACTAGTTCCGGTCCCCAATGCGTCCGAAGTCGGTCTTCGCGCGCCAATCACTTCGGGTGAATGTCAACTGCTTTTGAAAACATTGGCAGATGATTTTTCATCCCCCGCTCACGATTGGAAAGATCGTTTCAAGGATTTTTCAGATAAGATGCGCACCGGCGACATCTTTGAAGTGGCTAATGTGCTCAAGCATCTTACCTACTTGAGTCATACCAAACCACTGTCCTTTCGCGAGCAACGGATGCTTGAACGTTCTCGCTATCTGGTGATTTCCGAACTCGCTGCTGTCTGCCGGCAGCCGGAATGCAACGTTACTCCCCGGGTTGAAGATGCCCTGGCACGGGCCTGCACTAAGCATGACAAGCACCCGGTCAAAATTAGCGCCGCCGGAGCCGTTGCGGGTCATTAAACGGAAATCGTTTCGGTTCTGAAAGTAAATCTTACAATCCGCTTTCACCTCGCGCAGGTTGGCTCCGCGAATCCAGTGGAGTGTATTCCGGGTGCACGTGTGTTCAGCCTGGACACACGTGCATGGTATGATTTCCCGGTTTGCCGGCTGGTTTCCCCCTTCCCTGTTTAAGTGATGATTGAACCTGACAGTTATTTGGCTGCCGCTCAGTTGGTGGGACTGATTCTGAATGAGTCGCTTTCCCTAACTGGAGTGTCGTTGAAATTATTTGCCGTTCTGGCGCTGGTCGCCGCGAACGGGTACTTTGTGGCGGCAGAGTTTTCTCTCGTCTCAGTGCGACGCACAAAACTCGAGGGCCGCGCCGCCAATGGCAGCAAGCAGGCCCGGGCGGCGCTCGAACTGCTTGGCAATCCCACCTTACTGATCTCGGCTACTCAACTTGGCGTGACCCTCGCATCGCTGGCGCTTGGCTGGGCCGGCGAGCCCACGATCGCTGAACTGCTGGAACCAGTGGCGGTGATGATTGCGCCGGCCGGACGAGCCGCAACTGTGGCCCATGTGATTGCGATTGCGATCGCGTTTTTCGCGATCACCTTCCTGCATATCGTGCTCGGCGAGCTGATGCCGAAAATGATCGCCCTTGAAAGAGCCGAAAACGTGGCCATGCTTTGTGCTCGCCCGCTGCAACTCTTTGCAACTTTATTCCAGGCCCCTCTTTGGCTATTCAACACTACTGGTACCTATCTGGGCCGGCTGCTGGGCCTCAAGTCGACGCTCGAGCACGCTTCCGTTTACACAGAGGCGGAACTGAGACAACTGGTCGACATCGCACGCGATCGAGGTTACCTGCGCGCTGAAGAACGGCGGTTGATTCATCGCGTATTTGAATTTTCGGACACGCTCGTGCGCGAAGCGATGATTCCGCGGACGGCCATGGCGGCAATCGCAAACGATAGTTCGCTGGCGGATATCACTGAGGCTTTCGGTAAGCACCGCTACTCTCGTTTACCTGTCTATCGCGACTCACTCGACGATGTAGTGGGGTTTATACACAGCAAGGATGTGATGCCTTACATTCTTAAGCCCGATCAGTTTCGGCTTGAAGAAGTGTTGCAGTCTCCGCTGTTTCTTCCTGACACGGCCCGGCTGGAAGACGTCTTAAGACAGATGCAAAAGGCCAAGGTTCACTTTGCTTTCGTAGTCGACGAACATGGGGGACTGGAAGGCATCATCACGCTCGAAGATTTACTCGAAGAAATCGTGGGCGAGATTTCAGATGAACATGACGAAGAGGTGCGTGAGCAGATCCAGGAGATTAGTCCACGCAAATACCTTTTGGATGGCGGACTGGCCGTGCGCGATTTGAATCGCAAGCTCAAGCTTACTCTGCCGGAATCGGAAAGCTACACAACCGTCGGCGGATTTCTCATGACCGTGGCGGGACACGTCCTAAAACCAGCCGAGCTGGTGCCTTACAACGACCTCGCGTTTCGCGTCGAGCGCGTTGAGCGGAGGCGCGTGATGCGCGTCGCGCTCGATCTGCCAGAAGTAAAGCTTGAGCGCGAACCTCAGGCAAACAGGACCGCCAGCGGATCATAACTCTGCGAACGACTGGAGATGAGTTGGTCTTCACCGGTACGCGGGATGCCCGGCTTCCGGCGTTCGTGATAAAGTCGCCCTACACGATTTTGTACTTAAGACTAGCTGGGAGCCCGAACAACCTGCATGAGCTTCATTGAACAAATCCTAGCTCGCGAGATTCTCGATTCGCGTGGCAACCCGACCGTCGAGGCCGAAGTCACCCTGATCGGCGGAGAAGTCGGTCGCGCCGCCGTCCCTTCTGGCGCCTCAACCGGAGAGCATGAAGCCGTAGAATTACGCGACGGCGATAAGCGGCGCTACGCCGGAAAAGGCGTAATGAAAGCAGTACGCAATGTAAATGAAGTGATCGCGCCGGTAATCGAAGAGATGGACGCGTTGGACCAGGCGGAAGTAGATCAGGCCCTCATCGATCTCGACGGCACCGCCACCAAATCAAAGCTGGGAGCAAACGCCCTGCTCGCTGTCTCAATGGCGACTGCGCGGGCTGCGGCCGCTTATCTGGAGTTACCGCTTTACAAATACCTCGGCGGGCCCAACGCGCGCACGCTGCCCGTGCCGATGATGAATATCATCAACGGCGGTGCGCATGCCGACAACAATGTGGATTTCCAGGAGTTCATGATTGTGCCAGTGTCGGCTGCCAACTTTCGCGAGGCACTGCGCATGGGCGCTGAAGTTTTTCACACTCTCAAAGCGGTCCTGAAGAAGAAAGGCTACGCTACCAGCGTCGGTGACGAGGGCGGCTTTGCGCCGAACCTGCGCTCGAACGAGGAAGCAATTGAAACGATTCTGGAAGCAATCGCACAGGCTGGTTACAAAGCCGGAGCGGATTGTTTGCTGGCGCTCGATCCTGCCGCCAGTGAGTTTTTTGACGGCAAGGCATATGTATTCAAGAAGTCGGATAAGCGAAAGCTGAGCGCTGATCAAATGGTGGCTTATTGGAAAAGTTGGGCAGACCAGTACCCCATCATCTCCATCGAAGATGGTATGGCGGAAAATGATTGGACCGGGTGGAAAACTTTGACGGATGAAATTGGAGACCGGGTTCAGTTAGTGGGTGACGATCTTTTTGTAACGAATACCGCTTTTCTGCGCAAGGGCATTGAGCTGGGTGTCGCCAATTCAATCCTGATCAAGGTCAATCAGATCGGCACACTGACCGAGACCCTGGAATGCATCGAACTGGCGCAGAAAAATCGGCGCACGGCAGTTATTTCGCATCGCTCCGGTGAAACTGAAGACCCTTTCATCGCCGACCTCGCGGTTGCCACTAACGCCGGCCAAATCAAAACAGGCTCGCTCTCGCGCACCGATCGCATCGCCAAGTACAACCAATTGCTGCGCATCGAAGAAGATCTCCGTGGCGCCGCGAAGTTTCCAGGGCGCGCGGCTTTTTACCAGATCGAGCAATCAACAGCTAAAACCAAGAGACGTACCGCCGGCAAGTAAGCAGGGGGAGCCAACTGCTTCGTGTGTTCCTTGGTGGCCACTCATCAGGACAGCGTATTGTTCACGTAAGCCAACGATTGGAATCCCACAACTCATGCAGGTCAAAGGTCAATGACTACCTCCTGGCAACGCGACGACTATCTGATAAGTACTGATCGATCCGCACTGGATGCCGCCTTTATTCATAACTACCTGTCAAATTCAACTTATTGGGCACAAGGCCGCAAGCTCGCAGTGGTCCTGCGCTCCATTGAAAATTCTCTCTGCTTTGGCCTCTATCATTTGAGCGCTGATGGGGAGCCTCGTCAGATTGGCTTTGCGCGTGTGGTCACTGACTATGCCACTTTCGCCTGGCTGGCGGACGTTTTCATTCTTGAAGAACACCGTCGGCAGGGACTGGGTAAATGGTTAATCGACGTAATAGTGGCCCATCCTGATCTACAGGGCTTCCGCCGTTGGGTGTTGGCCACAAAAGATGCGCATGAAGTGTATCGGCGAGTGGGCTTTCGGGAACTCAATCGACCCGAGCGCTGGATGGAACGCCCGGATCCAAAGATGGATGAAAATCCCGATTACTGGCTGCCAAAGGTGAGCGGTTGATGCAGGGATCCGCTCCTGCCACACTAGTCATTATTCGCACCATGGCCGTGCGGACTCGTCGAATAAGTCTGATTCCAATCAGCCATCAATGAAGAGTTAAAAAATGCCTTCGCCTAATCAACGTGGTCCACTCGCACTTATCGTTATCGACGGTTGGGGTTATTCTCCTGCTCGTGAAGGAAACGCAATCGCACTGGCCGCCACCCCCAACTACGACCAACTAACTGAAGCCTACCCGCACACGCTACTGGAGGCACACGGTACCCGCGTAGGTTTGCCGGCCGGCGTGATGGGGAATTCTGAAGTCGGCCACTTAAATATCGGCTCAGGACGAGTAGTACGAATGGATGTCTCGCGCATAGATCACGACATTGAGACGGGTGAGTTTACGCGGAACGAGGCGATAAACAAGGTCATGGATGGCGCGCTTCAGCGTGGCAGGGCCCTGCACCTGATGGGCTTGCTTTCGGACGGCCAGGTCCATTCTTCCCAGACACATCTCTATGCCTTATTGCGTTTGGCCAAAGCCAAGGGATTGTATCGAGTGTTCGTGCATTGCTTTCTCGACGGGCGCGATACACCTCCCGCCTCAGCCACAGATTACATCGCAGCCCTGCAGGAAAAGATGGAAGAGATTGGTTGCGGGGCTATAGCAACGCTGGTTGGTCGTTACTACGCGATGGATCGCGATAAGCGTTGGGAACGAACTGCACGCGCTTTTGATTTATTGATAGGAGGAAAAGGTCAGCCCGCGACCGATGCCATTGCGGCGGTCAGGCATTCATATGAACTGGGAATTACGGACGAGTTTGTCGATCCCATTTTAATGATCCGTGAAAACGGCGAGCCCATTGCTACTATTCAGGACGAGGATGCCGTAATTTTTTTCAACTTTCGCCCGGATCGCGCGCGCCAACTCACGCGTGCCCTGGCGGTGGCGGACTTCAATGAGTTTCCTGTCCTGGATCGCCCGCAGATTGATCTCGTCTGCTTTTCAGTCTATGACGCAACCTTTCCGCTGGCGGTCGCGTTTCCGCTTCACCAGCACAAAAATGTTCTGGCGGAAGTCTTCGGCGCCATCTGTGTAAACAATTACCGCATGGCCGAGACGGAAAAATACGCGCATGTGACCTATTTTTTTAATGGTGGTGTCGAACAACCATTCGCCTGCGAGCGGCGCCTGCTGGTTCCCTCGCCACGCATTCCGACTTATGACCTGGCTCCGGAAATGTCCGCGTTTAAGGTGACGGAAAAGATTCTTAGCGAGATTCAGACTGGGGACACCGATGTGTTTGTCATCAACTTCGCAAACCCAGACATGGTGGGCCATACCGGCAAGCTAGAAAAAACAATTGAGGCGTGCCAGTACGTTGACACGTGCCTCGGCTGGATCACGAAAGCGATTTCCCGGCTTGGTGGCATAACGATAATTACCGCCGATCATGGCAACGCCGAACAGATGTCGGATCCGTTTACGGGTCAACCGCACACCGCTCACACACTCAATCCCGTGCCGCTGCACCTGATCGATGATGACTCGCGCGGTTTAACGCTGCGCTCCGGGGGAGCGCTTGAGGATGTCGCGCCAACGATGCTCGGGTTATTGGGGTTGGCAAAACCGATCGAGATGACCGGACGCGATTTGCGCGAGGCTTAAGGGTGAGCTTCAATCCACAGAAGATCCTTGTCATCGACTTTGGCCAACTGGGCGACGTAGTCCTCAGCTTGCCGGCGTTGCGCGCTCTGCGCGGACGATTTCCTGAAGCAACCATCACCGTCGCAGTCGGTAAACCGGGGAGCGACATCATCAACCTCTCCGGGTATGCAAATGACACCATCGTCGTCGATCGGGTCGCCTTGCGCGATGGCCCAAAGCTGATCTCTCTCGGACGCATTCTGCAGCTGGTAAAGAAGGTGCGGCTGCGGAAGTTTGATTTTGTAATCGATTTGCACAGCTTATCGGAAACGAACCTGCTGGGGTTTCTTTCCGGTGCACCGAAGCGTCTCTACTCGCGCCGGCCGGGACGCTCACTCGACTTCCTCGGGAATTTTGTGCCCCGGCCACCGGTTGAAAAGGACCATCGTGAGCGCCATCTTATTGATCGCTATCTCGATGTCCTTGGGCCTTTGGGTATAACCAATGCCGATCGCCAGCCTCGCCTGCTAACGCAGCCGTCCGATAATCTCAACATCGATAAACTTTTAAAAAAGGAGAAGGCCGACGCGGGTGCACCACTGGTGGGACTTTTCCCCGGGGCCGGTCATTCCAGCCGTCGCTGGCCGCTGGAGCGATTCGCCGAACTCGCTGAGTACCTGATACGAAACGATGGTGTGCGCCCAATCGTCTTTGCCGGTCCGGAGGAACGCGAACTCCTGACGCAGATGAAAAGCTTGTTTCCAAAAACGACGATAATTTTTGACAAGCTGAACATCGCGCAACTGGCTGCAGCCCAGGCTCGTCTGGCTGTGCTGGTTTCCAATGACACCGGTCCGATGCATATTGCCGCCGCGGTTGGTACTCCGGTGGTGCTCCTGCTCGACCGGCGCGCGCCTGAAAGTTATGTTCCAATCGGCGAGCAGCATCGCATAGTCTATCGCAGCACCATTCCGGAAATACCTGTCGAAGAGGTTTACGCGATAACACGCGCATTGCTGGCAGGCGGGCGGACAGCGAGCTTATTTGCCAGTTGATATCTTTCACACTATGAAGGACAGCTTCTCAATGAAGGGCGCGTGGGCAACTGTTTCACTTGTCATGCTGGTTGTCATCGGTATCATTCTCATCGCTGGAGCTTTCCGCGCCAGTGAGAATCCACCAGCCAGGGCTGAATCAGATACTACGTCGCGCGTTAACACGGCTGGGTCCCCGGGCGACGGCGAACTGGCGCGACTAATTAACGAAGCCGTCGATTCCGGGGATTTCACTTCGGCACGTTGGGGCATATGCGTGGCTTATCTGAAAGACGGCAGAGTCCTGTACGCGCGCAACGCCGACCGTCTTTTCACTCCCGCTTCGAACATGAAACTCTACACGACGGCGGTGGCGCTCGATCAATTGGGCCCTGATTACCGCTGGCGAACGTCCGTCTATACGACCGCGCCGATGCTGAGCAACGGCACCATCAACGGCGACCTGACACTCTACGGACGCGGAGCTCCGGATCTTAGCTCGCGACCCGGCAAAGAAGGGCCGTCGTCACTGGCCCAATTGGCAGACCAGCTTTACCGGCGGGGTGTCCGCCAGGTACTCGGCGACGTGATTGGAGACGAAAGCTACTTTCGCAGCGAACCTTTCGGCGATGGCTGGCAATGGAATGATATTCAATGGTACTTCGGCGCCGCACCCAGTGCCTTGTCGATTGATGACAATGAAGTCGATATCGAAATAAAGCCGTCGACAGCGCTTAATCAATCACCGGCTGCCAGGCTGAGCAGCGCTGAGACCGATCTAATATTGACCACTGATATCGTGACAGCAAAAGCTGGAGAACCGACGAACGTCGGCATCCATCGTGGTCTATCTGACAATAACATTCGCGTCTGGGGAGAGTTTCCGGTCGGCAGCCGGGGCTTTGGCGCGCGACTTTCAGTTCATGATCCGGCACAGCTTGCCGCTAAGCGTTTCCTTACTGCGCTGAAGACTCGCGGCATTTCTGTCAGAGGTGTAGTGCGAACACGAAACTTTCGCAATGCCACCGCTAATCGCTTTGACCCCTCTCATGCTACTGAGCTCGGCAATGTTGTCAGCAAAAGGTTAGCTGAAGTCATTCGAGCCACGAACAAGGAGAGTATAAATCTTTACGCCGAGCTGATTCTTCGGACGCTGGGACGTGAGCGCGGAGAAAACGCGCCGGCCGCTGACAAACACAAGCCGGAACGGACCGATGATGAGGCGGGCCTGGCGGTGATCGTGCAGTGGCTGGAACGCGCGGGCATTGCGTCGAAGCAGCTGGCGTTACATGATGGGTCGGGACTTTCGCGACTGAATCTGGTCACACCGGAAGTGACAGTCAGACTACTGCAGGCGGCTTCCAAAACCGCTTCGGCTCTGGCCTTCCGTGATTCCCTGCCTGTCGCCGGCACGGATGGAACTCTTCGCAGCCGGCTGCCCGTTTACCGGGGACGTGTGTCGGCAAAAACCGGGGCTCTCACTTACACAAATTCGCTTTCCGGATATTTAAGGACCAGCGACGGTACCGAGTTTGTCTTTTCCATTATGTGCAACGACGAAACTGTGCCCGGCAGCAGCATCTCCTTGATCGACAGAATTGTAGGACTGCTTGCTGAACACCGAGCCTACTAAGCACCTTGCCACCCAAAAACCCCCGGCCTCCAGCACCCAACGGCATCAAATGTTTTGCCTAGACAAACAAAGTTGAACGCTGTAACATAAACCCTGCCGCTCAAAGCGGTCATTCCTTACCCATCTGGAATGGGTCCCTCTCGCGCTAATCCCTATACGGTGTCCCGTAATTCCTCCCGCGATAACAGGAGAACTTGAACATGTTGAAGCTAAAATTTTCTACTAACCTGGCGCTGGTAGTGCTTGGGATTGTGAGTTTCCAGGGCGGACTCGAGGCCCAAAATAACCTCACCGCCAAAGCGAATAACACGCCGCCGGTGGCCGCAGCCATCGAAAATGATCGAGCTAAAGACGGTCTAGCAGGTCCAGTGCGCCGCGTCCGCACGGAAGTCGCCAAGGTCGAGATGCTCAACGGGAAGCCCATCGAAAATAAACGCGTGGTGCTTGAAACCGCCTCCTATGACATCAAAGGCAGCAAGCTCGAGAACCAATATTTTCCCGTGGCAGGATCAACGCTGACAGGAAAGGAAGTCTACAAGTACGACGACATGGGAAACATCAGCGAGATGACGCTGCTGAACACGGATGGCACCCTATTGAGTAAAGAGGTTTATAAGTACGATTACGACTCGATTGGGAATTGGACCAGGATGACTGCCTCAGTCGCGGTAGTTGAAGGCGGCAAAGTGGCCTTTGAGCCCAGCGAAGTAACCTATCGCTCGATCATGTATTACTTTGACGAGAACATGCTGAAGTTGGCCCAACCCACAGCCTCAGCGGCAATCCCTGAGGCGAAGCCCGTAGTCTCCAACCCACAGCCCGCTGAAATTAAATCACTCGCCGTAAACAAGCCCGCTGACAAACCACCTGTTGCCGCTAACAACAAAGCTGCGGTGGCGCTCCCCTCTGTGAGCAGTGGGAGCAAAGTTTCCCAGCCCAGTTCCGCCGTCCTGACTGCCGGGAACATGGCACCCAACACCGTGAGTTCAACTCGCGTCGAACTCGAATCAGAGCCTCCAGCGGTTCCCCTGCCGCGCATACTTAAGCCCGTATCCGGTGGTGTTTTGAATGGCAAGGCCGTCGACCTGCCGATGCCTGTTTATCCGGAACCTGCCAAGCGCATGCGAACCAGTGGCCTCGTCATGGTTGAAGTAGTGGTAGATGAAAACGGAAGAGTAATCTCAGCTCAAGCCACTTCCGGGCCCGCCATCCTGCGTGAGTCTGCCGTGCTGGCAGCGCTGAAGGCCAGATTCTCTTCGACCAAACTTTCCGGTCAGCCGGTGAAAGTAGCCGGCGTCATCAACTACAAGTTTTCTCTGACGCAGTGAACCCTATCCGGGCAACGGCGCGGCACGCTGCCGCAGGCGCTTCTCTTACCCCAAAAGACTCTTCGACTCAAAGGATCAGACAATGGCACTAACAGGACACCTTAGCGATCTTTCGCTATCTGAATTGATCGAATTTTTCTGCAATCAGCGCAAGACTGGATGTCTCAACGTTCTTTATCCGCAGGGACACGGCAGTTTCTTTCTGCAGGCCGGATCAGTGGTAGATGCCAAGATCGGTGTGCTGCGAGGAATCGACGCAGTTTACTATGCGTTGACCCTTCCGAATGCTTCCTTCGAATTCAAGAGTTCTGACGAAGCTCCGGAGCGGACTATCAACCAGCCATGGACCCAGGTTGTCCTCGAAGGCCTCAGGCGTTTGGATGAGGGCCTTACTCCGTCAGACGCTTTCCCCGATGGTCCAATACCAAGCGAGAGCGACGAAGTAGCTGTCGCCAGCGAAGTGCCTCGATCTGTTGCTGCGGTCGCAAGCGTGCCATCTTTCCTGGCGGACTCCGGCTCAAGTACTTCAAGCCGCAGAAAGCCGCTGATAGTGGCCGCGGTAGCCGTGGCTATCCTCGCGAGTGTCGCGGTCATTGGAGTTCCAGCGGGTTGGTATCGTCAAAGTAAACCCACCGTATCGGCAACGCTACCTGAAGTCACAACCAACCCGGTGCAGCCTGCTCCGCAGCCGGCGGCAACTAACGACTCCCCCGTCGCTACAGAGGTGGACAACCATGCTACGGAGGCCGCGCTGGCAGCGAAGCGTCTCCGAGATAAAGAGCGAGCCAAAGCGCAAGCTGCTGCTCAAAATACAGCCGCTAACCCAGCCAGTCCCGTGGCCCCACCTGTGACCTCTGGCCCCCGAAAAGTCACAGTCCAGGTAAGCTATGACGAGTCCGGACGGGTGGTCCAGGCTTCGGGTGCGGATCCCACGGCCGTTCGCATTGCGCGACAGAAACACTTTCCCGCAGGCAAAGCCGGCACCGCCACTGTCACTATTCCAATTAACTGAGTGCGAAGTTCGAGGACACCCTGACTGTTAGATTTTCATTCAACATGAGGGCACGTCTCCGCATCCCATCTTATTCAGCTAATCCCAACAGCCCCAGCGCCACCAGCAGGACTCGTTGCAGTCCGAGTTCACGACCGGAAGGATCGTACCATTCGTCGAGTGTGTGCGAATTGCCGGAGGTACCGCCTGCGCCAAGAGTAATGGCAGGAATGCCAAGCGAAATCGGGATGTTTGAATCCGTTGAAGCCTGATCCAAAATCGGAGCGAAGCCAAGATTCCGTGTTGCTGCGGCGGCAATTTCCACGATTGGAGAAATTGATGGGGTTTCGCCCCCGGGACGATCTCCGATCAGTTTGACCTCGGCGGCGAGCAAAGGTCCTCCTCTTTGGCTGGTGCGATTTTCATCATCGACTGCTTCGCGTACCACGCGCCGAAAGAAAGCATCAAGCCGCAACAGTTCATCACTTGAAGCAGAGCGGAGGTCTACGTCCATACTGGCTTCCTGGGGAATGACGTTGACGCTCGCGCCTCCCTCGATTCTACCGACGTTAAAGGTCGTGCGTGGATCGCTTGGGGCCGGATAGGAAATGAGCCGCGAGATGGCCCGGCCCAAAGCGTGGACCGGATTGGCTGTTCCAAAATCACCCCATGAGTGACCGCCCCGGCCGGCAAAGCGAACCCGATACCGCCGCGAGCCCAGCGCGGTGTTTGTGATCCGTTCGACCGCTGGACCGTCCAAACTAATAAATGAGTTTATTTGGCTGGCCCATTGACCCTCGCTGAAGAGGTGACGCACGCCGCGCAGATTACCTTCGCCTTCTTCGCCCACTGTGCCGACAAAAAGGAGCGAGCCCTCCGTCTCAATCTGCTCAACCTGCATCGCTCGATTCAGCGCAATCAAAGCAGCCAAACCACAACCATCATCGGATACCCCCGGAGCCAGCAATCTGCGGCCGGCGGTCCTGACCGTGGAATCGGTACCTGGTGGAAATACGGTATCAAGGTGCGCCGTGAGCGCGAGTAAAGGAGTAAGTGAGCGACCTCTACGCAAAGCAACGCAGTTGCCCACTTCGTCGAGTGCCACTGAAGCCAGACCATCGGCGCGCAGAATCTCACACAGATGCGCAGCCCGTTCCGCTTCTCCAAACGGCGGGGCAGGAATCGAACAAATATTAATATGTTCTTTTGTGATCTCTGCCGCTCGCGTCACAAAGAATTGAAAAGCACGTCGCACGGCATCCGACCGCACCAGGTCCTGCACAATTTGTTTCGCGGATGAGGCAGAGTTAGGAGACACCAGTAATTAAGTTTCAAGCGGTGCGGTCGTCAGCAGCTACATCACGACGGCATGGCTAATCGAACACCACCACATGCCCGGCAGGGAACGCCTAGACTAGATGCCTAATCTCTTCTTCCGCCAGCACTCCCGACGCTTCTTTGGCGTGCTGGTAGATGCGGTTGACGCGGTCTTCACTGGCTTCATACCCACGCTTCTCCAGCCAGTAAATGACATTGGATTTCCCACTCATCGGGCCGATTTCGATTAGTTGTTCCAAACCGAAGAGACCGGCAGGCACTCCTGAGTAAACCAGATCGGCGAGTTCCCGATCGCCTCTTTTATAACTCTTGATTACAGCAGCAGCGTGAACTCCGGTGGCGGTGCGAAATGCATCGCGGCCAAAAACCGGATAGTTGTATGGGATGGTCCAGTTACAAGCCGCGGCGGCAAGCTCACAATATTCGCCTAACCGCGACAGGTCGTTATTAATCCACCCGAGCAATTTAAAATTAACCAACAGTTGATCCATCGGGGCGTTGCCGACGCGCTCTCCCATGCCCAGCGCTGATCCATGCACTTGATCGGCGCCGGCTTCGATAGCAGCAATCGAATTAATCACCCCGAGGCCGCGGTCCTGATGTCCGTGCCAATCGAGCCGCACCGTTTCACCCTGTTCTTGGATAATGCTCTTGACGAACTTGACTACTGCGCGTGCGCCATCGGGTGTCGAGTGACCCACCGTGTCACAGACACAAACGGCGCGCGCGCCGCAGCGAATGGCCGCGGTGTACAGAGCGCGAATAGTCTCCGGTTGCGCCCGCGTCGTATCCTCGGTGACGTACATCACGGGAAGGCCTTCGCCGACTGCGTACGAGACGGCGTCTTCCGTCATCTTGAGCAACTGATCGAGGGTCCAGCCTTCAGCAAAAAACCTAACTGCCGAAGAGCCGATGAATGTGCAGGCTTCGATTGGAATCCCTGCCCGCTGCGAAATTTCCACGATGGGGGTGATGTCATTGAGGTGAGTGCGGGCGGCGCAGTTGGGGCGGATGTTAAGTTTTTGGTCGGCAATCTCGCGCGCTAGTCGCTCAACTCCGGCCGCGTGGGTACCACCAGCTCCCGGCAGACCAATGTCGGCGGTATCAATCTTGAGCGAATTCATCAAGTGCAGCAGTTCGAGCTTCTTCTCAACCGGAGGCTCGCACACTGAAGGCGACTGCAGACCATCCCGCAGCGTCTCGTCATCGAAACTGACGTGCCGCTGCGGCGCCGGCTCAGATGGTTCCACCGTATTCCAATCGTAAACTAAATCTGACTGCGACAAGCCATCCTCCC
Source organism: Pyrinomonadales bacterium (assembly GCA_038237475.1). Classification (GTDB taxonomy): domain Bacteria; phylum Acidobacteriota; class Blastocatellia; order Pyrinomonadales; family Pyrinomonadaceae; genus JAOAPY01. Next base: position 161,978 of record JBBRYS010000003.1, on the reverse strand, counting down.
CTACTTCTGCATGTGTGTTCGATTACAGCAATCAGCGAAATGAAAGTCAAGATGGGGACGCTTGAGCAACTCGAGCTTACGGTTTCTCCCTGGGAGGAATTTCAGATCGGCGGAAAATAAAAATCATTTCGTTCTTTGACCGTTCAAGGTTCTCTGGTATAGCCTCTGACGGCTTTTGTGACGTAGAAGTGTTAAGGCGCTAATCAAGCCGGGCAAATGATGAATGCTGAGTTAACTATTGCGCTCGGTTCCGACCGAGCCTCGAAGATAATGGCGGTGCGAGGGGCGATTGCGCGTGTGGCCACCATCGCGCCCGCGTGGGCAGAGGCCAAATTAGTGGCGCGGAAAGTTGAGATCACGGCGCCGGCCATGCCCTTGACTGACTGGGAGTTGATGTCAGGCGCGCGCGAACGCGCGTTCGCAGTCAAAGAGTTACTCGCAGAGCAAAAATTGAACGCGGATCTCTATTTGGGATTGGAAGGTGGCTTCCATTCGATTTCCATCGATGGTGAATGGCATACTTTCCTGCGCGGCTGGGTCTATGTAACTGATGGCGCGCGTGGCAGCTTTGGAGCAACGCCGTCGATCACCGTGCCCGAGTCAATCAAGCAAAGTGTCATCGAAGGTAAACGCGAACTGGGTATCGTGATCGACGAATTTGCGGGCTCGCGCGATGTGCGCAGCCGCCAGGGCGCGTGGGGAGTGCTCTCGCGCGATCTGGTAACTCGTTCGTTAAGCTTTGAGCTGGCGCTGATTGCCGCGTTTGCGCCATTTTATAATCCGGAAATGTATGATTGAGGCGGCAAGAAATCGCTTGGGTTGATTTTCGAGTTTCAAGATTAACGGCATCGATAAACTGAGGTTCGTCGGACACTCATAAGGACAATCAAGGACCGTAATGGAAGAACGTTTTGCGCAGGCCGATCACGAGCGAACGCTGCACGATCATGCCAATGCCGGCTGGATTGAAGTCATTGCCGGATCGATGTTTTCCGGAAAATCAGAAGAATTGATTAGGCGTCTGCGACGCGCCAAGATTGCCCGCCAGAAGGTTCAGGTCTTCAAGCCCGAGATCGATTCGCGCTACTCAGAGAATCACATTGTCTCGCACTCTGAGATGCGGCATGAATCTTCAGCGGTGGCGAGCGCGAGCGAAATCCAGGCGCTGGTCGAGGCCGACACCGAAGTAGTGGGCATTGATGAAGGTCAGTTTTTTGACAATGAACTGGTGGCGGTGGTGAATGAGTTGGCCCGACGCGGGCTGCGCGTAATTGTGGCGGGGCTGGACCAGGATTACACGGGCAAGCCCTGGGAGCCGATGCCGCAATTACTGGCTGTGGCCGAGTACATTACGAAGACCCATGCGATCTGCATGAAGTGTGGCCAGCCGGCAAACTACTCGCAGCGGACATTTGAATCTGAAGAACGAGTGGCAGTCGGCGCCGGCGGCATGTACGAAGCTCGCTGTCGTCGTTGCTTCGTCCCCCACGCCGACGCCCCCACCGTGCATCCAGATTAAGAGTAAGCGATGAACTGCTAGTGGAGCCTCGACAATCCTCACGGGGCAGTTGCGATGTTTTGTACCGGCCCCTTCTGGAACTTGTACCCAAGCACCCAAAGTTTTCCCAGGGCCTCTCTGACTTTTGTCAGGTTTTCTCGGTTTTTCTTGTCTTCGCCTTCATTCGTGAACAGCGCCCGCTTAGGCACAAAAATTTTTGTCTTGAAGATTGCGGCGTTTGGAATGATCTTGTCATCTCGCAGGACATCGTGCTCAAAACGCGCCAACTCCCCAGGATATGGATCCATCCAGCCTTTATCGAGGCCTTTTGCCAGCGGGTTACTTAGAATGTCGATGAACTGCGAAAAGTTTTTTGCGTGGTTGACATTGTGAAAGAACGGGTTGAAGCCCGTCATCAATGAGCCCATTCCGTCTATGATCGCAAGCGTCATCGCCCGCGGATGCGTAATCTTCCGTCTGGCCAGACTGCCGTGAACCGTATCGTAGCTTGTGTTCGGCCTTCGAACGGCGCCATTTTCAAAGCGCAACCCTGCCAGCGCGAGGTCAGACCCGGAATTATTCTGAATAGTGACCTCTATACAATAATAGTCCTTCGTGATTGTGCGACCGTAATTATCGCCAACGATATTTGGCGGCAATATATCCCAGTCAACTACTGCGGCGTCTCTCTGATAAACGATCGGGACCATAAGCACCGCTCCAGCTGCGCGTATGACCAACGCAGTCGAGAGAGATGTCGGCCCAGATGTCTCGGGACTTCCATAAAGGCCCAAGGCTGAGATTGTTTTCTTATCCGGTCCGACTGAAGCCTTGATGAGCGCCTTCCCTTCTTCCTCCGCCACCTCCACGGTGGGCTTGACGTCAACTATTTGATCATTCTCGCTATGCACCGTGATTTTCAAAGTGTCGCTACTTCCTGGGCTAACCTGCAGGCTCTTCTTGTCGTTGCTATCAAATGTGATCTTGTAATTTGATACTGAAGGGGGCCTGTAGTTCACCGTCAATACGGCCAGTGCCGGACCGCTGGAGGCAATCACCTGCACTGCTTCAGGGAACTCCATCTCGGGTTTGCCGGGTCGCCACAGAAGTTCAACCGAATTGACGTCACCGTCGTTGACAACTCGACCCAGGTAAACAAACGCTTCAAGTCTTGGCTCAGCCAGTTGCCACTTTACCTCCCCGTCTCTAATCCGATTTCCCTGTTTGTCCATGGCGTACGCTCTGACGGTCTTCTTGGCAGCTGCCGGTAAGTCAACCGTGCTACCGTCAGGAAAAATGATTTCATTCGCGGCAGAGTCCGCCAACACAAGCTTAAGGTCAGCAGAAGCTCGACCGGACTGCGCCCTGATCGTCGCGGTGCTGACGTTAGCGATGACATCTTTTCTAGTTATCGAAACCCTCTTTCCCGATTCGTCGAGTGAGTTGATGGTTAATACTCCGGGATCGCCGGCAATAACCGTCCACTTCGTTCGAGCGCCTTTGACTTCGTTTCCAGCCAGATCCAGTACGATGGCCGTTACCTGAAGACTCTCCTTGGGGTGTAGCTCCATCGTCCCCTTGTCCAAAATAATACGTGCTGGGGCAAATCGGACGTGCCGCGTCCTGAGGAGAGGAGAGGCGGCGCTTGTGATTGTTATTGACAAGACTGTTGCCAACGTAACTATACATTTGCGAAATCGTTGATTGATATTCATGTGCACTCCATATTCTTGTCACGCAAGGGTTGGTCAGAGACTCCGGTCACGACGACCTGGTCTCGAGTGGAACCGGTGAAGTAGGTTAAGCCACTCTAGTTTTAATGTATCCGAATACAAAAACATTTCGTGGGACTAGATGAAAGGTTCTGCGGTTATTGCGAGACCAAATCATCAGCATTTCAGAGGAGGCGTAGAGTGAAGAGATCAGCGCACAACAAAACGTCGAAGAAACCACCAGAGGGAAATGGCGAGGAGCAGAGCCACGACGGCCGCTCCAACAACCAGCGAACGAGAGAACTGAAATCGAGTAGGCGCGGGTTTGATGACCTGACGGTAATCTCCCTGCAGAGTGAAGGCCGCCCAGTAATATGGTGAACGCCATTGTGGTTCTGCGCGAATGCTGTTTTGCGCTTCTCGCAATGCGGCCGCCGGCGTCATGCCACGCTCAAGCATGTTCCCGTAGAAGCGCTTCATTAACTCTGCTGTCGATTCGTCATCGACATTCCATAGACTCGCCACCACACTCGAGGCGCCGGCGTACATAAAGCCGCGCGTCAAACCAATCAAACCCTCGCCGCGAACGTTTGTGCCCAGTGCAGTCTGACAAGCGCTGAGCACCACCAGATCAACCGATGCGCGCAGATTGTAAATATCAGAAAGCCCCACGAACCCGTCCAGGGGCCGGCCGTGAGCGTCAAGTAACGAGAGCACGAGGCCGGAAAGTTCAGGTTGCTTCGAATCAAGAAACCCATGCGTGGCAAAGTGAAGAATCCGATAATCACCCAGGGTCAACCGGCGCAGATTGTCGCGCGTCGCGCCGAAATCCGCATAGATTATTGACCCATCGCCGTGCATAAAGGCCCTTAACTGATTCAGCTCCTGCTTAGCGAAGGCGAGATGCTGCAGCCGAGTGGGCTCGAAGGTCTCCTCGGCTCCGCCCGCCCTCACTGAAGCAGGCGGATTCGCATTCTTATTCGCCAGTCCTCGCTGCGACGCGTCAGCTCGAAGAACGTAATCCGCAGGCAGAACCGGGTCACCCATGGCCGCCACGAGGCTCTTCCCACTCTGGCGCCCGGCCGCTGCCTGACTCACCGCCGCCAAAGTCGAGGCAGAGGGCGCATTGATAATTTCGTAGTCGGCAACCAGTGGTCGTTCCGGGGATGACGCAAGTGAGAGGATTTGAAACGGTAGGTATTGCAGTATCCCATCTGAAACCACGATTAAACGCCGCGCGTTCAACTTGCCAGCAACCTGACCCAGTATCAAACTACTCAATTCCAGCCGGGCCGCTTCAAGGTTTGCGCGGACGGCTGCGTCACTCTGTGGTTTCGTCAGCAGCATTCCCAGTTTTCGAGCGACTTGTTCGATCGTTTCCTTATTCGGCAACTTGTATGAATCAAATCCCGCGGATGTCAGGATCCACAAATAGCTTTGTTGATTACCGAGCGAGTACTCCAACAGAGCGGTTTCACCATCAGTTAACTGCTTCCTCATTTCAGCAAATGACAGTGGCGCTGGTCGCAGCAAATTATTGAAACGTGAACTGTCATTAATCTGCGCCTGTAGCGCTTCTGATCGCGAGCGAACCTGGACCAATTCATTTTCCACGGCTGCTTTTGCCTCCGCTGGCGCGCCCTCGGAAATCAAGCGTGCTTTGCGGTCCAATACTCCCTGTTCTTCTGCCTGCAGCTTTTCTTCGTCCAGCAGCAACGACGGATCGGCAGTTTGTCGCAGTTCTCTTTGGTAGTTCTTCAACGTGTCCAATAGTGAGCGAGCTCGGCCGGCATCACTGGCCTCGAAAGCCTGAACATCAAACTGGCGGTCAGGTTGCGCAGCATGCCTGGCCATCAGCCATTCAACGTAAGTCTCGTAGCGATCGTGGACCGACGCGAGAAAGGAAGCACGCAGATCCTTACTGGAAGCATTTTCACGCAATTGTTCGGTGAGCTGAATCGAGCGTTGCAGGTATTGACCCGCCTCATCCAGCTTCTGCTGGGAGAGGGCGATTCTGCCGAGGCCAAAACGAACTGCCGCTTCGTCAGTGTAGTCCTGATTGGTTGCAAAAACTCTCAAGGCTTGGTGGTAAGAGTCGGCCGCCGCGGCGAGTTTGCCTTGCGAAAATTGAGTCTGGCCGAGAAAGGTCAGCGCACGCGCCCATTCACGACGGCTGCCAATCTGAGGGTACAGAGAAATCGCCGCCCTGAGTTCGCGTTCAGACTTTCCTAAGGAACCCGCCTCGAGATGCACGATGCCAAGATCTTCGTGGCAGAGAGCAACCAGCACTACTGATTGAAGTCGCTGCGCTGTCTGCAGATTCTTCGTGATTCGCTCCACCGCGCGAGCATAATTTCCCTGCCGCGCCTCGACGCGTCCAGCCTGCCGAGCGGCATCAACTGCGGCGGCCGCATCGTGCGCGTAATCGCGATAGAGTTTGGTTGCTTCTTCGTAATAGCTTAGGGCAGTTTCCAATTTGCCGTACGCTTCGTAAACCTCGCCAAAGCTGTTGGCGATCTGGCCGCCCAGATACGGCTTGGCTTCCTTGTCCTGCACCAGCGCCTGGGCCTGGTTCAGCAGGCTGAGCGCGCTTTGCCATTGGCCCAGGCGAATGCTGAGAAAGTTTAAATCGACGAGCGCGGTGGCCTGATTGGCCGGGTCCCCAAGTTCGCGCCAGAGCCTTACCGCCTGGTCAAGCGCGGCTTTAGCCTGCGCGGCTTCGCCGACACGCATAAAAATTTCGCCCAGCCCTGTAAGTGCAGTCGCCTCGCCACGCTTGTCATGCAGCTCGCGCCAGATATGTAATGCGCGCTCACCACAACTTTGCGCTTGCGGCAGGTCGGATAGAAGGAAGTAGGTTGCGCTCAATTCGGTGAGGCTACTCGCTTCACCCGCGCGATACTTCTGCTCAACGCTGAGACGATGGGCGTCTGCGAGGAGTTTGAGCGCCGTGCGATTCTCCTGCCGATAGCGGTCAACACGGGCCGCAAACACGAGAGCATCAACGCGCAGAGCTTTATCTTTCGTGCGCGCAGTTAACGCCAACGCTTCGTGCGCAGAGACTAGCGCGGGGTCAAGGTCGCTAAGCTCTAGGTGTAACTCGCCAATCCTGCAAATGAGGCGAACCTGGGAATCAACATTCTGATTGGACTGTGCCCGCGCAGCTTGTAATTCGAGGAGCTCATTCTTGAGATCGTCGGGTTTCTTTGAGACAGAGCTGTTAGAAATCCCAGCGCTGCTCTGACCGCCGCTGCGCGCGGCGAAGCTACCCTGATGCCAGAGCAGGAAGACCAGCAGGACGCAGTAGAAAATGAGCGAGAGGCGGTTCATGCTTTTTCGCGCTCAGTCTAACTGTTTTGCGGTTGTGTGTAACTCAAAAGCTCGATCAACAAGGAACTCTTGAAAGCTCTCAACCCTGGGAATTTTCAAGGGTTATTGTCTTCGTTTTCCGCCTCGGCCTCGATCAGGGGGGTGGCAGGAAGACCAATCACCTCCGCCACTATTCCACGAAGATGCCAACCCAGATATGAGACATGGTCTGACGTGTCGGAGGGGCCAGTGGTACCCTTTTCCTGGGAATGGCAATCAACCGGCGAAAGATAATATCTGCGAGGATAATTCTTTATTGTGGGACAAACGCAATCGCCTTCATCACCGGTTGACGAGCTTGATTTTTGCAGGTTAACCGGTGGGGCAGGATTTTCTCTGATGACTTTCTCTTCGAAAAATCTGAGATCCCTTGCGTCGGTAACTGGCATAAATCTCTCATCAGCGCGCCGAACATTTCTGAGGGTAGCGCGAAAGTACGAAACCAGAAAATTAGCCCACTCCCCGCCCTCACATTTTGCAAAGTCATACTCCTTGTATTCGTCAAATGCCGTCTTCAATGAATAGTTGGTCGGTTCTCCCCTGCGGGGCCAGTGACCGTAACTATCAGGTACTGGTTCAAAGATGATGGGGTCATTTGGAAGAGTCCAGGGAAAGTAGATCGAGAGTCCATGAGAGTACTGGAGAGCGGGGCAAACGTAATAGGCAAACGGCACGACCGCTTTTCTCCTTTCCTTAAAGTGATTAAGAACTCTCAGACAGGCATAGCCTATGTCCCGAAAATGTTGCGTGATTGGCGAATTCAATAATTGACGCCTCAGTTCTACCAAAACTTCGCCACTGATGCGTAAGCCACCGCTTCTTTCCCCACGTTCAGGTGTCGCCTGCTCGTTAACACTCTTGTCCTGGTAGGCGTCAAAATATTGAATCACGAACTTGACCTCGTTCTCCATAACGACATTGCATCGTTTCAAAAGCAACTCGCAAAAGTCATAAAGGTCAACGAAGGTTTCCGACCAAAAGCTTTGCGCCTCGAGGCGCGCCAATACTACGGCGTCCCGGATCGGTGGATATAAGATCTCACCTGTGCATGGATCATATGCCAGGCCTTTCTGCAGTTCCCGTGACAGCTCACGCACAGCTGAAACGATGTTCGTGCCTCTTCTCAACTTTGTCAGATCGCAAATCGATTGTTCAGATGAGCGATCCATGAGAGTGAAATCAAGCAGACGGCGGGCACAGGCTTTCAGAATCTGATGAGCGATTTCGATTGATGAAGCCTCGGGCCGCCTCTCGATCACATCTATTATCTTCCGGTAGGGCCACCCAACCGTCAGCATCAGATCCTGAGAACCAATCATAACGTCAACGTTGTCTCGAATCTGGTAAGCGGTTTCAATCCCATTCATGATGCAATTGTCACAGGCCAGGATATCGAGCTTGCGATGGCCGCCGGGAAAATGATGCTTCAGGACCTTTGCGAATTCTTTTAGCCTGAGAAAACTCGGCGGGTTGTTGTCTGCCAGGAAGGTATTGCCTGCCACCGCCGTACCATGCCCAAACAAGATGAGCATGTGGTGATCACCTCTGTGGTGCTTGAGAGCCCAGGTCAGAAAACGCTCCAGGCCAAGTTGAGCATCCGGTTCAGTAGTAGTAGGGCTGCTGGTCGGACATTCATCACAAAAGTTTGCATTGACGACCGGAAAAACGTCCATCTCCTCGGGCGGTACAAGATCGTTATGCAATCCCCAATCGAAAGGTGGGTGGCCATGGAAGCGCCGGTAGTTGATTTCCATGTAGCGCGCGCCTTTTGGCCTCGGAGTGTTGGAATCGAAGCAGGCCAGCACACGCACGTCCTCGCGATGATTCGCCCGCTCCAGTTCCTGCATAATAGCTATTGAGTTTGACGTAAGATTGTTGTCGCCGGCGAGGTAGACCATGATGGTCCACTTCGGTTTTCTGCGAGTTCCAGCTGAGTCGTTGACGCTTGAGACGGGGGCATCGTAGTGGGACATAGTTCTCCTCCAATTTCAGCACCAGGATTATTTGGATCTTGCTTCGAGCTAAGGCAACACGAGGAATTGATAGCTCGGCATGGGTTCGACACTGCCGTCGGCCAAATGGCCGTTGACCCTCACTAAATATGCGCCTCGAGGAAGCAGACGCGCCCGGACATTGAGGACAATGAAGTAAGTTTCGGCTTCGCTTTGCGGCTGAAGATTATCGGCTGCTGCGACTTCGCCCGCATCGGAAAGTAAGGTCGCGCGATAAGTCTGATGTTCCTTGCGAGGCAAACTAAGTTTCAGACTCACAGTCCCGGTTCCCGGCGGCACTTTGATCGACCGCCTCTGATCGGGATCGCCGCTGCGGATGGTGCCCGCGCTCAGTACGACGGCGTAGACCGCGCCCGGCTCACTTCGATTGTCTTTCAGATTTCTCATTACCAGCCACGCCACTCCGGCGACGACCAGTAACAGAACTGCTGCCAGTGAATATGAAAGCAGCGGGTTTTGACTGGGAAGAAAGATCGAATACCAGGGTTTTGGTGGTGGCTTGGGAACCTCGCGACGTTGTTGAACTGCCTCCGCGCCAGTAGCTTCTGCAGCCGGCAATGAGGCCTTGAGTTGCACATACTGGGTCAGGGCCTGGCCAAAGCGCACTTTCTTCTGCCGCTCAGGTTGCCGCATGAAATGATGTTCAAATCGTTCCCGTTCAGTTTCAGAAAGCTCGCCGCTGAGGTACTGATCAATCAATTCATCTTCGGCTATCTGCAACTCATCGTAGAATTCGCTATCCGTAACGATTTGCTCTTCCAAAGACGCCAATGCCTCCGGCCCCGATAGGCCGAGGAGGTAGAGCATGATTGATTCCTGTTTTTCGTCTTCTGCGTACAAGATTGGCCACTTCCGCGAAACAGTCCCTATTCCTAATGCGCTTTGGTACCAGTGTATTTCAAGCGGGCGCCTGACTCAGGCAATTTTCAACGCATTCCTGAAGCGAAGCGCGGATCCGGTGTGCCCTGATCCGCAGGGCATTTAGGGCAATTCCATACTCTTTAGCCAAACCGCGCCGGTGATCGATCTTGGCCTTTTTCTCGCCCTGGTAATAATCAAGCACCAGCTTACGATTCAAGGCCGTCTGCCGATCCATACACTGCTCGAGGCAGGCGTATTCCTGCTCAATGGTTTCCGAAGGACGAACCAGAGGCACGATTGGCTCAGGCTTACGGCGCAGGTATTCCTGGTGCACCTTGTTCGCAACGGCGTAGAAATACGGCGCCCGCGGACCCGCAAAATGATCTTTGATGTCCTTGATTTTATTGGCCACGCGATTGATGGTCTCGTCGGCCAAATCTTCAGGCTCATGACAATTGCGGCAGGTGAAGAGCTTGATCAGACGGCGGCGAATGCCTTCATAGTCTTCTCCGGCCTCATCGCGATCAGCATTGAGCCATGACAAGAGTTCGTCAAATAGTTCCTGGGTTAGGATCCAATCTTTTTTCATCCGCGTTCTGGCGAAGTGGTGGCCTGCAAGCGAGATCGAAAAAGCCGCGATACTGTGTTCCGCCGCATTGTACCTAAAGATCCCGTCTGCGTCTCCGCCATAAAATTAAAACTGCGGACAAAATTAAAGCGGCCGCCGTCGCCAATAGAACCAACTTGACGGCCGTGGTCATTTGATAAGGTCGAGTCACGCTGGGCGCATACTGCCCCTGAATCACAAACCCGGCCCAGTAGTACGGTTCCTGCCAGCGTTTCTGCCGCATCATGGCGAGTTGTGCATCACGCAACGCTGCCGCGGGCGCCAAGCCCTTTTCGAACATCCCGGTGTAAAAATATTTCATTAACTCTGCCGTAGCCTCGTCATCCACCTTCCATAGCGATGCGACCACGCCAGCAGCGCCGGCGTACATGAATCCCCGCGTCAACCCGATCAGCCCCTCGCCTTTGACGTCTTTCCCGAGTCCTGTTTGGCAAGCACTGAGTACGACCAGATCTACCGGCAGCTTCAGATTGTAAATATCATGCAAACGCAGAAATCCATCCTGCTCTTTGCCTTTTTGATCGATCAGCGAGAGCACGATGCCCGAAGATTGAGGATGTTTCTCGTCGAGGATTGCGTGCGTGGCGAAATGAACTATTCGATACTTGCTCAGCTCGCCACTCATGGCGGTAGATCGACTGGCATCGAAATCAGTTGCTTTGAAACTGCTAAGCCAGGGCACAAGCTTCAGAATCGCATCAGCCTCAGTCCTTGATTCGGCCAGGCGCGGGATGCTCTCGCGATCAAGCGACTGATCGACATCGCGAAGCGCGCCGGTCAGGCTACCCAGCATTACAGGATCGATCAGGGACGATGATTCCACGGCGGCAGTCCCCAGTCGGCCATCAGCTGCATTAAAGACGGGATCGGCAAGAACCGCCACGCTGTTTGCTGGTGGCATTCGTTCGCCGGACGTCCGGATGATCAAGGCCAGTGTCGACGCCGAAGGCTCGTTCACTATCTCATGTTCTTCGACCAGCGCGCGGCCGTTACCGGGCAGGCTTAACACCTGGAACGGTATGTATTGCAACTCGCCATCGGCGACAACAATGATTCGCCGAGCCTTGAGTTTGTCCGCAACCGGTGACAGCAGTGTCTGACTCAGGTTCGCGATCAGATCCGGAGTCTCCGCAACGGCGCGCGCACGTTCGGCCTCCTGATTTTCATGCGCGCCGGTTGACTGATGGGTCGCCAACAACGCGCTACGCAACCTTAGAGCGAGCTGGCCAATTTCAGCGCGTCCAGGCAGCACCGCACTGTGCAGCTCATTCGGAGTGACCACCCATGCGTAGCTTTGTTTCTCGCCCAGGCTGTATTCGAGTAAGACCGTTTCGTTATCCCGCAGCACCTGTTGTTGGATTTGCCTGAGAGTAAGCGCCGTGGGCCGGCTGAGCTGTTCAAAACTTGGATAACGCTCTCGAATCGTGTCTCTGAGCTGCTGGTATTCTGCTTCCAACTTTAGTACTTCAGCATTTAGCGCGCTGAGTTCTTCCGGGCGGTAATCTCTCGACAACAAGGTGATGCGATAGTCTTCCTTTGCTCGCAGGGCCTGGCGCTGTGATTTTTCCTGAAGAGCTAAACCTGGATCGAGCTGCCCTGCCCCGTCGATTTGCTGAGCGTGCAATAGATCCGCAAGCGAACGCGCGCGCGCCATTTCACTTGCTTCAAAAGCGCGCACATCGTAACCATCTGCGAGATAAGCCTGGTGCTGCTGCATCAGGCATTCGATGTAGGCCGCATACCGATCGTAGACAGAAGCAGAAAATGCAGCGGTTAGGTCACGACTGGCAGGAACGCGACGAACGTTTTCGGTCTCGTCGATGGAAGTACGCAGATATTTTTCAGCCTCGGCAAATTTGCCCGCGCTCAACTCCATTCGTCCCAGCGCATAGTCAAGGGACGCCTCGTTAAGGGGGTCGGACAGCTTTTGGAAAGTGGCCAGCGCCTGCTGATACATTTGCCTGGCTTCTTCAATCTGTCCCATCTGCTCGTGGGTCTGACCAATCAGCGCTCTGGTACGCGCCGCTTCTGCTGGATTACCTATCCGTTCATAGATCGGCACCGCCAACCTCAAGTGTTCAAGGGCCTGTCGCTTTTCACCCATCGCATTCAGGACGCGACCCAGCGATTCATGGCACTCGGCCCAATCAAGGTTATCGGGAGCAAAACTCGCCAGCGCCTGCTGGATGTAACTCAACGCCTCAGGAAACTTTCCTAAAAGAAAATAGAGATTGCCAATATCCAGCACCATCCGCTTGTCATCACGGTCGTCCGGAGTTTGCCGATAATACTCCAGCGCTTTCCTGGTTAAGGCCAGACCATGTTCCGGCATCCCGTTCTCAGTGAAAATGTCAGCGAAGGTGGCCGTGATTTGACCCATCTGCGCCGCGTCCGACTCAGTGAGTTTTTCTTGTGCCTGCGTCAACAGCGAGATGGCGCTGGCCCATTCGCCTTTGCGCACTTCGATGAAAGACAACATGATCAAGGTGGAAGCCTCCTGCTTGTCATTGCCGATGCTTCGCCAAAGATCGAGTGCCTGCTGATAACTCTGCGTGGCTTCAGCAAGATCGCTCTGCACGAGATAACAGAGTCCGATTTGCGAATAGGTTTTAGCGATCCCTGTCTGGTCGCCCGTTCTCTGCCAGAGCTCAACCGCCTGGTAGGCAACCTTCAAAGCTTTGACATGATCGGAGACGTTTTGGCGAATGCTTTCATCCAGCAGTGCCTGGGCCTGCTGAGCCGTATCGTCAGCCGCTAGTGCGGTAGTTTGTCTGAACGAGAGGAGTAAGAAGGATGAGCCAGCGACCGTCAAGAGGAAAAGCAATGCTGCGAGCTGAAATTCGAGTATTCGCGTTCCGGCCTGGCGACGACCGACCCGGAGCAAATAAAGTTCATTCGCTTCAAGTCGGCAACAGCCAAGCCGGAAATACTTCATGGCGGACCCCCATTTTGTGGAGTAAGCGTCAAAAAAGATCTCTTGCCCATCTCAAAGGTTAAAGAAGATCGGATTGTGATCCAGGAAGTTCGCTTCCGTGGCTCGCTCAGCATGCGGACGCGTGTCGTGCGGGAAATTCTTTACGCGGCTCCCTTCGCTGTCTCCCATGGGATCGCGCGGACCAATCTGACCCATTGGATCGGTCGGACGAGTCTTCACCGGTGGCGGATCGTCGTCGAGTGCGCCGGCCCCGCGAGTTCCGCTTCTCGATCCGAACATGATCGCGGTCATGTCCTCGAACAAAGCTTCGTGCGGCGTTTGCTCACGTATCGGGATGCGAGCATCTTTCTCGCCCCGCCGGCTTTCACGCATGGTTTGGTCAAAATAGGTTTTGAGAAATCCGAGCCAATTAGTTCGCTGCTGGAACGCGTACTCGCGGTATTCGCCTAGAACCGGTCTATCATGCGAAGGTTCTGCCCACGGGAAATAAATCGACAGGCCATGAGCATACTGACTGCCCGGTCCAACGAACTGCGCCTTGGTTATCAGCCGCTCGCTGTCTTCTTGGCCGACCCTTCTCTCAGCCACAAGTGCATCCATCACCCGGTCTAAGGCACCTTTTAACTGGTCAATATCTGTGACGCCCATTTCCCCAAGATAACGGTCCAGGCAAAAGCAGAAGTCATAGAGATCGGTGTAGCTCTCCTGCCAAAAGCTCTGAGACTGCCAGTGAGCAAGCAGGATTGCATGCTTGATAGCGGCTGGCGCCCCGGCTTGCAAGCCTTTGCTCATCTGCTCAGCGAGATCACTGACCGCTGTTTCGAGCCCGGATATGAGTTTCCCGCCCAGCTCGCACAGGCACAAGTCGAACGAGTATCCCGCTAAAAGAAAGTCGGTGCTGTTATGGCGGACATAAAAGAAAATGTCTTCAACGACTTCCTTAATCGGCCGCTTTAGTTCCCTGTCGAGGTCGTTGAGAATTCGCAGAAGGATGGAGAGGTACGGCCAGCTGCCAACATAGGCGGTTCCTTGCGACGCGATCATGAACTTGGCGGTCCCCCGCAGTTCCGAAACCAGCTCGACGCTGCTCATCGAACAACTGTGAAAACTGATCAGATCAAACTCTCCGTCTTTGACGTTCTCGGCATTGCGGAACCGTTGTAAGATTCGGCCCAACTCGCCCAGTGAAACGGAATGCTTCTTCGCATGTTCGTCGAACAGAAAGACATCATTGCCCACGATTAATCCATGGCCCAGCAAAAACAACATGTAATGCCTGGCTGGATATTCTCTGGCACAAAACTGGAGAAACGTGTCCAGCGACTGCTCCGGAATTGACAGCTTATGGGTGCCCGAAGCGGCGGCGGCGCCTTCGGCCTCAATCACTTCACCATCAACCTTGACCTCGTCGATCACCGGGGGTATGGGAGGTAGCTCTTTGTTCGGCACTTTCTTCCCCAACGTTCTTGACACCTTCTCGCGCAACTCATTGATGAATAAATCACGAATAGTGGTTTTGTGATCGCGCGAGATCTCATCTTTCCACAACTTGTCAAACATCAGATTTTTCACAAAAGGATCTCTGTCAAATCCTATCCGTGGCTTCTTGCCCTCGATTTTTTCGGTTCGATTAACGTCAAAGATGTGCGGCGGCGTGTCGGGCATCTCGGGATCGTAATACGCAAGTACGTTGGCCCCCTGGTGGTAGCCGGCATTCTTGAGGGCCTTCAGTTGCGACACAACAGCGGGCGCAAGCGGGTTGTCGGCCGCAAAATAAAACATGATGGTCCATTCCTCTTGATCTCGCCTGATATCGCTCTCTTTTGTAGCCATGTGAGTCCTCCTGAAATGATGCTGAACGTCCGTATAGATGGCTAACCAGGGATCCCCGAAACGAATTCTTGAATGAAAAGAGGCTTGGAACCTGTCACTGCGTTGAGGTGCGATAGGCTATGCTCAATGCCCTTTCGTGTCAACACAATTGGGATCTAAAAAATGGCAGGAACGAACCAACTCTTCCCATCCCTTACGGCGTTAATGACAAGAAAAGTCAAAGTGTTTCTAAGGCAGCGGCCGGGGAGCGTTCGGATTAAATGCTGGCTGTGAGTTGGCTGGCAGGTTAGAATGTCCGCTCGTTTGCCGGCCTCTCGTTCAATCGAAAGTGATTATGCCCACAATCAAGTCATTAGACGGCGGTGAATTCGACGCATACCACGCGCTGCCCGCAGCCAGTCGGGGGCCGGGTATTGTCCTGCTGCAGGAAATTTTTGGTGTCAATCAATTCCTCCGCGAGGTCGCGGACTGGTATGCGCAACATGGCTTTGCGGTCATCTGTCCAGATCTATTCTGGCGGCAGGAACGCGGGGTGGAACTGTCCGACAAGTCGGAAGCAGACGTCCAGAAGGCCTTCGCTCTTTACTCCGGTTTGGACGCAGCCAAAGCCGTCGAAGATTCAGCCGCCGCTCTCGCATACCTGCGCACCCATCCCGCCTGCAACGGAAAGGTTGGCGCGGTTGGTTTCTGTCTCGGTGGCAAACTAGCCTATCTCTTATCGGTTCGGCACGATCCGGATTGTGCGGTCGGCTACTACGGTGTCGGCATCGAAAAAAATCTCAGTGAGGCTGAAAATCTAAAACGGCCGTTGCTGTTGCACATCGCCGGCGAGGACAAATTCTGTCCGGCCAAGGCGCGCGCGCAGATACATGAGACTCTCGATGCAAATCCGCTCGCGACACTCCACGACTATCCGGGTTTGGACCATGCCTTCGGAAGGACGGGAGGCGAACACTACAATGCTGCGGCGGCTGAGTTGGCCCATCTCAGAACGTTAGAATTTCTCGTGCGCACCCTCACCGGTGGCGGAGTGAATGATAAAGACAACCTTTCTGAGATTTGGGACGAGCATGTCAAATATGAGTTCGGCACCAAGGACACCGAAGACACTCTGCGCACAATGGTTCCCGATGCTTATGTCAATCACGTTCCCGTGCTCACCGGCGGTGTCGGCCACGATCAGTTGAGAAAGTTTTATTCCGAACGATTTATTCCCCAGATGCCAACTGACACGTCGATGACTCCGGTCTCGCGCACGATTGGCATTGATCAAGTCGTCGATGAGATGGTCTTTGAGTTCACTCACACGATCAAAATGGATTGGATGTTGCCGGGTGTGGCGCCGACCGGAAAGCACGTTAAAGTGCCACTGGTGGTAATCGTGCACTTTCGCGAGGGCAAACTCGCGCATGAACACATCTACTGGGACCAGGCTTCCGTGCTGGTGCAACTTGGTTTGATTGAACCAACACACTTACCAGTAGCGGGTGTCGCCAGCGCCGAAAAGGTGTTGAATCCTGGCCTGCCGGCAAATGAATTAATGAAAGAATAATGGAGTGCCGCATACCGCTAGCGCCGCTGCGGCTAGCACTAATAAGCGTATCCGAATACCCCAGGTCCACAATTCAACCAGAAGATAATTTTGAGCGAAACCAAAAAACCAGCACCGTCATCAATCGTCGGTCGTCTGCGTCGCGATCTGGGAACAGTCGAATCGTACGCCGCGCTCATCGGAATCCTCATCGGCGCGGGAATTTTCAAAGTCACGAGCGAAGCCGGCGCCATTACAGGGCCAAGTGTCATCCTCAGCTATATCCTCCTGATGCCGGCAATTCTCGCGACTTCTATTCCTTATGCAGCTTTCATCTCCACACCACTCGGACGAGAACCGGGCGGGGAATACCTGCACATCTCACGCACGCTGGGCGGTCAGCGAATCGCCTATATCGGCTCGTGGTTGAAAATCATCGCGTATGTCGGCGCAGGAGCTTATCTCTCCAGTGCGCTGGCTGATTACCTGATCGAATTTAGTGGCCGCCACGTCAGCAGCGAGGTCCATCAAGCCCTGGCCGCCGGCAGCCTGATCTTCTTTTTTCTTATTCATGTCGTGGGTGTGCGTTGGTTTGGCCGTATTCAGGTGGGCATGTGCGTGTTGCTCGGTCTCTCAATTCTGGTACTGATCGGGCCCGGACTCTTCGCGATACATCCCGTGAATTATCAACCCTTCATGACTCATGGGGTGCGAGGCCTGGCTGCCAGCCTCGTGCCGTTATTTTTTTCCTATGCGGGCTTTGAATCGCTGGCCCAGACCGCCGGTGAAACGAAAGACAGCACGCGACGTTTGCCGATGGTTTTTCTGCGCGGGATCAGCTTGACTGCCTTGATTTTCGTACTTATGTCTCTGGTTGCCTTCGGTGTGCTGCCGGGCAGCCAACTACATGCGAGCCGGGCGCCGATGACTGAAGTGGCCGCAACCTATCTGCCCTGGGGCGCTGCGAGTTTTGTCACGCTAGGGGCCATCATGGCGATCACAACGTCATTGAATCCCACCTTGATTGTGCCCTCGCGACTGGCGCTGATCTTTGTTGAAGATCGCCTGGCGCCTGCATGGCTTGGTTATGTGAATCCGCGCACCGCTACCCCAGTGCGAGCCTTGACGTTAACGACAGTGGCTTGCCTCGTCCTGTTGCTGAGCAAGCAGCTGGCCCTGGCGCTCAACATTGCAGTCTTCGCCTTGATTCTGCTCTACTTTCTGCACAGTCTGGTTTTCCTGATGTTGCCGCGCTGGAACCCGCAGCTCAATCGCGAGATAACGATTGGGTTACCGGTATGGTTACAACGCAGCGCGGCGCTCCTTTCCGTGCTGGCCATGGGTGGCCTGCTGCTGGTCCAGATTTTTCAGGACGTGCAAACGTTGCGCGAGACAACGCTGAGTCAGCGAATCGGCGCACATTCATTAACCAGTTTGGAACTATTGCTTTTGTGGAGTGGAATCGGCGCGGGGCTGTATGCGTTGGCTCGCAGAACTAAGTCATCTTAAGATTTCCTGACGTCGTTCCCATGGTTGGAAACGGATAGTCGGCTCGGGACAAAATGGCATTAGCGGAAGAAGTAATTAGCTCATTCAATCGCCGGCGCGAAGAATTTCCAACTTTGGCGTCAGGTATCCACTTGCTCAGCCACAGCCTGGGTCCAATGCCTCGCGCCGCGCGCGAATCTATCTTGTCGTACGCCGACGCGTGGGAACATCACACCAGTGAAGACGCATGGGCGAACTCGTGGTGGGAACTATCACAGCAGGTCGGCGATCGCATCGCACAGATTATTGGTGGCGCCCCCGGTTCAGTCCAGATTCAACCCAATGCTTCGATCGCCCTCGCGACTGTTGCCTCGTGTTTCGATTTCTCTCAAGGCAAGCGCAGAAAGGTCGTGACCTCCGCGCTGGATTTCCCCTCCATGGAATACATCTGGGAAGCGCAGGCTGCGTTGGGCGCGCAGATTGAGATTGTGCCGTCGCCGGATAACATCACGGTTCCGCTTGAAAAAATTCTCGGCGCGATTGACGACACCACTGCGCTGGTGGCCCTCTCGCATACCTCGTTTCGCAGCTCTTATCGCTTCGACGCCAAAGCCATAGTCGATCAGGCACATCGCGCCGGTGCACTCGTGCTCTTCGACATTTATCAATCGGCCGGCGCGGTTCAGCTTGAAGCCGCAGGCTGGGGTGTCGATTTTTTAATCGGCGGCACGATTAAATGGCTCTGCGGTGGACCAGCTTGTGGGTACCTATACGTCAGACCGGATTTGCAGCCGGATCTAAAACCGCATCTGACCGGGTGGGTAGCCCACGATGCGCCCTTCGAGTTCGCCCATGCGCCGATGAGATACGCGACTTCGGTGCGCCGCTTTGCGCAAGGTACTCCCAGCATCCCGGCTCTTTATTCCGCCCTTCCCGGCTTGCAGATTATTGAAGAGGTAGGCGTGGTGAACATCTCAGCAGAATCGCGGCGCCGGACACAGTCAATGATCGAATTTGGGTTGGAGAGAGGCTGGAAAATAAATAGTCCACTTACGGTCAACGAACGCGGAGCTTCGGTGATGATTGGCGTTGCCGATGGACCAGTTATGGTGGAACGTCTGGCTGAACAGAAGGTCTTTGTCGATTCACGGCCCGGCGTCGGAATTCGCATGTCGCCTCATTTTTTCAACACCGATGAAGAGGTCGCAGAAGCGATGACGATCCTCTCGTCGTTGCTCCCTTAAACGATCCGACCATCTTAGGCGTCGTATCTCACTGCTGGACTGCCGGCCGGATAGAATACGCCCAACAACCTCAATTCATCACTCCCTGTGTTTTCAACGCAGTGCACCTGGCCTTTGGGTAGGTAGATACAGGAGCCCGGGCCAATCTCAGTGTTCGACTCGCCGGCCCACATCCGACCCGTGCCGCGCAGAATGAACAGCACCTCTTCATAAGTGTGAAAGTGATCGGGAGCGCGACCCGGTGGAATGGATCCGACGAATTGCGTCACCTGTGTGCTGCCGACGGCTTCGTCGATCAGCACTCGATACCAGCGATCCGCGGTTGCCTGGGCCCTTTGATCGGCGAGCCGCACCATTGACGGTGCCGGCGCGGCCGCACTCTGGGGTGTGACGACTGCGTCAATGAAATCTAAATCGCCAGGATCCGGACACTGCGAACTGATCAAATTGATTGGGTTTGCATTTGGATTCTCGACGGTAAGGGTTTGTCCGGCGCGAAGATAAATACCCGTCTGCTCACCTACTGCGAATGGCCAGCCATCGATGAAGAGCTTTAGGCCCTGGTTCTCTGGCTCGGAATCGCTCTCCAGCACATATAAAATCTCATCGCAGGAGTAGTTTCTTATTCCCGGTGACAGCCCGGGCGCGAACTCGAGCACGCGCAGCGAAATCGCGTCAGCTCCGGTTGCGCGCCCAACCTGTGGCCACGCACGCAGTCTGCCGTACTCCAGCGGCTGACCCGCTCGCATTTCGGTTACGCGACAACCACCTTCCAAAGTCACGGCCATAGCAGCACAAGGTTCAGGATTAAAGAAGCAGCAGCCACACTTCTCGACTATTCAGACACGGTCACACCGCGCCAGAAGGCAACACGATCCTTGATCTCGGCCGCGGCGGGTTTGGGATCAGGATAGTACCAGGCCGCATCCGCGTTCACGTTACCGTCGACCACCACGTCGAAGTAGCTGGCTTCGCCCTTCCAGGGACAAGTCGTGTGTTTGCTGCTGGCCTGAAAATGCTCCTGCCTGATGGCATCGGCGGGAAAGTAATGATTGCCCTCAACCACAACGGTGTCATTGCTTTCGGCGATGAGCGTATTATTCCAACTTGCTTTCATGAACCCTTCCTTGTCGAGATTAATTTTTGACTGGGAAACAGACTATAGGAATTTGAGTTGGCCTGCTACTGCGTCGCGTGGCGGCTGAATCAACCACCACTCACGGCAGGCAAAATCGTGATCTCATCGCCATCATTAAGCGGAGTGGCCAGCGACTGCAACTGACGAATGTTGTCGCTGTTGAGGAAGATATTCACGTGTTGCCGCACCTGCCCCTGTTCGTTAACGATCCGATCCCGCAAGCCGGCGTGCACCTGCCATAACTCGCTCAAAGCATCACCCACGCTCGGCGGTGCAGCTGCGAGCGAAATCTGGCGCTGCCCATTAGTAAACTCGGTGAGAAAGCCGTTGACGTTGATCGCGATCATGGCAGGATGCCCTCCGGCACCTGCCAGGGATGAAGTTCGAGCTCGAGCCGTCCGGCTTTCACTGCCGGATCAGTGTCAGAGAGGGCTTTGGCCTCAGCCAGCGTGTCGACGCGAAAGACGAAGATGCCACGCAGCTCTCCTTCGTCGCCAAACGGACCGGCCACGACGAGTTTCCCGAGGCCGTTCAGTCTGACGATATTCGCGATGTGTGCTTTTTGCAGTTCCTCAGTCGCGGGCGTTTGCTCAGGAGTCCAGGCTGCCCCGCGTTTGAGGAAAGCAAGATAAGCTGTGGTTGTTTTCAGCGGAGTGGCAGTTTTTTTCATCACGTCTTGCGACCACCAGGGATGCATCTCAGCGATCAGATGACCAGATGCCACGGCCGGATCGGAATCGACCCACTCCTTTGCCTCGGCAGCAGAGGAAGCTCGGAAGATGTAAATGCCGCGGATGTCGCCATCGTCGGTGAGCGGGCCGGCGATTATCGCCTGGCCAGATTCCAAAAGACTCGCAGCGCGTGCGAGATGCGCTTGATGCATCTGTTCAGTTTCTTTCGTGTGCTGCGTGGTCCACTTTGGGCCTTTTTTTAACAGCGCCATGTGAAACTCGATCATCTTGATCGGTGCCTGGGCGGTTTTTTGGTCTGCTCCGGGATCGAGGATGATAAAAGTAAGCAACAGCGAAAGAATGAGGTTCATTAAGTTGGCTCCTCCCACCTGCGTCAGCTGGTGGCCTCAGAGAATCGTCGCGGTTTTCACACAGGCAACGGGCGGCAGCCCCTCTTCAATAGTCTGCCATGTCTCTCCGGTATCATTGGAGGCGAAAAGTTTGCCGCTGCGAGTCCCGAAATAGAGTCCCATTGGATCCGCTTTATCGCCGGTCATCCCATCGCGCAAGACGGTCTCGAACGCATTCTCCTGCGGCAAACCTTCAGACAAAGGCTCCCAGGACTCGCCGGCATTACGCGTGCGATAAACTCTTAACTTCGCTTCCGGAGTGCAGCGAAACTCGTCCGACTCAAGCGGCACTATGAAGACCGTGTCCGGATCGTTCTGATCAATCTCCATGGCAAAACCAAAATCAGAAGGCACGCCATTGGCAATGTCCGTCCACGAATCGCCCCCATCATCCGAGCGGTAAAGTCCCCAGTGATTCTGCAGGAAAAGCCGCCGGGGATTTGACGGATGGCCCACTATTTTATGCACGCATTGGCCAAACTCCGGGTACTGTTGGCCCGCCGGCAGGAATTGCGCGCGCACTCCGCTATTCCGCGCTTGCCAGTTCGCTCCACCATCATCCGTGCGATAGACACCCCCGGTTGAAATGGCGATGTGCATTCGCTGGCTGTCCACTGGATCGGGCAACACTGTGTGCAGGCAAAGTCCGCCGCCACCTGGCTGCCATTGCGTGCGATGTGGATGATCGAAGAGACCTTTTTCGAGTGACCAGGTAGCCCCCGCATCCGTGGACTTAAAAAGTGCCGCCGGTTCCACCCCGCAGTAAAGCGTGTCCGGCTCATCCGGGTGGCCGGGCACAATCTGCCAGATCTGTTTCAAAGAAGTCTCAGCCTCTTCGGGAAACTTGATGTGATATGTCTCGGGCTCGCTCCAGGTCGCTCCGAAATCGTCTGAAGAACTCAAGTACGATCCCCAAAAGGAACTATTTACCGCGGCCCACAAACGCGTGCGACCCTGACGGCTGTCGTAGGCAAATGCGTAAATCGCTTTGCCGGGAAAGTATGGCCCACCAACTTCCCAGTCTTTCCGTGAACCGTCCGCACGAAGCAAAAATGCACCTTTCATTGTGCCCACCATTAGCACTACATCGCCTGACTTTGGTTTGATGTGATTAGGGGCTGGCATCTGCACCTCCGGAAAAAGTGGCTAATGATTGCTTGTTGAAATTATAAGTAAACGGGGCTGGGGCGCAAAGGCCCGGTTAGGAAAAGATCTGTTGAATCATGCGTCTTGCTTCGTGTCTCTAAAAGTTTGCGTAACACCAATCGCTTTCAACTGAGTCCCGCCGTCGTGATGAATCATTGTCTTCCTCGTCTTTGGCCAAAACCGCGGTTACCAAAACCATTGTCGGCCGGTGGGGGCTTTAGATCCTGCGCCCGGATCGTCAAGGCTATCGAGAACACGATCAAAAGGGTGGCAATGAAAGAAGAAATGCGCGTCTTAATCACCGGTACTACCTCATTAAGCGGAAAGGGAAGGGTCTGGGTTGCGTCAATAGTAACTTACTGACGTCGTCCCGCGCGAGCGCGGCCCTTTCACCGGCGCTCAGAGTACCGCCTTTTGAGCGGGCTTTTAGAGTGATCCTCAGACTGGCCTCCTGGGCTTCCAACAGCCCGTCTGAAGTCAGGACTCTGGACGCCTGTCATCAGGCGCGACGGGTTAGATATGAACGTAAGACCGGCGGAGTGGCCTTGCGCAACAACGCGGCCTTGGCCTGCCATTCCACGGTGCGACTCATCTCAATCAGA
Organism: Pyrinomonadales bacterium; assembly: GCA_038237475.1. Classification (GTDB taxonomy): domain Bacteria; phylum Acidobacteriota; class Blastocatellia; order Pyrinomonadales; family Pyrinomonadaceae; genus JAOAPY01. Next base: position 138,900 of record JBBRYS010000003.1, on the reverse strand, counting down.
AAGCGCGTCTCGCCGGATTCGAGCGCGGCGACTGGGGCACCGTCACTGTAGAGAACGCGGTTGGCTGTGTGCGCGGTAATGCGCGGTCCAGGCGTGATGACTCCGGCCAGGTTTAGCGGATCAGCGGCACTGACGGAAATCATCTTTCCTTTCTCGGGAGCGCGCCGAATAGATCGAACGAGGCCGACGGCGTCAGGCAGCGCGAATTGTTCGCCGGATATCCCGCCGACGAAGCGGCCGCCCCGAATCTCGCCACGAGCTTCCAGCCGGTGATAGACGCGTAACAAGTCGCGCCAGGGCAGCACAATCCCTTCGCGTTCCAGCAGGCGCTTGAAGACGACACCATAACGTTGCAACAGAATGCGAGCGACTGCTTCTTTTGTTTCAGGAGGTATAGCCGCAAAGGTCTGCCATCGCGGAATAGCCGCAGCCGGTTTCGCCGGCGGCGTGCTGGCAGTATCTCCAGACTTTATATCAGCGGTCCCGGGCAGTATGGACCAGCGGCCTGCACTCGCCATGTCATAAACCGGTTGCCGGTGCTTGTGCCGTGCCGCAGCGCGCGTTTTACGGCTCGCGGGAGTCAGCAGTGCACGCAGCCCTGTAAAACTGTCTGAGGTAATGAGTCCGTAGGCCACCAGCTCAGCCAAAGACTCTTCGACTTGCGCGCGCAACAACCGGGTGCCATCGACGATGTCATGGAAGAACGAAGCGCCGCGGCTGCGCAGGTAATCATGAACCAGCTCGGTCGTGCTGGAGAACTTGACGTCATCCAGTGAGGGACGAGGAAACACAGAGTTCCAGATCGATAAATTTTTTCTGCGGACCAGCGCTATCGGTGTAGTGCGCACCGGCCCCGTGCCGCGTGATTTTTCGGGTCCATTCTTTGGTGACGCCGGTGGTGTCAGCCGGGCCCACATCACTTCCCCTGATAAGCACAACGCATCCAGCCAGACGGGATCGTATTCGAGCAAACGGCTCGGTAACAGTTCGCTTTCCCAGGCGGCGGCGGGAGCTTCAAACCCTTCCAGTTGCTCGATCACCACTCGCAAGCTGTCAGGTCCTTCAATTTGGTGATCAGGCGCGACCTTTTGCCAGGCCAGCAGGAAACGAATGAAGTCTGCGCTCGATACCGGTTCGATCTCCTGTCGCAGTCGATTCAGAGTATAGCTATGGATGCGGGCGAGCAGGCGCCGAGCACACCACTCCGTCGCGCCGGCATTAGCGGTGAAGTTGCCGCGAATGACAAAACCTTCGACTTCCAATTTGAGTAAGGCCGCCTCGATGTCTCTGGCCGGCAAGTGAAGCGAGCGCGCGAGCGTTTCCGCTATGACGGGACCGAGACCCTCCAGCCGGCCGCGCACGATCTCTACCAAAGCAGATTCGAAGGTCCACTCCGTTTGCGAGAAACTTTCCGGCGCAGTAATGGGGGGTGCGAGCAAGGCCTCGGGGAAAACTGCCTGCAGTTGGGGCAGACGCTCGGCGGCGACCCACAACGTTGGCCCTGGGTGCACCCCTGGGACGACAGGCATTCTGCCTGCAAGCACGTCAGTGGCATTCAACGAGGCGGCAGGCAGGATGCCTGCGATCCCAGGCGCGCTCCCAGGCTGCAGCACCGCAGCTCGCCGATCGGCCTGCAGTTGATCGAACATCGGCTGCCACTCCGCGCCTTCCTGCACCGTCAGAAACCCCAACTCCACCAGGGCATCGTGCAGCTCATCCGGATTCTGCGCCTCCGGCCAGACTTCTTCGCGCACGCGTTCAATCGCCGCCGGATCCAGCTTGCCGATGTCCGCAGCTTTTTCCGGATCGAGCCACCGTCTTTGGAAAACTGCACGAGTACGACGCTCCTCGAGCGGGGCGTCATCGAGATACGCATAAGGACGCGCGTTCAAAATTTCAGCGGCGAGAGGCGACGCTTCGACCATATCGCGCGCGCTCAGTTTTTTCTCGTTGCGCTCAATCGATTGCAGGAGTGCCTGCAAACCTTCGATGTCCATCGCCTCTTCCAGGCAATCCTTGACTGTTTGGTCGACCAACGGATGCGTCGGAATCTCGCGTGGTCCGCCGCCGAGGTTCTCAACGCAGGCCACCTGATCAGGAAAGACCGCAGTGAGAAGATCTTCAGCGTTCATGCGCTGGAGCTGCGCCGGTATCTTTTTACCGCCGCGACGGCGCAGCACCGCGAGTGCTCGCGTCACATTCCAGCGCCAGCGAATGTTCCACATCGGCGCGTCCAGCAACGCCTGACATAACAAGTCACGCACGGTGTTTGAATTTAGATAATGAAAAACATCGCTGAGCGGAAAGCTATGCGTAGGACCAAGCGACAGGATGATCGCGTCCTCGGTCGCCGCCGCCTGCAGTTCAAAATTGAATTGGCGGCAGAATCGCTTGCGCAAAGCGAGGCCCCAGGCCCGATTCAAACGGCTTCCAAAGGGCGCATGAATGATCAACTGCATGCTGCCGCTATCGTCAAAGAAGCGCTCCAGAACGATATTTTCCTGGGTGGGCATGACGCCCAGCGCGATCTTTGAAGCGGCAAGATATTCGACGATCTGTTCGGCGGCCACCCGCGAGATACCAACCTCGTCAGTGAGGTAACTCAGACTTGAGTCTGTATTGATCAACGCCTTTACTTCTTCGGGATATTCATCCAGGGCAGTTGATTCATTCAGGCTGATGTCCGGCTCACTCGCCGCAGGTGTACTTACCGAGACGCGGTCGCCAACTTCTTCTCGCAGCCGCGAGACTGAGGCAGAGAGCTCCTGCGTGCGCGCGGGGGCTTCGCCCAGCCAGAACGGAATTGAGGGGGGCTGGCCATGTGCGTCCTCGACTCGCACCTTCCCCTGTTCGACCCGCAAAACACGCCAGGAAGTGTTACCGAGTTGAAAGATATCGCCCTGCAGACTCTCAATAGCAAAATCTTCGTTGACGCTGCCGATGACCAGGCCTCCCGGCTCAAGCACGACCGCGTAGTCAGCGGTGTCCGGAATCGCGCCTCCGGAGGTGATGGCTGCCAGCCGGGCGCCGCGCCTTCCGCGAAGCCGGTGATTGACCGCATCGTGATGCAAATAAGCTGAGCGTCTGCCGCGCTTGGTGGCAAACCCTTCTGCCAACATGCGGACCACGTCGGCAAAATCCTTGCGCTCCAGATTCCGGTATGGATAGGCGCCTCGCACCATGGCAAAAAGGTCGTCTTCAATCCACTCTTCCGCAGCCACTGCGGCCACGATCTGCTGCGCCAGAATGTCGAGCGGCTGCTGCGGAATCGAAATTTGATCCAATTCTCCGCGCCGGACTGAATCGATCAAAGCGGCGCATTCAACCAACTCGTCGCGCGAAAGTGGGAAAATTCTGCCTTTAGGAAATCCCTCAACCGTGTGGTTCGAGCGGCCCACGCGCTGCAGAAAGCTGGATATCGAACGAGTTGAAGCGAGTTGGCAAACGAGATTCACGTCGCCAATATCGATGCCTAACTCGAGCGAAGCCGTGGCCACCAGCGCGCTCAACTCGCCCGCCTTCAAACGCTGCTCAGCAGCCAGACGCTGTTCGCGAGCGAGGCTGCCGTGATGCGCGGCAATATTCTCGTCACCGATTCGTTCGCCGAGGTGTCGGGTCACCCGCTCAGCAAGCCGGCGTGTATTGACGAAAATCAAGGTGGTGTGATGCTCGCGAATGAGTTGCGCCAGGCGATCGTAGACTTCTTCCCAAACTTCGCCGGACATCACCGCTTGCAACGGAGAGTCTGGAACTTCGATGGCTAGATCGAGGCGCCGCACGTGACCGCTATCAACGACCGTGCAGCTCGGCAAGCCATCCGGTTTGAGATTAGCGGTGCCCACCAGAAAGCGCGCTACTTGCTCGATGGGGCGTTGCGTGGCTGAGAGTCCAATGCGCACCAATCCTGGCCGTGAACTGTGAGTGATGGCTTGCTGGAATTGAAGCTTCGGATTTTCATCGCGAGAATTTTGCTTTTCAAGCTCGTCCTGAGCGGCGAGGTGCTCAAGACGCTCGATCGAAAGCGCCAGATGCGAGCCGCGCTTGTCGCCCACCAGGGCATGGATTTCATCCACAATCAACGTCCGCGCTGTGCGCAGCATGCGGCGTCCGCCTTCGCTGGTTAAGAGGATAAAGAGGGATTCCGGGGTGGTGACGCAAATATGCGGCGGTCGCTTCGTCATCGCCGTGCGTTCGGCCGCAGGAGTATCACCGGTGCGCACCAGAGTGCGAATGTTTACCGGTGGTAAGCCGAGTGCTTCCAATTCCCGCTCAATACCCTCGAGTGGCTTTTGCAGGTTTATCTGAATGTCATTGCTGAGGGCCTTGAGCGGCGAGACATAGATGACGTGGGTTACATCATCAAGCCTATCTTCCACTCCCAAACGCACAAGATCGTCGATGGCAGACAGGAAAGCCGCCAGTGTCTTACCGGACCCAGTTGGCGCTGCGATCAGAGTGTTTTGCCGGTCCTTGATGGCCGGCCACGCCTGTTCCTGCGGGGGCGTTGCTGCGGGGAACTGTTTCGCAAACCAGTTCGCTACGGCTGGATGAAAAAGATTCGGATTCATGGGTCCGGCGATTATACGATCGCTCGCGGATTTTGCATAGATGAAACAGCGGCCACCCCAAGCAACAGACGAATTCTAGGACTTTCGAGGCGTTATAGATCTTTCGCGCAGCGGAAGCCGGAGGTCATCCAGCGTTCATGAGCGTGGAAAAAGTTACGGTAGGTTGATCGAATGTGAACCTGTGGCGTGGCGAATGATCCCCCGCGCAGGACTTTCTGATTAACGAACCACTTGTCATTGTATTCGTCAAATTCAGACTTAAACCCCGGATAAGGAACATAGTCAGAGGTGGTCCACTCCCAAACATCGCCAATTAACTGGTGACAGCCGAGCGAATTCTGGCCTTCCAGGTAGGCGCCGATAGGTGCGACTGTCCACAAACCATTTTCGAAAAGATTTGCTTGCTCAATTGTCGGGCTGCCATCTCCCCAGGGGAAAAGGTGCGCGCCACTGGAACCCGCCTTCGAATCAGTTGAGCCGTGTAGGCTGGCGCCGCACGCGGTCTTTTCCCACTCTGCTTCTGTCGGCAATCTCTTTCCGGCCCACTTGGCAAAGGCTGATGCTTCATAAAAACTAACATGCGAGACCGGTTCGCTAGCTTTGCTCGCGGCGGGGTTCAGACCGCTAAAGTCCCGAATCATCCACTCGCCTTCGTGAAGTTCCCAGTACATCGGCGCGGTCCATTGCTCGCGGTTGACTGCTTCCCACCCTTCTGAAAACCACCAGCGAAAATCCTGATAGCAACCAGCGCGCATGAATTCGAGGTAGTCACCATTGCTAACCAGGGCACGGTCGATGGCAAAGTCGCGCATGAAAACCCGGTGCGCCGGCTTTTCGTTGTCAAAGGCGAACGAGTAGTTAGGAGTAGCGTGCGCGTCATAGCCCAGCCAGATAAGCCCGCCGGCAACTTCGGCGCTGCCAGACACAACCGATGATGCGCCGGGTGCCTTTTGAATGGGAGCTTCGAACTGATCGCACAGCAGGTGCTTGATATCGTAGACGAGCAGTTCCTGATGCTGCATCTCATGCTCAAGTCCCAACCGGACCAGCGACAACACTGTCTCTCGCTGTTGATGCTCGTCAATCGTCTCGAGAAAACGAAGCATCGTTTCATCCACATGTTTGCGGTAGGCAACCGTGTCCCTGACCGTCGGCCGCGAACGTGTGCCGCGTTTGGGCCGCGCTATTCGTTCACCAAATCCTTCGTAATAGGAATTGAAGTAAAACAGGAACTTTTCAGAGTAGATTCGGTAACCCGGCTGGTGAGCTTGCAGCAGAGTCTCAAAAAACCAGGCGGTATGCCCGATATGCCAGCGCGGGGGACTCATGAACTCCGCTGTCTGAATCACATAGTCTTCAATCTCAAGCGGCGCCACGATTTGCATGGTGCGCGCGCGCACCGACTGGTAGAGATCGGATATCGAAAACGCCTTCGCCGGCGTTGACTGCTGCATAGTTGAGACCATCGTCTTCCCCTTGATAAAATTCCAGGCGCCTCGGCGTACTCTAGCTTACTCTGATTGAATGCGTTCCCCGTTTGATCACTGAACCCACGATTTTGGCTTGTGGATAGTGAAGGGACAGACTGCTCAATAATTGTTCCGCGCGATCTTCCGCTATGGCAATCAGCATCCCACCGGCGGTTTGTGGATCGAAGAGGAGCCGGCGCAGATTTTCGTCTACTGGCTCAGCAATTTCAATATCGTCGCCGACGTAGGCTCGATTCGTCTTGTCTCCGCTGGTGAGCAAACCGGCAGCAGCCAGATCCAACGCACCTGCGAGCAATGGGACTGAGCTCGCGCCGATTTGCATCGTTACCTCACTCGCGCAAGCCATTTCCCAGGCATGACCGAGAAGGGAAAATCCGGTTACGTCGGTGGCGCCTTTTACCTCAAACTTGCGCATGGCTTCGGCAGCATATTTTCCGGGTGTCATCATAGTTGCGACCGAACTCGCCGCAATCTCGTCGCTGACTTTTCCGAACTTGATTCCGGTTGAAATTACGCCAGTGCCGATTGCTTTCGTGAGAATGATTACATCGCCCGGTCGCGCGCCGGCATTTGAAGCAATCCTGGCTGGATCGATCACACCGGTCACGGAATAGCCAAACATGATCTGCGCGTTATCGACGCTGTGTCCGCCAATCAGGGAGACTCCGTATTTGTTCAGCGTAGCCAATCCCCCGCGCATGATTTCTCCCAGGATCGCCGGGTCAACACCTTTTTTGGGAAAGCAGGTAATTGCCAGAGCGGTGAGCGGCGTTCCGGCCATGGCCCAAACATCGTTGATGGAATTGAGCGCGGCGATTTGACCGAAGGTGAAAGGGTCATCCACGATCGGTGTGAAAAAATCCACCGTCTGCACGATCGCAAGGTCCTCGCTCAGTCGATACACTCCGGCGTCGTCGGCTTTATCAAAACCAACCAATACATTCGCATCGAAAGGCTGTGGGGGTAATCCGCCCAAAACTTGGGCGAGGATGCCTGGATCAAGCTTCGCCGCTCAACCAGAGCACGAAACCATTTCAGTCAATCGCATTAATGGCGCTCCTTTCTCTCGGTGCTACTTCTAACACAGGGATATTAAGACTCGTCACAGAGATCGACAAGTCATCCGGCATTATTCAAAATTAGAAGTGAATGGGAGGGTGGTTATTTAAGATTCGAGCAGACCTAACGCCAGGCGACCCGATCACGGGCAAGGTTCTCGCTTCCCGTCCGAGAGAATTTCGATCACTAACTCCGTTGCGAAAAACCAGGCTACTTCGAGATCAATTGAGCAAAGGAGACCGGCAGACCATCGGGATCGATACAAACTGCGAGTTTGATCCCTTCGCCTTCCCTTTGCGTCGGTGGCATTACAAAGCGAATTCCCCTAGCCTGCAACTCTGCAAAGGTTTTGTCCACATCCTCGACATTAAAACCAATCGAGCACGTGCCGGCCTGTTTTGAGGGATCTCCGCTCGGCGGGTGTTCCTGGCGGAGACCGCCGCCGTGCAATGCGAGGGTAGTTGTACCTGTCTGGAATTCAGTCCATTCCGGCGACTCAAACTTCAAAGGGATACCCAATTTATCTCGGTAGAACTCAACTGAGCGGTTCATGTCCGAAATAATGATCATAGTGTAATCGATTTGCGAGAACATCTGCTTTATTCTCCCCGTCAAGGTCATTTTCTACTCTTTTTGGTTTTACCCATGGTCACGATGGCCTCGAACTCATCTTTTGTCAGCGGCATGACGGAAAGTTGTGACTGTCGAATTAGTGGGAGGCCGCTGAGCCTCTTGTCATAACGAATCGCGGCCAGGGGAACCGGTGTGTCCAGTGGCTTGACCGGTTTCAAATCAACCGCCACCCACTGAGCATCTTCCGCCGTTGGATCAGCATAAGCTGATTTGTGCACTTCTGCGATTCCCACCACCGCCTTTTCCTTACCCGAATGATAGAAGAGAACGGTGTCGCCCGCCTTCATGTCGCGGAGATTGTTGCGCGCCTGATAATTTCGCACCCCGCTCCAGTCAGTCTTGCCATCGCGCACAAAGTCATCCCAGGAATAGGTTTCAGGTTCCTGCTTGACCATCCAATAGTTGTTTCGCTTTCTGGTCGTCATTGTATTCGTTGGAATTGCTCCGTTGTTCGGCTGCGCTTAGAATGCTGATGAGTCTTATACGAAATCCACTCACCAATTTCCAGGAGAAGCTATGTTAAAAGAAGGAAGCACGGCGCCCGCTTTCAAGACCACCAACGCGGAAGGACAATCGGTCAGCCTCAAGGCCTTCAGAGGTCAACGGGTAGTTCTTTATTTTTACCCCAGGGATGATACACCCGGTTGCACTAAAGAGGCGTGTTCTTTCCGTGACTCTTACGCCGATTTTGCAAAGGCTGGTATCAAAGTTCTGGGAATCTCAACCGACAATGAAGCCTCTCACAAGAAATTCACCAGGAAGTTTGATCTCCCATTTACGTTATTGACCGATGTCGATCACTCGATCGCTGAGAAATACGAATCCTATGGGCAGAAAAAGTTCATGGGCAGGACCTACATGGGCGTTCATCGCAAGACATTCCTTATTGATGAGAAAGGCAAGCTCAAGCGAATCTTCGAGAAAGTAAAACCTGACGAACACGCGCGCGAAGTTCTGGAGGCTTTCGAGGCCTGAGCGCTTAAGCTGCAACCCAGCCGGGGGCCTTTTCAGGTTCACCCTCGGGCTTTTTACCAGGCATCAAATCCTGCACGGCACTAAAAGAACTTGGTACGTCCCGTTTTCTACGCGGTAGCTGATCCTGCGTGCGGTTTTCCTGTTGTAACAGGTTTTGCTGGCGTTGGAGCAATTGGGCCGAAGGCTCGTTGATCAAGTAAACGCGGTGGTTATCAACCATTTCAGTTCTGATCTCGCGAGTCCAGAGCAAAAGATTAGCAAGTGCATCACCAATTTCGTCTTTTCCCAGTTTGGTAGCCTGCGCTATTTCACGCTGGGTCCGGGCGCCATTCTTGATCGCTTCGTGCACTCGTTCGGCCGGGGTCAACTTGTTGACGTTACGCACAACATAATGCCGGCGGGCCGGCAAGGCTTTGGCGATGCCTGACTCATTTCCCGCCAGCTCGGTCTTTTCGGCCACATACTGATGGCGGACAGACTTGTAAGCTTTAAAAGCCCTGCGACTCTCACTTACCTTCTTACGAATGCAACTCTTGCAATAGAGATTTCTACCATCTTTGCGAGCCCGGCAAACTCCGTATTCCGAAAGCGGCAAGTCTTCGGTGCAGATTGGGCATACTTTTCTTGCTAGTGGTTGACCAGGTTCCATCATTTCAGTACTCCGTTAACCTCAAATTGCGTAACGAACTTGAGTGCGAGCCAAAAAAGAAAACACTTTTCCTCGGGCCGTGGGACTCGCATCCTCCGGTCCGTACCTGCTCTTACTGAGATGATTGTTTGGCGGAGAAGCTCTAAAGCGACCGCCTATGATCGACCCAGCGCATTTCGAATTCACTGCGCAATCTGAATTGGATTCACTTTCGGGGTTCGGGGCTACCTGCGAGAAAATTATTATGAGAGCTTTGCAACCCTAAAACTAAATCCTGGGATTCAGACAACTACGTTTTCAATTCTTCCTTGTTTCAATCATCACTTGTCAGCGAAGGGATCGGGATTATAGTTATCGAGAAAGTTTTTGCAACTACTTTCTTGCAGACTCCTGGTCCATCTCCACAGGCTCATAATTTTGATCGAAATAATTTTTAATTGGCGACTTTTCCGTCGCAAATATTTCTGCGATTAGAAGATATATGATCGCATCTATTCGCGCGCAACAACTGTAGCTGCGAGCAATCATTGTCGAATACTTTTTCATGCCTGGAAATTCGTTCGCAAAAACAGGAAATTCATAAGGAGTGAGAAAGCGTTCGCCGTATGTTTGGCGCAACCAGTGCGACGTCCATTGCGTTGGTCCTACTATTAGTAGACCAGGTCGACATGGTGAGTGTACGTTGGCATTTGTTGTTTGCAAGATGTGTGTAGTTGGATTCTCAATTAGTTGATTTCGCAACGGAACTGCAATGACCTAACAGCAAATTTTGCTTTGCACGGAGATTGTGCTGAGGGTAAGTGATCTATGAAAGTGCACGACTAACAGGGGAAGGTTTTACGCGAGCCTTGCGATAATCATGAGGACTGAGATCAACTTGCGCTTACTTGCGATCCTTCAAGCGATATACGAATCTTAGACCGGACCAGATGTCGCTGACGGCGCAGACCTTCACGTCAACCAGGCCTGCCTGCAGTCCAATATCGCGCACCCGATCACCTGAAAGATCGGAGATCACTCCTGAAGTCTTTTTTGGCCACGAAATCCATAACATTCCCGTTGGCGAAAGCGTCGCCGCAAGCCGGGGAAAATCTTTTTGTAAGCTTGCAGCAGATTTAGTGAACAGCAATACAAGATCCATTGGCCGGCGTGGTCGCAACATAATTTGGACGTTGCCGGGTAAGTGACCCAAATCCCGCTCGAAACCTTCGGGTGCCCTGAGCAAAGCGATCCGAAAGCCTTCCTTAATTCCCAGTTTTTCAATTAGTGGTGTTCCTGAATATCCCGCCGGTAGCCCCAATCTTTTTCCGACGCCTGCGAGATCTCGGGGGTCAATGTCCTGAGGATGTGACATGGTTCACCAGCTTGATTCGATTCAACCTCAGCCGCCGAAACGTATGCCGTGCCGTTCTCGTCCAAGGGCAGTAATAAGTATTGCGCCTACGAAAACAGTGACAGCAGTCAACGCCATCGCGGTGGCGTAACTCATGCGCTGCGCAAAGAGCGCTTCAATGTAGGCAACAAATCCCGCCAGCAGGACGCCGCATTGATAAGCAAAGCCCGGCAGAAAGCCGCGCACGGAGTCAGGTGAGAGTTCGGTCAAATGAGCCGGTATGACTCCCCACGCGCCCTGCACCATGAACTGCATCAGGAATCCACCCAACACCAGCCCCCCTAACGAAGCTGAGAATGCCCAGAGAGGGATTACTGCCAGCGCGCAGATCAGAGCCGCAATCATTGAGCGCCGCCGCCCAAAACGATCCGACAATAATCCAAACACGACTCCGCCAAGAATCGCGCCGACCATTGAAAGCGCCGTCACTGCCGCTACCTTCTGTGGGCTGAAACCCCATTGTCTTTTCAACAATGTCGGGTACATATCCTGGGTGCCATGCGAGACAAAATTCATCATCATCATTAACAACACCAAGTAAATAAATAATTTCCAGTGCGAGGCGATGCTGCGTCCCAACTGGCTCCAATTCTCGTGACGGGTCTTCTTCCAGACTTCCGATTCCTTCACCTGCAAACGAACATAGATCGCAAGCAAGGCAGGCAACCCGCCAATAAAAAACATTGGCCGCCAGCCCCAATGCGGGAAAACGAAGAAATAACATCCGGCCGCCAGTAAGTAACCAGCGGCATACCCCTCCTGGAGAAGACCAGACAGCACTCCGCGCAGGCGCGGCGGCACCTTTTCCATCGCGAGCGATGCGCCCACTCCCCACTCGCCACCCATGCCGATACCAAACAGGGCCCGCAACACCAGGAAGGTGGCGTAATTGGGAGCAAGGCCGGACAACACTTCGACGACGGAAAAAAAGATTAGATCAATTATCAGTGGCAGACGCCGGCCATATCGATCTGCCAGCAAGCCAAAGATGAAAGCGCCGACCGGGCGGAAGGCCAGCGTAACGGCGATTGAGAGGGCAATGTCTTTGTCGGGACGATGGAATTCCTCCGCAATCGCCGTCAACGAAAAGACGACCAGAAAAAAATCAAATGCATCGAGAGTCCAGCCAAGAAATCCGGCGAACAAGGCTGCCCGGTGGCCCTCCGGCGCTGATTCAATTTGTGTTTCGGTGTCCATGAGTGCGCAAAGTCGAAGGATTCTACCGAGAATTTCTCAACCTGGCGAGAACTTTCCTGTCGAAGGTCAGCCGTTTGCCGGGCGGTGAAAATTGTCCATATCAGCGAGGCAGATGTATCTTTATGAAATCCCTTCAGACCCTGTGGCTCGTATTATCTTCAGTTGAGGACGGGGACAAGAGTTAATGGTAATAAAGAACGACATCAAGGCAAGCGAGATCACGGACAAAAAGGTTTACCTGAACCGTCGTTTGTTTATGAAAGGTGCAGTCCTGACGGGCACCGCAGCAGCGACGGGTTTGCTTTACCGCAGTCTCAACCCGCCCGCCGCCGAGCTGCCGCAAGGGGAAAAAATTGCGACTGCGAAAGCCGTTACAAGTCAGTCAGCCAACTCCGGGTTTACAGTTAACGAGAAACTCACCCCGCTTGAAGACATTACGAACTACAACAATTTCTATGAATTTTCGACCTCTAAGACTGCTGTAGCAACTGAGGCAAAGGGCTTTGTGACAAGGCCCTGGAGCGTCTCTGTAGAGGGATTGGTAAATAAACCCCGAGTGTTCGATCTCGCTGAACTGCTTGGGATTCAGCAGGAGGATCGCGTCTATCGCATGCGTTGCGTGGAAGGGTGGTCAATGGTAATTCCCTGGGTCGGCTTTCCGCTGGCAAGGTTGTTGGAAAGGGTTGAGCCCCAGTCGCCAGCGCGATATGTCGCCTTCCAATCGTTTTATGATGCGAAACAAATGCCTAATGCAATTCGCAGCGGACTGGAATTGCCCTATGTTGAGGGATTACGACTGGATGAAGCCCAGCATCCACTGACCATACTTGCGACAGGACTTTACGGCCAGACTCTGCCACCGCAGGACGGTGCTCCGATTCGTCTGGTAGTGCCGTGGAAATACGGATTCAAGGGCATTAAATCAATCGTGAAGATCAAGCTGGTGGCGGAACAACCCCAAACTACCTGGAATATAGCGGCGCCCGACGAGTACGGTTTTTATTCAAACGTAAATCCTGAGGTCGATCATCCGCGCTGGAGCCAGGCGAATGAACGACGCATCGGTGAATTCTCGCGCCGCAAGACTCTCATGTTTAATGGCTATGGCGAACAAGTGGCGCACTTATACGAGGGGATGGACCTGCGCAGGAATTTTTGAGGAGGCGATTGGAAAACGATTGATTGAGACCCAGCCTGAGACGCGGCCTCAAATTCAATCACTGCTAACACAGACCACTGACCTATTTTTTATGACCGATACTCGATTCTCAAAACTAGTTCTCTTCGTCAACAGCCTCGTTCCCCTGACGCTGTTGTTGTGGGACGTCTACCGCAAACAGGTAGGTGCAAATCCGATCGAGTTCGTGACCCGCACCACGGGCATGTTGACGCTCGTTTTCCTGTTGATATCACTCGCGGTAACACCTCTTCGCAAAATTACCGGCGCAAACTGGCTGATCAAATTTCGACGGATGCTCGGCCTTTTTGCTTTCTTTTACGGTTTCCTTCACCTGATGACGTACGTAGCCTTCGATCGTGCTTTCCATCTCACAACGATACCTGGGGACATATTAAAACGGCCTTTCATCACCGTTGGCATGGCAGCTTTCTTTTTACTGGTGCCGCTGGCGATTACTTCAACCAACAAGATGGTCAAGCGCCTTGGTGGCAAGCGTTGGAACCGGTTGCACAAGTTGGTCTACATTGCCGCAGCCGGCGGTGTGCTTCATTTCTGGCTGCTGGTCAAGTCCGACACACGTCTCCCTCTCACCTTTGCGTTTGTGCTGGCGCTGCTGCTTGGCTACCGGCTACTGATAAATTACTCACCCGCGACACCCTCGCAAAGCTCTTCGATGTTTCCTCCTCTATAGGCTGCTTTAATCAATTAACTAATCCGCGTGCGGCTGGATCTCGCCGGTCACTTCAACTCTCAAATTGAATCAACGCTTCAATCAAGCTGGGCGAAGCCATGACCGATGAATGCCGGTCACGAACCAAAGAGCAGCATTTTCTCAGGGATTCAGAGATAAAGTCCTGCGGCACAACTCTCGTAATACTGGCCTCGCCGTCGATCTGTGACGGTGAGCTATTTCAAACAGTCACCGATAAGAGCCTTCTCAGTGCGAAAGCCGGAGCGGGCATGCACTTACCAGCCAAAACTCCGTCAACACAAAGTAACGTCAGCGTTGATGCTCGCCGCTCTCCTCCTGGGCACGATGCCGCTTGGTGCGGTTCGTGCCCAATAGGAAGGTCCCCGGGGCACTCACAGACCCAACCAGGGACGTGCGGACAAGGTGTCGTCTGACCTGCGTGACAGAGTGCGTGCCGGCGGAAACAACGCACGGACAGAGAAGGTGATCATCCAGCGCAGTGGCCCCCTTAGCGTGCTGCTCACGTCGCTACTTAATCAAAATGGGATCGGCGCCAAGACTCACTTTGACAATCTGGATGCAACCGCCGTTGAATTGCCAATTAGCGTCATAGACCAGCTGGCCGCGCTGGCTGAGGTCGATTCAATAGTCAGTGACAGCCCTATATTTGTGATGGGTCACGTCACCAGCACGACCGGCGCGGATATAGTGCGTACGCAAACGACTTCCAACGGAGCTTCCTATAAACTTGACGGCACCGGAATCGGTATTGCCGTCCTCGATTCGGGCATGTCTCCAACTCACAAAGCCTTCATGGACGCTTCGGGGAATAGCCGGATAGTTTACAGCCAGGATTTCACTGGCGAGAATCGCACCACCGATCCCTACGGACATGGCACTCATGTAGCTTCAGCCGCAGCCGGCATTCCCACCGCGGACGCTGGAAGTGTTTGGGGCGGCGTGGCCCCAAATGCCAAGTTGATTAACCTGCGCGTGTTGAATTCGCAGGGCACGGGAACGACTTCAGGGCTCTTAAGCTCACTTAATTGGATTCTAAATAACCGGACGACCTACAACATACGTGTCGTCAACATGAGTCTCGGCATGCCCGCGATAACTTCGTACAGAGACGACCCACTCTGCCACTCAATTCCAATACAGCTTTGGGCGCCCCGCTGCTGACGACAGACGGACTGCCAACTGCTCAATCAACCATAGCCGGCACGACATTCACCTGGGCACAAGGCGTGGTGCTACGAAAATCCTACGTAAAGGGAACCAACCTGATCAGCCAGTATCAAAAGATTTACGGGCAGGGTGTGCTCGTCTCTGACGGCGTCATCGTAAGTGATGGAGTACTTGTCTCAGACGGCGTGCTGGTCAGCGATGGCGTGATCGTGGGTGATCACATTATGACTAGTGATGGCCTGGTTTTGGGAAGCGGCTAATCATTTCCCACGACCGATATCCTCCTGGGGGATGGAGTGTTGTTGAGCGATGGTGTACTGGTGGGCGACGGTGTGATCCTCAGCGACGGCGTGCTGGTAGGCGACGGCGTTTTATTCGGTGATAGCGTAGCGGCCAGTGGCGACGATACTGCTTGCATGGAATAGCCAACAATAAACGACGTAATCACAAAATTTCAGGCCGAGGGAATTATTATTCTCTCGGCCTGAGTTTCGTTGTGAGCACTCCAGGTTATGCCGAATCTGCCGCTTTCGATTACAACCGAGCGCCGCACGGCTTTTGCTTCCCGCCCTCAAGCCCTAGAATGGCCCTCTGAAAACTGAGTAGAGAGGGCCAAGAACATTTCTGACCATCAAT
Organism: Pyrinomonadales bacterium; assembly: GCA_038237475.1. GTDB lineage: Bacteria > Acidobacteriota > Blastocatellia > Pyrinomonadales > Pyrinomonadaceae > JAOAPY01. Next base: position 123,241 of record JBBRYS010000003.1, on the reverse strand, counting down.
CCATACTACGAGCGGCCTCCGATGGCGATATTGCTCTTGTAAAAACCTTGCTCGCCGGCGGGCTAAACGTGAACACGACCTCCGATCGAGGCCAGACCCCCTTGATCCTGGCCGCTGTCTCTGGTCAAGAAGAGATCGTGACTCTGCTGCTGGAGGCCGGTGCGGACGTGACCATGGTCGACAGTCTTGGTCTCACGGCTACAGACTGGGCCATGCGGCGGGGCTTTTCCCAACTTGCTCAATTGATGCGTAACGCTCCCAGCCCGGCGGCAGCAACCAGTGCGAATGCGGCTACCGGCACAAGTCAGGGCGCTAGCGATCTCAAAGAGGAGCCAACGCCTTTAAGTAAAGAGAAGCGCGGGATTGAGGCTGCAGTAACGAGTGCCGCACCGGAGAATAGTTCCCGGCCAAAGCCCGGGTTGCTGTCTGTATTGAGAGCGCGCGCTGCCGCGGCTGCTGAGGCCGAAAAGAATTCTCAAGCGCAACAGTCCATCGCAACGGGCGAAACCTTCCCTGAGCCTGGACCTGAGGAAGCCCCAACGCCTCTGACTGGATCTGTTGCTGAAACTAATCAAGGACCCAGCCCAGTCGCGCAACCCGCAAAAGCGAACACGCAAATTTTTCCAGCGGCAACGGTAACGCCCACCACGCCCTCGCAAGCAGTGGAAATTGAAGTCCCCGCTTTCGCACAACTCGCACACACTAATTCAGCGCGACCCATGCTCTGGGTCCTTATCATCGTCACTTTATGCGGTGCGGCTTTCGTAACCTATCGATTGACTAACCGTGGTGCCAACGCAAGTTCGAGTGCGTCGGCTGTCCCGGTTATAAAGCCGGAGGAAAAGCCAAAACCAACTGCGACCAGGCCTTTGCCCGTGGTTGCAGGAGCGCTCGCAGGGGCAGAGTTAAGTCTGCCCGAACCGGACTTCTCTGGCATTGCAGGGGGGAAAATTGGCGATGGGATTAAGAGAGAGCCGGTCACTGTACGGGTGCAGGTAGATCGCAGCGGAACTGTGGTTACTGCCAAGGCCTTGAACGGACCTGAAAATTTGAGAGTCGCCGCAACCACCGCTGCTCGGAAGGCGACCTTTTCTCCGGAGAAGTTGAGTAGCAAAGCCAGGTTAATAGAGGGAACCATAACCTACGACGTCGGTGAACCGGAGAGCTCTGTTTCTCCCAGCCCGGCCGGGGTCGGCAATGAAAATCCGGCATCGCCTCCGGCTGCGAATGATTTGCCGATCACCGGCGATGCACTTGCCGGTACTGAGATCAGCCTGCCTGCGGCGGATTACCCCGCCAGCGCGCGCAGCCAGGGAATTTCAGGAACCATCATTGTCACAGTTCGCGTGACTCGAGCCGGGAAGGTCAAATCGTGGTTAACTTCGAAAGGCGACGTCCGTTTGCGTATGGCTGCGTTGAAGGCTGCAAAGCCGGCTCGCTTCGATCCCAACAAGCTCCCGGGAAAAGGCGAAGTAGTAGGAACCATCACGTACACGTTCAAACCTTAATCCACGGACTGGTTCCGTAAAAACGCAAAATTTGTAAGTCGGCACAGCTCGAGGCGCCACATCGATTAGCTGATTAATTCGGCCTCAAGGTCCCCTCACCCAGCCTCGCTGTCGATAAGTTCACAACTCTTAACATATTTTTACAAGCTCTTGACACGCCCCGGCCCCCGCGGGTGTATGCTTCCGCTCGCCTGACCGTTCCATTGAGGTTGCTTATGAAACTCAAGCACACAAAATTTCTGGGAGGATTTAACCGGTTTCGCTTGATGCTGACGCTGGGCCTGGCAGTAGTTTTACCTGCGGCGTTGTTGATCTACATGAATTTCAGCCAACTGCGAGCTTTTGAGCGCGACAAGGTGCTCGAAGCTGCCATCCATCGCGATTTTCACGAGATGCTTGGGATCGCTGAAAAGAAAATCAACAAGAAGGCCTTTGCGATGGCGGAAGAAGTGAGGAGCGTTTTTCCTTCCCCCGATCTCGACAACCAGGAAAAAGAAAAACAACTCGACCAGTTGCTGCTCAAAACCCCCTGGCTCGCGCACGTGTTCCTCTTCGACGAGAAGGGTTTTACCATCCGCTCGGGACCACAGGGGATGACTGATAAGTATCTTCGGGATGAACACGATCGCATTGCGGAAACTTTCCGTGTCTGGATGAGCATGGAAGGAAAGCAATTGGTCGAAATGCTGCACAAGAAAAGTCGACCTTACATTTTTTCCACTGGCTCAACCAAACGATCTACCGGTGAGGCGTTTCAGGCAACGGCTCTCTTTGTGCTGCCTCAGGTCGCAGACAACCGGGTGGTAATAGGCGGGGCCACCTTCGATGCCTGTTATCTGAAAGGAACCTTCTTCCCGGAACAGTTGGAAGAGTCGGCCACCCAAAAGTTAGTCGATCAAGGTGGTAACCGGATCGCCATGATCGTCTATCCCACCGAGATGGACATGGGCCATGAGATGACCCCACTGGCTACGTCTTCGGGTTGGAACGAAGGCAAACCCGAAGTGACGCAGAGGTTCGAAGATGTGTTCCGCGGACTGACACTCGGAATCAAGTATCAGGGCACCAGTGTGAAAGCGCTGGGCGAAACCTGGGTCAAGCGGAGTTTCATGATCCTGGGCTTCCTTTCGCTCCTGATCATCGGCGGTCTGGTGCTCACCAAACACATTGTCAGCAAAGAGATGGCACTGGCGCGGCTCAAGTCTGACTTCGTCTCAAATGTGTCGCATGAGTTACGGACGCCACTGGCTTTAATCCGCCTCTACGCTGAGACGCTGGAACTGGGACGGATCTCAACGCAGGAAAAGCAGCAGCAGTATTACCGCATCATTCGCAAGGAGAGCGAACGGCTGACGGCCCTGATCAACAACATCCTCGATTTTTCACGTATCGAAGCCGGGCGCAAAGAGTACGAGTTTCGCAACACCGACATTGCCGAGCTAGTGCATAACACGCTCGAGTCCTATCGCTATCAAATCGAGCAACAGGGATTCGCTTTCGAAGAAAACATAGATTCGAATCTGCCCGCTGTGCCCGTGGACCGTGAAGCGATCGCGCGCGCGCTGGTAAATCTCGTAAATAATGCTTTGAAATACTCGTCCGATGAAAAATTTCTGGGTGTGAAGCTTTATCGCGAAAACGGAGTGGTGAAGCTGGAAGTGGCCGACCACGGGATCGGTATCGCGCGACGCGATCAAACAAAGATTTTTGAAAAATTCTACCGCGCCGGCGATCCCCTCGTGCACAACACAAAAGGCAGCGGTCTGGGACTGTCGCTGGTACACCACATCACCCAGGCGCATGGCGGGGACATCGCCGTGGAAAGCACACCGGGGAAAGGGAGCAGGTTTACTCTCTCGTTGCCCTTGATACCTGCAACCCAGCCGGGTGTGGTCCATTAGAGCAGACCCTGCGCAGTCACTCCGCATTAGGTGAGAGGCACATATGAAAAGAAAAACTGATTTCTACCCAGTCAACGGCAGCGTGAACGGACGGCAGGCAACCGTGCATAGCGATCAAGCTGAAGCGGCTAGAAAAACTCGCATTCTAATCGTCGAGGATGAACCGGCGATGGTGGCGGGCCTCCGCGACAACTTCGAATACGAAGGCTATGAAGTGATTAGCGCCGCCGACGGCGTAGAAGGTCTCGAGCGGGCGCTCGCTGAGGCTCCCGATTTGGTTGTGCTTGACGTGATGATGCCGCGGTTAAGCGGGCTCGACGTCTGCAAGCAATTGAAAAGCAGTAAGCCGCAGTTGCCGATCATCATGCTGACCGCGCGCGGCCAGGAGATCGACAAGGTAGTAGGCCTCGAGTTGGGGGCCGATGATTATGTGACTAAGCCTTTTTCAATTCGCGAACTGATGGCCCGAGTGAAAGCAGTGTTGCGCCGCTCCTCGCCGCAGGCGCCGGGTCAGGAGGTCTATCGCTTCAGCGATGTCGAAGTCAACATTCGCAGCAATGAAGTTCTGCGCGACGGCAGACCGATTGAACTATCAGCCAAGGAGTTTGCGCTGTTAGCTTATTTTGTGGCTCATCCGGTGGAAACGCTCACCCGTGATCGCTTGCTGGACGCCGTCTGGGGCTATGAGAATTATCCCAACACCCGCACGGTTGATACGCACATCGTGCATCTCAGGCAAAAGCTGGAGCCAAACCCTGAAGAGCCCCGCTTCATTCTGACTATTCACGGTAGCGGTTATAAATTCGTTGGCTGAATTGGAACAGCCCGATAGCCAGAAACAATTTCGAGTACGCCAAACACTTTTTGAGGTCACGCACTCATGAGTCAATCAGCATTCAATCGCGGCCTGGCAACACGACGGGCGATCGATGTACGCGTTTTCCCGGAACGTACACAGCGGTCTGAGAAAATAAAGCGGCAGGAACTCGAGCTTAAGCTGTCCAGCCTGCAGCACGATTATGCCGAACTGCGCAGCGAAATCTTTGAGGCCGCGCAGGTGCATCGGCGTCTCTGCGCGCCGCGCCAGGTCCGATTCGGAAACATTGAAATCGCCAGTGAAATTTTCGCAGTGCGCCATCTGCCGGGAGATTTTTTCACGGTCACCGAGAAGAGTGATGGCGTGCTTTTCGCCCTTGGTGACGTCAGTGGCAAGGGTCTCGCGGCGAGCATGTGGACGCCGCACCTGATGGGTCTGGTGGGTGCGCGCGTGGCCGTGAGCGCGAGACCGGAAGCGATTGTGGCGGGAGTCAATCGCGACATCTGCCTGCTGAAATCGTTCATGCCACTGGCCAGCCTTTTCCTCGCCAAGCTTGATCCCGGCACTGGTGTGATCCACTACTGCAGCGCCGGTCATCCGCCCGCGCTGCTTTTGCGAGCTGGTGGAAAATTGGAATTATTGTCCGACGGCGGTCTCTTGCTGGGCGTGCTGCCCGGCGCCCCTTACACCTGTGGATCTTTTGAGCTGCAGCCAGGAGACGTGATCGTGATTTATTCTGACGGCATTACTGAATCCTTGAATCATGCTGGGGAAGAATTTGGAGACAAGCGTCTTGAGGAGCAACTGCGCCAGGCTCCGCAAGGTGCGGCCGATGCAACGCTGTTTTCAATCCTGGGTGCGGTGCAGGATTTTGCCGCCGCAGGCCCAGTTGTCGACGACATGTCTTTGGCCGTCGTGCGCCGAGACTCCTGAGCAAAAACTCTATAAGTGAAGCTGCATCATCGGGTCCAGCGAATCCTCAACCATCTGATTCTTCGGTCTCGTTGGCGGCGCTGACGCGAAAGGTGTGCCCATCGGGATGACGCAGATGAAATTCGCGCACGCCCCATGGCTCATCAGTGGGAGGCATGGTGACGATCAGACCCTGCTCCAGCGCGAGCGCGTGGGCGGCGTCAACAGCGGCGGGTGAAGCTAAGAACCAACTCATCCAGACACCGCCAGTCTCGTCGTCTCCAACATATTTGGGCATCGGGCCCCCGCGCGAGCCCTGAGCGCCCTCGCAAAGAAAAATTTCGCAATCACCACTGCAGACCCCGCCAAACGTGGGAGGTTCTCCCCAGTCCCAACCTTTCTGCCAACCCAGTTTTTCAAACCACGCAAAACTCTCCCTGATGTTCGAAACATTCAGTATTGGTATGAGCCGTTCAACTTTCATAGTGATCACCTTTCGGGGTGGAATATTCAGGTCTGTTGTCCAGTCATTATCATTAGGAGGCCGAGTGTGTCCATTGGCAAGCGATAGAAATTTCAGCGTGGCATGTCTCGAAATTATAACTTGCTTCAGGTAGCAGTTCTGGCGGTATTATCTTGCTGCCGAAAGTTCCGACAACGAAAAACATCTACCCCGGTTCAAAGGCGCCGCCGTGACCCATGCTTTCACAAGACAAACTACGCCGAAAAGGAGCATCAATTCGTGTCCATAAAAACTAGCCAAGCTGTAGTTGCTCTCTTGCTTTGTACCGCAGTCCTCGCCGGTTGCAATTTTTCCAAAAACGCCAATCTTTCATCCGGCAATAGTAATGGAGCAACGACGAACGCGTCGGCTAAGCCCAATGCAGACGGCACAATTCCCTCGGGCACCGGTGTCGAGAAAGAAAAGCCGACCGCAGGCAAGGGCAATGTGCAGGGCAAGGCCCTTTACAATCAGCAACCGGCCGTGGGGGTTGAGGTCAAACTCTGCGAGACGTTCAGCCAGTTTATTGGCGGCTGCGGTGGGGAAACTTTTGTTACCAGGACTGACGCCCAGGGCGAATATCTAATTAAAGATGTGCCGCCCAGAACTTATGAAGGATTAATCGTCAAAGTGTTTGAAACGCCGTTTTATGTCTTTGCGACTTCGGGCATAGTGTCGACCGCTAAATATAAGATCGAAGCGGACAAGACTTTCTTTGCTCCGGACACCAATTTGTTCAAAAGCGATCTAAAGCTGGTGAGCCCGAAAGCCGGCGCCAAAGTGTCGCCCGAAAAGATCGAGCTTAAGTGGGAAGCTTATCCGGCTGCGGCTTATTACAAATTCAGCCTCTACGCAGAGACTGAATCAGGTGCCAAGACTGAATACGATTACATCAACAAGCGCGTGGATGGCGTGTCTTATGAACTGGATAAGCCGCTAACGCCGGGTTCATATCGCTGCAAAGTCCAGGCCTACAACAGCAACGAGATCCGGCTGGCGGAGAGTGCGGACGATATTGCCTTTACCGTGACCGGCGCCGCCGCGAAGTAAAGTGCTGTACGGGCCTTAGTCATAAAGGCTGATCAGAAAGTTTTTCCGCCATGAGTCCGTGAAACGAAAGTCCAGTAATAGCCCACCGATTTATCGGTGGTAGTTTAAGTCACAAGTCCGTGAAGCGGACGGCTGAATTGAGAGGGTACTGGTTCTTTCTGAACCAGTACCATTGAGAAGGTGATCCGAGCTCAACCGTCCGTTTCACGGACTGGGTCACAAAACGCCAACTGATCCCAGCAGTAAACTAGTGGGCTATTACCAGCCGTTCGTTTTCACGGACGGTGCTGTCAAAACTTTTCACTCCTACTTTAACTCCATTTTCGTCCGCCACTGAGACGACTGTTACGCTGCGATAGCGTCGACTCTGTTTCATCAGAGTCATTGGTTCCCGCTTGCTGCTTATGCTATTTTGTATTGACTTTCCGTTCGATACTTAATAAAACCAGTTTTGCCTAATCTCTTATTTGCCTAATCTCTTAAAGGAGCTTCTTCCAGATGACCTACGTAGTTGTTGAGCTATGCGTTGACTGCAAGTACACCGACTGCGCCGCAGTCTGCCCCGTCGAGGCGTTTCATGAACTAACGGACCGTTTATATATCAATGCGGACACTTGTATTGACTGCGACGCTTGCGTGCCCGAGTGTCCCGTCGAAGCGATCTTCGCCGATACGAATGTTCCAGAAAATTACGCCGAGTGGACGCAAATAAATATCGACGAAGCGCCGAAATATCCCATTATCAGCCAGAAGATTCCGGCGCTGCATGGACCGACCTGCGCCGGCCCCGAAGAACAGCACTAGTAACTTATCGGACGCAAGAAACGTCAACGTAGCTGATTCAGAGCCGCGTAACAGCAACACCTGCCAAAGTGTCGCCTTACGCGGCTTAATTATTTTGTCCGTGTCACAGTTGTGCCGGAACCGTGCCGAGCACATTCCTAATCTTCCCGGTTAAGACGATTACAAGGGAATAACCTATTACCTCCGAAATTTTTCCTGCTCGCGCAATCCGTTTGTTTGCCTGCCTCCGTATTTTCACCGAGTTCGCAAAAACAACATTAGGAAAAAAAAGGAAGGCAAGGAAACAAACGTGAAGAAAATATCTTTAATGCTGCTGTTGGCAGTAGCCGCAATCGCAATCACAAATCAAAGTGCACTGGCACAGATGAAATCAATGAACCCGATGGTGGGCGGAGCGCCCATGCTCACTTCGAAGGACATCGTAGACAACGCCGTCAACTCGGCCGACCACACCACTCTGGTGGCTGCAGTCAAAGCCGCCGGTCTGGTCCAAACATTGAAGAGCAAGGGCCCTTTCACCGTCTTCGCACCGACAAACGCAGCGTTTGATAAGCTGCCTGCCGGTACAGTCGAGACTTTGGTTAAGCCAGAAAACAAAGACACGCTGACCAAAATCCTGACCTATCACGTGCTGGCCGGAAAATTCGATTCGAAAGCCATCGCGAAAAAGATCAAGTCCGGCCACGGTAAAGCCATGCTGAAGACCGTAAGCGGCGACACCCTCATCGCATCGATGAACGGCAACAGCCTGATACTGACGGACGAAAAGGGCGGCACCTCGACGGTTACAATCGCCAACGTGTATCAGTCAAACGGCGTCATCCACGTAGTTGATACCGTTCTCTTACCTAACTAAGTCCACTGAGCCAGAGCAGTTCCTGAGATGGCGCTTCCGATTCGTTCGGAAGCGCCTTTCTGGCGTTTGGTAGCAATCGTTGGGATGCAAATGTGATTGACCTCTAAACTGAGCCCGCCTATGATTCGGCCCTGCTGATTTCTTAACTTAAGGAGATTTGCTTGATTACCTGCCGCCGGATGACTGCCGCTGACGTTCCTGATGCGCAGTCTATGCTGCGTGACTTTCTCAGCGAAGACGAACATTACCTTGCCAGCAGCAGCGCTTACGGTGATCGTGGCAGCGCGGCGCTGCGCGACGCACTCGATTTGTTTCTCGAGCATCCGGAAATCGGCTTTGTCTGGTTAGCCTATGATGACCAAGGCGTGGCCGGCATGTGCGTGATCTGTTACGCCATCTCAACATCGCTGGGAACACTCGTGGCCAAGCTCGACGATGTTTCGGTGAAGGCCGACCGGCGCGGACAAGGCGTCGGCAGCGCGATGACTGTCCAACTAAAACAGGAGCTACTGAACCACCAGGTGATGCGTATCGATGTAGCCGTGCACGTCGACAACCCCGAGGCGCGCGGTTTTTATGAAAAGATGGGCTTTGTTGCCCTGAACGAAGAGCGCTTTGCCTGCCTGCTTTAATTCTGAAGCGCCTTGCTCACCGGCTCACAAAGAATAGGGAAATTGACCGAATTGGCGATGAAACAGAAGTGGTGCGCACGCTCGTGAAGTGTACGCATCAATTCAGCATCGACAAGCTCCGCGAAAGTGACCACCGGGTGCAGGGTTACTCCGGTGAAGTGCCCGCTGCCGTCGGTTGACTCCGCCATAAATCCTTCAGCACTGTCTTCATAGCCCAGCACCACCAGCCCCGCCTCGGAACAAAGATGCAGGTACCAAAGCATGTGGCAGGTTGAGAGCGAAGCCACCATTAGTTCTTCCGGATTGTAGCGCGTCCGATCACCAAGAAAATTCGGGTCAGACGAACCGGGCACCGTCGGCTTGCCCGCCGCAGAGATTTCATGATCTCGTTTGTACGCGCGATAGTTCGCCGTGCCCTGACCAGTGTTGCCGGTCCAGCGAACGTTGACTGAATATGAATGCTGCTTGCGCTGACCCATCAACCTTTTACTCCCGCTGTAAGTTCTCGCAACGACTTCCAATCTTCGGCGATGATGGCCCACCGTTCGTGATCGCGCCAGCGTCCCGCTATTTTCAAGTAACGCCGTGAGAAACCTTCGCGACGGAAGCCTGCCCGCTCCACGAGACAAACTGATGGCCTGTTCCCCGGCTGGATATTCGCTTCGAGGCGGTGGAGTCTCAGCTCCAGAAACGCATGCCTCAGCATCAATTGCAGCGCCTGGGTCATATATCCCCGACCGGCATAAGGCGCGCCAATATAGTATCCGAGGTAAGCGTTCTTAAAATTACCCTGAAAAATCTGACTCACATTAATGGCCCCGGCGATGGCGCCATCATCGGCAAGGCAGATGAGAAAACTGGCGGCGTCCAAACGCCGGCAACGATCGAGATACTGCAGAAATTGTTCGGGCTGTGTTGGTGGCGAAACCAGGCCACGGTGAAACTGCCGGCTGGCAACACTGAGCGCGATGAACTCTGGTGAGTCGCTCTCCGCCGGCACGCGCAAAAAGACCCCGGCGCCAGGGACGCGGATGTTGTTCAGCTCTGTAGCGCGACCGTGGGCCGGCGGAAGCCGTTGCTTACTTGTACTTGTTATACGCGGCAGCGAGTTTCGTATCGTACTTGTATTGTTGATAGCTGGGCCCATTGTAACCCTTGGCGAAACCCGCCCAGTTTTTAGTCTTCAGATGGCGGGCCAGATTGTTGGTTTCGACAAAGCGCACAAACGAATCAAGATGGGCGGCCTCGTCCCGGTACATTGAATCAACAAAGTCCTTGAGTGAGGAATACGCAAGCGACTTCCAATTCCTTCCCAGTACTTGAAACCTCCCCCACGAGCAGGACTGCTGCGCGGCATCCTGATCAAGCGCAGCGGCCTTCGCCAAACGATCGTGTTGTTTCGATACTTGCCCGTACCCGCCCGGCTTGGGATTGGAAATGTCCGGCGCGCTGGCGTCGTAGTTTTTCTTTGTCAGGCGACTGAACAAGTGTCGCTCAAAGAGAATCACCGGCTTGCCATCCGGCAGAAACGCTCCATAGGGCCCGGACTCGACTTCGGCGACGGCCTTAATGGCGGCTACTTCACAACCGAGTCGTTCCGCAGCGTTGGTGTAATCATCTTCAGTGAGTGGCATGATCTTTTATCCTCTGGTAAGGGTGCGCTGAGGCACAGGCTATTTTTAATGGGCTCGAATCTTAAGGACGCACCCGGTTGGGGCCGAGTTACTGGAATCGAGCGTGGGCGGATATTACGCGAGCAGGAGATGGGGAGCAAGAATTTTGTGGACGCATGCATCGACCCGTTGGCCTCGCTGCCGGGGCCTCGTTGTTAATACGCAACTGCGTTCCTGAAACAGGCGACGAAGGCTTTACCTGGGACTAATCCAGTCACTGACGGACACAAACTTTTTCTCCTTTAGATCGACCGTAATTACGTACGCTCCGAGCGCGCCGATGCGACGATCGGCTCCAAAAGTGATTGGAGGAGTGAGTCCGGTTTGAAAATCGCGCAAGCTCTCCAGAGATCGGATCAAACTCTCGCGACTTGGATCTTTGCTGCTTAGTCTCAGCCCTTCCACCATTAGTTTGGCCGCAATGTAGGTTGAGATTTGCGCGGCCACATTGGTGTTGGGAAGCTTGTGCTTTTCTGCCAGCGAGTGGAATTCCTGGAGGCCGGACGCAGTTTGGTCAGCGGGTGAAGTGGCAAAGGAGAGAAAAACCCTTCGATCGAAACCGGCCGGGGCAGCAAAAATTCCACTGCTTTGGGCTGATGAAATGTAAATGGAAGGGTACCAACTTAGCTTTTCGGCTTCGTTCATAAAAGCCACGATCTCGCCGCTTTCGCTTCCCAGCAGAAAAACTGCATCTGCATTTGTCTGTTTGGCCCGCCTGGTAAGCTCGACGGCATCAAAATGATGGCTGGGATATTCAAAGGTTTGGAGAGCGCTTAAACCGTCCTTCTTACTCTGCTCGACGATCACCGCCAGCGTCTCAAGATTGAGTTGGTTGCGTGAGTAGACGACTGCCACCTGAGGATTTTTCGGTCCGTATTGTTTGGCGGCAAAATCAATCAACGCACGCGCCTGCTCTGAAACCCCTGAGAGCAAATAAAAAGTCTGACGATTTAGCGGCTCTTCAGTTTGGGGATAAAGCGTCAGTGGTCCAATGAGAGGCAAACCCTGCTGATCTACCAGCGCGAGGATTTCTTTTTCATAACCGGCGATGAAAGCTCCGGTGAGCGCAAAGACATGTTCCTCCTTGATAAACCGCTCAACTGCAGCCCGAGTAGCCGCCGGCGTCTCTCCAGCTTCCACAAATTTCAATTCAATGGTGCGATTGTAGATACCTCCCTGGCTGTTCACTTCGCTCACGTAAGCCGTCAGCACTGCCTTAACGGACTGGCCCATGGCCGCAAGCGAACCCGTCGGCAGAATGGTCCCAATCACCAGCTTGTCATCACTGACTCCGGGATCTCGATCGCTACCGAGTTTTTTGAGATACGAGACGAGGTCGGTCAGATCTTCAGCAGACATCTGGAAGCGCGGCATCGCACTTCGCAAGCGGTGCCCGGCCGGATCGATTCCCTCGGTTATGGCTGCTGTCAGTAATTGGTCGTTGTAAGGCGGATGAATTCTTTTGGGGCTGGACGTCTCGGAGTTGGGTTTGGTTAATGACTCCCAGGTCAGGTTTGAGGATTTAGTTGCACCCTGGACTTTGCCCAGTCCGTTATTGCCGTGGCAGTTGGCGCACGCCATCAGGTTACCCGGGACTTCGAGTCCAGCGTCACCCATGGCGGCGACAATTTCTCGCCCCGCGGAGCTGGTGCCATAAAAGAAAATTCGCTTGCCGCGCTGCTCTTCAGGCGTCAAAGGATTTTGAGAGACTGCGGCAATGCGAGGGCCCAGCAACGCTGGGCACATGATTGCCAGCCCCGCAAGAAACATAAGACCTGTTCTGAATTTCATGGAGTGTGTGATGCAGTTGCTGGTGCCCAGAGTACGCCCGCAAAATTACTTGAGGCCCTCGAGCCCGAAACTTCCGATGGCTGAGCGAGCATCAACAAAATAGGAACGCCACTTAAAAGGACGGGCCTCTGAACCTCGATCAAGAGTATTCGATCAACCTGGATCCCACGATTCACAAGAGCATCAATTGCTCTGTGGGCGATGTCTCTCGATATAGCTACGGGCAAATTCGGTGAGGTGGGGGCTCTCCCGTAAACCGACCTTCTCGGCTTCTTTTTCAGCGTCTGCGACGGTCCAACCACCGCGCAGCACCCTGCGGATCATCCAGAAAGCACCCACCCGAATACCTGCTGCGCAATGAATAAAAGCCGGTCGATTTTCGGGATCGTCCGTGATCTTCAGGAATTGTTCTACTTGTTCGTCTTTGGGAGCGCCGAAGGCCACCGGGATATTGAAATAGCGCAGACCCAGTTCCCTGGCCTTCGCCTCTTCCTCCTCGGCGCGGTGTTCGCTCGGCTGTCTCAGGTTGATGATTGCTTTGACGCCGTCGGCCTTTAGCTGTTCCAGATGCTCGAGTCGCGGCTGCGCGCCCGTGCAGAAGTTTTCGTTAACTCGTAGAAAATTTCTAATGGGAGGGACTTCCGTCTGGGCACAAATGGTCCCGCAGAAAACCACCAGTCCAATAATCGCTACCAATAATCTATCCATGTGACCTCCGAAGATCGAACCCATGCAAACAGAGTCTGGAGAAACGGGACCCGATCATACATCCATTTGCGATTACGAAGAACCAGGAGTCAGCTGGTAGAACACTTGAAGAATTCGAACTGCCGGAGCCAGAGTCGAAAGCTGATGCGTACCGGAAACTCAGTATTGCGCGCAAACATGAGTCCGGAACTCAAGTGCTACCACTCTGTGCTACCATGAGCGCCTTCGTTCAATCCTGCTGAAAAACGGAAAGGCTTCCCATGCATATTCTTAAAATTGCGCACCTCGCTGTGATCGTTTTGGTGATGTTTTCATTCCTTACTCCCTTGCTCGCCAACACTCGAGCGCCACGCAGTCACTCGCTCACGCCACCGCAGCGTGATGAAAATCTCTGGCGTCGCGCACAACAAATTCACCGCAAAGCAATCGTCATCGATACTCACAATGATGTGACCACGCCGATGACCAACGACGATTACGATCTCGGCGGCACGCCACCCGTCCCCTATCGCACCAGCATTGCGAGCATGAAAAAGGGCGGGCTCACAGCCGAATTCTTTTCGCTTTACATCAAGCCTCATTACGCCACCCAGGGTGGCGCGGCCCGTCGTACGCTCGACATGATCGACTCAGTCTATCGCGCGGTTGAGCGACACCCGAACGATCTCATGTACGCCACCAGCGCAGCCGACATTCGGCGGGCCAGGAAACAGGGAAAGATAGCGGCCTTAATGGGTATCGAAGGCGGCCATGCCATCGAAAATTCGCTGGCAACGTTGCGCGAGTTCTACCGTCTGGGCGTGCGCTATATGACCCTGACGTGGAACAACACCAACGACTGGGCCGATGCCGGCCGCGGAGAGAGGAAGCACAACGGTCTGAGCGATTTTGGCAAAGAAGTTGTCCGCGAGATGAATCGTTTGGGAATGCTGGTCGACGTTTCCCACGTTTCAGACAAGACGATGAGCGATGTGCTCGATATCTCGAAAGCGCCGATCATCGCTTCACACTCTTCGGCGCGCGCGCTCAGCAATGTGCCGCGCAATATCCCGGACGATCTACTGCGGCGCATCGCGAAGAACGGTGGCGTAGTGCAGGTGAATTTTTATAGTGTCTTTGTCGATGCTGCAACGGTGTCGCCGCAGAGCGAGGAGCGCGAGCGGCGTGTCAAGGCGCAGCAGGATGCCATCAACGCAAAGTACAAGGACGATCCGGAGCGTCGCTCAGAAGAGAGCGATAAACTCGAAGCCGCCAATCCGCTTCCTCCCTTACCCATTTCCAAGCTGATCGATCACATCGATCACATCGTCAAAGTCGCCGGGATCGACCATGTCGGACTTGGTGCTGACTTTGACGGCGCCAACGACATGCCTGAAGGGGCACAGGATGTATCGATGTTGCCAAACATCACTTTTGAATTGTTGAAGCGCGGCTACAGCGAAAGGGACATCCGCAAGATTCTAGGCGAGAATTTTCTGCGCGTCTTTGCAGAAGCGGAACGGATTGCGCGCAGTCAAAGCCGGAACATCAGCGGCGACGGCAGTGTGCGCCGGATCAAATAAGTTTTGAGTGTGTAACTGCAAAAATGCGCGGTGCCGATCTCAGTGTCGTCACCGCGCTAAAGTTTGAGTGAAGTTTTTCCGGATCAGTCGTCCCGACGCCCCTGATTCTGCTGGCCACCCATCGGCGAGCCGGCTTGACTCCCTTCCTGATAGCCACCCTGAGAACCTCGTGACGGTTCGGGTTTGTCTTGCTTTCCGCCGACGCCACCCGTTTCTTTATTCTGATCCTGCGGGTTGCGACCCGCTTGCTGTGGTTGATTCTGGCTGGCTCCTGCGCCCGCACCCATGCCCTTCTCTTTACCTTCATTCTTGAGGTTATCGTCTTCCATTTTCTTCTCCTCCCCTGTTCGTTGATGGCTCAATGAGGCCGGCGATGAAGTAAATATTTCAACCGGCCTTTCTTCACTGAGTACATATTCAAGCTGCATGCCATTAAGCACGGTACTCAAATCCTCGAATTCCTGAATGCAGGATTTTTTTCTGAAGGCTACTGATACTTAGGAAACACTACAGGACGAAAAGAAAGCGTACACGGCCTCACTTGCTTGAAAGTCCTCTGGCACAAGCGTAGCCAAATCTGGTCTGCGGCTTTTACATTGTTTTGAATACTGGAGGTTCGTGCCTGGTGAAGAATGGGCGGCCCTTCCGGCCAGGAATCGCGTGGTATACTTCTCGACCTGTCATGAAAGCCGGAGTCTACATTCACATACCCTTCTGTCGCTCTCGTTGTTCTTACTGCGACTTTGCGACCGGAATGTACGAGCGCTCGACGGCCGCACGATACGTGAGCGCTCTGGTCAGCGAGATTCGCAATTGGAACCAAAGCCCGCCTGAAAGCGGTACCCTGAACGCTGGGGTGGACACGATCTACCTGGGGGGCGGCACACCGTCTCTGCTCAGCTGCAGACAGATTGAAGATATTCTGAACGCTGTGCGGGAGCGCTTTCCGGTTTCAGCCGACGCCGAAGTTACCATTGAAATGAACCCGGGCGACGGCGAATCGGTTACCGTTGAAGCCCGTTCGGATACCCCGGCCAGGCTTCTCGAATGGCAGGATCTGGGCATCAACCGGGTCAGTTTTGGGGCCCAGACTTTCGACGATGAAGGATTGAAGCAGCTCGGCCGGACGCATACGGCGGCCGACATTCGACGAACTTTTCAGAGCCTGCGGGCGGCCGGATTCAAGAATATCAACTTTGATTTGATTGCCGGCCTGTCGGGACAAACCATGGCCCGTTGGCAGAAAAACCTGGAGGAAGCTCTGACACTCCGGCCGGAACATCTCTCGCTGTACCTGCTGGATGTGCATGAAGGAACGCCGCTCGCGGACCAGATCCGGCGCGGTATGCGCGCCCCCGTCGACGAAGATCTAACCGCCGAGATGTACCGCGTGATGATCGAAACTGTCTGTGCGGCGGGCTATGAGCATTACGAAATATCAAACTTTTGTTTACCAGGTAAGGAAGCGCGTCACAATACGAAGTACTGGCTCGGCGCGCCCTACTACGGGTTTGGCTGTTCCGCTCATTCATACGATGGCGGGTTCAAGCGTTGGTCCAATGAACGCGATGCGGCGGGTTATGCCGGCTTGATCGAAGCAGGCCGGTCGCCGGTCGTGGAAACAGTCGAACTGAGTGAGCAGGATGCGCGAGCCGAGTCAATGTTTTTAGGACTGCGGATGATGCGTGGCTTAAGTGTGCGCGATCTCAAGGGGCGCTTTGGCGTGGATCCATTTGCACCCTACGAAAGTGATCTGGCCCGCTTTGGCGCAGCCGGGCTGCTCGAGATAGATGGCGATCTAATACGCTTAACGCGCCATGGCGCGCTGCTCTCAAACGAAGTGTTTGCCACCTTCGTATAGTTTTTTTCGTAACCACTGGCGCGCAATCAATAAACGACGCCTGGCTGGGAAAGCGTTACACGACATGATAATAGCCATCGATGGTCCGTCAGGCGCCGGCAAGTCAACCCTCGGCCGCATGCTGGCACGCGAGCTGGGCTTGCTTTACATCGATACCGGCTCGATGTATCGCGCGGTGGCCCTGGCCGTGTTGGAGTCCAGCATCAATGCGACGGACGATGTCGCGGTCGGATCGCTGGCGTCGCGTGTTGACGTCGATCTGGAGGGGGATCCCGAAGCCTTGCGCGTGACACTCGGCGGCAGAGATGTGACGGAAGAGATTCGCAGCGAGGCAGTCACGCACATGTCATCCGTGATTTCCGCTATCCCTGAAGTGAGGCGCGCGATGGTAGCGAGGCAACGCGTGATGGGCCGGCGCGGGGCAGTCCTTAACGGTCGTGATATCGGGACAGTGGTCTTTCCCGATGCTGATGTAAAATTCTTTCTGACTGCGCAGGCGGAGGAACGAGCCCAGCGAAGATTTGTGGAAGAGCGCGAACTGGATCGGAAAGTTGATTTTGCGGAGACACTGGCCGATATGAATGAGCGTGATCGGCGGGACATGATGCGGGCCGATTCCCCCTTGAAGGCTGCGGAGGATGCGGTATTAATTGACTCAACCGGAGAGACTATTGAGCAGGTGTTTGGGCGGATGTTGTCGACCGTCAGGGAGAGGGCTGAATGCTGATTGCTGATTCTGCAATCCGAAATCAAAATGTTTACCGGCATCATCGAAGAACTCGGACGCATCCGCAATCTTGAGCGGCGCGGCGACGGCGTGCGTATCGTTATCGCCGCCGACACTGTTACCAAAGATTCCCGTGACGGTGATTCCATTTCCGTCAACGGTGTCTGCCTGACCGCGCTGGACGTGCGGCCCGATTCGTTCGCGGCTGATGGCTCGCGCGAAACTCTCGAGCGCTCGACGCTCGGTCGCCTTCGTCCCGGAGCGCGGGTCAATCTTGAGCGTGCGGTAACTCCCACGACCAGACTCGGAGGGCACATCGTCCAGGGCCATGTCGATGCGCGCGGTACTTTTGTGGGCGCTACCGATCACAGCACTTCATGGACAGTCCGCATTGCTTATCCGGCTGAAGTCTCGCGCTATCTGGTTTTCAAGGGCTCGATTGCAGTGGAAGGAATTAGTCTCACCATCGCCCGTCTGGCCGATGAGTATTTTGACCTCGCAATAATCCCCAAGACCTGGGACGTCACAAATCTGTCCCTGTTACAACCGGGCGACGACGTGAACCTCGAAGTAGATGTCCTCGCCAAGTACGTCGAACGAATCATGAGCCGCACGCTGCCGGACGATTGGGTGGAAACGCTCACCGTTGAGAAGCTGGCCGAACTCGGTTTCAAAGAACATTAGTCGCTTAGCACTCCGCCTTCGGGATCAAGCTGTAGACGCACCGCATCCGAACGCCTCGCGATCGCTAAGTACTTCGAGATCTTTCCCCCAATGCCTTAAGTGCCCTTTTTAGTCTGAGGAATCGCCGGCTGGGACATTCCGGGCCCTTGGCTGCTTGGTGGCGGGACGAAGCGCCACTTTTTGGGTTAACATAGCTGGGAAATCGCAGCCTGAGATAGGGATGTCTGAGCCAGCACATGTCGTTTGCCAGTATTGAACAAGCCGTCGCCGAAATTCGCGAAGGCCGCATGGTCATTATCATTGACGACGAAGATCGCGAGAACGAAGGCGATCTGGTCTGCGCGGCTGAGAAGGTGACGCCGGAAATTATCAATTTCATGGCGCGGCACGCTCGAGGATTGATCTGTCTGCCGCTTACTGAAGAAAGATGTGATGACCTGCATTTAACTACGCAGGTGGCTGATAATACCTCCAACCACGGCACCGCCTTTACGGTTTCGATCGACGCTCGCAAAGGGGTGACTACGGGCATCTCTGCTGCGGATCGCGCCGCGACGATTATGGTGGCCGTCGATTCGCAGACGCGTCCACAGGATCTCGCTCGGCCGGGCCACATCTTTCCCTTACGCGCTAAGAACGGTGGCGTGCTGGTGCGTCCCGGGCAGACCGAAGCCAGCGTTGATCTGGCACGCATCGCCGGCCTTTATCCGGCCGGAGTAATCTGCGAGATCATGAACGAGGATGGCACCATGGCTCGGCTGCGCGAGTTAGAGGAATTTTCCGCCCAGCATAATCTGAAGATGGTCCGCGTCGCTGATCTCGTGCGCTATCGCATCAGCAAAGAGATGCTGGTGCGCCGCGTGGTTGAAACTGATTTGCCGACAGTTTATGGAAAATTCCGCGCCATCGCTTACGAGAATGTCATTAACGGCGATGTGCATCTGGCGATGGTGATGGGCAATGTGGAAACCGACGAGCCGGTGCTGGTTCGCGTGCATACCGAAAACGTTACCTGTGACATGTTCGGTTCATTGATCGATGACACGGGATTCCAATTACACACCGCCCTGGAAAAGATTGCCGCTGCCGGTCAGGGCGTCGTGCTGTATCTGCGCCAGCGCGAGCATAGTCTGGATCTGATCCACCAGCTGCGGACTTATGCCCTGATGCAGGAGCGCGATTTACGTAAGCGTGACGCGAGTGTTGAAACGGGCTACGGATTGAATCGCGACTATGGAATCGGTGCGCAGATTCTTCATGAGCTCGGCCTGCGCCGGATCGTACTGCTGACAAATCATCCCCCCAAAGTTGCCGCTCTCGAAGGCTTCGCACTCGAAGTAGTTGGCAATGTATACCTGGGTCAGCCTGCACACCTGGGCGAAGTTAAGCCGGACCCTGAAGAGGTCACAGGTGTGACTGCAGAAAAACCATTCTGACGGTCAGGACAGCGGTCCAATGGCAGGAATGGATCACGGGCCCGGGGATTACGCCCCCTTGATTTTCACTGGGCCCGCCTTTAGCATTCGGGTTTCTCCCTTTATCTAATTTTGGCAGCCCCACAGGGCTCAACTACCCGCCGGCGGGTGGCTTCTGGAAACGCAGCTTATGCCAGCGAACGATAACGACGACCGCGCTCCGCAATCAACCGGAGCTGAACCGTCTGCCGCTGCAGTGGAGCAAGACGCGCAGCGGACCAAGCCTCGCACTCCGCCGGGCAGACGCCGTCGTTATCTGACCCGGCGCAACGCCGTGATTACAGCGCTTGGTTTCGTAGTCGGAATTGTCGCCCTCGTGCTGATCGCTTTCGTCGTCTATCGCCTCGGTTTTGTTGATCGCTACCTGGTGAGTCAGATCAAAAGTGATTTTGCCAGGTACGGCATACGCGCTGAGATCAAGACGTTTCATGCGAGCCTGCCGCCGGGAAGTGTCGAAATTGACGGTATCGAACTTTTTGACGCGTCCAGTGGGGCGAAGCTGGGAAAAATCGATCGCATGGTTGCGGCCATTCGCATCCAGGACCTTTATGCTTTAAATCTCCGCCGGCAGATCGATCTGAAAGACCTCAAAATAGAAGGTCTCGAAGTTTGGGTGGATTTTGACGAGCAGGGGCGATCAAATTTCCGCAATCTTCGGTTGCCGGAGCCTGAAACTAATAAGCGAATTCTTTTCTCCTATTCCACGGCTCATATCGAGATCAAAAACTCCCTCATTCACTATGGGGATGCGTTGCATTCTCTTTCCGGTGAAGGCCGCAATTTGAACCTGACCATCGATCCCGACGATGCGAATGCACCGGCCGAAAGCGCCATGAACCGGATCACACTGGGACTATCCAACTCAACGTTTGTTTATGACGGGCGGCCGGTGAATGACATCGGTGTTGGCCTAAAGGCGCGCATTAATCATGAGCGTGCTGAAATCCAGGAGCTGGTGCTTCGTTCGCCGATCGCGGAAGCGCAACTGTCAGGCACGATGGATGATTGGCGCGCGTTGCGCTATCAAATGAAAGTCACTTCCAGCGTCGATCTGACTCAACTATCTGACTTGTTACAAACAGTTGCGACTTTGCGGGGCGCAGGTAATTTCGCCGGTACCGTCAGCGGCGAAGGCGACAGTTACAAACTGCAGGGCAATATCAAGTCGGACGCCCTGGCGGCAGACAACGTGCGGCTGCAGGGATTGAATGTTAATGCCACCGGATCAGGTCAGGGCAAGTCGTACGACATAAGCGGCAACGCTGTGGTTGCGTTGCTGGCGGCCGGGGACTTTCAACTCAATAGTGTGCAGTTGGCCGGCAACGTCATGGGCACAGGTTCAGACTTTCGCTGGGTGGGTGAACTGCGGGCGGCGGCGGAGCGAAGTTACGGCACTACCATCACTGGACTGATCCTGCATGACGCGCGCGCAGAAATTAAAAACGGGACCATCACTGGGTCGTCCAGTCGTTTCACGGCCAACGGGCTAACTTCATCCGGCGCGAGAGTGAGCGGTCTGGCTGCCTCCGACTTGCGTTTCCGCAGTGCCGCGGGCGCGACCAGCGGTTCGATTGCGAGCGTGAAGACGGGGGAAGTCATCGCCTCAGGGGCTCGTTTAAAAGACGTCACGGCGAATTCTGTTGTGTTTCAGGGTGATGGTGGCGTCACGACCTTCAACATCAGGGAAATTCTTGTCGGCGGCCTCAACGCTCAAGGCGCCACCGTGGCGAGCTTTAATATTGCCGGAGTCCGCCTGTCAGTGCGGGGCGGCCGCGTCGAAGGGTCAACCGCGGACATTACCCCCGGCAACGTGAAGCTTGTTGACGGAGAACTTGAGGATCTGAAACTGGCGAAGCCTGTGTTTGTCCTCGAACCTTCGGGGCGTTATCGCGCCAGCGCGGACCTAAGCATCGGCGGGGGTGTGTTGGGCCAGATGAAGCTCGGCGGCGCCAGGGCTGCAGTGGTCGCAACCAGCGGTCAACTACAACTCAATGACTTCAGTGCCGATCTGTTCTCCGGCGGTGTGCACGGCAATGCCACCATCGCTCTGACGCGATCAGGTAACTCGAAAGTTGTGGCGAGCTTTTCCGGCGTTGACGTGGCCACCCCAATAACAATGCTGGCCGGTGCGGCCGTGCCCCTGGCGGGAAAGGCCGCCGGCAACGTGGACCTTTCCTTCCCCGGAATGGACATTAAGAAAGCATCGGGTAGCCTCAGTACGCAGTTCACCGCCGAGACCGGTGCGGAGCAAGCGGACCGTACTCCAATCTCGGGCGAGGTGTCACTGCGCGCGACGCGCGGACTTTTCCAGATTGACCGCGTCGATTTACAAACCGCGGCCACGCACTTGAAAGCGGGCGGGCGTTTTTCTTTTGAGGGCGATTCAGATCTGACCATCGATCTCAACTCGACCGATGCTTCTGAACTTCAGCGTGTGGTGATTTCTTCGGGTGCTCTACCGGATCTCGAGGACCAGATAAATCAATATGGATTGGAACTGCGAGGCGCATTTGCGTTCAACGGAACCGTGCGCGGCAGTCTCAGTTCGCCCGACTTTGACGGCAAAGTGTCGCTGGGATCGCTGGTGATAAATGGCACCGACCTGGGAGCTTTGAGCGCTTCCCTCGTGGCTACGCAAACTGAATTTCGCATTGCCGATGGGAAACTCAGCGAGCACGATGGCGGAGGAATTCAGTTCAGCCTCAATGCACCGCGCGCGGGTGAAAACAATATTTCAGTCGACGCGATACTTGATCGGGCCAACGCTGCTCTGCTTTTGGCGGTGCTGCCGCTAAGTAAGGATACAAGAGAGCGCCTCGGGGACACACAATCAGATCTTTCCGGACATGTCGCAATTACGGGCCTGCCGAAAGCAATGAACGGTTCGGCTGAGTTGACCTTTGCCGCCGGCAAACTCGCCGGAGAACCTTTTGAAAGCCTGACCGCACGCGCCACTTTCAACGGCTCGAAGGTGAACCTGGAAAGCGTCGACGGCCGCTTTGCTGCGGGTCACATTACCGCCAGCGGCAGCTTTGACGACGCTACGAAGTTAGTGGATTTGAAAGCAAATGCGGAGAGTATTCAGCTGAGCCGCCTCGCGGCCTTGTCAGGTAAACCGGGGCTGCAAAATCTTACGGGTACGGCCGATATAAGCGCGCACATCACCGGCAATTACACCGAGAAGGATTTCTCTTCTTACCAGATTACTTTTGATGGACAGGGCAAGGACGTAAATCTCAACGGACGCTCGCTGGGAACACTGGCGCTGGTCGGACGAACGGAGAACAAACAGCTCAACGTTACTTTCACAACCGGTATTTTTGGCCAGGCGCAAACCGTCAACGCGCGGGTGGATCTTTCCAACGATCTATTGCCCGCAACTATTGATTCGACTTTCAACGGCGCCGATCTAACTCAAATTCTGGCCATTGCCCTGCCGAACGCAAACGTTAAGTTGACGGGACGTGCGACTGGAACAATTAAAGCGAGCGGAAACCTGCTTGACGAAGATGGTTATCCCACCCTGGAAGGTTTGCGCGGCACTGCCAATTTTTCCGAACTCAGTTTTCGGGTTGAAGACATAGCCCTATCCGCGACCGCACCCTTTGAAGTGCGACTGACGGCGAACGAACTCATCTTCGATCGCGCTCAGCTTACCGGCACTGGCACGAACATCACGCTTGACGGCGCCCTGGCAGTTGCCTCAGGCGGCAAACAAACGTTGGGTGTCAATGGCCGGCTGAATCTTCGCGTGCTCAATGGTCTGTCGCCTGACGTCTTTTTATCAGGAACGGCGGATATCGCAGTCCGAGTCAACGGCAGTTTCGAACAGCCCAGGGTTAACGGAACGGCCTCGCTGAACGGTGCGTCGGTTGCTGCCCTGGTGGGCAACGATCGCTGGCAGGTGTCAAACATTAAGTCGGTACTCCGCTTCACCGCTGACCAGGCCCAGATAGAATCCTTCGCCGGCACGCTGGGCGGCGGGAGGGTAACCGCTTCGGGTGGCGCATTGCTCGATGGCGTCACCTTTAGTCGATTCCTCCTGAGCGTGCATGCAGACAACGTCACTGCGCCTTTCCCACAGGATTTCAGCTCAACCCTCGATGCGGACGTAGAGATCAAGGGTGATGCGAACGAGCAGCTGATCAGCGGTGTCGTCAATCTGATCCGCGCTGAATACGTCAAAGATATTGAGCTCGCGGACCTGATAAATCGGCGCCAGGAGTCGATCGAAGAAGGTGGTGAGATTTCGTTCGTTCGTACTGCACGCTTCGCGGACCTGAGAGTTGAAGGGCGCAATGCCCTGGTAGTGCGTAATAATCTGGCCGATCTGGTCGGCTCAGTCTCGCTGCAAATCAATGGTCCAATCAAGGATCCGGTTATCGCCGGCCGGATAACAGCCAGCAGTGGAACTTTAACTTTCCGCAGCGATCGCTATGAGATCAAACGGGCCTTCATGGATCTGCCGCCGCGGCGTGGCGCAGACCCCATCGTTAATATTGAAGCTGAATCGGAGATACGCGGATATCGCGTCATCATCGATTTGACGGGACCTCTTTCACAACCACAGGCAGCAGTGCGATCCGAGCCGGCCCTGCCCCAGGCTGATGTCGTTTCGCTGATCACGACCGGCACGCTGTCCTCCGGTGATACCAGTACGTCTGCCGTCGCCTCTTCAGGACTCGGCACGGCTACCAGCCTCCTGACCGACGCTTTGATTAATGCCCCGGCTCAACGCGCGACCAGCAAGCTGTTTGGTTTAAGCCGTTTTGAGATCAATCCGGTGATCGGCGGACGCTCGGGAGCCAATCCTGGCGCACGTTTGACCGTGGGCAAGCGGATCAGCAAGGAATTGTCGGTGACCTATTCAACCAACGTGACGTCTGACCCGAACCAGATACTGGCGGTTGAATATCGCCTTTCGGATCGGTTGTCTTTCATTGCGCAATATGAACAGGCATCGACGCAGCAACTAAGCTCCCGCAATAACAGTTTTAGTTTCGAGATTCGATTCAGGAAAAGATTTTGAGCGAGGGTGCGATCAGAGACAAGTTGCCGGGACACTGGCCACTAACGAACCTGGGGCGGGCTAAGACGAAAGCCAGATGCTGCTTGTCCCTAGCAAGTGCGTGGTTTTGTGTTGCCTTCCTGCTGGGGTTGGGGGCACGACCAGCGGAAGCCAATACGTTATTAACCTCGGACGATCCTACGGTTCTTTCACGGACGATTAAGAATGAAGGCGCGGGTTTTGCCAATAATGGTGATTACGACGGACGCACTATCGCCTCCGTCGAAATAGTCCTGGAAGGTTCCCCGGCCGACGATGCGGTCGAGGCTGAATTTCTGGTGATGCTAAGAGTTTCGCCCAACAGCGAGTATTCGGCTGTGCGAGTGCGTGATTCACTGCAGGCCCTCTTCGATTCCGGACGCGTTGCATCAGCTCGCGTCGAAGTCACCGAGATCGCCGGGCGGAAAGGGCCGTTACGCGTTCGCTTCATCGTTCAGCGCCAGGTGATAGTCGCTGATATCCAATTGAATGTCGGACTGGCCAATGGCGCGCCCATCTCCACGGATGAGATTCGAGCGCGACTCAACTTGATTCGACCCGGGGCGCGCGCTTCCCGGCAGTCCGTGCTGCGCAATGTCGATGAGATTCAGGGTTACCTGAGAGACCGAGGTTACTTCAATGCAACAGTTGAGTCTTCGCAGCAGCTTGATAGCAGTGGCACTCGGGCAACGGTCTTGTATCGTATCGTGCCCGGCGAAGCGAGCCGTGTGGCAGCATTCAACATCGACATTAAAGGCTTTGACCCGAGTGCAGTCCGTCCCACGCTTGGGCTCCAGCCCGGAGTGCCCTTTACCCGTCAGGCTCTGAGCGAGGACATCACTCACATCCGTCAGGCAGTCATTAGCCGTGATTACCTCGCGCCCTTGTTAGCAGACGCGCGCATCGAGCGGGATGTCGAGAAGAACCAGATAACCGTCTCGTTGACCGGCGCGGTCGGGCCAAAGGTCAATGTCACGGTCGAAAACTTTAAGATTGGTGACAAGCAGGCCCGCGACCTGCTGCCGGTGAAACGCGAGGGCAATATTGATCAATCTGCGATCGTCGAAGGGGCGCGTCGCCTGCGCAACAAGCTGCAGGAAGATGGATACTTCTTTGCAGAGGTGACGCCTGTTTGCAAGGTCATTCCGCCGTTGCCCGATCAGCTTGACAATGGAATTCGCGAAACCTGCGAGACGCTGAATCCTGAGGGACTAAACGACCACGAAGTTGAGATCACTTACCAGGTCGAGCGTGGCCGCCGCTTCACGCTCGCGGACATTCGCATCAGCGGCACCAACAAGTTGACCTATGAAGATGTCGCCGACGAATTGAAATCGCAAAAAGCGAACGTCTTCGGTTTCATTCCTTACCTGGCTTATGGCCGTGGCTATACCAGCCTCGCGCTGCTCGAGCAGGATAAGCGTGCCGTTGCCGCCCACATGCGCGAATTTGGCTATCGGCGATCTCAGGTGCAGGTAATTCAGGGCGTGAGCATCAATGGATCAGACTTGATCATTACTTTCAAGGTCACCGAGGGACCGTTGACGAGAGTCGCCGGCGTCGAGATACGAGGCAATAAGATCTACACCGAAGAGCGCCTGCGCCAGGAATTGCGCACGATTGCCGGCGCGCCTCTTTCGCGTGCTATGGCCCGGGTTGACGTGGACAGTCTGCAAAGCCTTTACGCGCGCGATGGTTACATTGATGCCGAAATTGCTCCCTCGCTGGTGGACCTGCCGAACAAAGGTGAGGATGAACAAGTCCGGGTTATTTACACCATTCGCAATGAAGGCGACAAAGTCTTCATCAATCGCATTATCGTCAATGGTGTGAGCGGCAGCGCGAGCACACAGCAGACTAAACGAGATGCGATAGCGCGAGCTGCGGCTCTCGTGCCGGGTCAACTGTTACGGGCTGAACGTATCAACGAAGCCGAGCGCACCCTCTATACGACCGATGCCTACGCGCAAGTCACGATTCACACCGAGCCGGCGGGCGAGACGAGCGCCGGCTACAAGAAGCGCGATGTGATCATTGATGTCGAAGAAAAGAAGCCGCGCGTAATGGATTATGGCGGTGGTTACTCGACAGACACCGGCCCGCTGGGGCTGTTTGAACTCAGCAACGTCAACCTGATGAACAAGCTGCGCCAAGGTGCAATTCGCCTGCGCGTCAGTAGCCGGCAGCAATCGCTGCGGTTTGAATATTTTGATCCTCGCTTTGCTCGTTACGGCACTCACCGGTTCGCGCCCTTGACGCTTTCGTTACAGTATCGTCGCGATTCCACCGTGACCCGCTTCTTCCGTTCGGCTATAGATCGCGGCACGATGGGTATCGTTCAGCGCCTGGATGCGAATAAAAATCCCGTCGATCAGTTTGGTGTCAAGACCGGGCAGCCAACCATTAACCGGCTTACTTTTAGTGTCGAGACGCAACGTGGTCTCAGCGAAAAAAAGCATTCGATTGTCTTCGCACGATACATCTATGAGGACGTTCGCTTGCTGAATCTACGGAGCCTGGTAATTAAGGACATACTGTTACCTGATCGGGTGGTGCGACTATCTCGATTTGGACTTTCATTTGCGCGCGATACGCGTGAACGATGCGATCCCGGTATCCCGGGCACCAAGGAAGAAGCATCTGCAGACGGCGGCGAAGTGTGCCGTTACAATCAATTAGATCCGACCCGAGGCGACTTTCTGACCGCTGATTATTCGCTTGCTTTGCGCCAGCTTGGTGGCAATGTTTCGTTCAGCAAATTTCAGGGTTCCTACCGTCGCTATTACCGCTTGCGTGGCTTCCGCAAAACAGTGCTGGCCGGCAACCTGACGCTCGGTTTGGCGAATATGTTCAATCCGCGAGATCGTGACGGCAACGGGACGATCGATGAAATCGATCGCACCCTTCCCATCAGCGAAAGGTTTTACTCGGGCGGCGCCACCACGCTGCGCGGCTTTAATTATGAGGAAGCGGGACCTCGACAGGCAGTCGTTACGGAAGGAAGCTTTCTGACCCAGGATAAGAAAGAAGTATTTCTCAATCCGTTCACGGTTCCCGTAGGTGGCAATGCGCTGGCGGTATTGAATCTGGAAGCGCGTGTGCCGTTGACCAGGGAGCTTCAGATCGTGCCGTTCTATGACGGGGGCAACGTGTTCCGCCGCGTCGGCGATCTATTCGGCAGGCACGAGAAACCCGATACCACCAGTACGCTCTCATTGATCAATTCGATCAATCTGCGTTCGCATTGGACACACACGGTGGGCCTCGGGTTCCGCATTCAGACACCATTGGGCGGCGCGCTGTCGGTCGATTATGGCTATCTCCTTAATCCACCGTCGTTCCTGGTGCCACAGCGAGGGCCCAGAGGAGGCTTTGATGGTACGCCGGCGGTGTACCGGCTCAATCGAGGCCAGTTACAGTTCCGGTTCTCGCAATCGTTCTGATCGTCAGTTGTAATTTGAGGCAGGAATTTATGTCGCTACAATCTGGAAAGATGTTCAGTGCCGGCTCGGCGAGTATTCGAGCGAGCACAGATAGGAAACAGCGAATGACCACTGGAAAGTGGTTCTTCTTTCCAATCCTGGTAGTCTTGCTTCTCTCCAGCTCAGGCTCGGCTCAGGAGATCGTCGATAAAACCGTAGCCACAGTTAATGGAGGGGTGCGCACCGACTTAATCACCTACTCTGACTTGTTGTGGCAAATGGCACTGCAGCCAAACACAGCTCTGGGTGAGCCCACCACAGAAGCCCTGAACGGTGCCTTGCGATTGATCGAGGACCAGCGGTTAATTCTGCAGGAGGCAGTAAAGCTGCCGACAGTTGCACCGAGTGAGCAGGAGATTGTCGAAGCCCGCGACACCCTCGTCAAACAGTTTGCCTCGCGCGATGAACTCGAACAGCGGATGATAAAAGTTGGTCTGACCAGCAGTAAATTGAACGAGATTCTCGAGCAGCGACTGCAGATTGAAAAATATCTGGACTTTCGCTTCCGCAGTTTTATTGTCATTACCCAAAAGGACGTCGCGGAATACTACCGCGATTCCTGGGCGCCGCGTTTCAAGACCCGGTTTCCCGGAGGTATTGTCCCGAAGCTGGAAGAAGCGCAGGCAGATATTGAAAAGACTCTGACCGAAACCAAGATCGAGTCCGACATTGATAGCTTCCTCGACAACGCGCGGGATCGGGCCGAAATAGTTATCTTGAATCCGGTCTGACCTGGGCAGACTGCACAGCTGACCAGCCAACGGTACTGAACCCGGCGGACTAATTCGTAAGCGAGGTGGGTCTCACGCTGATCCGTTGTCGGTTGTTTTTGTATAGATAAGCGCAGGACCTCATCAACCATGCGATCAGGCGCAGCCGAAACGCATTCTTAAAATTCTAATCCGGATCCTATCCGCAAAGATCGGCGGCAAGTCTGGAGACTCTTGATCAAGAAAAATATCGATCGACCGAGCGTTGGAGTTGCTCTTTCGGGCGGCGCCGCCCGGGGCATGGCGCATGTTGGCGTATTGCAGGCCCTGGTCGAGCACGAAATCAAGATTGATTGCATCGCAGGTACCTCGGCCGGTTCGCTTGTCGGCGGAGCCTTCGCTTCCGGCATCTCACTCTCTGAACTGCATACCATCAGTAAGAATTTGCGTTGGCGAGACGTTGGCCGGATGACCGTGTCCCGGCTTGGTGTGCAATCGAATGCTCGCATGGAAGACTATCTGCGGCTGCATTTACCCGTTACTCGTTTTGAAGATATGCCGATCCCTTTTGCAGCCATCGCCACCGACCTGACCTCCGGTGAGGCGGTCGTCATGCAGGATGAGGGCGACGTGCCTTTTGCCATACGTGCCAGTTGCGCCATCCCCGGCTGGTACATTCCAGCGGTTGATCCGGAAGGCCGGCAACTACTCGACGGCGGGTTGGTCTCCATGATTCCTTCCGCCACCGCGCGCGCTCAGGGCGCCGACATCGTAATTGCCGTCGATGTTAATTCGGAAGGTGCCACGTTTCTGGGGCCACCTCATTCGGTGATCGGTATCATCCTGCAGTCGATGCTGGTCGTGCAAAAGACAGTTTCAGCTCATCAACTGCAAGAGGCCGACATAGTGGTCAGACCGCGCACGGGCCATATTCGCTGGGACGAACTCGGGCGTGCCGAGGAATTAATTGCAACCGGTTACCAGGCTGGTTTGGAGAGCATTGGAGCGATCAAGAGCCTGATCGCTGAGCATAGTTCACGTGAAGCGCTGGCAAGCACATCCGATTCCTGAGCATGCCTGATTCAGCTTATGATTCGCGCGCAGGCGATCGTTGCAGCTCTTCAATTATCCGCAAAAATCTGTGGCTAAACTTTCGCGAACAATAGAAACTTTCCCCCATTCGTTCTTTATTAGAAAGACACGGGATTAGCATTCGGAAGAGCACTGAGGGGGGCAGGCGGCGGGCGGCTTCCCCGGGGGGCCACATCAGTGACCAGCAAGATTACATCTGCTTCGAGCCGACGATCATTTATTCAAATGATGCGCCGGTTTTTTCATTTGTTTCACTCGTCGCGAAAGTACCGGCGGCGACGCGTTGTGCTCGGCGTAGTCGGCCTGGTGCTGCTCGTAACGCTCGGCACTGCGGCGACTACACTCCTGCGGTCTTATCGATTCTATGCATCCGTTATTGAGGCTCGACTCGCAAGTGGCTACCTGACCAGCCGTCCAGGAATTTATGCGGCGCCTCGCACGATTGCGCTCGGCCAAAAGAGCACCAGAGAAGCCTTGGCGAAGGTGCTGCGGCGGGCGGGTTACGCGGATACAAAGGTCAGCAATGTCTGGAGCGGCAGCTTCACCGCCGCCGGCAATATCATTGAAATTTCTCCTAGCCGAATTCACGAGACGGACCCATCGCTGATTCGTATCTTGTTTGACGCGGAAGGCCGCGTGGTGGAATTGAAGGGCGATGGTCATCCGCTCGATCGATTTACGCTCGAACCCGAACTCCTGTCCAACGATGCTTCCAGCCGGAACGGGCAACGCACGCAATTGACCTACAGTGAGCTGCCACCGTTGCTGGTACAGGCCATCTTATCGATCGAAGATCGCCGTTTCTTTACTCATCGAGGTGTGGATTTGTTTGGGATGGCCCGCGCTCTGTTGCGAAACGTTGGTGACGATCGCACCGGTCAGGGCGGCTCGACCATCACGCAACAGCTCGTCAAGAATACTTACCTTTCTCCTGAACGGACTTACAAGCGAAAGTTTGCTGAAGCGATGCTCGCGTTCGCGCTTGAGCGGCGCCTCTCGAAAGAAGATATTTTTGCGCTTTACTGCAACGAAGTGTTTCTCGGTCAGCGCGGCACTACCACGGTGCGAGGCGTTGAGCAGGCTGCCCGTCTTTACTTTGGTAAAAACGTCCGGGACCTATCGGCCTCCGAAGCAGCCACCATTGCGGGGATGATTCAGGGACCCACGCGCTACTCGCCGGAGCGGCATCCCGAGTCGGCTCTCGCGCGGCGCAACACAGTGCTCGGTACGATGACTCGTGATGGCTGGCTCTCATTGGAGCAGGCGGCTGCGGCCGCAAAAGAGCCGGTGACAGTCGTGCAGTCGAGTAATGATGCTGAAGCGCTGGCGCCCTACTTTATCGACTACGTAAACCGCAGTAATGAAGACCCCGCATCCCCTGGCCAGGAGCGTGTCTACACCACCATTGATCTCGATCTGCAAACCGTCGCGGAAGCTGCAATCCGAAAGCAACTCGAGCGATTGGACCAGACTTATAAGAACGGCGACGCGAGGCCACAAGCAGCAATCGTGGCTCTTGACCCGCATAGCGGTGCGGTGTTGGCGATGGTCGGCGGCCGTAATTACGCCGAGACGCAGCTAAACCGGGCGACCGACGCATACCGGCAACCAGGCTCGACCTTCAAGCCCTTCGTCTACGCTGCAGCGCTCGAAAGCGGTATCTCACCGGGGCAAATGTTCAAAGACGCGCCTCAGGAATTTATTTACGACGGAAAAAGATCATATCGACCGGCGAATTTCGGTGGTGGCTTTTCGATGCGCGATGTGACCATGCGCACCGGTCTGGTTAAGTCCCTGAACGTTGTGACAGTCGACATTGCGATGCAGACAGGACTGGCTCGCACCGCGAATCTCGCTGAGCAGTTCGGTCTGCCGAAACCGGCGCGCTATCCGTCCCTCGCCCTGGGAACCACTGAAGTAACGCCACTGCAACTCGCGGCTGCTTATGCGGCGTTCGTCAGAGGCGGCGAGACCGTAACGCCCTATGCCATCGCGAGCACAGCCAGTCCCGCCATCCATGCGCGCGACAATCCAACTCGTCAGGTGATCAAGGCGACGACGGCTTATATGATTACCAACATGCTCTCGGCCGTGATCGATCACGGTACCGCTCGCGCAGCCCGTGGCGCAGTCAAGGGGACCGCGATTGCCGGTAAGACCGGAACTTCTCGCGATGGTTGGTTCGTCGGCTACACACCTAGTCTCGTCTGCGTGGTTTGGATCGGCTTTGATGACAATCAGCAGCTTGGTTTAACCGGGGCCGAAGCCGCGCTGCCGGCCTGGACTGAGTTTATGAACGGCGCGGTGCAGCTCCGACCCGAGCTTGGTGGAAAGAACTTTGAGTGCCCGGAGGGAATTAAGTTTGTTGAGATCGACACGGAAGATGGCTTACTTTCAACTCTCTCCTGCCCCACGCGCGAGTTGATTGCTGTCACTGACGCTTTGGCGCCAAACGCGGATTGTTTTAAGCATGGGAATGTTCCGGGCGCTGGTGGCGAAGCACAACCTCAGATAGCACGCGCGTCGCACCCAACCGTCGCGCCTCAAAGGTCTAAGCCGGATACGCGAAAGACTGAGCTCAATCCCTGGATTGCAACACGCACCGACGTCGATGCTCGCGGGCGTCGCACGCTGATCAATGAGCTGAGGTAGCGAGTCAGAAAGTCTGGCCGTCTTCCAACACGACCTGGGCGATGGCGTGCTGGTTTGTATGCGAAAGCGAAAGATGCGCGGTCGTAGCTCCTGCCTTCTCAATCAATTCCGCCACTACTCCATGAAAAATTAGGTAGGGAGCGCCGCTCTTGCGCGAAGCGATCTCAATATCCTGCCAGGCAATACCACCCCGCCAGCCCGTTCCCAACGCCTTCAGCAACGCTTCTTTTGCGGCAAAGCGAGCGGCATAATGTTGTGCGGCCACAACGCCGCGGCTGTTGCAGTAATTCCGTTCCGCAGTTGTAAAAACACGTTCGGTAAACCGCGGCGTACGTGCCATGACTTCGCGAATGCGCGCGACTTCGATAATGTCTATGCCAATGGAAATGATCACAGCAGATACAGGCTTAACCAACCCTGACTTTTACTGGCGCGAACTTGATGGCGTACGTGCTTTGGTATGCGCGCCGCTGGAGAGAGACGGATTTATCAATGGATTCTCCACGCGCGGCGGCGGTATCAGTGCCATGCCCGACGCTGCGCTTAACCTCGGCGGCTTTAATGAAGATTCGGCAGACAACATTCTGGAAAACCGCCGTCGCTTTCTAAAGCTTTTTCCCGGTGAATGGTCACTCGCAGGGTGCTGGCAAGTGCACGGTGCGGATATTCGCATGGTTACGAAACCTGAACAAGCGCAAGCACGGCCTTATGCAACTGGTGACGACGATCGCTGCGATGCCCTCGCCAGCAACCTGCCGCGGACGCTTTTGGGAGTTAAGACCGCGGACTGTGTCCCTATTCTGATCGGTGATGCGCGCACGGGCTCATTTGCAGCCGTGCACGCCGGCTGGCGAGGCACTGTGGCCTCGATTGGACCACACGCGCTGCAAAGCATGATGCGCGAGTATGGGACACGAGCTCAGGAGGTGCGGGTCGCCATTGGACCGGCAGCGGGCGTCTGTTGTTATGAAGTTGGTTCAGAGGTGATCGACGAGTTCAACGCGCGCTTTCCCGGCAGTGATGATTTATTTACGGCTACGCG
Organism: Pyrinomonadales bacterium; assembly: GCA_038237475.1. Taxonomy (GTDB): domain Bacteria; phylum Acidobacteriota; class Blastocatellia; order Pyrinomonadales; family Pyrinomonadaceae; genus JAOAPY01. Next base: position 89,753 of record JBBRYS010000003.1, on the reverse strand, counting down.
CGAGGGTCATGCGCGCATCGATCTCTGGCAGGCGAACCGGCAGCAATTGATGTCGCTGGGTGTAGCGGACGAGCGCATTCACATAAGTTCGCTCTGCACGATGTGCCAAACGAAAGACTTCTTTTCTTATCGTCGCGAGAAAGCCCTGCACGGCAAGGTCGGCCGGCTAATGGCTGTGATTGGAAAGGCATTTCAACCAACAGGTGTTTAGAGTACCGCCTTCAGGCGGGCTTTGAGCGTAGGGGAAAAACTCTAAGTCGGTACTCTGAACGCCCATTGACAGCCGTTGTTAGCTTACTCGTTGAAAATAGGTGGAGTGCGTTCGATCAATTCTCCAGGTGCCGGAAAAGTCCGTAGCCGGGCCAACCAGGGCGTAGCTAGTTTGTGAGGTTAGCAATTGAATCATTAGTATGGCCGACAATAACATTGGGGCAAGTCCTCCAAACAAAAACGAATAGCGAGCGCCGCAGGTGTTAGAGTACCGTCTTCAAGCGGGCTTTGAGCGTAGGGGGAAAACCCGACTAAAGTCGTTACTCTGAACGCCTGTTGACGTCACTGCACCTGATGGAACGGCCGTCGCAAACCAAGAATTATTAGCCGCGGTGCGCGGATGACGCAGATTCAGATTTCGATCTCCTGATCCGCGTAGCCCGCGTTATCCGCGGCTAATTCTTCTTGGGTTTGCAATCCGAAATTCCGGGCACCTTACCGGCGGCCGAAATATTCCGAGTTGGTTTTCTTCACTGAGTCGCTGGCGCCGGTGACGGGCACATACACTTTCACTTCCCGTGATTGTGGCGGGAAACAAAGCGAATTACTACAACTTTGGTAGCGCAGCTTCGCCTTCATCTCCAATGAGTCAGAGTTGAAATTCGCAGGGACGGTGACGTTAAAGCGCAAAATCGTCCGCCCTTCAAAAACGGCCAGCTTGTCTTTCGAAAACTCAAAATTCAGCAGTCGCGCGCGCGGGTAAACAATTGGTCCGACGCGCACGCCCTTCGGCGCGTCAACTGATAACTGCGTCGCCACCAAAAACTTTTCCAGCGGGCGATTTGAGTTGACGTGATACCCACCGGGGATCTCCATCACTATCGCTGCCTGAATTGTCCGGCCACGCTGAGCTTTGTCAGTTGCCAGGTAACCGTTGACGCCAATGTGGGGAGCTGATTGAGGCGTTAAAGCCGCGTGAAAATTCGCGGGGAGAATCAGCAACGCAAATCCCAGGGTAATTTGTAAGTATCTTCGAGTAAAACTATTCATCGTTATAAGTATTTCCTGCCAAGTTCGAAATCTGCTGCATATTGTAACCGTCACGGGCTTGAATGCCGAACTACCTCAGCTGATTTCAAGTTCTCGCGCTGGGTTTTCGTGACGCGCCGCCAACTGGCCGCAGGCCGCAAAGATATCGCGGCCGCGCGGCTGGCGCACGAATGCGTGAATTCCTTTTGACTCCAGGATAGCCTTGAAAACTGCGACTCGTTCCGGGGGCGAAGGTTGATAAGGAAGCGGATCGGCGCGGTTATGCGGAATCAGGTTTACTTTCGCGCTCAGGTGATGTCGATTCAGAAGGTTCGCGAGTTGCCGCGCGTATTCGTCGGAATCGTTGATGCCGTCGAGCATGACATACTCAAAAGTGAATTTCTCTCCCGGCTTCAAAGACTTTTCAAATTCCTGACACGCGTCCAGCAACTCTGTCAGCGGCCACTTCTTATTGATTGGCATCAGCTCGTCGCGCAATTCGTCTGTCGGGGCTGCCAGTGAGATCGCGAGGTGCGGGCGCCTCGGTAACGCAGCCAGTTCGCGGATGCGCGGCACTATCCCGGCAGTTGAGATTGTTACTCGATTCGGCACGATAAAGAGCCCCTTTGGATCGGACACAATATCCAGGGCCTTCAGCAGTTGCTCGAAGTTAAGGAAAGGTTCGCCGGCGCCCATGCCGACCACGTTGATACCTCGTGGAGGCTTCACACCGACGCCGTAGGCGTCGTTAAGAGCGTAGATAACCTGCTCAACAATCTCTCCTGCGGTTAAGGATCGCAGCAGCCCAAGCTGCGCCGTCAAACAAAAGGTGCACTGCAGTGGACAACCTGACTGTGAAGAAAAACAGATTGTGTCTCGATGTTCGTCAGGAATGAAGACGGTTTCAACCGGGCGCTGGTCGTGAGTTTTCATCAGGAAGCGGCGCGTACCGTCGCTCGACACATAGCGCGATTCCAACGTCAATGTAGTTGCTTTGGCATGTTCAGCCAGCTTCGCGCGCAACACTTTGGGCAAGTCAGTCATCGCCTCAAATGATTGCAGCCGGCGCCCGTGTAAGGCGGCAAAAATTTGCCGTCCGCGATAAGGCGGGTAGCCCAGACCTTCGATAAAGGAAACGAGTTCAGCTTCGGCGAGCCCGATGAGATGCGTAAGTTCGCTCATGCACGCCTATCTTAGCATCGCGCTTACGCTACTCACACTTGGGGAGGTTACGGGAGACAGGGAGATAAGGTTGCCCCTAATTTCCCTGTCTCGTTTTGCCGTAGTGACGCTACTGCGAGATGGAAAACTTCGCTGACGGTGAGAGTTGTTGATTTGTCACATGGTCGCGAATGCGAATCTGAAGTTCGTAATCGCCATTAGTAAGTCCGCGCGTGTCGATCAAACGGGCGAGCGTGAGCCGCTGGCCGGAATTGCCCATGCCGTGCCAATCCTCAATCTGTTTGCCGAGTTCTTTACCGCCCTTGACCAGAGCGTACTCGACATCGACTGACGGCCGCAGAGTTGTTTGGTCAATACCTGCATTGTAAATCTGCAGATAGACACCGACTGATTCGCCACGCTTATAAACTCCGGAAACGTTTGGAATGACCTTTACCTGGCCGATAACAAACTGTCCCACGGCCGGCTGATCGCCGATATTCTCGAGCTTGGAAGCCAGCACCAGCGTTGAAGTTGAGAGCTTCTGCGGATCGTATCGGGGCACTGTAAATCCCTGGTGTTTAATGCCGGTCGCACCTGAGACCACGTCGCGAACAATGACATCGACTTTGTAAGTTCCCGGAGGCAGTGGCATCGCTTTTTGATACGCAGACTTGCGGTCTTTGGCCTCCACCAGTTCCTCCGCCGTCGCGTTGGTGACTACCGGATCTTCGAACACTCCCACTCGCCGGCCGGCGACTGAGGTGATCTTGGCAAAGATGTTCATGCGCGCCTGCTGCAAGCCGCCGCTATCCTGAAAGACCAGATCTTTGTTCTCGGTTTGAATTGTGAACGCGGTAATGACTCGATCATCAGACTGCCGGAAAAAATCCACGCGCAGATCAAAGTTGAGAGGATTGTCTTCAATCACCGCTGTGCTGGTAAGTCCGGCCAGGTCGTTGAACTTAACCTGCGGCGGGCGATTGAGATCAGCCAGCAATGCCAGGCGCGAGAACGGACTGTCCTGCTCACGCGTGTAGTTAGCGTTACCGATACCCCCGATGTTCCCAACCCGGCTGGACTTATCCGACAAACCCAACTGCTCGGACAGCGTCAACCCTGCTCCAGGAATATTTAACAGCGCATCCTTTTCGTCAGAGTTGCGCGCAATACGATATTCGCCTGAGCCAGTGGGATCTACAAATTCAATTTCGATACCTGAGCCCACACCGGCAAGGTAACGATAAAACCACATCTCAAAAGGATAAGTACTGGTTGAACCGCCACCTTCGCTTGACGGCCGCTCATAATTGCCGCCCATCGGATGGGTTTCCCGCTCGTCGGGCTTGCCGTACATGATCCAGATCCGGCCGCGATCAGTTTTCCAGCCAGGAATGCCGGAGGCAAAGTGTTCATTCGCGTAAGCTACGCGTTCGTAATACTCTTCCTTAAATTCGTTTTCGTCTGTATCCGGATCGGGATCGCGACGACGCCAGAATTCCTCGATGAAACGCTCGCGTTCTTCATCGGTCTGTAGCTTCTTGAAAGCCTTGCGCTCTTCGTCGGTGATGATGTAGACCACGTCCTTCTCAAGCCAGTCTTTGTAGGCTTTCTTGAGCTCAGGCTTGACGTTTCGCGGCTTGTCTGCAGGATCCTGAAAAACGTCCTTTGACTTTGCCAGCGCGGGCACGGTAAACATCGCCGCAACCAGGGCAAGCGCGCCGATTCCCACGAGAAGAGAGCATTTCCGGAAAGACATAAAAACTCCTGTGCGAAAGTTACCAATCTGCCACTTCATCGGTGTTGTGGCCGGGTAAACCGAGGAACTCCATATTGAAACCCTGATGGGGCCACGGCATTGACCGAGGTATTAACACCCGGGCGCTTAGGCGCTGATTCTAAGGGTTGGCAGAGAACACAGTCAAGATGCCACAAATCACGGGTTTCGTTGCCTTTCCCCACTTGACCCGGGCCCACGAAGGCGCAAAACTAAGACTCAACTGATTCAGGATTTTGCCCGCGGTCTGGCGAACATCCAGGCTACAAAAATCGAAATCACGTAGAGCCCAAGCATCGGAGCAGCAAAAAGCATCATGTTGGGGATATCATTTGTCGGCGAGACTATGGCCGCAACGATTAAGATCACGATTACCGAAGTCTTCCAAATCCGCACCATGTAGCCTGCCGTGACGATTCCTATCCGCGCCAGCACATAAGTGATGGCGGGCATCTGAAAAATCAGACCCATCCCCAACATGATTATTATGATGAAGTCGAAATAATCGTCCGCCTTCAGCAGCAAGCGAAAATCGTGACCCAATCCCAGCAGGTATTTCGCCGCTGGAGGAAAGATGATCTTGTAAGCGAATGCCCCTCCAATGACAAAAGACACCGACGACAGGCCTATGAATGGAAAGACATATCCGCGTTCGTGCGGATATAAACCAGGCGACACGAAAGCCCAAATCTGCCAGAGCAGAAAAGGCACCGACAGGCACACTGCTGCATAAAGCGAGACCTTAACGTAAAGCGAAAAGGGTTCGATGGCCGTGTTTACTATCAGCCGATCATTAAACCCCGCCTTCTTCACACTGTTGAAGTCGATCGGAACGCGGATTCCCTTGGGCAGAATCTCATTGGCGACATAGAGGGGTTCATCAGTGAAGAGTCCCAACTGGCCAGTCGCATCCCGAATATAACGGGCCGTCACAGTCGCGCCGGCTGGTATGACTACAGTGCCGATGGAGGTCTCCTGCGCGAACACATAACGGCCTACATCATTCTCGTTTAGATAACTCAGCGGGACAATCGTTTCTTTTCCAGTCTGCCCGACGATCGGAACTTCTGTTCGTTGTGCCTCAGCCAGGGCTCGCTCGATCGGGACAGCGAGAAAGTTATAGATCCGTCCGGAGGCGAACCAGCACACCATCGCCGACACAACCACAAACACTAAAGACCACATCAAACGCCGGCGCAGTTCGTCCAGGTGCTCCAGAAAAGACATCTGGCCGCCTAAGTCTTCAGGCTGTTTGGCTGAACGGGATCTTAGAAAGGTTGCCATTGAAAAAGGAAGGAAACTAAAACCACTCTTGCTTCGGGGCCGGTTCAGCCTGCGGTTGTTCGCCAGCGGCAGTCTTTATGAATTCAGATTGTGAACCGTTTGGCTCGGAGACCGTCGCATTGGTTTCTGCATTTATGGGTAGTGGATCAGGTGCCTGTCCCCGCCCAATCGTGGCGTCCGGATATGTGTTTTCGAGAGGCATCGTCCGGGTTGGTTCCGGCTCCGTCGTGGTGCTCTCGATCTGTACTTCGCGTTCCCAGGTGCGTTTGAAGTCTTCAGAGGCGCGTTTGAATTCAGCCAGGCTCTTGCCGATTTGACGGCTGAGTTGAGGTAATTTTCGTGGACCAAAGAAGATCAGCGCCACGACCAGTATCAGCAGCAGCTCACTTGTACCTAGGGAATCCAGAATTAGCAGCAGTGCGGGCACCGGGTTGATTACCTCTCTTGGACCAATGCTTGTAAGAAAGCGGGATCGAAAATAGCAACGCTCTCGCGATAATATCTCGCCGTCAGATCGCCCGCGCTTTCCGTAAAAATGAACCGATTACGTTTCGGCGGGGAACCAAGTCTGAGGTTTCCGCGGTCCGTAGTCAACTTACCAACCCGGTTGGAAGAAACGGCTCTCACTTCATCCCCAGGGTTCGCCATAGGACTCAGAATAAAAAATTTCACTGAGAGGAAAGCGCCCGGTGTAGACTTTGTCCGGCGACTTTCCGTAACCCAAAGCGATCAGTGCGACAACCTCAGCCTCATCCGGAATACCAAATTCTTTTTTTACGCCTGCCGGGTTGAAGCCTTCCATGGGCGCGGTATCAATACCGTAGGCCTCAGCAATCAGCATAAGCGAAGTTACGGCAATCATCGTGTGACGCGTTACCCAAACAGACATCTCCTGGGCGCTGGTAATAAAAGACAGCGCGCCGTCGCGGGCCTTTTGCCAGCCATCAATCTGCCCGGCGCCGCGTTCTGCTCCTTCCCTGAAAACCTCATCCGCTCGCGTTTTCCATTCTTCTTTCATCCCGAGACAGATGATGACTACCAGGGCTTCGGCCACCTTTGGTTGATTGAAGGCGACAGCCTGGAGCCGTTTTCGGTTGGCTTCCTCGCGCACGACAATGAAGCGCCAGGGTTGGAGGTTGTAACCGGAGGGCGCCTGTGCGGCAAGCGAGAGGATTGCGTTGAGATACTGCTCAGGAATCGGCTCTGCAGAGAAGTGAACAGTCGCGCGTCGATCACGCATCACATCTACGATCGATTTAATGGCTGAGCCGTTGGCTTGCGTGGTTGGAAGATTCTCTGGTTTATCCTGCATTTGATTTCTTACTGACCTCCCGGAAAGCTATGATTGTAGCGCCACTACAAACAGATCTGAAATGAACAGAGGGGTATCGTCGAGTTATGACAAAAGCTGCGTCCGGAGATTCCAAAGAAACTCATTCTCCCTCGCCCCACTCCCTTGCCCTGCTCGCCCAAACTGCAGAAGCAGTAGCCGCCACCACCAAAAAACTCGAGAAGGCAGCTCTGTTAGGTGACTATTTTAAGCGCCTAGGCGATGCGGATCTGGCCAGGGCGGCACGTTATTTCGCCGGTCATCAATTTGCGCTGAGTGACGCTCGCACCACGAACGTTGGCGGCAGCATCATCACAGAGGCGCTGTCGCAAGCTACCGGTTTCTCAAAAGAGGATCTGTTACCACGCTATGTCCGGCTGGGCGACGCGGGTGAAGCCGCCTTCGAATTACTGTGCGACGCTGGCCGTGGGTCTCGGGAGCCTGGCATCACGCTGGCGGAAACCGAGTCGCTAATTGCGGGGTTGAGTGCTACGCGAGGCACTAAAAATAAAATCAGCTTATTGACGAAATCATTGAGTCGGGCCACGCCGCTCGAAGCCAAGTACCTGGTGAAAGTCCTGGTCAGCGATCTGCGTATTGGCTTGAAAGAAGGACTGGTCGAAGATGCCATTGCGCGCGCCTTCGATAAACCGCTACCCAGAGTGGCGCAGGCAAATATGCTGCTGGGTGATATTGGAGAGACGGCTGTGCGGGCGCGCGCGAATGATCTGAAGAACTTGCGCATGCGTCTGTTTCACCCGCTCAAATTCATGCTGGCTACGCCGGCAGCCGACCTTGAGGATATCACCCGCACCATGCCCGAAGAGTTTTTCGTCGAAGACAAGTTTGACGGGATCCGTGCCCAGGCTCACGTCAGTGGTGATCGCGTGGCCATCTATTCGCGAACAATGGATGAAATCACGCATCGCTTTCCCGAGCTAATTGGACCACTGAAGAAATTGACGACCGACGCGATCATCGATGGCGAAATCGTTCCGGCTCGGGGCGATGTCATCCTACCATTCAGCGAACTGCAAAAGCGTTTAGGACGCAAAACTGTCAGCGAGGATCTTCTCAGGGACGTGCCCGTGACATTGGTTGCGTACGATCTTTTTTATGCTGCGGGCCAGGTTTTGATCGACGAACCACTCGAGGTACGCCGGCAAGTGATGGAGAGCTTGATTGATGGCGAGGGGACGCTGCGGCTGTCTCGAGCCACTCGCTTTCAGCAGGCTGCTGCGCTCGACGATGAATTTCTGGCGGCCCGGGCCCGCGGAAATGAGGGGCTAATGATAAAAAGCCCGGCTTCGAAATATAAGCCGGGCAGACGCGGAAGAGAGTGGCTGAAACTGAAGCGTGCCATGGCCACTCTCGATGTTGTAGTGACGGCGGTAGAAGTCGGCCACGGAAAACGGCGTCACCTCCTCTCTGACTACACCTTTGCAGTTCGTCGCTCAGCCGGAGATGGAGAACTCCTTAACATCGGCAAAGCATATTCCGGGTTAACAGATGCCGAGTTAGCCGAGATGACCGAGTGGTTTAAGGCTCACACCATACAGGAATTTGCTCACGGACGCGTCAGGACCGTGGAACCGTTGATCGTGATAGAAGTTACGTGCGATCTAATTCAGCCTTCGAAACGGCACAAGAGCGGCTATGCGATGAGATTTCCCCGGATACTGAGGCTGCGGCCGGACAAGACCGTTGCAGAAATCGATACTTTGACAACGGTCAGCCGCTTGGCCGCGTCCGGCGAGGACTCATAAGCCTTTCATCTTCTTTCCACAACGAAGGGTTGAAACCTTGCTTAGGTTCGTGACTCGCCTTTTTTGTTGCTTTACGGAGGCATTAGAAGTACGATGCACGCCTGTTGAGGCGCCCCTCATTGCTGTCAGCCGCTCATCACCGTGCGAGTTCCGAGATTTACGCGAACGTCATGCAGGATGAAGTAACGGTGCCAAAACTGAAATAGTGAGCCAACAAAGCGTTTAGTGTATTGACAGCATGCTAATCAGGTTAATTAAAACGGTCCACGCTGTATCAACTTCAAGGGGATTGGCTCCACTGGAAGTAGAACCGGCTACTAGTGGTGCCGATGTAGTTGGCGCGCTGGTGCCGGGGGTCGGACTGGGAGCTGGTGGCGAATTGAGTTCACCCGCGTGAATGGAGAAGCCGAGTACGAAAGTCAGGTAGATCGGGGCGAATACCTTGCAAAACGTTTTCATTTTGGTCTCCTAGAAGGATTTTTTGATGATTTCCAGTTGGACGGACAGGTCCAACGGAAAGCCGGGCGTGCGCATAATAACCGCACAACGAACGTCTTGCAAGAATCATTACACAGTTGAGCAAAGGATTAATATTCATGCACTTACATGATGAGATTTACATTAATGAGATTTCCGCTAGCGGAAACGAGACGGTCCACGACCGTAATAGTAAAGCATTGGATTGTTGCCTTGAGGCAAAAAAATATGAGGAAGCCGGTGACTATGACGCGGCAAGACAGGCCCTCGGTGGATTTTGGCAACGGGTTGGTGAGCCCCCCGTGCTCGATGGTCTGAACGATCTTGCACAAGCAGAACTGCTATTACGAACCGGCAGTCTATCCGGAAGGATCGGCAGCGCTAATCAGATTGAAGGCGCTCAGGAAATAGCTAAAGATCTCATCTCACACAGCCATCGACTTTTTGAGCAGCTCGGCATGCTTGAGAAAGTGGCCGAGAGGCAAGTCGATTTGGCAATTTGTTACTGGAGATCCGGAGCTGTTGAAGAAGCCCGCATTACTCTCAAAGGTGCTCTTGATAGTGCTGCTCCCGACAGTGAACAGCGTTTGCGAGCAATCGTCAGTATGACCATCTTTGAGATTTCTACCGGTCACTATCGCGAAGCTTTGCGGATCCAAACCGAGGCCGCCCCGCTATTCGAGCGGAGCAGAAATCATGCCTTGAAGGGCACCTTCCACAACGAGTTTGCCCTGGCCCTGCGCAATATTGGAGAGGCGGAAGCAAGACCGGAATACATCGATCGAGCCCTCATAGAGTACACGGCTGCGGTCTACCATTTTGAGCAGGCTGATCATATACGTTACCTCGCTCTGGTTGAAAACAATTTAGGATTTCTGTTCCTGAAAGCTGGACGGTTGATTGAAGCCCATCAACACCTCAATCGAGCTCGCGCCCTCTTCGTTAAGCTGAAAGACAAAGGAAGAATTGCTCCGGTTGATGAAACCCGAGCGAGAGCTTTCCTGGCACAGGGCCTTAATTCCCAGGCAGAGACGACAGTGCGCTCGTCGGTCAGAACTTTAGAGCAGGGAGATGAAAGTTCGCTGCTGGCAGAGGCGCTGACCACCCACGGAATAGCACTGGCGCGGCTTGAGCGCTTTGAACGCGCGCATCTCCAGCTTCGGCGTGCGATCGAGGTAGCAACCAACGCAGGGGATCCCGAAAAGGCTGGACTGGCAGCAATGTCGATCGTCGAGTCGTTGGCGTCATATGTTCCACCAGCCGCTTTGCGCGAATATTATAAGAAGGCTGAATCTTTCCTCGCCGGGTCACAAGCTCCAGGTGCTGAAGATCGTTTAGGTCGTTGCGCCCGCACCATTCTCTCTTTGGGTGAATCGCGCGTGGATGATCTACGAAAGCCTGAACTGTCAGCGGCAATGGTGGTGGCTGACTCTGAACAGTTAAGCCGGACAAATTCTGAAACAGCTGCGGAGAAACCGAAGTGGACGGGCTGCTCCTTGGAGGGTGAAGTCCTCCGTTACGAAGGAGAGATGATCCAGCAGGCACTCGAAGCAGCCAACGGCAGCGTGACTCGCGCCGCGCGCTTGTTGGGCGTCACACATCAAGGCCTGGCTTTTATTTTGAACGGCCGGCACAAGATGTTGTTGACTGTGAGAACTCCGGTACGCCGGCGACGTAAAAGTATTTTTCGCAGTGAGTGACTCAAGACCCGCTTGTAAGCCGCGTTTGCCAGAACAAATTCAAAAGCTTTGTAGTTGTGAGACGCCCGGTGTTGCTTTTTTATAAAGCAACACCGGGCGTCCGTTTGTCCTCGAGAGGGGTCATCCAATATCATGCGGCTTGATTTTGGTTTAACCCCGGATAAAGGAATGCTTTTACATGAAGTCCTTGACCATTCTACTTACGGTTCTGGTTTTCTCTGCGGCTGCTATGGCCCAGACTTCGCGCAGGAGGCCCGAACGGCCAGCGCCCGGCAAGGCCGTTGCAGCACAGCCGGCGACTAGACCGACGCCGCAACCAGCTCCGGTCGCTATTTCGACGATCGTACCAGTCGATACGACAATACCTGCCACGCTGGCCATGTTGAATGGCCAGCCGATTACCGTGTCGGACCTCAGTCCTCAGGCTTCACGGGAAATTGCCCAACTCGGCGCGAGGATTGGCCAAGCGCGTAGCCAAATTCTCGAGCTTCAGATCAACACAGTGCTGCTTGAAAGCGAGGCAAAGAAACGTAAGCTGACTCCACAACAAGTGTATGAAGCAGATGTGGCTAAGCGGCTTACTGAGCCAACCGAGGCCGAGATAGCGAAGTTGCTAAACGATAACCGTGAGAATCTTTCGGGCAGCGATCCCAAGTCATTGCGTGCGGAGGCCATCCTCTTCTTAAAGAGTCAGCAGGAGCAGAATCTATCCGCGGAACTTATTCGCAAAGCAAAGCTGACTAGTCCGGTCGCACTGGTTACCGACATCAATAGCCCCGATTTAAAACCGTCCAGTGTGGTAGCGACCGTGGGAGGACAACCCGTTACGGCCGCCAGCATAAGTGAACGACTAAAACCGCTAGTCTATCGTTTGCGATTCAACACGTTCCAGCTGACCAGTCAGGCTTTGCAATTGACGATTGACAATCTCTTGCTGTTGGCGGAAGCCAACCGGCGCAACATCCCTTCTGAAAGTCTGATGCGTACCGAAATAACCGATAAAGTACACACACCTACCGACGCCGAGGTGGAGAAGTTTTACAACGAAAACAAAGAACGCATCGCGGCAGAGTTGCCCAGCGTGAAGAATCAGATTGCATCGTATTTGAGAGAAAAGCAGAGTCTGGATTTGGAACAGGCTCTCGCTGATCGCTTGCGCAAGGGCGCCAATCTGAAAGTTTTCCTCAAAGAACCTGAACCTCCCGTGCAGGTAATCAACGTGGCGGGCGAACCGTCCCGCGGCGATGTCAATGCGCCAGTTACCATCGTCGAGTTCACCGATTTTCAATGTCCCTCATGCGGGGCTATGCACCCGGTTTTAGAGCAGGTCCTGCCAAAATATGGAGCCAGGGTGCGTTTGGTGGTTAGAAATTTTCCATTGGATCGACACGCCAATGCTCGCAAAGCTGCCGAAGCTGCGGATGCTGCCTATGCTCAGGGAAAGTTCTTTGAGTACACAGCGTTGCTGTTCAAACGGCAGGACGCGCTCGATGTGGCTTCGCTCAAGAAGTATGCATCAGAGGTCGGGCTGGATCGCGTTCGGTTCGACGCTGAACTCGATCGCGGCGTGCACGCCGCTGATGTCAGGCACGATATGGAGGAAGGCGAGATCTACGGAGTCGAATCGACGCCGACCTTATTTATTAACGGTGTGATGCTGATCGACCTGAGCCAGGAAGGGCTGATTGCAGCGATTGATAAAGCTCTTGCCAAGGCGGGGCGTTAGGACGAGGCCGTTGGTCCTGGTTTGGATTAATCGATGGCTGACAGCCTGACCACGTCATCAAGACCTAGGACCAACAGCTAAATACCTCGCTTAGTTCGCTGCCTTTTTGTGCGTTAGTACGTTACATGCCGCCGCAGCGCTGGCCGGATCGAGAGCCTCAGAGCCCTCATCGATGTGGCGAATGATGCCTTCCTTGTCGATCACAAAGGTGGCTCGATTACCAAACCCCTGTTCTTCATTAAACACACCATAGTCTCTGACCACCGTGCGTTTGAAATCGCTGAGTAGTGGGAATGTGACGCCAATTTGTTTAGCGAATTCTCTATTCGCAGGAACGCTATCGACGCTGAGTCCAAAAATCTGGGTGTCGCTGTCTTCGAATTTGGCGATATCAGCCTGATACGCCTTCATTTCTTTCGTTCAACCACCGGTGAAGGCCAGCACATAAATTGCCAGGACTACGTTCTTCGTCCCTTTGAAGTCACTTAGTTTGTAAGTCTTACCGTCGGTGGCGCGCAAAGAAAAATCTGGCGCCTTATCACCGACCTTCAAGCTTGTATGGGGCGGCGCAGGCTGTTGTGCCAGGACGAACGACGCTCCCAGCAAAAGCAGCCCAGCCGCCACTGCGATTCTCTTCATCATATTGCTCTCCTTATATAGAGATCTTGGCTTGCGATCAGACACCAGCTCTTGCAGTCAGCGGATAGGGATACGTGTACTTCAAGCAAGCTGGCTTACTCAGATTTCCGGGCAGCATAGATTGTCTGCCCTCGTGCCGCAAGTAATTTAGCTTTGTCATCAACAAGCAGGACAAGCCCTGATTCCCAAAATCCACAACGAGCCGACCTCACTGGTCTGCCAGTCCCTGAGTCCATCGCCTTCGTTGATCAGCGTTTAAAAACTCAAGAATTACTCAAGGGCGTTCCGGTAAAACGGTCAGCCCAGATCTCAAGTGCGCTTGTTGTAACTTATCCTCCATTTACGGAGCAAATTTGCTGGTCTGAGACAACGACAAGGATTCGCCAATTACCCATGCTCATCATCGAAAACTTCACCACCCCGGGACCGGGCGCTATGCAGTTAATCTCTGAGAAAATAACTCTACCTTCTGGTAGCAGGCACATTCTGCGACCTCGTCTTCTTGATATGATGGAAGACAGTCTTAATACTTGTTCGTCCACGATCATCAATGGCAGGGCGGGATCAGGCAAAACTCTCCTCGCAGCTGATTTTGCTGAAGCCTCTGGCCGTGCGCTGGCATGGTACAAAGTCGATGCCCCTGATGGTGATCTCAAGATATTTTTCAAATATCTGATCGCGAGCATTCGGCAAAAACGTCCAGAATTCGGGCTCACCAATCTTCAGCCTATCCTGAATACTGCCGATCTGGATCAAATCGAATTATTGGCCGAAGTATTTGTCTATGAATTACTCGAAGGGTCACATAATCCTTTGCTGATTGTCATCGAAGATCTGCACCTCGTCTATGACGCGGAATGGGTAGTTCCGTTCTTTCGCCGTTTGCTGCCACTGCTGCCAAACGATGTCCACATCATCATAACCAGCCGCACCTTGCCACCGGCTCCACTCTGGCGCATGCGTTCCAAACAGCGCCTCTGTGTGATTGAAGAAGCCGAATTGGCATTTACACGGCAGGAAGCTATCGAGCTCTTTGAGGGCTATGGGCTTTCGCGCGAGCAGGTCAGCATTGCTCTTGACCATACGCATGGGCGGCCTTCAGCCCTTCACAGCTGCGCAGTGTCGCTGTCACCCGATCTGGAGGACAGGACCGAACAACTCGACAGCACAGTGGAGCGAGATGACTACGCCGCGCTAAGTTGATCGAAAAGTTATGAATCTCCGGAGTCAAACATCAGCGAGCCCCCTTCCCTCGGGTGCACCTGCATTGGTTCACTCCTGTGATCGTGGCCTCGAACTGTTACCGTGTGTTACTCTCCGGGAAAATCGAAGTACTCCGAGGCGTAAGCCGATGGCCACCAGAAACCGGAGTGGAAAGCCAGCGCAAGAGGCTGTAAATCCACCAGTTACCGATCTACCAGGTTCGCTACCCAGCTTCTTTCTGCGAACGAAGCTGATGCCTCCCCGTCCCTCTCTGGAGTTACTTTCCAGGCCCCGCTTGACTGAACGGTTGTTGGCGAATTTAGCGCAGTCGGTAACGCTGGTTACGGCCAATGCCGGTTCCGGAAAGACAACCCTGGTCGCTGATTTTCTCCGGACCCAGGACCGTCCCTTTGTCTGGTATCAGCTTGACCACACGGACGCCGACCCATTTGTCTTTCTTGGCTATATCACGCACGGCATACAGCAGGTAGTTCCGGAATTCGGCAAAGTAATGTTTTCGTATTTGCAGGAAGCAGCGGGTGAACTCGCTCAACATCCTGAGCGTGCCGTGGATGTGCTGCTGAATGAAGTGCTTGAGCGAGTCGACCAGCAACTGATTCTTGTGCTGGATGATTATCACCATCTCGGTGCTGATACACCCGTGCACGCCGTTTTGGATCGGCTGCTGGCTTATTTGCCGGACGTGATGCACGTCATTCTCATCTCGCGGGAGCTGCCACCCATATCGCTGGCCCGGCTGCGTGCCCAGACGCCGCTCTCAACTATCGATCGCCCCGATCTGTTATTCACGGATCAGGAAACGCAGGAACTCTTTCGCAAGGTTTTCGATCTCGAACTGACGCCAAGCCAATTAGCGGAGTATCGGCAGCGAACCAACGGCTGGATCACGGCTTTGCAACTAGTCCGGCAATTTGCTCAACGCACCACCGCCAATCGAGAGGACGGAACAAAAGCCGAGCCTGATGATCTGGTTGAAATCCTGACCAGATCAGAACGCGATATCTTTGATTACTTTGCTGAAGAAGTCTTTGCGGACGAGGCGGCAGAAACCCAGCAATTGTTATTGCGACTCTCATTGCTCGACAGCATTGAACTGGATACCTGCGCCGCCCTTTTTAAAGGAATGAATTGCGCTCGAGTCCTGCCGAACCTCGTCAGGCGAAATGTTTTTCTTACGGTCGCGAGCGACGGGCACGGGGAAGAGTATCGCCTGCATCCGCTCTTCCAGAGTTTTCTGCGGCGGCGGTTTCGCAGTGAGGTGGGACGCAGCGGCGTCGCTGCGGAGCACGTGCGCTACGCCGAGTATTTCGAGAAACGGAAGGCCTGGGAACCGGCCGTCAGGCATCTCCTGGCCGCCGAAGCTTTTGAGCAGGCGGCTGCGATTATCGCGGAGCGCGGAGACGAATGGATTGCGTCAGGCGCGATTGCTTCGCTCGCCCTGTTAGCTGGGGGCCTGCCGCAAGCTGAATTGGAACTGCATCCCCGGGCGCTCGCACACCAGGGGGAAGTAGCCAGGTTGCGAGGGCAATATGATGTTGCGCAGACTTTTTTCCGGCGGGCCGTGACGTTACTGCGACAACAGAGCGACAAGGAAGGCGAAGCCGAAGCTCTGCATTCGCTGGCCACGCTCGCCCGTCGTGAAGGCGAATACAAGACGGCGTTTTCATATCTGGATCAGGCCATAGAACTAGCCGGAGAAAATTCAGCGGTCCACACAAGATGCGGTAACACTCGGGGACTGTGTCTGGTTGCCATGGGGGAGTGGACCTCTGCCGAACGCGAGTTCAGGGCCGCTCTGCAATCTGCGGAGGAACGCAACGATGAGTATTACATGCGGCTCATCGCGCATAACCTGGGGACGCCGGCCGGCATCCGTGGTGACTTTGGCGAAGCATTGCGCTGGCTGGGACGCATGTTGCGCGCCGATCTCGACGGGGCCCCGATGCCTCAGGAGGCCATTGCACATCTGAACATGGCGCGTTGCTATCTGTATCGCGGAGCTTTTGAGGAATGTGAAAAGCATCTCGAGAGTGCCCTCGATCGTTGTCAGGTTTTCAATCTCGTAGCATCACGCGGCGAAATCTTTGAAGCCTTCGGGAATCTTTATCGGGAACGCCGTGAGGTTGAACGTGCTACAGAGTTCTATGAGCGTGCAGCCCGAGCCTACGATGATGCCGGTATTGCGCTGAGTCGGGTGGAGTTGCTCGAGGAACTTGCGCTGCTGAGCCTGCAGGTAGGAAACGCAAGTGCTGCTCGTACGCACATCGATCGCTTAATTAACTCGCGTCCCGTTGAAAAAGGAGAAATTAGTTACTACACGGCATCTCTAACGCGTGGTCGCGTGATGTTGGTGCAGGACGAATATGCCGCTGCCGCCGATGAACTGGCCGATGCGCTCCAGTATTTCCATGAGAATGGTCTTTACTACTATGAGGCCCAGGCGTCCATGGCGCTTGCGGCTTGCGAGTTCAGGCTGGGGCAGGAACCGAACATGCTTGCCCATCTGCGCCGGGCCCTGGAATTGGCGGCGCGATATGACTACGAGTACTGGCTACAGCGAGAAGTAGCCAACCATCCTGAACTCTTCGCGGCGGAAGAAGCAGCGGAACTCTTGCCAACTGAGGTTCGCGAGCAATTACCTTCGCTACGTGCCAGGACACGTCCCACGCTTCCGGGCGTGCAGGTCGAAACTGAAATCGAAGTAAAGGTTCTAACGGATCTGAGTATCAACATGCTGGGTCCAATCGAGATATTTCGTGACCCTGCGCGCCCGTTGGGCGCCGATGCCTGGACCACTCGCCGCGCGCGCGACATTTTGTGCTTTATCGCTTCCCGGCGTCATCGTCGAGCGTCAAAGGACTCAATCATCGAGGCGTTCTGGGGCGAGATTGATGCCGGAGTGGTAGAAAAAAACTTTCATCCGACGGTCTCTCATATCAGGAAGGCTTTAAATAGCAATCAGGCGTTGAAGCAGAACTTCCTGCTTTATCGGGATGGTGATTATCAGCTTAATCATGAATTCTCTTATCGCATAGACATTGAAGATTTTGACCGGCTGGTTTCGGAAGGTGAGAATGCTCGCCGGGCACGCAAGTTTGAAGATTGTGTCAGGGCTTACGAGTCTGCCCTGGCGCTTTGCCGCGGCGAATTCATGCAGGGTAGTTACGATTCATGGGTCGAAGAACAACGTATTTACTACGCCAAACAGTATTTGGGATTACTGGAATCGTTGGCTGCAGTGGCTGAAAAAATGGAGGATTGGAGCCGGTCCATGCAACTTGCCCAGCGCATTCTCCAGGATGATCCGTTTCGAGAAGACGTACATTGCATGCTGATGCGGGCTCATGCGGCGGCCGGTAATCGCGGGGCGGTCAAGGATCAATTTGAGAGCCTGCGACGGTTATTATCCAGGGAGCTTGGTGTTGATCCGGGCGCCGAGGCGCGGCGAACATATCAGGAACTATTACAAGAAGGCTTCAAGTCTTAGGGGATTAATGAGACAATCCAGGGGAAAAATATTATCAGCCCTGAACCAGGCCCATGGTTGGGGCTCCATTGACGGGAAATCGCAACACACGTGCAACAACTTTACCGGGGTGGTGCATTAATATGCGCGCCGCTTTCCGAGATACCCTTCTCTGTCGAACCGTCTCAGGCCGGCGGTGCTTAGTTAATTCAACGCTCCCACAAGAGGGAGACAGGGTAGCCGGACAATCCACTAGAAGAAGTCGCTAGCACGACTGCGCCGATACTTCCGACTGAGGTGATGTTTGCTAAGAATGATTATTCCTCCAATAGCTGTAATACAAAAATCCAGGCGGATTCTTGCGGCTGGGTTGGCAATATTGCTGGTGACCATGCCCGCCCTGGCTGGTATTAGGATTACTTCTTCAAACGGCATTGTCATGACTGGCGCTGACGGCATCGTGATGACAGGGGCTGACGGTATCGTCATGACCGGCGCTGATGGAGTGCTTGCCTGCGGGCCTAACGGCATCGTCATGACCGGCGCCGATGGGATCGTCATGACCGGAGCAGATAATTATTATTCTCCGAATAGCGTGCGCGCTGTCAGTGCCGATGGCATTGTCATGACCGGTGCCGATGGTATCGTGATGACGGGGGCCGATGGCATTGTCATGACCGGCGCCGATGGTGTCAGCCGGCAGGTCGACTCCGTGACTATTACCGAAGCGAATGGCATCGTCATGACGGGAGCCGATGGCATAGTCATGACCGGAGCTGACAACGTCCGGCGCGCAGAGTCCAACGGAATTGTCATGACTGGAGCGGATGGTATTGTGATGACAGGTGCCGATGGCATTGTCATGACCGGCGCCGATTCGCTCCGGGCAATCGGTCTCGACGGGACTGTTTACTCAGGATCTACTAATGGAGTTCGCTTTAGCAGCGTGACGGGTATCGTGATGACCGGAGCTGATGGCATCGTGATGACCGGGGCCGATGGCATAGTGATGACCGGAGCCGATGGCATCGTAATGACCGGCGCTGATGGCTCTATTGAGCCGGGTCTTAGGACCATCGATCCCGAACTCGCGGTGCAACTCAATCTGCTCACAGATGACAGCAATGTCAACGTGGTGCTGGTCTATTATCATCTGCCCACTCAAGCGGATATTTCAGACTTACAGGGAATTGGCATTGCCGGAGGTACTCGCTATCGCGCTTTGCCGATGATTAGGGTCACACCCACTCGCCAGCAATTAGTGGCTGTCTCACATTTGCCTGCCATTCGCTCCATCTATGGAACGCGCACGTTCCAATCAACTGTGGAACCTGAAGTACGCACCGAGATTGGTGTCGAGCGAACCTGGAATGATCGTTCAATTGTGTTGAAAAACCGAGGACAAACGGTCAGCGGACGCGGCGTTGGCGTCGCCGTCCTCGACACCGGCCTGGACGGTTCGCACGGTGATCTGGCTGGGCGCGTAGTGCAAAACGTAAAGCTGGCCGACACCCAGAGTGTGAACGCAGGCTTTAACTATCCGGTCAATGTAGAGAATCTGGCCGACACCGATCAGGTATACGGTCATGGAACGTTCGTTGCCGGTGTAATCGCCGGGAACGGCATGCTCTCGGGTGGGAAGTTCAGCGGTGTAGCTCCCGGCGCAAGTGTCGTCGGCCTCAGTGCAGGCGATCTCAGCCTGCTCTACGTTCTGGAAGGTTTCGACTACCTGCTCAGTCATCCTGAGTTGGCTGTGCGAGTAGTCAATTGCAGCTTCTCGGCAGAAACTGTTTATGACACGAATGACCCGGTGAACGTGGCTACAAGAATGCTAACCGAGCGCGGTATTAACGTCGTTGTGTCGGCGGGCAATACAGGTTCCGGGATGCACACCCTGAACCCTTACGCGGTTGCACCCTGGGTTGTAAGTGTGGGAGCTACCGATACGAGTGGCAAGCTCGCCACTTTTTCATCTCGTGGAGACTTCGCGAGTCCGTTGTTTCATCCGACCCTGGTGGCTCCGGGCGTGGGTGTCGTTAGCTTGCGCGGTTCCGGGATCAGCAATGTCACGGGAGCTGAGGGTATCGCCGTCGGCTCAGATACTCAGCGCTTGAGCGCCTCGGAGCTACCTAACTATACGACTGCGAGCGGCACCAGTTTTTCTGCCCCGCAGGTCGCCGGTACCATCGCGTTGATGTTAGAAGCCAATCCGAGCCTGAATCCGAAGCAGGTCAAAGATATCTTAGAGCAAACCGCAACGCCTCTACCTCCCTACTTCAAGCATGAGGTGGGAGCCGGAATGTTGAATGTGCACGCGGCAGTATTGCAGGCAAGCTTCCCGTCACTCAACCTGGGCGCCTGGCGTGGCCTCGCGAACCGGGGTCAGGTCACTTTTGTGAACGATCCCGTGCGACAGTTTTCCGGCACATCTCAACCAGGTGCTGAGGCCGATACGTTTCTGACAATTCCCAGTGGCGCCTTGATCGCGTCACTGCAGGTGGCCTGGGGTCCGATGTGGAGCACAAGCGATCTGGGACTTGCAGCATATGATCCGAGCGGAACCTTGAGAGCTCAGTCCAATGGGCTCAATCTGCCCGGCCTGACCGGCAATCGCGAGCGCTTGATGCTACGCAATCCGGCTGCTGGAAGTTGGCGCGCAAACGTCAAAAACTCGTTTGGCGCAGCCGTCACCGCACAACCATTTGTTGGCACTTTGGAAGTGGGACGAGCTGTCTACACAACGATCAACGACATCTCGAATCAGAGCGCTGAAACGCGCAATGACATCTATCAGAGCATGCGTACCCTGACGATGGCTCCTAATGGAAAATATTTCCGGCCAAACTCTGCCGCTTCGCGAATGGACCTGGCCGCCGCTCTGGTTTCCGGAGCGCGCATTCCCCAGTACATGCGTGTGCAGCAGAGCTATAAGGACGTCAAGGATATAGATACAAGGTTGTTCGTCGATAGCGTGCAGGCCTCACCGAATGGGCCCCTATTTTATGATGCCGTGAGTGTCGATAAGTTCCATCCGAATGATTCTGTCTCACGCTTGACTGCAGCGGTGGCTTTGGTAACGGCTGCCGGGCTAACCTCTGAGGCTGAAGCAAAGAAGAACACGCCGCTGGCCTTTCAGGATGCTTTGAGTATTCCCGCAGACCTGCGAGGTTACGTGGCGGTCGCAGTTTCGCGCGGCCTTATTGGTCCGGAATTAACCTTCCGTCCACAAAGTTCCCTGAGCCGAGCTGAACTTGCCCATGCAATGGTTGTCATGCAGTCGCTTTTTTCTCAGTAGT
This sequence comes from Pyrinomonadales bacterium, assembly GCA_038237475.1. GTDB lineage: Bacteria > Acidobacteriota > Blastocatellia > Pyrinomonadales > Pyrinomonadaceae > JAOAPY01. The sequence continues at coordinate 68,668 of JBBRYS010000003.1, read as the reverse complement.
TACCTGAACGAGAGAACACCTGAGACTAAGTTTGGCTGAGCAGAACCTGTTCAAGCGAGCGTATTTCATCCTCGGTACGCAGCGAAAACACGACTCCAAACCCAATCCCTGGCTGGCAGGTAGTCACCTCACCGTGTAGTTGTATCCATTGGCCTGAGGGGAGGTTGATTTCAATCGTAATCGCTGCCCCAATTTCAGATTGTCCCCGAGTGTCAACGAAACACCCTCCCATACTGATGTCTTCGATCCGCACCTGCTGTGCGCCCGAAAGACCGTCGTAGCGGGCCGGTAGATTGAGTGGGATGCGCTGGTTCGTCCTTCGTTCTTTATTCATAGGCTGAATCCGCCCCAAGGCTCGAAGCCATCGACTCGCGGCTGAGCTCAAGGTGAAACTCACCAGCAAATCTTGAGTTGTAAAATTCCTTCAGAAACTCAAACGCCTCGTTCTCGGTCATTGTATAGATTGCCTCCATATCAAAGTTGAGAGCAAACTTTTCTTTGCGATCCGGGCGCTCGAGATACCCAACACTGTAAGAGGCAGTCGCGCTTACACCCTGCTCTTTAGCCAGTTCTTTCGGCACAATGAAAGCGTTATTGTATTCTAATTCAAGGATGGCGTAGCCAAATTCCTCACAGAGGTCCTCGAGCATCGAAATTGAATAACCGAAAAAATGATGCCGCAATTGAAAGTCAGGGTCGTACTTGACGACAAATCGGAATGGAGGTGGAATCTTTTCGTTGATCTCGGTAACGATCAGTTGCGGACGATATTCTGAGAGGATGGCTCGCAACACCCAATAGTCGTTGCCATCGATATCAAGACTCAGCAGACTGAAATTCGTGCCGAGCTGGTACGACTGCAACAGAGACACGATATTTTCTGGCGTGGCCCGGTTGCGGCAGGCGAATACCCTGCTGAAGTGCTTATAGGCCTGAGCCAGCTTGACGAATTTGCGGCTGTCGAGCTCAATTCCCAGTCCCTGCCAGCCTGACAGAAAGAGGCCATAGGTGTTGGACCAGCGCACCCCATCGCCGGCTCCAATATCTACCGCAGTCCGATCATGATCGGCAGGCAGGAGTGTAGCAATGTATCGGGCCAGGATCTGCTCCTCGTTCTCATTGGAAAAACCGTCGCCACGCATCGAGAGCCGGGCGCGATGCAAAGTGAAGTCGAGATCGCGGAAACGCTGGCGAGCTGTTTTGGTGAATTTCATGCGCGGTACTTCAGTTAGTGGATCAATTGGCCATAGTACACTTTAGCGTCGTACTCGATGATCACTTTACCGTCTTTTTCATGGTTTTTAAAAATTGCAGCAAGTCTATCCATCATCATCTCGAAATTCGGCTGGCCGGGTTGGGGTAAATATGACGCCGAGCAAATGCGACCTTTCAGGGCCTCATGATCCAGGTATTGAAGATTTTCAAAGCTCGCTACTCTAAACTGATTCGCCCCGAAGAATGCAGGGATGTCTTCATAAACATTTTCGTGCCGCACCTGCTGATAATCTGTGCCGACAGTTATGAGAAGCTCCTCGAGGTCCCGCAGAAAATCGCTGGTTGCGAGCCGGCGCTGGTTCCATATCAGCCCCACCCACCCATCTGGCCGAAGAATCCGCCGAAATTCATCGCGAGCTTTCGTTTGGTCAAACCAATGAAAAGCCTGAGCTGCGATAACCAGGTCCACGCTTCGAGCCGTGAGTGTCGTGTCTTCGGCTGCGCCAGCGATGCTGGTGAAGCGGGGATATTTAAGCAGCAGTTCAGCCGCCGCTCGCATCGCCTGGTTGGGTTCCACTGCGTAAACCTGGAAGCCGTTTTGTAAAAACAAGGCCGACAAAATGCCGGTCCCGGATCCCACGTCAGCTACAACTGATTCCGGCGTCAAACCACACGCGACTGAAAGCAGATTGACGATCTCGAGCGGATAACCCGGCCGATACTTTGCATAATTATCGACTCGGCTTGAAAACCTTTCGATTGAATCTGACATGACCTTCGCCTTTAGTTTGGCAGAACTCAGCAAATCATCCGGGTGCAGCCTAACACAGCCCAAGGCTCGCATTACCAATTCACAGACTCGCCGGCCGCCTCGTGATTTTTTCGCCCTGGAAGCAAAGCCTTAGGATTGGATTTATCGTGCTAAACTGCCCGTGTTTTACAAATACCGTTATGAGGGTAGTCTATTTTGTCTGAGCGCATCTATCGCGATCCGGTACACAACATCATTCGCCTTCGCACCAACACGGATGAAGGACAGTTAATGATGCGCCTGATAGATGCGCCGGAGTTTCAGCGACTCCGCCGTATTAAGCAACTCGGGCTGGGACTATATACCTACCAGGGTGCTGAGCATTCGCGGTTCACTCATTCGCTCGGGGCTTTTCACTTGATGACCCGGGTACTCGAGCGCCTCTCAGAGAGATACGAAATTGCTGAAGACGCGCACACGGCAGCCCGCGCCGCAGCTTTGCTGCATGACGTGGGCCACGGCTCCTTCTCTCATGTAATGGAAAAGGTGCTTGGCTTTCATCACGAAACCTGGACGGTAAAAGTCGTACTTTCGGAAGCTAACGAGATCGGTAACCGGCTGGCGAATTATTCCTCCGAGTTGCCGCAAAAAGTCGCCTCGATCATCGAAGGTAAATTCCAACCAGCGGCGCTGGGCCAACTGGTCTCATCGCAGCTCGATGTGGATCGCATGGACTACCTGCTGCGCGATTCGCTGATGACCGGAGCGAAGTACGGCATTTACGATCTAGAGTGGATTATCAACGCCCTGGCGATTGATGAAGACGCTGATCGGATCTACGTCGCCGCCCGTGGACTCTATGCCGTCGAGGAATACCTGCAGGCGCGTTACTACATGTTTCGCCAGGTCTATTTTCATCGCACGCTGCGCTCGGCTGAAGCAGTCCTGCGGTCCATCCTGCGGCGCGCGCTCAAACTACTCGAAGCCGGTGAAGAGGTCTGGTACGCACATGACACGGCGTTTGAAAAAGCGCTGCGGCGAAGTTCACTTTCGGTGGCAGATCACCTTGAGATGGACGATTCGGATGTCATTTTCCACGTCAAGCAGTGGCAACGCTCTCATGACCCCATCCTCGGCGATCTCAGCCGCCGCTTCGTGGGCCGGCGTCTCTTTAAAGCGATCGATCTGGATATGCCTGAGGCTGAGCGTCCAGAATTTCTTAACGCGGCCAGAAATTGTGTGGCGCGTGCCGGTTTTGATCCCGACTACTACTTCATCGAAGATCGCGCCAGTGATGTTCCCTACTACAACTACTACACCGCTGACGGCGCCGAGCCGAAATCGCGCATCTATGTCGAAGACGGGTACGCTCAGACTCAGATCAGGGAAATTAGCGAGGTCAGTAAAGTGGTCCGGGGTCTGCAACAAGGGTACGAGCTGCACCGGGTTTGTTTCCCCCCGGAAGTAAGAGAAGAAGTCTACGCTTTGTATCACGGCCAGGCGGCGCCGGTTCGTTGGCGCAGCAATCCTGCGTCTATTTAAAACGATCAACCAATCGATTAATCGAAGAGACTAAAGCGTGTCCTCCAAATCCATTTGTACTTCCGGACAGAGATGGGTGCTCGTGGCGATTTGCCTTGGAGTAGTTTGCCTGTCGGCCGCCGCCCGCGCACAGTCTAATGCGCAGCGCATCAATATCGCGGTGCTCGGGTTAGGAGACGGTGAACTGGGCAGACTCACCACCACACACTTAGCTGCAAAACTCGCGTCCTCAGCTTCGGTTTCGCTCATGGATCGTGATCTGGCCCGTGCCGCCGCGCAGGGCGCCGGCTACTCAAACTCACTCAATTTGTCCCTCGCAGAGGCAAGAGATCTCGGTGCGGCGATTGGCTGCGATTTTTATTTTATCGGAGACGCTCAGACGGTGCGGCGCTCGCCATCGACAGGCTCACCGTACTTTGAATCCTACGCAACTCTATTTCTGGTAAGCGCACGCACTGGACGCCTGATTAACTGGGAACGGCCAAGTTTTGAGGCGCCCTCAGTCGTCGAGGCCGAGCGCCTTTTGCAGGGACAACTCGACAAGTCAGCGTTGCTGGAAAGCTATTTGCAGAAAGTGAACGAGGCACAGGTAACCGAGCGTCACGAACGAGAACTCGCAGTCGAGGGCGCAACTCCCGTCATCGAAGAGTCAACTGGTGAAGAAAAAGACGGTCACGCCTTTCGCAGTCCGAGGCCTTACAGGCGTTTGAAGCCCGCATATCCCGACTCGGCCGCACGCGCGGATGCCGAAGGCGTAGTCGACGTACTGGTGGACATTGACCAGGCAGGAGAGATCACTCACGCAGAGATAGCGCGCTGGGCAGGCTTTGGACTTGACGAGGCAGCTCTCGACACTGTGCGCCAGTTGCATTTCTTTCCGGCCACCCGCAACGGCGCAGCAGTGCCGATCCGCGTATTGCTGAGATACAACTTTCGCCGCCCAGCGCGATAAGCAACAGGGTAAGTTCGATGACTAATCTGAAGAAGGTAACGAATCGAAAAGGGCGCTCTCGGCCTGTTCAAGAAATTTCATTTGCCGCGTTCGTGTCGTTGCTGGTCTGCTTCGTTTTGCTCTCATGTCCTCTCGCATTGCTCCGCGCAGCTGCGTCGAAGCTCACTGCCAATACGGTCTCCACTGCTACGGTCGAAGGCCGGCTCGCGGTCTTTGACGACGTCTGGCAGACAATTAATGATCGCTATTACGACCCGCACTTTCATGGTGTTGACTGGTGGGCGCAACGCACACAGTTTCGCACCCTGGCTGCCAATGCCCGGGATCGGATGCAGCTTTACGAGGTGCTGCGACGATTGCTCACTTCGCTACGCGATGCGCATACGCGCGTTTATTCACCGGAGCAAAAGTTCGACTGGGAACACCCTCGCTTTGTCACAGCCGGCCTCTCTCTTCGAGAGGTTGAGGGACTCATAACTGTAGTCGGTGTCGAGCGCGACTCCGCAGCCAGGCGCCAGGGCATCCGCGCCGGGGATGTAGTCCAGACGATTGACGGCGAAAACGCGCTTACGCTGTTGGCTCGCAAGCTCAGCGAGCAGACGGAGTCATCGACGCCGCAGGTTACTCGACTCTTCGCCGTCTCTTCCTTAATAGGCGGCCCAGCCGGGACGACAGTCGCCATTGAATGGCTGGACGCCGCCGGCAGGTTGCATAAGGCTCTGCTCCCGCGCGCGTGGCAACAACGTACCCTTGGAATCCGTCTCACACATCGTGACGGCATCGCCGTTATCGAGATCGATGGATTCACGAGAGATCTGGTGGTTGAATTCGCTCGCGCCTCACAAACCAGGCTGGGAAAAGCCCGAGGTATTGTGCTCGACCTCAGGAATAATGGCGGCGGCGATGCTCAGGCAATGGCCGAGCTGGCCAGTACCTTCCTGCCAGGGGCAATGGACCTGGGCCAATTCACAGATCGTAATGGAAACCTGTTTTTGAAGCTTGAGACTGCCCTGCCACTATTGTCTGTACATCCCGAGAGACTATCGCGAAAAATTCCCATCATCATTCTCACCAGTGAACGCACTTCGAGTGCGGCAGAGATATTTACAGCTGTAATGAAACAGGCTGGCCGCGCAGCTGTCTTCGGCGGTCAAACCTGTGGCTGCGTTCTCGCGGTCCGCACGCGTCATGAACTGCCTGATGGTGGTGAACTTGAAGTAAGTGAGCTCGATTATCACACTGCCCTCGGAGTACGCCTGGAGGGCTCCGGCCTCAAGCCTGATGAAACGGTTAATCTCACGCGGCATGACCTCTACGCGCGTCGTGACCTCGCTCTGATCTCAGCGGTCGCCGGAATCAGGGCCGTTCGTTAATTCCTGGACCTCCGGTTTGCGCTTGATCTCTGGTCCCGGTAGCGAAAACGCCGTGCTATGATTCCCTCGATCCCGTTGTAAATGAAGTCAGGACTGTGAACCTCTAATGCTGTATCTGTCTCAGGTATTAGGCCGGCCCATTCGCGACCTCGAAGGCGAACGCGTCGCCACGATCAAAGACGTCGTGATCCGTCTGGGCGAAGACGACCACCCTCCGGTAACCGGCTTCGTGGCACGTTACCGGCGGCGCGATTTTTTCCTCGGGCGCTGGGGCGCGGCTGACTTTGGCGAGCACGGCGTGCGCATGAACTCCGATATTCTCGACCTGCGGCCATTCGTCAGACGTGAAGGCGAGGTCCTCCTCGCGCGGGATGTACTCGATAAGCAACTGGTTGACGTCGACGGAAAACGTGTGGTGCGAGTAAACGACGTGCAGATTATCGAAGCAGCACATGAATGGCGTGTGACCGGAGCAGATGTCAGCCTGCAGGGATTTTGGCGGCGCCTGGCTCCTGCAGGATTCGCGGGTAGCAGGCGCCCGGTGGAGGTCATCGATTGGGCGGACGTCGGTTACCTGGCCACGGACGCTGCGACGGTTCAGCTCAAATCATCCAGTGACAAACTTGGACGGCTGCACCCGGTCGAGATCGCCAGACTTGCCGAATCCCTCTCCTATCATCACGGCACCGAGATCGTGCAGGCACTTAACGACGAAACTGCGGCGGAAGCGCTTGAGGAAATGCCGGCGGAGCGACAGGCACGCATCATCGGCGATATGAACCAAGAAAGGGCGGCCGACATTCTGGAGTGGATGTCACCTGACGAGGCCGCGGATGTGCTCGGCGACCTGCCTGAGGCGAAAGCGGAGGAGCTGCTGGGCCTAATGGAAGGCGAAGAGCAGGCAGATGTCGCCGAGCTGCTGCCTTATGAAGATGACACTGCCGGCGGTTTGATGACGACCGAGTTCGTCACGCTCCCTCGCGATTTAACTGTGGGTGAGGCGTTGGCCCGCTTGCGGCAGATGGCCGAGACACCCAATATGATTTATTACTTGTATGTCGTTGAGGGTGAAGGCTCGTGGCAACTTGTGGGTGTCATCGCGTTGCGCAGCCTGATTTTGGCTAATCCGGCGGCGCCGCTTGATGAGGTCATGCGCTCCGAATACCAAAGGGCGCACCCTGACGATTCAGCTACTGACGTGGCGCATCAAATCGCGGAATACAATCTGCTGGCCTTGCCGGTAGTGGATGAAACGGGCGATATTCTCGGCATCATTACGGTGGATGATGCGATGGAATTATTGCTGCCGAAAGACTGGCGTCAACGATTGCCGCGACTGTTTGGCTAGCGAAAGAAATGGATCGCGATTTCCGCATAACCCCCGCAGCAGAACGAGCATGAGCGAGGAACCTCCAAGTGCCAGAGTCACGAGAAGCAGTAAGGGCTGCCGGACGCAGCTTGTTGCAGCGCGGCTCGCGTCGCGTGCGTCACACCGTGGCGCGACGCAAACGCCTGCTGGCCTATCTCGCCATTCTGGGACCTGGGATGATCACTGCCAATGCCGGCAATGACGCGGGCGGCATTGCGACCTATTCCTCCGTCGGCGCCGAACATGGCTATCGATTGCTGTGGGTCTTTATTCCCATCACCATAAGTCTGGGGATTGTTCAGGAGATGTGCGCGCGCATGGGCGCGGTCACGGGCAAGGGGTTGGCCGATCTCATTCGTGAGCGCTTCGGCGTCCGCTGGACCTCTCTGATCATGCTCGCGCTTCTGATAGCAAACGCGGGCGTAACCGTGTCGGAATTTGTCGGCATTGCTGCAGCGACGGAATTGTTCGGCATATCCCGCCTGATCTCGGTCCCGATCGGGGCAATCGCGATCTGGTGGCTGGTGGTCAAGAGCTCTTACAAAAGAGTAGAGCGTGTCTTCCTGTTAATGTCGCTCGTTTTTCTGGGCTACATCGTGTCTGCATTCCTGGCCCGTCCTGACTGGTCCGCCGTCGGCGTTGCTATGGTGCGCCCGAGTTTTAGTTTCGAGCCGGCGTTTCTTTTTACCTTCATTGCCATCGTCGGTACCACCATCTCGCCTTACATGCAGGTCTTCGTGCAGTCATCGGTGGTTGAAAAGGGGGTGACGGCCGCTAACTATGCTGAAACCCGACTGGATGTCTGGGTGGGAACGGTGTTCGCCATCTCCATCGCGCTTTTCATTGTCATCTCAACTGCCGCTACGCTTCACAAACACGGGTTACGCGTAGACAGTGCGGCGAGCGCCGCGCACGCGCTTGAACCCCTGGCCGGTGTCTATGCCGAGAAATTATTTGCCATTGGATTGTTCGGCGCTTCGATGTTGGCTGCTGGAGTATTACCGCTGGCGACAGCCTATTCAATCAGCGAAGCTCTGGGTTTTGAAAAGGGTGTCTCGATGAGCTTTCGTGAAGCACCAATTTTTATTGGAGTCTTCACTTTTCTGATCGCAGTCGGGGCGGGAATTGCTGTGATACCGGACTTGCCGCTGATCAGCGTCCTGCTGGTAACTCAGGTAATCAATGGTCTGTTGTTGCCGATAATCCTCATCACTGTGCTGCGCCTGGTAAACGATCGTGAAATCATGGGAGCATATGTTAACGGCCGACTCTACAACTTAGCAGCCTGGCTCACCACCATTATCGTCACGCTGCTTTCACTTCTGTATATAGTCTCTGCCCTGTTCCCTGGGTTGTTGCGCTTCTAATTACCAGAGACTACTAATCTTCTCGCCAACAATAGCGATCAATGATAAAAGATTAGCTGCTTCTGAACCATCACTTAGCCCAGCAGAAACGTAGTCAGGTAAATACTGTGGGATCCCGCTTCAAGAACCGACTGGTACTGTTTGCCTTCGCTACCCTCGCAGCTGTAGTAGGCATCTACTTTTTTCTTCCAGCCCTGGAGTCCGCACTGGCTGGGCGGCGGATGAGTTTCAAACAGCAGCAGGATACGCTCCACATAGTGAAGCTGCTCCTCTGGGCCTTACTGGCCTATCTCAGCGTCAGAGCTTTGCGAGTGCTCCTGTTCGAACTGGTTTTCCGTTTGCGACGCGGCTATGAAGCGCCGACGCTCGTCAAGAACATTTTCTCGATTGTCGCGTTCACTATTCTATTTTTTGTTATCTTCAGCCAGGTCTACCCAGGAGTTGATCTCGGAGCACTGTTCACGACTTCTGCTATTTTTGGAGTAATCCTGGGTTTGGCTTTGCAGGATACGCTGGGAAACTTTTTTGCCGGTATCTCGTTGCATGCGGACCATCCGTTCCAGGTGGGCGATGTGATCTCGGTGGGAAACCAAACCCATACCGGCGTTGTGGAAAGTATCTCCTGGCGCGCGATCAAAATCCGCACCTTTCAAAACCATGTCGTACACGTCAGCAACAGCAGCGCCGCCAAAGAGGCGATCGAAGTATGTCCCCGAAATAATTTGAACGCTCGCCTGGTGTATTTCAGTACCCTCTATTCTGATTCCCCAGCCAAGGCCATTCATGTAGTGCGGGAATCGGTGCGCGAAGCTGAAAACGTGTCGGACAAAATTACTCCTATCGTGCGAATCCGGGGCCTGGCCGATAGCGGAATTGACTATGAGGTCAAGTACTGGCTCGTTGACTACGCTCGCTACAACGACACCGACGCCCTTGTGCGGCAAAGAATCTGGTACGCATTCCGCCGCGCCGGCCTGACATTCAATTTCCCAACGCGTACGGTTGAGCTGTCGCGCAAGTCCAAACATCCAGCGGTTGAATCCGATCAGGAAGCGCTTATCGAACGCTTATCGGCGGTCGACATCTTTGCCCCGCTTTCTGCCGAAGAGACCGCGACGCTCGCGCAGTCGTCAGTGCGACACGTGTTCGCCCCAAGCGAAACCGTCATCCGGGCAGGCGAAGCAGGATCGTCGATGTTTGTGGTGCATCGCGGTCGCGTCCAGGTGCAGATATCAGACAACGGTCAGGCCCGAGCCGTCGCAATCCTTAATGATGGTGATTTTTTTGGTGAGATGGCCCTGTTTACCGGTGAGCCACGAACTGCAAATGTAGTCGCGGTTGAGGAGACCGAGGTGCTCGAAATTGGCTACCAGGCGATGAAAAAGATTTTTGACACCAACCCCGACCTCGTCGAATCGCTTAGCTACATCATTTCAGAGCGCCGCAAGGCCCTCGCCGATCGCCCGGAAGGCCCCGACACTGCGGACGAGTCGGAAGGCATTCTCGCGTCCATCAAACGATTTTTCCGACTTTAACCCCTCAAGAGATCAACTCCAAGCAACCCAAACTCTCATAGTTTATTTAGGGAATTTTCCATTTCGAGTGGACTTGACAGAAAGAGACTCAACCTTTATTATTCTCGGGCGCTCAGTTTGATCGGCTTCGAATTTGGGGTTCTGCAAGCCATTTGATTGAGCAAGTTTCTCTTGAACTAAGGAGGATTTCTGAAAATGAGTATCGTTCGTTACGATCCGTTCCGAGACCTGCGCACCTTGCAGGAAGAGGTGAATCGATTGTTCTCAAATAATCTGACGCCGTCGTTCGGTGACGAAGGCATCGGACGCGGGGCCTGGAACCCTAGTGTCGATATTTATGAGAACAAGGACCAAATCATCCTGGAAGCAGAATTGCCGGGTATGAATCGCGAGGATTTTGACCTGACCATAGAAAACAACGTGATCACCCTGCGCGGTGAGCGTCGTTTTGAGAAGCAGGATGACGCCGACAATTATCATCGCGTCGAGCGCGCCTATGGATCATTTACGCGTTCCTTTACCTTGCCGCAGACCGTTTCAGGCGAAGGCGCAGCTGCCGAGTACCGCAACGGTGTACTGCGAGTGACTCTTCCCAAACGTGAAGAGACCAAGGCAAGACGGATTGAGATTGGTGGTGATCTCAACGCCAAATCCAAAACCATTGAAACCAGCTCCTCAGGAGGCGAGAAGAATCTCAAAGCGAAGGAAACCGCCGGCGGAGTCTAAAGCCTGGGAGTTCGAGAAACAGAGCGGGCTGCTCCCTTCGCCGGGAGCTCCCGCTCTAACGCATTGAAGCAGGAATTAACAAAGGTGCCGTTACAAAATGCGATTAGATAAATTTACTCTCAGAGCCCAGGAAGCGATTCAAACTGCTATTGAGACAGCCGAGAAGAATCAAAACCAACAGGTTGAACCTGAACATTTGTTAGCCGCAATGCTTGAGCAACCTGAGGGCATTGTGCGTCCGATACTGGGCAAGCTCTCTGTCAACGTCACTGTTGTAGCCAACGATATCCAGGCGGCAATTGCGCGCTTTCCGCGCGTTCAGGGCGGACAGCAGTATTTCAGCCCGCGACTAACGCAGATCTTTAACGCCGCGCAAAAGCAGGCGGAGTCGATGCAGGATGATTTTGTATCGACCGAACATCTGTTGTTGGCCATCAGCGAAGAAAAAGAGGGAGACGCCGGCAAAATTGTGCGGCAGCACGGCTTGAAGCGCGATGATCTCCTGAAAGTCGTCGAGCAGATGCGTGGCGGCTCGCGCATTACCGATCAGAACGCAGAAGCCAACTACCAGGCCCTCTCAAAATATGCACGCGATCTGACTGAGCTTGCCCGCAAAGGCAAACTTGATCCAGTGATTGGCCGTGACGATGAAATCCGTCGCACCATCCAGGTCCTTTCCCGGCGCACCAAAAATAATCCAGTGCTGATTGGCGAGCCCGGCGTCGGCAAGACAGCCATCGTCGAAGGACTGGCGCAGCGTATCGTCTCGGGTGACGTGCCGGAAACTCTTCGTAACAAGCGCCTGGTCGGACTCGACCTTGGTTCCATGCTGGCCGGGGCCAAATATCGCGGTGAATTCGAAGATCGTTTGAAATCAGTTTTGAAAGAGATCGAAAACGCGCAGGGTCACATTGTGCTCTTCATCGACGAACTGCATACGCTGGTGGGCGCCGGCGCAGCGGAAGGAGCGATCGACGCTTCTAACATGTTGAAGCCGGCACTCGCGCGCGGTGAACTGCGTTGCGTGGGTGCGACTACGCTCAATGAGTACAAGAAATATATAGAAAAGGATGCGGCGCTCGAGCGACGCTTCCAGCAAATTTACGTCGGGGAACCAACGGTCGAAGACACCATTGCCATACTGCGCGGTTTGAAAGAGAAGTATGAAGTTCATCACGGCGTGAGGATCAAGGACTCAGCAATCGTGGCGGCGGCTACGCTTTCCAATCGTTATATCTCTGATCGGTTTCTGCCGGACAAGGCAATTGATCTTATTGATGAAGCTGCTTCCCGCCTGCGTATCGAGATCGATTCGCTGCCGCAGGAAATCGATCAACTGGAACGAGAGATAACTCAGCTCGAGATCGAGCGACAGGCGCTGCAGCGCGAAGAAGACACGCGTTCAAAGGATCGTTTGCAGGAGATTGAAAAGCGCATCGGTGACCTGAAGGAAGAATCTTCAGGCATGAAAGCCAAATGGCAGTCGGAGAAGGAAGCGATCGAAAAGATGCGCACTGCCAAGGCTGAAGTTGAGCAACTGAAGCTCCAATTGGACCAGGCGCGAAATGCCGGCGACCTGGCGCGTGCTTCTGAATTGCAATACGGCCAAATTCCGGAACTCGAGGCCAAACTCGCGGCCGAAGGCGAGAAACTGGCTGAGTTTCAAAAAGACGGCGTCATGCTCAAGGAAGAAGTCGATGAAGAAGACGTAGCAGAGGTAGTTGCCAAGTGGACCGGCGTCCCCGTTTCAAAAATGCTCGAAGGTGAGATGCAGAAGCTGGTCACGATGGAAGGCCGACTGGGCCAGCGCGTCATCGGTCAGGACGAAGCGCTGGCGGCGGTATCTAATGCCGTGCGGCGAGCCCGGGCCGGTTTACAGGATCCGAATCGCCCGGTTGGATCTTTCATATTCCTTGGACCCACCGGCGTCGGCAAGACTGAAACGGCACGCGCGCTCGCTGAGTTTCTCTTCGATGACGAGCGGTCCATGATTCGACTCGATATGTCTGAGTACATGGAGAAGCACGCAGTGGCGCGCATGATCGGCGCTCCGCCGGGCTATGTCGGTTATGAGGAAGGCGGTCAGCTGACAGAATCCGTCCGCCGGCGTCCCTATTCCGTCATCCTATTTGACGAGATCGAAAAAGCGCATCCCGATGTATTTAATGTCTTGCTGCAAATTCTGGATGACGGCCGGCTTACTGATGCCAAAGGCCGCACCGTCGATTTCAAGAACACGGTCCTGATCATGACTTCCAACCTTGGCTCGCGCGAGATACAAGCGGCCCAGGGAGATGAGAAACAGGTGCGTGTAGCGGTGCTCGAAGAATTGCGGTCACATTTCAAGCCTGAGTTTTTGAACCGCATCGATGACATTGTCATCTTTCATCAACTTTCTCGTGAGCAGATTGAGCAGATTATTGACGTGCAACTCGAGCGGTTACGCGCGCTGCTGGCTGAACGACATGTGAGCCTGGTTCTCGATCAGCCGGCTCGCGCACTGCTGGCCCGCGAAGGCTACGATCCAAATTATGGTGCGCGGCCTTTGAAGCGAGCGATTCAAACGCTGCTGCAGAATCCGTTGGCGGTGAGATTGTTGCAGGGTGAAATCACTCAGGGACAGACTATTCGCGTAACGGCAAAGGGCGACGAGATGGTATTTGAGATGGAGGCCGCCGCCGCAGGTGCGAAGTAAGCCGGGCAACTTTGGTTTAGCGTTTTGCCTGGAGTTTGCCGGACAATTATTTCAAGTTTTGGAGGTAATGATGCCACGCCACTGGGACCCGATACGGGATTTGATGCTCTTGCAGGATCGCATGAATGAATTGTTTGAAGACGCAACCACGCGCCGCAATCGTGAACGTCCCGAAAGTGAGGAAGGGATTGAACGAGTCGATTGGATACCGATCGCCGATGTCTATGAGCGCGCCGGAGAATACGAAGTGGCGCTGGACGTTCCCGGAATTGATCGCAACACGCTGGAGATTAACCTTGAGAACGAACGACTCGTAATTAAGGGCACCCGCACCGTCGGTAGGGCAGAGGGACAACCTCGCAGCGAGCGGCCCGAGGGTCGCTTTAATCGCGCGTTTGGCGTTCCCCTCGCGGTTGACCGCGAACAGATTGAAGCAGAGTATAAAGATGGAGTGTTGTATGTGCGCCTGCCGAAACGAAAAGAGCGCAGCACGCAACCGGTAAAGATCAAAGTGTCCTAAACCAACCTGTAGTTCAGGGGAGCCAGACGTAAATGTATAAGAGTCGTGGAAGAGATCAAAAACAGAATTCACAGGAAGCGGAAGCAGAATTGCGCGTCACCGATCGGCGTCGCATTCGCCTCGACGGCGAAGGGGATGGTACTGCCGCGGCGCCGGCTGAAGAACCAAATCTTAAGCCCGCCTATGTTGAGGAACTCGAGGCGCGCGCCGTTGGAGCGGAGCAGAAATTACAGGAAGTTCAGTCTCGATTCGAACAGTTACGTAAAGAACTTCAGCGTGAGACAGATGAAACGCGACAGCGATTGAATCGCGCAGCCGATGAACGGGCGCAACGGCAGAAAGTTGATTTCATCGCAGCACTTTTACCGGTGATGGATAACTTGCATCGAGCGATCGATGCCGCCGCCAAAGGCAGCCCGCGCGAAGCCGTAGTCGACGGCCTAAAGGGAACACTGGCGAGCTTCAACGCAGCGCTGGCAGCGACGGGCGCTGAGGCTATTCCTTCAGTCGGTGAAAGATTTGATCCGGAATTACACGATGCAGTGGACATCCTGCCGGTCGATTCGGACAGGGATGGAATAGTTACCGGTGAATATACTACCGGATTCAAAATCGGTGAGCGCCTTCTGCGCCCGGCGCGCGTACAGGTCGGCCGAGCGATGGCCGGAAATTAAGCGAGCGTATCTCAAATCGAAGCTCACCTTTGAGTGCGAGACTGTTTTGTAAGTTGTGAAGGAGAAAACCTGGTGGCAGCCAAGGAACTAAAATTCGGCGAAGAAGCACGGAAATCAATGTTGAAAGGCGTGAACACGCTGGCCGATGTTGTGCGAATTACTCTCGGACCCAGGGGCAGAAATGTCATCCTGGGAAAGAAATACGGGTCACCGGTCATCACAAAAGACGGCGTCACGGTAGCGCGAGAAATCGACCTCAAAGATAAATACGAGAACATGGGCGCACAAATGGTGCGCGAAGTGGCGGTGAAGACAAACGACACGGCCGGCGATGGCACGACTACCGCAACCGTGCTGGCCCAGGCAATTTTCCGGGAAGGGATCAAGAATGTAGCTGCGGGCGCAAACCCCATGTCGTTGCAGCGCGGCATCCAGATCGCAACCGATGCCGTGGTGGCTGAACTACAGCGGATGTCCCGAAAGGTTGAGAGCAAGGCAGATCTGGCCAATGTCGCAACCGTCTCGGCAAATAACGACAAGCAAATCGGAAACTTGATATCAGAGGCAATGGACAAGGCCGGCAAAGACGGGGTTGTCACGGTTGAAGAGTCGCGCACCCTGCAGACGGAACTCGAGTTTGTCGAAGGTATGCAGTTCGATCGGGGCTATCTCTCGCCCTACTTCATCACTCGTCAGGACCGGATGGATTGTGTTCTGGACGAACCGCTGATTTTGATTCACGAGAAGAAAATCGCCGCGATGCGCGAGCTGCTTCCGATACTCGAACAAAGCGCTGGCAGTGGCCGGCCGCTGCTGATCATAGCGGAAGACATTGAAGGAGACGCGCTCGCCACCCTGGTGGTGAACAAACTGCGTGGAACAATCAAGGTTTGCGCCGTAAAGGCGCCGGCGTTTGGCGATCGTCGTAAAGAGATTCTGCAGGACATTGCGGTCCTCACCGGTGGCAGTGTAATTACAGAGGATCTTGGTGTGAAGCTTGAAAGTGTTCAGCTGTCTGATCTCGGTTCTGCAAAACGCGTCATAGTCGATAAGGATACCAGCATCATTGTCGACGGAGCGGGCGACTCAAAAACTATTCAGGGGCGAGTTGCGACCATTCGGCGACAGATTGAAGAGTCCTCATCCGACTATGATCGCGAAAAGCTGCAGGAGCGACTGGCCAAGCTTACCGGGGGCGTCGCGGTGGTGAAGGTCGGTGCGCCGACGGAAACCGCCATGAAGGAGGTTAAAGCTCGCGTCGAGGATGCGCTCAATGCGACCAGGGCTGCGTCTCAGGAAGGCATTGTGATCGGTGGGGGCGTGGCGCTGTTGCGGGCCGCGAAAACTCTTGATCGGCTAAAAGAGGAAGATGTAGACGTACAGACAGGGATTCGAATTGTCAGACGTGCACTCGAGGAGCCTTTGCGGCGCATCGCTGAAAATGCCGGAGTTGACGGGGCGATAGTAATTGGCCGGGTCGAGACAACCAGGGGATCCAAAGGGTTTAATGCCAGTACAGGTGAATTCGAGGATTTGCTTGCGGCTGGCATCATCGACCCGACGAAAGTAGTGCGCAGTGCCGTACAAAACGCAGCTTCCATCGCCGGCTTACTGCTGACGACCGATGTCGCAATCACTGACGCACCGGAGAAAAAGAAGGCAGTACTGCCGCAGCAAGGAAGTGAGGATTATGATTATTGAAAAACCATGCTGGTAAGTCTTCCAGTTGAGCTTTGCAGTCGATTTGCGGCCAGCGGGCAACTGGCCGCAAATTTGCTTCTTGAGGGTGTGCGTTTTATCTATTGCATTAAAACGCAACGGTGCCTATGCTGATGACATCCAAGCTCCGAACCTCGGGGCTTCCAGCCAGTGTAGCCCCGCCGGTTGTTAATTGAATGTTCGTTGTAAGCAACAGGTCTAAAAAGGAAGTTGCTTCTTTCTTAAGGTAATAAAATCATGGTTGATTTAGGTGCATATAAAGATAAGTTCGGTGACAGCGGACAACGGATTCTGGAACACGCATTGTCCGAATCGCGTCGCCGCGACCAGAATTACGTCTCGGTCGAACATATTCTTGAGGCTATCATTCACGAAGAGCCGGACATGTTTAATTCGACCATTCGGGAATTGTCACTCGACCCGGTGACGGTCAAGATTGCGATCGATAAGCGCTTGGACACGACGCGCCAGCAACATGTGGGCAAAGGTTTTCGCATTGCCCCCGACACCACCGAGCTTTTCAAACGGGCTATGGAACGCGCGCGCGCCCAGGGCCGCAAGGTTATCGAGGCGACGGACATCTTTGAAGCCCTCGCGAAATACGACAGCTTGTTTGTCGAGGTGATGCAGACGTTGGGAGCAAACCCGGAGTCGGTCGCCGAAAATGTTCGTGTGCAGGTTGAAAAGCGCGAGCAGGAAGAAGAGCGGTTTAAAAAGAAATATGAGATGCCGCCTTACCTGAAGCATTTCGGTGTTTCGCTTAATCGCCTGGCGCGACAGGACAAGATCCCACCAACTATTGGGCGTGAGACCGAGATTCAGCAAATCATCGAGATCCTCTGCCATCGCGAGCGGGCTAACTCACCAATGCTGGTGGGAGAACCAGGCGTAGGCAAGACCGCGGTTGTGGAAGGCCTTGCGCGTTTGATCGAACTGGAACCCGAAAAGGTTCCTGCTCGCCTGCGCGGGTCGCACATCGTGCAATTGCAAATGGGAGGTCTGGTAGCGGGCACCATGTTGCGCGGCATGTTTGAAGAGCGCATCAAGGGAATCATCGACGAAGTTAAGGAACGCGAGAATCTCATTCTGTTTATAGACGAAGCGCACACCATCATGGGCGCCGGCGCGGCGCTCGGTACTTCCTCGGATGCAGCCAATATGTTTAAAGGGGCGCTGGCCCGCGGAGATCTGCGCATCATCGGCGCCACCACGATCTCTGAGTACAAGGAATATATCAGCGACGATGAAGCCCTGGCGCGACGGTTCCGAATGGTAAAGGTTCAGGAGCCTTCGATCAGCGAGACTCGTGAAATCCTGCTTGGCTTACGACCGCGGCTGGAAAAGAATTACTCGGTCCAGATTTCGGATGAGGCCATCAATACGGCGCTGGAAATGGCGCCTAAGTACATTCGAAATCTGCACCTGCCGGACAAAGCAATTGGCTGGCTGGATACCGCAGCAGTGAAAGTCGAAATCAGCGAACCGCAGACGATGATCGTCAAGGCGGAGCATGTGATCCAGGTCATTTCTCAGGAATCACGCATTCCTCCCGACATGATCTTTCGCGACACCAGCGATCGCTTTCTGATGACTGAAGCCATGCTGGGCCATCGTGTTATTGGTCAAAAAGAAGCGATTAAGGCCGTGGCCCAACGACTTCGCCTGAACAAGGGACCACTTAAGGAATCGCACTACAAGCCGGACGGCGTGCTGCTTTTCCTCGGCCCTACGGGAGTTGGCAAGACCGAGCTCGCCAAGGCTGTGGCTGAGTTTATGTTCGGTGACGACCGCAAGATGGTTCGCATCGACATGTCGGAGTACAGCGACGGCACCGTGGGCATTGAAAAATTGATCGGCATGCCCCGCGGCATCGTCGGCTCTGAGCGTGGCGGGATTCTTACCGAACAGCTGCGCGAGAACCCTTACACCGTACTGCTACTGGATGAAGTCGAAAAGGCCTCGCCTTATTTGATGAATCTGTTTCTGCAGGCTTTCGATGAAGGCTGGCTTACGGATGGTCGAGGCAAGAAGGTTTATCTATCAGATGCGATCGTTATCATGACTTCCAATCTTGGCTCGGACAGCTTCAAGAAGTTCGAGAAGCCACTCGGGTTTGGCACCAAGACTGCGGCCGAGTTCCGCGTAGTAAAAAATGAAGTCATGAAGAGTGCAGAGCACCGTTTTTCGCCCGAGTTTCGCAATCGCATTGACGAGATTGTGGTTTTTGCTCCCTTGACGATGGACGAGGTGCGACAGATCGCTGTGCTCTACATCGAAAGACTGACGCGTCAGATGGAGCGGCAGGGCAAAGGGCTGCAGGTCACGACTGAGGCGATCAACCTGCTGACAGAGAAGGGCTTCAGCTCGAAATATGGAGCGCGGTTCCTGAAGCGGCATATTGATGAGAAGGTGAAGCTTCCCATCACCGCGATGTGGAAAAGCGGTGCGAAGTTTCTGGTGCATGTGGACGCCGGTGAAATTCTGGTCACGCCTGATGCCGGCACCAATATTGAGTTGAACTAATTCAAACCTTACGACACGTTAAGGGCGAGCGGGTGCTCGCCCTTTTTTTTCAAAGGCCAGACCCGTCATTTACCTTAGCCGTGGAGGATTGCCCAAAATGACCAGACCTGATTTTCTGAAGCCCCTGTCTGCGGTAGTGCTGGTGTTCATTTTGTTTGGTTCAGGAAACGCGCAGAATGAAAGAAAAGATGCGGGAGTTGGCTCAGAGCAAAAGGCGGAACAAATTGTTAACCGGGCCATCGAAGTGGTGGGCGGGAATCGTTATCTGGGTGTACGGAGCGTCACCGGCCGCGGCTTCTTCACTCCCTACCAGGACGGTATCACCCAGTTGCCGTTGAGATTTGTCGATTACATAGTCTATCCCGATAAGGAGCGAACTGAATTCACGAGAGAGGGAATCCGTACTATTCAGGCTAACGTCGGCGATCAGGGTTGGATCTTTGACGGCGCAGTCAAAACTTTGAACGATCAGACACCCGCGCAAATCAACGATTTCAAATTCAACTTTAGAGTAACTCTCGAGACGATCCTGCGGGGCGGCTGGCGGCACGACGGCGCCAGGCTTAGTTACGTGGGTCGTCGTGAGGCTGGGCTCGCCCGACGTAACGAAACGGTGCGTCTGACTTACCCGGACGGCTTCTGGATTGAGTACGAATTCGCCGCGAAGGAAGGACTGCCCGCGAAGATCATTTATCCGCGCAAACACAAGAACATGGATAACGGTGAAATGGAAGAGGCCATTGAAGAGGATCGTCTGGAACAACCGATCTCAATTGACGGCATCAAGGTACCGCGGGTGATCGATCACTTCATTTCCGGCAAGCAAACCAGTCGCATCAACTATGAGTCCATCGAATACAACAAGCCCGTCCCTGATTTACTCTTCACAAAACCCGCCACCATCAAAGCAATAAAGTGACCTGGACCAGGTGGCTCATACCGGTGCGGAAGAGCCGTCGCGAACTATTGAGAGCACTCGTTATTGTTCGCAGCCCGCTCAGCTCCAACCCCGAACTCTGCTCCGCGGTTCGCAGCAACGCTTCCACAGACTGCTCCCCGTTCAACGCCAGCGGATAGCGTCCCACAAACTCAGCGCGCTCCACGAACTCCACAGCGAACGCTGCCTTGTCCGTTTCCAGCCGCGCTCCGCCCACTACCTTCCGGCGCTCAACAGAATACTCAGCATAGCCAGGCCGTCTTCCCAACGCTCCTTCGTAAACGTCGTAGACGTACAACCCCGTCTCCTGAAACTCCTGCGCGATGAAAAACGCCGCGCTCACGTCCAGTCGCTTCGGCTTGAGGCAGCCCTCGTCAACACCGCACGCTCGCAGTTGTTCGCTCCAGTAAGCAAGTCCACCCGGCTCCGGCTCGCGGCCAAGGAAATCCAAATACTGCTGCCGCACAAAGAACTCCGGACTCTCAAGTGGATTGCTTTCAGGCGCCTGCGCGATCCCCGTGAACACCGCATCCGTCCGCGTTCCTACTAACGAGAATGAGCGGTCCGCAGGAGTGAAAACGTAGTTCGCTCTCGCGGCTAGCCGGGACTTGCTGCTATCCAAACCGATGAGGCTAATGATCATTGGAGGAAATTTAAGCGGGGCCCGGGAGCTTGCTCAGCCCTGGGACAAAACTTTGTCGATACTCCTAACTTGAGGGGCTTCTTGCGTAATTGGCTGGGCGGGCGCCGGGCTCGGGAGCGGCAGTCCGGCCATTTCAGCAAAGAGTTGTTCGTACTGATCGACCACGCGATCCCAGGTGTAGTGCTCCTGCACGCGGGCCTGGGCTCGATTGCGATAAGCGTGGACCAGTGAGCCATCCCGCAAAACCCGCTGTAGCTTGTGAGCCAGGTCTCTTTCGTCATGATATGGGATAGCGGCCTCGCCAACTGCTTCCATATTTTCCGGAGTAGCCAGCGTCAGCACGCAGTTGCCATATCCCATAGCTTCCAGCAGTGCTGGATGGGTGCCTCCAACTTCGGTTGCATGCACGTAGCAATAGGCATTCTGCTGCAGGGCACGATAGTCCTGGCCGAAAACAAATCCCGTAAAGATGATTCGCTTGTCGCCACGCGCCCGCGCTTTCAGATCCGCAATGTAGTCATGCGCGTAGGGAGCGTCGCCGACAATCAATAGCCGCAGCGCTGTCTTCACTTTCTTGAATGCCTCGATCACCAGGTGAGCATTATTCTCCGGCTCCAGCCGCGAGACGTAAAGCACGTAGCGGTTGGGCTCTACTCGCCAGCGGCGCACAACCGCCGGGTTAGGGCGGCGCTCCACTTCTGAACCGTAGGCGATCATGGTTGAAGCCGCATTGTAACGACTCATGTAATAGTCTTTTATTACTCCAGCGTCGGTGACTGTCTTGTTGGGCAGTATGGTGGCTAGCCGTTCAGTCAGCAGATAATACTGCCGGCCAATCCAATTCCATTTTTTGCGCTTGTGCTCGAGCCCATCCACGTTGAGGGCGACGGGGGTTCCGGTTAAGCGGAGAAACGGTGCAAACGGGGCATTGGCAGCATTGCAGATCAGCGCAGCGTCAAAGTGGCGCGGCGCGGCATCAAGAGCCGACAGGAATGTATGCACCACCGTGTCGAAATACTTGTGGCGAATGGTAGGGAGAATTCTGAGACGAACACCCTGATACTCTAATTCTCGAGGTGAAATGTAATGTGCCCGGCAGTAAACCGTGACGGCGTGGCCGCGCGCCACCAGCCTGGTGGAAAGGTGTTCGGCGAAAGTTTCAAAGCCGCCGTAACTTGCTGGAATGCCTCGCGTTCCGAGAATAGCGATTCTCATTTTTGGATCCGAATAGTTGGCGAGTTTAGCGAAACCGACTCGCGCGGCGTAACCAATTGATGGGTCGCTCAAGCGCAGCGGGTAGCGACTTCCTGATATACCTGCAGCGTGCGCCTGGCGGTGTCGTGCCAGCTAAACTGCGCAGCACGCTTTAGACCTTTGACGCGCAGAGCCGCGCGGAGGTCTGAATTATCAATCAGGGATGCTAATGCTTTCGCGATATCCCTTTCATCAAACGGATCGACCAGCAAACCAGCATCGCTGACCACCTCGGGCAGGCTGGTCCTGTTGCCCACGATCACCGGTGTACCGCACTTCATCGCTTCCAGTGGCGGCAAACCGAATCCCTCAAAATAAGAAGGATAGACAAAGCAAAGAGCACCTGAATATAACGCCGGCAGATCTGCTTCCGGCACGTATCCCGTTAACACAATCTGGTCGGCCACCACGCTTTTTTCGATAAAACGCAGCGTTTCTCCGTAAAGCCAGGCGCGCTTACCCACCAGCACGAGAGTGGGAAGCTTAACTCCCGGCCGTTCCGCGCGCAAGCTCGCATAGGCGCCGACCAAGCGAATCAGGTTCTTCCGAGGTTGAATAGATCCAACCGCAAGGATGTAGTCTCCCGCTATTGCGTAAGTATGTCGGACACGTTCCACTTCCTTCGCATTTGTGACCACCCCAAAGTGTTCGGCCGCAGCGGGCGCAATAGCTGTCACTAATTCCGGTGCAATGCCATAGGTTTCGATTACATCTTCTCGCACGCTGTTCGCCAGAGTCAGAATGCGAGCCGCGGAGCGGGCCGACCGCCTTACGGTCAGACGTAACTGCATCCGGCTGCGGCGCTTGAATGTCTCAGGCAGATGCTCGAAGGAAAGATCGTGAATACTCACGACTACTGGACAAGGGCAGAAAGGCGGCGCGGTAAATTGGACATGAAGCACATCCACCGGATGGCGACGCAGTTCCACACTGAGCGTGACGGGGATACGCAGGAGCGGACTGTGTGGGAAGGTCCGGACCACGGAAAAATTTGGCCAGCGGCCTTGAAATCGGTCGAGCCCCTCCCGGCGAGTGACATACAAAGTGTAATAGTTAACCGGATCGATCGCGGCGAGGGATTCGATGAGATTGACTATGTAGGTTTCGTTACCAGCCAGCTGACTGCCAACCGAGTGGGCGTCAATGGCTATGCGCAAAGGAGGGGAGAATGTTTCCATTTCTCATTTGTCACTTACCATCCGCCATCTGCAGCGATGGGGCCAGCCTGGAAGACTGGCCCATTCACTTTGGCTGCACTGACACGTGACAAACGTCAAATGACAAATGGAAATGATTGCAAACGCGGCCGCACCGCGTCATCACGGTGACTACTTGGCCTTCCCGGAAGCCGCGGCTGTCTGCGCATCCGTAGTTTTGGTGCGGGTATCGCGCTCGCGAATCCTGGCTGCTTTGCCGCGTAACTCACGCAGGTAATAAAGCTTGGCGCGGCGCACGCGGCCACGCTTCACCACGTCGATGTGATCGACGATGGTTGCGTGCAAAGGAAAAATCCTCTCGACCCCGATACCAAAGCTTGTCTTGCGAACGGTGATAGTCTCACGCGCTCCACCATGCTTGCGTGCGATGCAGACGCCTTCAAACGCCTGCAGACGTTCCTTGGTTTCCGATTCTTTGATGCGGACGTGCACGCGCACAGTGTCGCCAGGCTGAAAGTCCGGGACATTCGAACGCAACTGACCATTTTCAATACTATCTAATCGATTCATGACTAACTCCTGAAAGAAACTAACTCATTTCGCAAAAACGATTGTACCCGGTGACCTATGCCTCTTAATCTTGCTGAGGCACAAACAACAGGTAGAAAGAACTAAGAACTCTTCGGCAACAGATCCGGGCGGTTGCGCGCCGTCTTGTCCAGCGCTGCCTCTCTACGCCAGCGAGCTATCTCACCATGATTGCCTCCGAGCAGAACCGCCGGCACCGGCATTCCCATAAATTCCGGGGGCCGCGTATAGTGCGGGCAATCAAGCAAGCCCTGAGAGAATGATTCATTCAAGGCCGACGTCTCGCTGCCAAGCGCCCCGGGCAGCAACCGCGTCATCGCATCTATCAGAACCAGCGCTGCTGGCTCACCCCCGGAGAGAATGTAATCTCCGATCGAGATTTCATCAGTCACCAGGGCGGTGGCAACTCGTTCATCGACACCCTCATAGCGGCCGCAAATCAAGACCAGGTGTTCGGCTTCCCGGACTAATTCAGCTGCCAGCGCCTGGGTCAGAACCCGGCCCTGGGGTGAAAGCAGTACCACGCGAGTACGCGCCGGATAATCTTCCCGCCGCGCCGTTCCCACTAACTCTTCGACTGCTCCAAAGATCGGTTCCGGCTTGAGCACCATGCCGTCACCGCCGCCGAAAGGACGATCATCCACCATGTGGTGTTTATCGTTAGTCCAACCGCGCAAGTCGCGCGTCGTTACTTCAACTAAGCCGGCAGCACGAGCGCGCCGGATGATGCCGTGCTCAAAGGCCTCACCAAAAAACTCTGGAAAGATGGTGATGATGTCGAAGCGCATAATTCCGATAATGCGAGATCTTCCTCGCAAAGTATTCAAAGACCAACTCGACTTTGCTCAAAGTAGAGTTACTAGTCCGCAAAGCGGACGAACGATAGTAGCCCAGCAGTTTACTGCTGGGATAGGGATTCGTAGTCCGTGAAGCGTACGGCTGACTGATCGTCAACGCCTCTGACCTTTTCAGTCGTCCGCTTCACGGACTTCGCCTCAATTCCAATCGATCCCACCGATAAATCGCTGGGTTATTTTCAATCGTCCGCTAAACGCGGACTAAGTGAAGCTTTTTGGCCTAAGCCATCGAAACACTGACAACTACAATTCGAGTAATCCTTCGGGAGGATCGATGGTGACCAGCTTTCCTTCCTTATCAACGCTCGTCAGTATGGAACTGACCATCGGGACCAACACATCCGGCGCATTCTCGCCTTTGACTACCAGCAAGTTGGCCGCACCCGTTCGTAACACGCTGCTTACCTTACCAATTAGTTGACCTGTGACAGTCTCAACGCGACAACCTTCGAGTTCCCAATCATAGAACTCGTCTTCAGCGAGTTCGACTCTTTCCGTTTCGGGCACCACGAATTCAAAGCCAACCAGTGTGGCTGCCGACTCGATGGAATCAATTCCTGCCAGCTTCATGACAATGCGATTCTTGTGGAAGCTGAAGTGTTCCAACGCAACTGCTATTTGTTCTCCCTGGGGAGATCTGGCAAAGAACTGTTCGATCTGATTAAAGCGGTCGGGAAAGTCCGTCAGCAGTTCCGCGACCAACTCGCCTTTCAAGCCCCGTGGCTTTACTGCGCGCGCCACTATGACAAATGCGTCAGCCGGCTGTGGCTGGTTGTCTTCACTCGCCAACTTCCTGACCTGCCGGAGACCCTTCAACTATTTCCAGGGCAAACCGCCGTTTCCTTTTCGCTCCCACCGCGCCCACCAGTGAGCGCAGGGCGCGGATGGTACGTCCCTGCTTACCGATGATTTTGCCCATGTCGTCGGGGCCCACGCGAATCTCAACCAACGTTAATCCACCGCGATCAATCTCTCGCACATCGACCGCTTCCTGATCATCCACCAGGGCCTTAACAATTAGTTCGACAGTATCTCGCATAAAAGATCCAGCTACCCTGTCAGTGCCACCGGAAATCAATTAAGCAGCCGGAGCGGCTGCGGCCGAGGCTGCCTGGGCTTTCTCGCTGTTCTTGATCAGGCGATCTACCGTGGCTGTCGGCTGCGCGCCCTTTCCGATCCAGTAATGAACGCGATCCAAGTCCAGATTGACATCGCCCGCCGGCCGGGTCGGACTATAAGTCCCCAAATTTTCGAGATAAGCGCCATCGCGCTTGGAACGTTTTTCCTTTACCACAATGCGGTAAGAAGGTTTCTTCTTCGCGCCCGTGCGCATCAAGCTTATTGCTAACAATTCTTCATCCTCCAAAAGTTGTCCGGCAAACGTCAGTTTGTCGTTATCCCGGTCTTTAACAAAATCTTACAGATCCAAATCTCTTTCAAAAGCGAAGACGACAAACTGAAGTTTGCGGGGCATCATTAGTGCCTCTTCTTCTTCTTTCGCTTCTTTTTCAATTTCTTGCGAGACGGCCCGGCGGCCAACTGGGCCGGCACGTCGCCACCATTCCCCCCGGCCAATCCTGATAGATCAGGAATGCCGGCCATCCCGGCAACTCTACGCATCACCTTGCCCTTGATCCCGCCACCGCCTCCGGCCCCGCCAAACATGCCTGACGCGGAGAACTGCCGCATCATCTGGCGCATCTCGGTGTACTGCTTGATCAGCTGGTTGACTTCCGCCACCGAGGTTCCCGATCCGCGAGCGATGCGCCGCCTCCGGTTCGCATTCAGAATACGATGGTCAGTCCTCTCGATCTGAGTCATGGAGTCGATGATCGCCTCGGTGCGCTTCAACTCCTTTTCCATGACGACCGATTGCTCATCGGTTAACTGGGGCATGCCCATCCCACCGAGCAACTGATCCGGAAGCAGCTTCATGATCTTTGAGAAAGAACCAAGCTTCTTGACCTGGCGCAACTGCGAGCGAAAGTCATCCAGCGTAAATTCGTTCTTCTGCAGCTTCTTCAGCTGTTGTTCAGCTTCGGTCTGATCGACCTTTGACTGGACCTCTTCAATCAGTGACAGGACATCGCCCATCCCCAGAATGCGCTGGGCCACGCGATCCGGATAAAAAGGTTCGAGCGCGTCATACTTCTCACCCACGCCCACGAACTTTACCGGTTGGCCGATAACCTGCTTGATGGAGAGCGCCGCGCCACCGCGAGCATCGCCATCCATCTTGGTCAGCACCACGCCGGTAATACCGACACGACGGTGAAACTCCTCGGCCGAACGAACTGCATCCTGACCGGTCATGGCATCGGCCACGAAGAGAATCTCGACCGGATGTGTCTCAGCCTTGATGCGCTCCAGCTCGTCCATCAACTCATCGTCGATGTGCAAACGCCCCGCAGTGTCGATCAGGAGCGTGTCGAATCCGACCTGCTGCGCGTGCTTGTAGGCAGACTGCACCAGCGTCAACGGATCGTTGGTCTCGGGTTGTTCAAAGATCTGCTGGCCCGTCGCTTTCGCGATGACCTTCAATTGTTCTCGAGCCGCGGGCCGGTAGACGTCAACCGACAAAAGCAGCGGCTTGCGATCCTGATTCAGCGCCAGCCAGCGGGCGATCTTTCCCGCCGAAGTGGTCTTGCCTGAGCCCTGAAGCCCGACAATCATGACCACGTTGGGAATCTGCTTCGTAAAGACGAGCCGAGAAGATTGGCCGCCGAGCAGTTGAACCAACTCGTCGAAGACAATCTTGACGACCTGTTCGGAAGGCTTCAGTTCCTGCCAGACCTGTTGACCTTCGGCCTTTTCTTTGACCGAGGCAATGAAGTCCTTGGCTACCTTATAGTTGACATCGGCCTCGAGCAGCGCGAGACGGATCTCACGCAAGGCGGCATCAACGTGTTCCTTTGTCAGCACCCCTTCGCCGCGCAGGTTTTTCAGGGTCCGCTTTAGCTTGTCCGAAAGCGACTCAAACATATGACAACCAGGCGAAGTTCCGTGCCTTCAACGGAAACGGAGATGATAGCTGTCGTTCCAAAAGAGTGTCAAGGAAGGGGCCCCTCCGTCGGATATCGATAAACTAAAGGCTGGTCGGCCTTCGCGGGCACTCAGGCAGTGGCGTTTGGAATTTTCGGGCTTGATTTCCACGTGACAAAAACCCGCCTAAAAGGCGGTAACGCTGAAACACCTGTGCAATCGGGGCCACCACGCAGGGCTCATTTACTTGACACCCCTTGCGCCAATAGCGGAAAATGGCCTGCTTTCAATTGGTTCCGGTCAAGTCTCCTCGACAGAACCGCGCGCTTCTCGGCAAGCAGCTTTGGCGTGTGCCTCTGGACGGGGTTTTACCTTGAGAGAATCTTTCCCGCATTGCACACATCCAAAGTACGTCATCGCCATAACACAGCCTTTCGGCTCAATGGCGAAGGACCATCTGGAGGTATCACCGCGATGAAAAAAATCTCAAGTATCAGTGCTGCGCTGGTCTTTGCATTCGCCTTTTTGGGCGCGGCAGACGCAGCCCTAGCCAATCGAGGCAGCCTCGCTACCATTACCGGTTCCGTCAAAGACAGCAAAGGCAATCCCCTCGCAGGCGCGGTAGTCTCACTGATCAAAGAGGGAGCGAAACAAGTGAGCCGGCAAGCCCGCACAGGAGCTGACGGCAAATTCACTGCGCGTATCGTCCCCGGTCGTTACGACATTAGTGCTATCGCCCAGGGCTTTAACGAAGTCGTCTTCGATGCGGTCGACGTCCGTGCTGCCCAGGAGCTGATTTACAAATTCAATCTCGAACCAGTCGGTTCCGGCCGCACCTTGCCCGAGAAACGCCGCGATCGCGACGACGTTAAGTGGCGACTGCGAGCGGCACAGAGCCAGCGTTCGATCTTCCAGATACAGGAAGGGGCTGACAAAACCATTCAGGCGATTCTGGCCGCCGAGAATGCAGCGAATGAACGTGCCGAAGCAGAAGCGGGAGTTTACGAAGCTGCCGACACAAGAGAAGAGACCGCGAAAAAAGCGCGCACCCAGGGTGTGATTGAAAGTTACTTTGCCGGCAATGCCTCAGAAGCCGGGTTTGTCGGAATGAACTTCGCGGTTTCCATGCCGGCCAGTGAGCGCGTCGACCTGATCTTCGCAGGTCAAAGCGGCAACACTTCAGCAGCGCCCCAACGATTCGAGGTCAAAGGCCTGGTTCGCGCCGGCAATCGTCATCGCGTTAACGTGGGTATTGGCGGCGTGCGTCTCGGGAGCCCGGCCCAATTCCCTCGAAAGGAAGCGTCGGATCTGGGTCAGCTTTCGGTGCGCGCGATAGACGAGTGGGTGGTTAGAGATGGAGTGGTAATCGTTCTTGGTCTGGATTATTCACGCTTTATCGGCGGCGGTGGCGCTCGCTCAATCTCTCCGCGGTTCGGCTTCCAATTCGACGCCAATGCGCATACCCGTTTGAAAGCAGCCTATGCTCCCGGAGGCGACGAAACAAATGTTCAGAGCGTCGCCGGCTTTGAGGGTGAGCGAATCGTATTTAATGGATCTAATGCCCAACCGGTGGCTTTCGTCGACGGCCGGGCCGTCATGGCCCGCAGCCATCGCTTCGAAATCGGAGCCGAGCGGATTCTTGATAACGACTCGAGTCTTGAAGCTACTGGCTTCCTGGATATGACTTCGGGGCGCGGTGTCGGACTCATGAGCATGCCGTTATCCGCTTTTTCGGGAGCCGAAGGCGAACGACTGACTAACGTTGCCACTCAACAGGGCTCTGCCCGCGGTGTACGAGTCATCTACACCCGAAGGCTTAACAGTGTCTGGACAGCTTCGGCCGGATATTCATTGGGACGCGGCCAGCGTCTTTCCTCGCGCGGTCTTACTACGCCGGGCGAGCTTTTCCAGAATGGGTTTTTCCAGACAGCGGCACTGCAGCTCGGGGCCGGCTTCCGTAGCGGCACTCACATCCGAACTGTTTTCCGTTTTTCGCGTGACGCAACCGTGTTCGCCATTGACCCATTTGCCGGGCGGCTTGGTGTTTATGATCCTTCTCTAAGCATTCAGATCACTCAGGACCTGCCCAACTTTGGCCTGCCACTTCATGCCGAGGCCATAATCGACGCCCGCAACCTGCTGGACACTCAGCCCAGCACCGACAACGGAGAAGTCCTGACCCTGGTCAGTACCACCCGCCGTTCGGTTCGGGGCGGGATCTCGTTGCGGTTTTAAGAAAGGGAAGGTGAGCCGTACTGTTAGAGAGCTTCCCTGTTGACCGCCCCCTGATGACGAAGTTCCCGGAAAGGCCTCCTCCAAAAACTCGGAAAAGTCCGAAATCTCGGATAGGTGAATAGACTACGAAGTCCAGCGGAAGCGCAAACCAGCACAGTGATTAGGTCCCGGAAATGTTATTGAGTCCCGAAAGCCCCGAAACTGTGTTCAGGCTCAAAGTTTGATTGAAATGGCACGACGGGGAACGTTGGTTGCTTAAGATCTACTTTTTGTCTGGCGACCAGACAACGCAATTATGAAAGGGTCAGTGCTCACAACTCGGACATGGATTCTGCTGATCGCGGCGGGCTTGCTCGTCGCGGCTGGAGTCTTCAATGTCGTGCAGCGGGCCAAGCACCAAACTCCTCCTTACGATGGCATTCGCTGGGCCGACACGAAGGACGGAATTATTGCCCGGACAGTTGAACCTGACTCGGCTGGATCACGAGCTTACGTACTTCCCGGTGATCGCCTGCTCGGCATCAAGCTGGACGGGCGCGATGAAGAGGTAATTCATGCCCGCGATGTGCAGATGTATCTGGATCAGGCGCGCGTCGGCGGTGAAATTCACTATTTGCTCGAACGGCCTTCCTATCCGATAGAGAGCCGTTACTATTGGGCCGATCTGGACAACCTGGGTGCGATTCAAAACTGGACCCCACGCGAGATCTACATAAATTTGATCGGCGTTGTCTGTCTGGTCATAGGCCTCTTCGTTCTTTTCAAACAGGGCGGCCGCGCGCCCTATGCGCTGCATCTTGCCACCTGGTGTTTGGCGGCTTTCGTCTTTCTCTCCTTCACGCCAACTGCGAGCTATCGTGACCTGGATCTGGCAATAGCTTTCCTGGACAACGTCGCGTTGCTTTTCTTTGCGCCCTTGTTCGTGCACTTTTGTGCTCTGTATCCGACGCGACACCAACTATTTTCCGAACGGCGCTGGTGCGCAGCCATACTGTACGTTCCGGCAACGATTCTCTTTTTTGTTGCCAGCTGGATTTTTCTGCGCAACGTCCTGATTGATGTGCTGCCCGGCCTGGCGCGCGTTCCCAGCTTCTCAGAAACCTTTATCGGGTATTTCTACAAAGCCGGCTTTATTCATCTGTGCGTCGCACTGCTGACCAGCGTTGTCCTGCTTATCATTACACTGGTGACGGCCAAGACGACCGTCATTAGACAGCAACTAAAGTGGGTTGTCTGGGGTTCTGCGCTGGCCATCGCGCCCTTCACACTGCTTTATGCCCTGGGCTACATCTTCGGTGCCCAAAGCGATCCCTGGCTGACAGACGCTGCGGTCCTGCCGCTGATTCTCATACCCCTTTCGTTTGGTTATTCCGTTGTGCGTTACCGGCTCATGGACGTCGAGTTGGTTGTGCGCCGGGTTTTTGTTTATGCGCTGACGACGCTCGCAATCGCAATCTCCATCGGAGCAGTTGTCTATCTCGGAGGCATTTACGCTCTTGGCAATGACCAGGGCGTTGGAGCGGGAGAAATTACGCTACGCGCCGCGATTGCCATCGCTGCAATGGCCATCATCGTCGTGATTGCTGCGCCCGTGAAGCATTTCCTCCAGGAGAGGATTGACCGCCTTTTCTACGGCGAGCGCTACGACATGCGCAACGGCTTGCTGGACTTTGGGCGCACCCTTTCGGCCACGACGGCGCTTGAGCCCCTGCTCGATGCGCTTGTCAGCCGCTTGCAGCAGGTGATGAATGTTGAGCGGGTCGCGATTTTCATCGAAGACACAGCGGCCGCCTCAGGATATCGAGTAGCCCGCGCTGCCGGCTTGTCGGCGCAGATGATCGTCCCACAGGATTTTCGCGAAATGATTCGCGTTCGTTCCGCTGAAAATGGCGTGGTGCGCACGGACGATCTCGATCTGGTCCCTGAAACTACCGGCTTCGTACGCCGCTCGCTTCATTACTATGTCCCCTGCGTAGTGCGTGGCCGAATGGTCGCTGTCATCGGCCTCGGCCGCTCAGCCGACGGTGCGTTGTTATCATCAGAAGATGTGGAGATTCTGCGGACTGTGTCCGGATATGTCGCGGTAGCAATCGAAAACAGCCTGCTGTATCAGGAACAGGAACAACGGGCCTCTGAACTGAAACTGTTGAAGGAATTCAACGAATCGATTGTCGACTCGATTAACGTCGGCCTGATGGCTGTAGATCTCGATGGACGAGTCACGCACTCCAATTCCGCGCTGGGCCAGATCCTGGAAATTGGCCGCGACGTCGCGATGGGCAAACAGGTCGAGGAACTATTTGCCGAAGATTTTGCGGACACATTGCGCCAGGTGCTGGGCAAGGAAGGCTGGCGTCTAAAACAGCTGCGCAATATCTACAAGCTACACACCGCCACCCGCAACGGTCGTTCGCTGGTGCTGAATATTTCTCTGGCGCCGCTGCGGGGAGATGCTTTGGTACAGAGTGGCGCTCTGGTTGTGCTTGAAGACGTGACCGGCAGAATCAGGTTGGAAGAGCAATTACAACAGCGAGAAAAGCTTTCTTCGATTGGATTGCTGGCAGCCGGCGTGGCCCACGAAGTGAACACACCCCTGACAGGCGTCTCTTCTTACACGCAAATGCTGCTGGCAATGTTACCGGATACCGATCCCAAACATGCTCTGCTGCAAAAGATTGGCCGGCAGGCAGACCGTGCTGTGAACATCGTTAACAACCTGCTCAACTTTTCCCGCACCGGAGGCGCGACTGAATTTACTGAACTCGACGTCAATCGTGTGCTGGACGATACCATCCAATTAATTGAGCCGCAGTTGCGCCGCAATCAGATCGAACTCGCGCGCGCCTACGAAGCCGACGCGCCGAGCGTGATTGGCAATGCCGGTAAACTGCAACAGGTGTTTACTAATCTGCTGTTGAACGCCCGAGATGCTATTCCCGATGGCGGTTGCATCACACTCCGGACCAGCTCACTGCGCGGCGATACCCTGGTAGTCGAAGTATCCGACAACGGTATCGGCATCGCGCCTGAGAATGTCGCCAAGATTTACGATCCCTTCTACACCACCAAGGGTGTTGGGCGCGGGACCGGACTAGGTCTGGCCGTCTCTTACGGAATTATTCAGGAGCACTCCGGCCACATCACCGTTGAAAGTGCTCCCGGCCGTGGCACAACCTTCCGCATCGCGCTGCCAACTACCCATGCTCGTGCTCGCCTGCAGGCAGTGGGCGACTAAGTCCATTCAGCGTCGCTTGGACAAAGGATGCTTAGCCGAAGTCATCGCAGGTCGTTTTGTCTTATCAATTGATCTCCCCTAAACTGAAACCCCTGATCGTCAGAAATAGCCGGCAAATACCTGGGACGATGCGAGACCTGACTCGTATTTGCGTGGGAGATGATCGAGATCGAAGATCGGTGCAGGGCAACAATGCATGGCTAAAAAAGGTTCAGTACTGGTCGTCGATGACGAGGAGATCATGCGCGAGGTCCTCGAGACGCTGCTGGTCGCGGGCGGCTATCGCGTAGAGCTGGCTAAGACTGGTGAAGAAGGGCTGGAAGCTTACGGCCGGCGTGCGTACGATGCTGTGCTGCTCGACGTTTCCATGCCGGGCATTGGCGGGCTGCGCGCCCTGGAAGAATTTCTCAAGATGGATGCTGAGGCGGTGATTGTCATGATCACGGCCTATGCGACGTTTGATACTGCGATCGCCGCCTGGGAAAAAGGCGCGTTTGGTTGCATTCGAAAGCCTTTTCAGAACGAACAGATCACCGCCACCGTAGCCGCCGGGATCAAGCGCCGGCGCAAGGATGAAGAACGCAAAACGCTGCGCCGGGCCATGAGCCGCGCCGTCGATCGGGGCGAAATCGTCGGCCGCTCAGACGTAATGCAGGAAGTCTTCCGCTTAATCGATCAGGTAGCGCCGGCTCGTTCCACTGTCCTCATCACAGGCGAAAGCGGCACCGGCAAGGAATTGATTGCCAAAGCCATTCATGAGGCCAGCCCCCGCGCCGGGCATCCCTTTGTTACGGTTAACAGTTCGAACATCCCCACCGAGTTGCTCGAGTCGGAACTCTTCGGTCACACGCGCGGCGCATTCACCGGCGCAATTGCCGCCAAGAAGGGTCTCTTTGAAGTTGCTGACGGCGGCTCGATCTTTCTGGATGAAATTGGCGACATCCCACCCGAAACCCAGGTGCGCCTGCTGCGAGTAATCCAGGAACGCGAGTTCACGCCGCTGGGAGACACCACACCCCGCCGCGTGGATGTGCGGATTGTCGCCGCCACCAATATCGATCTCAAGGAAGCCGTCAGGCATGGAGCATTTCGCGAGGATCTTTATTACCGGCTCTCCGTTGTTCCCATTGAGTTACCACCCTTGCGCGATCGGCGCGAAGACGTCCTGCCGTTGGCCCAGCACTTTATCCGCAAATACAACGAAGAGAACGCACGCGAAATTTCTGAACACTTGGCGCCGGAAGTCCTCGCTCTGCTCGAAGCCTATTCATGGCCCGGCAATGTGCGTGAACTTGAAAACGCTATTGAGCGCGCCGTGGTTATTGCACCCAGTAACGAAGTCTCACGCGAATGCCTGCGCCCGGAGATCAGCGACCCACAATCGGTGATCGATTCCAACCGCGAAGGCAGCAGCTCGGCAGTTCAGGATATTGGCCGTGGCATTAATTTCTACGACGAAGTGCGGCGATTTGAAATAGACCTGATTCGACGTGCCCTGGAGCAAACGGGCGGCCATCAATCGCGCGCTGCCCGCCTGCTGGGCATGAACGCAACTACCCTCAACTCAAAGATCAAGACTTACAATATCAGCCTGCGCCCGTAGTCGGTCTCCTGAACAAAGCTCTTTTTGCTGCGGTAGGGTCGCGGCGCCTGCATCCGGTAATGGGAAATGCTCAGCCGGCAGGTTGAGCCGCGATGGGTCGTCCACGCTGTGGCGGTGGGCGAATCACCACAACTCTTTTTCTAGCACTGACATCTTCATAATTGATGAGTCAACCGGAAATTGACTTATTTTCGCGGGGAATCATTCCGGGCAATGCAAGCACACAGGTCTGTTAAGTTTTCTCCCGGTTGCGCTTTTATCAAATGTGGTAAGCTGCGCCGCATCAGGAGCGAATGAAGCATTGCGAAAACGCGAAGGTGATGGTTGTCCAATAGCGGGAGCCCTGCAACTGGTGGGCGACAAGTGGACGCTGATGGTGATCCGCGATCTGGCCGGCGGGGCGCGCCGCACGACGGAATTGATCAACGGATTGTTTCCCATCAGCAGCCGTACCCTGGTTGACCGCTTGCGCGATATGGAAGGCGATGATCTGGTCGAACGAATTGATTTCGGTGGCCAACCTCCACACGTCGAATATCGCCTGACTGAGCGTGGTATGTTGTTGCTGCCAGTGGTTGAAGCCCTGCGAGAAGCCGGTCTGCTGTTGAGTTGCAATGAGTGCGAGGACCGCCGTGAGCGGCTGGGGCTTTACTGTGAAGCTTGCCCGCTCAATGATGATCGTGTGGCCCCCTTTAAGCCGGAACCGGAACGCGCTCCCGCACCATCACGACGAAACGAATCAGACGATTCAATTGTATTGTTGTAACGGAAAGTAGCCACATTTCGCTGCGACTTAAATATTTCCCGTACCCACTCGGAGAAGCTAATCCATCAACAAGTCGTGCCCTTCCGCTTACCCCTTACCCCTATTTCTCCTCCGCAATGCCGACTGCGGACGCAACGTTCGGAACCATCGTGCCGTCCGGTTCAATGATCACTTGATGATCAGAAGTGACGCGTTCGCCTTCGATAGTAACTTCGTCACCACAAGGCATAGCCACCGGCAAGTGATCCAGAAACCGTTCGGCATCAATGGCCGACATGCAACCGGTTCCGGCAGCCGTTACTGCCTGACGATAAACCGAGTCCTGAACGTCGCCACAGGCAAATACTCCGGGAATATTTGTCGCAGTCGAGGTGCCGGCGGTCTTTATATAACCAACCTCATCGGTATCGACTTTCCCCTTGAAGAGATCCGTATTGGGTTTGTGTCCGATGGCTACAAAAACTCCGGCGCAGGGAGTAATTGATTCTTCCCCTGTTTGCAGATTCTTCAAACGCACTCCTGTCACGCCATCCTCATGTGTCCCCAAAATCTCTTCGACTCCGCTATTCCAGATGAACTCGATTTTTGGGTTGGACAGAGCTTTGTCCTGCATGATCTTCGACGCCCGCAGCTTGTCACGCCGGTGGACCACATACACGCGCGCGGCGTAGCGAGTCAGGAAGGTAGCTTCTTCCATCGCTGTATCGCCGCCACCAACGACTACCAGATCTCTGTTGCGAAAAGCCGGCAAGGGTCCGTCGCAAGTCGCACAAGCGGAAACGCCGTTGCCACCAAATCCCTCCGGAGTCTTGGCTTCGCCGGGAATTCCGAGCCATTTGGCTGAGGCCCCGGAAGCGATTATTAGGGTGTGCGCTTTGATAATGTGATCGTCGGTGTGCAGGGTAAAAGGGCGCTCCTCCAGATCCACTTGAGTGATCCAGGCTTCGAGGAACTCGGTACCAAAGCGTTCAGCCTGCTTGCGAAACTCAATCATTAATTCAGGTCCCTGGATTCCGGCTGCAAAGCCGGGATAGTTCTCCACCTCAGTGGTAATCATCAGCTGTCCACCCGGCGAGGTTTGTTTTTCCGCGTCCGCCGGAGCGTCAACAAGCAGCGGCGCGAGATTGGCGCGCCCGGTATAGATCGCTGCGGTCAATCCGGCCGGGCCCGAACCGATAATGACCACGTCCTTTGTAATCGACTGTTTCTCCATCGAATTTGCTCCACCTCGTTGATTTTTTACATGGAAATATTGGCGCTAAGTGCTCTTAAGTATAGCCTTTTAGGTAATGCGTATAGTATAACTAGTGCTACCAAGGTAGTCGAACCAATGCTTTGCTGACTGACAAAGCGGGTTTGAAGGAGAGTTGTCCGCCCATCTCTGTGAAAGACACAATCGCCCCCACCGTTGACAGCATAGCTGTGATCGGAGCAGGCACCATGGGGCACGGTATCGCTCAGGTTGCTGCAGCTTCCGGTTACCGGGTCATCCTGCGTGACGTGGACCTTGAGTCGCTGGCTAGCGGAGTTCAGGCCATCGAGCGGAACCTGGAAAAAGGAATCAAGCTGGCCAAGCTTACGGAAGCCGACCGCGATGAAACCCTTCAGCGCATTCGCGGGACGACTCGCCTGGAAGAAGCAGCTCAGGCGGATCTGATTATCGAAGCCGCCCCGGAGCAATTGCCGTTGAAACAGGAAATTCTGCGAGAGCTGGAGTCGCTGGCTCAGAATTCGTTCATCTTTGCCACCAACACTTCCTCGCTCTCGATTACAGAAATTGCCCGCGCCTCGCAAAGGCCTGAACGGGTGGTGGGTTTGCACTTTTTCAATCCCGTCCACCTCATGCGTCTGGTCGAGATTGTAGTGGGCCAGGCTACCGGGGACGAAACCATCGAGGCGATGCGCGAAGTTGGACGGCGCTTGCGCAAGGAAACCATCGTGGTTAAAGACGTACCGGGCTTTGCTTCCAGCCGGCTGGGTGTGGCGCTGGGACTGGAGGCGATGAGGATGTTTGAGCAGGGCGTGGCCAGCGCGCCGGACATCGATAAGGCCATGGAGTTAGGCTATAACCATCCCATGGGTCCTTTGAAGCTTACGGATCTGGTTGGACTGGATGTACGCTTGAACATCGCTGAGTACTTGCATCGAGAGCTGGGTTCTGAGACCTTTCGTCCACCACAAATTCTGCGCCGTCTGGTTGACGAAGGGAAATTAGGCAAGAAGACCGGCGAGGGCTTTTATAGTTGGAATGATGAGGCGGAGACGCGCGTCGCGCGCATTCCTGATAATAGTTCGGAGCGGCTGCATTGCAAACCATGAGTACTCCCTACAACAACGAAGAAAAGCGTTTCGCGCTGCGCATGGCATTGCGTATCGCCATTGTCGTATCGGGCCGCGCCGAAGATCAGTCGGCCTGGAGCGAGCCCACCGAAACGGATGACATCTCGACCTCCGGCGCGCTCTTCCATTTAAATCAAAAAGTGACGCGCGGCGAGCGTCTTTACCTGCGCGCGCATCGACCCGACGGCGGGCCTATCGAAGTAACCGCTGTCGTAGTGCGCGTAGCTCCTGCCGTCTACGGCACGGCCCGCATTGGTGTCCAGATTGCTGAACCAACCGAAAATTGGCTGCGCCTCTTCGTCTCATGGGTCGCCGATGAACAGGCAGCGGCGCCCGATCCTGATTCCGCACCCTCGCAGTAATCACTTTTCAGAAAAGATCGGCATTGACCGCCAACGAACCGGTGTTGCGTTCTCTCGTTTGACGATTCCGAGCCCAACCTTTAGCATTTCCTTCCTAATTCAATTCCCCGGGAGTCAATCACATGTCGCAATCTTATGAAACACTGCTGCTCGAACGGCGCGGCAGCGTAGCTATCGTCACTATCAATCGTCCGGAAAAAAGAAACGCGCTGAACATCAAGACGCGCGAGGAAGGCGCGGCTGTGCTGGAAGAGTTGCGGCTGGACGAATCCGTTCACGTAGTGGTAATCACCGGCGCGGGTGACAAAGCTTTTATCGCCGGCGCAGACATCGGCGAATTTGCCGGGCGCACTGCACACATGCAGCGCGACGTGATGGTTGAGCGCTCGCTGTTCAATGCTATCGACACTTTTCCCAAACCAGTAATTGCGATGGTTAACGGATACTGTTTGGGCGGCGGATGTGAAGTGGCGTTGGCCTGTGACATTCGCATTGCCAGCGAGACTGCTTCGTTTGGCCAACCTGAGATCAATCTGGGAATCATTCCCGGCGGCGGCGGGACCCAGCGCCTAACCCGGCTGGTGGGCGAAGGGAAGGCTTTAGAATTGATTCTGACGGGAACGCTGATCGATGCGCGGACAGCCCTTACGGTCGGCCTGGTCAATCATGTCTTTCCGCCTGACCAACTCGAAGTTAGAACAATGGAGTTGGCCAACAGCATTGCCGAGAAGGCGCCTATTGCCGTCCGCCTGGCTAAGGAAGCTGTGAAGATCGCATCGCGGTCCAATCTGGATGAAGGCCTCCGCCGCGAAGTCGATTTGTTCGCGCTCTGCTTCGCCACCGAAGACAAGGACGAAGGCGTCAATGCCTTCCTCGAAAAACGCAAGCCCGTATTCAAGGGACGCTGAAGTGTTCCTGGTTTGTCGAACGGATATGACGAGCTGAAACGGTTGCCTGAAAACTTCAGCTTGCCGCACGACACGACAAGCTGAAGTAAGTCAGATTCTTCCTGCACCACTCAGCGCTTACGACGCTGGAGTCACAGTAATAAAGACCCTGGTGCCTCGATGGTTTATCAGCAGTAACGCCGCACGCGTGCCGCTCCGTTGCATGGCTGTCCGAAAATCCGCGGCCGAACGCACCGGCTGCTGATTTACTTGTTCGATGACGTCGCCCTGCTGGATTCCCGCATCCGCAGCCGGCCCCGTCGGATCAACCTGAGTTACAACTACTCCCTGGGTGGACTTGTCTAATCCCAGTTGGGTCGCGACCTCCGCAGTCAGTGGTTGTACTCCGATACCAAGTTTTCCGGTCTCAACATTTTCCGGTGCCGGTGAATTACCGTTTGGCTCTGCGCCTGCCGTTTGCGGAACGAATTCTCCAAGGATTGCTTTAACCTCTTGCGCTGCCCCGCCACGCCGGATACTTAAGGTCACGGCGGTTCCTGGAGCTGTACCGGCAATGTGGTTGCGGAACGTGTTGGAATCGACAACCTCGGTTCCGTTTAGTGCGGTGATGACATCGCCGGTCTTCAATCCGGCGCGCTCCGCAGCGCTCCCTGGCTGGACCTGACTGACGATCACACCCTTTGCGTCTTTCATTCCGAGGTTGGCCGCGATGTCGGAACTGATGGTTTGAACAACAATGCCCAGTTGCCCGCGCCTTACTTTTCCGGTCTTTTGCAGTTGCTCCAAAACGCTCCGAGCCATGTTGGAGGGAATAGCGAAGCCGATGCCAATGCTGCCCCCGGAAGGCGAGAGAATTTGCGAGTTAATGCCGACCAATTCTCCATTGGTATTGATTAAAGCGCCTCCGGAATTACCCTGATTGATCGGCGCATCGGTCTGAAGAAAATCTTCGAAGCTCCCGCTGCTGAGACCAGTCTGGCGTCCCTTGGCGCTAATGATACCCATCGTGACTGTTTGGCCGACACCGAGCGGGTTTCCTATCGCGAGCGCGATATCTCCGACCTGGGCTCGATCAGAGTCTCCCAGCGTCAGCACCGGAAGGTTACTGGCGTCGATCTTCAGTACTGCCAGATCGCTGGGAGGATCTGAGCCGATTAGTTTGGCCTCAAAACTCCGCTGATCGTTCAACTCGACTTTGATCTGTTCGGCGCCATCGACGACGTGATGATTGGTGAGAATGTAACCATCTGCGGTGACAATCACACCCGAGCCCAAAGCCCTTTCCCTCTGTGCCGGCGGTGGCTGTGGGGCTCGATCGCCAAAGAATTGGCGGAAGAATGGATCGTTCATGAACGGAAACTGCTGCGGTGCTCTCGTTCTCTTTTGAGTTCGAATCGTCACCACCGCCGGAGCAACTCGTTTCACCACCTCGGCATATGATGTCTGAATGCCGGCAGCAGATACCGGCACTGTAGTGGAAGCCGGGGCCAGCGCCAACGAGTTGGCCCGCTGGCAGCTCACAGCAAACAAAACCATCACCAGCAAGAGTAGCCATGACTTAATTCGAACGTATCTGGAAGTAAAGAGCGGTTTGCTCGTCTTCATGATTTCTAAATGCCTCCTATAAATACTTAGCGTCCTTAGTCGTAATTCCCTTCATCGCGCATCCTGTTTGGTCCAACATAAGTGAAATCGTCTTAACCGATTCTTGACGAGGGTGCACAGGCTCGCGGGGTGCTGCGATAGATAGGCTCCGAGATGCGAGGGCGAGGCCGTCGTGGCTTGGACCTCGATGACCACTGTAGGTTTTGCGATCACACAACTGTATGCTTTCTCCCGATCGCTTACGACGGATCCTTGTTCAGACCGCTGCGCGGCCCAATTTATCAAGGAAAGAATTATAGATACAAACTAAGTGCCGCTTGGATGTCTTACGTTGGTAGAGTTTATGAAAAAAAAAGCGCGTCCGCCCACTGTCATTGGACCAGGAGGGCACATGCTTTGCCGCTGTGTATCGAAGCATATTCAATCCGGACGGCCTGAGAGAGCCGATTGTTAAAATCTTATGGCAGCCACAAAAACAAAGAGCACGACCAGGGGCGGTGCGAAGAGAAGCCCAACCGCAAGCGAAACTGATTCTGAAAAACCCGCCTCCAGCACGCGGCTGACGGCCGGTGAGATTTACGATAACGTACGCTTCGCCGCTGAAAAGGAGCTGGACCGGCCCACCTTTGCACTCTTCTTGTCTGCGGTTGCCGCCGGACTGACGATTGGGTTTAGCTTCTTTGCCGGGGCCTTCCTGATGACTTTGGTTTCGACTCCTTACAAAGGAGCGGCAGCAGCGGTGGGATATCCACTGGGATTCATCTTTGTGGTGCTGGCCCGGGGACAACTCTTCACCGAAAACACTTTGGAGCCGGTCATTCCTTTTCTGCACCATCCCACCTGGTCAACCTTGCAGCGACTGCTGACCTTGTGGGGAGTTGTCTTGTTCGGAACCTGATTGGAACTTTTGCCTTTGCCCTGGTGGCGGCAAAAACACCAATGGTCGACCTGGAGCTAAAGAGTGCGCTGCTGCAACTTGCTGGTGACGCGACCGGTGGTGGGTTCTGGTTGGTTGCTTACAGGGCAATCTACGCCGGATGGCTGATAGCACTGATGGCCTGGCTGATAGCTTCGACTCGAGCGACTGGTGCTCAACTGGTACTTGTCTGGCTGACCACGGCGCCGATCGCGGCGCTCGGGTTTCGGCATTCAATCGCGAGTGCGGTTGAGGCCTGCTATAGGGCTCTTTCCGGAACGGCGAGTTGGGGGGAGATGAGTGGCGGGTTCATCCTTCCGGCAATCATTGGCAACATCACCGGCGGTGTTCTCTTCGTGGCCTTGCTCAACCATGGCCAGGTCGCCGCCGAGCGCGCCGTGCAGGGAGAGGAAGAACCGGTTGGGGAATAGATCTGACTGGATCTCAATGGCTTTCCAGCTTTAAATGGTTCTTCCTAGCCAATCTGGATCTTCGGCCCTTATCTGAGAGAAAGTTAAGTAAGCGCAAGAGCTGGATGGGCCAGTCAAAGACCAAAAAAGAAATAATCGAAGTCCTGGTCTTCTGCAACTCTTAACCACAGGTCTTTCAACCCCCGCTTGACGGTGCTTTCTACGCTACGCTACTCTTCACTGTCTTCACACGACGACTTCCTTAATGGGGCCGTAGCTCAGCTGGGAGAGCGCATGACTGGCAGTCATGAGGTCAGGGGTTCGATCCCCCTCGGCTCCACCAATACTTTCAACGAATAGGACATCCGGCGCTTCGCGCTTTATCATTTTGACTCCACAGTGTGCAGGCCTGCATCAGCGGCGTCGTACTTCTTCTTTTAGACTATTTCGTCATAACCTGGGCAAGCAGAGAGCTATCGTCTGTGCGTTCATAGTGCTTGCCGGCCAGCGTATTCCCAGACTCTCGTTCTCAATATCGACAGAGTATCTATGCAAAAGTATGCGCGAATTGGTAATTCTTTCAGGATGAGGCTGAAAAGAATCCTCGAGATGTTTATTCAGAGGGATTCCGGAACAACACAACTGTGTTTGGGGAGCAGGGCTATCTTCCAGGGAGTAGCTATGTCGGCTCGATAAGCACAGGCAATCGATTTACCGTCAGGCGAAGTCACGGGGAGTGCGTCAGACCCCGTCTTTGTCAATTGCTGTGGGCGGCCTCCTGCGAGTGGCACTTGCCATAACGTGGAGCGATTAGCACTAAGCGCCTTGCAGTAAATGAGAATTGCGCGGGCTCGAAAGGAATTCACTCCGGAGCTGCGGCCTCCACGTTTTGGAAAGCGCAGAGCTCACAAACATTTCTTCAATTCCTCCGCCAGGTCCCGAACACTGGGCTCGCGCAAGACCGATCCATGATCGCCGGTGATGATGTGCACATCCACGTTGCCCGAAGTGAGCTTCGCCCATCCCAATCTGGGATCGCGGATGCGGTTTAGTGGTTGTCGACGCACTCGAAATACAGTGATGTCGCCCCCGTAAGTCTGTGACAAAAAGCCGGCACCGGGAAAATAGGCAGCCATGGGGTTCCTCGACCGGGTCACTGCGCTTGCCGGATCACCCTCCGACGAATGGCGGCGACGTGTAACTTTACCCTTAAGAAAATTCAGTTGCTCCTTAACTCCACCGCGCAAAAACGAACGCAACCTCCGGGCATAATACTCGACATAAAGAAATCCGTTGTAGGTATTCTCCAAAACCCACGTATCAAGTATTCCAAGAAACTCTACTCTCTCACCTTCATGCTCGAGGGTACGCGCCATCTCATAGGCAATGTGCGCCCCGCGGCAAAGGCCCACAAATCGGTACGGTCCGGTTAGCTTCACACGCCGCAACGCCGTTAAATAGTCCGCTGCCAAATGTTCAACCGCCGACTGGCTATGCTCCCCGTCAAGGTCTTCCGGGTACTGCGCTTGTAATCCAAAGACCGGCTGATCTTCTCCCAGCCAATGCGCCAGCGAGCGGTACCCGAGGGCATTGACGTTCGGAGTGGAAATACAGAAGAGCGGCGTCTTTGACCCTTGTGGCTGGATTTCCACCAGCGTGGGCCACTCTAAGGTACGTACATCCTTTCGCAAAATTTCCGCGAGTGCCGCGACGGTGGTGTTTTGAAAAAGGCTGACCAGGGGAATGCGGCGGCCCAATTGTTTGTCGATCTCGGACATCATCCGCACAGCAAGGAGCGAATGCCCGCCCAATTCAAAAAAGTCGTCGTGTATTCCTACCTGCTCGACTCCAAGTAGCTCTTGCCACAGATTGGCGATGGTTTGCTCGATACGATCTGTGGGCTGCGCGTAGTTGGTTGCCAGTTCCGGTCGCGCGTGTCCCGGCCGCGAAGAGGTGGAAGCGTTGGATTCTTCCTCGGCTTTGGCAACCGGCACCTCGCTCTGCTTCCCGCTGCGGGCGGGTAAATCGATCGTCGACACTGCTACCTGGGACAAGCCCGAACTCAAAATGCGAGCGAATGCCTGAACGCCTTCGCTCGTCAGAATGCCCTGTTTCAATCCTTCCCGACGCTGCTCTTGCAAATTGGTCGGTAATGCGGTTTCAACAGCCATGCCGACTTCTTGCCAGGTGTCCCAGTTAATTACGATGACCGGCTTACCCTCGTTAGCCTTAGCGTTTGCGAAGGCATCAAGAAAGGCATTTGCAGCGCAGTAATCAACCTGTCCAAAGCCTCCCAGCAGCGAAGCGAGTGAAGAGCAGAGCACGAGGAAATCCAATCCGGCATTTTCAAACAAGGCATCGAGTACCAGGGTTCCCTTGAGCTTTGGAGCAAGAACACTTTCCGCCATTTGGTCTGTCTTTAGTTGAATCATGCCACCGCCGGCTACACCGGCCGCATGAATTACTCCGTTGATAGGACCAAACTGCGACCGCGCCTTCTCTAGCACGCTGCGCATATCTGCCTCATTGGTGACGTCTGCATTGACTGCCAGGACCTCTGCGCCTTGCTCTTCGAGCGTTTGCACCTGCTGAATACGGCGGGCGACAACATCATCCCGACCTGCAAACGCGGCCCAATTGTCTCTGCCGGGGAAAAGCGTTCGACCCACCAGAACGAGCCGGGCTTTCACTGTCCGCGCTAAATGTTCCGCGAGCGCAAAACCAATTCCTCCGAAGCCCCCAGTGATCAGGTAAACGCCTCGCTCTCTGAGCGGCGCGGTAGTACCGGATGGTCCATTAAGTTCCGCTTGCTCAAAAACTCGGACCCATCGCTGGTTACCGCGAAAAGCGATAATTTTATCAGGTACGCCCGGACGTGTGACCTCTGCGAGCAAGTGGTCCAGAAGTTTTCCTTCAAGACGTTCACGCGGGTTGACGCTCAGGTCAATATTTCGGCAACCGACGTTGGTTAGTTCCCTGGGAATAACTCGGCAGGCGCCCAGCACTGTTGCTTTCTCCGGTGCCAAAGTCTCATCACCGGTTACAAGGTGCACTCCATTCGAGACAACACTGATTCGAATCTCTTCCGAAACATCCTCCGCGCCCAGCGCCTGCGCCAGGTAAAGGAGGCTGTAGAAGCCTAAATCCTGATTTG
This sequence comes from Pyrinomonadales bacterium, assembly GCA_038237475.1. Classification (GTDB taxonomy): domain Bacteria; phylum Acidobacteriota; class Blastocatellia; order Pyrinomonadales; family Pyrinomonadaceae; genus JAOAPY01. The sequence continues at coordinate 23,755 of JBBRYS010000003.1, read as the reverse complement.
TCACGGAGGCAGATTTGCTGCCGCGCGGTGTCGTGGTAACGCTCCAAAAATGAAGAATGTTTTGCGGAAGGTTATGGGAAGCCCGCAGTGCGCGAATCAGGGATTGATAATCTGTAGCGCTTTCAGAGTCGATGGTGTATTCGCTGTCACCGGTTTGCTTAAATCCGGCGCCCGCTGTCACCGTGAGAACGTTCTGCCGGTCCTGCAGCAGGCGCGTAGCAAACTGAGAACCAACCCCGTCATCGTCTTTGAAGATCAGCCAGCTAGTTTCTGGAGTAACCGCCCCAGTTCGCGCAGGCAAGGATGTTCTTTTCCAGGTGGGCGTGTAGAACCAGTCGCTTATGTTTGGGCGTTTTTGAGTGGGGTCAAAAGGAGTGGCAAGGTTGTCTCGTCGCTGCCTTGACTCTATCCAGTAACGCTTCCGATCGAAAGCGTATCCCGGCAACGAGACGCGGAGTCTCCGCTCATGTTTATAAACTCCCTGCCAATTGATCGGCTGGCTCGCCAGCCAAAGGCGGCCCAGGGCCTGCATTAGTACCGCCGCATCCGACTGCTGCACTTGCGGGCGGCGTACTGAAGGAATCACAACTTGTTCCTTTGACTTATCTTCATGTTGGCGCACCAACGTGCTCAGGGTTTCGCCCGGCCCGACTTCGAGCAGAACCGACTCTGGCCCCTTAAACAAGTGTTTGAGGCCATCTGCAAAACGCACTGTTTGTCGCAGGTGCCGCGCCCAATAAGTTGGATCGGTGGCTTCCGCAGCCGTGATCCATGTCCCGGAAAGATTAGAAATGTAAGGTAATTGCGGCGCGCTCAAGTTGACCTTGGACACCAGCATTGTGAATTGGTCAAGCAACGGTTCCATCATCTGCGAGTGAAACGCGTGCGAAGTGTGCAGACGGTGGCTGGTTATACCCTGGGTGTTCAAGTCGGCTTCGAGCTGCGCCACGGCTTCCAATGGACCGGACACTACGCACAAGGAAGAGGCGTTCACTGCGGCGAGGTCAAGACTGTCACTCAAAAAGGCGCGCACTTCCTGTTCCGGCAGGGCGACGGCGAGCATTGAACCCCCGGGCATTTCTTGCATCATTCGCCCGCGCGCCGCGATTAGGGAAAGCGCCTCCTCGAGCGAAAACACGCCGGCTAAACAAGCCGCCACGTATTCACCGACGCTATGGCCGATCATCGCTCGTGGGTGCACACCCCATTCCATCCACAATTGGGCCAATGCATACTCAACCACAAATAGTGCTGGCTGGCTGAAGATAGTCTGTCCTAACTGATCCGCAGGATCCCCTGGTCCGTTCGTACCGGGATAGAGAAGGTGGGCCAGGTCCAGATTCAGTAATGGCCGTAGTAATTCCGCGCATTCATCCACACATCGCCGGAACGTGGGCTGGGCGTCATACAAACCTTTTGTCATGTTCACATACTGTGAGCCCTGGCCTGGGAACATGAAGATAACGGGTCGGCCGGAAGGGGCGGTAGCTGTCAAAACTCGTTTGGAATCGAGGCGAGAAAAAGCATCTACGGCATCGGCGGCATCCGTACACACCAGCATGCGCCGCTGCGTGAATGCCCGTCGCCCGACCTGGGTCGTGTACGCGACGTCCGCAAGATTCGGGACATCTTCTTGTTCCAGGTAGCCCACCAGGTTCGTCGTCGCATTATCCAACGCCGTTGAAGTCTTCGCCGAAAGCAAGAGTAATTGTGCCGGTCGGGCGGGAGAGGTCAGAGCAACTTCGGGAGCTTCCTCGAGGACAGCGTGGGCGTTCGTACCACCGATACCAAACGAGCTGACTCCGGCCCGGCGAGGTGTCTGTGATTTCCACGGTGTTAGCCTGTCATTAACTATAAAAGGGCTGTTTTCAAAATCGATGGCAGGATTCGGCTGAGTAAAGTGCAGCGTGGGCGGCAGCGTCCTGTGCTTGAGCATCAATACTGTTTTGATCAGTCCCGCCACGCCAGCCGCGGTGTTCAAGTGTCCGATACTCGACTTGATTGAACCGATGCGGCAAAAGCTTTTCTTTTCCGTGCCGACGCGAAAAGCCTGCGTCAGGGCTGCGATTTCGATCGGATCACCAAGCGGTGTCGCCGTACCGTGCGCCTCGACATAGCTGATCGTTTCCGGGTCGACGCCGGCCACCGCCTGGGCTTGGACTATCACCGCGGCCTGACCTTCGACGCTGGGTGCCGTAAAGCCCACCTTCAAGGCGCCGTCATTGTTTAAGGCCGAACCCTTAATCACCGCATAGATATTGTCGCCATCGGCAATCGCCTCAGCCAGCCGTTTCAGCACCACGATCCCAACCCCATTGCCGAAGACCGTGCCCTGAGCGTGGACATCGAAGGTCCGACAATGCCCATCGGGCGAGTTGATCATGCCTTCCTGGTACATGTAACCGGACTTCTGCGGCACTTTGATGGCCACGCCACCCGCCAGTGCCATGTCGCAGTGATAGTCCAACAAACTCTCACACGCCATGCAAACGGCAACCAATGATGTAGAACAGGCAGTCTGTATGGCTAGACTCGGCCCTTTCAGGTTCAGCTTGTAGGACACCTGCGTGGTGACATAGTCCTTGTCATTTCCCATCAACACCTGAAAACCGCCCATCAGCGATACCAGGTCAGGATGCGAAAGAACATTTGATAAGTATGTGCTGCTGTTCGCGCCGGCATACACCCCTATGGAGCCGGCGAAAGTCTCCGGGTCATAGCCGGCATCTTCCAGAGCGTGCCAGGCGCATTCCAGGAACAAGCGTTGCTGCGGATCAATAATTTCAGCTTCACGGGGACTAAGCCCAAAGAACGGAGCATCGAAAAGCTCAATGCCGTCAAGCACACCGCCGGCCGGGACCAGCTGTGGGCTATCTACCAGAGCGGGATCTCGGCCGGCTGCTAACAATTCCTCGCGGTTGAAAAAAGAGATCGACTCCTCGCCGCCGCAGAGCTTTTCCCAAAGCTCTGAGATGTCCTTAGCGCCGGGAAACCTGCCGCTCATTCCGACGACGGCAATACCCTGGGGTAGATCGTTTGTTTCAGGCTCAGCCATTTACCTTGCTTTCAAACCCTGACGGCGACGCGTCGAGGCTTCCTTTTGTTTTCGCGCCCGTTCGTGAACCTGCGTCATCGCGGGCGACTGTGGTCCAGTTTCGCTTAAGAATCCTGCAAGGGATCTTATCGTTGAGTACCTGAAGAGATCCGTTATCGATAACTCTTTTTCGAAAAGCTTCCGTAGCTTATCGTGAACTTTAACGAGTAACAGTGAATGGCCCCCCAGATCGAAGAAATTGTCGGTCGTACCCACGTTCTGAACGCCGAGCGCATCTTCCCAAACCGAGCCGATGATCTTCTCCACGTCCGTCCTGGCTCCCTGGTAAGGGCCGTCCAATTGCTGCCGCGCGTCGGACGGTAATGGCAATGAACGCCGATCGATCTTGCCGGTACTGGTGAGGGGAAACTGGTCAAGTATGACGAACGCGGCGGGCAACATGTATTCCGGTAGCTCTTGGCGCAGGTAAGCACGCAGACCAGCTGCGTCCTGGCCGGACTTATGAAGAACAACGTAAGCCAGCAGACGCGCATGACCTTCATTCTCATCCACCGTGACAATGCTTTGCTGAACCGCGGGATGCCTGGCCAGCACCTCCTCAATCTCGCCGAGCTCAATTCTGAAGCCGCGGATTTTTATCTGATGATCGCGACGACCGTAGTACTCGATGTTCCCATCGGAAAGGAACCGGCCGATATCGCCAGTTTTGAAAAAACGCGCGCCCGGCTCATGACTAAAGGGACTTGGTACAAACTTCTCAGCGGTCAACTCGGGATTGTTCAGGTAGCCGCGGGCTAGTCCTGCGCCGCCCACGTAGACTTCACCGGGGATGCCGACCGGCTGCGGCTGCATATTCACATCGAGGATGAATATCTGCGTATTGGCGAGCGGTCGACCGATTGGGACTCGGCTATCCAGCGGGTCCCCGACTTCGTGGTAAGAAACGTCGGCGGCTACTTCGGATGAACCGTAAAGGTTGATCAATCGGCAGCCGGGCAATTGCTTTCGAAAACTGCGTGCCAGTTCCAGCGGCAGAGTTTCGCCACTTGAGAAACAAAATTTCAAACCTGACAGTCGCTCTGCGAGCGGATATCCGGATTCCACCAGCACCCGCAGCAGCGTCGGGACCAGCACTAGCCGGCTAATCCCATTCTTCTCGAGAGCTACGACAAATCGCTGCGGATCTTTGACGACTTCATCACCAAGGAGCACCAGCGGAACACCTGCCAATAGCGCACCGAAAATCTCCCAGATGGAATCGACAAAACTGAGTCCGGTCTTCTGGCAGCAAACCTCGCCCTCCTGGAACGGAAACATGCGCCACATCCAATTAAAGCGATTGATAGACGCGCGATGCGTGCCTAAGACCCCTTTTGGATGACCGGTTGAGCCGGATGTGTAAATTACATAGGCCAGGTTTTCCGCGCTTGCTCTGCCCACCAAGTTGGAATCGTCCTCTGCCACAATCTTAAATCCGTCCCCATCAAGGCAAATGACACTGCAGCGCTCCGCGGTAATGGAACCTCGTAGCGAAGCGTTGGTAAGCAGCATCAGGGCGCCGCAATTATTTAGTATGAAAGAAGCGCGCTGGTCCGGATAGTTCACTTCGATCGGAACATAAGCACCGCCGGCTTTCAAAATCGCAAGCAAACTCACAACCATATCCAGCGAACGCTCGAGGCGCACGGCCACCCGCACCTCCGGCCCCACGCCGAGTGATTGCAGGCGGCGAGCGAACTGGTTCGCGCGTGCGTTTAATTCTGCGAAGCTCAAACTCTGGTTGTCTCGCTGCACGGCAATCCTTGCGGGCGTTAGCGCCGCTTGCTGTTCAAAGAGTTGGTGAATACAGACCTGGGGATACTCCAGGTTTGTGTCATTCCAGACCTCGGTAAGTTGGCGGCGCTCTTCGTTGCCGATCAACGACAAGTCGTAGATCCGGTGCTCAGGGTTTTCTGAAATGCCTTCGAGTAGCGTTTGGAAGTGTCCCGCCATCCGCGAGATCGTAGCTGGCTCGAATAAGTCAGTGTTGTATTCGAAGGTTAACCGCAATCCCTCAGCAAATTCGCCGACGTAGAGTGACAGGTCAAACTTCGAGGTTCGACCAAGACGCAGCGAGTCCACCAATTCCAAATTTGCCACCTTAAATCTCGATTGCGGTGCGTTCTGCACAGCAAATAGGACCTGGAACAGCGGCGAGTGACTTAAGCTACGCTGCGGCTTCAGCACTTCGACGAGTTTTTCGAATGGCAGATCCTGGTGAGCATAGGCTTGCAACGCCGTCTCGCGTACGCGGCTTAGAAGGTTACTGAACGTGGGATTTCCGGAAAGGTCTGTTCGCAACACGAGGGTATTTACAAAGAAGCCGATCAGATCTTCAGTTTCGCGCTGAGTTCGATTCGCTATCGGAGTTCCGACCACGATATCCGGTTCGCCGGTATAATGGCTCAACATGATCTGGAACGCGGCCAGCAAGGTCATGAAGATAGTCGCGCTTGACCGGCGGCTGAGTTCATAGACCGCATCGCTGAGCCGGCGCGGCATGAATATCGAGTAGTAGGCGCCGCTGGTTGTTTGCGCCGCCGGGCGAGGCTTGTCGGTGGGGAGCTCCAGAATTGGAGGCGCGCCCGTCAGTTGTTTCTTCCAGTACTCGATTTCGGTTGCCAGAGCCTCGCCCTGGAACTTGCGGCGTTGCCACAAAACAAAGTCTGCATACTCGATCGCCAACGGTGCTAAGGGTGAGGGCCGGCCCTCAACAAAGACTTCGTACAATTCTGTCAGCTCCCGAAACAAAACCCCCATGGACCAACCGTCACTCACGATGTGATGAATGGTCAAGAGCAGCACATGTTCCCGCGAATTCAATTTGAGCAGGCCGGCTCGCAACAACGGCCCGCGGGTAAGATCAAAAGGGCTTTCCCCGCCGGCCTTTACCAGCCGCGACACTTCTTCCTCAAGCTCTGCTCCTGCCAGGTGTGTGAGGTCAACCACGGGAAGATCTATTTCGCATGCAGCCGCAATTACCTGGACCGGCTCACCATCGACGATCTTGAAACTGGTACGTAACGTCGCGTGCCGCTCCACAATCGAATTAAACGTGAGGCGGAGCGCGGGCACGTTCAAATCGCCGAGCATCCTCATCGGCCTTGCGATGTTGTACCCAGGTCTGCCGGGCTCGAGCCGATCGAGAAACCACAAGCGTTGTTGCGCAAAAGAAGTTGGAACCACCCTGGCGCGCGCGGCTTTCTCCCGCAGCAATTCGGCAAGCAATGCTCGCTTTTCTTCAGCAGAAAGTTCGGTGCCGTTTTTCAAGACGCTACCCATGTCGTATCAGTCTGGTCCGCCAGTAAATCGTTTCAGTAAAGCGCAGCTAGAGTTGGCGATTCAAGGGAGGGCCTGGAACGGCCTGCGCAGGTCGGGTACTCGCGCAGTTGCGAGAATAACAAGCTCCCGGGAGCGACACCAGTCGAGCCTGAGTTGGCTGGCATGAGGTCTGCATCGGGCCCCACTCTATGGAGTTGGATGACTCTTCGGTGAAGCCGATTGGCTTCGGCTAATTGCGCATCTTGCTGCTGAGTGGAGACGGACAAGACACCTCCCCCCAACAACAGTGCAATGAAGGTGCGTCTGATGATTCGGTAGGGACGGAATAACATGAGGGGGGCGCTCCGTAAACTCCGATGGCGTTCTGCGGGACCTGGCTCATGCTATGACTTGCGTCACCACAGCGTCAAGGCCGATCCAGGCTTGCGAGGTCATCCGCGAATTGCATTCAGTAACCGCTATTCATTACTTAATCGGGCAGTGCTTGTAGGTTGGGCTCCTCTTTTCAGTGCGTTGGGATTTACTGTAGCGAGTACCTGCATAGATGGAGTGATCTGGAGAAACAGCACAATTGAGATTTTGCTCTTTTTCTACTCCATATCATTCAGTGTAACCAGGGGTTGAGCCTCATTAGGATTATGAGCCTCTGCTACCCGGAATGTGACTGACAGCCACCTTGACAGCCGACAGCAAACTAAACGGCAATACTCGACGGACAGAGTAGGACGCGACTCTAACACTTTCGGACGCGAGAACACTCGGTGGTACGCTGATGATCTCAAGGTGATTCGTCGAACGATCCGCACGTGGCCGTACCCTTGAATTAGGCCCACCGCTGCCGGTCGAAGCCGGGGGTTGAGGCAAGGGGCGGGCTGATGCTAAGCTTGGTCCGGCTTTGAAAGCGGCAAGCAACCCTGAATTATCGGCTTTGAAGTATACAAATTTGTCTCTACAACTTTCCTAAGCCGTCGCAGATTGTCCGAGGATCGATTCTGATGAACCTAACTGGAAAAAAGTTTCGCAATTTCGCCGTCGTGCTCGTCGCGGTTATCGCCGCGAGCGCGGCCCAGGCGCAAAATACCTCCAACCAGAATCTCTCCTCAATCAAAATAAAAAACTTTGGACAGATGGATGAGCGCTTCTATCGTGGAGCGCAACCTAAAGACAGCGACTTCAGAGATCTCGCAGCCCTGGGAATCAAGACCATCATTGACCTGCAGGCCGAACCCACAGAAAACGAAAAATCAATCGTCGAGTCTCTCGGCATGAAGTACATCAACCTGCCGATGCCCGGAAAAGAGTATCCCACCGAAGAGACGACCAGAGCCTTTCTAAAATTGGCGGGCGACCCAGCCACGGGCAAGTTTTTCGTACACTGTGCCGGCGGCAGACATCGCACCGGCGCGATGGGCGCGGTTTATCGCTACCGGTTTTATGATTGGAATTTCGATCAGGTCTACACCGAAATGAAGCGCTACGATTTTTATACCGCCTGGGGTCATGGCGCCTTCAAGGAGTTTGTGAAGGACTACTATGACAAGCTGCAAGCGGGAAAGGCGGCGCTGACAACGCCGGCTAGAGGGAACTCGCACAGCACCCACTAATTTCTTGTTCAATCGCTTATGAAAAATGGCCACCCGGTGCGGTGGCCTTTTTCTTTATGAGCAGGCGGAGGTGATTGGATCTGGATTACTTGTGCGCGCTTAAATCCCCTCTGCGTCAGCTGAGGGATTTTTCAAGTTCGACCTGTCCTTAGGTTGCATTTGAAACTTCCCCCAGCTGACGCAGGGGGGGGGATTCCAGGTTCGTCTCAGCGGTTCTTTTTGCCAGGCACAACTTGAACTTACCCCAGCTAACGCAGGGTGAAATTCCAACTCATGTCAATTATAAATATACGTCGAGCTCTTTTTCTGTTCGAATTCCAGGGCGGCGATATTCTCAGAGTCTTCCGCCATTATCTCCTCACTGAGCTCATCGGTCCTCGCCTGTGATCCGAGATTCAACTCGTAGACGATGGTTCCGTTTTCTCCGTCAGCGCCAGCTCGTTCCAACAGGCGCAACTCAAACGTGCAGTCACGTTTTTCAAAAACTTCCTTCAGGATCTTGCGCGTGTGATCCGGATTTCGAGTTTCAACCCGCATCTCGATCGCGCGAAAGACCTGACGCGATTCAAAATACTCCAAAATCCAAAGCGCGATCAGCACGAAGACAGTGAGAATCAGCGCCATGTCGAGCCGGCCGACACCACACGCCAGCCCCACACCAAGACAGATCAAAAGCACCGTCGTCTCTTTTGGATCGCGAATGTTGGTACGGAAGCGAACCAGCGAGGCGGCGGCAAAAATACCAAAAGCCCGCGCGGCGCTATCACCGACGATCATCATCATGGCCGCTGCTACCACGGCAAGCAGTATTTGTGTCTGGGCCACGTAAGGATTACGCCTCGTAGTCGAAATGTCGTGGCGCCAGCGGAACGCAAGCAGCATCGCCAGAAAAGCAGCAATGAGGAATCTCAGCAGCACACGGCCCGCCAGCAATCCTCGCCCTACTTCGACATTCGCCCCGTTTGAACCGTCCAGTCCAAACAGCTCATTGAAGATGGAATGGTTCTCGTTTGTGGGCGCCCGATTCTCGGTATTTGGAGACCCTGCCGCTCGTGCCTGAGTCTCGCGGGTCACGTCTCGCTGGGCAGTTGAGTTCCGCGACTGGTCCAGCACAATGTAAGTGAGCAGTCCGCTGCCGATTAATACAGCAACCAGGATCAGTGCTAAGCGGACCGGCTGTTTCGTCATCGTCGTAAGTCTCCTCTTGATTGACGTCAATTAGTTAGTACAGCGGGCGTCGATGATTGTTTTTGCTTTGCGCACGAATTCCGCGGTCCACTCTGCGGGCGGTTGATCGCGTTCTTCATTGCGGGAAGCATGGAATACTTTTGTAATCGTGCCTCTCGCGTTCTCAGCTGCCAGCAACCGCTGTAGACCCGAGGCCAGTAGTTGCCGGCCGGCCTCGCTGATTCGAGTATCGCCTACGCCTTTGGCGTTCGTTGCACAACGTCTGTCGCGGACCTTAATGGGATCTTTCCCTTTCCAGTTTTCCAGTGTTGCCTTCTTTTCGCTGGAGCTGTTGTAACCGAAAGTGGAGCCCATATCGCTGACGTAATAAACGGCCTGGCCGGGCTTGCAGACGCGCGAGCCGTCAGCTGCTTTATGCGAATCGAGGCAACTGAATTTCTGATTGTCAGCCTTGATATCACCATGATCGATAAACGCCAGCCACAACTTAAAAGCGTCGATCTCAGCGCGTGGAGCGCCGTGTTCCAGCAACTCATCCAACGACTTGCCGAGCGCGCCCGAGTCCTTATTGTTACAGTTCACATCGATGCCTTCGCCCACCGGCAGTTCCACACCGGCAGCCGGTTGGAAAGACGAAAAAGGCACGCCCTGGAATTTTTTATTGAGGCTCTTTTCGCAATCCAGGCAGGTAACGTCGGTGACCCACTCATCATCGGCGAAGAAACCGAGTGCTTTTGAAAAGCGCGACGAAAGAAACTCGCCGTAGACTTCGCCATTCCTTTTGTCCCTGCTCTGCCCCTTGAAGTGTGGCTTGATCTTGTAGCGAATCAGATCCCCTTTGTGATCTACCACCCCGGGCACCGAGCAATAGAATTTTGGCGTCGTCCCCGTGCCCGGTTCGGTTTTTTTGTTGGCGACACATTTGAGCGGCGCGGCCATCCCATCGTCCTGTGTTTTGAGTGCGCCAGCGCGCGGGTCCAGCCTGGGATTGAGACCCAGCACCGGATCGTAATCAGGATCAGGCTCGACGTACACTTTAGCCGAGTGCTCGGCATGTTCGCGCGCAGCTGAGTTGAAGCAGACCTTTTGACCGGCCGCCGGTAACGACCCGATCATTAACAACGCAACCAAACAAAAACCGCGCCGGATGCTACAAAGCATTGGCTCACCCTCCATAGTATTTATCCAAAACTGCTACTAACCTTCAAAGTGCAACTGGCTATTAAAGGCCGGTTCGCCGGGCGCCACTGGCACACGTTCATAGGCCCCATCAGAATTCAAAATACGCGCCTTAATATTGTCCTTCAGGTAAGTTCCCAGCACCACGTCTTTCAAGTGGCGCTTCAGATCCTCGTCAAGCACTGGAGTCACAACCTCCACCCGGCGATCCAGATTTCGCGTCATCCAGTCGGCTGAGCCAATATAGACATCGTCCTTGCCGCCGTTCGCGAAATGGAAAATTCGGCTGTGCTCGAGAAATTGACCCACTACACTTCTAACGTGGATAGTCTCTGAAAGTCCCGGAACACCCGGGCGCAGCATGCAGGAACCACGTACGATCAAATCAATCCAGACTCCGGCCTGAGACGCGCGGTAGAGAGCGTCGATAATTTCCAGATCCGTCAGTCGATTAATTTTGGCGGTGATACGCGCTGCGCGGCCCGCCTGCGCGTGACCAATCTCTCGTTCAATCAGATTGAGCATCCGACGGCGTAGATTGACGGGCGCAACCATCAGGTGGGTGTACTCACGCGGCCGTGAAAATCCGGTCATGTAGTTGAACAAGTCCGTTGCATCGTCGCCGATTTCAGCGTTGGCAGTTAAGAGACCCAGGTCGGTGTAGACCTTCGAGGTTGTAGGATTGTAGTTCCCGGTGGCGATGTGCACGTAGGTTTGCAGCCCCTGCTTTTCACTGCGAATCACCAATGCGACTTTGCTGTGCGTCTTCAGGTTCATCAACCCGTAGACGACGTGAACCCCTGCTTCAACCAGACGACTGGCCCACTCGATGTTGTTTTCTTCGTCAAAGCGAGCCTTGATTTCGACCACTGCGGTGACCTGCTTACCTCTTTCACTGGCCTCAATCAGCGCTTGCGGAATAGGTGAATTCTTCCCGGTGCGATAGAGACAAATCTTGATCGCCTGAACTTTCGGGTCGCGCGCCGCTGCCTCGATAAACTCCGTGACGGTGGTGTAGCTGGTATAGGGATGGTGAAGCAGAATGTCCTGTTTCTTGATGGCATCAAAAACCTGCTTCTTCCTGCTCAATGACGCGGGAACTGTCAGGCGAATAGGCTTGTCGTGCAAGTCCGGTCTGTCCAGGCCGTACAGCTGCATCAAATCGCCTACTCCGAGAATTCCACCCATCACATAAACATCGTTCGGTTCGATCTTCAACGCCTCGATCAAATAGTGGACCATCTCCGCCGGCATTGAATCGCCCACCTCAAGACGCACTGCGTTGCCAAACCGCCGCTCGCGCAGCGACTCCTTGATGCGTCCCAGCAAATCAGCCGCCTTGTCATCACGAATCTCCACATCCGCATCGCGCGTTACGCGAAACAGGCAGCTCTTGCTCAGACGCATGCTGGGGAATACCGCGTGCAGGTTCGCGTCAATCAAATCCTCGAGCAGGACAAACTTGTGGCCCTTCTGGTCTACCGCTATTAGCCGGGGCACTACCGGCGGCACTTTTATGCGAACGAAGCGCGGCAAACTCCCGAGCGTTACCGGTTCATCGGGTGGTGAGTCGACTTCAACCGTCAATCCGATGTTGAGGCTGAGATTGGCAATGTGCGGAAAAGGATGTGCGGGATCGACAGCCAGCGGCGTCAACACCCCGAAAACATTTTTCATGAAATATTGATTGAGATGTTTTTTCTGACTGGGTGTGAGAGTGGCGTACTGCACGATCTCGACGCCTTCTTGCGCCAGCGCCGGGAGGACGTGGTCTCGCAGGCAGGTTACCTGCTCCTGCACCATCGGTAACACGCGCTGCCGAATCGCCTCCAACTGTTCAGCTGGTGTGAGTTCGCCGGGCAGGGGCGGAAGCTCTGCGATTTCCAACATCTCTTTCAGCCCCGACACTCGCACCATAAAGAACTCGTCCAGATTGCTGGCAAAGACCGCGAGAAATTTAAGGCGTTCGAGCAGCGGCACTGATTCGTCGGACGCTTCTTCCAGCACGCGCTTGAAAAACTCAAGCTGGCTCAAGTCACGATTGAAAACAGACCACGCCAGAAAATGCTGGTCCTCTGAAGGATTCGCCCGCGGGCTATTTTCTTTCTGGTTCAGAGGACCTTTCGCGTGGGTTGCTCGCGCTGCGGCCACTTCGCCCTGATTCTTTGGGCCCTGGTCTCGCTTATTCATTCTGACTCAACTCCATATTCAAATCTCATCGCTGCAACTTGAATTTGCCCTCAACGGGCCCTGGAATCCTCCAGTTACGAACCATCGTAAGTGCGACGGGCTCGCACAGTCGTAAATTCTCCGGTTTCAATTATGTAAGCAGTTAAGTGGTTGCCGTAAACACAGCCGGTATCGAGACCGATGGCCATTTTCCCACGGCGCGGCTCGGCGGCTGGCCAGTGACCGAACAGCACTACCTTGTCACCTTCATACGATTCATACCAGGGGGTTCCATCACGAGCGGTCCGATCTGCTCCCAGGCATCTCAGCTCGGTCAGATCTTCCGTCGATTGAGAATGGAGAGCTACGCCGGGCCGCAATCCTGCGTGAACCACCAGATGGGTACCCAAGTCGATCAGAAAAGGAAGCTGATTCAGATATGAGACGAAATGCTCCTTATCTTTCTTAAGTTCCTTATGGGTAGGTTTTTGGGAATTCTTCAATTTAAACTTTTCGCCATTCCAGCGCCGCCGCAAAGCGAGATCATGGTTACCGATGACCGCCGAGAACTGAGGCTCGGTCATAAACCGCTCCAGTACTTCTCTGTTTTTGGGCCCCTTCGTCACGAGATCGCCGACCGAGACGAGACGGTCTGCGGCTGTGAAACCGACTTTTTCAAGCAGGTCTTCCAGTTCGTCGTAACATCCATGAATATCGCCGACGACAATTGTGCGAGACGCCATGTTTCGTCAACCTTCTCTGAGACTGTTCGGGGTTGCCACTAACATTAGGGCCGAATCCCATGACCGTCAAGAAGATGCTGACGGATTATTATCTCGGCGGTTCGCGTGTGTGTTCTTCCGAGTTCAGAGCCGCCTCCGAAGAACGGATTCAGGTGTGGCTAGGGCCTTTCAATGTGCCGCATGCCGAGCTGCATGGCGAACCGGGCTAGCCACTTGGAGTCGAGTCGTCTGCTAAGTAAACTACGAAGGCAGCGCAACAAAAAGCGGAGACGATGTAACGTTGTCTGAAATGCGACCGTTGATAGATTCAGTCCGATTCTCATGACCACACGGCGGCTGTGTTTGGCGCGACACCAATTGCGCTTGGTTACGGTGCCGACCTTTCCTCACGCCGGCCGTTGGGTCTGACAAGGCGGTACGTCAATCTTTATTCAAGAACAGCACCTTCCTCCGGACAACTACAGCCGCATGTCTAACCGAGAGAACATACATCCGCTGGCCTCACGGCACACTCATTGCTATTCATTTCGTGCGGAGTTCGTGACCACTAAAATCGTGCACGCGATTGGTTCTTCGAATCAGTGCACGCGTCATGGACTTAAGCGCAGGGTGCTGACTTCATTACGTGAAGTAGGCAAAGATTATTTGGCAATCACAAACAAGAGGGAGAACATAATGGGAGAAACTTCAGGATCAGGAACTGCACGCACGCCTATGGTGACTGGATTATTCCGGGACAGAGAAAGCGCTGAGCGCGCATATGGATCGGTCGCCAGTAGAGGCTATAGCCAGGATGACGTCAACTTATTGATGTCCGACGACACTCGAAAGAAACATTTCACTGCCGACGGACGGGAAACCGAACTTGGCAATAAGGCGCTAGAAGGCGCTGGCACCGGGGCCGCCATCGGTGGCGCAGTCGGCGCAACTTTGGCAGCACTCGCGGCCATCGGTACCACTCTGGCGTTGCCTGGTCTCGGACTGCTCGTAGCTGGACCACTTGCCGCAGCCCTGGCTGGCGCAGGAGCCGGTGGCGCAACCGGCGGACTGATTGGCGCCCTGGTTGGGGCCGGCATTCCGGAAGAACGCGTCAAGCGTTATGAAGAAGGGATCAAGAACGGCGGCATCATGATGGGTGTCACACCACGCAATCCCGAAGACGCTGCCTACTTTGAAGAAGATTGGAAAAGAAATCGCGGCGAAGACGTTTACCGCTAAGCTCTGACTTGAGCAAGAGGAATGAATATGACACGAATTCTGGGTTCACTAAGTTTAGTTGCACTCGTCAGTCTGGGCGCATGCAGCGCCGAAAAGACCGCCAACGATAATGTGGCGCCAAAAAACGGTGTTGTCGAAACCAACGCCAACATCAATAAAAACATGAATGCGAATACCGCTCCGTCGAATGTCGGGGTGGTTACTAACGACAAAGGCAACAAGAACACGGATGGCATTCGCAGCATTGACGGCAATGCCAACACGAACAGCAATCACAAGGTCAAGCCGGCAAATCCTTAATTCGGGTGGTGCTGACCGAGGCTCTTCATGAACGTGGGGGCGAAAGGCGATCAGCCTCTCGTCCCCATACTCATGGAGCCGGGCAAAGATAGCGCGCGACCTTCCACACTGTGCAAACAATGAAAGACCCGTACGATTGCATCGTTATAGGCGGCGGTCCTGCCGGACTTTCAGCTTCGCTCTTTTTGGCGCGATACCGCCACAGGATTGCGACCTTCCATCACAACAGCCCCCGCAACGAATATTCACACGGCGTACACGGCTTCCTTGGCCATCATGGAATTCCACCAGCTGAGCTACTGGCTCGTGGACGCGCTGAAGTGCGTGAACATGGCGGAACAATAATTGAAGCGCGAGTCACCTCAGTCGAACAAATCGATAAAGATCATTTTCTCGTAACCGCCGGCCAAGAACATTCGGTCGCAACTGAAGTTGTGGCCCGACGCCTCGTCATAGCAACCGGGCTGCGCGATCTGATGCCGCTGTGTCCTGGGTTCCGGGAATTCTACGGCGTCAGCGTCCATCACTGTCCCGATTGCGATGGGTATGAAGCGCGAGATCGGCATATCGCGGTGCTCGGCAATGGGAAAAAGACGGCCGGGTTTGCTCTGGGGTTACTGACCTGGACCAACCACGTGACGCTAATCACGGGTGGTGAGATCGGCGACATGAGCACAGCCCATCAGGCGAAGCTGGCGAATCAAAATATTAAAGTTCTGAACCAAAGTGTCGCCGCCCTGGAAGGCGACGTTGAGACGCAACAGCTGCAGCGCGTGCGCTTCACAAACGGCGACTTCCTGAATTGCGATGTATTGTTTTTCAACCTCGGTACCGAGCTCGCGAGTGACCTGCATGCAATGCTGGGATGTAAGCTAGACGAGGAAAGTGGGCTGGTATGGGTAGACGAAACACAGCAGACAAGTGTCGCCGGCGTTTATGCGGCCGGGGACGTTACGCCGAATTCGCAGCTCGCGGTTGTGGCCGCAGCTGAGGGAGCGATGGCGGCCATTCACCTGCACCAGTCGCTGCTCTCTGATGACCTCAAATTGTAGAGCGGTAACGTCGTTTTGAGACCACCTTGTCGTGTTGAGAGCGTGGGCACCTGGTCTGTTTTCACGCACCCACGAAACCAAGCGCGATATCCTGAGGCGAGAGAAGTTCCGCCTGCTTTGAAATTTTAGTTAGCGCCGGTGAGTTGCTGCGTTCCCGCGGCTTTCTCATTGGGCTTCTTTTGCGTATAGACGTAACTTTCCCGAGACTTCACGACCAGATCAGGCTGGTTGACTCGCACCTTAATCGTGCGCATTTGGCCGGTCTGGCCATTCTGGCGAGGGTAATAGCCCAGGCTGTACTGGCGGCGCAATTCATCGGCAATCTGCTCAAAGGCTGAGGAGATTCCGGTCAGTGTATCGCCTCGGTAGTACCTGCCGCCTGAAGTCTCAGCCAACTCATGCAGGTATTCAGTTGCGCGACGGTAGTCACCCGCCGCCGGTCCCCCCACGCCGCCAGGCAGTCCACCTCTGCCGCCGTTGCCGCCGGGCCAGCCGGGAATACCAATCAGTATTCCTCCCTTTCCACCCGGCATAGGCATACCGCCGCCCTGCCCCATATTTCCCAGGTCGCCGGAAGTGTCGTAGTTGACGGCGTAGAAAGCACCGTCGGATTCCTGGGCCTCTCTGATCGTGCTGGAGTAACTTGCGCTGCGGCTGGTGGTATCGACGCCATCAGTGAAAAGGACCACCGCTTTGCGGCCGGACAGCTCGCTTAATTTTTTTCTGATGACCATGTCCACGGCATCATAAAGTCTCGTGCCGCCACCTGTGCGCGTGCGGCGAATGGCACGTGTCAGTGCATTGCGATCGCTGGTCGCTTCGGTTAGCACCCGGATCTGTTCATCAAAAGAGATCACCAGCACTCGATCCTGAGGTTGTAACTGATTGACGAAGCTGATTGCCGCATTCTGAATCTCTTCCAGCTTGAAATGCGTCGACCCACTCGTATCGATCACCAGGGCGACAGAGAAGGGTTGATCAACCGTAGCGAAGTAGGCGATCTTTTGCTCGACTCCGTTGTCGAAGATGTGAAAGTCCTGCCGGCGCAGGTTCGGTATGTATTTGCCGTAGCGATCCATCACACTTACGGGAACAGTCACGAGCGAAGTATCTACTCGCAACACGTCTCCTTCGATCGTTTCGGCGGGTCCCGAAGGTTGGGCTGTCTCCTCAGCATCGTCGGCCGACGTTTGGCTTTTAGTGGAAGCGGCGCCTGGCGTGGTTTGCGCGGGTCTCGTGCGCCCTGACTGCGCGAAAACGCTGCCGGGGATTACCATGAGCACAGATAAAACGAGAGTACTTGATTTGACGTATCGCATAACCTGAAAACCTTCACGGTAGTAGCGTAGCCTGCTCAGCATCAACAAATCCACGCGGAGTGGATAAATCATACTCCGCGCGGGAAAGCAGCAGCTGAAGTTTGCTTGCGGACGCTTTGATGCAGCCGTGGTGACTAGCTTTGCCCGCTTCAGGATCGATTTGTCAGGGCTGGGTGAGGGTTGTTACGCATTCACACGGCGCACTGCAGCCAGGCCGTGCAGGGCGCGAAAGTGCTTGCTGGTCGGCAAACTGTAGTAAAAGTCGCCCTGCATCTCCCAACGCTTCAAATTGAAGCTGCGGTGCGCGCCACAGTTCAGACAAACGCGGTAGGCCTTGCCCTCACTTGAAAACGGCCGGCTCATTTCCAAATGCCAGCAACCAAACAGGCGGTTGAGCCAGCCTTTTACAATACTCGATAGTTTCTCAGCCAGCAGCGTCGTGGTGTCATTCTCGGTTCCAGGATAACTCTTGATGGTTAGTTCATTGGCTTGCATGCCATTTACCTCACTTCGAAATCTCGCTTCCATACACTAACGCGCAAAAATATCTTGAATAGGGCCACCCCATCCTCCAACAACCTGCAGTCATGGAAAGACGAGGTATCTTGATAAACGTGGTCTGCCTTATACTGGCAGGCGCCCGCAGCAAACAACGGAGAGTGAATCCGATTTGACTCAGCATTCCCCAGACAACGTTACAAAACTGCTGATAGATCTCTCAAATGGTGATAGAAATGCTGTTGATATTTTGCTGCCCGTAATTTACGATGAATTGCGAAAGCTGGCAGCCAACTACCTGCGCCGGGAACGTCCTGATCACACTCTGCAGCCAACGGCTTTGGTGCACGAAGCCTATCTCAGACTCGTCGATCAGACGCGGGTTAACTGGCAGAATCGGGCGCACTTTTTTGGAGTAGCGGCTCAGATCATGCGCCGCTTACTGGTGGATCACGCCCGTAAACACAACGCTGAAAAACGCGGCCAGGATTTTCAGAAAATCTCCCTTGATGAAAATATTGACCGCGCCGTTGAACGAAGCGGGGAATTGATTGCGCTGGATGACGCGCTTAAAGCTCTGGCCGCTTTTGACGAACAGAAAGCGCGCATGGTTGAACTTCGCTACTTCGGCGGTCTTTCACTGGAAGAAACAGCCGACGTGCTGGGTGTGACACCAACGACAATCAAACGACACTGGCGCTTTGCCAAAGCATTTTTGTACGGACAAATGCAGCGGTGAGGTCTCTCAGGTATGGCGAGGCTTGAATGAGCGCCGCCTGAATATCAGGCACTAAACCAAAGTCCAAAATTAACGATTCTCTCCGTCAACAGATCAATGACCCCTGAACGTTGGTTAAAAGTTGAAGAGATTTTCCAGATGGCGCTGGATCTGGGCCCTGCCGAGCGCGATCGCTATGTCTCCAGTGCTTGCGCTGACCCGGCGTTGAAACAGGAAGTCCGGCTGCTGTTGGCGCAGCACGAAAGCGCGGGCGACCTGCTCGACGAACCCCTCTATGATCAGACCGGGATGCCGGCGCTCACAGCGTTTGCCAACGAAGACGTCGATCCTATGATCGGACGCCGGCTGGGCGCCTACCGCATCGAAAGGGAAATCGGACGTGGCGGCATGGGTGCTGTCTATGAAGCCCTGCGCGTGGACCATGAATTCAATAAACGAGTGGCCATCAAACTGGTCAAGCGCGGCATGGACACCGATTTCATTCTGCGCCGCTTTCGCAAGGAGCGGCAGATCCTGGCGGCGTTGGACCACCCACACATCGCTTTGCTGCTGGACGGCGGCACGACCGATGACGGGCTGCCCTACTTCGTCATGGAGTATATCGAAGGACTGCCACTGTATCGTTACTGCGATACGCACGAGTTGAGCATCGCCGAACGCGTGAAACTGTTTCGGGCCATCTGTGATGCGGTGCATTACGCGCATCAGAAGCAGGTGGTGCACCGGGACATCAAACCATCGAATGTGCTGGTGACCGCGGAAGGCGTACCCAAGCTGCTGGATTTTGGCATCGCCAAGCTGCTGAATCCCGAACTGGCCGGCGACATCACTCACGATCCAACTGCTACGGCCATGCGCTTGATGACGCCGGAGTACGCTTCCCCGGAGCAGGTGCAGGGTGATCCTACGACTCCGAGCACGGACGTTTATTCGCTCGGCGTTCTGCTCTATGAATTGCTGACCGGGCACCGGCCCTACCGCCTGCGGAATCGTGCCCCGCACGAGATAGCCCGCGTCATCTGTGAAGAGCCGCCGGCGCCACTCGGTATCATCATTACCCGTCCCGACGATCTACTGCCCAACTCTTATGCAGGCGACGAGGCCACCACTCTCAGGCATCTTTACACGACCCGTAGGGCGACTCTTGAATCCCTGCGTCGCGAATTCGCCGGCGATCTTGACAACATTGTGATGAGGGCGCTGCGCAAGGAACCGGAGTGGCGCTACCAGTCCGCCGAGCAGTTGCGCGATGATCTGTCGCGCTATTTGGAAGGACACCCGGTCTCAGAAGCGTCGACGGATTCTTATCACGCCTGGCAGATTCGTGGCCGCTCAGCCGGTACTGAAAACTCGCTTGCAGTGCTGCCGTTAAAATTGATCGACATGCATGTTGGCACGGACTCCGGGCCTGACTATCTGGGTACCGGCCTGGCCGATGCTTTAATCACGCGATTGAGTGCGATTAGCCGCTTTGAAGTGCGGCCCACCAGCAGTGTCCTGCGCTATGGCGATGACTCGGATCCGCTGGAGTCCGGCCGTGCCCTGGGGACGGCATTTGTGCTGGACGGACGAGTGCGGAGAGTGGGTGACCGCATTCGAGTGACCGTGCAACTACTCAACGTGGCGAACGGGGTGGCGGTTTGGGCCGGACAGTTCGATGAACAATTTACAGACGTCCTGAGTCTGGAGGACGCCATTTCCTCTCACGTGGCTGAAGCCCTGGTACCTCAGTTAAGCGGCGACGAACGCCGCAAACTCGCCAAGCGCGGCACGAATAATCCACAAGCCCACGAGGCCTACCTGCGTGGCCGATTTTATTGGAACACCTTTACCGAAGATGGTTTTGCCCGGGCAATTGTCTGCTACAACCAGGCCATCGCGCTCGATCCCAATTACGCGGTAGCTTACGCGGGCATCGCTTCCTATCACAACTGGCTCGGCAGCTTTAGCGTTCTGCCCTTTGCAGAGTGTGCTGCTGCAGCTTATGAAGCAGCCGCGACCGCGGTCGCTATCGATCCGTCGCTGGCTGAGGCCCATGCAGCGCTGGGCCAGGCCCTCCTCTGTCGAGACTTGGATTGGGCCAACGCTGAACGGCAACAGTTGTACGCGATTGAGCTCAACCCGAATTATTCCACTGCGCGGATCTATTACGCCCTGCAAATGGCTATGGAGGGCCGCTTTACTGAAAGCCTGCGCGCTGCCCAGTTGGCGCGCGATCTGGATCCTTTGGCTGTAATTTCCCGGTTCACCGTGCTTTGGTGTTCCTACCATGCGCGGCGCTACGAGGAAGCCTATGCGCTTTGTCGCAAAACCATCGAAAGCGAGCCTCACAACCTGCTGATGCTTTACGGCGCTAGTTTTCTGCTGGGCCGGCTGGGGCGATACGAAGAAGCGGTTGCCGCGGCCCAGCGCTGCGTCGAGTTGATGGGCAAAGCCAGTCACACCCTCGCGCGCCTGGGCTCGGCTTACGCTCAGTCAGGGAATAGAAAGGCAGCTGAAGAAGTTTTGGCTGAGATGGAAGCCATCTCCAGACGCCGCCACATCTCACCCTATCATCGAGCCCTGGTGAATTGTGCTCTGGGAAATGTCGATCACACTCTTGAACTGCTGGAGCAGGCAGAAGCAAGCGGGGACGCCAAGATTCTGTGGGTGGGAGTGGATCCCGAACTCGACCCGCTGCATGGGCATCCGCGCTTCAATGATCTTCTTCGCAAACTGAATCATCGGCTCGCCGCGTTGCCTACTCTGCCCGCGCAAGGGCTCGCCGGGCAGAAGTCGATTGCCGTTCTCCCTTTCCGCGTGCAGAGTTCGCTCACCGAAAATACAGGCGATGAATATCTCGGAATAGGACTGGCCGATGCACTGATCACGCGCCTCAGTAATGTGCAGCGGTTGATCGTACGACCAACCAGCAGTGTGCTGCGCTGTTGCGGAGCGGCCGTCGATCCTTTCATCGCCGGCAAAGATCTGGGTGTGGACTTCATTATTGAAGGTAGCGTGCGCCGTGCCGGCAGCCGTCTCCGAGTCACTACACAACTTTTGAGCGTTCACGAAGCAGCCACCTGGTGGATGGAACAATTTGACGAGGACTCGACTGACGTATTGCAGATCGAGGACTCAATTTCGGAACGGGTCGCGGCTGCCCTGCTGCCGCGGCTGACACGCGACGAACAACACCAGCTTTCCAAAAGAGGCACTGACAATGCTGAAGCTTTTGAAGCTTATTTGCGCGGCCGCTACTACTGGAACACTTATACCGAGTCCGGTTTTGCCAGGGCATTGGATTGCTACAACCACGCCATTTCACTCGATCCCGACTATGCGCTCGTCTATACAGGCATAGCTGATTATTACAACTGGCTCGGAGTCTTCGGCATTAAGCCCTTCGGGGAGTGTTCCGCCGCGGCTAAGCAGGCCGCCACGCGCGCAGTGGAACTTGATCCCGACTCAGCCGAAGCTTACAGCGCGCTCGGCTTTGCAACCGTCACTCATGATTTCGATTGGGCCGTCGCAGAAGGACTGCACCGGCGTGCGATTGAAATCAATCCTAATTATGCGACCGGACATCATTGGTATGGGTTTCACCTGATGATGGCTGGGCGCTTTGATGACGCGCTCAGAGAGTTGCTGCGGGCCCGCGAGTTGGATCCCCTTTCACCAAATATAATGCAGGCCCTGGGATGGGCTTATTACCACGCGCGGCGCTTTGAAGAATCAATCACCACCTATCGCAACATGTTGGAAGCGGTGCCTGACTTTGCTTACGGACTGGTAACGTTTTCCTGGACCTTAAGACACGCAGGTCATCCCGACGAAGCGGTAAAAGTGGCAGAGAAAGCCCTGGACGTGTCGAGCGGCGGGCAAATTTTTGTCGCGGGGCTAGGTGCAGCCTACGCGGCGGCGGGACGTCACGCAGACGCGCACGCAGCGCTGGACCGATTGCAGGAAATGTCGGCCCGCTCCTATGTGTCGCCTTATCACCGCGCGCTCATTCACCTGCTCCTGGGAGAGCGTCAGACTGCCATTACCGTCCTGCGCGAGGGCTATACGATTAATGACGGCTGGCTCGTCTGGCTTGGAGTCGAGCCGCAACTTGATCCGTTGCGTGGAGGTCCGGAGTTTGAAGAACTGCTGGTCAAGACCAGAAACCCGGCGGGCCACAAGGCTGCGGTTGGTGTTAGCGCGGCTGCCGGACCACCGGGGAAGTCAGCGGCTGCATTGGGCACTCCCGAGAACGCGCCCCAGGACTTTTCTCCGGAAACCGATCCGAACGTTAACGAGGAAGCGCGCCAGTTGTATACCGCTGGTCGCTATTACGCCTCGCGGCGATCTGCGGAGGGAATGCGACAGGCAATCGAGCGGCTGGAGCGGGCCGTCGAACTCGATCCAAGCTTTGCCCAGGCCCACTCTGAACTGGCCGATTGCTATGCCCTATTGAACTGGTATGTTGAGCCCCCGTCGCCGGCGGCATGGAAACGCGCCAAACAATCCGCCTTGCGTGCCGTAGAGGCTGATCCGGATTTAGCCGAAGCCCACGCTTCTCTGGGCTTTGTGCACCTTAATTACGACCGCGATTGGGACCGGGCAGAGTGCGAACTGCGCAAGGCCATTCAACTAAAGCCAAGTATCCAGGTGGCACATCGCTGGTACGCCTTTAGCCTGTCAGCCATGGGCCGGCATGCCGAAGCGGCTGCAGAGATCGAGCGCGCACGAGAGATTGCACCTCAGTCACCGGTGCTGGCGACAGCTGTAGCCAATGTTCTGTTTCTCGCAGGCAGGTTCGACGACGCTATTCAACAGTGCCAAAGAGCGCTCGCTCTCGATCCTGGTGGAGTCGCCGCGCACACCGTCCTGCGCTGGGCCTATGAAAAGAAAGGAATGCACAGTGAAGCCCTCGCGGCTTTCGAACAGGAGAGAAGCTTTGCCGGTGACACACCCACGACGCGAGCGAAACGCGCCCATGTGCTTGCCGCTATCGGGCGTTTCGACGAGGCACGTGAGATCCTGGAATCCATTATCCAAAACCGTCACGAACATTGGGTAACAGCTTACGAGATCGCCATCATTTATTGCTTACTCGACGATTGTGACAGTGCTTTTCGCTGGCTGGCACAGGCCGAACGCGAACATGCAGTCGGCTTCACCTTTGTGCGTGTCGATCCACACCTGGAAAAGTTGCGCTCCGATCCGCGCTTCGATGATCTGCTTCGCGGCACTGATCGCACCGTTCCCTGACCCGGGAGTGGGGGGGGGGGGGGGGGGGGGGGGGGGGGGGCGGGGGGCCGCGCCGCCCACACCAACAACACCAAGGAGGGGGGGGGGGGGGGGGGGGGGGGGGGGGGGGGAGGGCGCGGGGGGGGGGCGGGCGGG